>NZ_JBFUJZ010000002.1:0-556134 GCF_056401105.1 Sphingomonas sp. P4_G3
CGCCGCAGGCGCATTTCGCGGCACCGGCCCGCTCCCCCACCCGACCTCCCATAGAATACCCTGATTGGGAGGTCGGGTGGGGGAGCGGGCCGGTGCCGCGAAATGCGCCTGCGGCGCATTTCCAAACCGCGGTTTGTCAGGCCGCGGCGGCTTCGCCGCCCCAATCGCGCGAAGCCAGCGCTCGCGCTTCGCTGACCGGCAGCGGCCGGCCGAAATAATAGCCCTGAACCTTGGTGCAGCCGAGATCCTGGATCAGCCGGTGCTCGTCCTCGGTCTCGACGCCTTCCGCGGTCGTTGCCATACCCAAAGACTGGGCAAGCGCGACAACGGCGCGGATGATCGCGACCGGCTCCTTCTGACCCTTGGAAGCGCCCTGGACGAAGCTGCGATCGATCTTGATCGTCGAAAAGCGGGTGCGCGCGAGATAGCCCAGCGACGAATAACCGGTACCGAAATCGTCGAGGCTCAGGCGCACGCCGAGATCGAGCACGCGTTCGAGCACCTGCACCGCCACGGTGCCTTCGCGCATGAACACGCCCTCGGTCACTTCGAGTTCGAGCCGCTCCGGCGGCAGCCCGCTATTGGCGAGCGCCGATGCGACCACCGACACGAACGCGGGATTGTGGAGCTGTTCGGGCGATACGTTGACCGCGACCCGCGTCGGCGACGGCCATCGCGACGCTTCGTCGCACGCCTGGCGCAACACCCATTCGCCCATTGGAACGATCAGCCGTGCGTCTTCTGCCAGGGGCACGAACTTGGCCGGTGAAATGATGCCCAGTTCGGGATGCGTCCAACGCAAGAGCGCTTCGAAGCCGGTGAGGCTGCCCGACCCGGCGACCACCACAGGCTGGTATTCGAGGTGCATCTCACCCTTTTCGAGCGCCTGGCGCAGCGCCATTTCGAGCACGCGACGCTCTTCCGCCTTGACGTGGAGCTGAGGCTCGTAGGTGTGGAAGACGCCGCCGCCGGCATCTTTCGACCGATAAAGGGCAAGGTCCGCCGAGCGGATCAGCATTTCGGCGGTGCGGCCGTCGCGCGGGCCGATCGCGACGCCGACCGACGCACCGATATAGAGCGTGTGCGCATCGACCTCGTATGGCCGCGACAACATCTCGATAATCGCCTGTGCCAGCTTTTCGACGCGGGCCGTGTCGGACGCGTCGCGTACCACCACCGCGAATTCGTCGCCGCCGAGCCGGCCCACGACCTCATTGTCGCTGACCAGATGGCCGAGCCGTTCCGAGACGCGCCCGAGCAACCGATCGCCGACCGGATGGCCGAGCGAATCGTTGACCGCCTTGAAGCGATCGAGATCGATCATCATGAACGCACAGCGCGTGCCCCATTTCTCCGCCTCGGCCATCGCGCGGCCGAGTTGCTCGTTGAGGTGGAGCCGGTTGGGCAGGCCGGTGAGCATGTCGTACCGCGCCATGCGGTTGATCTTGTCGGCCGATTCGCGCTGGGCGGTGACGTCGGATCCCACGCCGCGGAAGCCGATAAAGGCGCCGTCGTCATCGTGGCGCGGGCTGGCGGCAAGCGCGAACCATCTTTCGGCCTCACCGACCTGCACGGGCAGCAGGATATCGCGAAACGGTTCGCGATTCTTGAGTTTGTCGGCGAGCATGCGCAGCCCGGACGAGAAGTCGCCGCTTTCCCAATGGACGCCGGCCAGCGCCTGGAGCAGCGGCATGCCGTTGATCTTCACCGGATCGAGATGGACCGAGCGCGCGAAACGCGGGCTGGCGCGCACGATGCGCCGGGCGCTGTCGGTCTCCCACAGCCAGTCGCCATCTTCTTCTTCGAATTCGCGGAGCAGCAGGCTGACGGTTTCGTCGCGTTCGGACAGACCGATTTCGTTAGCGCGGATCACCACCAGCGATTTTCCGCGCTGGAAACAACTGACCATCAGCAGGACGACGAACAGCATCGACGCCGCGGCCAGCAACGGGCTGCCGATCAATACCAGCATGACGGCAATGGCGGTGCCAAGGATACCGAGGAAGCTCAGCGTCGCCAGCGGTAGCGCGGCCATTGCCACGGCCGACGCCGTGAGCATGACCGACAGCACGATCCACAATGCCATCGCGGTGCCGATATCGACGCGCGACCCCAGCGCCAGCGGTGGAATCGACCAGACCGAGGCAAGCGCGATCCCTTCCAGCACGGTATCGCGCACATCGCCGAGGGTCGCGGAATTGGCGTCGCGATGGCGCGAGGCGAGGCGCCGCATCGTCACGCCGACCCCGACCAGGCCGGTCAGGACCGCCCAGCCGATCAGCATTTCGCGCGGCACCTGGCCGTCGAACATCATGACGACCAAAGCCGCGCCGATCAGGTTGGCGCCGAGCAGGAACAAGGCGAGCTGGCGTCCGGCGTGCAATTGCGCCGCCCGGATCGGACCCCAGTCGGTGGTGTCCGCCGGATCGTAGAGACCAAGCAACGCGCGGACGTCGATCCGCGGGGTGGCGAATTGGGAAGAGGGCTCCGTGCTCACCCCCTGCGGATAGCGCCTACAGGGTTAGCGAAGGGTTAGGCGCACGCAGGATTTTTTCGCGAATTCGCCCCGAAATGGAGAGCAATAGTCGCGACCGAGCCGCCAAAACTGTGGATAACCCCGCTCGATTGATCCAGATCAGTCCGTATTTTGCCGGCCCGCTAGGGCTTCAGGCGGCGATCGCGTATGGCTTGATCTCACCAGCGAGGTACAGATTGCGCGCCTTCGCCCGACTCAACTTGCCCGAACTCGTGCGCGGCAGCGTGCGCGGCGGGATCAGTTCGATCACGCAATTCATGCCGGTAACCGACCGCACCCGCTCGCGAATCTCGTCGCGCAGGCGCAGGCGTTCGGCTTCGTCGGACGTCCGGCACTGGACCAGGACGGCCGGCGTCTCTTCACCGCCCGGCGTGGTGATCGCGAAGGCGGCGATATCGCCCGCCTTGAAGCCGGGCAGCTGCTCGACTGCCCATTCGATGTCCTGCGGCCAATGGTTGCGGCCGTTGACGATGATCATGTCCTTGGCGCGGCCGACAATGTAAATATAGCCGTCCGACATATAGCCCATGTCGCCGGTATCGAGCCAACCGTCCTGCATGCAGGCGGCGGTCGCTTCGGGGTCGCGGAAATAGCCGACCATCACCGACGGCCCCGCGCACCACACCTTGCCGATCGCGCGTTCGGGCAGCGGCGTGCCGTCTTCCTCGCGAATCTCGATCTTCATGTCGCGCGCCGGTTTGCCGCAATTGACGATCGCGCGATACCGCTGCGGGCGATCGTGGCGGCCTTCCTGGCCCGACAGCTGGGTTTCCTCGACCAGTTCGACGCGGATGCCTTCGCCGGGCGGCATGATCGATACCGCGAGGGTCGCCTCGGCCAGGCCATAGCTCGGCAGGAACGCGGTCGCCTTGAACCCGGCATCGCCGAATGCGTCGACGAACGACTGCATCACGTCGGGACGGATCATGTCGGCGCCGTTGCCCGCCACGCGCCAGCGCGACAAATCGAATCGATCCCGCGCCTTGGTCTGGCTCGACATGCGGCGCGCGCAGATGTCGTAGCCGAAGGTCGGCGAATAAGAGAGCGTGGTGCCGGGATTGCGGCTGATCAGGTCGAGCCAGGCGAGCGGACGGCGGGCGAAATCCTCGGTCTTGAGGTAATCGGTCGATACCTGGTTGGCGACGATCGACAGGAAGCAGCCGACCAGTCCCATGTCATGATACCAGGGCAACCACGAGACGCAGCGATCGCCATCGCCGACATGCATGCCATGGCTGTGCGCGGCGAGATTGTTGAGCAGCGCATGATGCGTGATCGCGACGCCATGCGGAAAGCGCGTCGACCCGCTCGAATATTGCAGATAGGCGATGTCCTCGCCCGTGGCCTGCGGCAATTCGGCGTCGGGAGCGGGGCGCTCGGCGAAGCTCGCCCAGTCGATTCCCTCGACATTCTGGATCCTTGCCGCTTCGGCGCACATCGCGCCGATCTCGGGCGGATAGATCAGCATCGTCGGGTCGCAGCTTCTCAGCTGGACCGACAGCTGGTCGATATAACTTTGCGCGCCGCCGAAGCTGGTCGGTAGCGGCAGCGGCACCGGCCAGGCGCCGGCATAGACCACGCCGAAGAACAGGCTGGCGAACTCGACACCGGTTTCCGCGATCAGCGCGATCCGGTCCTCAGGCTTCACGCCCGACGCGATCAGCCGGCGGGCCATCGCCAGCGCGTCCTGCCGCATTTCGGAAAAAGGATAAGCGCGGACCAGCGCGCCGCGCGGATCGTGGAAATTGAGCCCGCGCACGCCTTGCGCGGCATAATCCAGCGCTTCGCCCAAAGTCCCGAAATCGGCCAGTCGGCGCGGCAAGGCGTCGTCGGTCGGAGTCGGCGCCAGGCTCTCCGTTCGCTCGCCTACCACGTCAGTCGCCATGTCTAATGTCATCACTTTCGCGCCCATGTTCCTGCGGCTCTTACCGGCCGCTTCATGCCAGCGACGGCCCCCTGCCGCCCGCACGCGTTCAAATTCGGTTGTCAGTGTGGCACAAACATGGCGACATGGCCCGAGTTCCTCGTCAATCCGCCCCACCGCTCGACCGTTCGAGCCTCGAACGACTGGCATTGCGCTATGTCGAACGCTTCGCGACGACGCGCGGACGGCTGACCGATTATCTCCGCCGCAAGATCCGCGAGCGGGGCTGGGACGGGGAAGCCGCCGACCCGGCGGCGATCGCCGATCGCATGGCCGAACTCGGCTATATCGACGATCGCGCCTGGGGAGAGGCCAAGGCGAGTACGATGGCGCGGCGCGGATTGGGGGCTCGACGCGTGGCAGGCGTATTGCGCCAGGCCGGCATCGGCGGCGACGATGTTGACGCTATCGCGCCGGCGGTCGCCGACCGGTCGGTCGATGCCGCGATCGCTTATGCGCGTCGGCGTCGGATCGGCCCGTTCGCCGATCAGCCGGGCGATCGCCCGACCCGCGAGAAGCATGTCGCGGCGCTGCTCCGCGCCGGCCATTCGTTCCAGCTGGCTCGCGCGCTGGCCAGCATGAATCCGGGCGATGATCCCGTTAAGCTGCTCGAATAGAACGATCCCGAAACGAGCGGCGCTAAGCCTTTGGCTTTCATCGTGATCGTGTTACACTGGTTGTTCGCAGGGGGTGACTGTGCGCGTAGAATCGCAGCTGGAGACGGGCGACCGCCCGCTGGAGCCGTTGGAAGAGGTTGACGTCGGGGCGCTGGCGGACGGCGAATCGCACCATCGTGGCGTCGTCAAATGGTTCGATGTCACGCGCGGTTTCGGCTTCCTGGTCGATGACGATCAGGCGGGCGATATCCTCATCCATTTTTCGGTGCTTCAGCCGCATGGCCGGCGCAGCCTGCCCGAGGGCGCGCGGGTCGATTGCATCGCGGTTCGCCGCGACCGCGGCCTGCAGGCAAGCGCAATCCTGGCCATCGACCTGTCGACCGCGATCGAGCCGCCGCCGCGCGTCCGTCCCGATGCCGATCGGGTCGATCCGGTCTCGATGCTCGACCAGGCCGGTCCGTTCGAACCGGTCGCGGTCAAATGGTTCAATCGCCTGAAGGGCTATGGTTTCCTGGTGCGCGACGCCGACTCGGCCGATATATTCGTGCATATGGAAACGCTGCGCCGAGCCGGTCTGCATGAGGTGGAACCCGAGCAACGTCTGAGGGCGCGGATCGTTGAGGGCCGCAAGGGCCCGTTGGCGGTCATGGTCGAACAGGACTGATTTCATGAAATTTGCTGTTGGATTGCTGGCGCTGGCCGCCGGCGTGGGTGGGGCTGGCTGGGCCGGTTATAGTTGGTACGCGTCGCCCTCGGCCGATGCCAGCGCCAACGCAGCCAAGACGATCGCGCTGACCGTCGCCAGCAGCAACGGCACCCACGCTTTCCAGGTCGAGGTCGCCAAGAGCGCGGGCGAACAGGAAAAGGGGCTGATGTTCCGGACCGACATTCCCGACAATGGCGGGATGCTGTTCTGGCCCTATCCGGCTGGCGGCGGCGCGCCCAAGGAAGCGAGCTTCTGGATGAAGAACACGCCGAGCCCGCTCGACATCATCTTCATCCGCGCCAACGGCACGATCGCGCGGATCGCGGAAAACGCGATTCCCGAAGATGAGACGCCGATTTCATCGGGTGAGCCGGTCGGCGCGGTGCTCGAGCTCAAGGGCGGGCGCAGTTCCGAGCTGGGGATTGCCGAGGGCGACAAGGTAACCTGGACCGGCAAATGACTCCTCAGCACCCCGGCGTAAGCTGGGGTCTCGGGCGGCATCGCCTCATCGCCAAAGATCCCAGCTTTCGCCGGGATGACGACGGCAGGCGTTGAACGCCGGACCGTCACCCGCTAAGCGCGGCCTATGGGTATCAATCTCAATCCCTTCACCTGGTGGACCGGCGCGACCTGGGGCACGATGGTCGGCCTGCTCGGCAAGGAACGCGTCGGCGAGGATGACCTCGGCAACGTCTATTACCGGGGTGGCAAGGACACTAACGGCAACCCGCGGCGCTGGGTGATCTATAACGGTGCGAACGACGCCAGCCGGGTGCCGCCCGAATGGTTCAGCTGGCTGCATCACCAGATCGACGACGTGCCCGATCGCGCGCTACCGGCGCAGCGTCGCTGGGAAAAGCCCGCCGTGCCCAATCTGACCGGGACCGCTCTGGCCTATCGGCCGCCGGGCGCGCTCGAAAAGGGCGGGCATCGTGCGCCTGCCACGGGTGATTACGAAGCCTGGACGCCGGAAGGATGAACTGGCGCCGCGTCGGCGGTATCACCGCGCTGGTGGCCGGAATCGGCGCGGCCGGCTGGGCTGGCTATAATTGGTACGAGACGCCGACGGCGCCGCCGCCCGACGCGGTGGCGACCGCCGCGCCGACCGCGCTCGACGATAGCGGCCAATCAGGTGGCGTCGAGACGATCGACGTATCGGGCGATGCGACCAATCCGACCCAGGGCGCGACGCCGATGAACCAGCGCGTCGCGACACTCGGCCTGCTCAACAAGCGCAACAGCCAGACGCGCGATCTGACGATGAAGCCCGGCGAGGCGATTCGCGTCGGGAATGCCATCGTCCGCCTGCGCGCGTGCGAGGAAACCGCGCCTTGGGAAGCCGAGCATTATACCGGTGCGTTCGTCCAGCTCGACATCGAACAGACCGACAAGCAGTGGAAGCGGGTATTTTCGGGCTGGCTGTACAAGGAGCGGCCGAACCTGAACGTCGTGATCGATCCGATCTACGACGTCTGGGTCAAGAGCTGCACGATGTCCTTCCCCAAAGGCGGCGCCGACACCGTGACGGCGCCGACCGAATCGCCCAAATCGGGCAGCCGGTCGAGCGCGCCGAAATCCCCCGCCGCGGCGCCCGACACCGCAGCGCCGAGCGAACCGTCGATCGCCGCGCCCAGCAACGCGACATAATCGCCCCGGCTGATCTCGATCGCGCCGAGCGAGGCGAGATGGGGCGTCATGAATTGGCAATCGAGCAGAGTGAACCCGCCCACGCGCAGGCGCGCCACCAACCAGGCGAGGGCCACTTTTGACGCATCGGTCGCGCGGCTGACCATCGATTCGCCGAAGAACGCCTTGCCGAGCGCGAGGCCGTAGAGACCGCCGATCAGCTGATCGCCGTCCCAACATTCGATCGAATGCGCGCGGCCCTGATAATGAAGCGTGGTGAACACGCTTTCGATCGTGGTGTTGATCCATGTCTCCGGCCGATCAGCGGCGCTTTCGGCACAGAGCGCGATCATGTCCTCGAACGCGGCGTCGGCAGTGACGCGGAACCGGTCCGAGGCAATCACCTTCCGGAGCGATTTCGACAGATGGAACCCGTCGAGCGGCAGGATCGCGCGCTTGCGCGGTTCGACCCAATAGACTCCGGCCGCGTCGCGCGCGTCGGCCATCGGAAAGACGCCGACGGCATAGGCCCCCAGAACGAGATTGGGATCGAGAACCTCATAGGACGGCTCTGGAGGCGGTTTCATCGCGCCAGCCGCTTCTCGATCGTCTGCCACAGCGTGGCGAATGCGTGCGCCGCCGCCGAGCTTCCGGCGAATTGACCCACCGCCGCGCGGCGATCGCCCATCTGTTCGACGATGCTGGCCATTGGGATGATCGGCCAGTCGGGATGTGCCGCCACCGCTTCGCCGTGCAACCGGCGGCGGCGATCGACCATGACATGGACCGGCAGCACCTTGGCCTTGCCCAAGGACGCGGCCATGTCGTCGAAGGCGCGTTGCGACAGCGGCGAGGGGATGACCGGCACGACGATCAGGTCGGCGGCGCGGATCACCTGTTCGCTGGTTTCGGTGAGGCCGGGCGGGCAATCCAGGATCACCCGATCATAATCCTTGGCCAAGGATGCCAACAGCTTTTGCAGCCGCTTCTTCTTGTCGAGTTCGTGGAACAGCAGGTCGAGCCCGCGCAGCGACGTGTCCGCGGCGATCACGTCGAGTCGCGCGATCGCGGTAGCCCGGGCGAGCTTGCTCGGCTCGATGTCTTTGGTGAACACCGACTGCGCGTCGGCCTTGCCCTTTTTGGTCGGCAGCAAAAAGGTGCTGGCCGCTTGCGGATCGAGATCCCAAAGCAATGTCCGGCGCGACGAGAGCGTGGCGGCGGCCCAGGCTAAATTGACCGCCAGCGTCGTTTTGCCGACGCCGCCTTTCAGGCTGTAGATCGCGATCGTTGCCATGCCGCTCCCGTTGGGCGATGATCGGCAAGGTGCCCAATCTGGGCAGTTGATGCAACAGCGGTCCGCGCCGAAACGCGGACCGCTGGGTTGGAATCACGCGTCGCAGGTCTGGGCGGGCTTGCCCGGCGCGGTCAGCTTGATCGATTTGGGCGTGCCCGACACTTCCCAGCCGCCGTCGCCGACATAGGGCTTGCCCGCTTCGGGCGCCTTCAGCACGACTGCCGTGGCGTCCGCAGGAGCCGACACGGTCAGCTGCTTGTCGCCTTCGAAAAAAGTCACGTGCGCCAATGTGTTATCGCCATGGCAGCGCATCGAGACCTCGGCCTTGATCGCCGGCGGAAGCTCGAATTTCGGCTTTTCGGCGACCGTCTTGTTCTCGACGGTGGTCGAGTTCTCGACAGTCGTGGCGTTGGTCTTGGATTGACAGGCCGTCAGCGCCAGAAGCGCTACGGCGGTTGCGGGGAGAAGGGGGGTCTTCATAGGCCTTCGCGCTTCGCGCACGCAGCAGCGAAGGTCAAGATGTAACCATTTTGGGCCGTTCCGGGCGTGATGCGTTGCAACAAAAGTGTCATTCGTGAAATTCGTCCATATCGGGGATACGGCCGAACGCAATTTTCGTACCGACGCGATCGATCCGTCCACCATAAAACGGCCCGAGCGACACCGCGTGGCGGCCGAATTTCTCGTTGAGCCGGTCCATCGCTCGGCTGAGCGCCAGCCCGCGAGTCTCGCGCGCCAGCGGGTCGTCGGGGTCGAGATGCTCGAACAGCGATCCCTGTTCGCCGGCGACCGGGACGATCTCGTTGAGCGTCACGCCGATCATCCGCACGCGCAGCGAACCGTGACGCTGTCGCCCTTCTTCGGCCAGCCGGGGAAACAAGGCATCGAGCGCAGCAAGCACCTGGAAACTGTCCTGCGTTGGCGCCAGGCGGCGGCTGGTCTGCCATACGATTTTGTCCTGCTCGAACCGGACATGGAGCACCAGCAGGCGCGCCGCATAGCCCTTGCGCCTGAGCCGGCTCGCCGCCTTGAGCGCTAGCCGCCGCGCGGTCAGCCGCACCGGCTCGAGCCCGCGCTTGCCGGGCGACAGCACGTGGCTGTGGCCGATCGACCGCGTTTGGGTCGCCTTGTCGGGCAGGTCGACGCCGTGGAGCAGATACCATAATCGATCGCCATTGGTGCCGCCCCAGGCGGTGCCGGCGTCGCGCGGGCGGCGCTCGCAATATTGACGGATATCGTTGACTCCGTCGCGCGCCAGCCGGCGCTCCATGTTCGCGCCGATCCCCGAAATGTCGCGCAACGCCAGTCCGAATAGCCGATGCGGCAATTGCTCGGCGGTCAGGATGATCAGCCCGTCGGGCTTCTGCATGTCAGAGGCGAGTTTGGCGAGCAGCCGGTTGGGCGCGATCCCGACCGACGAGGTCAGGCACTCGCCGACATTGGCACGGATCCCGGCCTTGATCCGCCGCGCCAATGCCATCGCCTGGTCGGGCGAATTCTCGTTGTCGAGCAGGCGGCACGCGACTTCGTCGATCGAACAGACGCGCGTCACGGGGATGTGCTTCCAGATTTCCGCGATCACGGCGTCGTGGAACTCGACATATTTGTCGTGGCGCGCGGGCGCGATCAGCAACTCGCGGCACAACCTCTTGGCTTCCCACACCGGCGTGCCGGTGGTGATGCCATAGCGCTTGGCTTCGACCGAGGCGGCGATCGCAACCGTGGTGTCGGACCCGACCGGCGCGACGATCACCGGCTTACCACGCAAGGCGGGGTCGAGCTGCTGTTCGACGCTGGCGAAATAGGAGTTCAGGTCGAGGAACAACCAGCGCAGCGGGCGCGGCGGCAAGGTCAAGTCGACCGACACGCCATATGCGTCGGAGGGGGCAGGGGAGAGCGATTCGGCCAGCGCCATAGGGTGGAACATTATCAGAACATTGGCGCGTGAAATAGCTCAGAGATAGGCACGGAGCGCCGTCCAAGCGCCCTGCTTCGCCGCAAGGCCGATCGTGTGGAGCGGGCTGCTCGACGGCAATGCGATCAGGTCATATCGCCGGACGTGCTCCTCCATCAGTCGTCGGCCGATCTTGTATGCGGTGCCGCCGTTGAACGCGATCGCGCGCAATCGAGGCAGCGACGCGGCGAGATGCTCGAGATCATTGGGCGCATGATCGCGGATCGCGGCGTCGCTGCTGCCGGGGCGAGTGGCGGTCGCGACGACGTCCCACAGGCCGATATGCGCGTCGAGCAGCGTTGCGAGCCGATCCTCATAGTCCAAGGCTGCCAGATCGCGCCCGACCACGGGGGAGAGCAGGCGCCAGAACTGGTTCTGCGGATGCGCGTAATAACGTTGCGCGGCGAGGCTGCGGTCGCCGGGCAGGCTGCCGCAGATCAATAACCGCGTTCGCGCGTCGACGACCGGCGGGAAGGAGCGTTTGAGTGTCACGGCGTCAGTGTAGCGCGGCCCGCCAGACACGTCCCGCCTTGACCGCGCGGGCCGATCGGGTGACGATCTCTCCAATCAGGGAGATGGGCATGAAGCGAGTGCTGTTGGTGGGCGTGATCCTGAGCATGCTGGCGGGATGCGGCGGCAGCCCGGCGGCGGTCGGGCAGAATTCGGCCGATTCGATCACCACTACAGCGGTCGGGAATGTCGTCGCGACCGTGCCGAGCCCGACGCCGACGCCCACAGCGAATGCTGCGGCGGCGGCACCCGACAACGGAGCGGTGTCCGACGACAGCGCCGCGTCCAACGACACCTCGGCAGATGCCGCGGCGAGCAGCGACGCGCACCAGGAGTAACGCTGAAACCCCTCTCCCCCGTGGGCGCATCGGGCCGCTCGGCGTTAGCCGAGTGGGAAGGTAAGGGGGCGAGCCGCAGGCTCGCGCGGCGCTAGCGCGCCCCCCTCATCCAAGCTTCGCTAGGCAGCAGGCTGCCAAGCTTCGCTATCCTTCTCCCACAAGGGGAGAAGGAAGAGGACACACACAACAAGGAATTGCCTCCCACGCAGCAGCGATTGCTTGCCCGCGCCGCGCGCCGGTTTATCTAGGTGCCATGCCCATCACGCCCGACACCCTGTCGCTCATCGGCCATACCCCTCTCGTCCGGCTCAACGGGCCGAGCGAAGCGGCTGGCGCCGAGATTTTCGGTAAATGCGAATTCGCCAATCCCGGCGCGAGCGTGAAGGATCGCGCCGCGTTGTTCATCGTCCAGGACGCCGAAGAGCGCGGGCTGATCGCGCCGGGCGGGACGATCGTCGAGGGGACGGCGGGGAATACCGGTATCGGGCTGGCGCTGGTCGCCAATGCCAAGGGCTACAGGACGATCATCGTCATGCCCGAGACGCAGAGCCGCGAGAAGATGGACACGTTGCACGCGCTCGGCGCCGAACTCGTGCTGGTGCCGGCCGCGCCTTATTCGAACCCAGGCCATTTCGTGCATACCAGCCGGCGCATCGCCGAAGAGACGCCGAACGCGATTTGGGCCAATCAGTTCGATAATATCGCCAACCGCAGGGCGCATATCGTCGGCACCGCCGAGGAGATCTGGGACCAGATGGATGGGCGGATCGACGGGTTCACCTGCGCGGTGGGGACGGGCGGGACGCTGGCCGGGGTTGGGCTCGGCCTCAAGTCGCACGACGAGAACGTGACGATCGCGCTCAGCGACCCCGATGGCGCCGCGCTCTATTCCTATTACGCCTGCGGTGAACTCCATAGCGAAGGATCGTCGGTGGCCGAAGGGATCGGGCAAGCGCGGATCACTGCCAACCTGGAAGGCGCGCCGGTCGACACCCAGTTCCGCATCTCGGACGCCGAAGGATATCATTGGGTCAGGCGCCTGCTCGACGAAGAAGGGCTTTGCCTGGGCCTGTCGTCGGGGATCAATGTCGCCGGTGCCGTCGCGCTGGCGAAACAATTGGGCCCGGACAGCAGGGTCGCGACGATCCTGTGCGACACGGGATTCCGCTACCTTTCAACGCTCTACAACAACGACTGGTTGGCATCCAAAGGATTGGTTCCCGCCTGATGCGGTAGACCGTGGCACCAGCAAGGTCGACAAACGCCTCGCGATGCGTTACATAAATGCCACACAAGTATGAAAACACTGGTTCGCGACAACATTCAAACGATGCAACGGGTGAAGGTCGGCATGATCGGCCTTGCGGCGGTATTGCTGATGATCGGCGTCGCCGCGACCCTGTTCGCGATCGTCAGCCGGGAACGTCCGCTTAATGCGGTGGGCGCGCCCAAGGTCGATGTCGCCGCCAACCTTGCCGCGTCGAACAGCACCGCCCCAATCGATACCGCGACGAGCGAACCGCTCGCCGAAATGGGCGTCGCTCCGGCGGCATCGCCCACTCCCGCCAAGCACTGATGTCCGCCTCCCTGCCGGGAAGCGATGGGAAATCATCCCAAAGCTGGGCTGAGTCGCGCCGATTCCAACATTTCAAGCCCTTGCCGGTGCCTGCAGGGGTCAGAAGGGCAGGCTATGGTTAAAGAAAATTTCATAGTGTTTGGAATAACTTAGCCAAAAGTGGGCAATTTTGGCCCATCAAACACCAAAAATTCCCATTGAATCCCATCCGGTGGCTTGATACGCCAGTCTCCGGAAGTGGGGCGTTTTTACCCGTTGATTCTGATCACCGCGGCGCGAGCGAGGGCTCGTTCCGCGAACGGGAAAACGCATGTCTGGTTCGGGGCGATCGGTGGCTGGGAGCAGTATCTATACGGGAACAGCGCTGCAGCTTGTCGATGACAAGAACCGCGTTTCCATACCTGCCAAGTTCCGCGACGCCGTCATCGACAACACGCCGCCCGAGCGCTTCAAGAAAGGCCCGTTCGTCCTCATGGGTCAGCACCCCGAGGCGAAGTGCCTGATCGCCTACGACCAGGGCTATGTCGACGCGAAGCTGGCCAAGGCTGCGGCGGGCGATAACGACCCCGCGTTCAACGTCCTTCGCGTCATTGCCGGCGGCGCCGAGGAAGTCGGCTTCGACAGCACTGGCCGCGCCGTCATCATCAACTGGATGAAGGAAGAGGCGGGCATCGCCAAGCACGCTTTCTTCTACGGGTCGCTGACGCATTTCGAGATCTGGGATCCCCACACCCTGCTCGCCGCGACCGACGACCAGGCTGCCCCTGTCCTCAAGCGTATCTGCCGCAACCTCATGCAGGAAAAGAACATCCTGTGAGCACGCCCACTCCCCATATTCCGGTGCTCATCGATGAGGTGATCGACGCTCTCCATCCCACCCCGGGAGAGCGTCATGTCGATGCGACCTTCGGCGCCGGCGGTTACACAAGGGCGATCCTTGCCACGGGCACCGAGGTGGTCGCGTTGGACCGTGACCCCGATGCGATCGCCGCCGGCCAGGACTTGGTCGCTGCGTCGGACGGGCGGCTTACGCTCGTCGAGGCGCCATTTTCCGCGCTCGAGTCCGAACTCGACGCCCGTGGCCTCGTCCCGGTCGATGGCGTCGTGATGGATATCGGCGTGTCGTCGATGCAGCTCGACCAGGCGGAGCGCGGCTTCTCGTTCCAGGGCGACGGGCCGCTCGACATGCGGATGAGCCAATCGGGCGAGAGTGCCGCCGATTTCCTCAACAGCGCCGACGAAAGCGACATCGCCGATGTCCTCTACCTCTATGGCGAAGAGCCTCGCTCGCGCCGTGTCGCCCGGGCGATCGTCTCCGCAAGACCCCTTACGCGGACTTCCGAACTCGCGACGGTGGTGCGGAAGGCGCTAGGTCATAAGCCGCACGACAAGAAGGACCCCGCGACGCGGACCTTCCAGGCCGTACGGATTCACATCAACCGGGAGCTCGGCGAGCTGGCCGATGGTCTCGCCGCGGCGGAGCGTGTGCTCAAGCCCGGTGGGCGGCTGGCAGTGGTGACCTTCCACAGCCTGGAGGATCGCCTGGTGAAGCATTTTCTGCGCGAACGGAGCGGCGCGATGCCGTCGGGTTCGCGGCATTTGCCGCCGCAGGCCGCTCCGGCCGAGGCGACATTCGAAACGATCGGGCGCGCGGTGCGCCCCAGTGACGCCGAGCTGGCGCGGAACCCGCGTGCCCGTTCGGCGACCTTGCGTGTGGCCAGGCGGACCGCGTCGGCAGCCTGGGTTGCGGGAGAAATGTGATGGTTGTGGCGCATCGATTTCGTTGGTTTGGCTGGTTCGTGCTCTGCGTGAGCGTGATCCTCGGCTGTTACCTCATGTCATCGCGCGTGGCGGCGGAACGCAACAAGCTCGCGGCGATCGAATCCTCGATCGCGCGGACGCAGCGTGACATCACCGCGCTCGAAACCGAATTCGACACGCGCGCCAGCTTCGCGCAGCTGCAGCGCTGGAACGGCGACACGCTGAAGCTGTCGGCGCCGACCGCCGGGCAATATATCCGTAACGACGCCGAGCTCGCCCAGGTCGATTTCAACGCGCCGACCCCAACGAACGGCCCGCAGGTCCAGACCGCGGCGGCGGTTATCCCGAGCGCCCCGGTCATGCCGACCGAAGTGGCGGTCGCCGCTACGCCGGCCGCGCCGGCGGCGGCCGCTCCGGCCAAGATGAAGGCGGCGGTCGCGATGGTTTCGGCACCGGTCGGGGCGAAGCTCCAGCCCGCAGCGGCCAAAACGGCGATCAAGGCGAAGCCGGCGACGGTGGCGTTGCTCGACCGCAAGCTGCTCAGCGACACGACGTTGGGCTCGCTGTCGCGCGGCGCGCGTCGGGAGGATGGCGCGCGATGAGCAATCTGCTCGCACGACCGATCGCGCCGCGTCGTCTTGCCGACGAACGCGCGCTGGTCCGTGCGACCGCGCAAAAGCGATTGATGATCATGATGCTGCTCTACGGCGCAGCGATCGGAGTCGTCGTCGCCAAGCTCAGCTTTTTCGCATTCTCCGCGGGAACCGCGACCGCGTCGACGATGGCCGACCGCGTGATCCGCGGCGATATCGTCGACCGCAACGGCGAGCCGCTGGCGCGCACGATCGACGCCTGGGCAATCGGTATCCACCCCGACCAGATCCTCGGCGATCGCCGTGAGATCGCACAGCGCCTGGCCAATATCCTCGGCCTCGACGAAAACCAGATCTACGCCAGGCTGCAGGGCACCAGGTTCACCTATATCGAGCGCGATGCCTCGGCATCGCTCGTCACCGAGGTCAATGCGATCGGCGAGCCGGCGATCGTGTTCGAACGCCAGCAACAGCGCCTCTATCCGCAATCGGAACTCGGCGCGCAGGTGCTCGGCTTCCTCGACGTCAACAACAAGGGCGCGAGCGGGATGGAGCGCGCGCTCGATCTGCGGCTGACCTCGCCCGACACCGCGGCCAAGCCGGTCGCGCTGTCGATCGACGCGCGCGCGCAATCGGCGCTCGAGAACGAGCTTGGCCAACAGGTCACCACCTTGAAGGCCAAGGGTGGGGCGGGCGTGGTGCTCGACGTTCGCACCGGCGAGATCATGGCGCTGGCGTCCTTCCCCACATTCAATCCCAACAATCCCGGCGCAGCGCCGAAACCGGCCGTGACCGAGGACGGCAAGCAGCTGCCCGGCCCGTTCTTCAACCGCGTGACCAGTGCGGCATACGAGCTTGGCTCGACCTTCAAGCCGATCACCATGGCCGCGGCGATCGACAGCGGTACCGTCACCTCGATGGCCAAGCGTTTCGACGCCACCCAGCCGCTGCAGATCGACGGTTTCAAGATCCATGACCATGATGGCGAAGGGCGCTGGCTCGATATCCCGGAGACGCTGATCCACTCGTCGAATATCGCCACCGCGCGGATTGCCGACGAAATGGGCGGCGACAAATTGTCGGCGATGTTCCGGTCGATGGGTTTCGACAAGCCGATGCCGTTCGAGTTGCCGGCGCGGGGTCGGACGATGTTCCCGCAGAAGTTCAGTCGCGTGACGACGATGACCACCGGCTTCGGGCACGGCATCGCGGTGACGCCGCTGCACCTGGCCGCGGCCTATGCTGCCCTGGTCAATGGCGGCGTGTGGCGGCCTGTCACGCTGATGAAGGTTCAGCCCGGTGCCGACGTTCCGGGGCGGCGCGTGATCAGCGAACAGACCAGCTACCGCATTCGCCAGCTGCTTCGGCTCGTGGTTACCCAGGGTACCGGCCGGACCGCCGATGCGCCCGGCTTCCGCGTTGGCGGCAAGACCGGCACCGCGGAAGTCGCGACGGGCGGCGGATATTCGAAGAAAGCCAACGTCTCGACCTTCGCGGCGGCTTTCCCAATGGACGCGCCACGCTATGTGGTGATCGTAATGCTCGATTCGCCACAGGGAGCCGTCAGGACCGCGGCCTATACCGCCGCACCGGTGGTCAACCGCTTCATCATGCGCGCCGGGCCGATGCTCGGCGTGATGCCCGACCCCTCGCGCGACATCAATGTCGACGAGCTGATGCCGCTGATCTGGCATCGCCCGGGGGAAAAGCCGCAGACGATGGCGGATCCCGAATGAAACTCGGCGGGCTGGTGACGGGCGGGGGCGACGCCAGCGTCACCGGCTTCGCGATCGACCATCGCAAGGTCGCGCCCGGTACGATCTTCGGCGCGTTCGAGGGCACGCGCGTCAATGGCGAGGACTTCATCCCGGCGGCGGTCGCGGCGGGTGCGATCGCGGTCGTCGCACGCCCGGACGTCGCCGTCGACGGGGCGCTGCACATCGCCTCGGACAATCCGCGCCAGACTTTCGCGCATCTCGCTGCGCAATTTTTCGCGCCTTTCCCCGAAACGGTGGTCGCGGTCACCGGCACCAACGGCAAGACCTCCACGGTCGAGATGACACGTCAATTGTGGCGGATGGCGGGGCATCACGCCGCGTCGATCGGGACGCTCGGCGTCACGACCTCGGACGACAGCGTCTCGACCGGCCTGACCACTCCCGACGTCGTCACCTTCCTGTCCAACGTCGCGGGGCTCGCGCGCGAGGGCGTCACCCATGTCGCCTTCGAGGCATCGAGCCACGGTCTGTCGCAATATCGCACCGAGGGGTTGAAGGTGATCGCCGCGGCCTTCACCAATCTCAGCCGGGACCATCTCGACTATCATGGCGACATGGCCGCCTATCTGACGGCAAAGTTGAGGCTGTTTTCGGAAGTGCTCGATCCCGACGGCACCGCCGTCGTCTGGGCCGACGATCCGCAAGCCGCGCGCGTCGTCGATCTCGCCCATGCGCGACGCCAGCGCCTCCTCACGGTCGGCGAACGCGGCGGCGCGCTTCGGCTGGTCAGCCGCGACCCGACCTTGCTCGGCCAGGGTCTGGTGATCGAAGCCGAGGATCGCGAGTTGAGGGTCACGCTGCCGTTGATCGGCGCCTATCAGGCGGCCAATGCGCTGACCGCGGCGGGGCTGGTGATCGCGACGGGCGGCGACGTTGCCCAGACCATCGCTAATCTCGCGCGGTTGCAGCCGGTGCGCGGGCGGCTCGAGCGCGCGGTGATCACGCGGACCGGGGCACCGGTCTATGTCGACTATGCCCATACGCCCGACGCGCTGGAGGCGGCGATCGCCGCGCTCAAGCCGCACACCGCCGGGCGGTTGATCGTCGTGTTCGGCGCCGGCGGCGACCGCGATCACGGCAAGCGCGAGCTGATGGGGGAGATCGCCGTGCGCTACGGCGACCTGGTGATCGTCACCGACGACAACCCCCGCAGCGAAGACCCGGCCGCGATCCGCGCCGAAGTGCTCAAGGGTGCGCCGGGAGCGATCGAAATTGGCGATCGCCGGTCGGCCATCGCTTATGCCGTCGGCCAGGCGGGCGCCGAGGACATCGTGCTGATCGCCGGCAAGGGGCACGAACAGGGCCAGATTGTCGGCGACCTGGTGCTGCCATTCGACGACGTGAGTGTAGCGCGCGAGGAGGCGGCGGCGTGACGCGTGGCCAAAACCGGGCTTCCCGGTTAGAGGAGGGGATGCTTGCCACTTTCCTCGCAATCGCCCTTTCTCGATCACCTCGTTCGGCCGGAGGAGCGCAATGACGCTCTGGACCTCGGCCGACATCGCGACAGCCACCAACGGCGCCGCTTCGGCGGCGTTCGACGTTTCTGGCGTCACCTTCGATTCGCGTGAAGTGGGGCAGGGCGACCTGTTCGTCGCGCTGACCGGCGAGACCACCGACGGCCACAAATTCCTCGATCAGGCGTTCGATCGCGGCGCGTCGGGCGCGATCGTCAGTCAGGATACGCCGCATCCCAACGTCCTTGTGTCGGACACGTTCGCCGCGCTGGAGGCACTGGCCAAGGCGTCGCGGGCCAGGACGTCTGCGCGGATCGTCGGGGTTACCGGGTCGGCCGGGAAGACCGGCACCAAGGAAGCCTTGTTCGCCGCGCTCGACCGCTCGCCGGCCAAGTCGGCGCATCGCTCGGTCAAGAGCTACAACAACCATACCGGCGTGCCGCTCAGCCTGGCGCGGATGCCCGCCGGGGTCGATTACGGCGTGTTCGAGATGGGGATGAACCATCCGGGCGAACTCGCCCATCTGACGACCCTGGTGCGCCCCCATGTCGCGATTGTCACCGCGATCGCGCCGGCGCACGCGGCGTTCTTTCCCGACGAAAGCGCGATCGCCGACGCCAAGGGCGAGATTTTCCAGGGCCTGGAGCCGGATGGCGTCGCGATCATCCCCTATGACAGTCCGCATCGCGACCGTCTCGCCGCAGCCGCCGCGCCCCATGCCGCACGCACGATCACCTTCGGGATCGACGAGGGCGCGGACGTCCGCGCGATCGAAGCGGTCAAGGCGGCCAATGGCGGCACCTTCGTCACCGCGCGGGTCGGCGAGCGCGAGCTCAGCTATACCGTCGCGCAACCCGGGAAGCATTGGGTATCAAATTCGCTGGCCGTGCTGGCTGCGGTCGACGCGGTCGGAGGCGATCTCGCGCTGGCTGGGCTCGCACTCGCCGATCTCGGTGGGCTTGCTGGACGCGGCGCCCGCTTCTCGGTCGAGGTGAAAGGCGGCCGCGCGCTGGTGATCGACGAGGCGTACAATGCCAACCCGGCATCGATGCGCGTGACGCTCGCGGTGCTCGGCGAAGAAGCGGCGACGCGGAAGATCGCGGTGCTCGGCGAAATGCGCGAACTCGGCGACAAATCGGACGAATATCACGCCGCGCTCGCCGGTCCGGTTCGTGACGCTGGCGTCCAGCTGGTCATTCTCGTCGGTGAAAAGATCGAGCCGCTCGCCGAAGCGCTTGAGGGCCAGGTCGAAATCGTTCATGTGCCCGACGCCGCTGCCGCGCGCGACCGCCTGACGGCGACACTCGAAGCGGGCGATGCGGTTCTCATCAAGGGTTCGAACGGGGTCGGGTTGGCTGCGGTGGTCGCAGCGCTCGCCGGCGGGAAAATATAATGCTGTATTGGATCGCGCAGGCGCTGGGTTTCCCGCACGTTCTCAACCTGGTCCGCTACCAGACCTTCCGCTCGGGAGCGGCGGTGGCGACCGCATTGCTGATTGGCCTGATCATCGGACCGCGCTTCATCGGCTGGCTGCGCGTGCGCCAGGGCAAGGGGCAGCCGATCCGCGCCGACGGTCCGCAAACGCACCTCGCCAAGCGCGGCACGCCGACGATGGGCGGGCTGATGATCCTGACCAGCATGACGATCTCGATCCTGATCTGGATGGACCTGACCAATCCGTATGTCTGGGCATGCCTGTTCGTGACCCTGGGATTCGGCACGATCGGGTTCCTCGACGATTACGACAAGGTGCGCAAAGCAAGCACTGCAGGCGTGTCGGGCAGGGTACGCCTGCTCGGCGAATTCGCCATTGCCGGCATCGCCAGTGCGATCATCATCCACACCAATACTGCCAACGGCACGCACCTCTATCTGCCGTTCTTCAATTCGGTGGTGATCGATCTCGGCTGGTTCTACGTCGTGTTCGCGGCGTTCACGATCGTCGCGTTCGGCAATGCGGTGAACCTGACCGACGGCCTCGACGGGCTCGCGACGATGCCGGTGATCATCGCCAGCGTCGCGTTCATGCTGATCGTCTATCTCGCCGGTAACGCGAAATTCGCCGATTATCTCGGCATCCCGCACATTCCGCGCGTCGGCGATCTCGCGATCTTCTGCGGCGCGATGATCGGGGCGGGGCTCGCCTTCCTGTGGTTCAATGCGCCGCCGGCGGCAGTATTCATGGGCGATACCGGCAGCCTCGCTTTGGGCGGCGCGCTCGGCGCGATCGCGGTCACCGTGCACCACGAGATCGTGCTCGGTATCATCGGTGGGCTGTTCGTGGTCGAGGCGATGAGCGTGATCATCCAGGTGTTCGTCTACAAGCGCACCGGCAAGCGCGTGTTCCGCATGGCGCCGATCCACCATCATTTCGAACAACTTGGCTGGCCGGAATCAACCGTCGTGATCCGTTTCTGGATCGTGGCTTTGGTTCTCGCGCTCGCTGGTCTGGCAACGCTGAAGCTGCGGTGATCACCAGTCCGTCCTGGCGCGGCGAACGCTATGCGGTGCTCGGGCTGGCGCGCTCGGGCCAGGCCACCGTGCGTGCGCTGCTGGCGTCGGGTGCTCAGGTCGTCGCGTGGGACACGGACGAGAGCAAGCGGACGATCGATGGGCCTGATTATGCCGATCCGGTCGAGATCGACCTGACGGGCTTCGCCGGTGTCGTCGTATCGCCGGGGGTACCGCTCAACCGTCACCCGATCGCGGCCAAGGCGCGCGGGGCGGGCGTGCCGGTGATCGGCGATATCGAACTGTTCGCCCAAGCGCGCGACTATCTGCCGTCGCACCGTGTCGTCGGCATCACCGGCACCAACGGCAAGTCGACCACCACTGCGCTGATCCATCACATCCTGGAGACAGCTGGTATTCCGGCGCGGCTTGGCGGCAATATCGGGCTGCCGATCCTGGGCGAGGAGCCGCTGCCGGTCGGCGGCGTCTATGTGCTCGAATTGTCGAGCTATCAGATCGATTTGACCTGCACGCTCGATTGCGATGTCGCGGTGCTGCTCAACATCACGCCCGATCATCTCGACCGCTACGATGGCTTCGATGCCTATGCCGCCTCGAAGGCGCGGCTGTTCGCGATGCAGTCGAAGGATCACGACGCGGTGATCGGGATCGGCGACGACGCTTCCGCAAAGATCGCGCGCGGCCTGTCGGCGCGTGGCGAGCATCTGTTCAAGATCGCGCCGGGCGTGTGCATGGACCAGTCGCGCTGGCCCTCGCTGCAAGGCCCGCACAATGCGCAGAATGCGCTCGCCGCGATCACTGCCTGCCAGGCGCTCGGCGTGGCGGAATCGGCGATCGACGCGGGCCTCGAAAGCTTCAAGGGCCTGCCGCACCGCATGGAGCGTGTCGGCACGGTCGACGGCGTCGCCTATGTCAACGACAGCAAGGCGACCAATCCGGACTCGACCGCCCCGGCGCTGGCGGCATTTGACGGCATCCACTGGGTTCTCGGCGGTCAGGCCAAGACCAAGGACCTCGACGCCTGTCGCCCCTCGTTCGGGCGTGTCCGCGCCGCCTATACGATTGGCGAAGCCGGGCCGATGTTCCTCGACCTGCTCAAGAACGACATTCCGACCGTTTATGCCGAAACGCTCGCGCATGCCGTCGAGCTGTGCCGCGCCGCCGCCAAGCCGGGCGAGACCGTCTTGCTGTCGCCGGCTTGCGCCTCGTTCGATCAGTTTCGCGATTACGAGGATCGCGGCGACACCTTCCGTGGACTGGTCGAGTCGCTGGCATGAACTCGCGGCCCGCCAAGGACGGATTCCTGACCCGGGTCGCGCGGCGCGGCGGCCGGTCGGACCGCTCGCCGCTCGGCGCGTGGTTCTGGGACATCGACTGGGTGCTGCTGATCCTGACTCTGTTCCTGATGGCGATCGGATTGGTCGCGGTTGCCGCTGCGTCTCCCGCATCGGCGCAGCGTTATTCAGACGCCACGCATCACATGCCCGCGCTCTATTATTTCTGGCGCCAGGTGATGTGGGTCGCGGTGTCGCTGCCGGTGCTGTTCATCGTCTCGATGCTGCCGACCGAGAGCGCGCGGCGGATGGCGCTGATCGGCTGCGCGGGATTCCTGATCATGCTGATGCTGGTGCCGCTGATCGGCGTTCAGGTGAATGGCGCGCGGCGTTGGCTCGGCGTCGGCGTCGCGCAATTCCAGCCGTCCGAATTCCTCAAGCCGTGCTTCATCGTCGCCGTCGCGTGGTTGTTGTCGCTCAAGAACAAGGAGCAGGGATTGTCGGGCGGCATGCTCGCCGCGCTGACCGGCGGATTGACCGCCTTGGTCGCCGCGTTGCTGATGCTGCAGCCCGATTTCGGCCAGACGGTGGTGTTCTGCGCGGTATGGCTCGCCTTGCTGCTGATCTCGGGGATTTCGGCGCGAGTGATCGGGGCGCTGTTCGGCGCCGCGTTCGTCGGCGTGATCTCAGCCTATCTCTTCTATTCGACCGCGCGCACCCGTATCGACGCCTTCCTGTTTCCGGACTCGACCGACGCCGCCGACCATTTCCAGGTCAATGCCGCCCGCGCGACGCTGACCGCGGGCGGCTGGTTCGGCACCGGTCCCGGAGGGGGACAGATGAAGTTCCGTCTGCCCGAAGCGCATACCGATTATGTCTTCTCGGTGATCGGCGAGGAATTCGGGCTGATCTCCTGCGCGATCGTCGCCGTGATCTTCCTCGCGATCGTCGTGCGCGTGTTCGTCAAGTTGCTGGATGAACAGGACGAATTCCGTGTGTTGGCCGCGTCCGGCCTGGCCATCCAGTTCGGATTGCAGGCGCTGATCTCGATGGCGGTGAATACCGGCCTGGCGCCGTCCAAGGGCATGACGATGCCGTTCATCAGCTATGGCGGATCGTCGATGATCGCACTGTCGATCGGGATGGGGTTGCTGCTTGCGTTTACGCGCCGGAACCCGTTTGTGAGCCGCTCACCCTATGTCGTGAAATGGAGCGGCGAATGACGAGAGTGCGGCAATTCGTTCTGGCCGCAGGCGGGACCGGTGGGCACATGGTGCCGGCCGCAGCGCTGGCCGCCGAGCTGAAGAAACGAGGCCACAAGGTCGATCTGATCAGCGACGAGCGCGGCGTGCGTTTCCCGGGCCTGTTCGACGGGATCGAGACGCACGTGCTCCCCGCGGGCCGCATGCAGGGCGGGCCGTTAGGCTGGTATCGCGCGGGCCGCGCGATGCTCGAGGGGCGCAAGCTGGCGATCAGCCTGTTCGAGAAGATCAAGCCGGCCGCGGTGATCGGCTTTGGCGGCTATCCGGCGCTGCCGGCGTTGCTCGCCGGGTTCAACCAGAAGGTGCCGACCGCGGTGCACGAGCAGAACGCCGTGCTCGGCCGCGTCAACCGGCTGGTGGCGGGGCGGGTCGATGCCATCGCCACCTCCTATGCCAAGGTCGACCGGCTGGCCGAAAAACATCGCGGCAAGGCGCACCTGACCGGCAATCCGGTGCGCGAGGACGTGCTGGCGCTGCGCGACAAGCCGTATCCGCTGCTCGAGGAGGACAGCATCTTCCGCGTGCTCGTCACCGGCGGCAGCCAGGGTGCCAGCATCCTGAGCAGCGTCGTGCCCGACGGGCTGTCGATGCTCCCGGTCAATTTCCGCCGCCGGCTGCAAGTGACTCACCAGGCACGGGTCGAGGACATCGACAAGGCACGGGCGAAATATGCCGAGCTGTCGATCGCCGCCGACCTCGCCACTTACCTGCCCGATCTGCCCGAGCATCTCGCCTGGGCGCATCTAGTGATCGCGCGTGCTGGCGCGTCGACGATTGCCGAACTGACCGCCGCCGGCCGCCCGGCGATTCTGGTGCCGCTGCCGAGCGCGACCGACGACCATCAGACCGAGAATGCGCGCGAAATCTCCGAAGCCGGTGGCGCGCGGACGATCCCGCAGAGCCAGTTCACCCCGGTCGAACTCGCCAAGCAGATGCAGAAACTCGGCCTCGATCCCGCCGCGCTGCAGAATGCCGCGGCGCGTGCCAGGTCGTGCGGCCATCCCGACGCGGCGCGCGATCTCGCCGATCTGGTCGAGGGGCTCGACCATCCTCCCGCTGACATTCCCGTCGGCAAAGTTCAAACCGCCGCTCCCGGCGGAGAGGCAGCAGCATTCGCATGACCGGGCTCAAGACCGATATCGGCGCCATCCACTTCGTCGGCATCGGCGGGATCGGCATGTCCGGCATTGCCGAGGTGATGCACAATCTCGGCTATAAGGTGCAGGGATCTGACGTCGCCGAGGGCTATGTCGTGCAAGGGCTGCGCGACAAGGGCATCGAGGTGAAGATCGGCCATGCCGCTGACAATCTCGGCGATGCCGCGGTCGTCGTCGTCTCGACCGCGATCAAGCGCGCCAATCCCGAAGTCGAGTGCGCGCTCGAACGCCGCATCCCGGTGGTGCGCCGCGCAGAGATGCTCGCCGAGCTGATGCGTCTCAAATCGACCGTCGCAGTCGCGGGAACGCACGGCAAGACCACCACGACGTCGATGGTCGCGGCGTTGCTCGACGCCGGCGGGATCGATCCGACGGTGATCAACGGCGGCATCATCAACAGCTATGGCTCGAACGCACGGCTCGGCGACAGCGAGTGGATGGTGGTCGAGGCCGATGAAAGCGACGGCAGCTTCCTGCGCCTCGACGGCACGCTGGCGGTGGTCACCAATATCGATCCCGAACATCTCGACCATTATGGCAGCTTCGACGCGATCAAGGACGCGTTCGTCCAGTTCATCGAGAACGTGCCTTTCTATGGCGCCGCCTTCCTGTGCCTCGATCATCCCGAAGTGCAGGCAGTGCTGCCGCGCGTCCGCGACCGCCGCATCGTCACCTACGGCTTCTCTACTCAGGCGGACATCCGCGGCGTCAACGTGACGCCGATCCCCGGCGGCAACCGGTTCGAGGCGATCATCCGTGGCCGCGACGGCACGACGCGCTCGATCGAGCATATCGAACTGCCGATGCCCGGCCGTCACAACGTCCAGAACGCGCTGTCGGCGATCGGCGTCGCACTCGAGCTCGGCGTCGATGACGCGACGATCCAGCAGGGCTTCGCCAAGTTCGGCGGGGTCAAGCGTCGCTTCACCAAGGTCGGCGAAGTTGCTTTTGCGGGAAATGGGGGCGCGGTCGTGATCGACGATTACGGCCATCACCCAGTCGAGATCCGCGCCGTGTTGTCGGCGGCGCGCGAGGGCGTCGCCAACCGCGTCATCGCGGTGGTTCAGCCGCATCGCTACACCCGTCTCGCCAATCTGATGGAGGATTTCCAACAGGCGTTCAACGATGCCGACATGGTTTATGTCACGCCGGTTTATGCCGCGGGCGAGCAACCGATCGAGGGGGTCGATGCGCAGGCTTTGGTCGATGGCTTGAAGCGCCGCGGCCACCGCGCGGCGGCGACGATCGGCTCGGCTGAAGAGTTGGCGACGGAATTGGCCTCGGTCGTCCAGCCGGGCGATATGATCGTGTGCCTGGGCGCGGGCGACATCACGAAATGGGCGGCTGGCTTGGCCGACGGGATCGAGGCGGTGCGGTGACGGTCTGCTACGCTTTGCCTCCGGTCCGCGGAAAACTGACCCAGGGCGCGCCGCTCGCGCCGCTGGTATGGTTCAAGAGCGGCGGCGCGGCCGAATATCTGTTCGAGCCGGCCGATGTCGAAGACCTCTCGACTTTCCTCTACGCGCTCGACCCGTCGGTGCCGGTGATGGGGCTCGGCCTGGGCTCGAACCTGATCGTCCGCGATGGCGGCGTCCCGGGCGTGGTGGTGCGACTAGGCAAGACGTTCGCCAAGGTCGAGCGGATCGACGAAACCACGCTTCGCTGCGGTGGTGGCGCGAGCGGCATCCTCGTTTCGTCGAATGCGCGCGACGCCGGGATCGCCGGCCTCGAATTCATGCGCTCGATCCCTGGCACGGTCGGCGGGTTCGTCCGGATGAACGGCGGCGCTTATGGCCGCGAGGTCAAGGACGTGCTGGTCGAGGCCGATGTGGTCCTGCGTTCGGGCGAGCGCCGGACGCTCGCGCTCGGCGATCTCGGCTACACCTATCGCCACAGCGAGTTGCCCGAGGGTGCGATTGTGATCGGCGCGACGTTCCGTGGCCACATCGATGAACCCTCCGCGATCCAGGCCGAAATGGACCGCATCGCCGCCGCGCGCGAGGAATCGCAGCCACTGCGCAGCCGCACCGGGGGCTCGACCTTCAAGAATCCCGAAGGCCAAAAGGCCTGGCAATTGGTCGATCAAGCGGGCTGCCGCGGACTTCGCAAGGGCGGTGCGCAAGTGTCGGAGAAGCATTGTAATTTCCTGCTCAACCTGGGCGACGCGACAAGCGCGGACATCGAGGGGCTGGGCGAAGAGGTACGCGAGAAGGTGAAGGCGAAGTCGGGCGTGATGCTGGAATGGGAAATTCAGCGCGTGGGAGTGGCGAAGTGACTCTCCACGTCGCGGTCCTGATGGGCGGCTGGTCGGCCGAGCGCGAAGTTTCGCTGATGTCGGGCAAAGGCATCGCCGAGGCGCTGGAATCGCTCGGCCATCGCGTGACGCGGATCGACATGGATCGCGACGTCGCGGCCAGGCTTACCGCGGCCAAGCCCGATATCGTGTTCAACGCGCTCCACGGCACGCCGGGCGAGGATGGCTCGGTGCAGGGCATGCTCGACCTGATGGGCCTCAAATACACCCATTCGGGCATGGTCACTTCGGTCATCGCGATCGACAAGGTGCTGACCAAGCAGGCGCTGGTCCCGCACGGCATCCCGATGCCCGGCGGACGGATCGTCAAATCGGCGGAAATATTCGAGGGCGACCCGCTCAAACGGCCCTATGTGCTCAAGCCCGTCAACGAGGGCTCGTCGGTCGGCGTTGCAATCGTCACCGACGACGGCAATTACGGCAACCCGATCGGCCGCGATGTCGCCGGCCCGTGGCAGGAATTCGAGGAACTGCTCGCCGAGCCTTATGTTCGTGGTCGCGAACTGACGACGGCGATCCTCGGCGGCCGTGCGCTTGGCGTGACGGAACTCAAGCCCAAATCCGGCTGGTACGATTACGACGCCAAGTACACTGACGGCATGACCGAGCACGTCTTTCCGGCGCAAATCCCCGATGCGATCGCCGCGGCCTGCAAGCGCCTCGCGCTCGAGGCGCATAATCTGCTCGGCTGCAAGGGCGCGTCGCGATCAGACTTCCGCTGGGACGATGAGCGCGGCGAGGACGGGCTGTTCCTGCTCGAGGTCAATACCCAGCCCGGCATGACGCCCTTGAGCCTCGTCCCCGAACAGGCGAGACATCTCGGCATCTCCTATCCGGAGCTGGTGCAGATGATCATCGACGAGGCGCTGGCATGAGCCGTGCCCCCACTAGGAGCGGGCGGCCGACCGCGCGCCGGCCGTCGGCAAAGCGCAAGCAGAAGAAGCCGTCGATCATCGACCGCATTCTCGCCTGGCTGCCGATTTCCCAGCATACTCTGCAGCGCATCGCGACCTGGTCGATCTTCGCGCTAGCAGTCGGGGCGGCGCTGGTCGTCGCGCAAATCTTCGGCATTCCCGGCGCGGTCGGCACCGCGGTCGCCGAACAGGCCGGCAATGCCGGTTTCCGCGTCGAACAGATCGAGATCCGTGGCGTCAAGCGGATGGACCAGATGACGGTCTATGCCGTTGCGCTCGAACAGAAATCGCGCGCGATGCCATTGGTCGACCTCAACCAGATCCGCGACAAGTTGCTGCAATATGGCTGGGTGCAGGATGCCCATGTTTCGCGGCGGCTGCCCGATACCTTATTGATCCGGATCGTCGAGCGCACGCCGGCGGCGGTGTGGCAGAACCAGGGGACGCTGAGCCTGATCGATCGCGACGGAGTCTATCTGGAAGCGGTATCGGCCGATGCCATGCCCGATTTGCCGCTGGTGATCGGTCCCGGCGCCGATCGCCAGGAGCCGGCCTATCAGACGCTGATGACCATTGCGCCCGCGCTCAAGCCGAAGGTGCGGGCTGCGACCTGGGTCGGCAACCGCCGCTGGGACCTGTTGTTCGACACCGGGGAGACTTTGTCGCTGCCCGAGGGAACCGATGAGGCTGCCAAGGCACTCCGGTTGTTTGCGGAGAGGGATGGTACGCTTCGACTTTTGGGTAGAGGATGGGTAAAGTTCGACATGCGCAACCCGGATGTGTTCGTGGCGCGCAAGCCCGACGGATCGAGCCGGATTGGGGTTCCGACGAGTTCGAAGGGCAATATGTCGACGCCGGCGCCGGCGTCGACGGATCGCGCGGCGTCGCGCGACCAGGTTTGAGTGGGGGAATAGAAACATGGCCAAGACACCGCCGGAGGGGTTGATCACGGCACTCGATATCGGGTCGTCCAAGGTCTCCGCGATGATCGCGCAGAAAGGCAGCGGCGGCGAGCTGATCGTGCTCGGCACCGGCCAGCGCGAAAGCCGCGGCGTGCGGCGCGGTTGCATCGCCGACATGGCGGCGACCGAAGTCGCGGTGCGCGAAGCGGTCGAACAGGCCGAACGTATCGCCCAGACCAATATCGAGAATGTCTGGGTCGGCTTTTCGGCGGGCGGGCTGGTCAGCGACGTCGCCTCGATCGAGTTCGAAATGGGTGGGCACCGTATCGAACAAAGCGATATCGACGCGCTGCTGCGCGCGGGGCGGGAATCGATCGATCCGGCCGGCCGTATGGTGCTCCATGCCCAGCCGGCGCTCTACACGCTCGACGGCATCACCGGGGTCAAGAACCCGCTGGGGCTTCATGCCGACCGGATGGGTGTCCACATCCATGTCGTCGCCGCCGATGGATCGCCGGTGCGCAATATCGGCCTGTGCGTCGCCAAGTCGCATTTGGAGGTAAAGTCGATCATCGCCGCGCCGGTCGCGACGGGGCTCGCCTGCCTCAGCGCGGAGGAGCGTGAGCTCGGGACGGCGCTGGTCGAGATGGGCGCCGGAATCACCAACGTTTCTTTGTTCGCCGGCGGCATGCTGGTCGGCCTGGTCACCGTGCCGATGGGCGCCAGCGACATCACCGACGACATTGCCTCGACTTTCGGCGCCAGCCGCGCCCAGGCCGAGCGGATGAAGTGCTTCCATGGCTGCGCCAACGCGACGCCGCGTGACAATCACGAGATGCTCGAGATCGCGCCGCTCAGCGACGATGGCGCGGGCGAGGGGCCGCGCATCACCAAGGCGCAGCTGATCGCGGTGATCCGCCAGCGGCTCGAATTGTTGATGGGAGAGATCGGCAAGGCGCTGACCGCGATGAAATTCGACGGCAATGTCGGGCGCCAGGTCGTGCTGACCGGCGGCGGTGCCGAGCTCAAGGGTATCGCCGATTATGCGCAAGCCGCGCTCGGCCGGTCGGTCCGGGTCGGGCGCCCGCGCGGACTTGCCGGCTTGCCCGATGCGCATTCGGGACCCGCTTTCGCGACCCTGGCGGGGCTGGTCCACCACGCCGCGACCGACCCGATCGACCTCAGGTCACTGGCATCGGGCGAACATCAGCTGGTGCATCGTCCGTCGCCGATGTCGATCTTCCGTCGCCTGATTAGAACGGCTCGGGCGAATTATTAAAGAAATGCGTCATCGACCCCCATTTGTAGTGGATAGTGCGGGGGGGATAGTGCAAGAAGTTGTGGGCATAAGTGCTTCGGGGGGCGGAGCATGTCGGAGAACGCGTAATGGTTGAATTTCTTCCTCCGGATGTAGACGAACTGACTCCGCGTATCGCGGTGATCGGCGTCGGTGGCGCAGGCGGTAACGCCATCGCCAACATGATGAAGAACGACGTCCAGGGCGTCGACTTCCTGGTCGCGAATACCGATGCGCAGGCGCTCAAGCAGAGTCAGGCGGGGCAGAAGATCCAGCTCGGCGTGCGGATCACGCAAGGGCTCGGCGCGGGGGCGCGGCCTGAGATCGGTCGTGCCGCGGCGGAGGAAGCGATCGACGGCGTCGCCAAGATGCTGGAAGGCGCACATATGTGCTTCATCGCCGCCGGCATGGGCGGCGGCACCGGTACGGGGGCTGCTCCGGTCATCGCCAAGGCGGCGCGCGACATGGGCATCCTGACCGTCGGCGTGGTGACCAAGCCGTTCGCGTTCGAGGGCAGTCGCCGTGCCAAGGCGGCGGAAGCTGGTATCGAGGAACTGCAGAAGTACGTCGATACGCTGATCGTTATCCCCAACCAGAATCTATTCCTGGTCGCCAACGCCAACACGACCTTCAAACAAGCCTTCGAAATGGCCGATGAAGTGCTGCAGCAGGGCGTGCGCGGGATCACCGACTTGATGGTCATGCCTGGCCTGATCAACCTCGACTTCGCCGACGTCCGTTCGGTGATGCAGGAAATGGGCAAGGCGATGATGGGCACCGGCGAGGCCGAGGGTGACAACCGCGCCATCGAAGCCGCGTCCAAGGCGATCGCCAATCCGCTGCTCGACGGCGTCAGCATGAAGGGCGCCAAGGGCGTGATCGTCTCGATCACCGGCGGCGAGGATATGCGCCTGCTCGAAGTCGACGAAGCGGCCAATCATATCCGCGAACTGGTCGACGAAGACGCCAACATCATCTGGGGGTCGGCATTCAATCCCGACCTGGAAGGCAAGATCCGCGTGTCGGTTGTCGCCACCGGGATCGAGGCCGACAGCGCCGCCGTGGCTGCCGCCGCGGCGGAGCCGGCGACCCGCGCCTTCAGCTTTGGCCGCAGGGCGGAGTCGGTGATACCGGCATCGCCGGTCGAAGCGGCGCCCGAGCCTGAAGCGAAGGCGGAACCCGAAGCGGACACACAGCCGCTGACGCTCGATACTCCGGCAGACGCTACCGCGCCGGACGCTGACGCCGACGAACTGGTGCTCGGCAGCGAGGTTGCGGTCGACGATGAAGCCGTTCCGGCAGAGTATGAAGCGCCTGTGGCCGCCGAGGCTGCGGCGGAGGAAACTCCGGGCTGGCTGTCGCCGGGCGAGAGCGCCGAAGAGGCTCCGGCCATCTCCTCCGGTGACGAGGCGGAAGCTCCGCCGGCGCCGCGCATGAAGCTGGGCGGTACGCTGTTCGAGCGGATGCAGAGCGTCGCGCGCGGCGGCTCGCGCTCCGAAGCAGACGAGGGTGAGAGCAAGGATTCGCTCGATATCCCGCGCTTCCTGCACCGCCAGAACAACCAGTAAGCCGATTTGCGGGGTGTCGGCGGCGTTCATCGCCGCCGCGCCCCGCCTCGCCGCTCGTGAAACCCAAGGCCATTTCCCGTTCAGCCGCCAATCGGTTTAGGCTGGCATCCGACATGATATTCCGCCGCGCTCTCGGCCTCGCCGCCGTTGTTTTAGCAATGAGCGGCGGACAGGCCTTCGCTCAGACCACCGATGAAAATCGAGATGCCGACGCGCTGGCCGCGGACATGCGCATCCTCGCTGCCAATCCGCTGGACATCGAAGCGCTGGTCACCGCTGGCGAACTGACCCTCAGGATGGGCGACAACACCGCCGCGGCGGGGTTTTTCGGCCGCGCCGAAAAGCTCGACCCGCTCAATCCGCGGGTGAAGGCCGGGCTCGGCAGCTTGTTGGTGCGTGCCGAGCGCCCCGGTGAAGCATTACGCCGGTTCCAGGAAGCCGAAGCGCGCGGGCTCGATCCCAGCAAATATGCCGGCGATCGCGGCCTCGCTTATGATCTGATCGGCGAGCAGGAACGTGCGCAACGCGACTACCGCCTGGCGCTGCGGGCAAAGCCTGATGACGAGATAACGCGGCGCTACGCGCTGTCGATGGGGATTTCCGGGCGCAAGAAGGAAGCACTTGACCTGCTCGACGCGTTGCTCCGCAAAAGCGATCGCGCGGCGTGGCGCGATCGCGCCTTCATCCTGGCGATGAGTGGCGACCGCGACGGCGCGCAGAAGATCGCGAATTCGATGATGTCACCGGGCCTTGGCGCGGGGCTCGCCCCGTTCTTCGACCGGCTGCCGATGCTGTCGGCCGCCGATCGCGCCTTTGCGATCAATTTCGGCGAACTGCGCGCGACGCCAGAACGCATCGCCGACGCGCGGATGATCCCGGCGCTGCCGCGGCTCGGGCCCGACCCGACCGCGCCCAGGGTGCTCGCGGCGGCGGAGCAACCCCGGCCGCGTCCGATTGTCCAGGAGGACACCAGGAAGAAGAAGCGCAAGAAAGGCGATTATCTTGCGCCTGCCGTACCTGCCGCCACGCCTACGCCGCCCGTCGAGGTAGCGATGAACCCGCCGTCTTACGTCGCACCGCGCGCGGTATCGACGCCTGCGCCGCCATTGCCGCAGCCGTCACCGCGCGTCGTCTATGCGCCGCCGCTTTCCGCGCCGAAGCCTGGGTTGACCCCGGCGCCGACTCCCCTGCCGCCGCCCGTTAAGGTCGCCGAGTCTCCGAAACCAACATCGACGCCGGCGGCACCACCGCCCTCGGCGACCGTCGCCGCTCCTCCTCCAGCGCCATTGCCCGCACCAATTGTGGTCGCGGCGCCGCCCCCGCCGGCTCCCGGCTTTAGCGCGACGAGCGCCGATAGCGGTGTAGCCGACCGTCCAACCGCCGCGGAGGCGGGGATCAGCCCGGCGCCGACCGCGACCTCGCGCGTCAGCGAGGATACCGTGCTCGCCAGGATCATCGCTGGCATCTCGGTGCCGGGTGCGGAACTCGGCGTGGCGCCGCTGCCGACGCGCGCCGTACCACCGCCACCGCCACCGGCGCCGAAACCGGCCGAAGTTACGCCCCAACCCAAGGTAAAGGTGGAGGCACCCAAGCCCGCCGCCAGGGCGCCCGAACCCAGGGCAACGACCCGCAAGACCGCGAATGACGAAACCACGGACGCCAGCGACAGCAAGTCCGCCAAGGGGCGCAACGGAAAACCGCCTGCTGATGCGAAGGCATCGAAGGATGACGCCGCCACGATCGACCAGGTCGCGTGCCCCCCGCTGTCCAAAAGCAAAACGACGACGCGGAGCCGGACGACGGCAAAGGGGAAATCGACTGCCAAATGCGAGGTCGCGGACACGAAGGGCGGCCGCGATGCCAGGCAGGACAGCGCCGCGCTCGACGACAATGGATGTCCGCCGCCGGCCAAGGGCAGGGCGGCGACGCGCGGCAAGGCGACGCTGAAAGGGAAGTCGGTCGCCAGGTGCGAGACTGCTGACGCGAAGAGCGCGCGCGACGCAAAGGACGACGCAGTCGCGCTCGACAAGAATGGTTGTCCGTTACCCCCAGCCAAGGGCAAAGCGGGGACGCGGGGCCGGGCCGATCAGGTCGCCACCACGCGCGGCAAAACGAGCGCGAAAGGCAAGGCGTCAGCCAAATGCGAAGCTGCCGACGCCAAGGGCTTCAAGGCTGATATAGCGACCAAGGGCGATCCTGCGCGCGTCTGGGTGCAGGTGGCCGGCGGCGCCAACCAGGCGGCGCTGGAAAAGGCCTGGAGCGCGCTCAAGACCAAGGCGCCCGATCTGTTCCGCAATCGCCAGGGATGGTCGACGCCGCTGCGCGCGACCAACCGCGTCCTGACCGGACCGTTCAAGTCCGAGGACGAGGCGCAAGCGTTCGTCAATCAAATGGCCAAAGCCGGCCTGTCGGGCTTCGTCTTCACCAGCACCAAAGGGCAGAAGGTCGACCGTCTCGGCGGCAAGTAGTCATTTTCCGTCATCCCGGCGGAGGCCGGGATCGCTGGCCGTATTGCGCCTTCGCCAGCGGCCCCGGCCTTCGCCGGGGCGACGACTTGACAGCAAGTATCGGTTAGATTTCCCAAACTCCCGCCGCTACACGCGAGCACGATGACCAGGACGCCCGCACCTTACGCTTCGCATCCCGAGGACAGCCGTGGGCGGCTTTATCCCGAACCGGAAACCACCACGCGGGGGCCGCGCGACGCATTTCAGCGCGACCGCGACCGCATCATCCACTCGATCAGCTTCCGCCGTCTGCGGCACAAGACCCAGGTCTTCCTGGCGCCCGATGGCGACCATTTCCGCGTCCGGCTGACCCACAGCCTGGAAGTCGCACAGATCGGCCGTACCGTTGCGCGCACGCTCGGCCTCAACGAAGACCTCACCGAAGCGCTGTGCCTGGCGCACGATATCGGCCACCCGCCGTTCGGCCATGCCGGCGAGGATGCGCTGGAGGCAGCGCTCAAGGATCGCGGCGGGTTCGACCATAACGGCAACACGCTGCGCACGCTGACCGAGATCGACAGCCCCTATCCGCGTTTCCCCGGCCTCAATTTGACCTGGGAGACGCTGGAAGGGCTCGCCAAGCACAATGGTCCGATCATCGAACCGCAATGGGCGCTGGCCCGTGCCGACGACCAGTTTCCGCTCGAACTCACCGACTGGCCGAGCCTTGAGGCGCAAGTCGCGGCGATCGCCGACGATATCGCCTATGACAATCACGACATTGACGACGGGCTGCGTGCCGGGCTGCTGAGCCTGGATCAGCTGCTCGCCCTGCCGATGATCGCCGCGCGCTGGGACGAATGCCGCGCGCGGTTCTCGGATGTGCCGCCCGAGCGGCTGGTCGGCGAACTGATCCGCGGCCAGATCGGCGGGATGGTCATGGACCTGATCGAGACCAGCCGTGCCGCTATCGCCGACGCGCGGATAAATTCGGCCGACGAAGCGCGCGAGGCGGGCAGGGCGCTGATCACATTCTCCGAGCGGATGCGCGATGACGAGCGCGACCTGAAGCGGTTCATGTACGCCAACCTTTATCACCATCCGCGCCAAATGGCGGCGGCGGAAGCGGCGCGGCACGTCGTTGCCGGGCTGTTCGCCGCTTATCATGCCGACCCCTCGCTGATGCCGAGCGATTGGGCGGGCCGCCTGCCCGCGGACGAGCCTTGGCTCAGCCGCCACATCGCCGATTTCATCGCCGGGATGACCGACCGCTATGCGATCGCGCGCTATCGGGAAGTGGTCGGACCGATCGACCTGCCTGATGGGTTCTAAGCAAACCCATCACCGGCGCGAAGGGATGCGCCCACTGATACGTTATGCTCGGGATAGTTGTGCGACACTGGCGGGGTAGACCGCAGGTGCGAACAGGAGTGACGCGCCGATGGCGGCGACCGATGCCAGCATTGCCCTCAATCGCTTCGGGCTTGGCGCCCGACCCGATGAGAGCATTTCCGACAATCCCAAGGTCTGGCTGAAGCAGCAGATCGAGGCGTTCGATCCAAGGCCCCCCGCGATCGCCGCGGTGCCGCCGCGTGCCAAGGTGGCGGGTGAACTCGCTGATTTCTACGAACAGCAACGCGAGTTGCGGCAGATGGGGATGGGCCGCCGCCAGCAGCAGCGTGCCGCCACCGCACCAACGCCGCCGGGGCAGCCAGACATGGCACAATCCGGTGCCTCTCAAGACATGGCGATGCGGCCGAACGCCGCCATGGTGCCGCCGGGCACGCCCGAACCAGGCGCCAAGCCCGATGCCGACGATCCGCTCAAGGACGCGCGGCGCTTCGTCGGCCGCCAGGTCCGCGACGATTACGCCGCCGCAGTCGGCGCGCGGATCAATGCCGCGCTGAGCAGTACCGCTCCGTTCGCCGATCGCCTGACGCATTTCTGGGCCAACCATTTTGCGGTGTCCGCCGACAAGCTCCAGGTGATCGGCCTGTCGGGCCTGCTCGAATTTGAGGCGATCCGCCCCAATCTGACGCGCACGTTCGGCGACATGCTCAATGCCGTCGAGCGCCATCCCGCGATGCTGCTCTATCTCGATCAGGCGGTGTCGGTCGGCCCCAATTCCACGGCGGGCCGGTTCGCTGCGCGGCGCCCACGCGCGAACGGCCGGAAGCTCGGTCTCAACGAGAATCTCGCGCGCGAGATCATGGAATTGCACACTTTGGGCGTGCGCAGTGGCTACACCCAGGCCGACGTCACCGAATTCGCGCGCGCGCTGACCGGCTGGTCGGTGGCTGGGATCGGTCGCGGGCCGGGCGCAAGGATGGCGGGCACCGATGGCACGCCGGGCGATTTCGTATTCGCCGAGCGCCTGCACGAACCCGGCGAGCGCACCATCATCGGGCGCACATACGGGCAGGAGGGCGAGAAACAGGCCCAAGCGGTGCTCGACACGCTGGCGACCAGTCCGGCGACCGCGCAGCACATCGCGACCAAGCTGGCGCGCCATTTCGCCGGCGATACGCCACCACCCGCGCTCGTCCAGCGGCTCCAGGCCAGCTTCGTCAAGACCGGCGGCGATCTGCCCAGCCTCTACCGCGTGCTGATCGACAGCCCCGAATGCTGGGTGCCGCAACCGGTCAAGTTCAAGTCGCCCTGGGAATGGACGGTGTCGGCCTATCGCGCGCTTGGCATGAAGCAGGTCCAGCCGCTCGCCGCGGTCGGCTTGCTCAACCAGCTCGGCCAGCCGACGTGGAAGCCGGGCTCGCCCGCCGGCTATGACGATATCGCCGCGAGTTGGGCGGGGCCCGATGCGTTGGTCCGCCGGGTCGAGGCGTCGGAACGTTTCGCCACCCGCGCCGGCGCACAGATCGACGCGCGGGCGCTTGCCCCCAGACTGTTCCCGGCGATGCTCACGCCGGCGACCGAACAGGCCTTGGCCCGCGCCGAAAGTCCCGGCCAGGCGCTCGCCTTGCTCCTCGTCTCTCCCGAAATGCTGCGGAGGTAATCATGTACGATCGCCGCTCCTTCCTGATCGGTTCCGCAGGCGCCGCCGCGCTCGCGCTGGCGCCCCGCATGGCCTTCGCCAAGGCTGAGACCGACCGCCGCTTCGTCTTCATCATCCAGCGCGGCGCGGCGGATGGGCTCGGCACGATCGGCGCGGTCGGCGATCCGGCCTTTGCCGGCGCACGCGGCCAGTTGGTCGAGGATTTCGCCACCGCCAAGAAGCTCGACGCGATGTTCGCGCTCCACCCCGCCATGACGTCGCTCGCCGGCATGTACGACGCCAGGGAGGCGCTGTTCGCGCACGCAATTGCCTCGCCCTATCGCGACCGTTCCCATTTCGATGGCCAGAACGTGCTCGAAAGCGGCGGGCTCGGCGCCTATCAGGTCAAGGACGGCTGGATGAACCGCATGCTCGGCGTCATCCCGTCGGGCGAGGCCAAGGCGATCGCGATCTCCGCGACGATCCCGCTCGCGATGCGCGGACCGCATGAGGTGACCAGCTACGCGCCGTCCGCGCTCCCCCAGGCATCGGACGATCTGCTGACGCGTGTCGCCGCGCTCTACCAGGGCGATAGCCAGCTCCACGGCTTGTGGAGCGAGGCGATGGACACGCGCCAGCTGACCGGCGATCTCGTCGATGTCAGCGTCAAGAACGCGGCGGCGACCGGCCAGCTCGCGGCGCGTTTGCTGGCGCCGGCGAACGGCGCGCGGATCGCGATGATCGAGACCGGCGGCTGGGACACGCATGCCGGCCAGCGCGGCCGGCTGGCGACGCAGCTCAAGGGGCTCGACGCGATGCTCGCCAGCCTGAAGACCGGCTTGGGTCCGGTGTGGAACGACACGATGATCCTGGTCGCGACTGAATTTGGGCGCACCGTCGCGGTCAACGGCACCGGCGGCACCGACCATGGTACCGGGTCGGCGGCGATGCTGGTCGGCGGCGCGGTCAAGGGCGGGCGCGTGGTGGCGGATTGGCCGGGGCTGGGGCAGGCGGCTCTGTTCGAAAGCCGCGACCTCAAGCCAACGCTTGGCCTCGACCAGTTCGTCGCCGGCGCGGTTGCCGGGCATTATCAGGTCGAGCCGGGCAAAGTGATGGCAAGCTTGTTTCCGGATACGAAAGGTGCGGCGCCGGTCAGCGGCCTGTCGCGGGCATGATCCGCGCGGGCGTGGCAGGGGGGCGAGCAGTCTCGGCCGGCGCAGAGCGATTCCAATAAGGCGGGTTGCCGAAGGCGCGCCGCAGGCTGTCGGTCAGCGCGGCGACTTTGGCGGATTGGGTGCGGGCCAGCGGATAGCAGATGTAGAGTTCGGCGCCTTCGCCTTCCGTGCCGATATCGACATGGACGAGCGATCCGTCGGCAAGCTCCGCATGGACGAAGAAATCGGGCAGCAGGGTGATGCCCAGCCCGGCCAAGGCCGCGTCGCGCATGATCAGCCCGTTGTTCACGCGCATCACGCTGCGCGGCCGGATCACGGTCCAGCCCTCCGGCCCATCGAACCGCCAATCGGCCTCGCGATTGGTATAGACGATGCCTTTATGCGCGTTGAGGCAGGCCAGCGAATGCGGCGTCCCGTTACGCGCCAGATAATCCGGCGATGCGACCAGGATCCTCCGCGTCGTCGCCAGCCGCTTGGCGACCAGCCGATTGTCCGCCACCGGACCATGGCGGATGACCGCGTCGAAGCCATCGGCCGCGGCATCGACGAACCGGTCGTCGAGGTCGAGCGTCAGTTCCAGGCCGGGATGCTCGGCGAGGAAATCGTATAAAGCCGGCCCCAAATGCAGCACGCCGAAGCTGACGGGCGCCGACAATTTCAGCGTGCCGGCCAGCGTATCGCGCCGCTCGGCGATTTCGGACTGCGCTTCCCGCGCCTCGAACAGAATCCGTTGCGCTCGGGGCAGGAAGCTGTCGCCGTCCTCGGTCAGCGATAGCTTGCGCGTGGTTCGCTGGACGAGCCGGACACCCAATGTCCGCTCGAGCTCGGTCAGCCGTTCGCTGATCACCGACTTGGCATGGCCCAATTGTCGGGCGGCCTCGCTGATCGATCCGGATTCGGCGGTAGCAACGAACGCGGCGATGCCGTCCATCTTGATCATCGTTCGATCCTTCCGAAAACCGATTTCGGCATTGGCCGGCTAGTCCGGACGATGCATCGTGGGCACTTTCCTGTCGATAGCGTCCAACGTGACGCGCCAAACAGGGATATCGCCATGTTTCGTTCAGCCATTCTCGCGTTAAGCCTGCTCGCCGCGGCGCCGGCGGCGGCACAAGTTCAGCCGTTTCCGGCATCCTTTGTCGAGCGCGACATCGCCACCAACGGCACGACGCTGCACGTCCGCGTCGGGGGCAAGGGCCCCGCCGTGGTGTTGCTGCACGGTTATGGCGAAACCGGCGATATGTGGGCGCCGCTCGCCGCCGACCTCATGCGCGATCACACCGTGATCGTTCCCGATCTGCGCGGGCTCGGTCTGTCGGCACGCCCGACCGGCGGTTATGACAAGAAGACGCAGGGTCAGGACATTGCCGGCATTCTCGATGCCCTGAAGATCGACAAGGTCGACCTCGTCACGCACGATATCGGCAATATGGTCGGCTATGCCTTTGCCGCCGAGCATCGCGATCGCATCAAGCGGTTCGTACTGATGGACGCGCCGATCCCGGGTATCGGGCCATGGGAAGAGATATTGAAGAACCCGCTGCTCTGGCACTTCCGCTTCGGCGGACCCGATATGGAGCGGTTGGTCGCCGGGCGCGAGCGCATCTATCTCGACCGTTTCTGGAATGAATTCTCCGCCACCCCGGCCAAGTTCAGCGAGACGTCGCGCGAGCATTACGCGAAACTCTACGCGCTGCCCGGCGCGATGCATGCGGGCTTCTCTCAATTCGCGGCGTTCGACCAGGACGCGATCGACGACCAGGCGTTCCTCGCCGCGGGCAAGCTGAACATGCCGGTCCTGGCGATCGGCGGCGACAAATCGTTCGGCACGACGATGGCGGCTGTCATGCGATTCACCGCGACCGATGTGACAGGAGCGGTGGTGCCGAATTCCGGCCACTGGCTGATGGAGGAACAGCCCGACGCGACGGTGAAGCTGGTTCGCGACTTCCTCGATGTCGGTAAATGAGCGCGCAGGCTTAGACTGGCGCGCCTAACCGGGCTTGCGTGCCATACCGATCAGCGCGGTCGATCGGATTCCTTCGCGTGGCAGGTTCAGCGCGAGCGCGGCGGCTTCTTGGGCAAATGCGGCGCGCTGTTCCTCGTCGAGATCGCGCCATAAAGGCGACCAACCGAACGCGAGCTTGGCATTGTCGTGAAACCATTCGATGGGCGGTGCCGGCCAGGCCCGCTCCACCGAATGGATCGCTTGCGGTTCGAGCCCGACCGCGTGGAACGCTTCGTCGAGTAATGCCGGTGAATTGAACAGCCGCGCCATCGGTGTCGGGACGGGACGGTCGGGAAACAGGCGCCGCGCCGCCTCCTGGAACAATATCGCGGGGCCGGCACCGCCGGCATTCTCCCACACCGCGATCACCGCCAGCCCGCCCGGCCGCAGCACGCGGGCGATCTCCGCGAAACCGGCGATCGGATCGGGGAACATGAATACGCCGAACATCGAGAAAGCGGCATCGAAGCTCGCCTCGACGAAATCGAGCGCTTGGCCGTCCATCACCATCGCGCGTTCGCCCGGACGGATGGCGGCGGCCCGTTCCTGCGCCACGCGAACCATGCCGGGCGAGAAATCGATCCCGATCGCATCGGCGCCGTCCTTCAGCGCGATCGACAGCAGGGCGCCGGCTCCGGTCGCGACGTCCAGCACGCGAGCGCTCGGCGGGAGGGCGGCGAGTTGCCATGCCGCTTCGCAATACATGCCGGTCATGCGATCGGCCTCGTCCGCGTAGCGTTCCGCGAGCGAATCCCAGTGCGCGGGATCGTTCATGGCTAGAGGATGGGCAGTCATATTAGCCAGCTAATGATACAACATAACATAGTCAATTGCGTTGGCGTTGAATATGATGGCCGGCATCGCAATTTGAGTGTCGCGCGCGCTTGGTCTAAGGGCGCGCCTTCTCCTTATCGTTGGACCCCAGGAATGACCCTCTACACCCGCTTTGCCGCGCATATCGACGCGGCGCTCGATGCCCTGACCGCGCATGGCGACTTGCCGAGCGGGCTGGGGCGAGGCGCGGTGACGGTCGAGCCGCCGCGCGATGCCAGCCATGGCGATCTCGCGACCAACGCCGCGATGGTGCTGGCCAAGCCGGCCGGGACCAATCCGCGCGTGCTGGCCGACAAGATCGCGGCGGAACTGGGCAAGCTCGACGAAGTCGCGAGTGTTGCCGTCGCGGGCCCCGGCTTCATCAACATGACGCTGACCGACGACACTTGGCGCAACGAACTCGCCGCGATCATCGATGGCGGCCCTGATTACGGGCGCTCGACGAAGGGGCTCGGCCAGACGGTCAATGTCGAGTACGTCTCGGCCAATCCGACCGGGCCGATGCATATGGGCCATTGCCGTGGCGCGGTGGTCGGCGATGCGCTCGCCGCCTTGCTCGAATGGGGCGGCTACAAGGTCATCCGCGAATATTATGTCAATGATGCCGGCGGGCAGGTCGATACGCTCGCGCGCTCGGCGCACTTGCGGTACCGCGAGGCGCTGGGCGAGGGCGTCGGCGAAATCCCCGAGGGCCTGTACCCGGGCGACTATCTGATCCCGGTCGGCCAGGCACTGGCGACCGAGTTCGGTGACAAGTTCGTGTCGGCGCCCGAGAGCGACTGGCTGGTGCTCTTTCGCAAGATCGCGGTCGCGCAGATGCTGGTGCTGATCAAGGACGATCTGGCCCTACTCGGCATCCATCACGACCTGTTCTCGTCCGAGGCCGAGTTGCAGGCGGCGAAGAAGCCCGAAGCAGCCGAGAAGGAATTGCGCGCGCGGGGGCTGATCTATGACGGTGTACTCGAAGCGCCCAAGGGCGAGACGCCCGAGGATTGGGAGCCGGTCGAGCTGCCGCTGTTCCGCTCGTCGCAATATGGCGACGACCAGGACCGGCCGATCAAGAAGTCGGATGGCAGCTGGACCTATTTCGGCGCCGATCTCGCTTATCATTGGCAGAAGGCGCAGACCGCCGACGCGCTGATCGATATCTGGGGCGCCGATCATGCCGGCACGGTCAAGCGGATCGTCGCGGCGGTGCAAGCGCTGACCGGCGGCAAGACCCGGTTCGACGTCAAGCTGGTGCAGATGGTGCGGCTGCTGCGCGCCGGCGAGCCGGTCAAGATGTCGAAGCGTTCCGGTAACTTCGTGACGCTGGCTGACGTGGTGCGCGAAGTCGGCAAGGACGTCGTCCGCTTCACCATGCTGACGCGCAAGGCCGATGCCCAGATGGACTTCGATTTCGCCAAGGTGGTCGAGGCGTCGAAGGACAATCCGGTGTTCTATGTCCAGTACGCCCATGCGCGAGTCGCATCGCTCAAGCGGCGTGCGGCCGAGGCCGGGATCGCGTGCAATGGCGTCGACCTGTCCCAGCTTGATACGGAGGACTTGCGGCTGGTGAAGCTCGCGGCGCAGTTCCCTCGCGTGGTGGAGACCGCGGCGGCGGCGCGTGAGCCGCACCGGATTGCCTTTTATCTCTACGACTTGGCGGCAGAGTTTCACGCGCAATGGAATGTCGGCAACGATCGTCCGGAGCGCCGCTACCTGATTCCCGACCGTCCCGACCTCACCTGCGCGCGGCTTTTCCTCGGCGACGCTATCGGGCAGATTGTCCGCAACGGTCTCGCCATCATGGGGGTCGAGGCCGTCCAGGAGATGAAGTGATGGCGGGCGAAGAGGACGAATATGTGGCGTCGGAGCCTGTGCCCGAACCCGCGGCACGCGATGAGGACCGACTGCCCTGGCTCGAAACCGCGGCGGATGACGAGGATGAGGGGCCCTCGCTTGGTCGTCTCGTGGGTCTCGTCCTGCTCGGGCTGGTCGCGCTCGGAGCGGTGCTCGGCGGCGTCTATTGGTGGAAACATCGCGCGCCCGCGCCGGGCAATGGCGATCTGATCGCCGCGCAGGAAGGCGATTACAAGGTCAAGCCCGAGGATCCCGGCGGCCTCAAGGTCGATGGCGAAGGTGACGCTTCGGTCGCGACGAGCGGCGGCAATGGCGGCGGCAACAGCCAGATCGCGGTGACCAAACTGCCCGAGGCGCCGGTCGCCGGCACCCGGGCGGCGGCCAACGCGAAAACCGGACCGGGCAGTTCGGTCGCGACGACCAGCGTGGCGGGCTCGCGCGGCAAGCTGGTGGCACCGCCACCGGGCAAGCCGATCGCGGTCGCCAATGGCGGTGGCGGCGGTGCGTTGGTCCAGCTCGGCGCTTTCCCGAGCGAAGCCGCGGCCAACACGGCGTGGGCGCGGGAATCGAAGCGCTTCAATTACATCGCCAATCTCGGCAAGTCGGTCGAGAAGGCGGAGGTCAATGGCCGCACTTTCTACCGCCTCAAGGTCAATGCCGGCAGCGCGGGCGCGGCGCAGGAATTATGCGGCAAGCTGAAGGTGGCGGGCGAGGCGTGCATCGTCACGAATTGACGACGCCTTACGCGGTTTGAACAAGGTGGGAATGGAAGGCCGGGGTTGATCCCCGGCCTTTTTGTCCGGACTTGGCGACCCTGTCGTTTCGGTCGCATTCGACCCTAGGTTGGGACTGATATTCCCGTCATCATCCCCGCGGAATCCTTCCGTCGCCCCAGCGCACCTTCCGTCGCCCCAGCGCACCTCCCGTCACCCCAGCGAAAGCTGGGGTCTCTGGCGGTGACGCGATGCCGCTTGAGATCCCAGCTTTCGCTGGGATGACGGATTATGGAAATGGATCGCTTTAAGAACAACGGCTTATTTGGGTTCTCAACCTAGGACTCGGCGCCTTCGGGGATCGGCTTGGGAGGGTGAAGGCGTAACCGTTCGATGCGGCGCGAATCCGCTTCGAGCACTTCGAGCGTCCAGCCCGACGGTGTCTCCAGGCATTCGCCCTTGAGCGGGACGCGGCCGGCGAGCACCGCCGCGAGGCCACCCAGCGTGTCGACATCCTCGTCATGTTCGGCGAGGCGTGGATCGATCGTCGCGCCGACGTCCTCGAGCTCGACGCGGGCGTCGGCATCCCAGGCCCCGCCGTCCAGCGGCACGAGCAACGCCTCGGGCGCGTCGTCATGCTCGTCCTCGATATCGCCGACGATCTCCTCGATCAGGTCCTCGATCGTGACCAGGCCTTCGGTGCCCGAATATTCGTCGAGCACGATCGCCAGGTGGACGCGTTTCGATTGCATGTCGACGAGCAGGTCGAGTGCGCCGCGCGACATCGGGACGTAGAGCGGCTGACGGATCAGGTCGGCAATGTCCTCGGGATGTGGCACGCCGGTGGCCAGGATCGCGAACACGTCCTTGACGTGGATCATCCCGATCACTTCGTCGAGGCTGCCGCGATACACCGGCAGGCGGCTATGTCCCGCTTCGGCGAACAACTGGACGAGGCCGGCGAAGCTGGTCTTCTCTTCGACCGCGACGATGTCCGCGCGCGGCACGCCGACATCGCCCGCGTCGCGCTCGCCGAAATGGAGCAGGTTGCGGACCATCTGGCGCTCGAGTTGCGACAGGTCGCCGGCGGCATCGGGAGCCGGATCGTCCTCGTGACGTTCGATCACGTCCTCGAGCTGATCACGTAGCGTCGGTTCGTGTTCTCCGAACAGCGACTTCAGCTTGCGCCAGATACTGTCGCCGGCGTCGGTACTGGGGCCCTCGGGCATTGTAGTCGGTCAGTCCTCTTCGATCAGATAGGGGTCGTCGATGCCGAGCGAGGCGAGCGCGTCGGTCTCGATCGCTTCCATCGCTTCGGCCTCGCGGTCGTTCATGTGGTCATAACCTAGCAGATGCAGCACGCCGTGCACGATCAAATGAGTCGCATGCGTTTCGATCGGGATATTGCGCTCTGCCGCCTCGGCCGCGCAGACGCCATGGGCCAGCACGATATCGCCCAGCAATACCTCGCCATCGTCCGAATTCTGCGTCACCGTTTCGAGCAGATCGGCCTGGACCATCGGGAAGCTGAGGACGTTGGTCGGCTTGTCCTTGTGGCGGTATTGGCGATTGAGCGTGTGGACTTCGTCGTCCGATGTCAGGCGCAGCGAAATCTCGACCGCGGCGGGGATCGTCAGCAATTCGCCGTGCGGCGTGCGGTCGATCGCCGCACGCGTAGCGCGATCGGCGAGGGTATCCCAGTCGTGCTCGGGCCAAGGGGATTCGCGGGTGAGGGCGATTTCAAGCATCAGTAGCCCCTCCCCTTCAGGGGAGGGGTTGGGGTGGGGGATGCCTCGCAGAGCCCGTCGCTTGTGACTGCCCCACCCCAAACCCCTCCCCTGAAGGGGAGGGGCTTAGCAATGCTTACCCCGCTCACGCGTGCGGCCCCTCATACGCCTCGACGATGCGCCCGACGATCGGATGGCGCACCACATCGGCGGCGGTGAAGCGGCTCATCGCGATCCCTTCGATCCCCTCCAGCCGGGTGACCGCGTCGCGCATGCCCGAGGCCTCGACGCCGCCGGGAAGATCGACCTGGTTGGGATCGCCGCAGATCACCATCCGGCTGCGCTCGCCGAAGCGGGTCAGGAACATCTTCATCTGCGCGGGCGTGGTGTTCTGCGCCTCGTCGAGGATGATGAAGGCGTCGGCCAGGGTGCGCCCACGCATGAAGGCGATCGGCGCGATCTCGATCTCGCCCGAACTGATCCGTCGCTCGACCTGTTCGGCGGGCAGGCAGTCGTTGAGCGCGTCGTAGAGCGGACGGAGATAGGGATCGACCTTCTCCTTCATGTCGCCGGGCAGGAAGCCGAGCTTCTCGCCCGCCTCGACCGCCGGGCGCGACAGGATCAGCCGCTGGACGCTGCCGGTGATCAGCTGCGACACCGCTTGGGCCACCGCGAGATAGGTCTTGCCGGTGCCCGCCGGTCCGAGCGCGAAGATCATGTCATTGGTGGTCAGCTCGCGCATGTAATGCGCCTGGGCGGGCGTGCGCGGGACGATCGTCTTCTTGCGCGTGCGGATCATGATCGGCGGCGCCGGACTGGCTTCCGCGCTGATGATCCCGTCGAGCACCGGCTCCGACGCCATCGCGATCGACGCGTCGACCAGGCCGGTGTCGATATCCTCGCCGCGCTGCAGGCGCTTGTAGAGATCGTAGAGCACGTCGCGGCCCATCGCGACCTGCTCGGCCGACCCCTCCAGCCCGACGCGATTGCCGCGCGCGGTGATGTAGATGCCCAGGCGATGTTCGAGCGCGACCAGATTCTGGTCATATTGCCCGAAAAGTTGCGCGAGCAGCTGTGGCTTGTCGAAGGTCAGCTCGACCCGGCTGCGTTCACCGGATTGGGCGGGGACAGGCTTGCGGCTCATGCGGTCCTTTCTGGGCATAGGGATGGGTGGAGCGGCAAATAGCCGGCTTTCATGACAGCGCCGAACGAGGCCATGCGGAAGCTGGTTCCGTCAGGCACAAGGGCGGAAAGGGCGTCGCTCATCCGTGTGTGACGATGGCAGATCGGATGCGGAGAGGACAGCGCAAATCAGTGCGTCTGTCGCAAAAAGCTGGACCGCTGTTGCTCAATCGCCTCGCCTTATAGGCAATCGCCGAATCGGATGCACACGAAGGTCACGCCCCACATGATTTCGACTGTGCAGGCGATCGGGACGATCACGATCGCCGCCAGCGCCTTCATCCACGGCTTCAACGGCAGCAGGACGACGCCGACCAGACTGAGGAGCGGAATGGTCAGGCCGAGCGCGGGTCCTAGCCACCCGCGGGTGGCCGGGAGATCACGCGTCGCATAGGCGACAATCGTTTCCCAGATCAGCGGGATCGGCAGGATCAGCAGCGCGCCGAGCCACAGCCGCCGTGAAGCGGGATGCGTGACGTCGACGGGATCGATGGCGTCGTTCACCGGGCTCAGGACCGGCCTTGCGTCATCGCTCGCCCGACATAGGCGATCGGCCAGCCAAAGCCGATGACATGGATGGCGAAGCTCAGCGCCATCATCGTCGGGTTGGTAGTCGGCTTGTAGCCAACCGCCGACATCGGCAACACGACCCAGTTCATCACGACATAGGCGACGATCGCGCAGAGCAGGCCGCCGATCAGCGGGCGGCTATAGAGGAACGGCAGGCGCGTGGCCGCGGCGATATAGGCGCCCGCCGCGACGACCGAGATGAGAATGTGGTAGAATATGCCGAGCAGCACCGCCGGCGTTCCGCCGATATAAGCGGCCTTGCCCATTGTCCCGCTGGCGATCGACTGGAACACGATCCCCGGCGAATTGCCCAGCGACGCCTGGATCGGCAGCACGAAGATCATCTCGATCGCGGCGGCGGCGATGCCGGCGACCAACGCCGCGGTCAGATAGTTTTTGGCGGTCATCGGTTCCTCCCCCTCGTCGGCGGAGAGGATGCCAGATGCCGCCTTCGACCGCCATATCCGGTTCAGCCAAGCTTTCCCGACTGGCTCACCCGCCACATCAACGGATCGAGCAAGCTGTCCGGCAAGACGTTGCGCAGGAACATGAACAGCTTGGCGCCACCCCCGATCGCGTAACGCGCTTTCGGGCTCCTCGTATCGGCGATCCGCGCGATCCCCTTCGCGACGACGTCGGGCGGGGAGACGATCGACGACGTGTCGGCGCTCCCCAGCGTCGCGGCATGACGCAGCGCATAGGGTGCGTAGTCGGTCTTGCCCGACCGTTCGACCAGGCTCTCGTGCGCGATGCCGGCCCATTCGGTGCGGATCGCGCCGGGTTCGACGATCACGACGCGGATGCCGAACGGGCGGAGTTCCATCCGCAGGCAGTCGCTCAGCCCTTCGACCGCGAATTTGGTGGCGTGGTACCAGCTGCCGAATGGCTCGCCGAACCGCCCGCCGATCGACGTGACGTTGACGATCGTGCCGCTACGCTGGGCGCGCATCATCGGTGTGGTGAGCTGACACAGGCGTGCAAGGCCGAACAGATTGACCTCGACCTGGCGCCGCGCCTCGCTCATCGGCACGTCCTCAAGCGCGCCATAGCTGCCATAACCGGCATTGTTGACCAGCAGGTCGAGGCGGCCGGCGTCGCGCCTGATCGTCTCAACCGCGGCGATGATAGACGCGTCGTCGGTCAGGTCTAGCGGCAGCAATGTGGCGCCCGCCGCCTCCAACTCCTTCATCCGGTCGAGCCGGCGCGCGGCAGCGAACACGCGCCAGCCACGCTCGATCAATTGCCGCGCGGTAGCCTCGCCGATCCCGGCTGAAGCGCCGGTCACTAGCGCGATCCTGATCATGGAAAATGCTCCTCTTGATTCGATGGAGCACGAGCATATAACCGTGGACCATAGTCCATGGTCAAGGGATAAAAGATGCTGATTTCGGAATTTGCGCGGCGCGCGGAACTCAGCACCGACACGGTCCGCTTCTATGTCCGAAAGGGCCTGCTCGCACCCGGGACGGGGATGAAGGGCGGCTCCAACCCGTACCAGATCTTCTCCGATCAGGATCTTGAGGCGGCGCGGATGATCCGCATGGCGCAAGGCCTGGGCTTTTCGTTGCGCGAGATCGCCGCGCTGGCGGCCGAGTATAATGCGGGGAGGATGACACCCGAACGCAGCTTGGAGTTGATGCGCATCCAGCTCGCGCGGCTGGAGGAAAAGGCGGCCCAGATCGGCGCCATGGTCACCTATACGCGCGCAAAGGTGGCGTGGCTGGAAGCGGGACAGCGCGGTGCGGAGCCGACGTTCGGCGAATTCGAAGGCTGTATGCCTGACGCGTTAGCCGGCGCTGATGCGAAGGAGCGCGTGGCAGGTTAGGCGGCCACCGGTATTCGCTCGACGCCCGCTAGCGAGTTGGGGCCGGCGCTGACGATCTCGACCTCGACGAGATCACCGATCTCGGCATTGGTGATCAGGTGGATCGATTGCAGCCAGGGCGACTTGCCGAGCATCTGGCCAGGCAGCTTGCCCTTGCGCTCGATCAGTACCTGGCAGGTGTGGCCGACACTCGCGGCGTTGAACGCGGCCTGGTCGCGGTTGAGCGCGCCCTGCAGGCGCTGGAGCCGCTCATCCATCACCTCGGGCGCGATCTGACCATCCATGTCGGCTGCGGGCGTGCCCGGGCGCGGGCTGTATTTGAAGCTGAACGCCTGGGCGTAGCCGACCTCGTCGATCAGGCTCAGCGTGTCTTCGAACTCAGCCTCGGTCTCGCCGGGGAAGCCGACGATGAAATCGCCGCTCAGCGCGATATCGGGCCGCACCGCGCGGACGCGGTCGAGGATGCGCAGGTACGAATCGCGGCTGTGACTGCGGTTCATCGCCTTGAGGATGCGATCGTTCCCCGCCTGCACCGGCAGATGGAGGAACGGCATCAATTTTTCGACGTCGCGATGCGCGGCGATCAGGCCGTCGGTCAGGTCGTTGGGATGGCTGGTCGTATAACGGATCCGTGCCAGGCCCGGGATGCGGTCGAGCTCGCTGATCAGCGCGCCGAGATCGCGATCGCCATCGGACCAGGCATTCACGTTCTGGCCGAGCAGCGTGATTTCCTTGGCGCCGGCATCGACCAACGCCTTGGCTTCGTCGACCAGGGCACCCCAGCCTCGGCTGATCTCCGCGCCGCGGGTATAGGGAACGACGCAATAGGTGCAGAATTTGTCGCACCCTTCCTGCACCGTCAGGAACGCGGTCGGGCCGACCTTGCGCCGCGCGGGCAGCGCGCCGAATTTCGAGAGGACCGGCATGTCGGTATCGAGCCCGAGTTCGCCGCGCGACGCCTTGGCGACCAGATCGGGTAGATTGTGATAGGCTTGCGGGCCGACGACGATGTCGACCTTGGCGCGATGCGCGATCTCGACGCCCTCCGCCTGCGCCACGCAGCCGGCGACCGCGATCATCGGATCGTTGCCGTGCTTCCTGAGGCGCCCGATGTCCGAATAGACCTTTTCGGTCGCCTTTTCGCGGATGTGGCAGGTGTTGAGCACGACTAGATCGGCGGCATTGGCATCGTCGGTCGCGGTCAGGCCTTGGGCTGCCATCAACTCGGTCATGCGCTCGCCGTCATAGACGTTCATCTGGCAGCCGAACGACTTGACGTGAAAGGTTTTGGGATTGGTGGGCTTCGTCATGGGCCGGCGCCTATAGCAGGTCCTCTCCGGGACGGGGAGGGGTTCGTCCTGCCCAGACATCGTGCCCGATGAACGTCGGGACATCATGGCCCAGCGCTGCCGCCAGCGCCTCGCGGATGCGGCGCATGCTTTCCGCCGCGATCGCCTTGCGGCCGGGAAAATCGCGCGGATCGAACGGATCGAGGAAAGTGATGCACAACCGGAAATTGCCCGGCCGCGCGAGCACACGCAGCGCATTATCCTTGCCGTGCTCGTCGCCGATCCAGCCGATATCCGGCCCCACCTCGCCATAATCGAGCAGCACTGGCTGGACGAGGACGCCCGCGGGTGGTGGCTCCAGCACCTTCAACAGCGGCGACTTGAACGGCAGCAGCGAGCGGCCGTCGGTGGTGGTGCCTTCGGGGAATACCGTGACCGACCAGTTTTCGGCGAGCGCCTCGCGCAGCCGGTTGATCTGCTCGGCGACGCCCAGTCTGTCTTCGCGCGAGACGAAGACGGTGCGGTTGAGGGTCGAGAGCCAACCGACCACCGGCGCCTTGCGCAACTCCGCCTTGGCGACGAACGCGGTGCCGCTCGCCCCGGCGATCGCCAGGATGTCGATCCAGCTGCAATGGTTGGAGATGTAGAAGACGTCGCGCTTGAGCGGCGTGCCGATCCGCTCGACGCGCGCACCCGAACAATAGCCGGCCCAGGCGAGGAACAGGCGCGGCCACGGCGAACTCAGGTGCAGCAAGCGCCAGCAATAATGGAGTGGAACGAACAGAATGAGCCCGGCGACCATGCCGGCGGCGCGCCGCCAGATACGGAGTCGGCCAGTCAATGGAATCGGCTGCGGTTTCCCCCTGGCCGCCTGAAGGCGAGCCTCAATCCTTGCGGGAGAGGCTGACTCCATACAGCTCCATCCGGTGATCGACGAGGCGGAAGCCCAGCTTCTCCGCGATCTGTTTCTGGAGCTGTTCGAGCTCGGGATCGACGAACTCGATGACCCGGCCGGTCTCGACGTCGATCAGATGGTCGTGATGCGCCTCAGGCGAGGGCTCGTAGCGCGCGCGTCCGTCGCCGAAATCGTGGCGGTCGAGAATGCCGGCTTCCTCGAACAGGCGAACGGTGCGGTAGACGGTCGCGATCGAGATGCCGGGATCGATCGCAGATGCACGGGCATAGACCTTCTCGACGTCGGGATGATCCTCCGCCTCACTCAGCACGCGAGCGATCACGCGCCGCTGGTCGGTGATGCGCAATCCTTTTTCGTGACAAAGGGCTTCGAGGTCGATGTTGCGCGCCATAGGACCGATATAGGCGCAACACCCTTGTTGCGAAAGTAGAGAGTTATTCGCAATTAGCGGAGACATGCCAACGGCATGTCCGGATCATGCGGTGCATGATCCGCCTCGTAGCTCCCGAGCGATAGCGAGGGGCGGCACGTGCGATACTAAACGAAAAAGGCCGGGAGTGATCCCGGCCTTTCGTTTTTGGCTTCCGGCTTCGCCGGAACGATTGGATCGACCATGCCCCGCACAGTCGAGATCGCCCTTCGGCGATCCGGGTCCAATCACTTGGTCTTGCGGCGCTTCGTGCCCAGACCGATCTTCTTCGCCAAGGTACGGCGCTGTTCGGCATAGTTCGGCGCGACCATCGGATAGTCGGCGGCCAGGTTCCACTTGGCGCGATACTGTTCCGGCGTCATCTGATAATGCGTCATCAGGTGGCGCTTGAGCATCTTGAGCTTCTTGCCGTCCTCAAGGCAGACGATATAGTCGGGCTTGATCGAAGCGCGGATCGAAACCGCCGGTTCCTGCTTCGGCTCGGGCGCCGGCGCCTGCGGGGTGAGACGCGAGAGCCCGCGATAGATGTTCTGGATGACCAGTTCGATATCCGAAACGGCGACGTTGTTGTTACCGAGAAATTCGGCTGCAATATCGGCGGTCAACGTGACCAAAGTTTCCTGCATATCGTTGGTGTTGTCCATCGTGATTCCTTCGACCCTATACGTAAGATTTGCGATCCCCCAACGCCGCGGGGCTTTGATCCATTTTGGATAGAAGTGCAAGGACTAACCCCAAGCAAATGAGATTATTCACGCAATCTTGCGATGAAGCGTTAGCGCCGAATAAGTCCTGCCATCGACTCCGCGATAATAGTCGCGGCGTTCGCCGATCTTGGAAAAGCCAGAACTGCTGTATAATTTTATAGCGTCGTTGCCGGCGCGGACTTCCAGATGGATGCGCGAAATCTTGCGAGCGGCGCAATCGGCCATCACCGCGCGAAGCAAGGCCGCACCGACACCGCGCCGGCGGGCTTCGGGCATGACTGCGAGCAACAATAACTCGGCTTCGTCCAGCACGCCGCGCGTCAATGCGAAACCGACGGCGCGACCGTTGAGTTCTGCGATCGTCAGCCACACGCCGGGAACTGCCAATATTCCGATCACCTGACTTCGCGTCCACGCCTCGCCCCAGCGCGCGTCGAAGGCGTCCGCCATGATCCGGTCGACCCGATCGAGATCGCGGACATCGCCGTCGCGCAGATCGATCGCCGCGGTGCTCATGCGCCTGGCTTTTCTGGCGCCATGGGCTTGGCGTCGGGTGCACGGCCATAGATCGGACGCGGCGGCAAGCTGGTCAGGGCGAGGGGCAGCAGGGGCAGGGCCGCCGCGTTGGGAAGCGCACCCCCGGGAGCCGAGCGAGGATCGTCAAAGCTAAGCCAGCGCAAACCATCGCCGACAGCGTGCATACCCCCGAGCTTGCGCCGGGCATCAACCGGAGAAAGAGATTCCAGCGGGCCGTGGACTCGCACCGGGGGGCCGTAGAACGTCTGCATGAAGACCTCGCCATGCCCGCCTTCCAGCACAACGGCAAGAGGGCCGGCGATCGATTGGTCGCTCGCAAAGGCGGCGGCCGCGACGAGCGGCAGAGAGGAGAAACCCTGTACCGGCACGCCCCAGCCCAAACCGAGTCCGCGCGCGGCGGCGATGCCGACGCGGATGCCGGTAAAGCTGCCCGGACCGCAATCGACCAGGATCGCGTCGGCACGGCCACCATCGGGCAATGCCGCGATCATCGGCACCAGCCGTTCGGCATGACCCCGCCCGACGACCTCATGCGCCGACGCGACCACCGCGGCCCCTTCGATCAGGGCAACCGAACAGGCGGCGGTGGCGGTTTCGATGACGAGCGTGCGCATTTGACCGTCATGCCAGCGAACGAGCGTCGGGTTAAGTGTGCCCCGTACACTTAAGGCCCTCACACTTAAGGATCGTCCGGGGGACGATCCGACCCGACGCTTATCTCAAGCCTCTTGAGACCCCAGCTTGCGCTGGGGCGACGATTTTTTCTCAGAGAACAGTGTTGAACTTCTCGAACGCGGGGCGCGGCAGGCGGCCGAAGATGCTCGCCGGGTCGCCATGGCCGAGTGTCGAGAGGATCGTCGAGCGGTAATTGGGCTGGTCGGCGAAGAAAGCGGCATCGACCGCGGCGTTGTTGAACCCGGTCATCGGGCCGGTGTCGAACCCCAAGGCGCGCGCGGCGATGATGAAATAGGCGGCCTGCAGCGTTGAGTTGAGGAAAGCGTGGCGCTCGCGCGATACCGGCTCGGCGAACCAGGGCCGCGCGTCGACGTGCGGGAAGAATTCCGGCAGATGCTCGTGGAATTCCGTGTCATAGGCGATGATCACACTGGCCGGCGCCTTGCGGATCTTGTCGGCATTGGTCGCGCTGGCGGCGGTGGCGAGCTTGTCCTTGGCGTCCTGGCTCAACAACCATACGAACCGCGCGGGCTGCTGGTTGGCCGAGGTCGGGCCCATCTTCACCAGCTCGTAGATCGCCTTGATATCGTCCTGGGTGACCGGTGCGTCGGTATAGCCGTTATAGGTGCGCGCGGTGCGGAAGATCGTGTCGAGTGCGCTGTCCGTGAGCTTCTCGCCCATGGCCATTCTCCTGTATTGATGCGTGAAAGACGTCGACCGGCGCAGCTCAGACCGCACGAACCTCGGTAACTTCGGGAACGTAATATTTGAGCAATTGCTCGATGCCGTTCTTGAGTGTCGCGGTCGAGGACGGACAGCCTGAGCACGCGCCCTGCATGCGCAGGAATACCTTCCCCTTCTCGAACCCCTGATAGATGATGTCGCCGCCGTCATTCGCGACGGCAGGGCGGACGCGCGTATCGATCAGTTCGCGGATCTGCGCGACGATCTCGGCATCGGCGGGATCGTCGTTCAGGCCCGCATCGTCTCCAGGAACGCTGATACCAGCCGCGGACGCCGGCTTGAACAGTGGCATGCCGGCAGAGAAATGGTCGAGCAGGATCGCCAGCACGTCGGGCTTCAGTCCCGGCCAGTCGACACCCGGACCCGCCGTGACCGAAACGAAATCGCGGCCGAAGAACACTCCGGTGACATCGCCCAGGTTGAACAGCGCCTCGGCGAGCGGCGACGCGTCAGCCTCTTCAGGTGTCGCAAAGTCGCGCGTACCCGCGTCCATCACGGTCCGGCCGGGCAGGAACTTTAGGGTCGCCGGATTGGGCGTGGCTTCGGTTTCGATCAGCATATTCATGATGTGGGCCGTAAGGTGCTCCGGATCAAGCGCCGATGGGGAAACCTATTGTTGCCATGGGCGGGCTATCCCTATTGGCGTTCGGTCGTTCACCGCCGCCTGCCAGGCGCGCGAAACGCTCAGACGTCGAGCTGTTTCACAGCGTCGTTCCAGGCCATCACGTTATCGCGCGCTTCCTGGACGAAGGCCGAGCGGCGGACGACGTTGAGGAACGTGTCGGCGATCCACTTGCCGGGGTTGCGCAGCGGGCGCTTGATCTGGATGAGCAGGACGACACGGATATTGTCGGTGTCGTTCCACACTTCGTGATCATAGGTGTCGTCGAACACCAGGGTCTCGCCCTCGGCCCAGCGCACGATACGGTCGTCGACGCGCATCCGGACGTCGCCGTCCCTGGGCACGATCAGGCCGAGGTGGCACGTGATCAGCCCCTTGGTCACGCCGCGATGCGCCGGGATGTGGGTGCCCGGCGCGAGGATCGAAAAGAACGCGCTGTTGAGGTTGGGAATCTTCGCGACGGTCGCGGTGGTCGTCGGACAGCGCTCGATATTCTCGTCGATCCGATAACCGTACCCCCACAAGAAGAAACTGCGCCACTTGTTGACCGGGGCGATCGCGCGATGGTCGGGCGAAATGCTCGACAGCGAGGGTGATTTGTCGCCCATCGCCGCGTCGAGCATCTCGTCGCGGATCGCTTGCCAATTGTCGCGCAGATGCTGGGTCCAGGGGAAGTCGCGGACGTCGAGCACCGGGTCGTTCGGCACCAGTGACGACGAGGCGATCATCCGGTCGAAGAACCCGCGCAAATGCTTGCCATAGCGGATGATGAACGGCCGCTTCTCGGCCTTGCCGCCGATCGGCGCGCCATCGGACTGGGGCGTGCCCGATATCACGGTCATGTTGGGCACGCTGCCTTCGGCGACGTTGCCCGATTTCTGCCGCAATACTGGCGGCTCCAGCTGCTGATCGACGCTCACAAAGCCTCTTCATCGTCCAACGGGACCGGCACCAGATGTCGCAGAGGGCCGATCGAGCCAAAAAATGTCGAACACGCTACACCGATGCGGCAGCGCACAATTGCCGCTAGCCCCGATCTGGGTCGAAAAAGTGGCGACACAAGGGGCAGGATATGACCTTTTACTATTGAGGCGAGGGCGGTTGCCGCTCGCCGGACGACGCCCTACACAGGCGACATGGCCATTACGTTCCGCGTTCCGCGTCTCGCCGTCCTCGTCACCATTGCTCTCGGGATGTCGCTCCCGGCGATCGCCCAGCACACAGCTCCGACTGCGCCGGCGCCGCTTGCTGTCCGTCCGGAAGTCGATCGCTCGCCCTGGCTGTTCAAGGGCAGCGATATTACCCCGGATGCCGAATGGCATTTCGGGACCTTGCCCAACGGCTTGCGCTATGCGGTACGCAAGAATGGCGTGCCGCCCGGCCAGGTGTCGATCCGCGTACGCATCGATGCGGGCTCGCTGTACGAGGACGACAGCGAACAGGGCTATGCCCATTTCATGGAGCATCTGGTGTTCCGCGGCAGCCAATATGTCGCCGACAATGAGGCGAAGCGCACCTGGCAGCGGCTGGGCGCGACCTTCGGCAGCGACACCAATGCGCAGACCACGTTCACCCAGACGGTGTTCAAGCTCGATCTGCCGTCCGCCACGCCCGCCTCAGTCGACGAGAGCCTGAAGATCCTGTCGGGGATGATGGAAGCGCCGAGCTTCGACGACAAGGTGGTCAATTCGGAGCGGCCGGTAGTGATGGCAGAGCAGCGCGAGGCGCCGGGGCCGCAGGTTCGCTTCGGCGATGCCCAGCGCGCGACGATTTTCGCCGGGCAGCCGTTCGCGACGCGCTCGCCGATCGGCACCACCAAGACGCTGGAGGCGGCCACTGCCGCCAGCTTGCGGGCGTTCCACGACAAATGGTACCGGCCCGAGCGGGCCGTCGTGATCATCTCGGGCGATGTCGATCCGCTGGTGTTCGAGACTCTGGTCGACAAGAATTTCTCGAGCTGGAAGGGTAAGGGCCCGAATCCGGCCGACCCCGATTTCGGCACCCCGGCGACCAAGCAGCCGACCACCGGCACGCTGGTCGAGCCCGGCCTGCCGACCCTGGTGTCGATGGCGGTGCTGCGTCCCTGGCATTTCAACAACGACCTGATTCTGTTCAACCAGAAGCGCCTGGTCGACCTGATCGCGATTCAGATCATCAATCGCCGGCTGGAATCGCGCGCCCGCGCCGGGGGTAGCTTCCTCCAGGCGCAAGTCAGCCTCGACGACGTGTCGCGCTCGGTCAACGGCACGTTCGTCAACATCGTGCCGGTCGGCAACAACTGGGAACAGGCGCTGAAAGACGTGCGCGCGGTGATCGCCGATGCCCAGGCCAATCCACCGAGCCAGGCCGAACTCACTCGCGAACTCGCCGAATATGATGCCGCGATGAAGAATGGCGTCGATACCTCGCGGGTCGAGGCAGGGTCGGCGCAGGCCGACAATATGGTCCAGGCGCTCGACATCCGCGAGACGGTCGCGGCGCCCGACGTGTCGTACAAGATCCTGACCGACGCGCGCGCCAAGGGCATGTTCACGCCGGCATCGATCCTGGCGTCGACCAAGCGCGTGTTCCAGGGCGATGCGACCCGCGCCTTCATCACCACGCCGGCCGCCGATCCGGCAGCGGCAACCAAGCTGGCCGCCGCGCTCGACGCCGATGTGTCGAAGCTGGCGCCCAAGCGCACCGCGCTGGCCGCGATCGACTTCTCCAAGCTGCCGCCGCTGGGCGCGCCGGGCAAGGTCGTCAGCACCGAGAGCATCCCCGATCTCGAGATGCAGAAGGTCGTGTTCGCCAATGGCGTGCGCCTGCTGCTGTTCGTCAATTCGAGCGAGACCAACCGCGTCTATGTCCGCGTACGCTGGGGCGGCGGATATAACGCCATCCCGTCCGACCACCGCACGCCGGCCTGGGCAGGCGATATGGCGCTGGTGCCGAGCGGAATCGGCAAATTGGGCCAGGAACAACTCGACCAGTTGGCGACGGGCCGGCGGCTCGGCTTCGATTTCGGAATCGACGACGATGCCTTCACGCTCGCCGGCGTCACCTCGCCGCAGGATTACAAGGATCAGCTGCGGCTGTTCGCCGACAAATTGAGTACACCCGGCTGGGATCCCGCGCCGCTGGCACGCGCCAAGGCAGTGATGCTGGCGGGCTATCCGGGACTCGATTCCTCGCCCGACGGCGTGCTCAGCCGCGACCTCGAATGGTTCCTGCACGACAAGGATCCACGCTGGGGGATTCCGCCCGCGGCGACCGTATCGGCGTTGACCCCGGCGCAGTTCCGCACCTTCTGGCAGCCGATCCTGGCATCGGGCCCGATCGAGGTGGAAGTGTTCGGCGACGTCAAGGGCGACGAGGCGATCGCTGCCGTCGCGGCGACCTTCGGCGCCCTGAAGCCGCGCGCGGCACCCGCCGCCGCCGCGCCGCCGATCAAATTCCCCGAGCATAATGCGACGCCGATCGTGCGGACGCATTCGGGCCAGGAGAATCAGGCGGTCGCGCTGATCGCCTGGCCGACCGGCGGCGGTGTCGAGGGCGTTCCCGAAAGCCGCAAGCTCGACGTGCTGGCGCAGGTGTTCAGCGACCGGCTGTACGACCGGCTGCGCACCGAAGCGGGCGCGAGCTATTCGCCCAGCGTCGGGTCGAGTTGGCCCGACGGCGCCGCGAGCGGCGGGCGGATCATGGCGATAGGCCAGGTGCCGCCCGACAAGACCGACCTCTTCTTCCGCCTGTCGCGTGAGATCGCGACCGACCTGGTCAAGAACCCGATCAGCGACGACGAACTGCAGCGGGCGAAGACGCCGATGCAGCAATATGTCATGCGGGCCTCGACCGGGAATACCTTCTGGCTCAACCTGTTGTCGGGCGCGGCCTATGATCCGCGCAAGATCGCCTCGGCGCGCAGCATCCTGCTGGATTATCAGAACGTGACCGCCGCCGATCTCCAGGCAGTGGCGGCCAAGTATCTACGGCCGGACCGGGACTGGACGATGGAAGTGGTGCCCAAGGCGGTGGCGGCGAAGGCAGGGCTGAGCGTCGCGGGCGGGGCGCAATAGGAAGCTGCAAAAGGCGTTCGCGGACACCGGCCGGCCACTCACCGCCCAAGCGCGGCCGCGATCGCGGATCGGGGGCGATGAGTGCTGACGGAAGCTCGGCATACGCCTTCCTCATCGGTTGACGGCCTCATCCGGGACATTCCGCAATGACCAAGATCTCCTGTCCGGCCGAGTGCTCGCCGGACGGGAGAAGCGAATGAAGGCGCTGTCGCCACTGCTGCGCGAATAGCCAAGGGGCCCGAGTCCGGGCGCTTGCCGTCGGGCGCGCCGGCCCAAACCGTGCGTAGCGGATTAGGGTCGTTACTGGTGTCATCAAAAGTAACAAGGTGGTATGCTTGTAACAGGCATCGGCGGATCGTGCGCCGGGTGCGGTCAACCGCTTTGATGCCAGCGTTCCACCGCAGATTTTAACCTTTTGTTAACTATCTCCGGTCACCTTTAGGCAACATTCTGAAAACAAGTTATTTAGCCGAAGAGAAGGGGGCAGAGATGCGCTGGTTCTTGGTCGGAGTGGCGACGCTTGGCGTCGCCCTGGCCGGATGCACAACGGGCCCGAAGGCAGTGGTGACCGTCGCCGCCGGTGCCCCCGTCGAACAGCCGACCGGCTGGCGGGCGACCGCGACGGCCGACGATCAGGCGCGGATCGAGGGTCTGGGCGATCGCATGCAGCGCATGCTGGCGGCGGTGCCGGCGGGTGCCCGGGCGCGCGTCGCCGCGGAAAGGCCGTTGCTCGATCCAAAGTCGGCGCTCGACGCGCCCGCGCTCTCGCCAGGATCCTATCAGTGCAGGCTGGTAAGGATTGGCGGCCGGCGCGGTGTGGTCAGCTACAAGTCCGATTTCTGCTATATCGCCATGGTCGACGGAAAGCAGAGCTTCACCAAGCAGACCGGTACGCAATTACCCGGTGGCTGGTTGTTCGACGACGATAAGGACAAGCGCCTGATCTTCCTGGGCACGCTGCGTCCGCAGCAGGCGCCGTCGGCCCCGCCATATGGGCAAGTACGTCAACGCGACGTCGCCGCCGTAATCGAGCGCATCGCGCCGTTCCGCTGGCGGATGGCGCTCGTCAAGAATGACGGGCAGGGCGACCAGATGCTCGACATCTATGAGCTGATCCCGGTGGTGAACGGGTCGAGCTGAAGGCGCGTTCTGAAGAGTCGATAGACCCTTTGTCTTGACGGGACATGCCCTCCCCTAGCCCCGCGTGAGGTGAAGAGCGCCCCGCGCTCTTCAGGCCATGCCGGGGGCATGGCCGACCTCACGCGCGTAAACGGGAGGGGAATTACCCTTTGTAGAGCGCGTCCAATCGCGGGCCGTACACCTCCTTCAACACATGACGCCGGATCTTCAAGCTGGGCGTCATCTGCTGGTTCTCGATCGTGAACGGTTCGTCGGCCAGGATGAAGCGGCGGACGCGCTCGACCACCGACAAGTCCTTGTTGACCCGCTCGACCGCGGCGAGCAGCGCGGCGCGATAGTCGAGATCGTCTGCAAGCGCCTTCGAATTGCACGCGGCCCCGGTCCTGGCGCACCATTCCTGGGTCCATTCGGGATCGGGCACCAGTACCGCGACCATATAGGGCCGCCGGTCGCCGGCGATCATCGCCTGACCGATCTCGGGCTGCAGCGTCAACATGCCCTCGACCTTTTGCGGCGACACATTGTCACCCTTGTCGTTGATGATCAGGTCCTTCTTGCGGTCGGTGATCTTGATCCGGCCCTTGTCGTCGATCATCCCGATGTCGCCGGTATGCAGCCAGCCGTCCTTGAGCACGCGCGCGGTTTCTTCGGGATTGCGCCAATAACCGTGCATGACCAGTTCGCCGCGGACCAGGATCTCGCCATCCTCGGCGATCCGGACCTCGACCCCGTCGAGCGGCGGGCCGACCGTGTCCATCTTGAGGCCGGCGCGCGGGCGGTTGCACGAAATGACCGGCGCCGCCTCGGTCTGGCCATAGCCTTGCAGGAAGGTCAGGCCGAGCGATTGGAAGAAGATGCCGATTTCGGGATTGAGCGGCGCGCCGCCCGATACCATCGCCTTGATCCGCCCGCCAAAGCGCTTGGCGATCTTGGGCATCAATAGCGATTTCACGATCAGGTTCATCGGCTGGTCGTAGAACGGCACGCCGCCCGCGGCCTTCTTGCCGCCGATCGAGACCGCGCGGCTGAGCAGGTAATTGGACACGGCGCCCTGTTTCTCGACCGCCTTGGAGATGCGCGTCCGCAGCACCTCGAACAGGCGCGGCACCACAACCATGATCGTCGGACGAACTTCCTCGATATTGCTGGCGAGCTTGTCCAACCCTTCCGCATAGTAAATCTGCGCGCCGAGCCCGATCGGGAAATGCTGGCCGCCGGTATGCTCATAGGCATGGGAAAGGGGGAGGAAGGAGAGGAACACTTCGTCCTCCCAGCCGAAATCCTCGGCGATCAGCGTGCAGCACGCCTCGACATTGTGCAGGATCGCGCCGTGATGCTGCCGCACGCCGCGCGGCGCGCCGCCGGTGCCTGAGGTGTAGATGATGCAGGCGAGATCATCGCGGTTCGCGGTGATCGGCAAGTCGTCGAGTTGCGCCGGATGGTCGGCGATCAGCTTCGACCAATTATGATAGACCAGATCGGTCTGGCCGATGCGCAACTCCTCCAGCCCGATGACGATCTTGGCCTCGCTGGCGCGGGCGGCGGCGGGGAGCAGCGGGCGGGCGAGCTTGGCGGTCGAGACGATGATCGCACGCGCGCCCGAATTCTCGATGATATGGCTGTGGTCGCGTTCGGTATTGGTGATGTAGGTCGGCACCGTCACGCAGCCGGCGGCCATGATCGCCAGATCGCTGATACACCATTCGGGACGGTTCTCGCTGACCAGCATGACGCGGTCGCCGGGCTGCAGCCCGATCGCCTTCAGCGCTGTTGCCAGGCTGGCGACTTGCCGCGCCGTCTCCACCCAGCTGAGCGGGGTCCAGGAGTCGCCTTGCTTGTGCCACAGAAACGGCTGGTCGCCCCCGGCCCGGGCGCGGGTAAAGAACATCGCGACCAGGTTGGGGAATTTCTCGATCTGCCGCATCCGGTCTCTCCCTTACGACGCGCCGCTTTCGGCTGCGCCATTTAGGCCGACGTTATTCGGATGGGCGGTTGGGCGCCATCCCCATCCGCCTGATCACGGTGACCTTGCCGTCCTGTCCCATCGCGACACCTTCGCTGCGCGGATCGGCGGCACCGACCCATTTGCCGCCGACGCGCTCGATCGCATTGGCCTTGAGCCCGAGCGGAGAGACCATGATCTTCTCGCCCAGCGCGCGCAGTTGCGGCGCCATCGCCTCGGCCTGCGTGCCCGATTCGGCGACCGCCGTCTGGCCGGGTGCATAGACAAGCCCGAGGCCGATCGCGTCCTGCGCGCTCATCTTCCAGTCGACCACCGCGACGATCGCCTTCGCCACCTGGGCGATGATCGTCGATCCGCCGGCGGCGCCGATCGCCAGCCGAACCTTGCCGTCGGGGCCATAGACGATGGTCGGCGCCATCGAGCTGCGCGGGCGCTTGCCGGGGCCGACGCGGTTGGCGACGAGATAACCGTCCTTGTCGGGGACGATGTCGAAATCGGTCAGCTCGTTGTTGAGCATGATGCCGTCGACCGACAGCCCCGATCCCCACGGCCCCTCGATCGTCGTGGTGACTTCGACGACGTTGCCGGCCTTGTCGGTGACGACGAGGTCGGTGGTGCCGGGAGTCTCGCTCGGCGGCACTCGCTTGCGCGGCGGGGCGCCTGGTGGAGTGCCCGGTGCAACGTCGGCGATCGACTTGTCGGGAGAGATCAATGCCGAGCGCGAGGTGATGTAATTGCGGCTCAGCAGGCCGGCGAGCGGCACGCTGACGAAATCGGGATCGCCGACATACATGTCGCGGTCGGCGTAAGCGAGGCGCGAGCTTTCGGCGAACAGATGCCAGGCGACCGGCGAATCCTTGCCCAGCTTCGCCATGTCGAAGCGCTCGAGCTGCTTCAGGATCATCAGCACGGTGAACCCGCCCGACGACGGCGGGCCCATGCCGCAGATGCGGTAGACGCGATAGGTGCCGCACAACGGGGCGCGCGGCTTGGCGCGATAGCTGCCGATGTCGCTGACGGTCATCTTGGACGGATTGCGCTGGGCGTTATTGACCGTCGCGACCAGCCGTTGGGCGGTGCCGCCGGTATAGAAGGCGCTAGGCCCGAGGCGAGCGACGCGATCGAACAACTCGGCCTGTTTGGGGTTCTTGATGACCGTGCCCGCCGGCCACGGCTTGCCCGACGCATCCATGAAGATCGCGCGCGCGTTCGAATCCATGTGCGCGGCATATTGGGTCAGCGCGTTGGCGAGCCGCGGCGACGCCTGAAAGCCATCGCGCGCCAGTCGTATCGCTGGCTGGAACAGCCGCGCCCAGGGCAGCTTGCCCGATTGCGCATGCGCCAGTGCCATCACGCGAAGCTGGCCGGGCACGCCGACGCTGCGCCCGCCGGGGACTGCCGCGAAGTGAGACAGCGGCTTGCCGTTGGCGTCGAAGAACCACTTGCTGTCGGCGGCCATTGGCGCCGCCTCCCGCCCGTCGATCGTGTTGATCTTGCCGTTCGCCGCGTCATGGCGAACGAAGAACGTGCCGCCGCCCATCCCGGAGCTTTGCGGCTCGACGACGTTGAGCGCGAGCATGGTTGCGATCGCCGCGTCCGTCGCGCTGCCGCCAGCGTTGAGGATTTCGACTCCGGCTGCCGCAGCGCGTGGATCGGCAGCGCTGACCATGCCGGTCGCGGCGGGCTGGGCGACCTTGGCGACCCGCGCGGGCTGTCGGGCGGATCCCGATGCCGCCATGGTGGAGAGGACAATGGCGGCAGCGACGATCAGCTTCTTCATGGCGGGAGACCCTAACGGCATGGGAATGGGAGACAAGGCGTTGCGGTGGCGCGACCTATAGACGTCGGTTACGGCGCAGCGCGAAGATCAGCCCCAAGATGACTGCGATCGGCGCGAGCAGGATGACCGTGAAGATGAGCGCGAAGATGAGGAGGTGGATGATCGACAAGGTTGCCATGTGTTTCTCCGTTGTTGGCCGACGCCGTCAACTCGCTCCGATGGCTTCTGCGATCTGCACGAACCCATCGCGTCGCATCAGGGTGTCGAGATCCCGTACGATGCGTCTCGGCAGCGCCGGCCCGCCAAAGACGAGGCCGGTATAGAGCTGCACCAAGCTCGCCCCGGCGCGGATGCGCGCATAGGCTTCGGCGCCGCTGTCGATCCCGCCGACCGCGACGAGCGGCAGCGCGCCGCCGGTCGCCGCCCTAAAATCGCGCAGTCGTTGCGCGGCGAGCGTCGCGAGCGGCGCGCCCGAGAGCCCACCGCTTTCGTCCGCGGTGGGGGAGGACAATAAGGGGCGGCTGACGGTGGTGTTGCCGACGATCAGCGCGTCGATTCCGGCATGGATCGCGGCGCGGGCGATTTCGTCGATTTGCGCAGGTTCCTGATCGGGCGCGACCTTGAGGAACAGTGGCGTCGTCCCGCGCGCCGCGGCGGCGCGGGCAAGCAAGTCGGTCAGCGCGGGGCCGTGCTGCAGGTCGCGCAGGCCCGGCGTGTTGGGCGAGCTGATATTGATCGTGACATAATCGGCGATGGGCGCGGCGGCCGCCACCCCGTTCTCGTAATCGGCGATGCGATCGGCGGCGTCCTTGTTGGCGCCGACATTGATGCCGAGCATGCCGGTGCGCCTCGCGGATCGTGCACGCGGCAGCGCGGCGGCCAACCCGCCATTATTGAACCCCATTCGGTTGATCACCGCCCGATCAGGAACGAGACGAAACAGCCGCGGTTTGGGATTGCCCGCTTGCGGCAGCGGCGTCAGCGTACCAATCTCGACTGCGCCGAAGCCGAGGCCGAAAAAACCGGCGATCGCTCGCCCGTCCTTGTCGGCGCCGGCGGCTAGACCGAGCGGATTAGGAAAGGTCAGCCCAGCCACGGTGACCGGCAACGACGGCGGCCGCGCGGCGAGCGGTGTTCCGACCACTCCCCAAGCCGCGAGCATATCGATGGTCAGGCCATGCGCGCGTTCGGCATCGATCGCGAACAGCAATGGGCGAGCAAGAAAGGCCATGAGCGCGGCCATGGCAGGACACGCTGCGAGGGTCAAAGCCCCTTACGTTACGGAAACGGTCTAAATTCACCACACGGCGAATCCATCCAATACGACTCGGGAACGAAGGGCCTAGGACAAGCATGCGACCCGAAGGGCCCCTGGGAGGGGGTTCTTTCCCTTGACGGCCCGGTTTTCGAAAGAAAATCGGGCCGCTTTCTTATGTTAAGCCAAACCGACGATATACTCATTTTGGGTGGCGATTCCGTCCGGAATGATATAAAAAACGGGCTACGAAAGAAAAACACAGGGGCGCAACTTTCGTGTCGGATATCCAACTCGATTATCGGGTTCCTTCACCCGACCTCGCGGATCATGTAACATTATTCTATAATTTTCGCGCCGACATGCCGTGGTTCGAAGATATGGAGCGGGCTGACTATGCCCAATTCCGCTTTCGCCTGAGCCCTGGCTTCGCGTGTTATTATTTCCCGAGCGGGGAGAAATATGCCCATCCGATCCATGTCGTCGGCCCCACCAGCGGCGCGACCAAGTGCCGCGTAGAAGGGCCGGTGCGGCTATTCGGGTTCGGCATCACGCCGGCTGGGTGGGCTGCGATGCTCGGCGGCGACGCGTCGGACATGCTCGACGATGCAATGGAAGTCGGGCCAAACCTGCGCCCGCGTGCCGAAGCCGCGTTTCGGGCGATCGCGAATACCGAGAATATGGACGAACGCGTGCTGATCGCGGAGGCGCTGGTCCGCGAACTCACGTGCAGGGCGACACGGGAATCGGTCAGTTTCGCGCATCAGGTGGACGCATGGCTGGAAGGCAACACGTCCCCCGACATCGATGACCTGATCGCGGTCACCGGGCTGTCGCGCCGGCAGGTCGAACGCAAGTGCAATACACTTTACGGCGCGCCGCCGAAGTTGCTGGCGCGCAAATATCGTGCGCTACGCGCGGCGGTCGCAATGTGCCGCGGCGACATCAGCTTCGATGACGCGGTCGGCCGCGGTTTCTACGACCAGTCGCACTTGATCCGTGAAGTGAAGCAATTCACTGGCCTGACGCCGAAGCAAATCCGCGATCGCCCGACCGCGCTGGCGGAGATCACGGTGCAGCAGCGGCTGGCGATGTCGGGGCTGGTGAGGCCGCTGATCACGAGTACATAATCTCCCTCTCCCATCGGGAGTGGGAAGGGTGAGGGCAGGTAATGGACCTCCCAAACCTGCCCTCACCCTTCCGCGGCTTCGCCGCTCCCTCCCTCTCCCGACGGGAGAGGGATTTAGGGAATTTAGCAGGTTGACGCAGCCCCCTCTCACGCCCACATGGCAATCGGATCGATTTGGTCTGATTTGAGAGTCGTTCGCAACAATGCGTCTTTCCAGCCTGGCCGATTATGCCGTGGTGATGATGTCCGCCGCTGCGCGCCATTGCGGCGGGGTGGGGCGTCTCAACGCGACCTGCTTGGCCGAAGAAACTGGCTTGCCGCTGCCGACCGTACAGAAATTGGTGAGCAAGCTGTCGTCTGCCGGGCTTATCGAGAGCCAGCGTGGCACTGGCGGCGGGTTCCGCCTGTCGCGCCCGCCCGCGGCGATCAGTCTGGCGGACATCGTTGAGGCGATCGAGGGGCCGATCGCGATGACCGCGTGCGTCGAACATGGCGCGCACGATTGCTGTGTCGAGGAAAGCTGCCGCGTGAAGCCGCACTGGAATGCCGTCAATGGCGCCGTCCGCGGTGTGCTGGCCGGCGTGAGCCTCGCGAGCCTGTCCGCTGCTCCTGCGCTGGAGGTTCAGGCCTGATGCTGCGCGCGGCGAAAACACTCTTCCTTCGTGGCTTCGTGTCTCCGTGCGAGTCTATTTTTCTCGCACAAAGACACAAAGGCACAAAGATTCTAGATGGCCGCTGTGCGGCCGGGGATTTCTGATGGCGACGAAGAACGCAGAGGCGCTGGCCGCCGCGAACAAGAAATATGAGTGGGGCTTCGCCTCGGACGTCGAGCAGGAGTTCGCGCCCAAGGGGCTGAGCGAAGACACCGTCCGCTACATCTCGGCCAAGAAGAACGAGCCCGAATGGATGCTCGACTGGCGGCTGAAGGCGTTCCGGCTGTGGCAGACGATGGAAGCGCCCGACTGGGCCAAACTCGACATCGCGCCGATCGATTATCAGGACGCCTATTATTACGCCGAGCCCAAGGCGAAGAAGACGATCGCGAGCCTCGACGATCTCGATCCCGAGATTCGGCGGACCTATGAGAAGCTCGGCATTCCGATCGAGGAGCAGAAGGTGCTCGCCGGGGTCGAGGGCGCGCGCAAGATCGCGGTTGACGCAGTGTTCGACAGCGTCTCGGTCGCGACGACGTTCCGCGCGGAGCTGAAGGCGGCTGGTGTCATCTTCTTGTCGATCAGCGAGGCGATCCGCGAATATCCCGAGCTGGTGAAGAAGTGGCTGGGCAAGGTAGTGCCCCAACACGACAATTATTTCGCGACGCTCAATAGCGCGGTCTTTTCCGACGGCACCTTCGTCTACGTGCCCGAGGGCGTGCGCTGCCCGATGGAGCTGTCGACCTATTTTCGCATCAATGCCGAGAATACCGGCCAGTTCGAGCGCACCCTGATCGTCGCCGACAAGGGCGCGTACGTCTCGTATCTAGAGGGCTGCACCGCGCCGATGCGCGACGAGAACCAGCTCCACGCCGCGGTGGTCGAACTAGTCGCGCTCGACGATGCCGAGATCAAATATTCGACGGTCCAGAACTGGTATCCGGGCGACGAGAATGGCCTGGGCGGGATCTACAATTTCGTCACCAAGCGCGCGCTGTGCCAGGGCAAGAACAGCAAGGTGTCGTGGACCCAGGTCGAGACCGGGTCGGCGATCACCTGGAAATATCCCAGTTGCGTGCTGGCGGGCGAGAATTCGGTCGGCGAATTCTATTCGGTCGCGGTGACCAACAACCGCCAGCAGGCCGACACCGGCACCAAGATGATCCATCTCGGCAAGGGGTCGCGCTCGACCATCGTGTCGAAGGGGATCAGCGCCGGGCGGTCGAACAATACCTATCGCGGGCTGGTGCGCGTCGCTCCGACCGCGGAAGGCGTGCGCAACTTCACCCAGTGCGACAGCCTGCTGCTCGGCTCCGAATGCGGCGCTCATACCGTGCCCTATATCGAGGTGCGCAACCCCTCGGCGCAGATCGAGCATGAAGCGACGACCTCGAAGATTAGCGAGGACCAATTGTTCTACGCGATGCAACGCGGGCTCGACCAGGAAGCGGCGGTGGCGTTGATCGTCAACGGCTTCGCGCGCGAAGTGCTGCAGCAACTGCCGATGGAATTCGCGGTCGAGGCGCAGAAGCTGCTGGGGATTTCGTTGGAGGGGAGTGTCGGATGAGCGATAATCGCGAAGCTCTGACGAAACTCTGGCTGAGCATAGATGGGATTGCCGCCGATGTTGCGGAGGCGAGAGATCAGTTTCTCTCATTCCCCGGCTTAAACAAGGCTTATGGGCATCTCGACGGGACTTATCGTCATTTGAGGACTGTCGAAGACTCTCTTCATCAATATCTTGATTGGCAGCGGAATGCCGTCAGCCAACAGGAAATAAATGATCAAATTTTCTGGATGATTACTAACGCGGCAATCGAAAACGCGAAGTTGACCGTTTCTTTGGCTGTAGATCAACTCACTTCGCAGGTTGAATAAGATGCTTAGAATAAACAATCTCCATACCGAAATAGACGGCAAGCCGATCCTCAAGGGCCTTTCGCTTAGCGTGAACGCGGGCGAAGTGCATGCGATCATGGGGCCGAACGGTGCGGGCAAGTCGACGCTGGGTTATGTGCTCGGCGGGCGGCCCGGTTATGAGGTGACCGAGGGTTCGGTGACCTTCGACGGCGAGGATTTGCTCGAAATGGCGCCGCACGAGCGTGCCGCCGCCGGGCTGTTCCTCGGCTTCCAATATCCGGTCGAGATTCCCGGCGTGTCGAACGTCCAGTTCCTGCGCGAGGCACTCAACAGCCAGCGCCGCGCGCGTGGCGAGGGGCCGTTGTCGGGCGGCGATTTCCTCAAGCTGGCGCGTGCAGAGGCGGCGACGCTGTCGATGGACGCCGAGATGCTCAAGCGCCCGGTCAATGTCGGCTTTTCGGGCGGCGAGAAGAAGCGCAACGAGATGGTGCAGATGGGGATCATCGCGCCCAGGCTGGCGATCCTCGACGAAACCGACAGCGGGCTCGACATCGACGCGCTGCGCGTCGTCGGCGACGGCATCAACCGCATCATGCGCGCGCCCGATAAGGCAGTGGTGCTGATCACGCATTATCAGCGGCTGCTCGATTATGTGAAGCCCGACTTCGTCCACGTGCTTGAGGGCGGCCGGATCACGCGGACGGGCGGGGCTGAACTCGCACTTGAACTCGAGCGCGAAGGCTATGGGGCGGTGGCGGCATGACAAAGCTCCGCGGCGCAGGCGCCTCTACGTTTTTGATCGCACAAAGACACCAAGCCACGAAGAAGGTGAGTGCGCTTCGCGCCTTTGTGTCTTCGTGCGAGTCAAATTCATGACGTTGCTCGCTCTTCCCACCCGCCGCGATGAGGCATGGCGCTATAGCGACCTCGACGCGCTGGCCGAGGCATGGCCGCTCAATCCGCCCGAGGCGATCCGCGTCGCCGCCGGCGAGGAGATTGCGCGTGTCGTGGTGCAGGATTCGCCGCCCGGATCGGTGGCGATCAAGGAGATCGCGATCGTGCTCGAAAAGGGCGCGCGGGCGACCTTCCACGTGCTCAATATCGGCGGCAAGCTCGGGCGCGTATCGATCGACGTGACCTTGCACGACGGCGCACATTTCGAGCTCGGTGCGGCGATGCTCGGCGGTGGTGAGCAGACGCTGGAGATCGTCACCACACTCAACCATATCGAGCCCAACGCGACCTCGAACCAGGTCGTGCGCTCGGTACTCGGCGGCAAGGCGACCGGCAGCTATCTCGGCAAGGTCGCGGTCGCCCGCGATGCGCAGAAGACCGATGCCAGTCAGTCGGTGAAGGCGATGCTGCTCGCGCGGACCGCGACCGCCAACGCCAAGCCCGAGCTGGAGATTTTCGCCGACGACGTGAAGTGCGCGCATGGCGCGACGGTAGGCGAGTTGGACGGACAAGCGCTGTTCTATCTCGAAAGCCGCGGGATCGCGCCGGCCGATGCGAAGAAGCTGTTGTTGAGGGCATTCGTCGGCAGCGTGTTCGACGATATCGCCGACGAAGGCGAACGGATGCGGGTCGAAGCAGCGGCGCGGACTGCGCTGGAGCGGATGCTTGATAGCTCCCTCTCCCAGCGGGAGAGGGAAGGGGCCCGCTCGGCGCAGCCGAGTGGGAAGGGTGAGGGCAGGTGATGGACGCTCAGGCCTGCCCTCACCCTTCCGCGCCTTCGGCGCTCCCTCCCTCTCCCGACGGGAGAGGGAATCTAGCGCCCCTCGACGTCGTCGCGGACTTCCCTGCCATTCCGGCGGGCTGGCATTATCTCGACAGCGCCGTCTCAGCGCAGAAACCGCGCATGGTGATCGACGCGATCGAGCGCGGGTACGCCCAGGACTATGCCGCGGTGCATCGCGGCGTGTATCAGCGCTCGGCCGACATGACGCTCGCCTATGAAGCGGCGCGCAAGCGGGTCGCGGAGTTCATCAACGGCAAGCCCGAGGAAATCGTCTTCGTCCGCGGCGCGACCGAGGCGATCAATCTGGTCGCGCACAGCTGGGCGGGCGAGCAGCTCAAGGCGGGCGACCGCATCCTGTTGTCGGTGCTCGAACACCATTCCAACATCGTGCCGTGGCAGCTCGTCGCCGAGCGGATCGGGGTCGAGATCGACGCCGTGCCGCTGACCGCCGACGGCCGAATCGATCTCGAGGCGATGGCGGCGATGATCACGCCGGCGCACAAGCTGGTCGCGCTCGGGCATGTCTCGAACGTGCTGGGATCGGTGCTCGATGCCAAGCGCGCGACCGAGATTGCGCATTCGGTGGGCGCCAAGATTCTGCTCGACGGCTGCCAGGCAGTGCCGCGCATGCCGGTCGACGTTGCGGACATCGGCTGCGATTTCTACGTCTTTTCCGGCCACAAGCTCTACGGGCCGACCGGGATCGGCGTATTGTGGGGCCGCTATGATCTGCTCGACGCGATGCCGCCGTACCAAGGTGGCGGGTCGATGATCGATCGCGTCACCTTCGCCAAGACGACCTACGCCCCCGCACCAGGGCGGTTCGAGGCGGGGACGCCGCATATCGTCGGTGTGATCGGGCTGCACGCGGCGATCGATTATGTCGAGAGCGTTGGCCTCGAGCGCATCCATGCCCACGAAACAGCGCTGGTCGCGGCCGCGCGCGAGCGGTTGTCGCGGATCAATTCGGTACGGCTGTTCGGTCCGGAAGACTCCGCCGGCATCGTCAGTTTCGCGGTGGAGGGGGTGCATCCGCACGACGTCGCCACCATCTTGGACGAGAGCAAGGTGGCGATCCGTGCCGGGCATCATTGCGCGCAGCCGTTGATGGAGGCGCTGGGCGTGCCGGCGACGGCGCGGGCGAGCTTCGGCGTCTATTCGTCGGTGGCCGACGTCGAGGCGCTAGGCGAAGCAGTCGAACGTGTGACGCGGATTTTTGGGTAGGAATCTTCGGATGAACGAAGAACGGAAGATCGAAGTGGACGAAGTGACATCGGTGGAAGCGCCGCCCAAGGCGCGCGTCGAGGCGCCGGCCGAGACGTTCGAGCGGAAACGCGACTATCTCGCCGGGTTCCTGTCGCAAAAGCCCGAACCGCTGTCCGGCGGCGAGCCGGGTGGTGCGCTGTACGAGGCGGTGGTCGATGCGCTCAAGGAAATTTACGACCCGGAAATTCCGGTCAATATCTACGACCTCGGGCTGATCTATAATGTCGAAGTGACCAACGAGGGTCATGCCGCGGTCACGATGACCTTGACCACGCCGCATTGTCCGGTCGCGGAATCGATGCCGGCCGAAGTCGAACTGCGGGTCGGCAGCGTGCCGGGAGTCGCGGTCGCCGATGTCAATCTGGTCTGGGACCCGCCCTGGGATCCGCAAAAGATGTCCGACGACGCGAAATTGGAACTGGGAATGCTGTAATTATTCCCCTCCCGCTCGCGGGAGGGGCTAGGGGAGGGCATGTTGTCCTAGAGCGGTGACAAGCCCTCCCCCGACCCCTCCATGAACGGGAGGGGAGAGAAGGAGTGAAGACGTGGCGACGACCCTGAGGCAGCGCCCCGCTGCCGTGATACTGACCGAACGCGCCGAGGCGCGGGTGGCCGAGTTGATGTCGAAGGCGCCGGAGGGCGCGATCGGCGTGAAGCTGTCGACGCCGAAGCGTGGCTGTTCAGGGCTGGCCTATTCGGTCGACTATGTCACCACCGCCAACCCGATGGACGAGCGGATCGAAACGCCTGGCGGCACCTTCTTCGTCGATGGCGCGTCGGTGCTCTATCTGATCGGCTCGACGATGGACTGGGTCGAGGACGATTTCGCCGCCGGTTTCGTGTTCGAGAATCCGAATGCCAAGGGCGCTTGCGGGTGCGGGGAGAGCTTTACGGTTTGAGACCCGGCGTTTAGCGGGCCAGCAACCAAAAAGTCAGGGCGACGAGCCCGAGCAGACCAAAGATCGTCAGAAGCACGCGCAGCCAGCCCGCCTCGCGGTCATAGGGCGAGATCATCCAACTCAATAGTTCGGCTAAGCCCTCGCCGATCTCGTGCATCTCAGCTTCCCGAGCGCAACAACAACGCCGTCCGCAAGCACTCGCACACCACCTCGTCGCGCTGGTTGAGCATGCGGTGTTTCCACGTCACCAGGCCGGCGTTCGGCCGCGACTTGCTGTCGCGCAATTCGGTCACTTCGCTGGTCGCGTGCAGCGTGTCACCGATGAATACCGGCTTGGGCATGACCAATTTGTCGTAGCCCAGGTTTGCGACCAGCGTGCCCATCGTCGTCTCCGCGACGGTGATCCCGACCATCAGGCTGAACGTGAAAGTGCCGTTGACCAGGATGCGGCCGAACTCGCTCGCCTTGGCCGCCTCGGCGTCGAGATGAAGCGGCTGGGGGTTGTGGGTCATGGTCGACCACAGCAGATTGTCGGTCTCGGTCACCGTGCGGCGGAGCGGATGCTCGATCGTCTCGCCGATCTGCCATTCGTCGAAATATTTGCCCGGCATCAGTCGCCTTTCGTCAGCATGAGCTTGAACCCGCTATGGCTCTTTTTCCAGCCGAGCCGTTCGTAGAAACGATGCGCGGCGACGCGGTCGTTGTTCGACGTCAATTGCGCCATGAAGCAGCCGCGCTCGCGGAAGCGCTCGACCGCCCAGGTGATCATCGTCGCGCCGAGGCCCAGCGAGCGCTTGTCTTTAGCGATCCTCACCGCCTCGATCTGGCCGCGCCAGGCGCCGCGATTGATCAGGCCGGGAAGCCAGCTCAATTGCATCGTGCCGACAATGGCGCCGTCCAATTCGGCGACGATCAGGCGCTGGTTGGGATCGCGATCGATCGCCTCGAACGCGGCGAGATAGGCGGGATCGAGCGGCTCGGACGGGTCGTCGGCGCGGCCGCCGATCTGCTCCTCGGCAAGCATCGCGACGATCGTCGGCAGATCGGCGGGAGTTGCATCGCGAAACATCATGGCGCTCAGGCGTTACGCCATTCCAATCGACCGAGGCAGGGTGAAAATGCTGTCCGGGCGTCATGCTGCGCAGCATAGGCAAATGGTGGACGTCCTTCCGTTCGCTCGGCTAGAAAAGGATCGTTGTTCGATCCCAGGGACTTGATGAGCGTATGAGCGTGGATATCGACAGCCCCTATCCGGTCAGCGGCGACCAGGTCGCGCGGTTCGCCCGCGATGGCTTCATCCGGCTGAAGAACGTGTTCGATGCCGAGACGCTCGATCATTATGGGCGTGCGATCACCGGGCAGACCATTGCGCTCAACACCCAGACGCTGCCGCTCGAAGAACGCTCGACCTATGACAGAGCGTTCCTCCAGGTGATGAACCTGTGGGAGCAAGGCGGGCTGCCGCGCGAATTCGTGTTCGGCAGGCGGCTGGCGGGAATTGCTGCGGCATTGCTGCAGGTCGAGGGCGTCCGGCTCTATCACGACCAGTCGCTCTACAAGGAACCGGGCGGCGGCATCACGCCGGCGCATGCCGATCAATATTATTGGCCGGTGGCGAGTGATCGCACGATCACCGCTTGGGTACCGCTTCAGGCCGTGCCGCAGGACATGGGACCGCTCGCCTTCTTCTCGGGCAGCCAGCATGTCGAGTTCGGGCGCGACCTCGGCATTTCGGACGAGAGCGAGGCGAAGATCACCGCCGACATGGAGCATCACGGCTTCCCGATCGTCGACGGGCCGTTCGAGCTGGGCGAGGTCAGCTTTCATCTCGGCTGGACCTTTCACCGTGCCGGGCCGAACCGGTCACACAATCCGCGCTCGGTGATGACGGTGATCTACATGGACCGCGACATGGTGCTGAAGGCGCCCGAGAACATGCAGCAACAGGACGACTGGGATCGCTGGTGCCCGGGCGCAGCCGTGGGGCAGGTGATCGACACCCCGCTCAATCCCGTTCTGTTCGAGGCGTGATCCGCGCGATCGGCCTGGCGTTCGCGGCGCTACTGCTCGCGGCGCCGGCCAAGGCGGCACCGCCGGAAAAGACAACCTCGGCGGCGATGCGCGATGAGGTGATCTACCACATCTTCTTCCGCAGCTTTCGCGATTCGAACGGCGACCGGATCGGTGACCTCAAGGGCCTGACCGCAAGCCTCGGCGATCTCAAGGCGCTCGGCGTCACGTCGCTGCTGCTCACCCCGCTCCAGCCGTCGCCTTATTATCACAATTACTTCGCGACCGATTTCGAGGGCATCGACCCAGCTTATGGCACGATGGCCGACTATTTCGCCTTCATCCGCGCGGCGCATTCGCTCGGCCTGCGCGTCTATCTCGACGAGGAATTCCAGTACGTCGCGGAAGGACATCCGTGGCTGACCAGCTCGCGCGGTCGCCCGGGGGCGAAGTTCGGGCCTTACATCCTCTACGATCGGCCGAAGAGCAACGAAGAGCCCGAGCCGTTCCTCGGCGTGCCCGCCTGGCCAGGCTATGACGGGCGCTGGACCGGCATCTCGATGGTCAATCTGAAGTCGCCGACGGTGCGCGGCTATTTCACGCGGCTGCTGGTCCATTGGATCGATCCGCATGGCGACGGCTCGCTGCGCGATGGCGTCGACGGCTTCCGCATCGACCATATGATGGACGATCTCGACAACAAGCATCGCCTGACCAATTTGTTTGCCGATTTCTGGGAGCCGATCTTCACCGCGATCCGCGCGCGCAATCCGTCGGTGCGGATCATCGCCGAGCAGTCCGATTGGGGCGCGGGCGATGCCTGGCTGACCAAGGGCGGCACCGACATGGTGTTCGCCTTCCCGCTGCGCTTCGCGCTCGAGAAGATGGACAAGGTGGCGATCGTCAAGGCGCTGGGCGAGAGCGGGGAGGCGCCCGCGGGCAAGAGCCGCATCCTGTTTCTCGAGAATCATGACATGGACCGTTTCATGTCGGTGGTCGGCGGCGACCAGCGCAAGGCGCGGATCGGCGCGGCAATGACCTTGCTGATGCGCGGCACGCCGTCGATCTATTACGGCCAGGAACTGGGCATGCGCGGCCGGATCGATCCCAGGGTCAAGAGCGACGGCGCGCATATCGGCTTGCGCGAGGCCTATCGCTGGAGCGCCGACCTCGACGCGCCGGGGTCGGCGACCTGGTATCGCGGGAACGCTACCGCTTGGGGTAACCGCTTCAACCGCAGCAACGACGGTGTGTCGCTCGCCGAAGAGCGGGACAAGTCGGACTCGCTCTACACCTTCTACCGCACGCTGTTGGCATTGCGCGCGGCGCGGCCCGAACTGCGCCAGGGGGATCAGCGATTGCTGTGCGACGATGGTTCGGCCGCGGTGTGCGTGCTGCGCAGCATGGACGGTCGCAAGGTGCTTGTCCTGGCCAATAGCGGCGCGGCTGCGGTACGTCCGGCCTTGCCGGCGATGGGGCAGGGGTGGGTCGACTTGCTCGGCGGCAATCGTGCGGCCCATCCCGCGACGATCGAGCTGCCGCCCTACGGCTTGCGGGTGCTGGGCACGCGCTGACCGGGCAAGCCGCGGCTTCGCCTCAATGGAAATCGCGCGACTTGGGCAGGATGCGTACGTTGCGTGGATGGCGGCCATGCGCGTCGGCGGTATAGCGCGGGTCGGGGGACAGTTCGAAGTCCACGTGGGCGGTTGGCGGCGGCGCGACATGATCTTCGGACAATCGGGCGAGGTCGGCGGTACGATCGATCACGCGTGCGCCGATCAAATGGACGACGCTGCCCTCGCTTGGTGCGCTGCGCTGGACCTCGCCCTCGATCGTCATCAGCCGCGATCCCATCACTTGCAACCGCTGCGTTTCGAACACGCGCGCCCATAACAAAGCGTTGGTGATGCCGGTCTCGTCCTCCAGCGTGATGAAGATGGCATTGCCGGTCCCGGGGCGCTGGCGGACCAGCACGACGCCGGCGACGGTAGCGCGCGATCCGTTGCGTGCCTTGCTCACTTCCGCGCAGCTCAGCACGCCTTCCGACCTGAACATCGGCCGCAGGAATTGCATCGGATGGCCCTTGAGCGACAGGCGGGTGAGTTCGTAATCGGCGACGACTTCCTCGCTGAGCGGCATGGCCGGCAGCGCGGCATCCTCTTCCGTACCCAGTTCGCGTGCGCTGGCCGCGGCGAATAGCGGCAGTTCGTCCGACGGGGTGCGGCGCACTTCCCACAAGGCGTCGCGCCGACCCTGGCCGATCGATCCCCAGGCATCGGCGTCGGCCAATAGCCGCAAGGCGCGCGAGGGTAGGCGTGCGCGACGGGCGAGTTCCTCGATCGACGTGAAAGGTGCCGCGGCACGCGCCTCGACCAGCCGTTCGGCCCATTCCTCGCGGAAACCATCGACCTGGCGGAACCCCAATCGCAGCGCGAGATCCTGTCCGTCGCGCTCCAGGCTATTGTCCCAGCCGCTCGCATTGATGTCGATCGGCCGCACCGCGACACCATGCTTTTCCTGCACGTCGCGGACGATCTGCGCCGGCGCGTAAAATCCCATCGGCTGCGAGTTGAGCAGCGCGCAGGCGAATACCGCCGGGTGGAAGCATTTGAGCCAGGCCGAGACATAGACCAGGCGCGCGAACGCCAGCGCGTGGCTTTCGGGAAAGCCATAGCTGCCGAACCCCTTGATCTGATCATAGCAGCGCTGCGCGAAGTCGCGCTCGTAACCGCGCTTCACCATGCCTTCGACCATCTTGGTCTCGAAGTGATGGATCGTGCCGACATTGCGAAACGTCGCCATCGCGCGGCGCAGACGATTGGCGTCCTCCGGCGAGAATTTGGCGGCGACGATCGCCAGCTTCATCGCCTGTTCCTGGAACAGCGGCACGCCCATCGTCTTGCCGAGCACTTCTTCCAACTCGTCGGGGCGGCCGAAGCGCGGTGACGGGGCGGGGAAGTCGACTTTCTCCTTGCCCGACCGGCGGCGGAGATAGGGATGGACCATATTGCCCTGGATCGGCCCCGGTCGGACGATCGCGACCTGCACCACCAGATCGTAGAAGATGCGGGGCTTGAGACGCGGCAACATGCTCATCTGCGCGCGGCTTTCGACCTGGAACAGGCCCAGGCTATTGCCCTCGCACAGCATGTCATAGACTGCCGGCACCTCGCCCGGGATGGTATCGAGCGTGTGCCGCTCGCCGCCGGTCGCCTCGATCAGGTCGAACGCCTTCTTGATGCAGGTCAGCATGCCGAGCGCGAGCACGTCGACCTTCATCAATTGCAGCGCGTCGATATCGTCCTTGTCCCATTCGATGAAGGTGCGGTCCTCCATCGCTGCATTATGGATCGGCACCGTCTCGTCGAGCCGGTCCTGGGTCAGCACGAACCCGCCGACATGCTGCGACAGATGGCGGGGAAATTCGAGCAATTGGTCGACCAGCGACTTCAATCGCACGATATCGGGATTGGCCAGGTCGAACCCGGACTGCGACACGCGCTCTTCCTCGAAATGGCTCGAATAGCTGCCCCAGACGGTGCTCGCGAGGCGTGAGGTGACGTCCTCGGTCATGCCCAGCGCCTTGCCGACCTCGCGCACCGTGCTGCGCGATCGGTAATGGATCACCGTCGCGGCGATCGCGGCACGATGACGGCCGTAGCGACGATAGACATATTGCATCACTTCTTCGCGCCGCTCGTGCTCGAAATCGACATCGATATCGGGAGGCTCGTCGCGCTCGGCCGAGACGAAGCGCGAGAACAGCAGATCGTGCTGCATCGGATCGACCGAGGTCACGCCGAGCAGGAAGCACACCACCGAATTCGCCGCCGATCCGCGCCCCTGGCACAGGATCGGCGGGTCGCAGCTCCGCGCGAAATTGACGATGTCGTGAACGGTCAGGAAATAGGGGGCATAACCACGCTCGCGGATCAGCCAGAATTCCTCGTAGAGGAGCGCATAGAGCTTGTCGGGGACGCGATAGTCGTAGCGTTCGAGCGCGGTTTGCCAGACGAGGTGCTCGAGCCATTCCTGTGCGTCCCAGCCTGCGGGCACGGGCTCGTGGGGATAATCGTAGCTCAATTGATCGAGCGTGAAGCCGATGCGCGAGAGCAGGATGCCGGTTTCCGCCACCGCTTCGGGATAGTCGCGAAACAGCCGCGCCATTTCCTCCGGCGGCTTGAGATGACGTTCGGCATTGGCTTCGAGCAGCTTGCCCGCGGCCTTCACATGCGTGCCCTTGCGGATGCAGGTGACGACATCGTGCAGCGGGCGTTGCTTGAGGGTGGCGTAGAGCGCGTCGTTGGTTGCGAGCAGCGGGACGCGCGCGGCGCGGGCAATAGCGGCGAGCTTGGCGAGACGGCGCTTGTCGCGGCCGGCGCGAGGCATTGAGGCGCCGAGCCATAAACGGTCACCGACGACGCGTTTGAGACGGGAAAGCGTGCCCTCAAGCGACCCGTCACCCCGGCCTTGTGCCGGGGTCCACTCCACCACTTGGCCTGGGGTTTGCGGCTCTGTGGATGCCGGCACAAGGCCGGCATGACGAGGGAGGAAAGGGACGACATTGGTCGTTTCCACCTCATCCTCGCCTAGTCGCAGGAAACCACGATCCTGATCCTGGTCGATCCGCCTTTTTTCCGGCAGCGCCTCATTCTCCTCCTCGTCGAAGCTGCTCTCGGGCAGCACGATCAGCATCAGATCCTGATGATGCGCGATCAGGTCGCCGATCCCGATCAAACAGCCGCCCTTGGTCGCGCGGCGATTGCCGAGCGACAACAACCGGGTCAGCCGGCCCCAGCCATATCGCGTCGCGGGATAGGCGACGATGTCGGGCGTGCCGTCGGCAAAGACCAGCCGCGCTCCGACGATCAGGCGGAAATCGGGAGCGGGAGAGGGCAGATCGGGCAGGTCGGGAAAGTCTTCCCACGGCCGGTCGGCCTCATGCCGCGCCTTGGCTTTGGCCCAGGCGGGGTTCCATTGCTCGCGCGCTTGCCTCAGCGCAACATGCGCGCGGACCACGCCGGCGACCGTGTTGCGGTCGGCGATACCGATGGCGCGCATGCCCAGCGCAATCGCCTCGGCGACCATGTCGCTCGGGTGCGACGCGCCGCGCAGGAACGAGAAGTTGGTCGCGGCGACGAGCTCGGCGAAGTGGACAGGCTCAGCCATACCGGTCCGCCGGTCTGGAATTTTGCTCGCACGAAGACACGAAGGCGCGAAGAAGAAGGAATACGTTCGCGCAGAGGCGCAGAGGTCGCGGAGATAAAAATCGAGCCGCGGGAGCGGCTCCGTCGTCGCTAATGGCAAAGGGGAATGAAGGTCTCGCTGACGCGAGACTGGGGCAATGCTCTACGTCTCTGCACGAACAAAATTTCTTCGTGGCTTCGTGTCTTTGTGCGAGTCTCTTCATGCGAACAGCCCGTGAATGTACCAGCCGGGCTCGGCGACCTCGCCGTACAAGCCATGGCGGAAGATCCAGAAGCGGCGGCCGCGGCGGTCTTCGACGCGGTAATAATCGCGTGTCGGCGCCTGGCGGCTACCCCACCAGGGAGTCGCGATGCGCTCGGGTCCCTCGACCCGGGCGACGTCGTGCAGGACACGCCGCCAGCGGAATTGGCGCGGCGGGCCGTCGGGGACTTCGCTGGCTATCGAGTCGATCAATTGCGGTGGGTCGAACAAGTGGATTGGGCGCAACGGCGGCTCGCCGGTTTCGAGTTCGGGCCAGTCGCCCGGCGGAACCGGATCGGTGGCAGGCAGCATCAGTTCGGCCTGTTCGGGCAAATGGCGGTCGCGTGGCGCGAACCGGCGCACGCGTCCGCGCCCGACCCGGGTCGACAGCCGGTCGATCAATTGCGCCAGCTCGGCTTCGCCGACCGCACCCCCTTCGAGCCGCAACTGTGCCGCATCGAGCCGCTCCGCCACCGGCACGTCGAGCCGGATCAGATCGAAACCGAAGCCGGGATCGATCGGATCGGCCAGCGTCTCGATCCGTTCGCGGAACAGCCGCAATACCGCGGCCACGTCGCGGGTCGGCCGGCCTGTCTCGACCGCTATCCGCTGCACCAGCCCGTCGGTGCGGAAGAAGCGCGCCTCGAACCGGCGTCCGCCTTCATGCGTCTGATCGAGCCGGGCAGCCGCATCGGCGATCAATTCCCCCAATACGGTCAACGCGAATTCGGTGCGCGCGACGGGTTCGGCAAAGCGCCGCTCGACGACCAAAGGCTGAGCGACGATGCGCGGGGTCAACGGGCTATCCGCTTCGCCGATGATCCGTCGGACCTGGGTTGCGGCATCGCTGCCGAACCGCGCGGCGATCGCCGACAAGGGACGCGCCACGACGTCGCCGACGGTCTTGAGCCCGGCGCGTTTCAAAGCGGTCGTCGCTTCGTCTTCGAGCCCGAGTGCTACGACGGGCAAGCGTCGGACCGCTTCATCCTCATTGGCGCCGACGCTGCGCCATCGCGCCATCGCGCGGGCGGCGTCGGGATTGGCGGCAAAGGCGTGTTGCGCGGTGACGCCCAACCGGTCGAGTCTTGCCAGCGCATCGGTGGCGAGCGCCGTTTCGCTGCCGATGAGATGGGCGCAACCAGTCACATCGAGCACCAGCCCATCGGGCGCGTCGAGCATCACCCAGGGCGTATAGCGGGCGCAGCCATCGGCGAGCCGCTCGAGCCACAAATGATCGTCGTGCGGGACATGGTCGAACGCTTCGAGTTCGGGCAGCCGCGCGCGGGCATCCGCCAGGGTCATGCCGCGCTCGATCCCTAGCCGCGCGGCTTCCTGATCGATCGCATATACGCGCAGCGCGCCCTTGACCTTCTCGGTCAGCGCATAAGGCGCACCGGCACGACCCGCGAACAGATGCGGGCGCGTGATGCGGATGCGCTCAGCCGGCAGCCAGGGGAAGAACAGCGCCAGATAGCGCCTGCCCATCAAGGGGCTGGAAGGCACGTCGTTCACGATTCCACTCCACGCGCCAGCGACGTCCGGCGGGGCCGGCGCGACGGCGCAACAATTCGAGGTCGAAGGCGGGCGGCCCCGGCGCATCGGCGGCAAGCGCGATCGAGGGAGCAGGGGAGACCCGCCAGCGGGTATCGGCGACGCTGGGGCTTTCGCGCGCCTCGCCGCGAAGCAGCAGGACAGTCACGCCCGATGCCTCCGCCGCCAGCATCAGCCGGCGCGTCGCGGTCAAATCGAGCGGTTTGGACTCGCCCCAGCTCTCGACCACCAATGCGCCGAGCCCGGCACAGCGCGCGGCGTCGTTCGCGGCCTTGAGCAATGCCGCGTCGTTGCCGAGCAGTCCGAGGATGAGGTCACCGCCATGAAGGCCGATTTCACCCAGTCCGCTGGCGTAAAGCTTGCCCGCTCGCCGTTCCGCCGCCTCGGTCCTGAGCCATAATAAAGGTTTTCCTGCATCGATGCGCAGCGCCAGCATCGCGGCGAATCCCGACAGGCTGCCGGCATCCTCGCTGTCGTCCGCCATCACTTCGTGCAAGCGTCCGCGCGCGAGCCCGCCACCCAGCCAGGCATCGATCGCCGCATGCCCGGTGGCGAACCGCGCCGGGCCGCCCGATACACGCGCGCCTTCGATGCGTGCGACACGGCGGCGCAATCGACTCAGTGAAGCAGGCGACTCGGGCATAAGGTGTTCATGATATGTTCTCCTGATGAAATTGCAATTGAATCCGCCGAGCACGCACAAACGAAAGCGGCGGCGAACCCTGGTCCGCCGCCGCCGTCATTCCCCCTTCAATCGCGTCGCGTCAGGTCGCGTTGACGGTCTGGCCCTTGCAGACATTGATGTTGTCGAACTGCTGCGTGACCTCGTCCGAGAACTGGATCTTGATGTCGTAGAGGCAGACATCGCCCGTTCCGAGCGTGAAGTTGGACGAGCTTTTCGGCTTGATCGCATATTTCATGTCGACCTCATGCCAGGGGTCCTTCGACTCCCCGGAGCGGGCCGTCCAGACCCGCTGCACCGACACGTCGGCATTGCCATTATAAACGGTGAAATTGCGGCCCGCGTCCGCAATCGCCGGCGCCGCCACGATGCCAGCAATGAGCACGGCAATCGCCGTGCCAGCCTTGATTGCCTGTATCATCCCCGTAACCCCCAAACGTAGGTTGAACGCACCGGATGAATCCGGTGCGACCCACCTAATATAATTGGGACTATCTTGCACGTATTAAGTTATTTCCAGACAAGATCGGTCGCGGATCAAGCACTTGTCGCATTCTTGTCTGAGAAAAGCGCATCAAGTTTTGCGTAATGTCTCACGCGCAACGGTATGTATTGCAGTGTCTCTTTTGTACAATTTATAATAGTTCGATCTCACGACGCTTTTTTCTGCAATCTAAAACGATGAAGAAGGGGCTCGGTATAGCCGTTGGGCTGAACAGTTCCCTCGAACACCAGCGCGCGCGCCGCCTGGAAAGCCGCGCCGGCAGGATTGGCGACCAACGAACGATAGGCGGGATCGCCTGAGTTCTGCGTGTCGACCTTGGCCGCCATGCGCCCGAACGCCGCCTCGACCTCTTCAGGCGTGCACACGCCGTGGAGCAGCCAATTGGCCAGCGCCTGGCTCGAGATGCGCAAGGTGGCGCGGTCTTCCATCAGCCCGATATCGTGGATGTCGGGCACCTTGGAACAGCCGACGCCCTGATCGATCCAGCGCACGACATAGCCCAATATGCCCTGGGCATTGTTGTCGAGTTCGGCGCGAACTTCGTCGGGCGTCCAGTTGCGGCCGAGCGCGAGCGGCACCGAGAGCAAGTCGTTCAGGCTCGCGATCGGCTCCGCCGCGCGTTCCTTCTGGCGCGCGAACACGTCGACCTGATGGTAATGCGTCGCATGCAAGGTCGCCGCGGTGGGGGAGGGTACCCAGGCAGTGGTCGCGCCGGTCAGCGGATGGGCGATCTTCTGCTCGAGCATGTCGGCCATGCGGTCGGGCGCCGCCCACATCCCCTTGCCGATTTGCGCCTTGCCGCTGAGGCCGCAGGCGAGCCCGATCTGGACGTTGCGGTCCTCATAGGCCTTGATCCAGGCCGAGGTCTTCATCTCGCCCTTGGGCACCATCGGCCCGGCCTGCATGCTGGTGTGGATCTCGTCGCCGGTGCGATCGAGGAAGCCGGTGTTGATGAAGACGATGCGATCCTTCACCGCATGAATGCAGGCGGCGAGATTGGCCGAGGTACGGCGCTCTTCATCCATCACCCCGACTTTGATCGTGTGGCGAGGCAGGCCGAGCAGATCCTCGACCGCGTCGAACAGCCGGTTGGTGAAGGCGGCTTCGTCCGGCCCATGCATCTTGGGTTTGACGATATAGATCGACCCCGCCCGACTGTTGCGGAAGCGGCCCAGGCCTTTCACGTCATGCAGCCCGATCAGGCTGGTCATGATCGCGTCGAGAATACCTTCGGGTGCTTCGCCGCCGTCCGCCAGGATTACTGCCGGCGTGGTCATCAGATGGCCGACATTACGCACGAACAACAGACTGCGGCCGCGCAATATCAGCTCGCTGCCGTCGGGCGCGACGTAACGGCGATCGTCGTTGAGGCGGCGGGTCAGCGTCCGGCCGCCTTTTTCGAACGTATCCTCCAGGTCGCCGCGCATCAGGCCGAGCCAGTTGGTGTACGCCGCTACCTTGTCCTCGGCATCGACCGCGGCGATCGAATCCTCGAGGTCGACGATCGTCGTGATCGCGCTTTCCAGGATGACGTCGGCGATTCCGGCCGGGTCGGTCTTGCCGATCGGATGCTCGCGATCGATCACCACTTCGATGTGCAGGCCGTTGTGGCGGAACAGATAATTATCGCCGGCACGCCCGACGAGCAGCGCCGGGTCAGCCATGACCGGCTCGCCGGACAGATCAACCCAACTTCCGCTCGCCAGCGGCACCGCTTTGTCGAGGAACGCCTTCGCCCAGGCAATCACCTGACTCCCGCGTTCGGGATCATAGCCGCCCGGCCTGGCCGCGCCCGCGATCGCGTCGGTGCCGTAAAGCGCGTCGTACAAGCTGCCCCAGCGCGCATTGGCGGCGTTGAGCACGAAGCGCGCGTTGAGCACCGGCACGACCAATTGCGGGCCGGCCAGCGTCGCGACTTCGGCATCGACATTCTGCGTCGTCACCGCGAACGGCGCCGGCTCGTCGACCAGATAGCCGATCGATTTGAGGAACGGCTGATAGTCGGCTTGGTCGACCGGCTCGCCGGCGCGCTGGGCCAGCCAGCCGTCGATCTCTGCCTGGATCAGGTCGCGCTTTGTCAGCAGCGCCGCATTGACCGGGGCGAGATCCGCGAACATCGCCGCGACGCCTCTCCAGAAAGCATCGGCATCGATCCCCGTGCCCGGCAATGCGCGCGCCTCCACGAACTCGACGAGTTCGCTCGCGATCTTCAGGCCGTTGCGATCGATCATGGTGCCTCCGGGCATGTGCTGCTCCATCAAAATGATGAGGGGAGGAACGGTGCCAATACACGTAAGGGACATACCGTCCACACGAAAATGCGCTTGCCGCATGCGTAAACCAGTGGCTAACTGAAACGGATAATGAGGAGTGTGAGGATGGCGGAGGCATATATCGTGTCGGCGGCGCGGACCGCGGGCGGGCGGCGCGGCGGCAAGCTCAAGGACTGGCACCCGGCCGACCTCGCGGGCAAGGTGCTCGATGCAGTGGTCGAGCGCGCCGGTATCGATGGCGCCGCGGTCGAGGACGTCATCCTGGGCTGCGTCATGCAAGTGGGCGAGCAATCGGCGCATATCGGCCGCAGCGCGGTGATGGCCTCGTCGCTTCCCGACAGCGTTCCCGCCGTCTCGATCGACCGCCAATGTGGTTCCTCACAACAGGCGATCCAGTTCGCCGCGCAAGCGGTGATGTCGGGTACGCAGGACATCGTCCTTGCCGCCGGGGTCGAGAGCATGACGCGCGTGCCGATGGGCCTCGCCAGTTCGGCGCCTGCGCAGCTCGGCATCGGGATCGGGCCGTGGTCTCAGAAGATCAAGGACCGTTACGGCGTCCAGGGGTTCAGCCAGTTCATCGGCKCCGCGATGATCGCGCAGAAATACGGCTTCAGCCGCGACCAGCTCGACGCCTTCTCGCTCGAAAGCCACAGGCGTGCCGCTGCCGCCACGCAAGCGGGGGCGTTCGACGCCGAGATCGTGCCGATCGAGATCGTCGATGAGGAGGGGAACACCGTCCTCCACGTCCATGACGAGGGCATCCGCTACGACGCGACGGCCGAATCGATGGCGAGCGTGAAATTGCTCCAGGAAGGCGGCGTGCTGACCGCGGCCTCGGCCAGCCAGATCTGCGACGGCGCCTCGGGCGTGCTGATCGTCAGCGAGCGCGCACTCAAGGATCACGGCCTGACGCCGTTGGCGCGGATCCACAATTTGACCGTCACCGCCGGCGATCCGGTGATCATGCTCGAAGAACCGTTGCCCGCGACGCAGCGGGCGCTGGCCCGTGCTGGCATGAAGATCGAGGATATCGATCTGTACGAAGTCAATGAAGCGTTCGCGCCCGTGCCGCTCGCCTGGCTTCAGGTGATCGGCGCCGACCACCAACGGCTCAACGTCAATGGCGGCGCGATCGCGCTCGGCCATCCGTTGGGGGCGTCGGGCACCAAGCTGATGACGACGTTGCTCCATGCGCTGAAGGCGCGCGACAAGAAATGGGGGTTGCAGACGATGTGCGAGGGGGGCGGCATCGCCAATGTGACGATCGTCGAGCGATTGTAGTCCCGCGTCGCCCCGGCGAAGGCCGGGGCCGCCGGCGGCACTTTACAACATAGCGGCCCCGGCCTTCGCCGGGGCGACGGGAGAGAAGAATGAAGCTCGATAATTCGGTAGCCGCGGTCGTCACCGGCGGCGCCTCGGGGCTTGGCGCGGCGACCGCGCGGGCGCTCGCCGCAAAAGGCGTCAAGGTCGCGATCTTCGACCTGCAGGCGGAGAAAGGCGAAGCGCTCGCCAGTGAGATCGGCGGCGTGTTCTGCGAGGTCAATGTGACCAGCGACGACAGCGTCGACGCCGGCTTCGCCAAGGCACGTGCCGCCCATGGCCAGGAGCGCGTTTTGGTCTGCTGCGCGGGCACCGGCAATGCGGTCAAGACCGCCAGCCGATCGAAGGAAGACGGATCGATCAAGCATTTCCCGCTGGAAGCGTTCAACTGGCTCATCCAGATCAACCTGATCGGCACTTTCCGCTGCGTCGCCAAGTCGGCCGCGGGCATGCTGACGCTCGAGCCCGGTGTGGATGGCGAGCGCGGGGCGATGGTGATGACCGCGTCGGTGGCTGCCGAGGACGGCCAGATCGGCCAGGCGGCTTATTCGGCATCGAAGGGCGGGGTCGTCGGCATGACCCTTCCGATCGCGCGCGACCTGATGAACGAGGGCATCCGCATCAACACGATCCTGCCGGGCATTTTCGAGACGCCGCTGATGCAGGGCGCGCCGCAGAATGTGAAGGACGCGCTCGCCGCATCGGTGCCGTTCCCCAAGCGGCTGGGCAATCCGCCCGAATATGCGCAGCTCGCGCTGACGATGATCGAGAATTCGTACTTCAACGGCGAGGATGTTCGCCTCGACGGCGCCATCCGCATGGCGCCGCGGTGAGGTGATAAGGAGGACAGCCGAGCCTCACACTCAACCGTCACCCCGGCCTTGTGCCGGGGTCCAACGGGAGGCTGGGGGGAAGGGCTGGAGGCTCTTGTGCTGGACTCGCGGCACCTTGGACCCCGGCACAAGGCCGGGGTGACGTGTAAGAAGCAGGAGAACCCATGCCCGGTCCACTCGCTGGCATCCGCATCGTCGAACTCGCCGGGATCGGCCCCGGACCGTTCTGCGGCATGATGCTTGCTGACCACGGTGCGGAAGTGATCCGTATCGATCGGCCGGCGCCGGACGGCGACCCCCGCGGGCCGACCGCGCGCCATGGCGGTGATCCGCTGCTGCGGTCGCGGACAATCGAAACACTCGACCTCAAATCGCCTGACGACATCGCGACGCTCCGCGACTTGCTCAAGACCGCCGACGGGATGATCGAGGGATTCCGGCCCGGCGTGATCGAGCGGCTGGGGATCGGTCCCGATATCCTGCTCGCCGACAATCCCAAGCTGGTGATCGGCCGGATGACCGGCTGGGGCCAGGACGGACCCTATGCCGCGGCTGCCGGGCACGACATCAACTATATCGCCTTGTCAGGAGTTCTCGGCGCGCTCGGCCGCGCGGGGGAAAAGCCGACGCCGCCGATCAACCTGGTCGGTGATTTCGGCGGCGGAGCGATGATGCTCGCCTTCGGCATGGTCAGCGCGTTGCTGGCGGTGAAGAACGGCGCGCCCGGGCAAGTGATCGACTGCGCGATGACCGACGGGTCGGCGTTGCTCATGTCGATGATGTGGGGATTCCGCGCCCAGGGAATCTGGGGCGACACGCGCGGCACCAACCTGCTCGATACCGGAGCGCCGTTCTATGACACGTACGAGACCGCCGACGGCAAGTTCGTCGCGATCGGGTCGATCGAGGGGCAATTCTACGCGCTGCTCCGCGAGGCGCTCGGACTGGCCGGCGATCCGCTGTTCGATAGCCAATATGATCGCTCGCAATGGCCCGTGCAAAAGGCGCGGCTGGCCGAAATATTCCGGACGAAGACGCGTGACGAATGGTGCGCGTCGATGGAGGCGAGCGACATCTGCTTCGCACCGGTCCTCGCCTGGGACGAAGTGGCGGACCATCCCCACAACAAGGCGCGCGGAACGTTCGTCGAGGTCCACGGCGTGATGCAACCGGCGCCGGCGCCACGCTATTCGGCGACGCCATGCGATCCGCCGCGATAAGACGCTGAACGGGAGAAGGACGATGCCGCATTTCGGCGATTATCAGAACGAAATCTACGGCGCCGGCCTGCGCGGGGTGCTGCCGAAAGTGCCGGTCGATTATGCCACGCTCGTCCAGCGCGCGACCGCGGCGATGCCGCCGCACGTGCTCAATTATGTCCAGGGCGGCTGCGGCGACGAATGGACCCAGGACCAGAACGCCGCTGCGTTCCATCATTGGGGCATGGTGCCGCGGATGATGGTCGGCACGACCAGCCGCGATCTGTCGACCGAGATACTCGGCCACAATTATCACAGCCCGTTGTTTATGAGCCCGATCGGCGTGACCGGCATTTGCGGCCAGGACCAGCATGGCGATATCGCCGCCGCCAAAGCATCGGCGATGACCGGCGTGCCGATGACCGTCTCGACCTTGGGCAATGACACGCTGGAAGACGTGGCGACGCATCTCGGCGACACGCCGGGTTTCTTTCAACTCTACACGCCGCGCGACAGGGATCTGGCCGAGAGCCTGATCCGTCGGGCCGAAGCAGCGGGCTATCGCGCTTTGGTGGTGACGCTCGACACCTGGGTAACCGGTTGGCGCCCGCGCGACCTCAACGCCGGCAATTTCCCGCAACTGCGCGGCCATGTCCTAACCAACTATTTCGTCGATCCGGTCTTCCGCAAGCTGCTGGGCAAGGACCCCGCTCACGCGCTGCCTGAAGCCGTCATGCTATGGGGCTCGCTGTTCGCGCGGCCGCTCACCTGGGACGACATGGCCTGGTTCAAGTCGGTCACCAAGATGCCGATCGTGCTCAAGGGCATCTGCCATCCCGAGGATGCGCGCAAAGCCGTGGACATGGGCGCCGATGCGATCTTCTGTTCGAACCACGGCGGACGCCAGGCCAATGGCGGGATCGCCGCGATCGACATGTTGCCGGGTGTGGTCGGGGCAGCGGGGGAAGTGCCGGTGTGGTTCGATTCCGGCATCCGCTCGGGCAGTGACGTGATCAAGGCGCTGGCGATGGGGGCGCGCGCGGTCGGGGTAGGACGGCCGTTCATCTACGGCTTGGCGCTCGACGGCGCCGAAGGCGCGGCGCACGTCCTCAAATGCATCCTGGCCGAGGCCGATCTGATGATGGCGGTCAACGGCATGCCGACGCTCGACCATGTCCGCGCGGCTGGGGCGACGCGGCTGTAGACACTGCGGTTCAGCCGCCGTTCCAGCCCAGCCGGTCCGCGAGATCGCGCGCCTCGGGTTTCCAGTCGATCCCGCACTGGTCGAGCCACGCATCGTCGAAATAGGTCGACGCATAGCGATTGCCGTCGTCGCACAATATGGTGACGATCGATCCCTCGACACCCGCGGCCGCCATCTCCTCGGCCAAGGTCGCGCAGGCCCATAAATTGGTGCCCGTCGACCCGCCGCAGCGCCGTCCAAGCCGCTCGCTGAGCAACCGCGCCGCGGCGATGCTGCGCGCGTCGGACACGATCTCCATCCGATCGATCACCTCCGGCACGAACGACGGCTCGACATGCGCGCGGCCGATCCCCTCGATCCGGCTGGCGCAGCGATCGAGCTTGGCAACATTGCGGTCGGCCCAATGGCGGTGGAACACCGATCCTTCGGGATCGGCGACGCAGATCCGGGTCGCGAGCCGGCGGTAGCGGCCATAGCGGCCGATCGTCGCCGAGGTGCCGCCGGTGCCTGCGCCGCACACGATCCAGTGCGGGATCGGATGCTGTTCGAGTGCCATTTGGGCGAAGATCGATTCGGCGATATTGTTGTTGCCGCGCCAGTCGGTGGCGCGTTCGGCGAAGGTGAACTGATCCATGAACACGCCGCCCAGCTCGTTCGCGAGCCGCGCGGCCTCGCCGGCAGCCTCGACCGCCTGCTCGACGAAATGCGGCCGGCCGCCATAGAATTCGATCTCGGCGATCTTCTCCGCCGAGGTGGCGCGCGGCACCACTGCGATGAAATCGAGCCCGAGCATGCGGGCGAAATAGGCCTCCGACACCGCGGTCGATCCGCTCGACGCCTCGACGATCGTGGTGTCGGGGCCGACCCGGCCGTTGCACAAAGCATAAAGGAACAATGAGCGCGCCAGGCGATGCTTCAGGCTCCCCGTCGGATGACTCGATTCATCCTTCAGATAGAGCTGGACGCCCGGAAACCGCGGCAGCGGGATCGGGATGAGATGCGTGTCGGCCGAGCGATTATAGTCGGCCTCGATCAGCCGGACCGCTTCGTCGGCCCAGGCGCGGTCATGGGGAGCGTGATTGGACGTCATGCCCGCGCGATCGACGCATGGCGCGCCCGCGTCAACCGTTGGCGAGACGATCATACCCGCCTCACCACTTCGCTCGTGGCAATCACTTCCCAAACGCCGTCGCCCAGCGGCCGCACCGGTTCGCCGCTGGCGAGCGCCCATCGCCGCGCGCCCGGATAGCTGCGCTCGCCGCTATCGGTCTGGCGGCGTTCGACATGCTGATACTCGATCACGACCAGCGGCGACCCGTCGTCACCGACGCTGCGCGTACGGGAAATCTCTCGTTCCATCATCGGGATTCGTCGGAGAAGGGCTACGCTTTCGGGCCGAGCATCTTGTCGATCGCGGCGGCAATTGTCGGATGATATCCCTGGCGCGCGGTCGCATAGACTTTGCGCGCGATCGGCAACCCCCAGTCGCCCTGTGCCTTGAGCGCGGCATAGACCGGCAGGATCAGCAGGCCGCGCCCGACGCTGGGCAGATATTGTGCGATCGACGGGACCGCGGGCTCGTAGCGATTGCCGATCGCGAGCACGAGCCAGGCGGAGCGGATATAGGCATTGCTCGACGTCGAGAGTCCCAGCGAGCGATCGAGCTCGGCCAGTCGCTCCGCCGATTGCCGGCGCGGCAGGCCGTTCAAGAACCGCAGCCATTCCTGGGTCGACCAACGCGACGCATCGATCGAATGGATCGGCGCACCGGCCGCGACCGAGGCCAAGGTCTGGTCGATCCTGGCCAACGTCGCCGAGCGGACATGGACCGCATTGTCCGGCAGGCCGGTTCCGTACGCCCACTGGTCGAGCTGCAGCTTCGCCTCGAGCGCCTGATCGCCCTTGATCAGATTGGTGCGCAGGTCGGCGAGAAAGCCGGCGGTCGTCTGCGGCTGGAAGGCGTGGCGATCGAAATAGGACCGCAGATAGGCGTCCCAGTGCGCTCGGCCGACAGTATATTCGATCGTGCGCAGAAAGGTCGAACCCTTGGTGTAATCGAGCTCGCCGTACACGCCTTCGGGATCGCCATGCAGTCGCGTCGCCTTGGCGTCGGGCGCCGCCTTCAGGTCGCGCTGAAGGTCGTCCCATGACAAATCCGCCAAGGTCGCCGCGCGCTCCTTGCCGTATAGCGCTTCATCGATCCGGTTCTCGAAATAGGTCGTGAACCCCTCGTTGAGCCACGAATCCGACCAGGTCGCGTTGGTGACGAGATTGCCTGACCAGCTATGCGCCAGTTCGTGCGCGATGACGTCGACGTTCGACTTGTCGCCGGTGATGATCGTCGGCGTCGCGAAGGTGAGGGTGGGGTTCTCCATCCCGCCGAACGGGAAGGACGGCGGCAGCACCAGCACGTCGTAGCGGCCCCAGCGATATTTGCCGTAGAGGCTCTCGGCGGTGGTCACCATCTTGCCGGTGTCGGACAATTCGGCCGCGGCCTTCGCCAGCACACTTGGCTCGCTATAGATTCCGGAGCGCGCATCGATCGCCTGGAAGCGGAGGTCACCGACCGCCAGCGCGATCAGATAGGGCGGGACATTGTGGTCCATGCGGAAGCGATAGCTGCGCCAGCCGCGCGCGGCGGGAATGCCGGCTGGGGTCAGCCGCTCGGCGCTCATCGTCGCGACCAGGTCGGACGGGACGGTGATCTTGGCCGACCAGCTCTGGCGGATGCCGGGGCTGTCCTGGGTCGGGATCCAGCTGCGATTGTTGATGCTTTCGCCCTGGCTGAAGAGATAGGGCTTCTTTTTTCCCGCAGTCAGCGCCGGCGCCAGCCAGCCGAGCGCGCGTGCCTTGGGATCGGACCGATAGGTGATGACGATCCGCCGCGCGGTACCGATCTCGATCGTCAGCGGCGCGCCCTTGTAATCGTCGCTCGCGCCGACTGCCCATTTGAGCGGACGCCCGCGCGCGTCGGTGATCCGCGAGATGACCAGGTCCTTGTCGTCGAGGACGATCTCCCGCGCGTCGGGCCGGGCAAGGATGTCCAGCGTCGCGGTGCCGCGCATGATGTGCGTTTTGAAGTCGGCGGTCAGGTCGAGATCGACATGGGTGACGCGGGCGATCTCGGGCCGCGCATAGCTGAGCACGTCCTTCGCGTCTGGGCTGGTCAGGATCGGCGACGGCGCGTCGGGGGCGGCAGTCGCGGCGGGCGCGATCGCCGCCGAGGCGATCAACAAAGCGGAGGTGACGAAAGGGAGGCGCATCGCGGACTTTCCGGCATGGTGGATTATCCTGCGCTCTCCACCAATCAGCCTGCGGTTACAAGGCGAGCGGCGTCACCCTTCAGCCCATGATGAGCAGCAGCCGTTCGCACGCCGATTGGGGGAGCCGGGCGGACAAGGCGCGCGCACGGGAAAGGTGGCGTGCTCGGCGAGCCGGGTCGTCTTGCGTCGACGCTATATCGCGCTCATGCGCGATATAGCACCGCAAGCGGCGTTCGGGATCGAACAGAAAAGGCGCGTCGCCGCGATCGAGATCGGTCATGTCGAACACAACGCGCCGATCGCCGATCGGATGCATGTCGAGCGCCAGCGGTCGAGGAATGGCGCGCCCGGCAGGACTCGAACCTGCAACTCCAAGCTTAGAAGGCTCGTGCTCTATCCAGTTGAACTACGGGCGCCCGATTTCCGCCTAGGGCGTTTGCGCGCGAGCGGCAACGCCCTCGACGCGGATTGCGGGCGAACGCAAGCTTGATCATAACGGTCGCCATGACCGAGGGGGAATCGACCGCGCTGCGCGCCGTGACGGCCAACACTGTCCACCATTTCCGCTATTACGACTTCGTCATGGCGGCGTTCGTCGCGATCCTGTTGCTGTCCAACGTACTGGGCGCGGGCAAGGTCGCGCAGGTCTGGCTGCCGGGGGTCGGCTATTGGCCGTTCGGCGCCGGGATCCTGTTCTTCCCGATCTCCTATGTGATCGGCGACGTCCTGACCGAGGTCTATGGCTATGCGCGGGCTCGCCGCGTCATCTGGGCCGGCTTCGGCGCGGTGCTGTTCATGGCGTTCATGAGCTGGGTCGTGGTGGCGCTGCCGCCCGCGCCCGACTGGAAGAACCAGGCGGCGTACGAGACGATCTTCGGCCAGGTACCGCGCATCGTGCTGGCCAGCTGCGCCGCGTTCTGGGCGGGCGAGTTCGTCAATTCGTTCGTGCTCGCCAAGATGAAGATCATGACGCGCGGCAAGCATCTGTGGACGCGCACGATCGGCTCGACCATCGCGGGGGAGGGGATCGACAGCCTGATCTTCTACCCGCTCGCGTTCCTTGGGGCGGTGGGCTGGACGACCAACCTCGTCATCACCGTGTTGTTCACGCAATGGTTCCTGAAAGTGGCGTGGGAAGTGCTGCTGACGCCGGTCACCTATATCGTCGTCGGCGCGCTCAAACGTGCCGAGGGGGTCGATGTGTTCGACGAAGGCACCGACTTCTCGCCGTTCAAGGCGAAGGTTTAGGCGGCGGACGATCGATGGCGGATATGTTGGCGGACGTCGGACGCCTACGGATTGGTATATTCAAATTCGGCTAGAAGGCAGCGTACGCTCAGTAAACGAACCCCGTCCTCGCGATTTACCCGTCAAAACGGAGCCGTGTGGTGACGATAACCGAAGCCTACATCGACGAGAGCTACGACGACCGAGGACCGCCGATATTGTGCTTAGCGGGGTATGTCTTTCGCAAAATGCGAGCACGCCAATTCGCGAAAGAATGGAGCACCTACCTCAAGGCTAAGGGGCTGCCCTATTTCCACATGAGTGAATGCGCTCACAGAAGAGGTGTTTTCAAAGGACGAGCGGACACTATCGAGGTCGCGGCGAAGCTGATTGAGCTTACTCGTGAACTTTCCGCCTATGGCTTCGCCGTCACCATCAATGAGGAGGACTATAACCGTATCCTTCGTCCTTTGGGCATGCCTAGCGCTTACGGATTCGCGCTTCAATCATGCATCGGAATGGTTCGGGATTGGAAGGAGTCAAACCACGCGCAAGGACCAACGTCATTCTTTTTCGAGGAGGGGCATAAGCATTCAGGCGATGCACATAACTTTCTCACATGGATCTTTGGGACGCGCGAAGAGAGGAATAGATATGGCTACGCCGAGCATGCCTTCGTTCCCAAAGCGACGCCCGGGCTACATCCAGCGGATTTTTTGGCGTGGAATGAGGGACTGGAAGTAAGACGTCAGATTGATCCGAAGCGTAGGCCCCCGCGTGCGGACCTTTTGGCCATGGTGCGTCTGACCGATACCGTCCGCCATTATGTACAAGAAGATTTAGAGCAGCTTCGAAATGGTATAGAAAATATCAGCCGGTTGGAGTGGCCGGGCCACGGCGGTCGTCCCGCCCGCTATTTCGAGTAGCATATTCAAGATCGACAGTTTTACGTTTTGGTAGATGGCAATCTGACTGTCAGGCCGAGACTAGCTCCATCAGTCCTTCGAACAGCCGGCGACCGTCGTCGCCGCCATGCGCCGCTTCGATCTTGCGTTCGGGATGCGGCATCAGGCCGAGCACGTTGCCCGCGGCGTTGAGCACGCCGGCGATCTGGCGCGACGATCCGTTGACGTTACCGGTGTAGCGGAACGCGACCCGGCCTTCGCCTTCGAGCCGGTCGAGCGTCTCGGCATCGGCGGTGTAATTGCCGTCATGATGCGCGACGGGGATCAGGATCGTCTCGCCAGCGGCATAACGGCTGGTGAACGCCGATTGCGCATTCTCGACCGACAGTTCGACATCGCGGCAGACGAAATTGAGGCCGGCATTGCGCATCAGCGCACCGGGCAGCAGCCCCGCTTCGGTCAGCACCTGGAAGCCATTGCACACGCCGAGCACCGGCACGCCGCGCTCGGCGGCATCGACCACCGCGCGCATGACTGGCGACCGCGCTGCCATCGCGCCCGAGCGCAGATAATCACCGTACGAAAACCCGCCCGGCAACGCGATCAGGTCAGTCCCGGCGGGCAGGTCGGTCTCGCCATGCCACACCATGTTGGGCTTGCGCCCCATGATCGACTCGATCGCCACCGCGAGGTCGCGGTCGCAATTGGAGCCGGGAAAAACGACGACCGCGGCGGTCACCGCTCGATCCTGTAATTTTCGATCACGGTATTCGCGATCAACTTGCGGCACATCCCGTCGAGGTCTTCGTCGGTCACCGAGTCGGCGACGTCGAGCTCGATCACCTTGCCGGCGCGGATGTCGTTGATGCCACTAAAGCCTAGACCTTCGAGTGACTTGTGGATCGCCTTGCCTTGCGGGTCGAGCACTCCCGGCTTGAGGGTGACGACGATGCGAACCTTCATGGAGCGGCGCTTTCCTGGCTGAAACGGAGTCGGCGTCCCTATGGCCGCGCCGGCGGTTCGCCGCAAGTTTTACGCTTCGTTTACCCGCGAAGCGCAGCGTTTCGTCCAGCGGGCGACTCGCCAAGGGGTCGCGCTCGCCGGTTTAGGGGGTTCGGACATGGCCGGACTGGCAATGGTGATGTTCATCGCGCTGTTCACCTTTGGTGGACAGTATTTCGGCTGGACCGATGCCGGGGGCTGGATTCAGCTGTCGCTGGTGTCGTCGTTCATCTTCGGAATCATCTGCGGATTCCGGGTCAAGGACTGAGTCCTTTCCGTTTTCAGCCAAGCTGAAACGGTCGCGGCGCCGGCCCGCTCCCCCACCCGGCCTCCCAATCAGGATATTCTATGAGAGGCCGGGTGGGGGAGCGGGCTGGCGCCGTAACAGCGAAGCTGCAAAACGCGCTTATTTGCCCCGGTTCTGGCGATGCGTTTCGAGGTCGAGCACCGCACCATCGGCGCCTTCGGGCAACAGCCCCAGCCGCCGTGCGACTTCCTGATAGGCTTCGACTTCGCCGCCCAGGTCGCGGCGGAACCGGTCCTTATCGAGCTTCTCGTTGGTCACCATGTCCCACAGCCGGCAACCATCGGGGCTGATTTCGTCCGCCAGGATGATACGGCTGTAATCATTGTCCCAGATCCGCCCGAACTCCATCTTGAAGTCGACCAGGCGAATGCCGATCCCGGCGAACAGGCCGCACAGGAAATCGTTGGTGCGGATCGCCAGGTCGGCGATATCGTGCATCTCCTCCTGGCTGGCCCAGCCGAACGCCGCGATATGCTCGTCGGTGATCATCGGATCGCCGAGCGCGTCGTCCTTGTAATAATATTCGATGATCGTGCGCGGCAGCTGGACGCCTTCCTCGATCCCCAGCCGCTTCGACAGCGACCCAGCGGCGACGTTGCGCATCACTACCTCGATCGGCACGATCTCGACCTGGCGGATCAACTGTTCGCGCATGTTGAGGCGGCGGATGAAGTGCGTCGGTACTCCGATCATCCCGAGCAAAGTGAAAATGTGCTCGGAAATCCGGTTGTTGAGCACGCCCTTGCCGCTGATCGTGCCCTTTTTCTGCGCGTTGAACGCGGTCGCGTCGTCCTTGAAATACTGGATCAGCGTGCCTGGTTCGGGGCCCTCATAGAGGATCTTGGCTTTGCCTTCGTAGATCTGGCGGCGGCGTGCCATCTTCGGCGCTTACCTTTGTAAAATGAGCGCCCCGGCAACGCGGATAGCGCGCCGGGGCGGGAAGCAATGACCTATACCGGAACGACTGCTCGGGTGCAATCAGGCGGGGGGCGGGGTATCGTTGGATGGCAGCGGCTCGACGTCCGTCGCGGGGCCTCCCCAGCGCCGCCTTGCTACGCGAACGGTGAAGAAGATGCCGATCCCCACTGCCGCCCACGGCGCGAGGAAGATCGCCAAGCGCAAGATCGCATAGAGTGCGGCGCCGAAGAACCACCAGGATTGGCCGACCGTCTCGCCCAGCGGGCCTTGGTCGGCGGTGCCGACGACTGCGGCGGCATAGTCGATCTCTACATCGGACATAGCCACCCGGCCCTGCAATTGGGTCAGCCATGCCTTGGCCTGATCAAGTTCCTCTTGCGCGGCAGCCACACTGCGTTCGGCCTCGACCAATTCGCTCACCTTGCCGGTGCGCGACTGAAGAATCTGGGTCAGCCGTTGGACCAGCAGCTCACGCTGGCGGATTCGCGCGCTGGTGTCGGAAATCTCTTTCGATACGTCCTCGGCGCTGATCGACTGGTCCACCGCTCGCCCGCCGGCCCTGGCGACCGAATCGACCAGGGTCGCACTGAACCGCCGCGCGATGTCGCTGGCGACGCGGAGCTTTAACGAGGCGGCGCTGCCATTCCCGCTGCTACTTTCGGATGAGACCAGTTGGCATCGCGCCAGCCCCAGTTTGTCGCAAGCCGCGATATGCGCCTGCTGGGTCGACGCTACCCGATCGGCGGGGAGCCGAAAGCTGTACTTATAGTCATAGGCGATCTGAGGGAGCGTCACTGTCAGCGGCGTGGCCGCCGTCTCGTCACCCTTGCCTCCATTGGAGGCATCGCCCGGCGGCGCGGCTGGGGCGACATCATAGGCATTGAGCTTTTCGGCCGATTTGAGACTCGACACCTGGTTACATCCGGCGAGGACGAAACACAGAATGATCGACATCAGAACGATCCGCATAACGCTCTCTCCCGACAATCTTGATACACAATCTCATTGATCGGGTATTGCGTCAAGGCGTGTCAGAATAGCGATGAATTGGAGTGTGTGCCCAGATTGGAACGGCCACGAAGGGGTAGGGATTGCGCCTGATGGATGCCTGCCGGCGTAGGCAACCCATCAGATCGCTTAATTGGTCAAGTGCTGCGTCTGGGTCATTTGGCCATAGCAACTTCGACGCCCGCTTTGCGGGTCTTACCCGCGTCGACGGTGGCGAGCAGGACGTTGCGCTGACGCCGGGCAGAGGTCGCGGCGACCGACCGGCAGCGGTCGTTCGAGAGGATACCGGTACGCGGTGCGGCATCGGCGGCGGCGCATACCTGATCGATCGCTGCGCGCAGGCGGCGGTCGAGTGTCCGGCGGCCGTTTGCGGTCGACAGATCGAGGTCGGCGGTCGTGACTCGGGCGGTTGGCGGAACCGGCTTGTCGCCGGCAAATGCAGGGACTGCTGCGATCAGCAGAGCGGTCATCATCAAGGGCTTGAACATCTTCTTTCTCCTGTCGTCGCCGGGGGTGGCGACGACACCGATATGCCGCGGGCCGCGTCGCAGCTCCAATCGAACGTTGAGAGCAAGCCATAAATCTGCTTTATGTCTTGAATGACGTCTATTCCTCCGCTCGGCGCGGTGCGCGTGTTCGAGGCCGCGGCGCGGCTCGGCAATTTCACGCGGGCCGCCGAGGAACTCGGCACGACCCAGGCGGCGGTGAGCTATCAGATCAAGGTGATCGAGGAACGGGTCGGCGCGCCGCTATTCGCACGCAAGGGGCGCGGAGTCGAACTGACCGAACTCGGCCAATTGATCGCGCCGCAAGTGACCAGCGCGTTCGAGAAGCTCGACGAGGCGTTCCGTGCCGCGCGCAGCGATAACGAGACGATGCTGACGGTGAGCGCGCCGTCGACCTTCGCGACCAATTGGCTGTCGTCGCGCATCGGCGACTTCCAGCTTGCCCGGCCCGATCTGGCGGTGCGGCTCCGCGTGTCGGACGCGCTGACCGAGTTCGATCGCGGTGAGATCGATGTCGCGATCCGTGGGGCGCCGGCGCCATGGCCGGGGCTGGAAGCGGACTTCCTGATGCGGATGCCGTTCACGCCGCTGGCGAGCCCGGCGCTGCTCGCCGCCCATCCGCCGGTCGCAACGATCGATGATTTGCTGGCGCTGCCGCGGCTGTCGCCGGGGGATGGCTGGTGGCGGTTGTGGTTGGGGAGCGTGTCGGGAGATCAATCCGACGAGTCGCCCCCCAGTGTGCAGCTCGAATCGCAAGTGCTGCAGGGGCAGGCGGCGATTGCGGGGCACGGTGTCGCGGTGCTCAGCCCGCCAATGTGGCAACGCGCGATCGATGCCGGGCAGCTCGTCCAGCCGATCAAGCGCATCGCCTATTGGCGCAACAGCTTCTGGCTGGTCTATCCGGCGCATCGCAAGCGGCAGCGCAAGGTCGCGGCGTTTCGTAGCTGGCTGCTTGCTGAAGTGAGGGCGTCGCTGCACGACGATCCGTTCGGGGCGCTGGTGCCGGCGCCGGTCTAACAACCGGTTGCCGCGAAAGCTGCGACGATCAGATGCTTGGTGGCTGTCCAAGCAGCGGTGCCTGGCGTCACCAGCTCGACATGCCCGGTATCCGGCACGGTGTGCAGGACAGCTTCCTCGCCCGCTTTGGCGGCATAATCCGTCGCCAGCCGATAGGGCACGATGCGGTCCTCGCGGCCATTGACCAGATCGTGGCGCACGCCGATCGGCAACAGCGGCGGGATCGAGGTATCGGCATAGACATCGCGCCCATCGCTGCCCGGCGCGCCGACCAGATCGCGAATGACGTCGATGCCGCAGCCATTGTCGGGGCTCGCCGCCACCGCCTCGAGGTCGGGAAGCGCGCCGCAGGCGACGACATGCGCGATCGCCAAGGGTGTCGCGCACCACAGCGGACTGTCGAACGGCAGTCGCCGCCGTCCGGCCAGCCATAACGCCAGATGCCCGCCCGCCGAATGACCGGTGGCGATGACCCGGCGCAAGTCGAGCCCGTATTTGGGGGCATAGCCGCGCAACGCATCGGCAGCCGCCGCGGCGTCGCGAAAGGTGCCCGGATAGCCGCCGCCAGGGCGGTCGACGCCGCGATAATCTATGTTCCACACCGCAAAGCCGTCGCGGCGCAGATCCTCGGCGACCCAATTCATCAGCGTGCGATCCGCAATGCTGGTCGTCCAGCATCCGCCATGGACCATCAACACGACAGGGAAGGGGCCGGCGCCATCGGGCAGCCACAGATCGACGCGTTGCCAGGGGTCGTCGCCATAGGCGATCGCCGCTTGCGGCTCGGGACGTGGGCGCGCGGTCAGATCTGCCCAGGTCAGCGGCTCGAAATCGTCGCTCATGTGGAGGGAAAAGACCGGCGGCGCGCGGAAGGCAAGAAGGAAGCGAGTCTTGCCATCCGATCGACACCGCCGGAGAAGCGTAGGTCCAGAATGGGCCGAGCGCGCATGGGGGCACGCGCCACGGTCCCGGAGCTGCCGCGGTTCACCGCAGCCCGGAGATGCGGACCTTGCGCCAAACGCGGTGCCACGGCGCGTCGAACTGCGCCCGGTTGAGCGCTTCGAAACTGTCGCTGACCTTCTCGGCCAGATCATGGCCCAGCTTATCGACGTCCGCTGTCAGGCGGTGTTTGTTCGCGGCCCAGTCGCCGCTCAGGAAATCATCGCGCATGGCTCAATCCTCCTCATAAAATCCGGCGTTGGCGATGAGGTGGATATGCTCGTATCGGCGTCGCTTCGCCAACAAATCGTTGGACATAATCGACAAGCCATGCTTATCAAGTTTCATGCGCCGCCTGCCGCCCCTTGCCGCCGTTCGCGTGTTCGAAGCCGCCGCCCGGCACGAGAATTTCACCGCCGCCGCGAATGAGCTCGGCATGACCCAGGCAGCGGTCAGCTATCAGGTAAAATTGCTCGAAGAGCGGCTCGGCGCGCCGCTGTTCCGCCGCGAAAAGCGCCGCGTGGTGTTGACCGATGCGGGCCGCAAGGCAGCGCCCCAGATCACTCGCGCCTTCGACGCGATCGACGCCGCGTTCGGCGCGATCCGAGCGGACGATGCGGCGGTGCTGACCGTGTCGACCTCGAACACCTTCGCCAATACCTGGCTCGCCTGGCGGCTCGGCAGTTTCCAGATGAACCATCCGGAAATGGCGGTGCGCCTGCTGACCAGCGACGCGCTGGCAGACTTCGCAAGCGACGACGTCGATGTCGCGATCCGCGCCGGCTTGGGTGGATGGGACGGGCTGCACGAGGAGTTGCTCGTGCGGATCGATTTCACGCCGATGTGCTCGCCTGGATTCCTCAAACGCCACGGACCGTTCACGGTCGAGGACATGCTGCGCATCCCGCAAATCAGCCCGCACGATCCGTGGTGGCCGTTCTGGCTGCGCGAAGCCGGGGTCGAAGTGCCCGACGGCCCGCCACGCGTCGGCGTCCGCCTCGACAGCCAGGCGCATGAAGGACATGCCGCGATGGCGGGGCAGGGAATGGCGATGCTGACGCCCTTCTTCTGGCGCAACGACTTGGCCGACGGACGATTGGTGCGGCCGTTCGATCAAGTCTCGACCCGCGGCTACGCTTATTGGCTCTGCTATCCCGAAGCGCGGCGCGGCGTCGCCAAGATCCGTCGCTTCCGGGAATGGCTGCTCGACGAACTCGCCCGCGATATGCCGAGCCCGGTCTGATCGCGTCGCGTGGGGCATGTCGCATTCCGCCAATACGGTCGGAGGGCATGGGCCTATCTCTCCAAGGGTCGAGAGCCGCTCTCCGCTCCCGGAGTGCGCTCTCGCTTTGCAGGGAGGATGGCATGGCCGATCTCATGAAACCTGCGCTGGCGGCGGCGGTATCGATGCTGGGCTTGTCGCTGGGCGTAACCGACGCGGCGGCGCAAAAGCAGCCCGGCGTACCGACGGGCGAGACGCAAGGCGTCCTGATCGGACTGGACAAGCCGGACAGCACCCAGATCAAGAGCGAACAGGTCAAGGGTCAGGCGCCGGTCAGCAACCAATGGAAGTCGCCCTCGAGCAGCCAGATCAAGGGCGAGGGCCCGGTCAGTACGCAGTTGAAAGCGCCTTCGAGCAATCAATGGAAAGCGCCGTCGAGCAACCAGATCAAATGGTAGCCGCGATCCGCTGACCTCTCGTTCGCGTCAACTCTTCGGCGCGCCGATCAGCGCGGTGCGCGCCGCGCGGGTCGCCATGCGGCGATCCAGAAGCGCGCGAGGCGTGCCGACCGATCCTTCGCGCATGATCCGTTGCGCGACGTGCTCCAGTTCGCCCGGTCGTGGTGCACGATCCTGGGCGATGCAGGCGGCAAGCACTGGGTAGAGCAAGCGATATTGCACGAACGTTCACCCGTGCAGGGGATCGTCGACGCCGGGGTGTTGCCGTTCGATCCACGCCAAGCGCCAGGCGCGGCCCTCGATCCAGAAGGGAATGGCCGCCAGCAACGCGAATACCAACGTCATGCGCAGGAATTCGCTGCGCGGCAGCATGTTGGCCGCCCACAAGATGACGGGCACGACGACGATCGGGGGACCCCAAGCGGGGTGGCGGATCAGCCGGAAGGCGCGCCATAGCGACCAGCACAGCAGGATCGCGGCGGCGACGCTGCCGACGATCAGGCCTATCGATTCCACGATCACCAACAAGATTTGCATCCGGCCATCCTCCAGGTCGGAATTTATATCGTATTACGATATAAATCAAGGATGCGCGTCAGGCGATCGTATCGAGCAACTGCTTCAGCATCGGCCGCATCCGGACGATCTCGTCGCGGTGCACCGTCGATAAGCGTTCGAGGATTTCGCGGGCCTTTGGGGTCAACTCCAGCAAGGCCTGACGGCCGTCATGCGGCGATGGCCGGCGTGCGATCAGTGCCAAGGTTTCCAGCCGCACGATCAGCCCGGACGCACTATGCGGCTTCACGAACAGGCGTTCGGCGACATAGCCGATGCTGACCGGTCGCGGGGAAGCGCCGCGGATGGTGAGCAGCACCTGATGCTGTTGCGGCGTCAGCCCGAAATCGGCTGCCCGCTCTTCGCTGAACGCCTGGAACTGGCGCAACGTGCGGCGAAAATCGGCCAGCGCAGCATATTCGGCGTCGGTCAACTCGTGCCCGCTCGGCATGATTCGTCATCCTCGATTGAACTATGTCGCGCCGCGATATAGTTGCGCGGCGTCTCCCTACAAAACAGGACGCCATGTCACTCCATTTCACGTCCGCCGACAAGGCGCGTCCTTTAGGCGATCACAGCGCCGATTTGCGCATGATCATGCTGACCGCCGCTGCGATCCCGGTCGGGATCGGCGCGGCGCTGGGGGCATGGCTGTTGATCCGCCTGATCGCGATCGCGACCAACCTGTTCTGGTTCGGCCGATTGTCGGCGAGCCCGACGGATATCACCAGCGCGCATCTCGGCTTGTTGACGGTGGCGATACCGGCGATCGGTGGACTGCTGATCGGATTGATGGCGCGGTTCGGGTCGGAGAAGATCAAGGGGCATGGCATCCCCGAAGCGATCGAGGCGATCCTCTATGGCGAAAGCCGATTGTCGCTGAAGGTCGCGTTGCTCAAACCATTGTCCTCGGCGATCTCGATCGGTAGCGGCGGTCCGTTCGGCGCTGAAGGACCGATCATCATGACCGGCGGTGCGATCGGATCGCTGTTCGCGCAGCGCTTCCGGCTGAGCGCCGCCGAACGCAAGACGCTCCTGGTGGCGGGCGCCGCCGCCGGCATGACCGGCATTTTCGGCACGCCGCTGGCCGCCATACTGCTCGCGATCGAAGTGCTGCTGTTCGAATGGAAGCCGCGCAGTTTCGTGCCGGTGGTGACCGCGGTGCTGGTTTCCTTCGCCTGCCGCCCGATGCTGCTCGGTTCGGGCGCGCTCTTCCCGTTCCCGGCGGTCACGCTCGACTGGTGGCAGGCGGCGTCGGGGTCGCTCGCCACAGGAATTCTCGCCGGGATCGAAGCGGCGTTGCTCTCGGTCGCGCTCTACAAGGTTGAGGATCTGTTTCACCGCCTGCCGGTTCACTGGTTCTGGTGGCCCGCGCTTGGCGGTATCGTCGTCGGGCTGGGTGGGCTGATCGACGCGCATGTGCTCGGCGCCGGCTATTCGAATATCCAGGCCTTGCTCGACGGATCGATGACCTTGCGCGTCGTGCTCGCGCTGCTCGTGGTGAAAGCGATCGTCTGGTTGATCGCTCTGGGATCGGGAACCTCGGGCGGCGTGCTCGCGCCATTGCTGATTCTGGGTGGCGCGCTCGGGGTAGCGTTCGGCCAGCTCCTGCCCGGGCCGGCGGGGTTCTGGGCGATGGCTGGCATGGCCGGGATCATGAGCGGCGCGATGCGCGCGCCGCTGACCGGCGCCTTCTTCGCGGTCGAGGTGACCGGGCATTTTACCGATCTGCCTGCAATGACGGCTGCCTCGGTCGGCGCCTATGCGGTCAGCGTCTTGATCATGCGCCGTTCGATCCTGACCGAGAAGATCGCACGCCGCGGGCGCCATATCCTGCAGGAATATACCGTCGACCCGCTCGATTTCCTCCAGGCGGAACAAGTGATGACGCGGGATCCTGAGACCTTGCCGGGCGACATGCCGATCCGTGACGTCGTCGCCTTCTTCGCCGATCATGCGACGCACCGTTCCTATCCGGTGGTGGGGAAGGACGACAGGCTGCTCGGATTGGTGTCGCGCTCAGACGCCTTGCGCTGGCAGGTCGAGCGTAGTCAGGACGACACGCCACTCGCCGACGAATTGTCCGATGCCTCGCAACCGATGGCCTATCGCCATTCGCCAATCGGAGAGGTCGCCGATCTGATGGTCGAAACCGGAATTGGCCGCGTACCGATCGTCGATCCCGCCAGCGGCAAGGTGGTGGGCATCTTATCGCGCCACGATCTGCTAAAGGCGCGCGGCGAGCGCCGCCGCGCCGAGTTCGAACGCGCGCGGGGCGGGGCCGCCTCATAATTAGAGGCTGGACCCATCCACACCTTCTTCGTTCCCGATATTTCCTCTCGGGCAAATAGGCTCTAACCGCTTTCGGATGGCAGCCGAGACGACCGACCTTCCCGACAATCCTTCCGTGGGCGTGTTCGACGCGCCGTTCGATAGCGCGCTCAGCGAACGCTACCTCGTCTACGCACTGTCGACGATCACCGCGCGCTCGCTGCCCGACGTCCGCGACGGGCTGAAGCCGGTGCACCGCCGCCTGCTCTGGGCGATGCGAACGCTCAAGATGGATCCCAACAGCGCCTACAAGAAATCGGCGCGCGTGGTCGGCGACGTCATCGGCAAATACCATCCACATGGCGATGCCTCGGTCTATGACGCGATGGTCCGGCTCGCGCAGGATTTCTCGCTGCGCTACCCGCTGGTCGACGGTCAGGGCAATTTCGGCAATATCGATGGCGATAACGCCGCCGCCTATCGCTACACCGAAGCCCGCCTGACCCAGGTCGCTACCGACCTGATGGACGGCCTCGACGAGGATGCGGTCGGTTTCCGCCCAACCTATAACGGCGAGGACCATGAGCCCGAGCTGATGCCGGGCGCTTTCCCCAATCTGCTCGCCAATGGCGCCGCCGGCATCGCGGTTGGCATGGCGACCAGCATCCCGCCGCATAACGCCGCCGAATTGCTCGATGCGTCGATCGCGCTGATCGACAATGCCGACGCCAACGTACTCGACTATGTGAAGGGCCCCGATTTGCCGACCGGTGGCGCCATCGTCGATAGCCCGGCGGCGATCGCGGAGGCCTATGCGACCGGCCGCGGCTCGTTCCGGACGCGCGCGACGATCGAGCGGGTCAATGAAAAGGGTGGCGGCTGGCATCTCGTCGTGACCGAAATTCCGTACGGCGTGTCCAAGGGCAAGTTGATCGAGGGCATCGCCGACCTGGTCAACGACAAGCGCTTGCCGATCCTGGCCGATGTCCGCGACGAATCCGCCGAGGATTTGCGCATCGTGCTCGAACCGCGCAGCCGTACCGTCGATTCCGACACGCTGATCGAAAGTCTGTACAGGCTGTCCGATCTCGAAACGCGCATACCGCTCAATTTGAACGTCCTCGACGCAACGCGAACGCCACGCGTGATGAGCCTCAAGGAAGCGCTGCAATCCTGGGTCGATCACCAGTTCATCGTGCTGCGCCGCCGCTCGCAGCATCGGCTCGACAAGATTGCCGACCGGCTCGAACTGCTCGACGGCTATATCATCGCCTATCTCAACCTCGACCGGGTGATCGAGATCATCCGCACCGAAGACGAGCCCAAGCCGGTGATGATCGCCGAGTTCGAGCTGACCGACCGTCAGGCCGAAGCGATCCTCAACATGCGGCTGCGCAGCTTGCGCAAGCTCGAGGAAATGGAGCTGCGCAAGGAGCGCGAAGGGCTCGAGAAGGAAAAGGCCGAGCTCGACCTGCTGCTATCGTCCGACGCACGGCAGCGCACGCGGTTGAAGCGCGACCTCGGCAAGGTCCGCGACCGCTACGGACCGGAAACCGCGCTTGGCAGGCGGCGGACCAAGATCGAGGAAGCAGCGCCGGCGCGCGAAATCCCGCTAGAGGCGATGATCGAGCGCGAGCCGATCACCGTGATCCTCTCGCAGCGCGGCTGGATCCGCGCGATGAAGGGGCACGTCGAACTCGCCTCGGCCGATGCGATGAAGTTCAAGGAAGGCGACGGTCCGCGCTTCGCGTTCCATGCGCAGACCACCGACAAATTGCTGCTCGCCGCCGAGACTGGGCGGTTCTACACGCTCGCCGCCGACAGGCTGCCCGGCGGGCGCGGGTTCGGCGAACCGGTGCGGCTGATGATTGATCTCGATGGAGAGGCCGGGATTGCTGCATTGCTGCGCGCAAGCGAGGCGGAGAAATTGCTGGTCGCGGCGTCCGATGGACGCGGCTTCGTGTTGAAGGCGGCTGACGCGATTGCCGAGACGCGCAAGGGCAAGGCGGTGGTGACGCCGCGTGCCGGCGCCAAGCTCAAGATCGTCCGGCCGATCGCCGGCGAGGACGATTACGTCGCGGCGATCGGCGACAACCGCAAGATGCTGGTATTCCCGCTGTCGGAAGTCGCCGAACTAGCCAAGGGGCAAGGCGTCCAGCTGCAGCGCTATCGCGACGGCGGGCTGTCGGACGCGGTCACATTCAAGTTCGCCGAGGGGCTGAGCTGGGCGATGGGCGGCGAGAGCGGCCGCACGCGCACCGAAACCGACCTGCAGCCGTGGCGCACCGCGCGCGGCGCTGCGGGGCGAATGCCACCGACAGGGTTCCCGCGCGACAACAGGTTTTGATTTAACCCCTCTCCCGCTTGCGGGAGAGGGAGGGGCCCGCCGCGCAGCGGTGGGAGGGTGAGGGTCTTCTTTCTTTTCTTGGGACGCTAATCGCTTGGAAGAAGAAAGAAGACCCTCACCCAACCCTCTCCCGTAAACGGGAGAGGGCTAAATGTCGCTCTGCCAGCCACCCCCAAGTGGCTGAAACCGGGGCAAGCTTCAGCGCGCTTTAACCAATCCCGCCTAAGCGGGTCGCAATGGCGCTCGGATTGTCTCGCGCGAAGGCCGCTAAAGCCGTGCCCGTCGAATCGGCGGCGGTCGTGCTGCGCCCCGACGAGATCGCCGGAATCGCCGCATCGATCGAACTGATCCCGGTGCCGTTGGCTCTTGTCGGGCGCCCCGACAATGCTGTTATCGTGGCCGCCGCGAACCGCGCCTTTCGCGCCGCCGGACTGGGCAATACCGCGGGTGAAGCGCCGCTGATCGCCGCCTTGGGCGAGCGGATCGCGACGTTCCTGGCGGGGGAGGCCGTGAACGACGAGTTCACCTGGGAATTCGGCGACGCGGTCGATTGCCGCCATTTCCGCGTCACCCTGGCGCGGCGCTCGTCGGCATCGTCTTATTGCTTCGCCACCCTGGTCGACCATACCGGCGAATTGCGGACCGCGCGCAATTTGCGCCGCGAGATGATCACCGACAGCCTGACCGGTCTGCCCAATCGCAGCGGCTTCAGCGAATTGCTTGAGGAGCGGATCGCCGAGGGCGGTGGCGCGCGCTACGCGGTGTTGATCATCGACCTAGACCGATTCAGCCGGGTCAATGCCTGTATGGGGTCGATGGCAGGCGACGAATTGCTGATCACACTCGCGCGGCGCCTCAAGGGCGCGTTGCGGGCGTCGGACATGCTGGCGCGCACCGGCGGCGACGAATTCGGCATCCTGCTCGCGCTCGAAGAGAGCGAGGCGGAAGCCGAACAGGTCGTTCGTCGGATTCAGGAGACGCTGGCGACGCCGTTCCGTATGTCGGACTTCGAAATCCGCGTGTCGTGCTCGATCGGCATCGCGTTCGGGTCGGATGCGGTGGAGGATTCAGAGGATCTGATCCGCCACGCCCATTTCGCCGTCAAACGCTCCAAGACGTCGGGCCAGGCCGAATATTACCAGACCCAGGCGCTAGATATCGCGCGCGAGCAATTCGGCATCGAGACCGAGCTGCGCCGCGCGATCGAAAATGGCGCGATGCGGCTGACCTATCATCCGATTTGCGATCTCGCGACCGGCCAGGTCGTTGCGTTCGAATCGCTCGCGCGCTGGACCGACGAACACGGCCATGAACATTCGCCCGCCGACTTCATTCCGGTCGCCGAGGAATCGGGACTGATCGTTCCGCTCGGCCGCTGGGCGATCGAGGAGGCGGCGCGGACGCTCCGGTCATGGGATATCCGCGCGGGCGGCGACTGCGGCGTGCGCGTCGCGGTCAATCTGTCGGCGATCCAGCTGCAGCGCGACGATATCGCGCCGGCGGTCGAGCAGGCGCTGCTGCGCAATCAGCTGACCGGTAGCCGCTTCACGCTCGAGCTCACCGAAAGCGCGCTGATCTCCGATCCCGAGCGCGTCGCCGAGACCATGCATCAGCTCAAGAGCCTGGGCGCGACCTTGGCGATGGACGATTTCGGCACGGGCTATTCGAACCTGGCCTATCTTCAGAAACTGCCGATCGACGTGCTCAAGATGGACCGCAGTTTCGTGACCGGGATGCTCGCCGACCGCGACAAGGTGGCGATCGTCCGCGCGATCCTCAGCCTGGCCCAGGCGCTCGGCAAGGAAACCACCGCGGAAGGGATCGAGACCAACGAGCTGGCGCAGACCCTGGCGGCATTGGGCTGCACCTATGGCCAGGGATTCGTCTACGCCAAGCCGCTCGAGGCCGACGAGGCCTATGCCTATCTGGTCGCGTCGAGGGCCTGAGAGTCTGTTTGAAAACGCGTTGAGGGCGCGTTTCGCGGCACCAGCCCGCTCCCCCACCCGACCTCCCAATCAGGGTATTCTATGGGAGGTCGGGTGGGGGAGCGGGCTGGTGCGGTCTCAAAACTCGCTCTTTCGCGAGTTTTCAAACAGACTCCGAGCGACTTCTTCGTCGGTGATCGCCGCGACACGCGCGGCATCGGGGAAGTGCTCGGCGATCCAGCGATCCTCGATTGCCCGCAAGGTCTTCGCCACATCGGGTCCGGCTTTCAGCCCCTTGGCGACGAGCTGTCCGCCCGACATGGGCAGCCTCGGCCGTGCCCAGTCGCGGATCGCCGCAGCGTCGCCACCCGACAGCAATAGCCGGTCGATCGCGAACTCGGTGCCCAGCCGATAGGCCAGCGCGTGCGGATCGGCATCGACCGGCAGTGTTGCACTTTCCAGCCGCTGGCGTTGCTTGTTTGATAGCTTCAGCCGCGCGCCGACGCTCGCCGCGACGGCGGTATCGGCGGGCAGCAATGCGGCCAGCCGGCGGATCGGATCGGGAGCGATCCCGTTATCGGCTTCTTGTCTCGCCAGATCGGCAAGACGCGCGATACTTGCGATTTCTGGCAGGACGGGGACGAACACGCCGCGCTCGATCATCAGCGTGATGACCTCGACCGCGCGCGGTGCGACGAGCAAGCGCAACAATTCGTTGGCGATGCGTTCGCGGGACAGCGCCATCAGGTCGTTGGCGCGCTCAATACAGGCCTGCAAACCGTCGGGGTCGGCGATATCGCCGAACCGCGCGAGGAAGCGGAAGAAGCGCAGGATGCGCAGATGATCCTCGGCGATGCGGCGATAGGGGTCGCCGATGAAGCGGACGTGGCGCGCGTCGAGATCGGCGATCCCGTCGAAATAATCGTGGATCTCGCCAGTTGCGGGATCGGCATAGAGCGCGTTGATCGTGAAATCGCGCCGTGCTGCGTCCTCGCGCCAATCGTCGGTAAAGGCGACTGTCGCACGGCGGCCGTCGGTGGTGACATCGCGCCGCAAGGTGGTGACTTCGTACACCTCATCGCGCGACACCGCGGTGATCGTGCCATGGTCGATTCCGGTCGGAACCGCCTTGATCCCGGCGGCTTCGAGCAACTGGATCACCGTGCGTGGGTCGTGTGGGGTAGCGAGGTCGATATCGGCGGTCTCGATTCCCAATAACGTGTCGCGCACCGCGCCGCCGACGATCCGCGCATTGTCGGCGCCGAGCGCCGCGACCAACCGAGCGAGACCGGGGCGATCGCGCCACTCTGCCGGAGGAAGCAACGTCATGCCGCCCATCGCAGCCGCCGCGACAGATTGACCAGCATCGCCGCCGTCGCGCCCCAGATGCGGCGTTCGCCCCAGCGGATTTCGTAGAAATAGCGTGTCCGGCCCTGCCATTCCGCACTGGCGCGAAGTTGATTGGCGGGATCGAGCACGAACGCCAGCGGCACTTCGAACACGTCGGCGACTTCGGCCTCGTTAGGGTGATAATCGAGATCGGGCGGGACCACACCGACCACTGGGATCACCTCGAATCCGGTGACCGTGAGGTAGCGATCCGCCTCGCCGATCAAGGTGACGGCGGCGCGGGGCAAGGCGATTTCCTCCTCTGCCTCGCGCAATGCGGCATCGGCTGCGTCGAGGTCACCAGGATCGATCCGGCCACCGGGAAAGGCGACCTGTCCGGCATGGCGGCGCAGGCTTTCGGTGCGCTGGGTCAGGATCAGCCCGGGCTCGGGCCGATCGGTCACCGCGACCAGCACCGCGGCCGGCATGCGCGTGCTCCCGATCCCGGGATGATCGCCGGGGAGCAATTCGGGCTGATGGACATGGTCGAGCGCGAGGCGCAGCCGTTCGGCGAGCGTCGTCATGCGTCGGACTCCAGCGCGAAGAAGGCGCCGTTGCTCCACACGCCCGGCGGATCGTCGTCGCCCGACAGCGCCCGCTCGGCGATATCGTAATAGACCGATCGCGCGACCAGCGCCTCGAGCCCGCCACGAACGTGGAGATAGGGGCGCGGTCCGTCTTCACCCTGCTCGAATCGCAGCGCGTGACCGGCGTCGGCGGTGACCAATTCGCCAGTGTTGAGGCGAAAAGCGAGCGCCGCGTCGCGCCCTTCGCCTTCGGCCTTCATCTCGACCGCGAGGAAGGGAGCGTCCTCGACCTCGATGTCGAGCTTCTCGACTGGCGTGACCAGCACGTAACCGCCCTCGGATTCGCGCCGCAGGATGGTGGCGAACAGCCGAACCATTTCCTGCCGGCCGATCGGCGATCCCATGTGGAACCACGTCCCGTCGCGTGCGATCCGCATGTCGCTGTTACCGCAATGGCTGGGATTCCATTGCTCGACCGGCGGCAGGCGCTTCTCCGCCACGAGCCGCGCCACGTCGGCGAGCGACAGGCTGGCGAGATCGGGAGGCGGGGCCATCGGCATGGATGACCGCTAGGGCAGGGAAGATCGGGCTGCAACCGCGAGCCGGCATATGGCGGTCGGGATGACGACTCCTCCCACGTCATCCCGGCCTTGTGCCGGGATCCAAGGCGCCGCGAGCACCGGACTTTTAGTCTCTTGTCCTTCGCTCAGCCGCCCGTTGGGCCCCGGGACAAGCCCGGGGGTGACGACCGGCTGGCGACGGCTGTTTTCCCGCTACGTCAGACCGCGACGCTGACGCGCGACCCCAACTCTCCCGCGATGGCGGGCACGTTTGACCCGCGCGCGAGCAATCTATGCGCCTCCACGGGCCCCGGCAGGCGCCACCCCGCAGTCGCTGCGGCGGAAAATCCCCAGAAGCGGCCATAATATTCCGGATCGCCGATCAGCATCATCGCGCCGTCAAGATCGAGCTCGAGCGCGGCGTCGAGCGCCTGGTGGACCAGTTCCTTGCCCAGTCCACCGCGTTGGCGCGACGGCTCGACCGCGACCGGGCCGACCAGGACGAGTGGGTGAATGCTGCCGTCGTCGCCACGGAGCGCAATCGGCCAGCATTGGATGGTGCCGACGAGCATGCCGTCCTCGATCGCCGCGAAGCTGAGATCGGGAATCGATTCGACGCCGTCGCGCAGGCGATAGGCAGTGCGGCCGTGACGGTCTCGGCCGAACGCACGGTCCAGCAACGCCTCGACGGCGGCGGGATCGATGGCGTTGATCGGCACGAAATCGGTCACTTGGCGGAGTCTCCTCGAACGCTCGGGCAATACGCCCGGGGGCGGGCGCTTTATCGGCATCCCGGCTGAATACAAGGCGAATGCGCAGGCCGCGGCGCGACAAGGGGTTGATCGCGGGCCCCGGGACGGGCAGGGGCGCGCTCCTTAGATGGGATCACGCGACTTGGAAGACCGGCTGCAACTCGAAGTGCACGATATCGAGGTAATGGTGCTGACCGGCATCTATTCCGAGGAAACGCATCTTCCCCAGCCGTTGCGCATCTCGATCACGGTCGATCTCGACCTGCCGGGTCGATTCGGTCCCGAATCGCCGCTTTCCATGTCGAAAAATTATCTCGATTTGAAACACGCTGCGACCAGATCGCTGCCGGAGGGCGTGCATTTCACGCTGATCGAGGGCGTCGCCGATCACATTTGCGAGACATTGTTCCTGCAGGACAAGCGCGTCGCCCGCGTCGAGGTGAAGATCGTCAAGCTGGCGATCTCCGAAGGCGGCGAATCGATCGGGATTACCCTGGTCCGCCATCGCCGCTAGGAGCGATTTCAAGTCGATCGGAACAATCGGCGGCTCGGAAATCGCGGAGCGAATCCGTCAGGACGGATTCGCTCCGGCTCGGCAGGGACCGAGCCCTTGCTTGACCAGCGCATAGTCCTGCTGGATCGCCGCGGCGTCGGCCGGGTCGAGTCCGGTCAACGTGTCGGCTGGTATTTCGACCGGCAGGCCGCAGGCCAGACGGTACCACAGGAATGTGTTACGCTGTGGTGGCGGCAAGGCATCCTCCACTACTTCGCTCAGCGATACCGTCCATACCGGCGCCTGATTCTGTTTGCGCTGGATGCCGAGCGAGATCGGATGTCCGGTGGTCTTGAGGAAGATCTGCGTCTCTCCTTCGCCGGGAAGAGTGCCTGCCGCATGGAAGGCGTTGGAGATGCCGACGATCGCGGGCGGCGCCTTTGGCGAAACCAGATCGGCGGACAGTCTGCGTACCGTTGCATCGGTCTGCGGCGACCATTGCAACTGCGCGCCGGGGGTCACCAATTGAAGCTGGTCGGGGCTGTTAGCGACCGCGCGCGCGAAGATAATCACGCGCATTTTCTTCAACTTGGGTGGCCGGCCGGCGGCGTCGAGCGGGGCGTCGTATAGATAGCCGATCTGTGGCGGCAACGCCCCCGGCGCGCGGATCAGCGCGTTGATCGTGACCGTGAGATAATAGCGTATTTGCCCCGGCGTGAGCCCGGTAGCCTCCGCCGGCTTGATCTTCGCGGCATCGGTGATAGTGGCGTCCACGACCACCGGCGCCTTCGTCGCCAGATCAGCCATATCGGCATAACGATAAACAGGCGGCGGCGGGAGCACTTTGGTTGCTGACACCGGTATCATCGGAGCGGCGCCCGCGATGAACAGGACAGAGAGGAATCGAGCCATGGGAACGCGTGACATATCGAATGAGTTAGGCGATCAGAACGTTCCTTTACAGAAATAATTCTGCCATGCTGCGATTGTACGTTTGTTGCGCCCGACAAAGCGTTTGCGTCGTCGCAGGGGTAACGATAGAGACTCGCGCTCTGCCCGATCTGGCGCTAGCCGAAGGGTTCGTTGCCGAACGATTAACGTCTGGCGACATTCGCGGGTCGGACACGAAGGAGTTGAGTTTCTGAATGTCATACGCTGATCGTGATACAACCGGCAGCCGTATCGTAGCGATTATCATTGTTTCGCTGATCGTTGCGGGATTCGGTTATGCTTTCGTGACCGGCTTGGCGGTAGATTTCGCCAAGAAGGCCGCTGAAAAACTGAACGCGTTCGACGTGGCACCGCCGCCACCGCCGCCGCCGCCAGACAAGCCGCCGCCCCCGCCGCCGGACCAGCCGAATCTGCCGCCGCCGCCGACTCAGGTCGTGATCCCGCCGATCACGCCGCCGGTGCAGTCGCCGGTCAACATCGCGACGACCAACGTGCCGCAGCCGCCGCCCCCGGTGACGCCGCCGGCCCCGGTCGTGCCGCCGCAGCCACCCGCGCCGCCTGCACCCAAACCCGTAGCCGTAAAAGGCGGGCCGAGGGGCAATCCCGGTAGCTGGTTTACCGACGACGATTATCCTGCCGACGCCAAGCGCGCTGGCGCCTCGGGCCGTGTTTCGGTGCTGCTCAGCATCGATACGTCGGGCAAGGTTGCCGGATGTCGCGTCACCGCATCGAGCGGCAACTCGTCGCTCGACGACGCGACCTGCCGTCTCGCGCAGCGTCGTGGCCGCTTCACCGTGCAGAAGGATACGGAAGGTAACGCTCAGCCTTACAGCTATACGTTGCCCGGCATCCGCTGGACGCTGAAGGACGAATGACTTTTTTCACGCCGGCGCCCGGAAACCCGGGCGCCGGCCGGGTTGTATCTTGAGACGATATTTTTAGAGGAAGCATCCGAATGAGCATCTCCATCCTTAACGCTGGTGCGGCCGGTGCCGCCCAGGAACAGTTCGGCTTCTGGAACGCGCTGCACGAAGGCGGCGCCATTTCCTATGCCACCGCGGGCATTCTGCTGATCATGCTGTTCTTCACGCTCTACATTTTCTTCACCAAGGTGTTCGAGCAGCAGAAGATCATCAACCAGGGCCGCCGCGTGCGCGCCACGTTCTGGAACTCGAACTCGCTGCGCGAAGGCGCCGCCAAGCTCGAGAAGAACTCGGCTTACAAGCAGCTGGTCGATGACGGCCTGGCCGCGCAGGAACAGCATGCAAGGCTGACCGATCCGGTCGAGGCGCACGACTGGCTGCACGGCTCGCTGCAGCGCTCGGAGGATGCGATCAACTCGGCGCTCGGCGGCGGTCTCGCCTTCCTCGCGACGGTCGGCGCGACGGCACCGTTCATCGGTCTGTTCGGTACCGTGGTCGGCATCTACAAGGCGCTGCTCGGCATCGCCGCTGCTGGTCAGGCCTCGATCGACAAGGTTGCCGGCCCGGTCGGTGAGGCGCTGATCATGACTGCCTTCGGTCTGGTCGTCGCGGTTCCCGCGGTGCTCGGCTACAACTTCCTGCAGCGCCGCAACAAGGCGATCCAGGAAGCGCTCAGCGCGTTCGCGAACGACGTCCTCGGCTACCTCGCGTCGAACGGCGCGGTGAAGCCCAGCGCCGCGGTTCGCAAGCCGGCCGCCGCCGCGACGACACCGGCCAAGCCGGTGACGACCACCGCCGGTCAGGCGGGTGGCGTTACCACCAAGCCGTAAGCACGTGATGGCGGAACGGGCGCGGTGCCCTGTTCCGCCAGACGTCCGGGCCATGGCCTGGACGCACGAAGTAAGGATAGGAATGCTTAATGGCTATTAGCACCGGAGGCTCCTCCGAAACGCCGATGTCGGACATCAACACGACGCCGCTCGTCGACGTCATGTTGGTGCTTCTGATCATCTTCATCATCACGGTTCCGGTCGTGGTGCAAAATGTGAAGCTGAAGCTGCCAGAAGTTAAGTACGACGTGACGCAGACGAAGCCGGAAAATGTCAATCTGTCGATCGTGTCCGACGACGCGGGTCAGTGCGGCATCTATTGGGGCATGACCCGGATGACGCACAAAGAGCTGCTCGACAGGGCGACGAAGAAGATGAAGGCCGATATCGAACGTCTCAGGGCGGCCGGTCCGATCGACCCCGAGAAGATCCCCGAAGTGCACATCCGCGGCGACGTCAACGTCCCGTACAAGTGTATCGGCGCGGCGATCTACACGATGCAGTCCTCGGGCTTCATCAAGGTCGGCTTCATCTCGCAGCCTCCCCCCAAGGACGGGTCCGCCGCGGCGTCCTAACCGTCTCGCTAGCTCAGGAGTTTTGAATCATGGCAATGAGTGGCGGCAGGGATGATGGCGCCCCGATGATGGATATGAACATGACGCCGTTGATCGACGTCTTGCTCGTGCTCCTCATCATGTTCATCATCACCATCCCGGTCCAGACGCACGCGGTGAAGGTCGACCTTCCCGTCAACCAGGCGAACAACCCGCCGCCGGTTGACGCGCAGAAGAACAAGATCATCATCGACGCGAACGACAATGTGACGTGGAACGGCACGCCGGTGACGAGCGACGAACAGCTCGACCAATATCTGCAGGCGACCCTGCAGATCCAGCCCGAACCGGAGCTGCACTTCCAGCCGCTTCCGGACGCGCGCTACGAGAAGGTCGACAAGGTCCTGGCGGTCATCAAGCGCTCCGGGATCAGCAAGCTCGGCTTCATCGGCAACGAGCAATACGCGAACGAATTCTGACGCTTCAGGGCATCGATTTCGTCGAAAGGGGCGGTCGCGCAAGCGGTCGCCCCTTTTCGTTGGCCGGTGAACTGTGCTGGCCTGTTCGATTTAGGATGCGGGCTGATAATCCGATCGGGCCTAATGCCGCGCAGCATGGAGATAGTCGACCAACTCGCGGTTGATTGCGACGCCCGCCAGTTCGGCTCCGATGCCGATATRGCCTTCGCGCCGCAACCGTTGGCGCACGTCGTTCACGGAGCTGCAGTCACCTGACTGCGCCAATTGGATGGCGCGTTCGATCGTCGTTAGTGGTTCGGACATGAACTCGCTTAGGCGCGAATCGATCATGATCCCATCGCATTCGGCGCTTGATGCCGGACACGCGGAGTTCGGTGCGATAATCGGCGCCGGTTCCTTGGTCAGGGGTAGCGCGGGCCCTCTGCGACGACGGCGCCGTTCTCCTCGATCTTGATCGCAGGCGCGTCCGTGTCCGCAAAAACGATACGTAGATCGCGCTCCAGCGCGAAGAATCGGTTGGGCGCACTGGCGGCAAGCGTAACCCGAAGACCGCCGGACCGGAGCACGAGCCGATCATTCTCGACGGCGACGGCCACATCGCCAGCCCCGGTGCGGTAGCGACCGACATAGCGTTTCAACATATCGGGCGGTATCGAGATCGCCGTTGCCGGTGGGCGATAGGGCACAGGGCGGTGGTCGTAGCTGACGATTCGCGTCATCAGCCAATGGCCGGACTGAAGCTTCCAGATCACCAGAAACCGCGCATTGGTCGCGGCCTTCTCGGGCGCATCTCCCTGCTTTGCATAGAAGAGATGCTCGCCAGCCAGCATGGCGCCATAGCCCGGTATCGCCTGATAAAGCAGGCTTGGTACGACCAGCTCCCGACGCATACGCAGGTGGGGAGTACCGCACGGTCCCTTCATCAAGGAGGCGGCAACCGCTTCGCGCGAGCGGGTCAGACCGGTCATGTCATGATAGAATTCAACATCGTCCGCGAGAAATGGGATCATGGCTGCCGCGTCGCAGGCGTTGAAGGCGCGCCAGAAGGCATCATCGGCCTCGCGTACGGCTCGCTCGTCCGGCGACATTGGGGATGACGTCGATTGTGCAGCAACAGGGGCGATCGCGACCGTTGCGCCGGCAACGGCGATCGACAAGCTCAGGCGCCGCAACATCGTCGCGCTCTCCTTTGTGTATTGCTATAGCAATACACGCACACAGCAGGCTTTGCCACGGGCTTCAACACTTTACGCCCGCTAAGGGTTGGCGGATGTCTTATCCGCGCTCAGAGTCGCGGCAAAGTCACCCCGCGTTGCCCCATATATTTGCCCGCGCGGTCGGCATAGCTCGTCTCGCAGGGCTCGTTGCCCTGCAGGAACAGGAACTGGCACGCGCCCTCATTGGCGTATATCTTGGCCGGCAGCGGGGTGGTGTTGGAGAATTCGAGCGTCACATGGCCCTCCCATTCGGGCTCTAGCGGGGTGACGTTCACGATGATGCCGCAGCGCGCATAGGTCGACTTGCCCAGGCAGATCACCAGCACGTCGCGCGGTACGCGGAAATATTCGACGGTTCGCGCCAGGGCGAAACTGTTGGGCGGGATGATGCAGCAATCGGTCTTGCGGTCGACGAAGCTGTTCGCGGCGAAATCCTTGGGATCGACCGTCGCTGAATCGACGTTGGTGAAGATCTTGAATTCGTCGGCGACGCGCGCGTCATAGCCATAAGACGACAGGCCGTAGCTGATGCATCCCTCGCGCCGCTGTGCTTCGACGAACGGCTCGATCATACCGTGCTGCGTTGCCTGCTCGCGAATCCAACGGTCGGAAAGGATCGCCATTCTCTACTCCCTGTTCGCCAGCAGCTTTCGCGGCAATAAAGCGATCGGGCAAGAGGCGCGGTACCGCGCGCTGGCGAAATCCACGGAGACGACAGAATGCGGATCGATCCCTCGCGCGCGATTGGCGGCTATGCCGCGGTGATGACCCTGGCGACGGCGTGGCTGGCATTGGCGGCGGGGGCACCTGCGGCAGCCAAGTTCGACACGATCGACGTCCAGCGAATCAATGTGCGCGAGCCCGACGGGACCCTGCGGCTCGCCATCTCCAACCACGCGCTGATCCCCGGCCTCATCTATGGTGGCAAGGAATATCCGCATCCCAATCGGCCCGAAGCCGGGATGATCTTCTACAACGACCAGGGCGACGAGAATGGCGGGCTGGTGTTCGACGGCGGGTTGAAGGACGGAAAACCGACCAATGGCGGCAGCTTCACCTTCGATCGCTATCATCAGGATCAGACGCTGCAATTGATCAGTATAGAGGACGGCAAGGACCGTCATGTCGGACTCGCGATCAACGACCGTCCCGATGCGCCGATGGATGTTGCGGCGGGGCTCAAGGCCCGGACCATGGTGGCGGGGCCGGATCGCGACGCACTGCTCGCCAAAGCGGGGTTCAGCAACGCACGGCGGGCATGGCTCGGCCGATCGACGGACGGCACGGTCGCGCTTGTGCTGAGCGATCCGCAGGGCAGGCCGCGCCTGACGCTCGGGGTCGGGAAAGACGGCACGCCGAGCGTCGAGTTGCGCGACGCCGCCGGCAAGGTCACGCGGACGGTACGGTAGGACGCAGATGTCCCCTCCCTGGCAGGGAGGGGTGTCCTGCTCAGGCAATGCCGAGATTGGCGGGCCCGAATGCGTGCGGCAGCAATTCTGCCAGCGTGTAGCTGGCAATCGGACCGCCGGTCAGCCCCGAGCACCAGATTGCGAGATCGCGGCGGCCCGCCTGCGCGGCTTCGTTGAGCACCTGGCGGCAGCGGCCGCAGGGCAGGATCGGCTCGACCCCCTCCTGGCCGGTCATGCCGCCGACGATGCCGACCGCGACGACGTCGCGCATCCGTCCGTCGGCACTGGCCTTCGCCACCGCCACCGTCTCGGCGCAGAGCGACAGGCCGTAGCTCGAATTCTCGACATTGGCGCCGGTGACGATGCTGCCGTCGACCATCAGTAGCGCGGCGCCGACCGAGAAGCGCGAATAGGGTGCCCAGGCATTCGCCGCCGCGCCGCGCGCCGCCTCGATCAGGCGTTCGGCCATATCCGTATCGTTCATTTCGTCACCACGTCCCAACTGACCGGCCCTTCGACCCCATCGATGCGCCGCATATCGCTCGCCCGCCACATCCGCCATGGCCGCGCGGCATAATCCGGCGGAAAGAAGTTCTGTGCACTCCAGATGGGGCGGTCGAGCGCCGACGTCACGTCGTAATTCGCTTCGAACCGCTTCGATACGAGTAGCAGCACGGGGCGCTCGGTATGCGCTTCGACCATGATGATGAAGCGTTTGAGTTCTTCCAGCACGACATCGCGCGACGGCCGGTCGTTGCACCCGTCGATGAAATCCACCTCGAGCGCCGGCGGCAAGGCGTCGTCCGCTTTGGGCACGGTGGTGTTGAAGTTATTCGCCTGGTCGGCGGCGAGCCGGCACAGCGACCAGGCGTGGATCGCGCCGCGGCGCATGCCGGCGTCCGCGATGCCGCGCCAATTGTCCTCGAACCGCGCGTCGCGGTCGCCGCCCTGGGTCGCGCGGGCATAGCCGAAATCGGCGCCGGCCGCCTTGACCGCGTTCCAGTCGACCGCGCCATTGGCGTCCGACACGTCGACGCCCTGAAACTGATAGTCGCTGGCCGATGGACGCCAGTCGCGCGCGACCAGATACAGCGCGCCGGCCAGCGCGAGCATCGCGACCGCCAGGCCGACCGGCAATGCCAGGCGCCGCATCACGCGCGGATGTGCAGCACGCAGATCAGCGTGAACAGCCGCCGCGCGGTGTTGAAATCGACGTCGATCTTGCCCCCCAGCCGCTCCTTCAAGAGCTCGGCGGCATCATTGTGGATGCCGCGTCGGGCCATGTCTACCGTCTCGATCTGCTGCGGCGTGGCGTTGCGGATCGCTTCGTAATAACTGTCGCAGATCGCGAAATAATCCTTGATCGGCCGTCTGAGCGTGCCGAGCGAGAGGATCAATGTTTCGAGCGGCGAGCCGTCCTTGCGTGACAGCGCGAGCACGAGTCGGCCTTCCTCGACCCCGAGATGGAGGACATAGGGACCGGCATAGCCGTCGGGATAGTCGCGCAACGGGCGGAAGGCATTGTCCTCGAGCAGGTCGAAGATCGCGATGCGGCGTTCCTGTTCGACGTCCGCGCTGCGCCACACGATCGTGCGGTCGTCGAGCGTGATGTCCTTGATGCGATGATCCGCCACGGACCGCGCTTATCCCCATCCAATGCGATTATCCACAGCGCTGCTGGCTTTGTCCCGGCGGGGGAGTGGCGTAGAAGGGCGCCATGGCGACAGCGATTCATTCCTTGCCGGGGGCGGAGACGCCCTCGCTTCCGCAGAACGTCGAGGCGGAGGCCGCCTTGCTCGGCGCGATGATGATCGACAACCGCATTGCCGAGGAAATCGACAAGCTGACGCCCGATCATTTCTTCGAGCCGCTGCACGGGCGGATTTTCGGCGCGATCAAGAAGATGGTCGATGCCCAGATGCCGGCGACGCCGGTCAGCCTGCGGCCGATGTTCGAAGCCGATCCGGCGATGAAGGAATTGGGTGGGCCGGGCTATCTGGCGCGGCTGACTGGGTCGGGTGCGGGGTTGATCGGCGCGCGGCAATTCGCCCAGCAAATCTATGACTTGGCGCTGCTGCGCACCTTGGTCGGGGTCGGTCGCGAGCTGGTCGACAAGGCGATGGACACGTCGCAAGAGGTCAATCCGCGCGCGCAGATCGAAGCAGCCGAAGAGGAATTGTTCAAGGTCGCCGGCGACGGCGGCAGCGAAGCATCGGTCAAGACCTTTGCCCAGGCCTCCACATTGGCGGTGGCGATGGCCGACCGCGCGCTCAATTCGGGCGGCGGCGTGTCGGGGGTCACCACCGGCCTAAGCTCGGTCAACGGCAAGATGGGTGGCTTCCATCGCTCCGACTTGATCATTCTGGCGGGGCGACCGGGCATGGGCAAAACGTCGCTAGCCACTAATATCGCGTTCAACGCGGCGCAGCGCTACATGCAGGACGAGCAGGACGGGATCGATCCCAAGCAACGGATCGGTGCCAAGGTAGCGTTCTTCAGCCTCGAAATGTCGGCCGATCAGCTCGCGACGCGCGTGCTGGCTGAACAGTCGCGCATCTCGAGCCAGGAACTGCGCATGGGCAAGATCAGCCAGGCGGACATGGATCGGTTGGTAGTGACCGCCGGCGAATTGCAGAACCTGCCATTCGTGATCGACGACACCGCCGGCCTGACGATCGGGCAACTTCATACGCGGATGCGACGATTGCAGCGGCGCCACGGCGAAAATGGCATCGGGATGGTGGTAGTCGACTATCTCCAGCTGCTGTCGGGCAGCGGTTCGCGCGCGAGCGACAATCGCGTGCAGGAGATTTCGGAGATCAGCCGCGGGTTGAAGACCTTGGCGAAGGATCTTAACGTGCCTGTACTGGCGCTGTCGCAGCTCAGTCGTCAGGTCGAAAGCCGCGAGGACAAGCGCCCGCAGCTCTCCGACCTTCGCGAGTCGGGGTCGATCGAGCAGGACGCCGACGTCGTGCTGTTCGTTTATCGCGAGGATTATTACGTCGCCGCGCGGGAGCCCAAGAGACCGGTCGATGGCGACGACGCCAAGGTGTTCGAGGACTATACGAAATGGGGCCAGGAAATGGAGCGCGTCCATGGACTGGCCGAACTGATCGTCGCGAAGCAGCGTCACGGATCGACCGGCAAGGTCATCCTGCGGTTCGAACCTCAATATACGTTGTTCAGCGACTACGCCGGGGACTATGCCAGCCCGGATTATGAATAGTCCGTAAGCCCAGCGAAAGCCAGCTCGTCACCCCAGCGAAAGCTGCGGTCTCGGGCAATATTGCGCTTTCGCCCCATAACCGTCATCCCAGCGAAAGCTGGGATCTCAAACGGTATCGCGATACGGCTGGAGACCCCAGCTTTCGCTGGGGTGACGATATTTAGAAAACCGGCTCGGTGATGAGCTTTAGAAAACCGGCTCTTCGCCTGGCTTTTCGGGCACGTGGATCCCGCATTCGGTCTTTTCCCAGCCGCGCCAGCGGCCCGCGCGCGGATCCTCGCCCGGCAGCACTTTCGACGTGCAGGGCTGGCAGCCGATCGACGGATAGCCGTCCGCCTCGAGCGGGTGGCGGGGCAGATCGTATTCGGCGAAATAGGCGTCGAGATCGGCCTTCACCCAATCGCCGAGCGGATTGACCTTGAGCCGGCCGTCCTCGATCTCGAACCGCGCGATGTTCTGGCGGGTTTGCGACTGGAACGCCTTGCGGCCTGAAATCCAGCTGTCGAGCCCGGCCTTGGCGCGCTTCAGCGGCTCGACCTTGCGGATCTCGCAGCAGCCGTCGGGATCGTAGGACCAGCGCAATTCCTGCGCGTCCCTGGCGGCGAGCACGACCGGGTCGGGCTTGACCGTGCGGCTGTCGGACAGCCCGAACGTCTCCATCAGGAGATCGCGATAGTCGAGGGTTTCCGGGAACATCTTGAGCGTGTCGACGAACACTACCGGCGTCGCCGGATTAGCCCGCGCGATGAGGTGGAGCAGCACCGCGCTTTCGGTGCCGAACGACGACACCACGGCCGTGTTGCCAAGGATCCCCTCGGCAAACAACACTTTCAGCATGTCGAGCGTGTCGACCCCGGCGAACCGCGCGTTGAGCGCGTCCGCATCGGCCTGGGTAAAGGCCGGGGAAGTGTCGATCACGTCGATCTTGCGCAATGCTTCACCCATGCCGGAGTTTCCACACGGGTGCCGCGCCGTCGGCGGCGGCCTGATAATGGTATTCGTAGCGATCGAGCGACGCCTTGAGAACCGCAGGATCGATCGGCGCTTCGGGTGCGAAGCTGTCGAAGCCGCAGCGACGCATGAACGGCACCTGGTCGACCAGCACGTCGCCGGCGGCGCGCAACTCGCCGACATAGCCAGCCTCGCGCAGGACTCGTGCCGACGAATAGCCGCGACCGTCGCGATAGACGGGAAAGGATACCTCGATCAGCGACAGGCGATCGAGAAAGGGAATCAGCGCGCGCGCGTCATCGCCCGATTCGAGCCGCACCGCGGTCGCGTTGGTCTGATCGGCAAGGAACGAATCGAGCGTCACCGCCGGCTCGTCATGTGCTTCGTCGTCGCGGAAGCGCAGCAGGTCGTCAGCCATAGATCGCTTCCTTGAATGGGTCGATGCCGACGCGACGGTAGGTATCGAGGAAGCGCTCCCCGTCCTCGCGCACTTGCAGATATTTGTCGGTCACGCGCTCGACCGCATCGACGATGCCGTCCTCGCTGAAGCCAGGACCGGTGATCTTACCCAGGCTTGCGTCTTCGGCGCCCGATCCGCCCAGCAAAAGCTGATAATTCTCGGTGCCTTTCTTATCGACGCCCAATATGCCGATGTGTCCGGCATGATGGTGCCCGCAGGCATTGATGCAGCCAGAGATCTTGAGCTTCAATTCGCCCAGTTCGCGCTGGCGACCGAGATCGGCGAAACGCGTCGCGATCTTCTGAGCGACCGGGATCGACCGCGCATTGGCCAGGCTGCAATAATCGAGGCCGGGGCAGGCAATGATGTCGCTGATCAAATCGAGATTGGCGTCGGCAAGCTTGGCGTCGGACAGACGCTGCCACACCGTATAGAGGTCGGCCTTGCGGACGTGCGGCAGAACGATGTTCTGCGCGTGGGTGACGCGTAGCTCGTCGAACGAATAACGCTCGGCGAGATCGGCCATGACGTCGATCTGGTCGGCCGAGGCGTCGCCGGGAATGCCGCCGACCGGCTTCAGGCTGATATTGACGATTGCATAGCCCGGCTGCTTGTGCGGCTTGACGTTCTGGTCGAGCCAGACCGCGAAATCGGGGTCGCTGCGGTCGATGGCGTCGCTGGCGCCAGCTTCGAACGCCGGCGGCGCGAAAAAAGCGGTGATGCGCTCGAGTTCGGCCGCAGGCGGATCGATGCCCAGCGCCTTGACCAATGCGAACTCCTGCTCGACCTGGCGTCGATACTCGTCCGCGCCGAGTTCGTGGATCAGGATCTTGATACGCGCCTTGTAGATATTGTCGCGCCGGCCGTAGCGATTGTAGACGCGCAGGCACGCCTCGAGATAGCTCATCAGATCGTCGGCGGCGACGAAGTCATTGATTTCGGGAGCGATCATCGGGGTGCGGCCCATGCCGCCACCGACGAAGATGCGGGCGCCGAGCGCACCGTCGCGCTTGACCAGCTCGATGCCGATATCGTGCAGCCGCATCGCCGCCCGATCTTCCGGCGCCGCGATCACAGCGATCTTGAACTTGCGCGGCAAATAGCTGAATTCGGGGTGGAAACTGCTCCACTGGCGGAGCAATTCGGCCCAGGGGCGTGGGTCGGCGATCTCGTCCGCGGCGGCCCCGGCGAACTGGTCCGACGAGATATTGCGGATACAATTGCCGCTGGTCTGGATCGCGTGCATCTCGACCGTCGCGAGGTCGGCGAGGATATCCGGCGCGTCCTCCAGCTTGATCCAATTGTACTGGATGTTCTGACGCGTGGTGAAATGGCCGTAACCGCGATCGTATTTGCGCGCGATATGCCCGAGCATTCGCATCTGACGGCCGTCGAGCGTGCCATAGGGCACCGCTACGCGCAGCATATAGGCGTGGAGCTGGAGATAGAGGCCGTTCATCAACCGCAGCGGCTTGAACTGGTCCTCGGTGATCTGCCCGGCGAGACGGCGGCGCACCTGATCGCGGAATTCGTCGACCCGCGCATCGACGATCGCCTGGTCAAATTGGTCGTATTTGTACATCAGATAACCCAGTTACCGGCGTTGGGATCGCTTGGCTTAAGCGTCAGATCGGGCCGCACGGTCGGGCCCAGGGCGCGAATGCGGTCCTTGATATGCGCGGGGCGGGGTCCTTCCGATGTTGGAGTGGCGTCGATGATATAGCCGCCGTTGACGCGGCGTGCGCCGTCCTCGGCCTGCAGGATCGCGTCGCCCTGATCGCCAACATCGGCGGCATCCTCGATATGGCGCGACCAGCCGCTGCCGGTCCACCAGATCACGTCGCCGGTCGGCAGATCGTTGCCCGTCAAGATCTTCACGCCGCTGCCTCCGCCATCTTCGCCCAGCGTGCGAGCTTGTCCTCCGCATCGGACAGCTCGACGACTTCACCGACGACAATGATCGCCGGGCTCTGCACCTTCTCGCGCTCGACCATCGGGCCAAGGTCGGCGAGCAATGTCTTGATCGCGCGATGCCCGACCAGCGTCCCGCGCTCCAGCACCGCGACCGGCATATCGGGCGCGACGCCATCGGCCATCAACTTGTCGGCGATATCCGGGCAGGTCGCGACGCCCATATAGATGACGAGCGTACGGCCTTTGCCAGCTAGCCCCGACCAATTCTGATCGGCCAGGCCCTTGCACTGGCCGGCGACGAAGCTGACCGCGGACGAATGATCGCGATGGGTGAGGGGTAGCATCGCTTCCGCCGCGCAACCGAGCGCAGCCGACACGCCGGGAATGACCTCGACCGGCAGGCCGGCGGCGCGCACCGCTTCCACCTCTTCGCCGCCGCGGCCGAAGATGAACGGATCGCCGCCCTTCAGCCGCACGACGATCGAGCCGGCCTTCACATGCGCGACGATCAGCGCGTTGATCGCGTCTTGCGACAAAGTGTGCTTGCTACGCCGCTTGGCGACCGAGATGCGGTGCGCGTCGGCCGGCGCGATGTCGAGCACCGCCGGGTCGATCAGCCCGTCATGCACGACGACGTCGGCGCTCTTGAGCGCCTCAACCGCGCGCACGGTGAGCAGGCCGGGGTCGCCGGGGCCGGCACCGACCAGGATGACGCGTCCACGCGCGTGCGGATCGAGAAGTGTCGCCATGATGCAGGGCAGATGGGCCGCGGACGCGGCACGGGCAACCGACGCTTGCTACTGGCTGGAATAGCGAAACTTTGCGGCGCGTCAGTCCTTACCGCCCGATGCGCGGCTAGCGAGCTCCTGCGCGCGACGCATCAGGCGCATGGCTTCGTCGATCAACTCGCCGGCGAACACCGGATCGGACTTGCCCACCGCAATGGTCAGGCAATTGCCGGCTTCGGTTTTGAGACGGAGCGCGCGGGCGGGAATGGACAGGTCGTTGGCAGGCTTCACATCCCGGCTAATTCACGAATCGCGGACGGGTTCCACATCTCATCGCAACTTGATTCAGTTCGTCCCGACCCGTTCGAGGATGAAGGCAAGACGTTCGGCGACGCTGACCTTCGGCAGCAGGATCACGTCGTATCCGAGCGCCGGATAGGCGATCGCAAGCCGATCATATTCGGCGACCGCCGAGGCGAAATCGTGCCGCCGCTCGGCGTCGGAGACGAACAATTCGGGCCAGGGCGGGGCAAGGAAGACCTGGCTGGAATAACGGTAGCGCGCGGCAAGATCGGCCAGCACCACTTCACCCGTCAAGTGCTCAAGCGCGACCGCGGCGTCTATGAGCCCGCGGTCGAAGAAGACGGGGCCGGGCAGGGCTCGCGCCGCTTCATGATCCTGCCTGGCCAGTGCACTGATCCGGCGCGCAAAGGCGATGCCGTCGATCCACGGCACGGCTTCGCCGCCCGACGCGAGCTCTTCGCGAACCACACGTCGGCCCGGCTCCTCGATCGTGGCGAAGCCGCGCCGGGCGAGTTCGGCGAGCACGCTTGACTTCCCACCGCCTGAGCAACCCGAAATGACGAAGAAGTCGCTCATGCGCTCACGCCAAAGTGGAGCGATGAAGAAGTCGCGGCGCGACTCACCTTCTTGTCCAGAACGGACACGATTTGTTGGTTTATCAAATAGTTTCCATTGCCAAGTTGGAGATTGTGAAACAGCCTCTGCCGTGTTCCGAATCAGGGGGCAAATAATGGCTCGATTAGCTACGGCGCTGACTGTCTGCGCCGGTTCGATAATGCTCGCCGCAATGGCGACCGGCATGGCCGGGGCATCCGAGACGGTCAATTACACTTATGATGCCAAGGGGCGACTGGTGAAGGTCGCTCATACGGGCACCGTCAACAACAACGTCGTGTCGAACTACAGCTTCGACAAGGCGGACAACCGCGTCAACGTGAACGTGACCGGCGCGCCGTAGGGCAGTCATTTTTCTCGCTTTTCCATTTCCTGCAGGGGTTTCACCATGACGAACTCGACCCATGTCGAACGTGCGCGGTTGCGCGCGCGTCGCGCGTTGCTGGCGGTGTCGACGATACTTTGTTCGGGGCTGGCGGTTCCGGCCTATGCCCAGGTCGCCGCCCCATCTCCCGTCCGTAGCGACATCGATGCCAATGGCGTCGATCTGTTCTTGGGTACGGCAAATGTCGATGGTCCGACGCTGTCGGTCGGCGATGGCCAGAAACATGGGATCACCTGGCGGAAGTTCGTTCGCGGCGCAAAGGGATGGGGTGACTCGCTCACGGCGACGCTGACTGTCAGCGGCACAACGGTCTATGTATCATTCGGAAGCGTCACCGACAGATTCACGAACTCGGGCGGTGTCTATACATCGACCGAAGGCGACGGCGCCACGCTGACGTCAAGCGGGTCCAATTACACCTATACGGCCGCTGATGGGACAGTAACGCTGTTTTCGACTGTGTATGTCGGCTTCTACCCTTACGGGAATATTCAGGGGAATGTCGTTAGCGTCACCAAGCCGGATGGGACGGTATTTTCTTATTCATACGATAATTATTCGTTTTGTTCGAAGACAAAAATCGTCGGCGATGGTGAAGTGTGTGTTCAACACACCACCGCCTATCGAATAAGCACGGTTGCTAACTCCCAATATCGGCTGACGTTTCAATACGGTAATTGGGATCCCGACGCGATCGACCCCAATGTGGCTTATAGCGAGCCACCGGGCTGGGGAGATGCCACCGGCGTGTCGGTTACCAATTTGGCGGTAACGGGAGCTTCGGTCCGCACCCAGAGTTTCACTCCTTCGAGTTCCGGATCCAACAGCTACCTCACCATAGCGGATGCGATGGGTCGCTCGACCACCTATCGCGAGAATTACAATTCGACCGCTGGTGGGCTGATCGTCGCCGGGATCAAGCGGCCTGGCAAAGCGGCCGAGGATATCACGATCGGCTATGACGGGTCGGGTCGGGTATCGAGCGTGACCAATCCGGTCGGAACGACGACTTATGGCTATGCGGACGCTGCTGGTGTTCGCACCACGACCGTGACCGATCCCGGCGGCCATGCGACCGTCTACACGTTCGACATCGCGTCCAACCGCAGGCTCAGCATGACCAATCCGCTGAGCAAGACGACGAGCTGGCAATATGACGCGAACGGCCGCGTCACACGCGCGACGGCGCCCGAGGGCAATTACACCCAATACACCTATGATGCGCGCGGCAACGTCTCCGAGACGCGTAACGTCGCGAAGAGCGGGTCGGGTCTGTCAGACATCGTCACGACCGCGAACTATGACGCGACCTGCAGCAATGCCGCCACCTGCAATCAGCCCAATTGGACCAAGGACGCCAAGGGCAACCAGACCGACTACACCTATGATCCGACCACCGGCAATCTGCTGACCGTGACATCGCCCGCAGCGACTGCCGGCGGGACGCGGCCGAAGGCGACCTACAGTTATACCGCGACCAGCGGCGTCCAGTTGCTGACGGGCACCTCGACCTGCCAGACGACCGCATCTTGCGTCGGCACGGCCGACGAGGTGAAGACGACGATCGGCTATAACAGCAATCTGTTGCCCAACACGGTGACCAAGGCTGCCGGCGACGGCAGCGTGACGGCGACCACCACGATCGGCTATGACGATGTCGGCAACGTCCAGACCGTCGACGGCCCGCTTGCCGGGACGGCGGACACGACGACCTATCGCTACGATGCCGATCGCGAACAGGTGGGCGTCGTCAGCGCCGATCCCGATGGTGCGGGCGCGCTCAAGCGCCGCGCGGTACGGACGACGTATAACGACCGCGGCATCGCGACTCTCGTCGAGGCGGGAACGGTCAACGGCACTGCCGATACGGACTGGTCGGCCTTCAGTTCACTGCAACAGGTCGCCACCACGCTCGATGCCGCTGACCGCAAGGCGCAGGTTGCAGTGACCGCTGGCGGCACGACCTATGCGCTGACTCAGTATAGTTACGACACCGACGGCCGGCTCGATTGCAGCGCCGTGCGGATGAAGCCGAGCACTTACGGCTCGCTGCCCTCAGCCTGCACGCCGACGACGGGTACTGGTGATGCCGATCGCATCACCAAGATGACCTATGACAATGCCGACCGCGTCACCAAGACGACCTCGGCCTATGGGACTGCGGACGCGTCGGACGAGGCGGCGGCAACCTATAGCGACAACGGGCAGGTCGCGACGGCGACCGACGCCAATGGCAACAAGACCAGCTATACCTATGACGGCTTCGACCGGCTGTGGAAGACGAACTATCCGTCGACCACGAAGGGGTCGGGCACGAGTTCCACGACCGATTACGAGCAGTTGACGTACGACGCCAACGGCAACGTCACCACGCGCTTGCTGCGCGGCGGAACGCCGATCAACTTTGCCTACGACAATCTCAACCGGGTGACCTACAAGGACCTGCCGCCCGGCGATCCGGATGCCGCCTATACCTATGACTTGCTGGGGCGCCTGCTGACGGTAATCAAATATACGCAGACACTGACCTTTTCCTATGACGCGCTCGGCCGCAATCTCACCCAGGGCGGACCGCTGGGGACGGTCGGTTATCAATATGACGCTGCCGGCAGGCGGACACGACTGACTTGGCCGGACGCTTATTATGTGACCTACGATTACCAGGTCACTGGTGAGATGGCGACGATAAAGGAAAACGGCACCACCACGCTTGGGACCTATGCATATGACGATCTTGGACGCAGAAAAACGCTGACCCGCGGCAATGGCGTGGTCACTACCTATTCGTTCGATCCTGTCTCGCGGCTGTCGTCGCTAGCCTCGGACCTCACGGGCACGACCAACGACCTTACGCTAGGCTTCAACTACAATCCGGCCTCGCAGATCACATCGACGACGCGATCCAACAACGCCTACGCGTGGACCGGCGCCGCCAATGTCGCGCGCAACTACACGTCGAACGGGCTCAACCAGTATAACGCCACTACCAGCACGACCTTCGGCTATGACGCGCGGGGCAACCTGACCGCCTCGGGTAGCAACATCTATACCTACAGCACGGAAAATCTGTTGCTGACAGGGCCAAATTCGGCGAGCCTGACCTACGATCCGTTGATGCGCCTCTATCAGTCGGGCAGTGCTACGGTCGCCGCGAGCAACTATCTCTATGACGGTGACCAACTGATCGCTTCGTACCTCGCCTCGTCCGGCGCCTTGACGCAACGCTATATCCTGGGCCCGGGAGCGGATGAGGAGTTGCTCGAGATTACCGCGGCGGGTGCCAAGACCTGGGCGGTGGCCGACGAACGCGGTTCGGTGATCGGCGGAACCGATGCGTCGGGCAATAGCGTCGGCATCAACGCCTATGACGAATATGGCATTCCGGGCGTCAGCAACACGCTTCGGCGTCAGTATACCGGGCAAGTCTGGCTGCCCGAGCTTGGCATGTATTACTACAAAGCGCGGATATACTCGCCGACGCTCGGACGGTTCATGCAGACCGATCCGATCGGCTATGGCGATGGGATGAATTGGTATAATTATGTGGGTGGGGATCCGGTGAATGCGTCTGATCCATCGGGGATGCTCACTGATACTGCTGTTATTCACGGCGACGCTGGTGGTGGTTGGGTAAGCTTCAACAGCTGGGACGCTTTCGTTAATGGCGTGCCGGGGGCGATCTTTACACCGGAAGCGGGTGAACAACCCGATGAGCCCGATATCATCGTTACAGGACATCAAACCAAACCAAAGCCTCAACCCAAAGCAGGTGGGCGAACGGCGAAGCCATTTTATTGCAAGCTTTTTAGAAACGGATCTGGAGTGGCTGGAATTGGTGCATCAGCATCTGGAAGTACTCCATCAATTCCGGGTACTCGGAGAGGCTTTTCTGGAAGCGTGTCGGGCGGCCTTCTTATTGATGGCAAGTGGAACATTGCCGCATACTTCACCGCCGGGGGGTACAGTTCCATCGGCACGGGGAGTGCGAACGGTGGCCTGACAGCGTTAGGTTCAAACAACGCGCGATCAGTCGCCGACATGCGCGGCCTCTTCTCGTCACAGACTGGGAATTTAGGGCCAGCTAATGTCGAAACTTTTCAAGGCACGGGTGCAGATGGGAAGCCCGTCAGTGGTATGTCTACAACGCTAGGCGGCGGAACGGGAGCATCTGGCGGCGTCGGAGCGACAGACACGTTTTTGTCGAGAAGTATTAATCTCATGTCCTTGATAGGATGCCAATAATATGTCGCTCGTAATTTCACGGATTGCCAAGTTTTTACTGCCAGTGTCTTTCATTATATTTTTTGGATGCGCTATTCTTTTCAATAGGACCTTACAGAAGGTGCCGAGATATGATTTGACGCTATGTAAAAAGCGTCATGATAATCTTTCTGTACTGGAGATAAAAGGAGAGAAAATCTGTCTTAGTCGAACGGATGCCCAGCGCATAAATATTTTATCTTACGGAGGAGATGGTGGGGCTGGGGTATTCGGTATATCTCTTCTATTTTTAATATATGCTCGTAAAAGATTGGGAATAAGAGGTTAAAAAGCCACCATTTAAGATGCTGGGAATTACGGTTCGAATTACGGTTCCAGTTTACTAAAAGCACCAAATTGGAGCCAGTTCGCCGCCGTGCGTGGCCGGCATGGGCTATCGCCGCGCCATGCCTCGTCTCCCTCGCCTCGTGCTGCCCGGCTATCCATATCACGTGACGCAGCGCGGCAATCGCCGGCAGCAGGTGTTCCTCGGGGATGCCGACTACGTGCTTTACCGCGACTTCCTGGCTGAGGCTGCGCGACGCGGGGGCGCTCAAATATGGGCTTATTGCCTGATGCCCAATCACGTCCATGTCATCGTGGTACCATCAGACGAGGACGGCCTGCGTCGTACGTTCGCCGATGCGCATCGCCGCTATACCGGCTTCATCAATGCGCGCCAACGCTGGACCGGGCATTTGTGGCAAGGTCGGTTCGGGGCGGTGGTGATGGATGAGGAGCATCTTGGCCACGCGATGCGCTATGTCGCGCTCAACCCGGTGCGGGCACGATTGGTCGATCGCGCGGAAGATTGGCCGTGGTCGAGCGTCCGCGCACATTTCGCGGGCGTGGACGACGCATTGGTCACCGTCCGACCGGCGCTGGACCGATATGACGATTTCGCCGCCTTTCTGGGTACGCCCGCAGACTATACAGAGGCTTGGCAAGCGCTGCGAAAGTCGGAGACAAGCGGCCGGCCGATCGGCGCGTGCGATTGGATCGAGGAGATCGAGAAACGAACCGGTCGGACACTCGCGCCGCAGAAGCGCGGCCCGAAGCCAAAAGCTTCGTGCATTTAATAAAGTGGAACCGTAATTCCCGTAATGCCCGTTCGTTTGGGCAACCGATCGATCGCGAGAGAGAAGCGCGCGCCGATCGAAACTTCCGGGCTTAGATGCGCGCTACCCAGTCGACGTTGATATACGCCTTGCGCTCATACCAAACTCGGAATTCCAGATGATGGCCCACACGCGTAGAATCTACCGTGAAGGGTAGCTCGAAGACTTGATAGGCCATGGGCGCTGCGAACGAGGTCCATGTTAGTGCGCGGCTAGCGAGGACCTGGTCCGCATCCGCATCGTTAACGTCCAGCACCACCACAGCATCGGGACTGGGATTGGAATTGTTGTCGATCATTATCCGCCAGACGGCGGTGTGACCTCCCGCCGGGACGCCGTTCGTGTAGGGGCCATAGACCATCGCGGTGACGGGTTGGCTAGTATTCGCAGCCCAGCCGGAATATTCGGCATAGCCGGTCGCGTGAGGGAGGGCTTCCGCTTCCCATTTTTCCTGAGAAGAATTGGTGTCGGTCTGGCGCTGTACGGTAACGTTGGCACGATTGTCGGCAGGGTCGAACGAATAGGTCGACTTTACTCCATCGCCGGTTTGGACAGTCGTTAGCCGGCCTAGCGCATCATATTGATATGTGGTCGCAGACGATTGGCCGTAGGCTGGCGGCGCAGCGATGCTCGCGGCAAGGCTCAGCGCCAGGAAACCAGCTACCGCGCTGACTGGAGACGCCTTCATCTGTGCCATGAATCCCCCCGACCGTTGACTCCGCAATAGCAGCAACAGGCCAGGAAAAATCGATCAATGCAAGTGACTTATCGGTCAGTATTGGTGCTAATTTATTGTAGGTAGGCATCCTCGGGAGTACAGGCCGAAACCAACCGGCCGGCTTACCCCTCGCGCAACCCCACCGCGATCGAAGCCCGCGCCTGATCCGCCTCGTTCGACACCACCGGATAGGCGCAATAATCCGCCGCGTAATAAGCGCTGGGCCGGTGGTTGCCGCTCCAGCCGACACCGCCGAATGGCGCCGCCGAACTCGCGCCGTTGGTCGGGCGGTTCCAGTTGACGATGCCCGCGCGGGCATTCGCCCAGAAGCGGTTGTAGAGGTCCGGGGTCTGGCTGATCAGGCTGGCCGACAGGCCGTAACGGGTGTTGTTGGCTTCAGCGATCGCCTCGTCGAAGTCCGTGGCGCGGATCACCTGGAGGATCGGGCCGAACAATTCGATGTCGGGGCGGTCGGCCATGTCGGTCGCGTCGAGAATGCCGGGGGTCAGGAACGGCTTGTCGTCGAACGGCCGCTCCATGTGGCGCAAGGGGCGCCCGCCGCGCATCATCAGTTCGAGGAAGCTTTCGGTCAGCAAATCGGCGACCTCATTGTCGATCACCGGGCCCATGAAGGGCTGCGGATCGGCGTGCGGATCGCCGACGATCAACCGGCTGGTGAGCTTGAGCAGCTCGGCCATCAGCGGTTCGTACAAAGCCTCGTCGACGATCAACCGGCGCGCGGCGGTGCAGCGTTGCCCGGCGGTGGTAAAGGCCGACTGGATGATCACGATCGCCGCGGCGTGGAGATCGGGCGTGTCCCACACGATGATCGGGTTGTTGCCGCCCATTTCGAGCGCCAGGATCTTTTCGGGGCGATCGGCGAATTGGCGGTTGAGCGCGATGCCGGTGCGCGCCGACCCGGTGAACAACAGCCCGTCGATGCCGTCATGCCCGGCTAGCGCCTTGCCCTCTGCCGGCCCGCCGATCAGCAACCGCGCGCAGCCTTGGGGCACGCCTGCCTCATGCAGGCAGTCGACCATGAACGCGCCGGTCGCGGGGGTCTTTTCTGACGGCTTGAACACCACCGCGTTGCCCGCGATCAGTGCCGGGACGATGTGGCCGTTGGGCAGATGCGCGGGGAAATTATACGGGCCCAGCACCGCGAGCACGCCGTGCGGTTTGTGGCGCAGTGCCATACGGCTGCCCATCGGGGAATCGAGCTGGCGCTGGCCGGTGCGCTCGGCAAAGGCGCCGGCCGAAATGTCGACCTTGGCGATAACCGAATCGACCTCGGTCTTGGCTTCCCATAACGGCTTGCCGGTCTCGCGCGCGATCAGGTCGGTGAAGGCATCGGTGCGGGCGCGGACAACATTGGCATAGCGGCGCAGCGTCTCGATACGAAAGGTGACCGGCTTGGCCGCCCATTCGGCCCAGCTCTCTCGCGCGGCCGCGACTTCGCTGTCGGCATCGCCGATCGCGTGGCGCCACAGCAAGGCGCCGGTCGCCGGTTCGTAGGAAAGAAGTTCATCCGACATCGATCACGGTCCCTAGCCGTTCGCCGCCGCCGCCGCCAGCGGCTCGCCGGCCAGCGCCTGACCCATTTCGCGTATCGCCGCGACCTTGGCGTGGAGCGGCGCCCAGTCGTCGCGTTCGTCGACCGCCGACCAGATCGCCTCGACCTCGTCGATCAGCATCGAACAGGGCTCGCCCGACCAATAAGGATGGGAGCGGTCGGCGCGGGGTGCGTAGGCGGCGAGTGCCTTGCGGACTTCATGCCATGCCTCGCCATAAGCGTCGGGCAATTGGCCACCGAAGGCGTCGAAGAAGAAGCGGTCGATCCCGGTCGCGGTGCCGCGCAATATCGGCTCGATCGTCTGGACCAGCGCGCGGTCGCTATCGGGATCGCGCGGGGTCAGGCCCAGCCGCCACAGGATCGCGTCGCTGACCGCGCGCTGATAGCGGTCTCCGAACGTGTCGAGAATCGCGATCAGTGGCTCGGCCTCGCAGATCGGGCGGAGCGCGACCGCGAGTTGCATCGCGTCCCAATGGATCGCCTCTGGCTGGCGACCGAAGGCGTAGAGCCCGGCATGGTCGAAATAGGCTGCGGTGAAGGCCGGGTCCCAGGTTGGGGTGAAGCGCCATGGGCCGTAATCGAAGCTTTCGCCGGTGACGTTGATATTGTCCGAATTGAGCACGCCATGGACGAAGCCGGCGGCCATATATTTGCCGGCGAGGATCGCGGTGCGGCCGACCACCAGGTCGAGCAAGCGCGCCGGGGCATCGTCCCCCGGCTCTTCGCCATAGAGCCGGCGCAGTGCATAGCCGGTCAGTGCGCGCAATGCCCCCTCATCGCGGAAATAAGCCAGCCGCTGGAAGGTGCCGATGCGGACATGGCTGTGGCTGAGCCGCACCAACACCGCCGACCGCGTCGGGGAAGGCTCGTCGTTGCGTTCGAGCGCTTCGCCTGTCTCGATCAGCGAGAACGTGCGCGAGGTTGGCACGCCCAAGGCCTCGAGCATCTCGGTTGCCAGGATTTCGCGAATCCCGCCCTTGAGCGTCAGGCGTCCGTCGCCGAACCGGCTATACGGCGTCTGGCCCGATCCCTTGGTGCCCAGGTCCATCAACCGGCCGTCCGTGGCCAGCATCTGCGCGAACAGGAAGCCGCGGCCGTCGCCGATATCCGGATTGTAGGTGCGGAACTGGTGGCCGTGATAGCGCAGTGCCAGCGGCTCGGGCAGCGAGCCCGACAAGGGCGCGAACCGCCCGAAATGCGCGATCCACTCCTCATCGCTCAGCGTGTCCAGCCCGACCTCGGCAGCGGCGCGATCGTTGCGATAGCGCAGGATCGTCTGGGGAAAATCGGCCGCGGCGACGCGATCGTAAAAGGCGTCCCCGAGATCGAGCATTGCTGTTTCGGGGCGATAAGCTTGCGGTCGCGCGGTCATGCGGCAATATGGGTGGACCGGCCGCGGGGACGCAACCATTGTCAGCTTATGAAAATCGCTACTGGTGGTCCAACGACGAGGTGCGGCTGCATTGCCGCGACTATCCCGGCCCCGACACCGGCCGTGACGGACGTCCGCCGATCGTCTGCATCCCCGGCCTGACTCGCAACGCGCGCGATTTCGAGGATCTCGCTGAGCGGCTGTCGCCCGACTGGCGGGTGATCCTGGTCAACCTGAGGGGACGCGGCGAGAGCGGTTACGCCAAGGACCCAATGTCCTACGCGCCGCTGACCTATGTCCAGGACGTCGAGGCGCTGCTCGCCGAGCTGGGGATCGATCGCTATGTCGCGTTCGGGACGTCGCTGGGCGGGATCGTCACCATGTTACTGGCGGGCACCGGACGCGAAAAGCTGGCCGGCGTGCTGCTCAACGATGTCGGGCCGGAGATCGAGCCGGCTGGGCTGGGCCGGATCCGGTCCTATGTCGGCCGCGCCAATACCTGGCCGACCTGGATGCATGCGGCGCGTGGGGTTCAGGAAGCCAATGCCGACGTCTATCCGCATTATGGCATCGAGGAATGGCTGGCGATGGCCAAGCGGCTGTACCGCCTGAATAGTTCGGGGCGGATCGTGCTCGATTACGACATGAAGATCGCCGAACCGTTCCGCGTGCCGGGAAATGAGGCTGGCCCCGATATGTGGCGTGCGCTCGACGCGCTGAAAGACGTGCCGGCGCTGATCCTGCGCGGCGCCCGCTCGGACGTCCTGTCGGCGGCAACCGCCGAGAAGATGGCGGCTCGGCTCGATCGCGCGGAGCTGGTGATGGTGCCCGATGTCGGCCACACGCCGACCCTGATGGAACCAGAAGCGGTGGCGGCGATCGACCGTCTGCTCGATCGCGTCGCCAAGGAACCGGTCACGGCGTGACGCGTCTTCCCGCTCAACAGGGAGAGCGATCATGTCCGACACCACCGACAGCCTGGTCGATCGGCCCGGCGCCGTTTCCGATACCCATACCGATAGGCCGAGCCTGAACGGCAAGCGCGCGATCGTCACCGGCGGCACCACCGGGATCGGCCGCGCGATCGCCGTGCTGCTGGCGAGCGAGGGGGCGATCGTCGATATCTGCGGCCGCACCGAGCAACATCTGAACGACGCGCTGGAGGCGATCGGGCAGGTCGGCACGGCCCAGGGCAGTGCCATCGACTTGGCGGATCAGAACAATGTCGAACGCTATTTCGCCGACGCGACGGCGCGGCTGGGCGGCCTCGACATCGCGGTGATCAACGCCGCGGTCCCGGCCGGCGGCTTGAGCGGGATGAGCGGGCGCGAACTGCGCTATGCGATCGCGACCGATTTCACCGCCTATCTGATGAGCGCGCACGAGGCGGTCGAGGCGATGGGGAAGGGCGGCGATATCGTGCTGATCGGGTCGATGTCGGCGCACATCCTTGGTCCGAGCTCGACGGTTTATGCGGGGATGAAAGCCGGCATCGCGGCGTTTGCCGAGGCGTTGCGCAAGGAATTGGGCAGCCGCGACATCAAGGTCAGCCTGATCGAGCCCGGCTTTACCCAGGCCGACTTCCATTATCCCGATATCGACGCCGAACAGCAGAAGCAGTTGGTCAAGGCAGAGAAGATGCTGAGATCTGAGGATATCGCCGTCGCCGTCCATTATGCGCTGACCCAGCCGCGCCGCGCGGTCGTGCAGCAGATCACCATCGCACCCCTGCGTAAGGATGACGAATGAGCTATCCGTTCGACCAGCTTGTTTTCAGCCCGCTCGATGTCGACCTGTCGAAAGGGCCCCTGGCCGGGCGGATCGATGCCGAAACCTATTGCCTGGGCGCGTTCAACCCCGGGATGACGCGACTGCCCAACGGCAACCTGCTGATGATGGTGCGGATCGCCGAGGCACTGAAGACGCCGATCGTCGACCAAAAGATCCACTCGCTCCGCTGGGTACCGAGCGACCGCACGGCGCCCGATGCCGGCAGATATTGCCTCGATCCCTGGCCATTGGAGATGGTCGATACCGCCGATCCACGAAAATTCATGATGCGCGGCGGCGGGTGGAAAGTCATGGCGCTGACCAGCCTGTCGTGGTTGCTGCCGGTCGAGCTCGATGCCGAGGGACGGTCGGTGGTGGATGTCCATTACCGCGACGCGATCGCGCCGCGCGCCTCCTACCAATGCTATGGCGTCGAGGATGCCCGGATCAGCCGGATCGGCAATCGCTGGCTGATGACGACCTGCTCGGTCAGCCCGGAGCGGCATTCGACCACGCTCTATTCGTCGAACGACGCGCGCGACTGGCTGCTCGAAGGGATCGTGCTCGATCATCAGAACAAGGACATGCTGATCTTCGAGGACCGGATCGGCGCCAATTACTGGGCGCAGACACGTCCGCTGGGCGACCTCTATTTCGCCTATCCGCCGGGCAGCGAGTGGCGCGCCGGGCCGTCGATCAACCTCGCTACCTCGCCCGACGCGCTCCATTGGAAGCCGCACGACAAACCCGGCATTCGGCCGCATGCGGCGACGCTGGCGACCGCGCGGATGGGCGGGGGGGCGCCGCCGGTGCTGACCGATCGCGGCTGGCTTTCGTTATGGCATGGGGTCGAGCCTTATGGCGTGGTCGGCATCTATCGTACCTATTGGTCGCTGCTCGACGCGCGCGATCCGTCGGTCACGATCGCGACCAGCGATACGCCGCTGCTCGAGCCCGCGCCGCATCTGACCGATCCGATCAAGGACTTGATGTATCTGGACAACGTCGTCTTCACGACCGGCATTGCCGACGCCGGCGATCATTTCATCATCGCCAGCGGTGAGGCTGATCTGGCCTGCCGCATCACACACGTGCCCAAGAGTGTGTTCGGCCTCTAGTCCGCCTCCCGCTTGCGGGAGGGGCTAGGGGAGGGCATGTGCGAATCCCCACGCCGGGTCCAACAGACCCTCCCCCAACCCCTCCCGCAAGCGGGAGGGGAGTCCAAGGTTCGCCATGCCTACCCCCCTCAACATCCTGCACATGCATTCCTCGTTCAACCTGGGCGGCAAGGAAGCGCGCTCGGTTCAGTTGATCAATGCGTTCGGCGACCGCGCGCGGCACACGATCGTATCGGGAATGCCCGACCAATATTCGGCGCGCGACGCGATCGCGTCGGGAATCAGCTATGAAATCGCGCAAAACCCGCCGCCGCTGACCGGGCGTCCGTCGGTCGGCCGGTACGAGGCGATCGCCAAATATATGCGCCGGTTTGATCTGGTGCTGAGCTATAATTGGGGCGCGATCGACGCCGTGATGGCCAAGCGCGTCTTTCCCAAGACCATGCCGCCGATCGTCCATCACGAAGACGGCTTCAACGCCGACGAAGCGATGAAGCTCAAGCCGCAGCGGGCGGTCTATCGCCGGATGGCGTTTCCCGCCGCTTATGCCGTGGTCGTGCCGTCGATGACGCTCGAATGGGTGGCGACCAATGTCTGGAGGCAAACGGCGCCGCGGTTGCGCCGGATTTCCAACGGGATCGACACTGCGCTCTACGCGAAAAAGCCGAATCCCAAGGCGATACCGGGCTTGATCCGCAAGCCTGGAGAAGTGATCGTCGGCGCGCTGGCCGGGTTGCGTGAGGTCAAGAACCTGCCGGCATTGGTGCGCGCGACCGCCGGCTGCTCGGCGCGCGTGCGGCTGGTGATCGTCGGCGAGGGGCCCGAGCGCGCGAAGATCGAGATGGCGGCGCGCGCGCTCGAAATGCAGGACAAGGTGCTGCTGCCCGGCTTCCTGCCCGATCCGCACACCTATGTCGGGCTGTTCGACATCATGGCGCTATCATCGCTGAGCGAGCAATTCCCGATCTCGGTGGTCGAAGCAATGGCTGCCGGGTTGCCGATTGCCTCCGTCCCAGCCGGGGACATCCCGCACATGGTGAGCGAAGAGAACCGCCCCTACATCACGCCGCATTCGGGCGAGGTCGATTTGCGCGACGCGATCCAGACGCTGGCGGCCGATGCCAAGCTGCGCGCGACCGTGGGCAAGGCGAACCGCGCCAAGGCGATCGCCGAGTATGATGACAAGGCGATGATCGCCGCCTATGCGGATTTATACGAGCAGGCATTGGGCAGGGCAGGCGCCCTGTCCTGACGAGTATTTTGCTCGCCTCCAGGCAGCGAAACGCTATAGGCTGCGTTATTGGTCGCAGGAGAGTTACGTGTTCAAGGGCTTGACGCCTATCGTCTATAATGGCCGCGAGGTATGGCCGCTGGTGGAAGGCGGCAAGGGCGTCGCCGCGACCAACCATGCCAGCGCTGGCGCCTGGGCGGCTGCTGGCGGTATCGGTACGGTCTCCGCGGTCAATGCCGACAGCTACGATCCCGAGGGCAAGATCATTCCTCAGGTGTATAAGGCGCTGACTCGCCGCGAGCGCCATGAGGAACTGGTCGAATATGCGATCGAAGGCGCGGTCCAGCAGGTCAAGCGCGCATTCGAAATCGCCGGCGGCAAGGGCGCGATCAACATCAACGTGCTGTGGGAAATGGGCGGCGCGCAGCGGGTGCTGCACGGGGTGCTCGAACGCACGCGCGGCCTGGTCGCGGGTGTCACCTGCGGCGCTGGCATGCCCTACAAGCTCAGCGAGATCGCGGCGTCGTACAACGTCAATTACCTGCCGATCGTCAGCTCCGGACGCGCATTTCGCGCCTTGTGGAAGCGGGCTTATTCGAAGGCGGCGGAATGGCTCGCCGCGGTGGTCTATGAGGATCCCTGGTTGGCGGGCGGTCATAACGGCCTGTCCAACGCCGAAAATCCGCTCGAGCCGCAGGACCCCTATCCGCGCGTCAAGGAATTGCGCGAGACGATGCGCGAGGGTGGCATTTCCGACGACGTGCCGATCGTCATGGCGGGCGGCGTGTGGTTCCTGCGCGACTGGAACGATTGGATCGACAATCCCGAACTCGGCAAGATCGCATTCCAGTTCGGGACGCGGCCGCTGCTGACCCAGGAAAGCCCGATCCCCGAGGCCTGGAAGGCCAGGCTGACGCAGATCGAGGAAGGCGCCGTGTTGCTGCACCGTTTCTCGCCGACCGGCTTTTATTCCTCAGCCGTCCGCAATCCGTTCCTGCGCGCGCTTGAGGCACGGTCGGAGCGCCAGATCGCCTTTTCCACCCAGGAAGCCGGCGATCACACTTTCCAGCTCGACGTCGGAGTGAAGGGCAAGAATTTCTGGGTGACCAGGAACGATCTGCTCCGCGCGCGCGAATGGTTCGGGCATGGGTTCACCGAAGCACTCAAGACCCCCGACAACACGTTGGTGTTCGTGTCGCCGACCGAGAAGGCGGAAATCCGCAAGGATCAGGCGGACTGCATGGGCTGCCTGTCGCAATGCCTGTTTTCGAGTTGGGCCGACAGCGAGACCAATTCGACCGGGCGGCTGGCCGATCCGCGTAGCTTCTGCATCCAGAAGACCCTGCAGGACATCGCGCATGGCGGCGATGTCGACCAGAATCTGATGTTCGCCGGGCACGGCGCGTATAATTTCAAGAGGGATCCGTTCTATTCGAACGGCTTCGTGCCGACGGTTAAGCAATTGGTCGATCGTATCCTGACCGGCGACTGACGGCGCAGCCCGGCTTTGGAACGGCCAAAAGAAGGTTCATTGCCGGGCAATTCTGATCCGCTACCTGTGGCGGCGATGAAGAGTGCACTTGTTCTCCGTCATGTCGAGCATGAAGGCATCGCCGGGTATCGCGAGCCGATCGAGGCCGCGGGCTATGCGATCGAACGCGTCGCCGCGCACCACGCGGGGTGCGCGCGGCTCGACACCATGTCGCCCGATCTGCTGGTGGTGATGGGCGGCCCGATGGGCGTCTACGACACCGACCGCTATCCCTGGCTGAGCGAGGAGATCGCAGTGATCCGCCGGCGCCTGGCGGCAGACCTGCCGACGCTTGGCGTGTGTTTGGGCAGCCAGTTGATCGCTGCTGCCCTTGGTGCGGAAGTGCGCAAAGGGCCGGTGCGAGAGATCGGATTCGCGCCTGTCGCGCTCACCGATGCGGGCAAAGCGGGCCCATTGCGTCACCTCGACGGCATCGATCTGCTGCATTGGCATGGCGACACGTTCGACCTACCAGATGGTACAGAATTGCTTGCGACGACGACACCTTACGCCCAAGCCTTCGCACGCGGTCGTAACCTGCTCGCGCTCCAATTCCATGCCGAGATGGGCGAGGATGAACGGTTCGAGCATTGGCTCGCCAATGACGGCGCCGATATCGCCGAAGTCGGTTCGACGCCGGAGGTTTTGCGGGCGGCGCACGACCGGCTGGGTCCGCCTGCGGTCGTGGCGGGGCGGGCGATGATCGCCGAATGGCTGGCGGGACTCGGTAGCTGATCGAGGCTCGGCAGGGGAACCTCCAAAACTCGTCATCCCAGCGAAAGCTGGGATCTCAAGCGGCATCGCGCCACCGCCAGAGACCAACATCGGGTCGGATCGTCCCCTGGACGATCCTTGAGCATGCGGGGCATGCTCAACCCGATGTTCTTTCGCTGGGGTGACGGGAGGTGCGCTGGGATGAGGACAGGAATATGAGTCCCCAGCCTAGGTCAGATCCACCCCTCGAGCACCTGATCGGGCGGGCGATGGCCGTCTGCCCAGTGCTGGATGTTGCTGATGACGCGCTCACCCGTCGCGGCGCGCGCCTCGAACGTCGCCGATCCCATATGTGGCAGCAGCACGACGTTTGGCAGCGCGAGCAGGCGTAGGTCGATCGCCGGCTCATGCGCGAACACATCGAGTCCGGCACCAGCGATCTTGCCGCGTTCGAGCGCGTCGATCAGAGCGGTTTCGTCGATCGCCGAGCCACGCGAGGTGTTGACGATATAAGCCTGGGGCTTGAGCAGCGACAGCCGGCGCGCGTCGATCAATTGCTCGGTCTGGTCGGTGTGCGGCGTGTGGATCGAGATGAAGTCAGACCCGGCCAGCATCTCGTCGAGATCGGCGTGCCAGGTCGCGGCGAGTTCATGCTCGACGCTCTCGGGCAGGCGATGGCGATTGTGGTAATGGACGGTGAGACCAAAGCCGCGCGCACGCACCGCGACTGCCTGACCGATCCGGCCCATGCCGACAATGCCCAATGTCTTGCCGCCGATCCGGTGGCCGAGCATCGCGCCGGGGCTCCAGCCGCTCCACTGGCCCGACCGCGCGAGCTTTTCGCCTTCGGCCAGGCGGCGAGGCACCGACAGGATCAGCGCCATCGTCATGTCGGCGGTGTCCTCGGTCAGCACGCCGGGCGTATTGGTCACCAGGATGCCGCGCGCACGCGCCGCCTTCAGGTCGATATGGTCGACGCCATTACCGAAATTGGCGATCAGTTTGAGCCGTTCGCCGGCGGCTTCGATCAGGTCGGCGTCGATCGTGTCGGTGACGGTCGGGACCAGCACGTCGGCATCCTGGACCGCGGCGACGAGTTCGTCGCGGGTCATCGCGATGTCCTGGCGATTGAGGCGCGTGTCGAACAATTGCGCCATGCGGTCCATCACCGCATCGCTCAGCTCGCGCGTCACGATCACCCGAGGTTTGCGCTTGGACCCGGCCATGCGCTCGGCTTGGCGGCTTCACGGGTTTTGGTCAATGCGGTTGATGCACCGCGGCGCCTGCGCAATAGGTACGAATCGATTGTGGCGTAAAAGGGGATGGCCATGCGTATCGGCTGGGGGTTGTCGGGAATCGCGGCGGCTGCGATTGCGGTGCCGGCGATTGCCGCGCTGGTGGAAAAGAAACCGCCTTATTTCGCATCGATCAACGCCAAATCGGCGTTCATGCGCACCGGCCCGAGCCGGATCTATCCGGTCAGCTGGAAATATCAGCGCCAGGGCCTGCCGGTGAAAGTGATCGAGAATTACAAGGAAAAGGGCGGCGGCGCCTATTGGCGCAAGGTCGAGGATCCGGGTGGGACGCAGGGCTGGATGCAGGCCAATTTGATCAGCGACCAGCGCACCGCAATGGTGATGGGCGATATCGCCGAATTGCGCGATTCGCCGCGCTTCGCGGGCAAGATCAATTGGCGGGCGGAGCCGGGCGTGATCGGCCGCGTCAGCAAGTGCGGCGACGGCTGGTGCTATTTCGACGTCACCGGCCGCGGCGGTTTCGTCGAGGTCAGCCACCTATGGGGCGTCGATTCGGCCGAAACGATCGAGTGATGCGGATCGAGCTGGACGATGTCTCGCGGCCGGAGGTGGTCGCGCTGGTCGAATATCATCTTCGCTCGATGCACGAGATTTCGCCGCCCGACAGCGTGTTCGCGCTCGATTTGTCGGGGCTGAAGCATCCGAGCGTGACGTTCTGGACCGCGTGGGACGGCGACGATCTGCTCGGCATGGGCGGATTGAAGCAACTCGACCGCGAGCATGGCGAGATCAAATCGATGCGCACCGTGCCGAACGCGGCCCGGCGTGGCGTGGCGCGCGCGATGCTCGACCATATTCTGCGCGAGGCGCGGGCGAGGGGCTATCGTCGTCTCAGCCTGGAAACGGGCAGCAATGCACCGTTCGCGCCAGCCTGGGCGTTGTACGAACGTGCCGGGTTCGTGCCGTGTGGGCCGTTTGGACCTTATACAGATATCCGTTTCAGCCGGTATTTCAGCATCGATCTTTGATCCGAACGATCGGCGCTTGTTGACGGGCGCTGCTAAGCCGACGTTCCGCGGGCGCGCCGGCGTACGCGAATTTGGTTCCACTCGTCTCAAATCGGGGAACTTTTTCAAAGGGGCAGATTTTACCCGTGGGATTTGGTGCGCAGCCGTCCGTCTGGCCTGACGCCGGCGCCGCCGCCCTCGCGGTTCGTTCCTGCCGGCAATCGTTGCAGTGCGATTGCCGCTGCCATCGGCTGATTCCGTAGCGTCAAATCACTAGAATATCTGCTATTGAAATGAATTTCAGAAACGGATAGCGCCGCCGCCTTAACAGCGTAATGCGTAAGGGAGGATGTCATGTCTGGAGTTTTCAATCGCCTCGTGCCGGCGCCCGTAACGGCTGAGCCGCGCGAAACGACGGGCAGCGGGCGCCTCCGACTCGGGTTCAAGGCCGCGCTGCTGGTCGGTTCGGCCGTCCTCCCAGCGACCGGCGCGATGGCGCAGCAGACGCCGCCGCAAACGCCGGACACCACGCAGCCGGCGCCGCAAACGGCCGCGCCGACCACGGCCCCTAACACCGACGCGCAGTCGGACGGCCAGACGCTCAACGACATCGTCGTGGTCGGCAACACGTCGGGCAAGCGCACCTTGTTCAACTCGTCGTCGGACGTCACCTTGGCCAATGCCGCCGACATCCAACGCAAGGCGCCGCGCTCGACCGCCGAAGCGCTCGAACTCGTGCCGGGCATCTTCGTCGAGGGAACCGCCGGTGCGGTCTCCAACAATTATTCGGTGCGCGGTCTGCGTGGCGGTGCCCAGACCTTCATCCAGCTCGAAGAAGACGGCATGCCGATCATCTACGGCGGTGGCGGCGCCGACGAATATTTCCAGAACGACATCACGATCGATCGGCTCGAGGCGGTCGAAGGCGGCACGTCGGGCGTGCTGGCGGTCAATGGCGCCGCGGCGACGATCAACTTCATCTCGCTCAAGCCGAGCTATGATCGCGCCACTGCGATGGCGCGCTTCACCGGCACGAGCTATGGCGAATTGCGCACCGACGGATATTTTTCGGCACCGCTTGCCGACAATGTCGCTTTTTCGGTCGGCGGTTATGTGACGTCGAACCCCGGGTTCCGCCGCTCCGACTTCGATTATACGACCTACCATTTCAAGGCGATGCTGGAGACCAAGTTCGCCGGCGGCGGCTTCCTGCGTTTCACCTTCAAGAAGGGCGACCAGCACGACGCTTATTACGCCGACATGCCGTTCACCTCGAATGGCGGCAAGATCGGCGACGTTCCGGGGCTCAACGGGCTGCGCGACAATATCGCGGGCCGCGCGTTCGGCCAGATACTGGTGCCCGATTCGTGCGCGACCGGCACGTGCCTCCGCCCGTTCAGCCTGAGCGACGGTATCCACACCCAGACGACTCAATATCGCATCGATCTCGAGAAGCCGATCACCGACAAGATCAGCGTCTTCGCCCGCGCGCGCTATCTGAAGTCGTCGTTCGACTTTAACGGCATCTTCCCCGGATCGAACGGGCAGCCGCCGGCCTCGGCGGTCACGTATCTGACGCAGGGCATCTCTCCGCTCGACCAGCCGGTGCGCGACGCCCAAGGCAATATTATTCAGCCGGGCTTTCTGACTCGTGGCGCGATGGCCTTCCCCGGAACGACGAGCTTCGGCATCCGCAACGTGGTGACGGGGCAGGTTATCCCGGTCAGCGATACCGCGACGCTCAACGCGCTCAACGGTAACGGTTTGCTGCAGCAGACGGTGCTCAACCACCAACGGCTCGACAGCAAGGATTTCGGCAGCGACTTCGGCGTGAAGTTCGACTTTGGCAGCGGCGCGATCGACAATTCGCTGACGATCGGCGGCATGTATTACAACGTCACCAAATATAACGATCAGTCCGCGACCGCGTCGCTGATCAACGACGTGACCAACGGCTCGAACATCTACGACGTGGTTGCGCTCAACGCCCAGAACAATGTCATCGGTCAGCTGACCAACAACGGCATGGTCAGCTATGGCGACTGGGGCCAGGGCATCTTCAAGGACAAGCTCGAATCGATTTCAGGCTATTTCAACGATGAGCTGAAGATCGGCGACAATCTCCATATCGACTTTGGCGCGCGCTACGAGCACGTCCACGACCGCGTCGATATGGGCAATTCCTACGCGGTCAATCCGCCGGTGCCCGCGGGCACGCCGGGGATCATTCCTACACTTGGGCAGTCGTTCAACGGCACCTATACGCGCCAGGAAGGCAGCTACGATCACCTCGCGGCGACGGCGGGCATCAACTACACGCTGACGCGCAATTTCTCGGTCTATGCCCGCTATGCCCGCGGATTTCAGACCAGTGCCGGCGACAATGGCGGTATCCATCAGCCTGCCAACCTGACCCTGTACGAGGCCGGAGTTCGCTTCCAGTCACGCATGCTGGTCGGCTCGCTGGTCGCGTTCAAGACCGAGTTCCGCAACCAGGGCTATACGTTCCTCGACCCCAGCGACCCGACCAAGGTGTCCAACGCGACCGCCGACGACAATATCAAGGGTATCCAGCTCGATTTCGACCTCAAGCCGGTCGACTTCTTCAAGCTGTCGCTGTCGGGCGTGTATCAGGATCCCAAGCTGCAGAATTTGCGCTTCGACGGCACCGCGCAGCCGCAATATGAAGGGAATACGCCCGAGCGCACGCCCAAGAAATTGCTGACCGTCACGCCGCAATTCATCCTGCCGGGCGGGCTGGGCGAGATTTACGGCCGATACAAATATATCGGCAAGATCTACGCCGATGCCGGCAACGGCGTCGCGCTGCCCGCTTATGGCGTGTTCAGCGTTGGCGGCTCGATCAACCTGTCGTCCAAGATCAACCTGAACGTCAGCGTCGACAATCTGACCAATGTACGCGGCTATACCGAGGGCAATCCGCGCCAGGGCCAGACGCAGTCGATCGTCAACGGCTATTTCTATGGCCGCGGCATCGTCGGGCGCAACGTTCTCGCCAGCATCACGGCGAAGTTCTGATAGGAAAAGGGAGCGCGCCGGCCCCGCTCCCGGGCTGGCGTGATCTTGCATGAAGGACAGGCGATGCGGCTCCGATCGATTCTGCTCCTGGCGCTGGCCTGTGGCACCGCGCTGGGCGCCCGCACGACGCCCCGTGCGGATCCCGCTTTCATCCAGAAGGAAGGGCTGAACCTCAACAGCTTCGTGCGCAAAGGACCGGTCGCCGCGCATATCGTGTTGCGCTCGGGAAGCGATCCGCGCCTGATCGTTGCCTTTCCCGCCGGGAATAGCGGTGTCGGCCTGTGGTTCGACCACATCCCGGGCGCGGCGCAATGGACGATGATGGCGCCGGCCACGCCACTGACAATGCCGGATGCTAAGGGACGGCCGCTCCACGGCGTTTCCTTCACGGCCCGGATCGCGACGCCGCGCCTCACAGCCAAGCAGGCGGTATTGTCGAGCGTGCGAGTGCTGCGCGACTATCAGGCGCTGGGCACTGCGCCGGCCGAAATACTTACGCGCGTGACGGTAAGCGGCGACACGTTGACCTGGGCCCGCGATCGGCTCGACGGCGCGCCCGGCTATCGCTTGAGCGTCCGTGTCGTGAGTGGCCGATTGGACGGACAGAGCATCGTCGCCGGAGCGGATGGCCGGATAACGCTCGCGATCACCGCTTTGTCCGGCGAGACGCCGCTGACGCCGGTGCCGATCGCCGGCCTGCTCACCCCGCAGGCCAATCCCGACGCCGGGGCGCGTCGCGCGCTGGAATTCCTGAGCTATCGCGAGAAGTTCCTCGCCGGGTCGTGGCGCTTCAACACCTATTTCGGGCGCGATACCCTGATGTCGGTGCGGCTGCTGATGCCCGTATTGCAACCCGCCGCGGTCGAGGCGGGCCTGGGTTCGGTGCTCGAACGGTTGTCCGACAAGGGGCAAGTCGCGCACGAGGAGGATATCGGCGAGTTCGCGATCCTCGATCATCTAAAGGTCGACGGCAGCAAGTCCGACGCGCCAACCTATAATTACAACATGATCGACGGCGACTTCATGCTCGCGCCGGTCGCGCGCGCCTGGCTGATCGACGATCCACGCGGGCGGGCCCGGGCAGCCGCCTTCCTGGGGCAGCGGCACGGCAGAGAGCGTGCGGGCGACGCGCTGATGCGCAACCTGCGCTATGTCCTGCGCCGCGCGCGGCCCTTTGCGGAAAACCCGGTGCCGACCAGTCTGATATCGCTCAATCCGGGCATGGACGCCGGCGAGTGGCGCGACAGCAATGACGGGCTGGGCGGCGGTCGCTTTCCCTATGACGTCAACGCGATCTTCGTGCCCGCGGCGCTGGACGCGGCGGCGGCGATGAATCGCGCCGGCCTGCTCGCACCCTATATGACGTCCGATGACCGCGCGGCGTTCGCCAGGCTGCCGGAGATCGAGGCGACCTGGCGAGCTCGCGCGCCGGGGCTGTTCGCGATGACGATCCCGGCTGCGCGTGCCCGCGCCGCGATCGTGGCCTATGCTGCCCAGGCCGGTGTACCCGCGACGACGGCGTTGCAGGCGGTTGGACAGGCCGGTTTGCGCTTCAACGCGATCGCGCTCGACGCGCAAGGCGCGCCCGTACCGATCGAGAATTCGGACGAGGGTTTTGCCTTGTTGTTCGGCAGCCCCGACGATGCTGCGCTGACGACAGCCGCGGACGTGATCGGCAAGCCGTTCCCGGCGGGGTTGATGACCGGGGCCGGCATGCTGGTCGCCAACCCAGCCTTCGCGCCAGGCTCGCTCGCCGCCAAATTCGGCCCCAATGCCTATCACGGCACCGTGATCTGGTCGTGGCAACAGGCGCTCGCCGCCGCCGGGCTCGAGCGTCAATTGGCGCGGAGCGACGTGTCGCCGGCGGTCCGCGCGAAGCTCAGAGCGACGCAGCAATGCTTGTGGCGCGCCATCGCCGCCACCCGCCAAGTCCAGAGCTCCGAACTATGGTCGTGGCGCTTTGGCGGCGGCCGGTACGAGGTCGCCGCGTTCGGCGCGAGCGGGCGCGACGTCGACGAATCCAACGCGGCGCAATTGTGGAGCACGGTCTATCTAGCGCTCAAGCGCCCCGAGCCTGATGGCCGCGCGGCCTGTCCAGGCAATTGAGGCTTGGCTAGAGACGCTGACATGGACGAGGCCGGCATCAAGCATATCGTCATCCTGGGCGGCGGCACCGCCGGCTGGATGACCGCCGCGGCATTGAGCCGCGCGCTACAGGGGTCGGGCCGCACCATCACTCTGATCGAATCCGAAGAGATCGGGACGATCGGCGTGGGCGAGGCGACGATCCCGACGATCCACTGGTTCAACCAGATCGTCGGGCTCGACGAAGCCGAGTTCATTCGCGAGACCAAGGCGACCTATAAGCTCGGCATCGAGTTCACCGGCTGGAGCGGCGACAGCAGCACCTATCTCCATCCGTTCGGCACCTTCGGCCCACCCGGCGACGGAGTGATGTTCCTTCACCGACTGATCCGCGCACGGCTGGGTGGGATGGCGGCGGCGACCGAGGATTTCTCGCTGACGGCGCAAGCTGCGCGCGCAGGCAGGTTCGCGACGCCGGTCGGCGATCCGCGATCGCTGCGCTCGACCCTGGGCTATGCCTACCATTTCGACGCCGGACTCTATGCGCGCTATCTGCGCCGCCATGCCGAGGCACGCGGCGTCGCGCGGGTCGAAGGTAAGGTCGCACGGGTCGACCAGGATCCAGAAAGCGGCTGCATCACCCGCCTTGTCACCGAGCGTGGAGACGAAGTGGTCGGCGAACTCTTCATCGACTGTTCGGGGCTGCGCGGGCTGCTGATCGAGCAGACATTAAGCGCGGGGTTCGAGGATTGGACTCAATGGCTGCCCTGCGACCGCGCCTGGGCGGCACCGAGTCCGGCCGAGGCAGAGGTCATCCCCTATACCCGTGCAACCGCCGCGGAGGCGGGGTGGCGCTGGCGCATCCCGCTCCAGCACCGCACCGGTAACGGCTATGTCTATTCGAGCCGGTTCCAGGACGATGACGCTGCCCGCCAGTCGCTACTCGACGCACTGGGCGAAGAGCCGATCGCCGAGCCGCGGCTGATCCGCTTCCTGCCCGGCAAGCGCAAGCGCGCCTGGGTCAGGAACGTCGTCGCGATCGGCCTCTCGAGCGGATTCCTCGAACCGCTCGAATCGACCAGCATCCACCTGATCCAGAGCGGGATCGCCAAACTGCTGGCTCTGTTTCCGCGCCGCGGTGACGACCCGCTGGTCGCTGAACAATTCGACCGCGTGTTCGGGCAGGAAATGCTCGACGTCCGCGACTTCCTGGTGCTGCATTACAAGATGACCGCAGGCCGCGCCGAGCCGCTGTGGCGCTATTGCCAGGACATGCCGATCCCCGACACGCTTGCGTATCGCATCGATCAGTTCCGGGCGTCGGGCCGGCTTGTTCTGTCGAGCGACGAGCTGTTCCGCGACGCCAGCTGGTTCGCGGTGATGGACGGGCAGGGGATCCGGCCGGCCGATTATAACCCGATGATCGAAACGATGAGCGAGGCCGACAATCGGCGCCATGTCGAGGCGGTGCGCGCCGCAATCGCCCAGGCTGTGGCGCAATTGCCGATGCTGCCGCTGCCGTCGGATATGAGTAAGGCCTGACGCAGTCATGCGCGGCGGCCATTATGACCGCCGCGTGGCCGATCAGTCGATCAGTTCGACCGCCACCGCCGTGGCCTCGCCACCGCCGATACACAAAGATGCCATCCCGCGCTTGAGACCGCGCGTCTGAAGTGCGGACACCAATGTGGTCAGGATGCGCGCACCGCTGGCGCCAATCGGGTGGCCGAGCGCGCAGGCGCCGCCATTGACGTTGATCTTGTCATGCGGGATGCCGAGATCGTGCATCGCGATCATCGCGACGATCGCGAACGCCTCGTTGACCTCGAACAGGTCGACATCGGCGACGGTCCAACCGGCCTTGTCGAGCGCCTTCTGCATCGCCGCCACTGGCGCAGTGGTGAATTTGGCCGGGGCATGCGCATGCGCGGCCTGGGCGACGATCCGCGCGACCGGCTTCTTGCCGAGCTTGTCGGCGACCGAGGCGCGGGTCAGCACCAACGCGGCGGCGCCGTCGGAGATCGACGAGGCATTGGCGGCGGTGATCGTGCCGTCCTTGGCGAAGGCTGGCTTGAGCGTCGGGATTTTCGACGCATCGCCCTTGGCCGGCTGTTCGTCGAGCGACACGGTATCGGTGCCCTTACGCCCGACGACGTCGACCGACACGATCTCACGCTCGAACGCGCCCGATTTCTGCGCAGCCTGCGCGCGTTCGAGGCTGGCGATCGCGTAATCGTCCTGCGCGGCGCGGGTGAATTGATATTCCTGCGCGGTCTCCTCGGCAAAGGCGCCCATCAGCTTGCCGGGCTCATACGCGTCCTCGAGCCCGTCGAGATACATGTGGTCCTTGAGCACGTCGTGCCCGATCCGCGCGCCGCCACGATGGCGCATCGACAGGTACGGCGCGTTGGTCATGCTCTCCATGCCACCCACGACGATGAGGTCGACCGAGCCGGCGGCAAGCGCCTCGCTACCCATGATCGTCGCCTGCATGCCCGACCCGCACATCTTGTTGACCGTTGTCGCCTCGACATGATCGCCCAGACCGGCGTTAATCGCTGCCTGGCGCGCGGGTGCCTGGCCGAGCCCGGCAGGCAGTACGCAGCCCATATAGATGCGCTCGATCTGCTTGGGGTCGACGCCGGCGCGGTCGACCGCGCCCTTGACCGCGGTCGCACCGAGTTGCGTCGCGCTGGCGCCGGTCAGCGTCCCCTGGAAGCTGCCCATCGGGGTGCGGGCATAGGACAGGATGACGATGGGATCGGCGGTCATGAGAAACTCCGGAAAGGATGCTGGGCGCGATCTAGGCTCGGGCGGCGGCGAATTCAAATTGCGCGGCTTGCTTTGCGGCAATTCGGCGATGCCGTTCGTTCGCTAAGAGATGATGATGGAAACGCTGACCACGGTGCTCAAATGGACTGCTTCGGGCAGCGGGATCATCGCAGCCTTGATGGTATCGCTCGATTCGGGGCGACGCGTGACCGGCTGGGGGTTCGTGATCTTCGTCGGATCGGCCCTCTGCTGGATCGCCGGCGCGGTGCTGGCGCGCGACGGGGCGCTGGGCACGCAGAATGGCGTGCTGCTCGGGATCAACGCGTTCGGCGTCTATCGCTATCTGATCCGCAAGAAGGCGCCCAGCTGATCCCCGCTTACCCTTAACGTCAACGCGTGATAGCAAGCACGGCGATGAGGATGTTGCCGCTCGCTCTGTTGTTGATTGCCGCGCCCGCGCCTGGACAGGACGCGCCGCCGATCAAAACACTTCCAGTAGCGCCGCCCGCACCGCAGGTTATCGATCCGCTGGTGTCTTCGGTCGATGGACTGCCGATCAGCGCGCTACCCGCGCAGCGATTGCCGGCCAAAGGCTGTGCGGCATTTCTGTGGACGCGGACGCCGAGCATGGCGCTGGTGGCGATGGCAACCACCGATCCCGCGGCGTTGCGGGTAACGATCGACGGCAAGGTGGCGGATCTTGCGATCAGCGCGCAGAACGGAATCGGCGGCCTCGGTTACTCGCAGATCACCGAATATAAAGGCGGCGGCGCGACGGCGACCTTGCAAGTCGCTGTGAAGACCGACGCCAGTGCGCCGAAAAGCGGGTCGATTTCCGATGCGACGCTCCGCATCGACCGCACGGGCCAAGCCAGCGTCATCATACCGGTCGCCGGGGCGATCGGCTGCGCCTGAACAATCGGAGAGGAACGAAGCGATGACGATGCACGACATCCTGGCGGCGCAGCGCGCGGCGTTCATGGCCGAATTGCCGGTCAGCCTCAGTGTGCGCAAGGATCGCTTGAAGTGCGCCGCCGCGATGATCGCCGACAATGCCGACCGTTTGTGCGACGCGCTGAGCGAGGATTTCGGGCATCGCAGCCGCGAACAGTCGATGTTGACAGACATCGCCGCCTCGGTCGCGCCGCTCAAGCACGCGCTCAAGCATGTCGACCGCTGGTCGCGCCCAGAGCGCCGGCCGGTGACCGCACCGCTCGGGCTGCTCGGCGCCAAGGGCTGGATCGAATTCCAGCCCAAGGGCGTGGTCGGCGTGATCTCGCCGTGGAATTTTCCGGTCAACCTGATCATGGCGCCGCTGGCCGGCGTCTTCGCGGCGGGCAATCGCGCGATGGTCAAGACCAGCGAGTTCACGCCGCGCGTCGCCGCCTTGTTCGAGGAAATCTGCCCCAGCTATTTCGCCGCGGACGAGCTCGCCTTCGTGTCGGGTGGGCCGGAGGTCGGCAAGGAGTTTTCGGGCCTGACGTTCGATCACCTGATCTTCACCGGCGCCACCGGGATCGGCCGGCACATCCTCCACGCCGCGGCAGACAATCTGACGCCGGTGACGCTCGAACTCGGCGGCAAGTCGCCGGTGATCTTCGGGCGCTCGGCCGACGTCAAACGGGGCACCGAACGCGTCGCGATCGGCAAGATGCTCAACGCCGGTCAGATCTGCCTGGCGCCCGATTACATGCTGGTGCCCGCGGATCAGGAACAAGCGGTGGTCGATGGCCTGAAGCAATCGGTGTCGGCGATGTACCCGACCTTGCTCGCCAATCCCGACTACACCTCGATCATCAACGATCGCCATCACCAGCGGCTGCAGGACTGGCTGGAGGATGCCCGCGCGAAGGGCGCGACGATCGAGACGGTCAATCCGGCGAACGAGGATTTCGCCGCGTCGAACAGCCGCAAGATGCCGCTCCACATCGTCCGCGACGCCACCGACGACATGACGGTGATGCAGGAAGAGATTTTCGGGCCGATCCTGCCGGTGCGGCGCTATGACGATATCGATGCCGCGATCGCCGAGGTGAACCGGCGCGACAGGCCGCTCGGCCTCTATTATTTCGGCAGCGACGACAAGGAGCGCCGCCGCGTGCTCGATCGCACGATCTCGGGCGGGGTGACCTTGGACGACGTGATCTTCCACATCTCGAACGAGGAGTTGCCGTTTGGCGGCATCGGCCCGTCGGGGATGGGTGCGTATCACGGGCATGACGGGTTCAGGACGTTCAGCCACGCCAAGGCGGTGTACCGCCAGTCGCGCTTCGATATCGCCAAGCTCGCTGGCCTCAAGCCGCCATATGGCAAGGCGACGATGGCCTCGGCCAGGCGGCAGATGAAATAGGCCGGACAAAACAGGGGCCGCCCGAAGGCGGCCCCAAGTGATGCTGCTGTTTGCCAAAGCAGTGCGGCCGACATGCTCGGAAACGTAACGATTCGCAATGCGCCGAAGCGCTTGCGCATACCCATTTCGAGCTTAGGTCATAGCTTATGCCGCTCTCAAGAGTGGTGCATTCGACACACGGTGATGTCCGGAAGGCAAGAAAGAAATGACAATATTCAAGAGAGAAAGAGCTAACTTGGATTATATAACCAAAGTTATACTTGAATAACATCTTATATCTTCGGTGTCGAATTAGGCCATATTTTTACCATAAAGTCGTAAACATCCTATTTACTATGAGCTCTACTACCTACAAAATTCCACATTGCTTCCGATCGAATTGCGAGTCGTCGACGGGAAATAATGAATTCGCGGAAAAAATTTGGGAGTAGACCATGATTTCGACCTTTCGAGCCTCTGCCAGTGCGATTGTCGCACTCGCAGTCGCCGCCGCCCCGATCCCGGCATTTGCCGCGGTTACCCTTGTCGATCCGACGCCAGCGGCCGATCCCGGGCAGGTTGTTCTTCCCGGAATGCAGGCGACCTGTGACGCAGCGGCATTAGCCCATGACACCGACGGTGCGGGCGGGGACATCTGGACCGGCCAAGTGGTCCTCGGCGCAGTGACGCTGGCTGCTGGACCTGTCGAAACCGGCACCCATTCGATTACCGACGCGATCCCCGGCACGCTTGTCGGCGCCGGCACCTTTACCCCGGCGCATGTCGAAATTCTTGGCGACCCGTATCGCAACGGCGGCAGCGTCAACATGTTCGGGATCAAGCAGGCGGTTGGCGGCCATTACAGCGCCAGCGCCTATGATTTCATGGGAACGTTCAAGACGACGTACGCCCATGCGTTCAGCTGCGACATCCTCAAGGCGGTCTATCATCCCGCCGTGGACATTTACCATCCGGCGGTCGGCATCTACGTCATCAACGGTGACTTCGGCGATTCCGAGGATGCGGTTCGGGGCAATTGCGCCGCCTTCACCGCACAAGGCTCGGATCCGCTGAACCTCCCGAGCTGGTGGGGCGACCCGTTCCATGGCGGCAGCGACGCCAATCCGCACTGCAAGTTCCAGGGCACCGCCGCTTACACCGAACACCATGATGCCTATAACGATCCGGCGACGTTGCAGGGCAACGAAGCGCAGACTGCGGTCAACGTCGACCAGACCAATGCGCTCCGCGCCCATGAGGATGCTGGCGAAGGCTTCGACACCAGTGCGACGCTGATCATCGGTCAGGTCGTGGTCTGCATCTCGCCGAGCAAGACCGGGACGAAGCTGCCGGGCGCCTGGGCCAAGCAGAACGGCTATACCGGCGATAAGTGCACGACTGTCTGGTACAATGGTGGTGCGACTGTCGGCGTCCCGAACCTCAATGACGGCAGCCACAATTGGGTCACGGTTCCGGTGATCTGATTTGCCAGCTAGCTGAACTTCAAAAAGCCTCGCCAGCTGACACTGGCGGGGCTTTTGATTCCCGGCGGCGGTGAGCTGCGCCGGCTCAAAATGCCTTGCGAAGGCCGATCGTGATCGCGCGCCCGAGCGGGTTCAGCAGATAGGGCTGATATCGTGTCGGCGTCAGTCCGTTGCCGTCACGAACCCGTTGCTTGGAATCCAGCAGATTGGTGACCGACAACGACAAGCGCGCTCCTTTCAACACGCTGCTGCCCCGTGCCAGGGTGCCAAGATCAGCGAAAAGCCGCATATCGACGCTGGTCTGCGCCGAAAAAAAGAGGTCGCTTGGCGAGGGCGTATCGGCGGATTTGATCAGCGTTGCGCTGCGCCAGATGCCGGAAAGCTGCATCCCCACACCCCGAGCCGCGAGGTTGGCCGAAACCCGGACGGTGTGCCGAGCCAAGCCCCCGCCATATCCAGTCGCGCCCCCGGCCAGCAGGTCGACCTCGGGCAGGCCAAGCTGGGCCCGACGCACGCTGCGGAGGATCCAATTGTGCTCGATACTGAAATTGAAGCGTGGTCGGCCGTCGAACGAAAAAGCTCCGTCGGGATCGCTCCCCGGGCCAGCCGCGCGTTTCCGGCTCGGCTTTCCGAGCGAACCGTGAAAGTCGATCCGCGAGTGCAACTGGTCGCTATTGTCGTACGCAAAGGCGACCGGCCGGCTGTCGACCAGCGTCAGAACGCCGTTGGCGTCGCGCACGAAGCGATCGGGAAATGCCGCCTGGACCTGCGCGTTGACAGGGGGGAGTGTCGACTGAAGATTGGTGGTTCGCCGCCTGGAATATTCGGTGGACAGGATGAGATTCGCGTTACTGAACGGCAGATAAGTGGCCCCGACCGACCAGATTCTCCGCCTGGCGACGGGCAGGTTGGGATTACCCCCGGTAATATAGCGGACCTGGACCGTCTGTCCGGTGACAAAGTCGAAAATACGATAATTATCGTAGACGATCTGCGGGTCGCTGAGCGTCTGGGCCGAAGGCGCTTGCCGCTGCAGGTCGAACGAGCCGCGGACATTCAGTGACCTGGCCGGTTGCCACGCCAGGCCGGCGCCGAAATCCTCGACCGTCCCGATCCGGTTGAGCCTGCGGATCGCTCCATTGAGGTCGAGCTCCAAATTGCCGATCGGCGACTTGTCGCCGAGGAGGGGAACCTGAAGGTTGCCCGAAAGTGCCGCTTCGTTTTGCGTAAACTTCGTCACGTTCGGCACCGACAGGAATTCCCACCGTCCATTGAGTCGGTCGGTTCGCACCGTCGCTGTCACTGCGGCTCGCATCGCGCCCGCCGGCAGTTTCAACACCCGACCGGAAAGCGTCGCCCGCAACGACGCATTGTCGCTGCGCGAACGCGAAAAATTGTAGCGGAGCGCCGTCAGGTCGGCGGGTAGCGCTCCGAACGGGTTCACCGTGCCGGCGCTGATCGCGGCCTGGAGCAGGGTCGGATCGAAGGCTGCCTGGCTGTCGGTCCTGGCGGCCAGGTGTTGCCAATTCCCGGCAACGCGCAGGTTCCAGTTCCCGACCGGCGTCGTGAAATCGCCGCCAAGCTCGAGATTGGCGTTGTGCCCCTGCTGGCGCAGCGCATCGCCGACGTATCGAGCGATCCTGACATCGCGCGTGAACGGCGAAAATGGGGTACCGGCCGGCAGCAATAGCGACACGCCGGCAAGGCCCGACTGCGAGTCCGTGCTCACCCATTCCGCGCGCGCATTGAGCGAGAGCGCTGTCTTGCCCCATTGCCGCGCAATGTTGCCGTTCACCGAGAAGGTGCGCTTGCCAGCAGTAAGCGTGCGAAAATCACGAACATCGGTAAAATTGGGTTTGTTGGCATTGGCTGCCAACGCACCCAATGTCGGCGCCGCATTGCCTGCTGGAACCGGTGCGACAGCGACCATTTGTCCCGCGAGCGCGCTCAACGCCGGGTCGATCTCCGCGCCAAAGATCGTAGAGGCGAAAATATTGCCGCGTGTATCATAGGGTGCCGTCAGCGGCTCGCTGACGATGTTGCGGTCGCTTTCGAACAGCGGGTCGACCCGCTCGGCGCGTAGGACCAGGCTGTCGCGATTGCCGTCCTTCAGCCGCAACAAGTTGATCTCGCCCTTGTAATTTCGTCCCGCACCAGCGGTTGCGAACGTGCCTTCGGCGTTTCCGGTGAGTTGTCGGTGGTTATTCTTGAGCACCACATTGATCACCCGCCGGGTTGGGCGTTCACCCAGCCGACCGGCAACACGTTGCGGTAATACCTGGATCTTGCGGATCGCTTCGGTCGGAAGGTCGTTCACCGTGTTCAGCCCGGTGGTTTCCCGACCATTGATCAGGATCACCGGGCCTTCACCTGACGAATCGGCCGCGCCGCCCACGTCATCGAGTAGGTCGCCGACGCTGTTGGCGCCGTATGCGGCAATATCTTCTTCGTTGAGCTCGTTTTCCGGTGCGACACCCGGCAACACGCCCTGTCGGGATGCGTAAATGATGATGTCATCCGCAGTTCCAGGCTGCTGATCCTGAGGACCAGCGGTCTGGTCCGCCTTTTCCGGCTGAAGGGCCGCGAACAGGAATGGCTCGTCCATGGCACGCGCACCTGTCGCACCGGCACAAGCGAAACACAGCACGCAGCTACTATAAAATATGCTCGAAGTTCTCCCCATGAATATTGGTAACATCGAGATTTAGAAAATAACAGGCCAGGGTTTACTACGTAAATCCAAATTCGGGTCTGTTATAACTATCGATATATATTGTCGGATAGTTGCGTCTATTGAGGAAATTGGCTGGCGCTGTCATGCATGGCCAACGACCTCGGCTTTCAAGGCGGGCGCTGGCGCATGATCGGCGCCTGTTCGAGCCTGTCGTTCGACTGCTACCTTGCGGATCGCGGCGGCGAGTTGCGCCTGACCGAACGGCTTGCCGAGTTTGACGATGCTCTGAAATGCCATTTCGGGCAGTTCGCCATAGCCCGATGCCAGGATGATCGGCAGGTCGCCGACCAATTCGTGCGCCTGCTCGATCAATTGCGCGCCGGTCATGCCCGGCATTGCCTGATCGGTGATCAGCAGATCGATCGCCGCTCCCCCGCGGAGCACCGCCAGTGCCTCCGCCGCCGAGCTGGCTTCGATCGCGACATGCCCCATATCCTCGAGCAAGGCGGCGGTGTTCATCAGCACGAGGCTGTCATCGTCCACCACCAGGATGCGGAGGTTGCGCTGTTGGTCGACGATCGCGGCCGGTGCCGTCGGCTCAGGCACGGCTTTATCGCATTCATTCGTAACCGGCAGCCACAGTTCGGCGGTGGTGCCGCGTCCGACGACGCTGTGCAGGGCCAGTCCGCCTTTCATTTGCTCGGCAAGGCCATGGATCATCGACAGGCCCAGCCCGGTGCCCTTGCCGACTCCCTTGGTCGTGAAGAACGGCTCGGTCGCGCGCGCCAGCGTCTCGGCGTCCATGCCGGACCCTGTATCGACGACGGCGAGCTTGACGTAACCCCCGGGATCGAGGCCATCGACCTCCCTGTCGCGCACCGTGACTTCGCTTGCGGCAACCGTGATCGCGCCACCGTCGGGCATTGCATCGCGCGCGTTGACCGCGAGGTTCATCAGCGCCATTTCGAGCTGATTGGCATCGGCGAGCACCGGCGGGAGCGACAGCGGAAATTTCAGCCCGATCGGGTGCGAAGGGCCGAGCGTGCGCTGGAGCAGATCGCTCATGCCGCGGACGAGTCCGGGCACGTCGACCGGCTCCGGATTGAGTTCCTGGCGGCGCGCGAAGGCGAGCATGCGCTGCGTGAGCGCGGCGCCGCGTTCGGCGCCTTGCCGGGCATTGTCGATCAGCCGTTGCGCGGAAGCGTCGCCCGAGACGCGCCGTTCGAGGAGCGTCAGGCTGCTGAGGATGGCCATCAGCAAATTGTTGAAATCATGCGCCACACCGCCGGTCAGTTGACCGATCGCTTCCATCTTCTGCGACTGGAACAGCGCCTCGCGCGCGAGGTCGAGCTTGCGCTGCGCATCGTCGCGTTCGGTCACGTCGCGCGTCACCTTCGCGTAACCGATGAGCTCGCCTTTGTCGCCTAGGATAGGGTCGAGCACCACGCTGGCGCGAAACCGGCTGCCGTCCTTGCGAACGCGCCAACCCTCCGCGGCGAAGCGGCCCTGCTCGCGCGCGATCGACAGAGCGCGTTGGGGCTCGCCGGCCAGGCGATCCTCTTCCGTATAGAAGCGCGAGAAATGGGCGCCAATGGCCTCGGCGGGCGTATAGCCCTTGATTCGTTCGGCACCCGAATTCCAGCTGACGATATGGCCTTCGGGATCGAGGCGATAGATCGCATAATCGGTCACGCTCTGGACCAGCAGCCGGAATTGCTCCTCGCTCTGGCGCAAGGATTCCGCGGCGGCCTGGCGTTCGGTCAAGTCTCGGGTGATCTTGGCGAAACCGATCAGCGCGCCGTCCTTCGCCCAGATCGGGTCGATGACGACATGCGCCCAGAAACGTTCGCCATCCTTGCGGATCCGCCAGCCTTCCTGTTCGAACTTGCCTTCGGTGCGGGCTATGGCCAGCGCCCGCGCCGGCAATCCGTCGCTGCGATCTTCTGGCGAATAGAAACGCGAAAAATGCTGGCCGATGATTTCATCGGCGGTGTAGCCTTTGAAGCGTTGCGCGCCCGCATTCCAGTTGGTGACGATCCCGTCTGGGTCGAGCATGTAGATCGCATAGTCGGTGATCGCATCGACCAGCAGGCGGTATCGATCGTTTTCCGACTTCGTGTCGGTGTGACGTAGTTCGCGATCCACTCGGTCCCCTTCGTCGTGCCGTGCCGCTGACACGTTAGCCAGATTCAACCGCGTGGCACGCCAAAGGTTCCGGGTCCCTTCATCGCGAAAGCCGCCTCAATCCAGGCATTCGGACCGGCCGCGCTCGAGCCAGCGGCGCTCCGCGCCTGCCGGTGCGAGGGCGAGAGCGGCGTCATAGGCCCGGCGCGCGGCATCGGCGAGTCCGAGCCACGCCAACAGGTCGGCGCGCAACGCGTGATAGGGAAGGTAATCAGCCAGGCCGGCGTGGCTGAGCGCGTCGACCTCCTCGAACGCAATCGCCGGTCCACGCACTTCGGCCAATGCTACTGCGCGGTTGAGGCGCGTAACGGGATCGTCTCGGCAAGCGAGCAGCGCGTCATAAAGGGTCAGAATCGCGGGCCAGGGCGGCGCATCGGCGAGCGACCCTCTTGCACACCATTCAGCATGGATCAGCGCCTGCACGCCGCGCGCTGGAAGTGGATGCGTCAGGATGCGGGCGAGATAGCGGCGACCTTCGGTGATTAGCGAGGTATCCCACAACATCGGATCCTGTTCGGCGAGTGGCACCATCATGCCATCGGCATCGACCCGTGCCGGCCGGCGCGCTTCGGCGAAGCGGACGGTCGCGGCGAGCGCCTGCACTTCCGGTTCGCTCGGGAGCATCGCCGCGAGTGCCGCCGTGATCCCCAGCATCTCTTCGGCATAACCGGCATGGCGTCCGGTTCCGGCGCCGTCGGCGTGCGCATGGGCATAGGCGACTTCCAGTGTCGACAGCACGGCATCGAGCCGCTCGCTCCAGTGATCGGGGTCGGGCACCTCGAACGGAACGCCAGCATCGGCGATCTTGCGCTTGGCGCGAGTCAGCCGCTGCAGCAACGCGGGTTCGGCGATCAGGAAAGCGCGCGCGATCTCCTGCGCCGACAGGCCGCACACCAGCCTGAGCGTGAGCGCGGCGCGCGCGTCGGGATGGATGGCGGGGTGGCAGCAGACGAAGATCAGCCGCAACCGTTCGTCAGGGATCAGCGGTGCGGCGGTCATCAACTCCTCCACGGTCGGTTCGGGCTCCGGCTCTGGCAGGGCGGTCGCATGGCGTACCGCGCTGCGCCGCAAGCTATCGAGCGCGACACGGGTCGCGACACGATAGAGCCAGCCCGCCGGATTGGCCGGCGGGGCGTCGGCCCAGGCGGAAAGCGCCCGGGCGCACGCCTCCGCCAGCGCTTCCTCGGCAAGGTCGAGGTCGCGGAAGCGGGCGGCGAGCGCGGCAGTGATCCGCCCGCCGTCCGCCCGCAGCACCGCCTCGATCATCACTTGCCCGGCGGGTGGAGCAACGGCCGGATTTCGATCGAGCCGTCGAAGCGGACGGGCACGCGGCGCGCGACCGCGATCGCGTCGTCCAGATTGTCCGCCTCGATCACGTAATAGCCGCCGAGCTGTTCGCGCGTTTCGGCGAAGGGGCCGTCATGGATCGTCTGCTTGCCGTTAACGGTGCGGACCGTGGTCGCAGAGGAGGTCATCGCCAACCCGGCGCCGGTCTTATACTGGTCGCCCAGGTCGCTGACGAGGTCCCAGTGCTTGGCGACGATCGCCTGCATCTCTGGCGTATCGTTCTTGTCGCCATAGACGCTCTCGTCCTCGTAGATCAGGATCATGTAATGCATCTTATATCTCCCGCGACCGCCGGAATGCGATCGTACCGCGGAGACGCGCAAGGGGGAGCGGATTCGACAGGCGCCGGAAAATTTTTCGATTGGCGCCGCTATCCCTCGAGGCCGTATTTCTTTGCGCGGTCGGCTACTTTGGGATCGATGGCGATCGCCGCGGCGCGATCGGCCTTGGCCTGGCCGTCCTGACCCGATTTCGCTTCGACCAGCCCACGCATATAGAGCGACCAGGCGCTGCGCGGGTTGATCGTCAGCGCTGCGTTATAATCCGCCAGCGCTTGTTTCCATTCGCCGCGACGCACCCGGATCAGCGCGCGGCTGTCAAGGATGGAGGCGTCGCGCGGCAGCGCCCGGAGCGCGGCATTGCAATCGTCCATCGCCTTGTCGAGGTCGCGATTGAGCAGACCGCGTACCCAGCAACGGCCGTTGAGCGCGATTCCCCGGCTGCTGTCTTCAGGGTGGCTCTTGAGCCACGAGTCGAAACTGGGCAGCGCGGCGTCGGGCGCGCCGAGGCGATCGTATAACGACGCAACGGCCAGACGCTTATCGGATGAGGGGGCGAGGGCGCTGTCGGCTGCCTTCACGTCCTCCAGCGCGCCGGCCTCGTTGCCACCGCGCAGCCGGAATTGCGCGCGCTGCAGCCTGGCATCGGCATAATCGGGAGACAGGCTGATCGTGCGGTCGAGATCGGCGAGCGAGCCGGCGCGGTCGCCATTGGCGAAGCGGGCCTCGGCGCGCTGATAGAAATAGCGGCTCTCCTTGGGGCTAAGTGCGATCGCCTTGTCGAAATCGGCCAGCGCTTCGGTCAGCTTGTGATTGGAAGCATAGGTCGCGCCGCGCCGCGAATATTCCTCCGCCGTCGTCGGGTCGGCGGCCTTGTCGGTAAGGTCGAGCGGCTTGCCGTCGACCGACCGCGCGCCTTTGGGCGACAGGCCGAACACCGGGCCGCCTTCATAGGTGACGAACATCCTGTGGGTCGCGTTCGACACGAACATCCGGTGGGTCAGGAAGAAGTCGACCCCGATCAGCATGTCCGCATTGCCGAGATCGAGTTGCGATATGCGAATCCTGGGCTTGTTGATCGCCTCGCCGCCGATATCGATCTTGTCGAACGTGGCGAGCCAGGTCGGCACCTTGCGCGTGCCAAGTCCGCCGCCATTGCCGACGAATTCCACGCCCGGCGTGTCCGGCGTGACGCCCAGTCGCTTGGCAGTCGCCAACGACAGGAGCGAGCTCTGTGCTCCGGAATCGAACAGGGCTTTGATCTTGACGCCGTTGAGCATGACGGTGGCGATCGTGTGGGGGCGGAACATACCGTCCGGATTTCCCTCGAGATCCAGCATCGTATACGGCTTATCACCGGCCCAATAGGCGAGACCCGTGCGACCGCAGCCATTGGTCTTCATCAGCCGCACCGCGCCGTGCGGCAGATCATATTCGACATCGGCGAGGCCGAGGATGTTCTGCCCGATCAGGCCGGTCGATCCCATATCGCTGCCGCCCACGACGAATTCGACTTTCGGAAGCTTGATCCCAGCCAGCGAGAAAGTGTCGGTTTCCGCGATGCCTGCCGACGTGTCCCCGCCAATTCCTCTCAGCCTGAACCAGGGTGGTGCCGCCGACACTTTCAGCCCGAATTCGGCAGCACTTGCTCGCGAGATGGTGCTGTAGAACGCGCCGCTGTCGAGGATGAAGCGCGCGGTCTTGTCACCGAAGCGGGCATCGACGATCGGCGAGCGCCCCGTCATCGTGATCGGGAATTCGGCGATCTTTGCCGCTTGGCACTTGCTGGCGGGCGGGATTGGGGCGGCCAGCGCGCCCAACAATGCAATCAGACTCGTCGCGCCCATCAGAACCCCCCAGCACGTTGCGTGCAAGCTATGCCAAATTTCCAATTCGCTTAGCAAGATAGGGGCCCGCGGATCGATCGATATGCCGGACAAGAAAAAGCCCGGCGGCCGGGTGGGCCGCCGGGTAGGTTCGCGCCTGATGACAAGGGGCGCGCAAGCGTTGAGCGTCAGGCCGCGACGGGCATCTGCACCGGCGGCAGGCGGTTGCCGAGATTGCCCAGCGTGCCGATCACCGCACGCCGCATCGGGTGCCAGAAGGCGGAGAGCGTGAGCAGCGCCGATCCGATCACGAACGCGGTAAAGGCCATCGACAGTTCGACCGCACCCGCCTGCTGGAACAGCATCGACAGGGCGTAGAGAACATAGGCCAGGCTCGATACCAGCAGGGCGCGGCGATCGATCGCTAGCGCGATGAAGGCGAATACAAGGTATAGCGCCATCACGATCAGCGCCTGGGCAACCCCGATCTGGCCCTGGAACACGCCGAGCATGTGGAACACCGAATGCGCGATCATCGGCGCGGCGGCGAGGTGCAACCAGAAGGCGACGTCGCTGCGCCGCGTCGTGCGGGTCAGGTCCGATCCGTCCCACCACATCGCCAGCGCGAAAGTGCCGATGCCGCCGACCAGCACCAGCGGGAAAATGCCATCCTCGTTGACATGCGTTACCGCGACATACAGCGCGACCAGGGCAGCGACTCCGCTTGCCGCGCCCACGGCAACGGTAATCGGCACCATGAACCGCTTCCAGTGCAGCCAGGTCGCACCACCGGTCACCAACGCGATACCGGTCGCGATGAGCGCGTTCGTCTGATCGCTCCAGTCGGGATTAATGTCGACCAGCGTGCCGACCATCGTCGCCGCGACGCCGCCGGCGAACGCCAGCAGCAGAATGATGCTGGGAAGCGCCATGCGCCGGACGCGGGTGAAATATTCGGCCAACGCCCAGGCCGCGATGGCGACCCCAAGCCCGCCCAAGCCTGTCTTTACCCAACCGCCGAGCCAGCCGATCGACGTCAGCAACAGCGCGATGGCGATGGCGACGAATATATCGTTGAACCCGGTCAACAACCGGAAGCTTTCCTCGTCGACCGCAGGCGACGCGCGCATTGCGGCGGTATGCTGGCGGAAAGCGTCAGCGGTCGATTGCGGGATCACACCCGCCGCCACCGCGCCCTCCAGATCGCTTTCACTATACATGGCACTCCTCCTCTGAGGAGATCATGTACCATAGGTGATTTAGTGTAGCAATACACCAAAGGGGCGGTTCAATGCGGTCCGCTGGCCCGGTACGCGGCCAACACAATATCGTAATTGCCGAGCACTCGCTCCTCGAGGTCGGTGTCGCAATATTCGACCACTTCGGCGATCTTGCCGTCGCGGAAGTGGAAGATGAAGCAATAATGGTTGTCGTACCGCTCGCCGGATTTGAGCATCACGTCGCCGCGCACTTCCGCAACCACCATCTCGCCTTCGGCCACCAGATTGATCGCATGTGCGGTATAGTCGGTCGCGAACAAGCCGAAGAGGGGGCGCAGCAAGTCGCGATGGATCGCCTCCTGGCCATCGAACCGTCGCGACCAGCTGCAATGACCGGGAAAACGCCAGACATAATCCGGATGGACCGATGCCGCGAAGACACTGCGGTCGCCCTGCGCCATGGCGGCATAGATGCGTTCGATCACTTGCTTGTTCCGCTCGGCGCTCATGACTTTCTCCTTATCCCGCAACGTCATGGGCTTGGGTTGACTATCCTGAAAATGAATAGTTCTGATATTGCGCATGTCGGAATTGGATATCGGTCGCTACGACCTGAACTTGTTGCGTGCCCTGTTGGCGATGATCGAAAGCGGCAGCGTTACCCGGGCTGCGCAGATAATATCGGTGTCGCAACCCGCGATGAGCCGCATTCTCGCTCGGCTGCGCGAGGATTTTGGCGACCCGCTGCTGGTGCGCAGCGGAGCGGGGATGAAGCGCACGCCGCGTGCCGAGGCACTCGCCGATCCCGTCCGGGCGTTGCTCAAGCAAGCGGCCGCCTTGTACGAGGGCGAAGCGTTCGACCCGGCAGGAGCGCAGCGCGTGTTCCGGGCGGCGATCCCCGACGTCGTCGCCGCGACGGTGCTCGCACCATTGATCGAGGCAATGGCGCGCGAGGCGCCCGGCTGCCGGATCGACCTCATTCCCTGGCCACGGCCGAACGATCCGGTGATCGCCACGCTCGATTTCGCGATCAGTACCGACACTGGCTTGTTCGCCGGGCTGCGCATGGCGCCCTTGTTCGACGACCATGATCTGCTCGCTGTCCATGTCGGGCAGCCGGCAACCTGGCGGCAGGTGCTCGAAATGCTCGATGCGCCGCATGTCGCGGTGGTCGGGGCCGGGGCGACGAGCGACCCGGTCGACGATTGGTTGGCGGCCCAGGGCCTGCACCGTCGCATCGCCGCGGTGGTGCCGCATTATCTGCAGGCGCTGATGGCGGTCGCGCGGACCGATCTCGTCGCCATCCTGCCGTCGCGGCTGATCGCCGCTTATGGGCCGAAGCTCGACGTGCGCGGGGTCGAGCTGCCGATCGAGCAGAGCATCGATCGGCATTTCCTGTTCCACCCGGTCGAACGCGACGCCGACGCGGCGTCGGTGTGGCTGAGGGATTTGATTCAGCGGACGGTGGGGGAATAAAAATTCCTCCCCGGCACGGGGAGGGGGACCGCCGCTGAAGGCGGTGGTGGAGGGGGCCCTCCACCGCTGACTTCCAGGCCTGTTGTTGGTTTGTCGCGGGCCCCCTCCACCATTGCTGCGCAATGGTCCCCCTCCCCGTGCCGGGGAGGATTTGAGGGTCGCCTCAACCCCCGGTCAGTTTCTTCATGATCGACATCGACTGTTCGTTGCCCGATTGCGGGGTGAGCTCGCCGGTGCGGTCGGTGATCTCGGCCCAATGCGCCGCGACGCCTTCGGGCGACAGCTCGTCACCGGTCAGCAGCTTGCCCTGGGTCAGCGTGACGTACGCTGCCTGGAACACGCCGGCGCCGGCGCCGACGATCGCGTTGGTCGGCGCGTCCTCGCTGACCAGATAGAGTGCGGCAGGGGCGACCTTCTCCGGCGCGAATGCCTTGAACGCCTCGGCCGGGAACAGATCCTCGGTCATCCGTGTGCCGGCGGTCGGGGCGATCGTGTTGACCTTGATGTTGTACTTCGCGCCTTCGAGGTAGAGCGTCTTGGTCAGCCCGGCGAGGCCGAGTTTGGCGGCGCCGTAATTGGCCTGACCGAAATTGCCGAACAGCCCGGTCGACGACGCCGTCATCAGGATGCGGCCATAGGCCTGTTCGCGCATCGTCTCCCATACCGCCTTGGTGCAATTGGCCGATCCGTTGAGGTGGACGTCGACGACGAACTTGAAATCGGCCGGCTCCATCTTGGCGAAGCTCTTGTCGCGCAGCACGCCGGCATTGTTGATCAGGATGTGGACGCCGCCCCAGGCTTCCTTGGCCTTGGCGACCATCTCGACCATCTGCTCATATTCGGTGACGCTGCCGCCGTTCGACATCGCCTCGCCGCCCGCGGCCTTGATCTCCTCGACGACCTTGAGCGCGGCGTCCGAATGACCGGTGCCGTCGCGCGCGCCGCCCAAGTCGTTGACGACGACCTTCGCGCCGCGCGCCGCCAGCGCCAGTGCATATTCGCGGCCCAGGCCCCCGCCCGCGCCGGTCACGATAGCTACCTTGTCGTCGAAACGGATGGTCATGAAGTGCTCCCTAAATGGTTTGAGCGCTTCCTAGCCAAAGGTACGCGCCGTGCAAGCCCGCCATACCGCAGACACGAAAAACCCGGCGCGGGCGTGCCGACCCGCGCCGGGAGAGGGAGCTTACGACCCGTTTCTTGTCGTTACTTGGGATCGTTACGCTGGATGCACTTGTCGAACTGACCGCGCTTGCAGGGCGGGTAGCTTGCCAGTGGTGCTGGCGGCGGAAACGCCACGTCGGGCGGTGGCGCCGGCTGAAACACGATTGTCGCGCCAGGAGGGGGTGGGGGCGCCGGCGGCGGGGCATAGCCCCCCGGGGGGTCGCCCGCGCTTTGCGCGGGGGGCGGCTGGGTCGACGCCGGATTCTCCTGCGCCAATGCAGGCATCGTCACAGCGATGGCGGCCAAAAGGATCAATCTCATCCCGACCTCCTCCGGTACGGCGGAGCCGGGCGTCGACCGGCTCCGCTTCATTCAGGCGATCAGAGCGGTCATTTCCCCGGTGGGCGGGGTGTCGTGTGCAGGCGCGCGCCGTTCGGCGCCGAATGCTCCTTGCAATGATCGACGACGGTCTTGGTGCACCACGGCACGTCAGCACCGGTAGCGGGGGCAGCAGCGTCAGGCAGCGGCTGCACGACAGGCGCCGGCGGTCCCATAGTCATGGTTGCAGCGCCAGCGGGCGGTCCCGGCGGTGCGGGCATCGGCGCTGGCGGCGGCGGAGTTGGGTCGACAGGAGCCGGCGCGGTCTGGGGATCGGGGGCAGGTGGCGGCGCGGGCGTATTCTGCGCAATGGCGGGCATCGCGATCATGGCGGCCGCCGCAACGAGTATCAACTTCATGCGACTCTCCTGGTTCTGCACGATCTCAGCGTGACAGGGGCCAAACGCGCCACACCCGAATTTGCTCCCTCGTTTCGGATGCGATTCTTTACGCCCCCGAATCGAGGGCATAGCCCGCCGATCGCACCGTCCGGATGACGTCGGGTCTGTCGCCGCGATTGATCGCCTTGCGCAGCCGTCGAATGTGGACGTCGACCGTGCGGCTCTCGATGTCGCTATCATGTCCCCATACCGCGTCGAGCAGGCGCTCACGGCTGAACACCCAGCCGGGATGTTCGAGGAAATGCTTGAGCAGGCGGAATTCGGTCGGGCCAAGCGGCACGACTTCGCCGCTGCGGCGCACTTTATGCCCGACCGTGTCCATCTCGATATCGCCATAAGTCAGCTGCTCGCCGGCCAGCGCCGGGCGCACGCGGCGCAGCACCGCGCCGACCCGCGCGACCAGTTCGCGGGGAGAAAAAGGCTTGGTGACGTAATCGTCGGCGCCGGTCTCGAGCCCGCGGACGCGATCCTCTTCTTCACCGCGCGCGGTCAGCATGATGATCGGGATGTTCGCGGTCTCGGGCATGCGGCGGAGACGCCGGCACACCTCAATTCCCGATAATCCCTCGACCATCCAGTCGAGCAGGACGATGTCGGGAGTCGCTTCCTTGGCGAGCAGCAACGCCTCTTCGCCGTCGGGCGTGTGCGCGACCTCGAAATCCTCGCGTTTGAAATGGTAGACCAGCAATTCCGCCAGCGCGGCGTCGTCTTCAACCAGCAACATCTTGGCGCGTGCCATCACATTTCCCCTGATTTGCCGCGCTCACGCTCGGTCATTTGCGTGCCGGTAGCGGCGAAATAAATCATCTCGGCGACGTTCGTAGCGTGGTCGCCGATCCTCTCCAGATTCTTGGCGACGAACAGCAGGTGGGCGACCTGACCGATCGTCGCGGGATTTTCGACCATATAGGTCACCAGCATGCGGAAGATGCTGTCGTAGAAATCGTCGAGCGCCTGGTCGCGCATGCAGACATCCACCGCGGCCCGCGCGTCTCGCGCGGCGAAGGCGTCGAGCGCGTCGTGCACCATTTCGGCGGCCATCTTGCCCATCGCCGGGATGACCGAGATCGGCTCGATACGATGCTCGCTCTCGATCATCGGCACCCGCTTGGCGATATTCTTGGCGTAATCGCCGATCCGCTCGATCACGCCGGCGATCTTCAAGGCGGCGACGACTTCGCGCAGGTCGTTGGCCATCGGGGCGCGCAGCGCGATGATGCGGACAGCCAGCGTTTCCACTTCGGCCTCGATCACGTCTATCTGCTTGTCGGCGAGGCGGACTTGCTGCGCCAGGTCGAGATCGACCCGCTGCAACGCATTCATCGCGTCGTGGATCGCGCGCTCGGCCAGACCGCCCATCTGGCTGATCAGGCCGCGCAGTTGACCGATCTCGTCGTCGAACACCTTGACCGTATGTTCCTGGCCCGTTGCCATTCGCTCAAACTCCTCAGCCATAACGGCCGGTGATGTAATCGCGCGTCCGCTCTTCGCGCGGGTTGGTGAAGATGTCCGACGTCTGACCGTATTCGACCAGCTGGCCGAGGTGAAAGAAGGCGGTGCGCTGCGACACGCGCGCGGCTTGCTGCATGTTGTGGGTGACGACGACGATCGCGTAGCGGCCCTTCAATTCGTGGATAAGTTCCTCGATCTTGGCGGTGGCGATCGGGTCGAGCGCCGAGCACGGCTCGTCCATCAGGATCACTTCGGGATCGACCGCGATCGCGCGCGCGATGCACAAACGCTGCTGCTGGCCGCCCGACAGAGCGGTGCCGCTATCCGACAGCCGATCCTTTACCTCGCCCCACAGGCCGGCGCGCGCCAGCGAGCGTTCGACGATGCGATCCATGTCGGCCTTGGACGACGCCAGGCCATGGATGCGCGGACCATAGGCGACATTCTCGTAGATCGACTTGGGGAAGGGGTTGGGCTTCTGGAACACCATGCCGACGCGTGCGCGCAACTGAACCACGTCCATTTCGCGCGCATAGACGTCTTCGCCGTCGAGCCGGATATCGCCTTCGACCCGCGCCGAGGCGATCGTGTCGTTCATCCGGTTGAGCGTGCGCAGGAAAGTCGATTTGCCGCAGCCCGACGGGCCGATGAACGCGGTCACCTTGTCCTGGTCGATATCGATCGACACATCGCTGATCGCTTGCGCCGCGCCGTACCAGACGCTGACATTGTGCGCGGTCATCTTGTGATCAGAGGGAGTCTTGTTGTCGGTCACCAGCGGGTCTCGAAACGGTTACGAAGGTAGATGGCGACGCCGTTCATCGCCAGTAGGAACACGAGCAGGACGATGATCGCTGCCGAAGTCTTTTCAATGAAGCCGCGACTGACTTCGTCCGACCACAGGAAGATCTGGACCGGCAGCACGGTCGACGGATCGGTCAACTTGCCCGGCGGGGTCGCGATGAACGCGCGCATGCCGATCATCAGCAGCGGCGCGGTTTCGCCGAGCGCGCGCGCCATGCCGATGATCGTACCGGTCAAGATGCCCGGCAACGCGAGCGGCAGGACGTGGTGGAAGACGACCTGGACCGGGCTGGCGCCGAGCGCGAGCGCGGCGTCGCGGATGGAGGGCGGCACCGCCTTGATCGCGTTGCGGCTGGCAATGACGATCACCGGCATCGTCATCAGCGCAAGCGTCAGCCCCCCGACCAAGGCCGCGGAGCGCGGCAGCTGGAAGGTGTTGAGGAACACCGCGAGGCCGAGCAGGCCGAAGATGATCGACGGCACCGCGGCGAGGTTGTTGATCGATACCTCGATCAAATCGGTCCAGCGGTTCCGCGGCGCATATTCTTCGAGATAGAGCGCGGAGAGCACGCCGATCGGGAAGGCGAGCACCAAGGTCACCAGCATCGTCAACAGCGATCCCTTGAGCGCGCCCCAGATGCCGACCGCGGTGGGATCGGTCGAATCCGATCCCGACAGGAAGCCCCAATTGAACCCGGTGCGCAATTGTCCGGCGTCGGTCAGCACCTGCGCGCGCTTCTCGGCCAGCGGCGTGCCATCTGCCTTGGCCGCGGTGTCGATGTCGCTGGCGGCGGGCAACCACAATCTAGCCCGGCCGACCGCCAGTCGAGGATCGGCCTTGAGCGCCCGGCGGACGATCGTGTCGGCGCCGTCTGAAAACAACGCCGGCCCCTCGGTGCCATATTGCGCGGCTGCGGCCCGATCGACGACCGCGTCGAGCTCCGCGCCGGCGAGCGCGAGATCGGCACCCGGCCCCTTGATCCGATCCGGCGTCAGGCCGAGTCCGGCGGCCGGAAAATCGATCGTCAGCGCGACCTCTGTCGTCACGAAGCCGCGCGCGCCGTTGGCCACCATCGTCACGAGCAGGAACAGCAGGAAACTCACCGACAGCACGATCGCCGCCAGCCCGAACAGCCGGAAGCGGCGCTCGGCGGCATAGCGGCGACGGACGCGCCGCTCCATCTGCGGATTCTTCCAGTCGGTCGGCACGCGTTCGACCGCGGCGGGATCGAGCGGCCTATTCATAGGCTTCCCGATACCGTTTCACGACGGTGAGCGCGATGATGTTGAGCAGCAAGGTGATGACGAAGAGGGTCATCCCCAACGCGAACGCGGCCAACGTCTTGGGGCTGTCGAAGCTCGCTTCGCCGGTCAGCAGGTCGACGATCTGCTTGGTGACCGTGGTCGCCGAATTGAATGGGTTGAGACTGATCGTCGCGGCGCCCGAGGCGGCCATCACGACGATCATCGTCTCGCCGATCGCGCGGCTGATCGCCAGCAGGACGCCGCCGACCACGCCGGGCAGAGCGGCTGGCAGCAGGACGCGACTGATCGTCTCGCTCGGCGTCGCGCCCATCGCCAGGCTGCCGTCGCGCATCGCCGCCGGCACCGCGGCGATCGCGTCATCGGCCATCGACGAGACGAACGGGATGATCATCACGCCCATCACGAGCCCCGCGGCCAGCGCGCTTTCCGATGTGGCGCCGGGAATTCCGATCGCGACCCCCAATTGGCGCAGTGCCGGCCCGACGATCAGCGCGGCGAAATAGCCATAGACCACGGTCGGCACGCCCGCGAGGATCTCCAGCGTCGGCTTCATCCACCTGCGCAGGCGAGGCGAGGCATATTGCGTCAGATAGATCGCGCTCATCAGGCCGAACGGGATCGCCACCAGCATCGCGATGACCGCGCCGATGAAGAAGGTTCCCCAGAATAGCGGCACCGCGCCCAGGCTCGCGCCAGGATTCCTGGGATCGACGACCTGCGGACTCCAATGCGTACCGAACAGGAAATCGGTGATGGGCACCGTGCCGAAGAAGCGTGCGCTCTCTACCAATAGAGAGGCGACGATGCCGATCGTCGTCAGGATCGCGATGAGCGAGGCGGCGAGCAGGCCGGCCATCACGATCCGCTCGATCCTGGTCCGTGCGTTGAAGCCGGGGCGGATGCGCAGGAAAGCGAAGGCCCCGCCGGCAAGGCCGAGCAGTAAAGCGGTCGCTCCGCCGATCCAGCCATAGCGGGCCTGCTCCAAAGCATAAGCCGGTGCGAGCTGGGTCGCGAGCGGATTGAGCGGGGTGCGATGGCGGTCGCTGGCGATCGCGCGCGCCTCCGACAGGATCGCCGCGCGCTCGAAACCGGGCGGCGGAAGCTGCGCCGCCGCTGGCGTCTTGAGCACGGCGTCCGTCGCCAGGCCTGGCGCGCACGCTCCCCACACAGCGAGGAACAGCAAGGGGGGCAATATGGTCCACATCGCAGCAAACGAGCCGTGATGGCGCGGCAGCGACGAGAAACGCTGCCCCGGCGCCTTACGGAACGCGATCGCGCGGACGCGCCCCGACAACCAGGCGATCAGCCCGAGTCCGGCGACGAGAAAAAGGAGCGCGAGCGTCGGCAAGTCGTCAGCTCAACGTCTTCGGGTCGAGCAGGGTCTGGCGCTGCACGATCGCCGCCGAGCGCGCACGCACATCGGCGGGTGCCGAGATCAGCCCGCGGCGAACCAGCGGTCCGTTGGGCGCCCAGGCCTGTGTATAGGCATTGAGGAATGCCTTCAGGTTGGGGATGGCGCTGAGATGCGCCTTCTTGACGTAGAGGAACAGCGGGCGCGATCCGGGATAGCGACCGCTCGCGATCGTCTCGTAGGTCGGCTCGATGCCGTTGAGCGGAACGCCGTTCAGGCGGTCCTTATTCTCTTCCAGATAGGAATAGCCGAAAATGCCGATCGCGTTGGGATTGGCCTGGAGCTTCTGGACGATCAGATTGTCGTTCTCGCCCGCGTCGATATAGGGGCCGTCGTCGCGCACCCGGGTGCAGGTTTTGGCGAAATCGTCCGGGTGCGTCTCACGGGTCGCCGCCATGTCCGGCATCATTTGTGCGCAGCCGCGCGCCAGGATCAGCTCGGCGACTGCGTCGCGCGTGCCACTGGTCGAGGGCGGGCCATAGACCTGGATGGCGATCGCCGGTAGCGCCGGATTGACGTCGTGCCAGGTCTTCGCACGGTTGGGATGGCCGCCGGGTTCGGCCGCCAGCGCCTTGTAGAGGTCGACCGGAGTCAGTTGCAGCTTGGGGCCTTCATTGGCCTCTGCGAAGGCGACGCCGTCCAGCCCGATCTGGATTTCCAGCAAGTCGCCTGCGCCGTTCGCCGCGCAGGTCCGGTATTCGCTTGCCTTGATCCGCCGGCTGGCGTCGGCAATATCGGGATATTGGCCGCCCAATCCCTTGCAGAACAGGTTCAGCCCACCGCCGGTGCCGGTCGATTCGATCACCGGTGCCGGTACTCCCGGATTGGCCGCGACGAATTGCTCGGCGACCAGAGTGGTGAAGGGATAGACGGTAGACGATCCGACGACGCTGATCCGGTCGCGCCCGGCCCCCGCCAGCGCCGCCTGGTCCTGACACGCCGCTAGAAACAGGGATGTCGCGCCGAGCAGCGCGATCGTGCGAATCATGATGGGCCTTCCCGCCGGGGCGACTCGCCCCTTACCGGCGCGCTATCACGCCGGTTTCGGGCCCTCTGTGACAGTCGCGTTACCTTTTGATGACAACGCGGCCGGTAACAGGATCGTCACCACCGTCCCGCGCCCCACCTGGCTCGCGATATCCAGCCGTCCGCGGTGGCGTTCGACGATGTGCTTGACGATCGCGAGGCCCAGACCCGTGCCGCCAAGCGCACGGCTGCGTCCCGAATCGACGCGATAGAATCGCTCGGTCAACCGCGGGATATGTTCGGGCGGAATGCCGTCGCCTTCGTCGCCGACCGACAAGCGGACCATGTTGCTGGCATCGCGCGACAGCTTGACCGTCACCGGCGTTCCGGCGCGGCCATATTTCATCGCGTTGCCGATGAGGTTGTGCAGCGCCTGGCTCAGCTGGATGCGGTCGCCGCCGACCGGGGGCACGTCCGCGGCGATATCAGTGACGATCTCCGCCGCGCGTCCATCCGCGCTGTCCATCATCTCCGAATGAACTTCCGAAACAAGGTCGGCGAGATCGACCGAGGCATCGGGCAGGCGGTATTTTTCCGCCTCGATCCGGCTCAATGAGATGAGGTCCTCGACCAGCCGCTGCATCCGCCGGGCTTCGTCGGCCATGACCTTGAGGAAGCGATCGCGCATCGCCGGGTCTTCGCCGGCGCCATCGGCCAGCGTCTCGGCGAAACCCAGGATCGACGCGAGCGGGGTGCGCAATTCGTGGCTGGCATTGGCGACGAAATCGACTCGCATCCGCTCGGCGGCATAGCTGCGCGTCTGGTCGATCAGATGCGCGACCCGCCGCCCGTCGGGCAGATCGGTGACGCGCAATTCCCAACGTTGGTCGAGCGTTCCCAGGCCGACCAGATTGATCGCCTCGGACGATCCCTCACCAACTGGTGCGGTCAGTCGCTCGGCGGCGGCCGGGTGGCGGATCGCGAGCCGCACGTCCTGGCCGGTGATGTGGTTGCCGAGCACGTCGCGGGCGGCGCCATTGGCTTCCTCGACCCGGCCTCCGGCGATCACCAGCACGGGCTCGACGATCGCCTCGAGCACCGAGCCCAATCGTGCCGGCGCGGGTGCGGTGCCGATGTCGGGTTCGGCTGATGCCGCCGGGCTGGGATCGACGCCTAGCGTCACGAGCGCGGCTATGATCGCACCGACCAAAGTCACCAGCGCGCTCGCCACGTCGCCCGACAGGACGAACACGCCGATCGCCGCCACCAGAGCGGCGAGCATGCCGAGCATGAAGCGAGGGCCGAAGCGGGTCGTCATTGCCCGGTGGTTCCTAGGGCGTGCGCCAGTCAGCGGCAATGCCCGTGCCCTCCGCGCGCGGTAACCATTTCATCGGCTTGCCAGTCGCGTGCTAATGTGAAAGGCGTCTCAACCATGGACGAGAACACGACCGATCGTCAGGCGAACGAACCGCAGCCGACGCGCCGCCGCGCGCTGATGCTCGGCGCCGCGACCGCGTCGGTGGTTATCTCGATCCGTCCCGCGCTCGCGCAGACCAGTGCCTCGGTACTGACCTGCGAGATTCCGGTCCCCGATCCCGGTCGCGCCGGCATGTATGTCTCAGCCGACGGATCGCTTGTCCCCAACGGCACCAAGGACGCCTTTCCCGGCGCGACCAAGCCGTTCAAGGCGGAAGACGTCCGCACCGCGCTCAACGGTGGCACCTTGCCCGGCACGACGGACGAGCAGAGCCGCGCTTATACCGCCTATATCCGCCGCCTGCAGCATGGCACCGCCGGCTTCACCTGCTTCGCCTCGCTGCAGATGCCGCGCGGCTGAGCCGCCGGACGCGGGAGATGGCGACCCTTTATCGCGCCGCATCGCCCGACAGCCTGATCGTCGTGCCGGTTGATCTGCTGACCGCCATCTATCATCGCGCTTCGGGGCAGACGCATTTGATGGCGTCACCCGCACCCGAAATCCTCGAGGCACTGACCGAAGCACCGCTCGACGCCGCGGCGTTGCTGGTGAAACTTCGTGCAGATTATGACCTGGTTGACGCCGATCCTGCCGCGCTAGCGGCGCGGTTGGACGAGCTGGTCGAAACGGGGCTCGTCGAGCGGCGATGAGGCACGTTTTCTCGGTCGCGATCGGCCCGGTCGGATTCCGCGTCGGGTCGGATTGGCGTGGGCCGATCGCGGCGCTCGAACAGCTCTATGCGAGCTACCCCAAGCCACAGGACGGCATCGCGGATTTCACCGTGCGGCTGTTCGCCGATCGGCCGTGGCGACGCCTCTTCAGACCCAAAGTGATGATCGGCGGCGACTTTGTTCTGCCCGAAGCCGCGCCGCTCAGCCTCGAGCACGGGCTGCTCGCCGCCGAGATGGCGATGAACCTACAGATGGCGCTCGGCCAGCGGCGGTATCTGCTGCTGCACGCTTCGGCGGTCGAGCGCGATGGCAAGGCGCTGGTGATGACCGGCCTGTCGGGGGCGGGCAAATCGACGCTCGCGGCATTGCTGATGACGCGCGGTTGGCGGCTGATGGGGGACGAATTCGCGTTGCTCGATCCGGCGACTGGCCTGATCCATGCCTTTCCGCGTCTGATCAGCCTGAAGAACGAAGCCAACGCGGTGATGGAGTCGGCTGCACCGGGCATGTTCGGTCCGCTACTCGCCGATACGCCGAAGGGCGCGATCCGCCACCTGGTTCCCGATACGCGATCGGTTGCCGCGATGCTCGAGCCCGCGCGACCGGCGCTGATCCTGTTTCCCACCTTCGGACATGACGCCGCAACTCGCGAGGTCGCGCCCAGCGAAGTATTCGTCCGCCTCACCCAGGCGTCGACCAACTACGTCGCGCTTGCCGAACGCGGCTTCACGGCGCTGACGCAATTAGTCGTCGAGACGCCGGCGCGCGCGATCGACTATCCCGATACCGAAAGCGCGATCGCGCAGGTCGAGGCGTTATGGGCGTCGCTGTAGACGGTCGTCTCCTGGCGCGGGCACTGGCCGACCCTGCCTCCGTCGCGGAGCTAAATGGCCCAGGTTGGCAAGCATTGCTGACCATGGCGCGCGCCGAATTGCTGAGCGCGACGCTGGCGCATCGGCTCGATGGCATCGCCAAGCCGGCGGCGGCGCAGCGTTTCCTCGACGACGCCAAGGCGTCGTGTGCGCAGGGGCGGCTCGTCGCCCTGTGGGAAGTCGAGATGGCGCGCCGCGCGCTCGGTGATCTCGGCGTGCCGGTGGTGCTGCTCAAGGGCAGCGCGTTCATCGCCGCGGGCCTGGCGGCGGGGCGGGGGCGATTCGTCGGCGATCTCGACATTCTGGTGCCGCGCGCCGACCTCGATCGCGTCGAAGCGGCGTTGCTCGGTGCCGGGTGGGAATGGGTCAAGCCCGACCCTTACGACGATGCCTATTATCGTCGCTGGATGCACGAATTGCCGCCGCTGATCCATCGCGAGCGTGATCGCATGATCGACGTGCACCACACGATCCTGCCGCTGACCGCGCGCCCGACGCCCGATGCCGATGCACTGATCGCCGACAGCATCGCGTTACCGAACGGGCTGCGCATGCTCAATTCCGACGACATGATCTGTCACGCCGCCGCGCATCTGTTCGCGGACGGCGACCTGTCGGGCGGGATGCGCAATCTGTGGGACATCCACTGCCTGGTCGACGACTTCGGCGTCGCTGGCCTGGCCGAACGCGCGCGGCGACACGGCTTGGCTCCGGCGGTGCGCCGCGCCCTGCGGCTTTGTCATGCGCTGTACGATACCCAATTACCCGACGGCTGGGCGCGCTCGGGAAGCGACGACGAGCTTTATCTGCGCAGGCTGACGGCGCGTGACGGTTGGGGGCGGCAGACCCGTCCGGTCACCCGGCTCGGCTTCTATGCGCGCTCGCACTGGCTGCGCATGCCGCCGCTGATGCTGGCGCGGCACCTCTGGACCAAATGGCGCAAAGAGGCGGGCTGACGACCACCGGATCGCGATGATATGAAGCGGCGATTCGGGGGAGATCATCATGACCAGAATGTGGATCGCGCTGGCGCTCGCCGGCCTGTGCGTAGGCAGCAGCGCAGCTTGGGCCGAAAGCGCGCAGATGCGCGGCAAGTTTCCGGCTAATGTCCGCGAGGCGGATTTGCTCGAAAACGTCGTGGTCGATCGCTTCAACGGCCGCGATGCGCGCCAGTTCGAGGCGGCGCTGGAACAGGCGATCGGCGTCCCCGCCGGCCGGCCCGACGGCGTGCTTTCTGGCGGCGTCACCACCGGGGTCGAGGAAAGCAAGTATCAGGGCAATGAGGAACGCTGCGTCGAATGGAAGGACGGCAAGCAGGACGGAAAGTGCACCAAGCGGGCCAAGGTCGACCTCCCATGCTTCCGTCGCGTCATCAACCTGACGGTCAGTGTCCGCTTGCTCCGCGTCGCCGACACCATGCCGGTCTGGTCGGACAACAAGCCGTCGCGGGACGAAACGACCTGGTGCCAGGGCAAGGCGCCATGGCGCACCACCGAGGAAGCGGTATCGGCGATGATCACCGACCTGGCGCAGAAAATCCGCCTCGACGTGCGGCCGCGCGTGGAAACCTACAAGGTCCGCTTTCGCGAGGACCGCGACGGCATGCCCAAGGATATCGGCAACGAGTTCAAGGGGATCGTGAAGCTGTCCAACAGGGATGTGACCTCGGCGTGCCGGCAATGGGCGGAGCTAAACGGCCGCCTGCCCAATCATCCGTCGGTGCTCTACAATCTCGGCGTGTGCGCGGAAGCGGCGGGCAGTTATGCCGACGCCCAGAGCTTCTATCGCTCGGCGCAGGCCGCCTTGCCGAAACGGTCGAGCGAGATGGCGGAGTCGGCGGATCGCATCGCTCGCCTGATGATCGCGCGTGCCGATGACGAAGAGCGGGCGCGGCGGCCAGGCAATCCGCGCTAGCCGCGCCGCCTGCGCTGCGGCAGACTGATCGCGATAGGGACAGGAGGGCGACGATGCGTTTCGCGATAGTGCTGGCCGCCGCGGCGGCGCTGGCGGGCTGTTCGATGGGGCAGGACATGTCCGCCACCGATTCCGCGGTGGCCGATTTCCACGCCAAGCTGAACAACGGTCAGTTCGCGGCGATCGCCGCCGCAGCCGGGCCGGAAATGAAGAATGGCAGCGTCGACTTTCCTGTCTTTATCGAAAAGATCCACGCCAAGCTCGGCACCTTCCGGTCAACCGCGCGGCAGGGGTTCAACGACAATATCAACAATGGCGATCACACCTTCACGGCCAGCTATGCCAGCGTCTATTCGAGCGGACCCGCGAGCGAGAATTTCGTTTATCGGTTGAACAGCGGAAAGCCCGTGCTGATCGGCTATCACGTCGAATCGGCGGCTTTGCTCAAATAGCTGGCTGGGTCTCAGCCATACGCGCGAGCGTCGGCAGCAGATCGCGATAGTCGGTGAAGATCGCGTTGGCGCCCGGAATGCCGCCGCCGTCTGGAGCGAACAACGCGACCGGGATACCGGCGGCGCGCGCCGCGCCCACGTCATAGATCGAGTCCCCGACAAATACCGCTGGCCGGGCATCGCGGCAGTTGCGCAGCATGAGGTCGATCGGCGCGCGGTCCGGTTTCATCGCGACGAGGCCCGGCGTGTCGCCGCCGATGATGCACGCGAAGCGATCGGTAAGGCCCAGGGCATCGAGCAGTGCGAAGGAGAAGTGTTCGCGCTTGTTGGTCACCACGGCCAAGGTCACCCCCAGCTTTCGCAGCGCATCCAGTGCCTCGACCACGCCCGGAAATGGGCGCGTATGGTCGACGATATGCGCGGCATAAAAGGCAAGCATTCCGGGAAGCAGGGCGTCGAGTTGCTCGTCTCCGCCCGTCGCGATCAGCGCCCGCTGCAGCATCACTCCAGACCCACCCCCGATCATCGGCCGCACCTGGTCGATTGCCAGCGGCGCCCGCCCGATCTCGGCCAGTGCATGGTTCACTGCCGCTGCCAGGTCGGCGACACTGTCGACCAGCGTGCCATCGAGGTCGAAGCCGACCAGGCCAAAGGGGAAATCGTTCATCCCGACGCCGCCTGCCAGCAACGCTATGGAAAAGGCAATATGTTCGTGGCAGGGCGCGGGCCACGGAGACCCCTGTCATGACCAATCCAATCGCCGCGATCATCCTTGCCGCCGGCATGGGCACGCGGATGAAATCCGACTTGCACAAGGTGCTTCACCCGATCGCGGGGCGGCCGATGCTGCTTCACCTGATCGACAATGTGCAAGTGCTCGATCCTGAACGGATCGTCGTCGTGGCGGGCGCGCGTCGCGAACAGGTCGAGGCGGCGGTGACCCCGCTCGGGGTCGAGGTCGCGATCCAGGCCGAGCAACTCGGTACTGGCCACGCCGTGCGCCAGGCCGAGGCGGCGCTCTCCGGCTTCGACGGAGACGTGCTGATCCTGTACGGTGACGTGCCCCTGGTCTCCACCGCCACGATGGCGCGGATGACCGAGCGGCTCCACGGCGAGGGTGACCCGAGCGTCGTCGTGCTCGGCTTCCGTCCCGCCGATGCCGCCGCTTATGGCCGCGTCATTGCAGACGCCGATGGCCGCATCGCGAAGATCGTCGAATATAAGGACGCCTCGCCCGACGAGCGCGCGGTGACCCTGTGCAATTCGGGCCTGATGGCGGTGCGCTCGACCGATCTGTTCCGGCTGCTCGCGCAGGTTACCAACGACAATGCCGCGGGAGAATATTATCTTACCGACCTTGCCGAGCTGGCGGTCCGGGATGGTCGCGGCGCGGTAGTGGTCGAGACCGATGCCGAGGAAGTCGCCGGGGTAAACAGCCGGGCCGAACTCGCCGCGGTCGATGCCAGCTGGCAGGCCAGGCGCCGCGTCCAGGCAATGGCCGACGGTGCGACCCTAGTCGATCCCGCGACCGTCTGGTTCAGCTTCGACACGCAAATCGGCCGCGACGTGCTGATCGAGCCCAATGTCTTTTTCGGCCCCGGCGTCGCGGTTGCGGACGGTGCGACCATCCGCGGCTTCAGCCATATCGAGGGCGCGACGATCGGCAGCGGCGCCGAGGTCGGCCCCTATGCCCGGTTACGCCCCGGCGCGGTGCTGGGCGAGAAATCCAAGGTCGGCAATTTCGTCGAGGTGAAGAAGGCTGTGCTCGGCAAGGGCGCCAAGGCCAACCATCTGACCTACCTCGGCGACGCCGAAATCGGTGCGGGCGCGAACATCGGCGCGGGCACGATCACCTGCAATTACGATGGCTTCTTCAAGTACAAGACGGTGATCGGGGAGGGCGCGTTCATCGGCTCCAACTCGGCGCTGGTCGCGCCGGTGACGATCGGCGCGGGCGCGATAGTCGGCGCGGGGTCGACGGTGACGAAGGATGTCGAGGCCGATGCGTTGCGCCTCGTTCGCCCCGACCAGCAGACCAAGCCGGGCTGGGCGAAGCGGTTCCGCGAGATGATGGCGGCGAAGAAGGCTGCGAAATGAGCGATCGCTACATCGGCAAGCCGTTCCTCCGATTTCTCGATTGCTACGTATTGCACGCGATTGGCGAGCTCGATCAGGGAGTCGCCGAAACGTTAACCGCCATGGAGCCAAAGCTTCGCCAGACCCTTGGCTTCGAAGGGAGCTGGGACGAAATCGTTGCGCAGCAAATGGAGTTCCCATCGGCGCTCCCTGGCCGGATCCGCGAGATTTGGGAAAAGGGTCGTGAGCCGTTCGTTCAAGCCTATGGAACGCAGCCAGATCCGGCCGAATTTTCTCGGCAATTCGTTGATACTAACTTTCCGACCGGTTGACATGATATCATGATATGATATCTAGATATCGTTATGACGCGTATCCTCGCCGACCTGCCTGATGAAGACCTGAAATGGCTCGACCAGCGCGCGGCCGAGTTGGGGAGATCGCGCGCGTCGGTGCTGCGTGATGCGGTCGCAACCTACAAAGCGCACTCGCAGCCTGCGAACGGTACTGAGTGGATCGAGCGCGGGTTCGGCGCATGGAAGGACCGGGACGATATCGGCGACGCGGTCGAGTGGCAGCGGCGAGAACGCGCCGCGTCGACGCGTCCTTGGGATGACGATTACGAAGAGGTCAGGGCGGAATTCCCCGATTTGTTCGATGCCGAGGACGATCGTCAGCGCCAGATCCATCTCGATATGCTCGCGGGGCGCTATCCCGATCCCAAGAAGCCGCTCATCAAGTGAGCGGTTACTCATTCGACGCCAATATCGTGACCGACGCGCTCGTCGGCTATGATCCGGCGCGCGCCGAAATTCGCCGGGCAATCGGTCTGGGCACGCGCGTCTGGATCAGCCGGATGGTATGGGTAGAAGTGCTGTCGAAAGGGTCGGGCGCGATGCTGCGCGATGTCGAGGCGTTCCTTTCCGGGTTCGGGGTCGACGAAATCGACGCCGAGATAGCATCGCGTGCCGCCGCCTTGCGCCGCGAGCGTCCGCGCCTCAAATCACCCGACGCTATCATTCTCGCCAGCGCAATGGTGCGCGGGCGTGTCCTCGTTACCCGCAATACCAAGGATTTCCCGGCCAATATGCCTGGTATCCGTGTTCCCTATGTTTTGTAAGAAGGCGCCCTAACCATGTGCGGAATCATCGGAATTGTTGGCAAGGAACAGGTTGCGGGTCGGCTGGTCGAAGGACTGCGGCGGATGGAATATCGCGGCTATGATTCGGCCGGCGTCTGCACCGTCCAGGACGGCCAACTGATCCGCCGCCGCGCCGAGGGCAAGCTCAAGAATCTCGAGGCGGTGCTCGCCGCCGATCCGGCGCCCGGCACGACCGGCATCGCGCATACCCGCTGGGCGACACATGGGGCACCGACCACGTCGAACGCCCACCCGCACGCGACGAAGGAAGTCGCGCTCGTCCACAACGGCATCATCGAGAATTTCAAGCCGCTGCGCGAAGCGCTCCAGGCGCGCGGCCGCGTGTTCGAGAGCGAGACCGATACCGAAGTCGTCGCGCATCTAGTCAGCGAGCAGGTCGAGGCGGGCAAATCGCCACAGGAGGCGGTCCAGCAGGTTCTGCCGCAATTGCGTGGTGCCTTCGCGCTGGCGATCGCCTTCCGCGAGCATCCCGAGATGCTGATCGGTGCGCGGCTCGGCTCGCCGCTGGTGGTCGGCTATGGCGAGGGCGAAACCTATCTCGGCTCGGACGCGCTGGCGCTGGCCGGGCTGACCCAGCGTATCGCCTATCTCGATGAGGGCGACTGGGTCGTCATCACCCGCGAGGGCGCGCAAATCTTCGACGCCGAGAACAATCCGGTCGAACGCGAGATCACCATTTCGGGCGCGACCGGCGCGATGATCGAGAAGGGCAATTACCGTCACTTCATGCTCAAGGAGATCCACGAGCAGCCGATCGTCGTCGCGCAGACCTTGCGCTCGTACATCCGCGGCGTCGAGCAGACCGTCGCGCTGCCGCAGATGGATTTCGACCTGTCAACGGTGAAGCGCATCACCATCGTCGCCTGCGGCACCAGCTTCTATGCCGGGCTCGTCGCCAAATATTGGTTCGAGAGCTTCGCGCGTGTGCCTGTCGATATCGATGTCGCGAGCGAGTTCCGCTACCGCGATCCGGTGTTCGAGGATGGCGGCTTGGCGTTATTCATCAGTCAGTCGGGCGAGACCGCCGACACACTTGCGGCGCTCCGCCATGCCAAGAAAGCCGGGCAGAAGATCGCCGTCGTCGTCAACGTGCCGACCAGCACGATGGCACGTGAAGCCGATCTGTTGTTGCCGACGCATGCCGGGCCGGAGATCGGCGTCGCCTCGACCAAGGCATTCTCTTGCCAGCTCGCGGTACTCGCCGCGCTCGCCGCGCATCTGGCGGTGGTCAAGGGCAAGATGAGCCGCGAGGAAGAGGTCCAGGTTGTCCGCCACCTGATCGAGGCGCCTGCCGCACTCAACGCCGCGCTCGCTTATGACGATGCGATCGCGGCCATGGCGCATTTGATCGCGCCCGCGCGCGACGTGCTCTATCTCGGCCGCGGCCCTGATTACCCGCTGGCGTTGGAAGGCGCGCTGAAGCTAAAGGAAATCAGCTACATCCATGCCGAAGGTTATGCCGCGGGTGAGATGAAGCACGGGCCGATCGCCTTGATCGACGAAAATGTGCCGATCATCGTCATCGCGCCGTCCGGGCCGCTGTTCGAGAAAACCGTCAGTAACATGCAGGAAAGCCAGGCGCGCGGCGGCAAGATCGTGCTGATCTCCGACGCCGAGGGCCTGGCCGAAGCGGGCGATGGCTGCCTGGCGACGATCGAGATGCCGAAAGTCCACCCGCTGATCGCGCCCTTGGTGTATGCGGTGCCGGTGCAGTTGCTGGCCTATCATGTGGCCGTGGTGAAGGGGACCGATGTGGATCAGCCGCGCAACCTCGCGAAGTCTGTCACGGTCGAGTGATCTGGGTCGTCGCCGCCGGCGGTGTCATCACGGGCGTTGGCCTGATTGCTCTGGTCATTGCGATCGTCGTCAAGATGCCGCCACCCAAGGGCGGCATAGCTAGCGGCGGCGATCACGACAATTGGTATTCCGGAGGCGACGGGGGCGCTGGCGATTATGGTGGCGGACATCATGGCGGCGGCCACTAAGCGTTTCGGGCGACCGGGCGATTGGCTATTGAGGCTCGGCTGCGGTAACCAACAACATGGCCTACGCCCACACGTTTGGCGCCAATCCGCATTGGCTGCCGCGTAACCCGGCGCGGTCGCTGGCGCATATCCCCGGCGACGATGGCCTGCCGATCCTCGGTAATTCGCTTCGCCTGCTGGCCGATCCGGTCAAGTTCGGGCGCGAGATGTTCGAGCGCTTCGGACCGGTCTATCGCAATCGCGCGCTCGGCAGCACCAGCGTAACTCTGCTCGGCCCCGATGCCAACGAACTCGTCCTGTTCGATCGCGACCGCTTGTTCTCCTCCGAGCAGGGTTGGGGCCCCTTGCTCAATCTGCTGTTCCCGCGCGGGCTGATGCTGATGGATTTCGACAAGCATCGCGCCGACCGCAAGACGCTGTCGGTCGCGTTCAAGCCTGAGCCGATGCGGCATTACGCCACCCAGCTCGATGCCGGGATCGCCGCGCGGATCGGCGAATGGGGCGGCAGCCTACGCTTCTACGACGCGATCAAGAAGCTGACGCTCGATCTCGCCGCGACGAGCTTTCTCGGCGTGTCGCTCGGGGCCGAAGCCGATCGCATCAACCAGGCATTCGTCGACGAGGTCCAGGCGAGCGTCGCGCCGATCCGCTCGCCGCTGCCCGGTACGATGATGCGGCGGGGCGTCAAAGCTCGCGCCTATCTGATCGACTGGTTCGAACGCGAGATCCCGGCGCGGCGGCGAGACTCGCGGGGCGGCAATGGCGAGGACTTCTTCTCGCAATTCTGCCGCGCGACCGACGAGGACGGGCAGGAGCTGTCGGCGGCCGCGATTGCCGATCACATGAACTTCCTGATGATGGCCGCGCACGACACGATCACCTCGTCGGCGACGACCCTGGTCATGCTGCTCGCGCGCAATCCCGATTGGCAGCAACGGTTGCGCGAGGAAATTGCCGGCCTCGACGCGCAATTGCCACTGACCGAGCAACTCGATCGTCTGACCTTGACCGATTACGCTTTCCGCGAGGCGCTCCGGTTGATGCCGCCGGTACCCTCACTGCCGCGTCGCGCGCTGCGCGATTTCAGCTTTGGCGGCTTCGACATTCCGGCTGGCACCAATGTCGGAATCGGCGTCACCTGGACGCACCGCATGGCCGACATCTGGCCCGATCCGCTGCGGTTCGACCCGATGCGCTTCACGCCCGAGGCGTCGAAAGGCCGGCATCGCTTCGCCTGGGTGCCCTATGGCGGCGGTGCGCATATGTGCCTGGGCCTGCATTTCGCGCAGATGCAGATGAAGCTGCTGATCGCGCACCTGTTGACGCGCTATCGGATCGAAATCGATCCGGGTGCCGGCGGTGCCTGGCAGATGTTCCCGATCCCGCGCCCCAGGGATGGCCTGCCGATCAGGTTGATTCCCGCCTAACCCGCCCGCGCCAGTTCGGCGCACACCGCGGCGGTATGATCGTCGGCGGGGAAGGTGCAGTCGATGCGGATTTCGTCGAGCGTCACATCGTGCGGCGCGGCGAAGGTGGTGATTGTCTCGAAGAAGCGTAGCTCGCCGCGCGGGCTGGCGAAGGTGAAGGTGACGATCGGGTCGCCATCATCGTCGGCATCGCCAAGTTGCCAACGCTGGGRCACGCCCGGATAGGACAAAGCGGCATCGAGCAGCGCGCGCGAGCGGCGGTCGGTCGGGTTGGCGGCGAGGTCGTCGTGCAGATGCCGGACGAACCGCCGCGCGACCTCGGGCCAGTTGAGGATGACCTGACGGAAGTCATGGGGATCGAACAATTGGTGGATCAGATTGCTGTGCGGGCTTTGCCAATCGCCGAGCAGCAGCTTGTTCATCCGGATCGCCGCCTGATTGACCTCCAGCACTTCCCAATGCCGGCTGATGACGAAAGCGGGATAGGGTTCCTGGTGCGCCAGAATCAGGTCGATCGCCTGGCGCACGCGGTCGAGCGCGGGGGCGGCGAGCTCGCTTTCGGGATGGATCGCGGCATAGCCGGCGGCGCGGAGCAGCGCATTGCGGTCGCGCAGCGGCATGTCGAGCGCATCGGCCAGGCGCGCCACCATTTCGCGGCTTGCACGGGCCTTGCCGGTCTCGATACAGCTCAGATGCCGCGTCGAAATCCCGGTATCGAGCGAAAGGTCGAGCTGGCTCATGCGCCGCGCGCCGCGCCATTCGCGCAATATCTCGCCGACTGGAGAAAGTTGGGGCGCTATCGGTGAGCTGGCCACGAATCGTCCTATGTTCAGGAATTTCCGAACAGCTTAGCCGAGCGTGTCACGCACCACACGCCGATTTGCGGCCGCGGCGGACCTTCTCGAAGCTCAAGGCCGATCACCTGATGGCCGCGATGATTTCCGCATAAATGTCGACCAAATCGGCGAGATCGGCCAGCGCGACGGCCTCGTCGGTCTTGTGCATCGTCGCGTTGACCAGCCCGAACTCGACCGTGGGGCAGAGTTGCGACAGGAAGCGTGCGTCGCTCGTCCCGCCGGTGGTCGACAAGGCCGGCACGACGCCCGCGACCTTCTCAATCGCGCGCGTCACCAGCGCCGAGAGCTCGCCCGGTTGGGTCAGGAACGCCTCGCCAGAAATGCGCGCGATCACTTGTGCATCGGGGGCGTGCGCCTTCACCGTCCGTTCGATCAACGCGACCAGATCTTCCCCGTTCTGCTCGTCGTTGAACCGGATCGACATCCGCGCCGATGCCTTGGCGGGGATGACGTTGGTCGCCGGGTTGCCGACGGTCACGTCGGTCACTTCGATATTCGACGGCTGGAACCAATGGTTGCCCCGGTCGAGCTCGATCGCGTCGATCGCCGCCAACGCCGCGACCAGCTTGGGGATCGGATTATCGGCGAGATGCGGATAGGCGACATGGCCCTGGCGCCCCGGTACGTCGACCCAGATATTGACTGACCCGCGCCGCCCGATCTTGATCATATCGCCGAGCCGCGCGGTCGAGGTGGGCTCGCCGACCAGGCAGTAATCGGGCGTCAGTCCGCGCGCGGCCATCCGGTCGAGGATTGCGCGCGTGCCGTAAATGGCGGGACCTTCCTCGTCGCCGGTGATCAACAGGCTGAGCGTCGGCCCTTCGGCCCGCGCCGCTGCCGTGACGAAAGCGGCGATGGCGCCCTTCATGTCGACCGCGCCGCGGCCGTAGAGCAGCTCGCCGCGAACCTCCGGGGCGAACGCAGCGCTGGCCCAGCCGTCGCCCGGCGGCACCACGTCGAGATGCCCGGCAAAGGCGAAATGCGGGCCCCTGCCGTGGCGGATCGCGATCATGTTCTCGACCGGGCCGTCGGGCTCCTCGCCGACGGTGAAGCGGTCGATCTCGAACCCGATCACACTCAGCGCCTGGGCAAGCACATCGAACGCTTCACCCTGGGCGGGCGTCACGCTTTCGGCGGCGATCAACGCCTTGGTGAGTTCGACGACGTTGGGCACGGCATTCCCCGGTTGGACACGCTCCGCCTCTTGCCTTGCAACGACGGGAAGGGAAAGGTCTGCGCGTACGGGGGTGCGGAGAATCACCAATGCCTATCCTCTTCCTTCTCGCCGCCGCATCGCTCTTGCCGCAGCAATCCGACGATAACGCGCCTGTCGACATCACCCCCGGCCATTGCGTCGCCGCTGCCGACCGGCTCGACGACGCCGTCCGCCTGGCGCGCGAAATGCTCGACAGCAAAAGCGCGGCCGGAGGGCCCGACCGGACGCCGACCGAGGCGCGCATTGCGCGGGCGCAGGCGGTGGCCGCGGCGATCAGAACGCGCTTCCCGAAGGTCGTCGCGACGGATGACGATCGCGACGACATTTCGGGGGGCGACGCGATGCCATTCGCCGAACAATGCCTGACGGCGAATCCTCCCAGGGGAAAATAGCCATGCCCAAGATCGATCTCGACGCGATCCCCCAAACCAATGCCACCGGCTATCCGCCGATCTATGCTGACGTGGTGAAGGAGCGCTGGTATCGGCGTCTCGCTCCGGCCAGCGGCATCACCGATTTTGGGTTCAGCCATGTGACGCTCAAGCCCGGCGCCTGGTCGTCGCAGCGCCATTGGCACGAAGGTGAGGACGAGTTCGTCGTCATGCTATCGGGCGAAGCGGTGCTGGTCGACGACGAGGGCGAAACTCCCATGCGCGCGGGCGACATCGCCGCCTTCCCGAAGGGTGACGGCAACGGCCATGTGCTGCAGAACCGGTCGGCGAGCGACTGCGTGTTCATCGCAGTCGGCGGTCGGGGAGCGAGCGATTGCCATTATCCCGATATCGACATGCATCTGGCTGGGGCGGTCGGCGAGCAACGGCGAAAGGATGGGGGCAGGTTCTGATCGGCAGACCGTTTTGGCGGTTTTGTGATGGCGCGCGGCCGCACCGGATGCTAGCGGAACGATCGGCCGGTTGTCGCTTGCGTGGCCGCCAATGAGGGAGTTCTGACAATTCGCCAGATCGCGGCTTTGCCGTACCGGACCGAAGGCGCCGCCAGCGACGCTCCGATCCGCATCCTGCTCGTCACCTCGCGCGAAAACCGTCGCTGGGTCATTCCCAAGGGCAATCCGTCTTCGGGAGTGGTCGCTCATGCCGCGGCCGCGATCGAGGCCGAGGAGGAAGCGGGGGTGCAGGGGCTCGTCTGTCCGACACCGCTCGGCACCTATCGCTATCGCAAACGGCAAAAGAACGGCGCGTCGCTGATGATCGACGTCGAGGTCTTTCCGCTCGCGGTCAATCGCGAGCTGACGGCGTGGAAGGAACAAGGCGAGCGCGAGCGCCGCTGGGTCAGCCTTCCCGAAGCGGCGTCGATGGTCGACGAGCCCGATCTCAGCGACCTCATCCGTTCGTTCGGCCCGTCCGAATTCAAGGCGGCCGCGCGCCGCACCGGCTTTGCCGCCGCTACCAAATCGAGGATCAGTCCCATGTTCGCCTGGTTTCAGCGCCTGTTGCCCAAGACTGGCAACTTCTTCGAGATGTTCGAGGCGCACTCGTTGACGGTCACCGCCGCCGCCGACGCACTGTCGCGGCTGCTTCAGGATGGAACGGGCGCGGCGTCCGACCATATTCGCGAAGTGATCGAGCGTGAGAACGACGCCGACGAGATCACCCGCGCGGTGCTCAAGACCGTGCGCGAAACCTTCCTGACGCCGTTCGACCGCGGTACCATCACCAGCCTGATCGGCTCGATGGACGATGCGATCGATGAGATGCAGGCCGCAGTGCAGGCGATCGACCTGTACGAGGTTCGCGAGTTCGAACAGGAAATGAAGGACATGGCGGGCATCATCGTCGACGCCGCACGGCTGACCGCCGAGGCGATGCCGCTACTGCGCGATGTAGGTCGCAACGCCGGGCGCCTGCATGAACTGACCGAGCGCCTGGTCCGGATGGAAGGCCATGCCGACGACATCCACCGCGCCGGGGTGAAGCGGAGCTTCGTCGAATATGGCCGCGACGACACGCTGCGATTCATCGTCGCGCGCGAAGTCTACAAGCATCTCGAACGGATCGTCGACGCGTTCGAGGATGTCGCCAACGAGATCGACGGCATCGTCATCGATCACGCCTGAGCCCAGTCGATGCATGACCTTGCCTTTCCGCTGTTAGTCGGCCTGATCCTCGTCGCGCTGGCGTTCGACTTCCTGAACGGCCTGCACGACGCCGCCAACTCGATCGCGACAGTGGTATCGACCAGGCTGTTGAAACCGGTGCATGCGGTGCTCTTCGCTGGCGTGTTCAACTTCGCCGCCTATTTCCTGACCATCACTTTCCCCAGTCTGCACAAGGTCGCGTCGACGATCGGGCAGGGGCTGATCGACAAGAATCTGGTGACGCCGGGGGTCGTTTTCGGCGCGCTGATCGGCGCGATGTTCTGGAACATCGTGACCTGGCTGAAGGGCATTCCGTCATCCTCGAGCCACGCTTTGGTCGGCGGGATCATCGGGGCGGGCGTCGCGCATGCCGGCATGACCGGCATTCAGTGGAATGGGCTCAACAAGACGCTGATCGCGATCGTGCTGTCGCCGGTGCTCGGCATGATCCTGTCGATGCTGATCATGCTGGCGACGAGTTGGATGTTCTCGCGTGCCAGCAACCGCGGCGCGGAACGCAGCTTCCGTGTGCTCCACCTGATCTCGTCGGGCACCTATTCGCTCAGCCATGGCCTCAACGACGCGCAGAAGACGATGGGCGTCATCACCGTGCTGCTGTTCTCGACCGGCTATCTGCACGGCAAGTTCGAAGTGCCGCATTGGGTGGCGATCAGCTGCTATATCGCGATGGGCCTGGGCACGTTGATGGGCGGGTGGAAGATCATCGAAACGATGGGCAGCCGCATCACCAAATTATCGCAGCATCAGGGATTCAGCGCCTCGGCCGGCGGGACGATCATGGTGTTCACCGCGTCGCTGCTCGGCATCCCGGTATCGACCACGCATACGATCACCGGCTGCGTCATCGGTGCCGGCGTCGCCAAGCGCGCGAGCGCGGTACGCTGGGGTGTCGCGGGCGATGTCGTCGTCGCCTGGATCGTCACGATCCCGGCATCGGCAGCGGTCGGCGCGCTGTTCTACTTGCTGACGACATTGTTCTGACCCGCGGCCGGCCGTCAGGGCGGCGTACGCAATCCGCGATAGTCGTTGCTGGCAGCGATCATGACTTCCGCGATCAGCGCGTAGGCCGTCTTCCAGGCCTCGATCGTCGCGCTGTCGAGTGCAGAGCCGCCATGCACGGTAATCATGTACATCAACGCGTTGCCGGCGACCGCATAATGGCGGTCCTCCACCCCGTAATCGACATGCCGCTCCGCCAGCTTGCGTAGGCCGGGCCGCATGTCGTCCAGCTTGCTCAGCCCTGTGACGATCCTGCCCAGCGCCTCGATCAGATGCCGGCCCTGTGTGATCATTTCATTCCTGAACAGCGGACGGGTTTCAGGGGCGAGTTCGAACAGGCGGTCATAGAATGACCGCGCGGCAGCATCGGAGTCGAGCACGATCTGGACAAAACTGTCTCGGACGAGATTGACTTGGTCGGTCTCCATCGCTCGGCGGTCATCCGGATCGCGGGCAATGGCACTGCATCATCCGCACCTAGCTATTCGCCGCGGCGTGTTCGAATTTCTCGATCACCCATTCTTCTTCCTGCGCACCGGCTATCCAGTCCTGCATGAATGGGTGCGTCAGCACGGCCTCGACATAGGCCGCTGCGAACCGCGCGACCGGCAATTGATAGGTCACGATGCGCGTACAGACGGGCGCGTACATGATGTCCGCTGCGCCGAATTCGCCGAACAGGAACGGCCCGGTCCCGCCGAACCGTGCGCGGGCTTGCGCCCAGATCTCCATCAGCCGGGTCAGTTCGGCGACCACGTCGTCATCCGGCTGCCGGGGCGGATAGACTTGGCGGATATTCATGCCGTGTTTGTTGCGCAGCGCCGCGAAGCCCGAATGCATTTCCGCCGCCATCGACCGCGCCATCGCGCGCGCGGCTTCGTCCTTGGGCCAGAATTTGTCGCCGCCGGTTTTGTCGTTGAGGAATTCGACGATCGCCAGGCTGTCCCAAACAACGATGTCGCCGTCCCACAGGATCGGCACCTTGCCCGATGACGGCGCGAACTCGTCACCCTGGCGGCGCTTGTCCCAGTCGGCGTCGTAGAGCGGCACGACGACTTCCTCGAACGCCAGTCCCGATTGTTTGCACGCCAGCCAGCCGCGCAGCGACCAACTTGAATAGGCTTTGTTGCCGATGATGAGCTTGAGCATGGCGTTGCGGGATAGAGAGACGGGTAGGGCGCGGCAAGCGGGTGAATGCACACTCGATCGATCGACGGATCGGCTATTGCTCAGTCGCCGATGACCTCGCGAATCCTGCTGGTCAGCGCGTCCATCGCGAACGGCTTGGTCAGGACGTGCATCCCGCGCTCGAGTTGGCCGTTGCCGATCACCGCATTCTCGGCATAGCCGGTGATGAACAGCACCTTGAGATCGGGGCGTTCGACTCGTGCCGCATCGGCCAATTGACGGCCATTCATTCCGCGCGGCAGGCCGACATCGGTGACCAGCAGCTGGATTGCGGGGTTGGCCTGGAGCATCGCCAGCCCCGAAGCCCCGTCTCCCGCTTCGATCGCGGTATAGCCCAAATCGGCGAGGGCATCGGCGATCAGCGCGCGGATTGCGGGCTCGTCGTCGACCACCAACACGGTTTCGCCGCCAGAGGACGGCGTCGGCAGCGCATGAAGGGGCGATTCCTGCTCCGCATCCTCGCGCGAATGCACCCGCGGAAAATACAGGCACATCGTCGTGCCCTGGCCAAGTTCGGAATAGATCCGCACCTGGCCACCGGACTGGCGGACGAAGCCATAGATCATCGACAGGCCGAGCCCGGTTCCCTCGCCCAGCGGCTTGGTCGTGTAGAACGGGTCGAACGCGCGTTCGATCGTCTCAGCGGACATGCCGGTGCCGGTGTCGGTCACGCATAGCGAGATATATTGGCCGGGTGGCAAATCGCGCTCGCGCGCGCTGGCATGGTCGAGCCATTTGTTTGCGGTTTCGATCGTGATGCGGCCACCGTCGGGCATCGCGTCGCGCGCATTGATGCAGAGATTGAGCAGCGCATTCTCGAGCTGGTTGGGATCGATCAAGGTCGTCCACAACCCTCCCGCACCGACCACTTCGAGCTCGATCTCCGGGCCGACCGAGCGCCGTAGGAATTCTTCCATATTGGCGATCAGCCGGTTGACGTCGGTGGGCCGTGGGTCGAGCGTTTGGCGCCGCGAGAAAGCGAGCAGCCGATGCGTGAGCGCGGCCGCGCGTTTGGTCGCGCTGCGCGCCATCTCGACATATTTGTCGATCTCCGCGGTCCGGCCCTGCTTGATGCGCATCTCGATCAACTCGAGCCCGCCGGAAATGCCGGTGAGGAGATTGTTGAAATCGTGCGCCAATCCGCCGGTCAGCTGACCGACCGCCTCCATTTTCTGTGCTTGGCGTAATTGCTCCTGCGCGGCCTCGCTTTCGCGCGTGCGCTCCTCGACCTGGCGCTCGAGCGACTCCGCCAGCGCTGCTAGTGCGATTTCGGCCTGGCGCCGCTCGATTGCTGTCTGCGTACGATCGGCGACGTCGCGGACGAACGCCACGTCTTCCGCGATCCACGCGCGCGGACCCTTGTCGTTGAGATAGAGCAAGGCGACGAAGTTGTTATGATCGACCAACGGCATATTGAGCACTGCGCGCGCGTGGATCGCTTCCAGCGCCGTCGCAGTGGAGGCCGTGCGCGGGTCCTCGCGGGCATCGGCGATCGCCACCAATTCGCCGCGCTTCAAGTCCTCGATATAAGATCCATAGTGGCGAAAGTGGAGCACGCCCGCCAGGCTCTCGGTCCCCGCGCTGTTCCAGTCGCGCTCGATCGTGACGGTTTCCGCCACCGGATCGATGATGCCATATCCCGCCCGGCTGACGCCGAGCGTCGACCCCAGGATTTGCGCCGCCAGGAACGACATCGCGGTCGGGTCGGTCATCTGGCGTAGGCCATCACCAAGCGCAATCAGTGCGGCTTGATGGCTTTCCGTGCGGCGACGTGCCGTGATGTCCTGCGACACGCCGACCATCTGCTCGATCCTGCCACGGTCGTCACGCTCGAGCCGCCCATTGACCTGAACCCAATGGAGCGAGCCGTCGGGCCACAAGGTGCGATATTCGACGTCGAAATGGGCACCCGTTTCTATCGAACGATCGGCCGCCGCGCGCATTCGCTCGCGGTCGTCGGGATGGATCGCGGCAATCAGTTGATCATAGTCAAACGACTCGTCCGCGCGCCGGCCGTAATGTGCCTTGCAGTCGGGCGATGCGTGCAGCGTGTTGGTCCTGAGCTCCATCGTCCAGGCGCCGAGCCCGCCCGCGTTCAGCGCGACGCGCAGACGTTCCTGGCCCGCGCGGATGTCCTCGAGCCGCGTTCTTGCCTCATATTGCCGCCGTCGCGCGCGTCGCGCCGCTCGCGCCAGACTGATCAGCGTCGTGGGGTGGAAGGGACGTTCGAGGAAGGTGACGTTGCCCAGCGTCTCGAGCAACCGCACCGCACCTGGATTGCGCTCGAGCCCACCGCCGCGCGCGGTCAGAACGATGAAGGGAAAGTCGGACCATTCGGCCTGATCGGCAATGAAACCTGCTAGGTCGCGCAGATCGGCGCTGCGCAGCGTTTCTTCGGTCACGATCGCGAAGCCGGCACCGCTCCGTAACGCGCGGACGAACGCAGGAAGATCGGGAAGGGCGGCTGCCTCGAGACCCGCCTCGCGCAACATCGCTTCGGCTACGACGGCGTCGCGCCCGTGCGGCGCCAGGATGACGGCGCCTTCGTCGATGGTACGATTCAAGGGAGGCTCACCCGCGCTTGACCTCGAGGAGGCTGGCGCTGTCGTCGCCGACGAGGCTCGGCACGCCGCGCAGCACACCCTGGAAGGCAGTGAGCGGTTCGCCGAGCGTGATGCCATTTTTGTCGATCATGAACTCCCTGATCGTGTCCTCGTGAAAGCCGGTGCGTTTCTTAACGACCGACATTGCGCGCCGGACCCGTCCCAACGCCTCGAAATAGCGCAACAGGATGACCGTATCGGCCAGGTAGGTCACATCGACCGGCGATTTCATGTCGCCGACAAGGCCGTGCTGCGCGACCGTGAGGAAGGTCGTCGCGCCTTGGCGGTTCAGATATTGCAGCAATTCGTGCATGTGCAGGATCAACGCCTGCTCTTCGGGCATTGCCGCCTGATAGCCGTTGAGGCTGTCGATCACGACGGTCCGCGCGCCATGCGTTTCGACGCAAACACGCACGCGCTCGGAGAATTCCCCGGGGGTCAGTTCTGCGGCGTCGATCTGTTCGATCACCAGCCTTCCGGTGTCGACCATCGCCGGAAGATCGATGCCCAACCCCTTGGAGCGCTCGAACAACAGCCCGAGTTCCTCGTCGAAGATGAACATCGCCGCGCTTTCGCCGCGCATGATCGCCGATTGGACGAAGCTGAGCGTGAGCAGCGATTTGCCGGTGCCGGCGGGGCCCAGGATCAGATTGCTGGCGCCGCGCTCGAATCCGCCGCCGAGCAGTTCGTTGAGACGCTTATTGTCGATCGGCACCGTCTCGCGCTTGAAATCGGCCCGATGTTCGGCCGACACCAGCCGTGGGAACGCGCGGACGCCACCCGTCTCGATGACGAAGTCGTGGTACCCGCCGCGATAGCGGCGGCCGCGATATTTGATCACGCGCATTCGCCGCCGCTCCGCTCCATAATTGGGCGACAATTCCTCCAGCCGGATCACGGCATGCGCGACGCTGTGCACGGTCTTGTCCATCACATCCGCGGTCAGATCGTCGAGCATCAGCACGGTCGCGTCATTGTGCGAAAAATAGTGTTTCAGCGCCAGGATCTGGCGGCGATACCGCAGCGAACTTTGCGCGAGCAGACGGATTTCGGACAGACTGTCGAGCACCACCCGCGCCGGCTTGGCGCGCTCGAAGGCTTCGAATATCCGTTTCGTCGTTTCACCCAGTTCGAGGTCGGATGAGTAAAGCAGGCTTTGCTGTTGTTCGTCGTTGAGCAGGCTTTCGGGCGGGACGAGCTCGAAGATTTCGAAATTGTCCGGGAATTTCCATCCATGCGACGCCGCGCCGTCGCGCAGTTCCTCCTCGGTTTCGGACAAGGTGATATAGAGTACCCGTTCGCCGTTTTCCGCGCCGGACATAAGGAACTGGCTGGCGATCGTCGTCTTGCCGGTGCCTGGGCTGCCTTCGACAAGAAACAACCTGCCCTTCGCTAGACCACCGGCGAGGATTTCATCCAGCCCGGCGACCCCGGTTGCACAATTTCCCATCCGAACTCCATCTTCTGCAAACATCCAACGTTAACGGTATCGCGTCCGTTACGACTTGATGTTGCTCAATGCCGGACTGGCGATTTCGATCCCCCGCAGCTTGTCGCGGCGGCGCCTTTCCGCTGCCCGGAATGGTCCGAAATGATCGTTTATGTGAATGATTTCAGTTGTGTAGTCGCTCTCGAGCGCGGCGATTGACTTGGGTGCCCACGCATGATGCCTTGTGGCGCATGAAGATCGCCCTGCTCGCGGCGCTGGCCGCCATGACCCTTCCCGCCACGGCGCGCGCGGACAAGCTGCCGCCACGCGACGAATGCGCGGCGGATGCGTCGTTCGCCGCGTTCCGCACGACATTGAAGGGCGTCGTCGCGCGCAAGGATGCGAAGGCGCTGCTGGCGCTCACGATGCCGGACATCGAATATTCGCTCGATGTCGGCATCCCGGGCAAAGCGGGGTTCGCGAAGGAATGGGACCTGATCCACCCCGCGTCATCGAACCTGTGGGTCGAACTCGATCTGGCATTGTCGCTCGGCTGCGCACTCGACCGGGGCGAGGCGAGCATTCCTTATATGTATGCGCGCCTGCCGCAGTCGCGCGACACGTTCGCGACCACCGTGCCTAGCCGGCCGCGGGTCAATCTGCGCGCCAGTCCGAATACAGACAGCCCGGTCGTGGCGTTGCTCGACTGGGACATCCTGACCGTCATTGACGAGAAGGACAGCGCATGGACGCACGTGAAGACTGACGAGGGTAAGGAAGGTTATGTCCGCGTCGATTTCCTGCGCAACCCGCTCGCCTATCGCGCGATCTTTCGAAAGCGCGACGGCAAGTGGATGATGGCGATTTTCATCAACGGCGATTGATGGCGGATCAGCCGCTCGCGGACGGCACGATCAAATATTTCTCGCCGGTCTTCTTCGCGCTGTAGGCGAGCAGCGTGTCCTTATCGAGCGCTTCCGCCAGCGAGATTTCCGCGGTGTAATGGCTGGCGAAGGTTGTGCGGATTTCGGCGGCGACACGCGCGCGCATGCGACCGACCACCTCGGCGCCGGCCTTCATCAGGAACGGGGTCAACAGGAAGCCGCCGACGCCCCAGGAAAACCCGACATCGCGGCCGATCAAGGTCGGTCCGAGGTCGAGCGCGCCGTAGATATAGACCTGCTTGTAGGTGTTCGATCCATAGCGGCTATAGGTCGTCGCGTTGCGATTGGCGGCGACTTCCATCGCCGCGAGGATCTGACCGGCTAGCTTGCCGCCGCCGATCGCGTCGAACGCAATTGTCGCGCCGGTCTCGGCGAGCGCGTCGACCAGTTCGTCGCGGAAGTTTTCCGAGGTCGAATCGACCACATATTTGGCGCCGATATCGTGCAGGATCTTCGCCTGCTCGGCCGAACGGACGATGTTCACCAGGCTCACGCCATCGGCAATGCAGATGCGGTTGAGCATCTGGCCGAGGTTCGACGCCGCGGCGGTATGGACCAGGGCCTTATGCCCCTCGGCGCGCATCGTCTCGACCATTGCCAGCGCGGTCAGCGGATTGACGAAGGCCGACGCGCCTTCGCGTGCGGTGACACCGTCGGGGAAGGGGAGCAGGTCGCTCAATCGCGCCTTGCGGTACTGGGTGTACATGCCGCCACCGATCACCGCGACGGTCTTGCCGATCAACTCCTCGGCGCCATCGCCGGCGGCGACCACCGTTCCGGCGCCTTCATTGCCGACCGGCATCGATTCATTGAGCCGCGCGCGCACCATCGGCATGCGCTGCTCGGGAATCTCGGCGGTCAGCAGCGGACGGTCAGCCGTGCCGCGCTGATCAAGCGTGGCGAGATCGGCGGGGCCGGTCAGCAGGCCGAGGTCGGATGGATTGAGCGGCGCCGCCTCGATCCGAACGATCACTTCGCCCGGGCCGGGAGGAGACAATTCGACATCGACCAGCGACAATTCGAGCTTGCCGTCGGACACCAGCGAACGCAGTTCGAGGCCCTTGGTCGGTGTGGTCATTCGATCCTCCCTTATTTTTCGATTGTCCGGTATGTAGCTTGGGGAGCGATCGGTTCAAGTCCTCATCATTTCGGCCGGCCATTGGCTTTCCACTCCGGCTTGAACCCGCCAGACGCCAGAAGGCGGACCGGTGCGACCAGCGAGCGGATCGCCTTCGTCATATAATCGATATCGAGATTCTCGACCGTGTCGGTCGGCTGGTGATAGGTCGGCACCACCGCCCAGCCCGACAGGGTGTGAGCGACGATCCCCTTGAGGGCGAGCGAATAATTGTCCGATCGCTCGAAAAAGCTCTGCTCCGGATAAGGATCGGCAGCGATCAGCGCACCCTGGCTCTTCATCATGTCGAACAGATTGGAACGCTCCGAACCGGTCATCATCAGCGCGCCCTTGGGCAATTTGGGATCCTGCGCGCCGATCATCTCGAACTCGATATTGGCGACGAGATCGGTGAGCGGCACCGGCGGATGCTCGCCGAACCAGGTCGAGCCGAGACCGCCAATCTCTTCGCTGCCATAAGCGACGAACAGAATACCGCGCTTCTGCCGGCCCATCGCGGCAAAGGCGCGGGCGAGTTCGATGACGGCGACCGTGCCGGAAGCGTCGTCATTGGCGCCGGGCATGACGGTGCCGTCCGGCCGCACGCCGAGGTGATCGAGATGCGCCGACAGCAGGATCACGCCTGCCTTGGGATCGGTGCCCGGCAGATAGCCGATCGCATTGGTGGTGGTCGCCCTGGTGGTTGCGATCGGGACCTGGATCGACACATCGGCGCCTGCCGCGATGCCGGCCAGTGTCTCGGTGGGAATCGTCGCGACCGTCATCGGCGGGCGGCGGCTGGGCGTGCCCTCGATCGTCGTCGGCAGCGATGGCTTGCCGCCGATCATATCCAGGAACTTGCGGCTGGCGTCGCTCTCGGCGGCCAGCACCAGCTTGATTCCCTTGCCGCGCAGCTTGCGGGCAAAGGTCATCAGGCTGTCGGCAGGGCCGGTATAGACGACGATTTCGGCCGAGGGGATGTCGCCATCGGGGCGGGTCACGATGACGGCTTTGCCGCCGGCAGTCCCGCCGCCCGTCAACAACAGCGTTGCGCCTGCCACCGGCTTGCCGTCGATCGTCAGGACCGGCGGCCCGGCGATAGCGCGCCGGGTCAGCGGCGCCGTCTGGAGATAGGAGTCCATGCCGGGCGCATGGCGCAGCCCGGAATCGCGGAACAACGACGCGACATATCCGGCGGCGATGGCCTCGTCGGCAGTGGCACTGCCGCGGCCGCGCAAACCCGGTCCGGCGAGAAGAATTTCTTCGGCAAGGACTTTGTCGCGGTCGATCGTCGGCGACGCCTTGTCGCGCGATGCCGCAGGAATCGCCGGCAACGCCATGAGCGCCAGCGCCGCGACAAGGCCGATATTTTTCATGCAAGCTCCCCCGGGGTCGGTTTGCGCGACCCTTAGGTAGAGCTGCCGACGAAATCTAGCCGAGCGCCTCGATCACCGCGGCGCGCAATTCTGGCATGCCGAGCCCGGTCTCGCTCGAGGTCGACAGGATGTCGGGATGCGCGGCGGGGCGCTTGCGCGCCTCTTCCGCAGTCTCGGCCGCGACTTTGTCGAGTTCGGTCGGCTTGATCTTGTCGGCCTTGGTCAGGACCAGGCGATAGCTGACCGCTGCCTTGTCGAGCATCTCCATGATCTCGCGATCGACATCCTTGATGCCATGCCGCGCATCGATCAGCACGAGCGTGCGCTTGAGCACGTCACGCCCGCGCAGGAAGTCGTTGACCAGGTACCGCCATTTCCTGACGACATCCTTCGGCGCCTTGGCGAAGCCATAGCCCGGCATGTCGACCAGCCGGAAGGCGAGGGGCTCGCCCACGTCGAAGAAGTTGAGCTCCTGCGTCCGTCCCGGTGTGTTCGACGTGCGCGCCAGCGAGTTGCGATTGGTCAGCTTGTTGAGCAGCGACGACTTGCCGACGTTCGACCGGCCGGCAAACGCGACTTCTGGGACCACGGGATCGGGCAGATGCTCGAGCGCAGGGGCGGATTTGAGGAACGCGACCGGCCCGGCGAAAATCTTACGCGCCGCCTCGATCGCGTCCTCATCGAATTCGCTCACGTTATTTGACCACCGGTTGCTTGAGGGCAGGGTGCCGCGCGTAGAGGATCCGCTGCTGCAGCACGGTCAGCAGGTTGCTGGTGATCCAGTAGACCTGAAGGCCGACCGCGAACGGCGCCATCACGAACATCAACACCCAGGGCATCAGCGCAAAGACCTGCTTCTGCGCGTCGTCCATCGGCTGCGGGTTCATCTTGAACTGCAGCCACATCGAGATGCCGAGCAGGATCGGCACCACGCCGATCGCGATCATGTGCGGTGGGGTGAAGTGCAGGATGCCGAACAAATTGAGCGGGGTCAGCGGATCGGGCGCCGACAGATCCTTGATCCAGGCGACGAACGGCTGGTGCCGCATTTCGATCGTCAGCATCAGCACCTTGTATAGCGAATACATGATCGGGATCTGGAGGAAGGTCGGCAGACAGCCGGCGAGCGGATTGACGCCCTCGGTCTTGTACAGCGCCATCACTTCCTGCTGCTGGCGTTGCTTGTCGTCCTTATGCTTTTCCTGCAGCGCCTTCATCTTGGGCTGGATCGCGCGCATCTGCGCCATCGAGGCGAACTGGCGTTGCGCGATCGGGAAGATCAGCAAGCGGATCGTCAGGGTCAGCAGCATGATCGCCACGCCGAAATTGCCGACCATGCGGAACAGCCAGTCGAGATAATAGAAGATCGGCTTTTCGATGTACCGAAACCAGCCCCAATCGACGGCGTGATCGAACAGCGCGATGCCTTCCTTGTCGGTATAGCGGTCTAGCAACCGTACTTCCTTCGCACCCGCGAAGAACCGGCTTGTCTGGGACAATTGTTGGCCGGGCGCGACCTCCTTTGCGACGCGGGCGTAATCGGCCTGGTACCCGCCTTTGCCGGTCGACTGGAACTCGCCGGCGAAGGCCGCCTCCTGATCGGGGACCAGGGCCGTCAGCCAATATTTGTCGGTGAAGCCGAGCCAGCCGCCGGTGGTCGAAAACTTTTGCGGCGCCTTGTCGACGTCCTTCCAGTTGACATCATAGTCGGCTGCTCCGTTGTGGACCGACATCGGACCGACCTGAATCGACCAGCTGTCGAGGTCCTTCGACGCCTCGGCGCGGTTGACTAGGCCGTAGGGCGCGACTTTGATCGGCTGCGCGGCGCCATTGATGACGCTCTGGCGAACGGTGAACATGTAATCCTGGTCGACGGCGAGATCGATCTGGAAGCGCTGGCCCGCGTCGTTGGCGGCGGTCAGCGTGACCGGCTTGCCCGGCGCGAGCACGCTGCCGGTCGCGGTCCAGACGGTGTCGGGAGTCGGCGACTTGATGCCGGTATCCTGCCAGCCGAATTCCGCGAAATAGGCGCCGGCTGTGCCTGCCGGCGACAACAAGCGGATCGGCGGCGAATTCTTCTCGATCGTGTCCTTATACTCGGTCAGCAGCAGGTCATCGATCCGCGCGCCCTTGAGGTTGATCGAGCCCTTGAGCGTCGGCGTGTCGATCGGCACGCGCTGCGCCGCGGTCTCGCTCAGCACGACCTTGGTATCGCGCACCGCGTCCGGGTTCGCGGTGGTCGGCGCGGCGGGATTGGGCTGGACCTGGGTCTTGCCGCCCTCGATCTTGGTGACCGGCGGGTTTGCCGGCGGCATGATCCGGTTCACGACCAGCGGCCATGCGAACAGCAGCAGCACCGCGAGCACCGCGAACATGATAAAATTGCGATTGTCGTTCTTCACGCGCTCAGGAACCTTCGATCAGAAAATCAGGGAACGGGGTCGGGCCCGTACCCGCCCCAGGGATGGCACCGGGCGATGCGCTTCATTGCCAACCACCCGCCCTTCAGCGCGCCATAGCGGCGAAGCGCGGTGATTGCATAGGCCGAACACGAAGGCTGATAGCGACAGGTCGGCGGCATTATCGCCGAAGGGCCGATTTGCCACAGGCGAACCAGTGCGATCAGCATTTTGGCGATCATCGCGAAACCTTCGCCAGCGCCTTGATCAGATCGGCCTTCAGCTGGACAAAGTCGCGAGTCAGCGCGTCGGCGCGTCCGATCAGCACATGATCCGCGCCGGCGACGCCACTGACGCTCAGCACATCATGCGCCAACGCCCGGAAACGCCGCTTGATGCGGTTGCGAACCACCGCATTGCCGATCTTCTTGGTGACCGTATAGCCGACGCGCATCGTCGCATCTTTGTCGTCGCGACGGCGGACCAGCAGGACGAAGGCGGGCATCGGCGCGCGTTTGCCGGCATTGGCCGCCAGGAAATCGCGCCGCTTGGTCAGCGTCACCACGGACGCAGAAACGGCACCAGCCCGCGCTCCCGAAGGAGGCGGGCTGGCCGAATCATCTTGCAAAGCAGGGTCGGGTGTTACGCCGACAGCTTCTTGCGGCCGCGATTGCGACGCGCACGGATCACATTGCGTCCGCCCACCGTCGCCATCCGTGCGCGGAAGCCGTGCCGGCGCGCACGCACCAGGTTGCTCGGCTGAAAGGTCCGCTTCATCGTTCATTCCCTGTACGTCGAAATTGAAAAGGGCCGCCACGGGGACGGCCTTGTGGGGAGCGCGCTTAAGCGAGAGCGCGGCCGAAGTCAACGCGGAACGGTCAGCCGGCATTGTCGACAGATGGGGGCGGTGTCTTGGCGATACAAGACACATGAGATGGCGCCAAAATGGCGTTAAAGCCAATCGCGCCGGCGGGATAGCAGGGTAAGTAGGGGTCAGGGAGCATCAATGACCACCATCGTTTCCACCGTCGCCTATCTCGGACTGGAAGCACGCGCGGTCGAAGTGCAGGTGCAGCTGATTCCCGGTTTGCCCAAGTTTATCGTTGTCGGGCTGGCCGATAAGGCGGTGGCGGAGAGCCGGGAGCGCGTGCGCGGCGCGATCGCGGCGATGGGGCTGTCGATGCCGCCCAAACACATCGTCGTGAACCTGTCGCCCGCCGATCTGCCCAAGGAAGGGACGCATTTCGACCTGCCGATCGCGCTTGGTCTGCTCGGTGCGATGGGCGTGGTCGACGCCGAGACGCTGAGCGAGCTGGTCGTGGTCGGCGAACTTGGGTTGAACGGCCGAATCGCGCCGTCGCCGGGCGTCCTGCTCGCCGCGCTCCATGCGTCGGGCGAAGGGAAGGGGCTGGTCTGCCCGGCCGCACAAGGCGCCGAAGCGGCCTGGGCTGGGTCGATCGACGTGATCGCCGCGCCTGACCTGATTGGCCTGCTCAATCACCTCAAGGGCAATCAGTTGATCGGTCCGCCGCAGCCCGGCGAGGCCGTGGAACCGGCTGCCGGCCCCGATCTCCGGCAAGTGAAGGGTCAGGAAACCGCCAAGCGCGCGCTCGAAATCGCCGCCGCGGGCGCGCACAATCTGTTGATGATCGGGCCGCCGGGCGCGGGCAAATCGCTCATGGCGTCGTGCCTGCCGGGCATCCTGCCGCCGCTTGATGCCGGCGAAGCGCTCGAAGTGTCGATGGTCCAGTCGGTCGCCGGCACGCTCGACGGCGGGCGGATCACCCGCGCGAGACCCTATCGCGCCCCGCATCATTCGGCGTCGATGGCGGCATTGGTCGGTGGTGGTCTCAAGGTGCGGCCGGGCGAAGTCAGCATGGCGCATCTCGGCGTGCCGTTCCTCGACGAGCTCCCCGAATTCCAGCGCGGCGTGCTCGATTCGCTGCGCCAGCCGCTCGAGACCGGGACGGTCAGCGTCGCGCGTGCCAATGCACATGTGACCTTCCCGGCGCGGGTGCAGCTCGTCGCGGCGATGAATCCTTGCCGTTGCGGCCATCTCGGCGATGCGTCTCTCGCCTGTGCTCGCGCGCCGAGATGCGCCGCCGATTATCAGGCCAAAGTGTCGGGACCGCTGCTCGATCGCATCGACCTGCACGTCGAAGTCCAGTCGGTCAGCGCCGCCGATCTCGTCCTGCCGCCGCCGGCCGAGGGATCGGCGGAGGTCGCGCGGCGCGTGATGGCGGCGCGACAGGTCCAGGCGCGGCGTTATGCCGACGAAACCGCCCGCACCAATGCCGAAGCCGATGGCGACCTGCTCGAAGCGGTGGCGACGCCTGATGATGCCGGACGCACCTTGCTGGCCCAGGCCTCCGAAGCGATGCGGCTGTCGGCGCGGGGCTATACCCGCGTGCTCAGGGTCGCGCGGACGATCGCCGATCTTGCCGGTGCGGCCGATGTCGGGCGCGTCCATGTCGCCGAGGCGCTGAGCTATCGCCGGCGTGCGCCGTCCAGCTGAGGGACAGATACGGCGAGAGTTGGTTGTAATCGTACCGGGATAGGATCAGGTTACCCTCGCGACTCGGGGGAGTATCACGATGAACGGATCGACTGCGGCTGCTAAGACGCTGGGGATCCTTCGCTTTCAACTCCTCCACCATGGCGCAAGGGCGCACACCGGCGTTTCTGCCGGATGAAAATTGTCATGAAACGGATCGCAAAACCCACATTAGGCTAACAGGGAGACGTTTGATGCAATGGATGCTTATGCCGCTGAAACGGTATGCGGATTTTCAAGGCCGCTCGACCCGGATGGAGTTCTGGATGTTCGCTCTGTTCGTGACGATCGTGATGGTCGTCCTTCAGATCCTGATGGGTATCATGTTCGCGTCGTCCATGTCGGTCGATCCCCAGACGGGCGTGGTAACCGGTGGTGGGGGCGCCGGAATATTCGCCGTCATCATCTGGGTCTTCTATCTGGCTATTCTCGTCCCGAGCATCGCCGTTGGAGTCCGCCGCATGCACGACCAGGATAAATCGGGCTGGTTCATTCTGATCCCGATCGCAAACCTGATCTTCTATTGTCTGCCTGGTACGCCGGGCCCGAACAAATATGGCCCCGATCCTCTGGGCGGTGCGGGCAATTTGGGGCAGACCTTCCAGTAGGGGGCTGCGTTAGTCGATCGAGACGAGAGCAAGGAGAGACATTCCATGGAATGGATGTTTATGCCGTTGAAGCGTTATGCCGAATTTTCGGGGCGCTCGCGTCGGCAGGAATTCTGGATGTTCATGCTGCTGCTGGCCATCATCTGGCTGGTTGCGCTCGTTACCATCGTAGTGATCGCGGGCAGCGCGATGAGCATGGCCGGCACCAGTTCCGATGGCACGCCAAGGCTCGGTGGCATGGTGGGTATGTTCGCCTCCATGGGCATCATCGCCATCATCCTGGGGATCGTCTGGCTCGCCTTGCTGATCCCAATTATCGCGGTGCAAGTGCGGCGTCTCCACGATACCGATCGGGCGGGCTGGTGGCTGTTTCTGTACTGGGGTCCGTACCTGCTGGCGTTGGCGCTTAGTGTCGGCGGCGCCGTCAACCAGAGCGCCGGCATATCGGGAATCGGCGTGATCTTCTCGCTCGTGTCGTGGATCGGCGGGATCGTTCTGCTCGTCTTCTGGTGCCTTCCAGGTACCAGTGGGCCGAACCGCTTCGGTCCTGATCCGCTGGGCGGTATCGGCAATCTGTCGCAGACCTTCCAATAACCCTGCGCGGCGGCTTGCCCGGACGAAATCGCTCGTCCAGGCAAGCCGTCGGCCTGCCGATCACCTTACGGTAAAGCTGCGCGCGACGCGCGTCGCACTTCGACAAGACTCTGGTGTGCGCGGCTTCCTGCCATCGCCCGACTTCGTCGCCACGCTCAGCCTTGCCGGTCCAACAGGCAGTCGATGAACGCGCGCAACGCCGGCTGCTGCTGCCGCCGACTGGGATGGTACAGGTAGACGCCGGGAAATTTAGGTGAATAACGCTCGAGCACGCGGACCAACTTGCCTTCTTTCAGCCACCCTTCCATCCATTCGTGGGAAGCATAGGCGATCCCGAGGCCCTGGAGCGCGGCCTGCAAAACCACTTCGATATCGTTTGCGATGATCGGCCCTTGCACCGCAATCTCGAATTCCCTGCCGTCTTCTTCGAATTCCCAGCGATAAAGGCTGCCGTCGGTCGGCCAGCGCCAGTTGAGGCAGGCATGGTTATGGAGCTCGTCCGGGGTTTCGGGCGTGCCATGACGCGCGAGATAATCCGGCGAAGCGACCGCCATCATCTCCAATTCACCGGTCAGGCGCACCGCGATCATGTCCTTCTCGAGCAGCTCGCCAAGCCGGATTCCGGCGTCGAAGCGGCCTGCGACGATGTCCGTCAGCGCATCGTCCACCGTGACGTCGAGTATCACGCCGGGATTGTCGCGATGGAAGCGGCCCAATCGGGGCGCGATCAGCCTTATCGCGGCCGTTCGCGGCGCGTTGATCCGCAACATGCCCGCCGGACGTTCGCGCGTTGAAGCCGCCTCCGCGACGGCCGCGTCGAGTTCGTCCACGGCGGGACGAAGCCTTTGATAGAGGCGTTCGCCGGCCGTCGTCGGAGCCACGCTTCGCGTCGTCCGATTGAGCAGGCGAACGCCAAGCCGTTCCTCGAGCTGGCGAATAGTCTGGCTGAGCGCCGAGGGCGTGATACCCAGATGCGCCGCTGCGCGGACGAAACTGCGATGCTCCGCCACTGCAGCGAAAGCGTTGAGGTTCGCAAAATCCGTGCCGCGCATTATCCACCACCAACTTAATAGAGAAGGTGTATTCTAGCGGATAATCTAACTGTTGGTCAGGAGCCATATCGCCCCTCGCACGAGGACGCATCGCCGCGTTCGTGGGAGAATGGACAATGACCAATAGTTTGACCCTTCAATCCTACCGTTTGCTCGGCCGCTCGGGCTTACGCGTTTCGCCGCTCTCATTGGGCACGATGACGTTCGGATCCGACTGGGGCTGGGGTGCCGACGAGGACGAGGCACGCCGCCTGTTCGATACCTATGTCGATCGCGGGGGGAATTTCATCGACACCGCGAGCATGTATACGGGCGGGTCATCCGAGCGCCTTCTCGGCACGTTCATGGCCGATAAGCGCGAGCAACTCGTTATCGCCACCAAATATACGATGAGCCGCCGACCGGACGACCCCAATGCCGGGGGCAACCACCGCAAGTCGATGGTCCGTTCGGTCGAGGAGAGCCTCAGGAAACTCGGTACCGACTATATCGATTTGCTGTACCTGCACGTCTGGGATTTCACGACGCCGGTCGAGGAAATCCTGCGCGGGCTCGACGACCTCGTGCGCCAAGGCAAGGTCCTTTATCTCGGGATCTCCGACACTCCCGCCTGGCAGGTTTCGCGGATGCAAGTGATCGCGGATCTTCGCGGCTGGTCGCCACTGGTCGCATTGCAGGTCGAATACAGTCTCGCCGAGCGCACCGTCGAACGCGACCTCGCGCCGATGGCCGAGGAGATGGGGCTGGGGGTTATCCCGTGGTCGCCGCTTGCCGGCGGAGTACTGACCGGCAAGTACAAGCGCTCGGACCTCGAAGCCGAGGCGTCGGCAAACCCGACGGGCACCCGCCACAACGTGGTGCTCGCGCACAACATGCTTACCGAGCGCAACCTCACCATCGCGGACGAGGTCGGCAAGGTCGCCGAAGAACTGGGTAGGTCGCGCGCACAGGTGGCCCTCGCCTGGACCCTGCTCAATCCTGCGGTCACCTCGCCGATCATCGGTGCCCGTACGCTCCACCAGCTGGAGGACAATCTCGGTGCGCTCGATGTCGAGTTCAGCGATGAGCAACGCGCACGGCTCGACGCGGTGAGCGCCATCGATCCCGGCTTTCCGCACGTGATGATGCGCCTGCCGATGGTCCAGCAGGTCATTTTCGGAGAGACCCAGGTGCGGCGCCGCCGGCGAAGCTGATTTTTAAAGAGGGCGCCCGAGGGGCGCCCTCTTCGTCTGTACACCTACGCGGCGCGCGCACGACCGATGGACGGCTGTCAGCTCAACGCCAGCTGCTTGTTTGACCTCGAGCCCAAAGATCATTGCAGCCGGAATGAAACCAGGCCCGCACGATTGGAAACAGCTAATTCCGGTATGGAAATCCCAAAAGCGCTCGCTTATAGACCCTCAAATCGTCGATCAGTGGCCCCTGATGTGCCTCGTCGACACGCGGGCGTGGTGGAACTGGTAGACGCGCCGGACTCAAAATCCGGTTCCGAGAGGAGTGTGGGTTCGATTCCCACCGCCCGCACCATCTTCAAGCTACCATAGGTTGCACGATCAGGCGACGGATCCTGCCTGGATTGGGGAAGGGCGGCTATAATGCCGCCGGTAAGACTGACGATCTTCGAACCGGAAGCGGCGCAGCGGACACCGGCTATTCGCCCAGCCGGCCCTGCGCCGCGACGTGAGTCATAAACCTGCCGTCGTGGTGAACATCGACGCTGCGGAATGCCGGCGTGAAGATGTCGAGCGCTTCTGAGAGCGGCGGGCTGGTCATGATGTGCATGCCGGCGCTGTCTTGATATCCCCATTCGATGAAATCAGAACCGCGTGACATGACCGAGAAACCGGTCTTCGCCGCGTAGGCCGACCGGTTGAAGCTCGCCAGATCCTCGGCAAGCAGCAATTCGACATAAAGCGCCCCGCCCGGGGCGATCCAGCCGACGACCCGGCGCCACAACGCGGCGATCGCCTCGCGGTCGGCGAGATAGCAATAACCGCCCCAAAAATTCGTCAGCAGGTCGAACGACGCCGGTGCGAATTGCGTCTCCGCCATGTCGCCGCAGATGAAGTCGGCGTCGGGCGTCGCGGCGCGAGCGCGCGCCAGTTGCGCCTCGCTGAGGTCGAGACCGGTCATGCGGGCTTGCCCGGGAAATTGCGAGAAATGCCATCCCTGACCACAAGCGATGTCGATCCACCGCGGGTCAGGCCCAAGCGCGCCAAGCAACCTGCCGAGCACCTCGAGGTTCAGCGCATGTTTGGCTGGCCAGGCGGTCAGATACAACTCCGGATAGTCACGGGCATAGGAAGGACCGTACAGCGCCGGCACGCGCTCCCGATAAGTCGATGTCGGCTGGATTGCGGCTTGAGGCATATCAACACTCCATCGCAGGTTCGGCGGCCGCGCCGACAATGTCTTCCGGCCGGTAGAGGAAATGATCGAGGTCTCCGCGCACCATCGGCTCGTCGGGACTGGCATTCTGGATGCAGCACCAGTGAAAGCGGGCAATGTCGCGAGGCAATGCGTGGCCGTGCATCACTGCGTCTCGCCATCGCGAGACGATCTCGGTGGACTGATCGGAAGGAATGCGATGGCGCGCATGATTGCCGTAGAAATGGACGAACATGTCGCCTGGCCGATAGAGCAGGGGATGGTTCTGGAGGCCGTCGACATGGCCGATCCGTACGCGGTCCGACGGCGCTTCATTGAGGACCGCGATCATCGCTTCCTGCTCGCCGATCCCGTCCCATACGGCGCCGTGCGAGACGAACCCGGTTTGCGCATAGGCCCGTTCCAGGAAGCCGCGCGACCAGGCCGACCGGCGCATCAGGAACACGCCGGTATTGATCGGCATCCGCGCCATGCCGCTCTCGATCGGCACGCCGATCAGGCGGAAGAACGCGTCATGGGACTGCACGATCATGTCATGCGCGGTGTCGAGGAACCGGTCGAGCGGCCGCTGGTCGAAGATCAGCGTGTCGCTGTCCGCCCATAACACCCATTCATGATCCTGGAACGCCGCCAGGATGGCCGGAATCTTTGCCCAGCAGGCTGGACGGTCGCGCGCGATCGGCACTTCCGAGATGAAATCATAGCCGTGGCGCGAACAATATTGCCGATGGTTCTCAACGGCGAGCACGCCCAGCACTTCGTATTTGAGACTGGTGTTGATCGCCGGTACGTCGTTGAACGTGATCATCGCGATATCGGAGACAGGAAGGCTCATCGGTGACCTCCGGGGACCATTGGCTTGAGATAGATGTTGAGGCGCGGCTGCGAATCGCGGTCGATGCCCAGTCCGACAAAGGCGATCTCGACCGGCGCGTCGGGCTCCAGCGCAAAGAATGGCGGCGCGGTCAGCCGGTGGCGTCGCGCATACCCCTCGATCCGGTGCGCCCAGTCAGTCCGGCTACGAGGGACGCAATGGCCGCAAAGGTCCAGCTTGACGTCGGCGAGGGCGCCGGTCGCGACGCTCACGCCGACACTGCCGACGATCGCCGAGACCGGAGTCGCCATCCCCTCGGTTGCATCCGATAGAAACGCGGGGAGCGCCTCGTGCCTCAGCAGCGAAACCCCCAGCTCGGACAGCGGCGCCGATCCGTTGGGCCGCCAGTAGAATTTCGCCCGTGCGTCGCGCGCGCTGCTGCCCTCCACGCCCACGCTGATCAGGGTGCTGTGCTCGGAGAGATCCGTCAGCGCCGCGGCCGCTTGTGCCGCCGCGGGGGAGAGGTCGACCAGCCACGCTAAAGCGCGCGCCCAGCGCGATGCGGGATCGCCCCACCGCGCGGTCGCGTAGATCGCCACGCCGCGTCCGTCTATCCCTGCCGCCAGCCAGGCGTCGCCGCCGTTGCGCAAATAAGGAATACCGCATCCAGAGGGGGCCATGTGCTCCAGTACGGACGTGCATAGACTGGCCATGTCGGGCGCATGCCATTCGTCGAGTTGCGCCAGAGCTCGTCGGGATTGGCTGCTCCGCAACCGAGCATCTCGTCCGCCGAGATGCGGGTCGGCGATGAGGCGTAGGTTCGGTTCCGCGGAGTCCGGACGAAGGCCAAGGCAAATCTGGATCGGCGAACCGTCGTTGTTCAGCGTCGATCGCCAGCCGGCGGGGTCGCGCGGAACGCCGATCCGAGCGGAAAGACGGTCGATCCTCTCCTCTTCCGTGCCGGAGAGAAACGCGGCGCTTCGGATAAAGCCGGCGAGTGGATCGTCGCGGGAAAGGGAAGAGGGGGCCAATGCCGTCACGAAACCGCTCCTGATTGGATCAGGCGATCAGCCAGCAGCAACGCCAGCAGCGCCTGGTTGCGGGCGAAGGTCGCCCAGGTCACGACATGGCCGTTCAGGATCAGCGAGCATCCGCAAGGAACGACGATTCCCCGAACCAGCGCTGACGCCACCGCCACGCTGAACAGGCACAACAGCGCCGCCGCCGATACGATCGCCGGCGCGGCGAGCGGCGGCAGGAACGACAGCATCAGCAGAAGTCCGACGCCAATCTCGCCGATCGCCAGTCCCCGCGCGGCCGGCGCAACCGCATCGTGAGGTAGCAGCCGATATTGCGCGATCACGTGGCGGATCGAGGATTGGCGCAGCAGCTTCGATGCCCCCGACATGACGAACACCAAGCCGAGGCACAGCCGGATCGATGTGGCGAAGAGGGTGATCGGATCGGGCATGGTTGGTCGCGGTGGCGATCGGGAACGGTGATGCCGTCCCCGATCGCTCGTCCGCTCCGCCTCAGGGCACCTGGTACAGGATGGCGGTCCCCAGATCGCCATTCCCGCCATTCATGCCGGTCGCACCCGTATTCCCCGGATGCCCTTGCGCGTTGGCATTGCTGTCGCCGCCGCGACGTCCACCCGGCCCAGGCGCGCCGCCGCCGCCGGCGGTGCCGCCGGTGCCGCCCTGACCGCCGCCCATATCGGCAGTATATTCGGGAGTCGGTATGCCGGCCGAATATCTGATCACGACGTTGCCGCCATTGCCGCCACGGCCGCCGTCACCGCCACGACCGCCATTGCCGCCATCGCCGCCGATGCCGCCGTCCTGGTCGTCCTCGCAGCCCTTGCCATTGCCGCCTGGGCCACCTGAGCCGCCGGACCCGCCACTGCCGCCCGAGCCGCCATTACCGCCATTGCCGCCACGCCCGTTGACGTTGAAGCCAGTGATGAACTCGGTAACCGAGACAGTCAGCGAACCGCCATCCTGTCCGGCAAAGCCGTTAGTCCCGCTCGAACCGTTGGTGCCGCCGTTGCCAGGGCCGCCAGGCTTGCCGGCGTCGTCGCCGTCCCAATGGCAAACCGCGTTCTGGCCCTCGGCGCCGGTGCCGCCGTCATGGCCCGGCGTCCCGTTGCTGCCGGGTGTGCCATTGTCGCCGTTGATGAATATATTATACGCCATTTCAAATCCTTCCCGCGAAAAATGCAATCGTCTAAAGGTGGTTCGTGTCAGTGCGGCCGACGGATCACGTCGCCCGGGTGCAGCACGATCTGGCGCCCCTTGCCGGTGAATCCGGCGGCGTGAATCGAGGTCTTGCTGCCGCCGCGCAGCTTGATCCGGCCGGTATTCTCGACGGTGATGTAATTGGCGAACAGCGCGCTGATATTGACGTGCAGCGTCGCGCCCGCGGCCACGTTGATGTTGTTGAAGACGAACACCGGGATCCTGACCTTGAGGTTGGCGATCCAGGCGTCCAGCGCCGGCTTCTGCTTCACATCGACGCTCGCGCTGTGGCCGTAAACATAGGCGCCTGCCAACAAGTGGAGGTCGTCCGATTCCGCCTGGGTGTAGCTGGGCTGGACCGGAATGATCGCCGACGGCAGCATTGATGTCGCCACCGAGCGCGATGGCGCGATGCTGAGCGCCGAGGCGATCGTGCGGACACCAACCGTCGGCTTGGCAAGGGCGTCGTCTGGATTGCCGAGCCACTTCTTCACGTCATCGAGGCTCTTCGGCTCCAGATATTTCAGGTTCGCCTTGAGCTTGGTGTTGGACGCGTCCAGCACCAGCTCCTGGTTGGCCGGAACGTCGATGTCGGCCGGATTCGCAGTGCCTAGGTCCAGGTTGAAGCTCTTCAGTCGTTGGGCCAATGTTATCTGAGGCATGACTTTCTCCTGACATTGTACTTTTTGAAAATTTGCAATGACGCAGAGAACCCGTCGCAATTCGTCAGACGAAGTGCGTCATTACGATCTGATTATAATTGTTCGGCGACTCGTATGCGTCGTATTCACGCGTACAGGGGCGTCTTTCGGAGAAAGGCGCGCAGCATCATGATTGTGTGATGCTCACATGCAATCTAGATATGTTGGAAAGTTTGATATATTGCCGACGCTCTACCCGATAGGTGAGAGATTACCCGGCGAGTTGCGCCGTATGGCAAGATAAATTCTGTCACACTCCTTCCTTCGGCTATGAAGGAATTCATCCTCCTGCCAAAATCAGCGGTGCGACCCGAATTATTATTTTGGGGGTATTCCGGAAATCTACTCTTCTGCGCTTTTGCTGTCCACGACCCGATGTCGTTAATCACCTATTTCCCTTTATTTTGAGCATGAAGCGCCCTTTTTATGAGACAGTCCGCGTCGGCTAATGATTGCGCGCCGCGAGTCGCTCGCCCGAAAAAAGCAAAGCAAGCAAGCGATTACGATGTGATTGGGAAGCCAAACGCTATTTTGGGCGTCAGGCCGACCGCGGTTAGTAACTGCTGTTGGCCGCGCAGCGGTTGGTCGCTCCGGCTCGCTTATATCCGCCGCGCGATTACCGCCGCGTAGCCGACAAATCGCCAGTCGGTCACTTGGCCGACGGTTTCCTCGGCATGCCAGCGATCGGGTTGGGCAGGGCGCCATTCGGCCGGTCGGGGTGACAGGTTGAACACGCACAGCATGGTCTCGTCGTCCGCCGACCGTTCGATCGCCAGGATCGTCTCGCTCGCTTCGATTACGCGCGCATCGCCGCGCATCAATGCCTCGCTGGCGTGCCGGAACGCGAGCAGATGGCGCGTCAGGTTGAGCAAAGAGTTCGGATCCTGATTCTGGCGATCGACCGCCAGCGCCAGATGATCTGTGCCAATCGGCAACCATGGCGTGCTCGAACTGAACCCGGCATGGTCGTTGGCGTCGGCGCGCCAGGGCATCGGCGTGCGCGCGCCGTCGCGCGACAAGGTCAGCGGCCAGTTGGCGATCGCTTCGGGATCGCGCAGCGCCTCGAACGGGATGTCGACCTGAGTGAGGCCCAGCTCTTCGCCATTGTAGAGGAAGACATTGCCGCGCAGCGAGATGAGCAGCATCAGCTTCATCCGCGCGAAGGCGTCGCGATGTTCGGGCGTGGCCCAGCGCGAGATGGCGCGCGGCGCATCGTGATTCTCGAACGCCCAGCTTGGCCAGCCGGTCCCGGGCGTATCGGGCCATTGCGCGAGCGCGTCGCGCACCAAAGCGGGCGTCAGGCTGTCGGCGTAGAGGAAATTGAAGCCATAAGCCGAATTGAGGCGCTGATCGCCCTGGGTGAAGGCGTGCATCTCGGCCTCGGGGCTCGGGCCGCCGACCTCCGCGACGGTGAAGGTCGCGCCGTAGCGGTCGAGCAAGGCGCGGAGCCGCTCGAGGAATGTCGGGATTTCCGGTTGGCTCTGATTGTGGACGTGGAGCTGGAAATCGAACGAGCGCGTGCGCGGACCCGGAGGCGCCGGCGGGTTATCGGTCAACGCGGGGTCGTGCATCGAAAAGTTGATCGCATCGATGCGGAAGCCATCGACGCCACGATCAAGCCAGAACTTCGCCACATCGAGCATCGCGTCCTGCACGACCGGCAAATGCATATGGAGCTGCGGCTGCTCGGGCAGGAAATTGTGCATGTAATATTGCCGCCGCGAGGCGCTCCAGGTCCAGGCGGGGCCGCCGAACACCGACTGCCAATTGTTCGGCGGCGAACCGTCGGCCCGGGCATCGGCCCAGACATACCAGTCCGCCTTGGGGTTGGTGCGATCGGCGCGGCTTTCCAGGAACCAGGGGTGGCGGTCGCTGCTGTGCGAATAGACCTGGTCGATCAGCACCTTGAGCCCCAGCGCATGGGCGCGGGCGACCAACGCGTCGAAATCGGCCAGCGTGCCGAAGATCGGATCGACGTCGCAATAATCGGCCACGTCATAGCCGAAATCAAGCATCGGCGAGGTGAAGAAGGGCGACAGCCAGATCGCGTCGACGCCCAGGCTGGCGACATGGTCGAGATGCGCGGCGATGCCGGGCAAGTCGCCGATGCCGTCGCCATTGGTGTCGGCGAAGCTGCGCGGATAGATCTGATAGATCGCCGCCCCACGCCACCATTCGCGCGCGGTCTGGACGGAGGGCAAGCGGGCGGCGTCGTTCACTGGGCCTCGCAAATGATGAAGTCGAGAGGAGCGAGGCTGACCTTGAGGCTACCCGGCGCGGCGGCTTTGGCTTCGCACGCGCCATGCAGCGCGGTGAAAGCAGTGGATGTGTCGTCGACCAGCACGTTGGCGTTAAGCGGCGCGGTGGAGGTGTTGAACGCGATCAGCACTTCCTTGCCGGTGTCGGGATCGAACCGCGACACCGCGAACAGACCAGGCTTGTCACCCCAGGCGCGCGGCACCTGGCGCCCCCGGGTCAGCGCGTGGTGGCTGGTGCGGATACGGGCGAGGTCGGCGATTGCCTTGAAGATGGGATTGTCGGTGCCGAAGCTCGGAGTGGCCGTGGTCTTGGTCGTGCCGAGCAGTTTGGTGTCGTTATACACCGCGACTTTGCTGGCGAACATGTCCTCGCGCGCCAGCTGGTCGTTGCCCTTGCTGACGAAACCCTGCTCGTCGCCATAATAGATCGTCGGCACCCCGCGCAGCGTCAGCAACATGGCATGGCCAAGAATGACCCGCTTGAGCACTTCGTCGTCGCTCGCCTGCGGCATGCCCGCCTTCACGAACATCGAGAAGCGGCCCATGTCGTGATTGCCGAGAAAGGTCGGCAATGTCCGCGCGGTCGCCTCGCCATTCGCATAAGCGGGGTCGCCGAAGAACATGTGAAACAGTTCGCTGGTCGGCGCGCCGCGCGCGACGGTATCTGCCACCGCGCGTTCGAACGCGAAGTCGAGCACGGCGGGCAATTTATCGACGCGGGTGTGCGCGGCGAGCCGCGCGACGTCGAGGTCGCCGGTGAAGACTTCCCCAAAGATGTGGAAGTTGGGGATGCCCTTCGCCTTGGCCCGGGCGAGCATCGCGGGGACGAACGCCCGCCAGAAAGCGGGGTCGACATGCTGCGCGGTATCGATGCGATATCCGTCGATGCCGAAATCGTCGATCCACTTGCCGAAAATGTCGATCATGCCCGCGATCACGCGCGGATTCTCGGTCATCAGATCGTCGAGACCGGAGAAGTCGCCGAGTTGCGAATCCTCGGTCGAGAAGGTCGAATCGCCGCGATTATGGTAATAGATCGGGTCGTTGAGCCAGGCCGGAACCTTGGCCTTCTCCTCCCCCTTGGGGAGGTAAGGGGTGTAGGCCCAGGTCGGATCGGTTAGCCTGGCGAAATTCTCCGACGTGGCGACGCCGTCGCCCAGGAAGCCGGGATTGATCGCCGGGCCGCTCACGCCGCCTTTGCGCGTGTACGGATAGTCGGCACGGCTGCGGTACGCGCAGGGTTTGTCCGCTTCGCACTCGCGATATTTGATCACGTCCGCGGTGTGGTTGGCGATGATGTCCATATAGACCTTCATCCCGCGCGCATGTGCCGCGTCGACCAGTGCCTTGAAGTCGGCGTCGGTCCCGAAATGCGGGTCGACCTGGGTGAAATCGGTGATCCAATAGCCGTGATAGCCGGCGGATTCGTTGCCTTTGGGGCCTTGCACGGCCTTGTTCTTGAAGATCGGCCCAACCCAGATCGCGGTCGCGCCCAGCGCCTGGATGTAATCGATCCGCTTGAGCAGGCCCTTGAGGTCGCCGCCATGATAGAAGCCCTTGGCGGTCGGATCGAAACCGGTGACGAGCCGATCGCCCTTGAGGCTGCCGGTGTCGTTCTTCGGATCGCCATTCTCGAACCGGTCGGGCAGGACGAAATAGATCACTTCGTCCTCTGGCAGGCGATCGCGATAGTTGGAGCCCGGTGCCGGTGGGGGAGTGGCGCCGGGCGACGCCAGCGCCGGTTGCACGAGCGCGGTCGCGAGCAAGGCGGTGAGCAACGAGCGGCGGATCATGTTTGTTTCTCCAGAGCCTCGCCCGTCATCGACGTGACGAAGTCGCGATGGCTGGGCAGCGTCTCCGCCTTGACGCGATAGGACTTGGCGAGCGTGTCGAGGAACGGACCGACATCCTGTCCGGGCACGTTGTCGGCCAGCGGCGACCAGCTGCGCGGCATGATGCCCTGGCCGATCATCACCTGGCCCCAGCTGTCGTCGAGAAAGAGCTCGTCCTCCTCGCGGACGAACGCGCCGGCTTCGCGGAACAGGGCGATCTTTTCCGCCAGCGTCGCCGGCAGCTCGATCGCCCGGCAATGATCCCAGAACGGCTCGCCGATTCGGTCGTTGGCGATGTAATGCAGGACGATGAAGTCGCGGATGCGCTGCCACTCGATGGTCGACAGGCGGTTGAACGTGTCGCGCGCGATAGCGACGTTCGACAAGTCGCCCGACAGCAGAGTGAGCAGGCGCCCGAGACCCGACTGGACGAGATGGATGCTGGTCGATTCGAGCGGCTCCATAAAGCCCGCGGCAAGGCCCAAAGCGACGCAATTATGCGACCAGAAATCCTGCCGATGCCCGCTGGTGAATCGGATCGGGCGGGGATCGGCAAGCGCCTTGCCCTCGACATTGGCGAGCAGCAATTCGCTTGCCTCATCGACCGACATGAAGTCGGAGCAGAAGACATGGCCGTTGCCGGTGCGATGCTGCAGCGGGATGCGCCATTGCCAGCCGGCGGGGCGCGCCATCGACTGGGTGTAGGGGCGCAGCTCGGGGCGCGTTTCGCTCGGCACAGCCAAGGCCGTGTCGCAGGGCAGGAAGCGGCGCCAGTCGACGAACGGAACGCCGAGCGCATCGCCGAGCAACAGGCTGCGGAAACCGGTGCAATCGATGAAGAACGAACCTGCGATCTCGCGGTCGCGGTCGAGCCGCAGTGCGCGGATATCGCCCGTTTCGGCGTCGCGCTCGACCTGTTCGATCAGCCCTTCGACCCGTCGGACGCCGCGTTCCTCGGCATAGTCGCGCAGCATTGCCGCGAATAAGGCGGCATCGAAATGATAGGCATAAGCAAGCTCGGTCGGCTTGCCGTCGCGCCCCTCGGTAGTAGCGAACCGCCCCAGCCGCGTGGCGGCGACGTTGTAGCTGTAATCGCCATAATCGCCCGCAACGCCGAGATGCCGGCCGCGCAGCCAGAGCTGGCGGAACGGGATCAATCCGACGCCGCGCCCGACCTGGCCGAAGCTGTGGATGTAGCGATGGCCGGGGCGCAGCCAGTCGCTGAACTCGATCCCCAGCTTGAAGGTGGCGTTGGTGCGCCGCAGGAATTCGGCCTGGTCGAGCCCCAGTCCGATGATCAGATTGTGGATCTGCGGGATCGTTGCCTCGCCGACGCCGACCGTGCCGATCGCATCGGATTCGACCAGGGTGATCGTCGCGCGATTGCCGAGGAAGCGGGCGAGGATGGCAGCGGCCGTCCATCCTGCCGTCCCGCCGCCGGCGATGACGATGTCGAGCGACGTGGGTTCAGTCATGTCAGGCCTTCACCATCGAATGCGCCTCGCCGGCCGGAACCGGCGAGGCTGTTCGTGTATCAGAACTTTAAAGTGAAGCCTCCGACGACGCGGCGGCCATAGGTCTGATATTTGAGCCAGGCGCCGGGGAAAGCTGCGCCGTTCACGTCGGCGACCGTCGCCGACCGGGTGTCGGTCAGATTTTGGCCCTGAACGTACAACGAGAGCCCATGCAATGCGGATGTCGCGGGGAAATCGTAGCCGACCTGTGCGTCATAGACGGTTTCTGCCAGCACTTGCTGGCGATCAAGGCCGCCGCTGAACAGCGAGAAATCGCCGAGGAAGCCGGAGCGATACCGCATGCTGCCGCGCAGACTGAACCCGTCGGCTTCGTAATAGACCGTCAAATTGCCGACATATTTCGAATAGCCGGGGATGACCGTGACCCGACCGGCAAAGTCCTTCACCTTCGTTTCGGTATAACCGAAACCGCCGGTCAGGCCGAAGCCGGAAAGCGCCTTGGTGAACAGGTCGAATGGCAGCGTGCCGGCGGCCTCGATACCGTAAATGTGCCCGCCATGCGTATTCACCGGGCCGCTGAACTGGCCAATGGGCGAAGACGGCACATTGCCGGGGGGAGTGGGGAAACCCGAATAATCGAAGTTGAGATCGAACGCGCTGGGGTCAATATAGGTATTGATGTGCTTGTAGAAGGTCTGGAGCGCGATATAGCCCTTCGACCCGAAGTATTTCTCGAAGTTGAGATCGAACGCCGTCGCCTTATATGGGCGCAACAGCGCGTTGCCGCCGCTGCCGACATAGATCGGTGGCGTACGGGTATTATCGATGCCGAAGTTCACGATATTGGTCAGCTGATCCATACGGGGGCGCATGATCTGCTGCGACGCGGCGAACCGGATCACGAAGTCGTTCGGAAAACGGAAGTTGAGATTCATACTGGGCAGCACGATCCAATAGGAATCCCTGACGGTCGGCTTGGTCGCACCCTTCGACGTGAGCGCTGTGCGAATTCCCTGCACGCCGATATTGCCGGTGAGTTTTACTGCTCCGAGATCGGCGTTCAGATTGGCCATGGCGTATGGGGTCCAGACCTCTTCGGTCACGTCATAGGCCTGCGACGCGCCGGAGGTATTGGGCACGTAGACGAGCACATTGTTCGCAACCAGGGTTCGCGGATCGTAAGCCAAGATCGGCCCGAACCCTCTGTCCAGCTGTACCGGGCTAAGGATCAGGTTCGACGGGATCGCCGCGGTTGTCGCGCCACCCGGTGGCGACAGAAACGCTTCGTCCTGGGTCAGCACCTTGGTGCGATAGGTATAGTCGACACCGACCTTGATCGATTTGACGAAGTTGCCGACGTCCTGCTCGATCTCGCCACGCAGCTCGATCAGATCGTCCTTGCTCTTGCGAATTTTGTCGTAGCCTGCCTGGACTGGCGTGCCCGACCAGCCTTCGACGTCGGTCAGCACCAACGCGGAGCTGGCACCGTTATAGTCGCTGGTAAAGACCGGCCCCTTGTCGGTCAGCTTATAGCTCACCGTCGCCGTCGGATTCGGCAATGCGCGGCCGAGACCGGCGGTGGTTTCCAGACGGTCGTCCCTGCGATCCGTGCGCGACCAGCTCGCGTCGAACAGGGCGCGCGTCGACCCGCCATTGTCCCACTTTAGATTGCCGGCGAGCGAGTAGGTGCTGGCCACGCGGTCATTCGCGTAATTCTCGATGACCGGCGTTCCCTTGATCGTCGCCGACGTCACGAGCCCGCGCGAATCCGCGGTGTAGTTCAGAATTTGATCGTGCCCGCAGCCACCACCGCAGTTGAACGGCATTTCTATGCCGCGCTGATCGATCCGGTCGACGAAACGAGAATAGAATCCGTCGACCGTCAGCATCAGGTCGTCGCTTGCCTTCACCTGGATCGTACCATTGGCCCCGAAGCGCTTCAGCTTGTCCGACTCGGACCAGGTCTTGACTCCGTTCATGCCATATTGGTTCGGCCCGTAAGCGCCGTATCCCCAGGCGTTCCAGTCGCGCGTCTGATAAGGCTCGTCGGTGTAAGCGGCCGACAGCGCGATACCGATCCGATCGTCGGCGAATTTGTCGACGAATGTGCCATAGACCCGATAGCCCAGGTCACTCGTTCCCGGCTGCAGCTTCTGATCGACATAGGTGCCGCGCGCGCCGACCGCGAGGATGCGCTTGCTGACGTCGAGCGGGCGGATGGTGCGCAGGTTGATGCTGCCGACCAGGCCGCCGGCGGTGAGATCCGCTTCCGAGGACTTGTAGACGTCGACGCCCGCCAGGACTTCCGACGGATATTGATCGAATTCGACCGCACGGCTGTCATTGGTCGTGGTCTGTTGGCGGCCGTTCAGCGTCGTGGTCGAGAAATCCGGGCCGAAACCACGGATCGAGATGATATTGGCGCGTCCGGCGCTGCGCTGCGCGGAGATACCGGGCAGGCGCGCGATCGACTCGCCGATGCCGTTATCGGGCAGCTTGCCGATGTCTTCCGACGACACCGATTCGACGATCTGTTCGGAATTCCGCTTCTTCGCGGTCGCGCTGGCCAGCGCGGCCCGAAAGCCGCTGACGACGATATCCTGCGACGTGTCGGCGTTTGCCTGTTCGTCGGCCTGCGGAGCCGCCGCGGTGGGCGCCGTCTGCGCGAGTGCCGGCGACGCGATCACCGTCAGCGCGCCGGCAAGCGCGATGCCGCTTGCGCGCACGGCAAGCTGGGTACGACGGTTCGAACGGAAAGCAGTCATCAATTCCTCCCCTTGCGGCCGCACCATATTTGGCTGGCGGCATCAACGCGGCCCACATGGCGCGTGCAGATATGCTGCGCTTATGTTGCAGCGGGGATGGGGCCAAGTTGGCCACATACGTATTCAGGATTATGCATAAGGCGGTGTTGCCCCGCTGCATCGCTGAGGATCAGGTTCTGGCCTCCCTTTCTATAGCCCTCTCCCGCAAGCGGGAGAGGGTTGGGTGAGGGTCTTCTTTCTTCTTCCAGGCGTACGTCGAAAACAGAAGAAGAAGACCCTCACCCTCCCACCGCCTGATGGCGGCGGGCCCCTCCCTCTCCCGCAGGCGGGAGAGGGCTTACCTCATCGCGGCCGACGTTTCTCCGCGCGGTCCCACGCGCACCGACACTGCCGGCTGAATACGTATGTGATGGCGTTCCGACCCTCGCGCCGCTCGCCTAGGCTCCAACGATCGCCCCAGGACAGAGGGCGGTTGGGGAGGGACGATTTGCCGGACACTCGTTATGCGCGCGGGCTCTATCGCGCCGCCGCGCTGCCCGCTACACTCGCGCCCAACCGGCCGCAGGCGATGGCCGGCAGCGGGAGAAGCCGTCGGGCGATGCTAACCGACAAACCGACGTCCTTCGATATCGCGCAACGCGCGGGCGTATCCCAACCGACCGTGTCGCGCGCGCTGCGTGGCGATCCGACGGTCAGCGAAGCGACGCGCAAGCGGATCGAGGCGATCGCGGCGCAGCTCAATTACAAGGTCGACAAGAACGCCTCCTCGCTGCGCAGCCGCCATACCAACACGCTGGCGCTGTTGTTCTTCGAGGATCCGACCCCCGACGATTCGCTGATCAATCCGTTCTTCCTCTCCATGCTGGGGTCGATCGCGCGAACCTGTGCGCTGCGCGGCTATGACCTGCTCACCTCGTTCCAGCAGCTCTCGTCCAACTGGCATGTCGATTATGAGGACAGCCACAAGGCCGACGGCATCATCCTGCTCGGCTATGGCGATTACGAAACGTATCGCGCGCGGCTCGAACAACTCGAGGCGCAAGGCACGCATTTCGTGCGCTGGGGGTCGGTCCAGACCGGTCAACCGGGGACGACGATCGGCTGCGACAATGTGCGCGGCGGGCGCGATGCGGGCGCGCATCTGATCGGGCTGGGGCGCCGCCGGATCGCCTTCCTTGGACAGGTGTCGAGCCATTCGCCCGAACTCGCCGATCGCTATCGTGGCGCGTGTTCGGCAATGCTCGAAGCGGGGATCGACCCCGATCCGGCGCTTCAGGTCGACGCGATCACCACCGAGGCGTCGGGGTACGAAGCGGCGATCGAGCTGTTGCGGCGCGGCGTCGCGTTCGATGCGGTCTTCGCGGGCAGCGACCTCATCGCGATCGGCGCGATGCGGGCATTCGAGGGAGCAGGGCTCAGCGTGCCGGGCGACGTGTCGATCGTCGGCTTCGACGATATTCCGGCGGCGAGCTTGTCGCATCCGCCGCTGACCACGATCGCGCAGGATTACGCCAAGGCGGGCGCGATGTTGGTCGATACCCTGCTGCGCCAGATTCGCGCGCAGCCGGTCGAGGCGGCGATGCTGCCGCCACGGTTGGTCGTTCGACGCTCGACGGCGCCCCGGGCATGAGCACACTTTCGGCGGAGAAGCCGCGCCAGACCTGGCGCGGGCTGTGGAACATTTCGTTCGGCTTTTTCGGCATTCAGATCGCGTTCGGGCTGCAGAATGCGAACATCAGTCGTATTTTCCAGACCCTGGGTAGCGATGTCGGCAGCCTGGCGCTGTTGGCGATAGCGGCGCCGGTCACCGGGTTGGTCGTGCAGCCGCTGATCGGCCATTTCAGCGATCGGACCTGGGGGCGGTTCGGGCGTCGGCGACCTTATTTCCTGGTAGGCGCGGTGCTGGCAGCGCTTGCGCTACTCGGCATGCCGAATGCGACGACCTTGCTCGCCGCGGCTTTGTTGCTGTGGATGCTCGATGCCTCGATCAACGTGTCGATGGAGCCATTCCGTGCGTTCGTCGGCGACATGGTCGCGCCGTCGCAGCGGACCGCAGGCTATGCGTTCCAAACAGGCTTCATCGGTGCGGGCGCGGTGATCGGCAGCCTTGCGCCATTCGCGATGGCGAAGTTGGGCGTCAGCAATGTGGCGGCGGCGGGGGAGATTCCATCTTCGGTCCGCTACGCTTTCTATCTGGGCGCGGTGATGATCTTCGCGGCGGTGTTGTGGACCGTGCTGACGACGCGCGAATATTCGCCCGAACAGATGCGTGGTTTCGATGCGGTCGACGCCGGGGCAGAGCATGAAACGCCGATCGCTCCGCGTGGCGGTTGGTGGTGGTTGCTGGCCGGCTTGGTGGTCGTCGCGGGCGTCTGGCGGTTCGCGCTCGAGCGCGATCTCTACGTGCTTGGTGGGGCGCTCGCGGCGTTCGGCATTCTTGGCCTGATCGCCGCGATGATGGTGCGCGGTGGCGGCGATAGCGCGCTGGTGCAGATCATGAGCGATCTGTCGCGGATGCCCGACCAGATGAAGCGGCTGGCGCTGGTCCAGTTCTTCTCCTGGGTCGCGCTGTTCATCATGTGGATCTACACCACGCCGGTGGTGGCGCAGTATGTGTTCCATTCCACCGACACGACGGCGAAGGCGTATAACGACGGCGCCGATTGGGTCGGGGTGCTGTTCTCGGTCTATAACGGTGTCGCTGCGCTCGCCGCGTTCGTATTGCCGTTGCTGGCCAAGCGGATCGGGGCGCAGAAGACTCATATGCTGTGCCTGTTGATCGGCGCCGTCAGCTTCGCCTCGCTGCTGGTCATTCGCGATCAGCAATTGTTGCTGCTGCCGATGATCGGGATCGGCTTCACCTGGGCGTCGATCCTGACGATGCCCTACGTCATCCTCGCCGGCGTGCTGCCGCAGCACAAACTCGGTATCTACATGGGTATCTTCAACTTCTTCATCGTGCTGCCGCAGCTGCTGGTCGCGACGGTGATGGGCGCGATCATCCGCACTTTCTTTCCGACCGAGCCGGTCTGGACGATGGCGTGCGGTGCGATCGTGCTGGTACTCGCGGCGGCGTCGATGCTGCGGGTGAAGACGGGCGCGGAGCCTAACGCGGCAGCGTGATCGTCGCCGCGAGGCCGCCTTCGGCGCGGTTTTCCAGCCGGATGTCGCCGCGCGCCTCGCGGACGATCGCCCGGGCCAGCGCCAGGCCAAGGCCGATGCCGCCGGTTTCCTTGTTGCGCGATCCCTCGATCCGCGTGAACGCCTCGAACACCTCGGGGATGCGATCGGGCGGGATGCCCGGGCCCTTGTCGCACACCACGATCTCGACCGCCTTGGCGTCGGATCGCAGGAACACCTCGGCGCCGCCACCATATTTGACTGCGTTCTCGATCAAATTGCGGATCGCGCGCCGCATCAGCGATGGCCGCAAATGCATCGTCAACCGTTCGACCTCGGTGAACTCGACCGGCATGCCGAGGTCGCGGAAATCCTCGACCACCGCATCGACCAAAGCGGCGAGGTCGACTTCGGTCGCCTGCTCGCTCGGCCGCCCCAACCGCGCCAGCGACAGGATGTCGTCGAGTGTGCGATTCATCTCGTCGATCGTGTCCGCCATGCGCGCGCGGTCGTCGTCATCCTCGACCGATTCGATGCGGACGCGGAGCGCGGCCAGCGGCGTGCGCAGATCGTGTCCGATCGCGCCCAGCATGCGGTCCTTTTCCTCGAGCATCGCGCTCACGCGCGTGCGCAGGTCGTTGAACGCGCTGATCAGCGTGCGGACGTCATGCGGCCCGCTCTCGGCGATCGGGCCATCGGCTTCGCCGGGATGGAAACGCTGCGCCGCCTTGGCCAGCGACCTCAGCGGCTGGGCGATACGACGCGTCGCCAGCAACACCGGCAGCAACACAATCGCGTAGAGTACCAATGTCTGGCCGATTAGCCGCGACAGGAACGGCCATTCCGAATCCTGCCAGGGCACCGAGGCCGCCCACCAGCCGACCTTGGGTTGTTCAACGGCGATCAATAGCTCGTGCCGTACGAAGCGATAGCGCTGCGCCCGGACGCGCGACATCTTGCCGAAACGTGGGTCGTCGGACCGCAGCGGACGGATTCCTGTCACTATCTGGCCAACCGGAACTCCCGCCTCGTTGAGGCGCGCGCGCAACGCTTCCTCGATATCGGGTCGCCGCCGCAGCCCGCCTTCGACCGGATTGGACGGCCAGGGGCGCGAGCGGAACCGGTCCCAAGGCGTCTCGTCGCCGACCGGAGGGGCGGCCGCGATGTCGAGCGGCTGGTCATGCCGGTTGCGGGGGCCCTGCGACGCGTCGACGATCCGTGCCGCGACGGGGCCCACCGTCTGTTCAAGCCGGAATGCCTGGCGATCACGCAAGCTCAGCCCGAAATTGACGGCTTGCGCAGTGAACAAGGCGATGGCGACCAGTACCGCCATCTGGCCCGGGAGATTGCGCGGCCACAACCTCATAGTCGCGTGACTTCCGCGGCAAGCGTGTAGCCGCCGCCCCATACCGTCTTGATCACGGTCGGGTTCTTGGGATCGGGCTCGATCTTGCGCCGCAACCGGCTGACCTGATTGTCGATTGCGCGATCGAACGCCATCGCCTCGCGCCCCTGGGTCAGATCGAGCAACTGGTCGCGCGTGAGGACCTGGCGCGGGCGCAGCACCAGCGCCAGCAGCAGATTATATTCGCCGGTCGACAACGGCACCGACACGCCTTCGCGATCGACCAGCGCGCGTTCGCCGGACTTCAATACCCAGCCGGCAAAGGCGTAGGATCCGCTTTCGGGCGCGTGCTGACGTGCACCGCTGCCGGCTGCGCGGCGGAGGATGACGCGGGCGCGCGTCGCCAGTTCGCGAGGCGAGAAGGGTTTGACGACATAATCGTCGGCACCCATTTCGAGCCCGACGATGCGGTCGGTCTCCTCGCTCTTGGCGGTCAACAGGACCACGGGAATATCGCCGGTCGCGCGGATATGGCGACACAGGCTCAACCCGTCCTCGCCCGGCATCATGATGTCGAGGATGACCAGGTCGATGGCATAGGCCGCCATCCGCGTGCGCGCGCTTTCGGCATCGCCAGCCTGGGTGACGCGAAAGCCCTGCTTGGTCAGATACTGGGCGAGCGGTTCACGGATCGAGCGCTCGTCGTCGACCAGAAGAATGTGGGGAATGCCGCCCATCGGCACTTCGCTAAGCATCAATCGTCCCCCTGAAAAGCCCTGATGGCGAAAAGGCCCAATGAGGAAAGGGTGGAGGGCCGGGCGGGTGAGGAGGGGCACCCGCCCGGCAGCCTGGGCATATGGGGATTACTGCCCGGGCTTGTCCGTTGATGCGGGGGGCGGGGGCGGTGCGTCTCCACCGTTGCCGCGCCGACCGCGCATCTGTTCCATTGCGTCGCGCGCCGCCTGGCGCTCGGCGGCATCGACCTTGCCGTCCTTGTTGGTATCCATGCGGTCGAAGCGCTGCGCAGCCAGCGCGCGATATTCCTCGCGATCGATCACGCCGTCGCCGTTGGTATCCAGCCGGGCGAACATCCGCCCACCGAAGCCGCGGCCGGCTGGGCCGGCCGGAGGCGGCGGAGGAGACGCGCCATCAACCGGCGGCGGGGGAGGCGGCGGCGCCTCGGCTCCGCCCATCGGCCTGCGCGGCTGCATTTCGTCGGGCGTCAGCTTGCCGTCCTTGTTCGCGTCCATGCGATCGAACCGCGCATCGGCCTGTGCCATGGCTTCGTCGCGCGAGAGCACGTCGTCGCCATTGGCATCGCCTCTGGCGGCCGGGGTGGTCTGCGCCGCGGTCGGCCCGACCAGCGCTACCGCCATGAAGCTTGCGCTCGCGAGCGCCGCGGCAAGAAACACTCGATTCATCCCGTTGTCCTCGATCGGGCGAAGGGTCATTCCCTGCCGTCCGAGGACTTGTGGTACCTCTGTGTCTCCCGCGCATGTCAGTCCACGGCGAAATTGTCGCAAATTGTCGCGCTATAAGTGAAAAATCCCCGCGTCAGGCGAAGATGGCGACGCTTTGCATCTGTTCGGCGATGGGCTCGCCATTGGCATTCCAGATCATCATTTCCTGGCTCGAGCTTCCCGCCTTGGCGTAATCGGCATTGGTCCTGAGCAGCCACCAGCCGTCAGTGGTTCGCGGCTGCGCGCCGAGCAGGTTGAGCTGCCAGGTCATCGAGCTGCATGGCGCGGGTCCGCCGATCAGCTTGAGCGCGGCGGGCGGCAGGCAATCGGCCACCGCGATCAGCTCAACCATCGGATCGAGTCCCTCGCGCTCGTTCAGCCGCACCCAGCGCAACCACTCGGCGAGACCGACCGTCGCGTCGCGCCGGTCGAGTAGCTCGAAATTCTGCGCGAAGGAGACCGCCGAATTGCCCTTGAAGGTCGTGTCGCCGGCCTGCGGGCGCGGAAAGTCGGGGGCGGTGCCGACCTGATGATCGAGCTTGGAGTCGACCGCGCTCATGAACACGAAGGTCGCGCGCAGTCCGAGCCCGGCCTCGCTCTCGACATCGGCCTGGATGAAGGCGGCGTTGCGGCCACGACGCAGCCGGCTCGCGCGGATCACGACGTCGCCGGACAAGGGACCGATGAACGCGACCAGCGCGGATCGTAGTGGCGGTAGGTCGGTGTCCGACTGCTGCGCCGCATGGAGCGCGAGCGCCGCCGACAGGCCGCCATAACTGGTGCGCCCCTGCAGCCAGCTATCGGGGATGCTGCTCCGCCAGCCGCCCTCGATCGGTTCGAGCGCGTCGATGATCTGCTTCAAACCCGGCATGAATTTCCCTTGTTCTTGTGTTCTTGCGATTATGCCGGCTGCACGGCCAGGCGGTCGCGCAATTCGCGCTTGAGCACCTTGCCGATCGCGCTTCGCGGCAGTTCGTCGATCGGATGGAGCGCCGACAGCCGCTGCGTCTTGCCGAGCTGGTTATTGGTCCACGCCATGATCTCGTCGGCCGAAGCATCGACGCCGCTATTGGGGACGTAAAAGCCGACCGGGGTCTCGCCCCATTTCTCCGATGGCACGCCGATCACGGTGCATTCCTGAACCGCCGGATGCTGTTTGAGTACCGCCTCGATATCGACGGGATAGATGTTGAACCCACCCGAGATGATCAGGTCCTTCTTGCGATCCATCAGGATCAGGAAGCCGTCCTCGTCGAACCGGCCGATATCGCCATGGCGGATGAAGCGATTGCCGTCCTTGTCGTACCATTCGGCTTCGGCGGTCGCCTGCTTGCGGCCGTGATAGCCGGTCATCATCGCTGGCGACCGGCCGACGACTTCGCCCGTCTCGCCTTGCGGAACTTCGTTTCCCTTATCGTCGATCAGCCGCAGGTCGTGGCCGGGTAGCGGTTGTCCCACTGTGTGAAGCTTGTCGGGGAAGGCAGTACAGTCGAGCCCGGTCGAGGCGCCACCCTCAGTCATGCCGTAGAATTCGACCAGCCGACCCGGCCAGCGCGCCAAGATGTCGGCCTTGAGCGCGGGCGAAAAAGGTGCGCTGGTCGAGGTCTTGAACCTGAACGCCGACAGATCGAACCGGTCGAATTCGGGCAGCGCCATGATCCGTTGATATTGGACCGGGACCAGCATCGCGTGCGTCACGCGGTGTTTCTCGGCAAGCTCGAGGAAAGCGCGCGCGCCGAATTTCTGCATCAGCACGACGGTGCCGCCCCAGCCCAGCGTCGGCAGGAAACTGACCAATGTCGTGTTCGAATAAAGCGGCGTCGAGTTCATCGTCACCGCGTCGCCATAGCCCCCGGCCGAATTGCGGCCGATATGCGACCAGCGCATGCTGTGCGACTGGACGATCCCCTTGGGCGTACCCGTCGTTCCCGACGAATAGATGATGTTGAAGCCATCGGTCGGGTCGATCGTGACCGGGCGGGGTTTCGTCCCCGACGGCGCCAGCCATGCCTCGAACTCGGCAGTGTCGAGGCGGATCTGCTTCGCCGCAACGCGCTGGTCGGCGATAGCGGCCTGATTGTCGCCGTCGACGAAGACGATCGGCGCGCCGCAATCGGCGATCATCGCGGCAAGCGCCTCCGGGGTCGAGGATGGCGCGAGCGGCGCCGCGACGCAGCCGGCACGCAACGTCCCCATGAACACCGCCGCATAGGCGATCGACGAAGCGGAAATGATCGCCACCGATTGGCCCTGTTCGACGCCGTCGCGCTGCAGTGCCGCCGTGACGCGATCCATCATCGCGTCGAGCTCGGCGTACGTATAGCTACCTGCGGCGTCGGCCACCGCCGTCTTGTCACCGCGCTCTTTGGCATGTTCGCGAATGATGTCGGGCAACGTGGCGAAGTCACTGGTGAGCAAGGCTTCGGCGCTCATGATCTCTCCTCAAACTTGCCGCGAATCGCTAGGCGAAGCCGCTGTGAAATGCCATACGCGATATTCGAAAAATGGAATCAAGGGGGAGTCGATGCTGTTATACGATGCGGTAAATCCAGCGCCCAACCCGCGGCGGGTGCGGATCTATCTCGCCGAAAAAGGGCTGACCGTCGCCAGCGAACAGGTCTCGATCCCGCGCGGCGAGCACAAGGGAGAAGCGTACCGGGCGGTCAATCCGCTCGGGCAGGTGCCGTGCCTGAAACTGGATGACGGCACCGTCATTACCGAGAGCGTGTCGATCTGCCGCTATTTCGAGGCGCTCAATCCCGAGCCGCGCTTGTTCGGCGTCGGAGCGCAGGGCCAGGCGGAAGTCGACATGCTGACCCGCCGCGTCGAACTTCGCCTGATGACACCGATCGCGATGGTGTGGGTGCACACGCATCCCTACACCGCGCGCGTCGTGCCCAAGCAATATACCGAGTTCGGCGAGAGCAACCGTCCGCGGATCGATACGGTGATGCGCGAGTTCGACACGGCGCTGACCGAACGCCAGTTTCTCGACGGAAGGGGATATTCGATGGCCGATATCGTGCTGCAGACGACGATCGATTTCGGCAAGTTCATCGGCGTCGAGATGCCCAAGGACGCGATTGCACTGAGAGCCTGGTACGACCGCGTCGCCGCGCGTCCGAGTGCGGCGGCATGAGCGCAGGAATGGACGGGCGGGTCGCGATCGTCACCGGCGGCGGGACGGGGATCGGTGCCTCGACCGTGAGGATGCTGGCGGCGCGAGGCGTGCGCTGCGTCGTCAATTACGCGTCGAGCCGGGAAGATGCCGAGGCGGTGGCGGCCGAGGTCGGCAATGGCGCGATCGCGGTCCAGGCCGATATCGTCGACGACGCTGCTTGCCGCGCGCTGGCCCAGGCCGCGCTCGATGCGTTCGGGCGGATCGATTTCCTGGTCAACAATGCCGGGCGCACCAAATTCGCCAATCACGAGGATCTCGACGCGCTCGATGCCGAGGATTTCGTCGATATCTACCGGCTCAATACCGTCGCCGCGTTCCAGATGGTGCGCGCCTGCGCTCCGCCGATGCGCGCGCAGGATGCGTCGGCGGTAGTCAATGTCGCAAGCGTGGCGGGCGTGTTCGGCATGGGATCGTCGGTCGCCTATGCCGCGTCGAAAGGCGCACTGATCACCATGACCAAGAGCCTGGCACGCGTGCTGGCGCCGCAAATCCGGGTCAACGCCGTCGCGCCTGGCTATGTCGGGACGGGCTGGTTCGAGAAGAGGCTGGGGGCGGAAGGATTCGAACGACTCAACCAGAATATCGCCAGCCGCGTGCCGATGGGGTTTGCCGCGGGTCCCGACGACATTGCCGGGCCGATCGTGCAATTGCTCGATCCAATCGCGCGGGTGATCACTGGCGAGGTGACGTTGCTCGATGCCGGTGGGCATCTCGACGTCGCGCTGACGCGGCGGCCGGGGAAGGAAGGCTAGTCCGTCACCCCAGCGATGGGTAACCCGTCGCCCCAGCGAAAGCTGGGGCCTCGTGCAGTATCGCATGTCGCCTGAGATCCCAGCTTTCGCTGGGATGACGGGTAAGACGCTGGGATGACGAGTGGGGGTCAGCCTTCGGCGACCGCGACCGGTGCCGCCGGCACGCGATCGAGCACTCTCCACAGGATGATGCCGAGCGCGATCGTCACCAGCACCGCCGCGACCAGGAAATTCGCGCCGGTGAAGCCGTGATGATCCCCCGTAGCCAAGGCCTGGGTCAGGACGAGCGGCCCCAGGATCGACGATACGCTGCCCATGCTGCCGATCCCGCCCTGCAATTGCCCCTGGCGCGTTGCATCGACCATGCGGGATAACAGGCCGTTGAAGGCGGGGAAGACGAACCCCTGGAACGCGCTGATCGTCATCAGGACATAAGCCTGCCAGCCGCTGGTGGCGAACGCGAAAAGGTAAAAGGCGATGCCGGCGGAGCACATGCCCACCACCATCGCCTTGCGCTCACCGATGCGCTTGATCACCGGGCCGGTCAGGCCGGCCTGCACGCACGCCATGATGAAGCCGACGAACGCCAGGCTCCAGCCGATCGCGCGCGCATCCCAGCCGAACCGCATCGTCGCCCAGAACGACCAGGTCGAGGGATAGACCATGTGAGCCAGCTGCCAGATGAACCAGGCGAGCAGAAGAGGTGCGGCGTTGCCGGCGTGGAACAGGGGGCGGAAAGCGCCAACGATATGCGCGTCGCGCAGGTGGAATGGACGGCGATTCTCGGGCTTCAGCGTCTCCGGCATGAACAAGAACATCGTCGCCGCATTGAGCAGTGCCAGCGCCGCGGCCGCGACGAACGGTGCGCGCGGACCGAAGCTCGACAGCAGGCCGCCGAGCGCCGGCCCGAGGATGAAACCAATGCCGAAGGCCGCCCCGATCAGCCCGAAGGTCGCGCTGCGCTTCTCGGGCGGGGTGACGTCGGCAATGACCGATCCGGCCGGCCCGTAGACCGCGCCCGCCGCACCGGCGATCGCACGGCCCAGGAACAGCCAGCCGAGCGTCGGCGCCCAGGCCATCAAAGCATAATCCATCCCGAAGCACAGCATCGAGGTCAGCAATATCGGCCGCCGTCCGAACCGGTCGGACAGATTGCCGAGCACCGGCCCGGCGAAGAACTGCATGACCGAGAAGACGACGAGCATATAGCCCGCGACGCGCGTGGCCTGCTCCAGGTCGATATGGCCGAGCTGCGTGATCAGCTTGGGGTAGACCGGCATGACGATCCCGAAGCCGATCGTGTCGATCAGCACCGCCGCGAGCGCGATCGGCACGGCGCGATTGTCGAAGCGCATCAATTCCTCCCGGCGGTATTATAAATCCGCAATGCCCGAACCGCGCGGACGCGGCAATTCAGCTACTTGTGTGCGTTCTGCCCGACTTGTTCCAACATCGCAAAAAGCGCCGCCCCCGGGGCAAGGGGCGGCGCGGCCGGGGGGTCAGGCGAGATGGGCGACGAGATTGTCGAGGGTCTGGCTCGTGCCGTTGGCGACGCCGAGCCTGATATAGTCGTCGAGATGCTCGTCGGATCGGCACACGATCTCGACCGTCATGCGAGTGCCGCCGTCATGATCGGCGAGCATCACGCGACCGATCGCGTCCATCGCTTCGAACTCGAGCAGATGCGGCGGTTCGATCCGACGATAGGTGCCGGTGAACGGCATATGCGCATGGCTGGGCGAAACGAAGACGAACTCGCCGCCGATGCGCAGGTCGATCTCGCAGCGCGACAACGGCTTGCCGCCGGCGTCCCACCAGAGACGCATGCTCTCGGGTGTGGTCCAGGCGCTGAAAACGGCGTCGGGCGAAGCGGTGAAATCGCGGACGAAGCGGATGGCGTGAGCGGCGCGGTCGATCGTGAAACCGGGCGCGTCGGCGGCGATGGCGGGGGCAGGCATTCAACTCTCCTTCTTGGTGCTAGCGAGGTGGCGGTCGAGATTGTCGAAGCGGCGGTCCCATTGGTCGCGGAACCGCTCGATCCAGTCGGCGGCGTCCTTCATCGCCTCGGCGCGCAACCGCCGCGGGCGGCGTTGCGCGTCGCGCTCGCCCTCGATCAGCCCGGCATGTTCGAGCACTTTCAAATGCTTCGAAATGGTCGGCTGGCTGAGCGCGAAGGGCTGCATGAGTTCAGACACCGTCGCCTCGCCCAGCGCGAGCCGGGCAAGGATCGCGCGGCGCGTGGGGTCGCTGAGCGCGGCGAAGGTCGCGTCGAGATGAAGTGATTCGATAGCCATATGGCTATATAGCCAAATGGCTATTTAAGAGTCAAATCTTGCCCTCTTATGGACTCCCCTCCCTGCTTGCAGGGAGGGGTTGGGGGTGGGTGCGCGCGTCTGCGCGCTTACAAAGACTCATTGGCTTTTCGTCAAAACAGCGCCGGACGAGGCATCGAGCCTCGCCCAGTGCTACACCCACCCCCGTTTACGAGATTGGCAGGTAAATCATGCCCCCGGCATGATTTAGAAGTGCCCGGGGGGCATTTCGACCTGCCTATCTCGTAAGCGCCCCTCCCTTGCAGGGAGGGGGAGATTTAGAGGTCGATCGACCCTAGTCCGGCATCGTCTCAAACACGGTCAGCCCCTCCGGCATGGCGACCCAATCGGGTTTGTCGCGGACGAAGATCGCGAGCGTCGGCTTGAAATGCGTCGGCTCGTCGAGCGAACCGGCATAGACGGTGTGGCTGTCATGCACGCCATGGATGCCGCCGAACACCAGCCCGCCACACTCGGGGCAGGAATTGCGCGTGGCGCTGCCGCCGCGCATTGCCGGGGAATGGAATTGATGCGTGCGCCCCGTGATCGTCAGCGCGCTTGCGGCAAAGCCCATGAACGGGATGAAGCCCGATCCCGACGCCTTGCGGCAATCGGCGCAATAGCAGAAGCCCATGCCGTCCGGCGCTCCTTGCGCTTCGTAACGTAATTGCCCGCACAGGCATCCACCGGCGATCGTCGTCATCCGCTTCTCCGTTTGCCGCTATTCTTGAGCGCTTCGCGTTTGCTCAGGCCGCTCAATCGATCCTCGTTTGCTGCGACATAACGCGCGATTTCGTCCGGATCTGTCCAGGCATATTGGCGCAACGCCCAGCCGATCGCCTTGCGCAGGAAGAATTCGCTCGATGCGATCGACGGTTCGATACAGGCGTAGAGCAGATCGAGGTCCGTCTCGCGCTTGGCGGGCAATTGACAGAGGATCGCGCTTCTCCGCTTCCACATATCCGCGTCGGTCGACCAGGCCAGCATCGTCTCGCGCATCGCGGCGCGATCGTTCTGCAGCAAGGTCCATAGCCGATGCCCGGCGATCTCATCGACATAGTCCCACCACGCGCCGGTGACGATCATCTCCTCGTACATCGGCAGCGCGTCGATCCGCTGAAACCGCCGCGCTGACTTCACTGCAGCGAGCTCGATCGCCGCATACCGCTCCTCGCGATGGGTAGCGCCGCGCCACAAAGCGAGCACATCCGCTTGCCACGCCGCGCTGTCGCGCCAGTCGATTCCGGCGAAGACCGACTTCAGTACGGCGCGGCGCGGCACGGTCGAAGCGCCGAGATAGGGCATCGCCGATTTCATGTACGCCTGCATCGCTGGTGCGCTTGCCGGTTCCGCTACGGCCTCCAGCGCTTCGCGGACCTGCGTCGTCAGGGGCTTTCCCGCCGGCTTGGAATGTGTCATCTCCGGACCATACCCGATATTCAGATTCGGTGAAGAGGAGAGGTTTGAATGGCATCCGCCGCCGAACTCGATCGTCCGTCCGACGCACTCGAGAATTTCCGTGCCGAAGTGCGCGACTGGCTCGCCGCCAATTTTCCGGCATCGCTCAAGGGCAAGGGCAATGCGCTCGCCAGCGTCGAGGGGCCGACCCAGGAAACGCCCGAAATGACGACCTGGCGCCAGGCGATGGGCGAAAAGGGTTGGGGCGTGCCGACCTGGCCGAAGGAATATGGCGGCGGCGGGCTCAGCCGTGCAGAGGCCAGGGTGCTGGCGGACGAGATGGCGCGCGTCGATGCGTGGAACCCGATCGGCGGCATGGGCGTGATGATGTTCGGCCCGACATTGCTTGAATATGGCAATGAGGCGCAGAAGCGCGAGCATATCCCGGCGATCGCCAAAGGCGAGGTGCGCTGGTGCCAGGGCTATTCCGAGCCCAATGCCGGATCGGACCTCGCCAATCTCCAGACTTTCGCCGAGGACAAAGGCGATCATTATGTCGTCAATGGCCAGAAGACCTGGACCTCGGGCGGGCAATGGGCGGACAAATGCTTCTGCCTCGTCCGCACCGACAAAACGGAAAAGCATAAGGGAATCAGCTTCCTGCTGATCGACATGACCGCGCCGGGCGTCGAGGTGAAGCCGATCAAGATGATCAGCGGCATGTCGCCGTTCTGCGAGACCTTCTTCACCGACGTGAAGGTGCCGAAAGAGAATCTGGTCGGCGAGGAAGGGCAGGGCTGGACGATCGGTAAGCGCTTGCTCCAGCACGAGCGGACCAATTTGTCGGGCGGCGGGTCGCGGCTGATGCCGAGCGGACCGGGCCTGCCAGACGTCGCCAAGAAATATGTCGGCGTGGATGCCGAAGGGCGGATCGCCGATCCCGATCTGCGCGCGCGGATCGCCAAGTTCGAGATGGACTGGCGCGCCTTCCTGCTGACCGCGATGCGGATCCAGGCCGAATCCAAGGCAAAGGGCGGCGTGTCCGAAGTGTCGTCGATCCTCAAGACGATCGGCACCAAGCTCGGCCAGGAACGCGCCGAGCTGACCATCGAAATCCAGGGGCTGCAGGGCCTGGGCTGGGAAGGCGAGGGCTTCAGCGAAGCCGAGCTGCACGGCGTCCGCGCCTGGCTCTTCGGCAAGGCGACGACGATCTATGGCGGCTCGACCGAGATCCAGAACAACGTGATCGCCAAGCGCATCCTGGGGATGCTGGATCATCAATGAAACCGTCACCCCAGCGAAAGCTGGGGTCTCACGCCGTTTAGCGTGCGCTTGCCGCACCAGATCCCAGCTTTCGCTGGGATGACGAGGGAAGAAGAATATGGCCGTCCTCAACGAAGAACAGACGATGCTGCGCGACATGGCGCGCGAATGGACTCGCAATGAAAGTCCGGTGACCGAGTGGCGCAAGGTACGCGATGCCGATACCGCGACCGGCTACGATCCCAATGTTTATAACGAGATGGCGCAGATGGGTTGGGCGGGGATCGTCATTCCCGAAGCCCAGGGTGGCTCCGATTTCGGCTGGCTCAGCCTGGGGCTAGTGATCGAGGAACTCGGCCGCACGGTGACTGCGAGCCCGCTATCGGCAAGTGCCGTGGCGGGTTCCGCGATCGTGCTTGGTGGCAGCGACGCGCAGAAGGATGCCTGGCTGCCCAAGATCGCGAGCGGTGAGCTGGTCGCGACCTTCGCGCTCGATGAAGGGCCGCGTCATGATCCTGAGAATATCAAGACAGCAGTCGCGGGCGGCAAGCTCAGCGGGGCCAAGGCGTTCGTGGCGGAAGGCGACAGCGCCGGCCTGTTCGTCGTCGCGGCGACGGACGGGCTTTATCTGGTCGACGGGAACCAGGCCGGCATATCGCGGTCGCGTCGTCACTTGACCGATTTCCGCAGTCACGCCGACGTCACGTTCGACGCGGTCGAAGCCGACAAGCTGGCGAACGGTGGCGACAAATTGCTCGACCAGGTGCTCGATCGCGCACGCGTGGTAGCCTCGGCCGAGATGCTCGGCATGGCGCAACAGGCGTTCGAGACGACGCTCGATTATCTCAAGCAACGCCGCCAGTTCGACCAGGTGCTGTCCACCTTCCAGGCACTGCAGCACCGCATGGCCGGTCTGTTCAGCGATATCGAGTTGATGCGCTCTGCAGTCGAAGCGGGACTCGCGGCGATCGATGCCGGCGGCGATACGCGACAGGCAGCCTTGCTCGCCAAGACAAAGGCGAACGAGGTTGGCCACGCGATGAGCCGCGAGATGATCCAGCTCCATGGCGGGATCGGCATGACCGACGAATATGATGCCGGATTCTACCTCAAGCGCATGCGGGTGCTGGAAGCGGTATGGGGAAACACCGCCTATCTGCGCGACCGGTTCGCGCGGCTCGGCGGCTACTGAACTCAACACCTTTTCTGGCCATGTTTCCGGAATCCGGTTTGCCCGGCTTCGGAGCCATGCGCCCGTGCCCATTCCGCGCCGAACCGAGAATCCATAGCGATTTGCAACGCGACTAACGCTTGACGTAGGGTCACCCATAGTGCCTATTCGAGTAATGGGTATGGAGCCGATCAAGGTGCTCCAGCTCGTTTGGGGAGAGGCATATGACCAAGACAAGGTTGCTTTGCGCCTGCGCTATTTCCGTGTTTGCGGTATGCGCGGTGTCGTCGGCGGCTGCCCAATCGGCGCCGGCCGCGGATCCGCAGGACACTGGCGGCACGGCGGACATCATCATCACCGGTTCGATCATCAGGGGTACGCCGGAGGACGCGGCATTGCCGGTCAACGTCATCGGCGCCGATGAACTCCAGAAGCAGGGCTCCCCTTCCGCGGTCGAATTGCTCAAGGCGCTGCCGACATCGAGCGCGGTGCTCGGCGACTCGAACCAGTTCGACAGCCGTTCGCAGGGCGCGGAAGGCATCGCCACCGCCAACCTCCGCGGCCTGTCGCCGCAACGGACCCTGGTGCTGCTCAACAATCGGCGCTTGGTCACGGCCGGCAACGGCGTCCCCGCAGTCGATATCAACCTGATTCCGTCCGCGGCGATCGGCCGCATCGAAGTGCTCAAGGATGGCGCGGCGGCGACCTACGGATCGGACGCGGTCGCGGGCGTGGTCAATTTCATCACCCGTACCGACCAGGAAGGGTTTCGCGCCTCGGCCGCCTATCGTTGGGTCAAGGACACCGACGGCGATATCGACGCGTCGCTGAGCTACGGCCATGTCGGCAATGGCTTCAGAATGCTTGCCGCGGTCGGCTTCAATAAGCGCGGTCAATTGCTCGCGCGCGACCGTGCATTCGCGGTCCAACCCTTTCTCAACAATCCACAGGGCGGCTGGACCGGTGGTGGTAACCCCGCCAACTTCCTGCTGGTTGGTCCAAGTGCCACCCCTGGCGTCGTTACCCCCTATACGGGTGTCGTGGCCGATACGAGCTGCGTTCCCCTGGGCGGGTATCTTGGCGCGAACGGCCGCTGCTCGACTCAATATACCGGGTTCGACACGCTGGTAGACCTTGAGAAGCGCATCACCGCCTTCACCGATGTCGAGGTCGATCTCGGCGGCAGTCACAAATTCGAGGTCACCGCGCTTTATGGACGCACGACGGTCCCGCACTATCTGACCTCGCCGTCCTATCTGCTGACGCAGTTGCCCTCGACGGTGTCGCTGGGCGGTTCGGTAGCGAACACCAGTCTCGGGCTCGGTTTCTATGTGCCGGCGAACAATCCGGGGTTCATCGCCTACAAGGCCGCCAACCCGTCGCTTTTCATCAACCCGGTGACGGGCAATCCATTGCCCGCAAGCGGAGCTATCTTCCCGCTGCTGCTATTCCGCCCGTACATGGCCGGCGGCAATCCCTCTACGCTCGGGGATTCGGGTGAGACCGGTTCGGCCCGCGGCATGCGCAAGTCGGAATCGATCCGTTTCACGGCCGAATTCAGCGGCAAACTAGCGCCGAAGCTCGATTACAGCCTGTCGGCGACCTATCACCAATATTATCGCTACATCGACGGCTATGACTCATTCGGTGACCGCATCCAGCTCGCGTTGCGCGGGTTGGGCGGCCCGAACTGCACCGGCAACGTGCCCGGCGCGAACGGCTGCATGTGGCTCAATCCGTTCGGCAACGCGGTAACCGCCGGCGCGATCAATGGCACGACCAACCCGCAAGGCAATGCCGCTTTGGCCAATACCAAGGCACTGACCGATTGGTTCTTCGTGCGGTCGTCGACCGCGGTCGATTCACAATTGTTCGTGCTCGACGGCAATATCAGTGGCTCGACCGGCATCAAGCTGCCGGGCGGCGACATCCAGTTCGGCGTCGGCGCGCAATATCGCTATAATTGGTTCGACACCAAATATGCCGCGAACAACAACCTGGCGGTCAATCCGTGCCGCGACACGCCGATCACCGGCAACACAAATCCGGCGGCCTGCGCCCCGACCTCGGGCGTAACCCCGAGCCCCGCGACCGGCGCGCTGGCGTTCCTGGGTACCAACCGCGACAGCTTCCTGAAGGGCGGCGTCAAGGCCGTGTTCACCGAATTGCAGCTCCCGGTGTTCGACAGCTTCAATATCCAGGCAGCCGTGCGATATGAGGATTATGGTGGCTCAGTCGGTTCGACCGTCGATCCCCAGGTCCGCGCGCGGTGGCAGGTTACGGACTGGCTCGCCATCCGCGGGGGATATGGAACGACGTTCCGCGGCCCGACGCTGGCGAACATCACCAACAATTTCGTGACCGCGCTCCAGCTGATCGGCACGACGTTCAAACCGGTCGACGTCTATGGCAACCCGGCGCTCAAGCCCGAAAGCTCCGAAAACTACTCGGCCGGCATTCTGCTAAAGTTCGGCGGATTCAATGCCAGCGTCGACTATTTCCGCTACAATTTGACCAACGTCATCGTCAGCGATCCGCTGAGCGCGATGGTCGCGACATTGTTCCCGACCGGAATGCCCAACACATGCGCCGCGAACGCGGGCCTTGCCGCCCGGTTCACCTTCTCGACCGGCGCGTGCACCGGGGCGACGACGGTCGCCAACATCGCGCGCGTCAAGACGATGTACCAAAACGGCGCGACCCAGCGTAACGATGGGCTCGACTTCAGCGTCAACTATCGGTCCAACCAGTTCCTCGGCTCCGCTATTCGTTTCGGCATCGGTGCGGACGCCACGCGGACGCTGCACAACCGGATCAGCGCGATCATCGTGGCGGGAACGAAGGTTCAGGACGCGTTCGATGGCGTCGGGCTGCTCAACTATCAATCGACATTGTATCCGGTGCCGAAATGGAAGGGGCAGGCGTATCTCGACCTTGGCGCCGGCCCGGTCGATGCCCGGTTGACGGTCAACTATACCGACGGACTGCATGACCAGCGTTACGATACCAAGACCGGACCATTCGCGCCCAACTGCGCGCTGGGCCTGAAACCGGGAGCGACCGGCGCCTGCGTCGACTCTGGGCTGACGCCCAACGCTGCGAGCATCCTGACCGGAGCCGATCTCGACGACTTCATCTCCGCGGACCTCAACGTCCAGGTCAAGCTGCCGTGGAAGAACATCGTCCTCACCGGCACGGTGTTCAACATCTTCGACTCATCGCCGCCGTTCGCGCGCGAGGATTACAATTACGAGCCGTTCGTCGGGAATCCCTACGGCCGGATGTTCAAGCTCGGCCTGTCGACCAAGTTCTGACTTTGGCACCCTAGCTTTCTCTCTCCGGCCTCGCCGCGCCAGACCAGCGCGGCGGGGCCGTTGTTTTGCAACGAAAAGAAAGGTCGCCCCTCCCGTGTCCTCCCCCACGCATCTTCCCGAAATCGAGGCGACGTTCGTCCCCAAGCGCCGCGCGCTGACCCTGCTGCTGCTGACCTTCGCCTATTTCTTCAGCTATATGGACCGGCAGATCCTGGCGATCCTGCAGGAAGACATCATCAAGGATCTGCATCTCTCCGATACCCAGATGGCAATCCTGAGCGGCATGGCGTTCGCGATCTTCTATGCCGGGCTCGGTATTCCCGTCGCCTGGCTCGCGGACCGCAGTAACCGCGTGCGGATCATCGCTGGCGCACTTGCGATCTGGAGCGGGTTCACCGCCTTGGGCGGACTTGCCGGCAATTTTTGGCAGTTGCTCGGCGCGCGTATCGGCGTCGGCATCGGCGAGGCGGGATCGAGTCCCCCCAGCCATTCGATCATTGCCGACCTCTATCCGCCGGACAAACGCGCGTCGGCCCTGTCGATCTATTCGCTCGGCGTCGGGCTGGGGGCGGCGTTCGGCACGATCATCGGCGGCGTCGTCGCGACTTATTATGGCTGGCGCGTCGCGATGTACGTGATCGGCCTGCCCGGATTGCTGCTCGCGGCGATCATCTGGGCAGTCGTCCCCGAGCCCAAGCGCGGCTTGTCCGACGCGCAGATCGCGATGGATACCGCCAGGCCGTCACTGATCGACGGCTTCACCACGTTGTTCGCCAACCGCGCCGCGCTTCACCTCGTCGCCGGTTTTACCCTGACCTCGATGATCGGATACGGCCTCACCGCGTTCGGTCCGAGTTTCATGCAGCGGTCGTTCGGCTTCACGAAGCTCGACATCGCGCTCAAGGTCGCGCCGGCCGGCGCGGTCATCGTCGCCGTCGCGGCCATCGCCAGCGGACGAATCGCCGATCGGCTGACACGCCGCTACGGCCAGTACAGCCAGTCATTCATGGTGGTGGTCTTCAAGACGATCGGGCTGCCGCTGGCCCTGTGCGTCTATACCGCGACCAACCCGACTTTCGGGGTCGGCGCCTATTTCCTGTCGATCCTGTTTTCGACCGCCTATCTCGGCGTGACCTTCGCGCTGATCCAGTCCGAGGCGCCGATCCGCCTGCGGGCGACCTGGGCGGCGATCACCTTGCTGGTCAACAACATGATCGGGCTAGGACTGGGGCCATTTCTGGTCGGCATGCTCAGCGATGCACTCAAGCCGACCTACGGCGCTGAATCCCTGCGCTATTCGATGTTCGTCTTCGCCGCGATCACCCCCTGGGCGATCTTCCATTATTGGCGCGCGGGCGTGCTGCTCAAGCGCAAGGCGATCGAGCGTAAGGCAGCGCAGGACGCGATTGCCGTCTGAGATTCCTTGTGGTCGCGTGCTTTATCGCGAATAGCCGGATTCCACCTATTCGCAGCACGCTCCGGCAGGCGGCTCAACTATCCACTGCGCGGTCGTCGAACAGGCCGAAGGCGAGGGTGGAGGCATACATCGCCACCGCACGCTCGCGCGGCATTGTCGATGCCCATTTGCGCATGTCGAACGCCGCATTCTGCAGCGCCATCAGCGACTGGCTGACGATCAGCGCATCGACCGGGCGGACCGATCCCTCGGCCGCGCCGTCGGACAGCATGCCAGCATAGCGCCGCGCGATGCGGTTCGAGCGGTCGATCATCGCCTGGCGCACATGGCGCGGCAGGCCGGTCAGCGCGGTCGTGCGCAGCAAAGGTCCACGTTCCGAGAATTGCACGTCGAGCAAGGTCGCGATGATGCTCGACAATCGATGCCACCAGTCGCCACTGCTGTTCTCGCCGACCTGGATCGTTTCGGTGATCGTGTCGAAGCTGCGCTTGTAGCATTCGATGACCAGATCGTCCTTGGCATCGAGATGATGGTAGAAGCTGCCCTTGGTGACATTGAGCTCCGACGCGATGCGCTGCACCGAGGCGCCGCGATAGCCGAGTTCGTTGATCAGCCGGGTGGCCGCGCGCAGGAACGCCTCGCGGCCAGGCTCCGCTTCCTCATGCTCGATATCGAGGATCGCCGGCTCCCATTTGGCGCCCGGGACCGCGATGCCGTGGCGAAACATGTCCATCAACCGCGCCTCGACCCGGTCGAACTGGTCGAGATCGTAGCGCGCGATCCAGGCGGGGATCCAGAAGGTGTTCTCGAGCAGCACGTGCGCGCGCGCGCCAAACAAATCCTTGAGACGGCGATTCTCGGGTTCCTCGCCCCATAAAGCACGCGTTTTGCGGAAAATCTCGCGCCAGGCCGCCATCAGCCGGCCGAGCATCGGATCCTCCATCGCGCGCAAATCGCTCAGCGTCGCCAGCGCGCGCTCCTCGTTTTCGCGGATACGCGCAAACCGCTCCATGTTGAGCGACAGATAGCGGGCGACCCGAGCCTCCGGCGTCGCCTCCATCTGGGCGATGTCGAGCATCTCGCCCAAGGTTTCGAGCGTGTGTTCGAAACACGCCTGGGCGAGATCTTCCTTGCGCTTGAAATAATAGGTCACGCTCGTCGTGTTGAGCCCAACGCGGCGCGCAACATCGGCGAAGGTCATGCCCTTCGCGCTCTGTTCGTTTATCGCTTCGGAAGCGGCGGCCAGGATCGCATTACGTTTCGCCTTGAAACGTTTCGTTCCCGTAACCTCGTCCAGTTCTGCAGTATCGGTTTGCCCCATCCGTCCAGCTTAACATTTCCGTCACACGGGGCCAGCGGATTCCGCAGCGCCATTTCGCTTTTTCGTTGTTCGGAACCCCTCGGAAAAAGAGGATTCAACGGCTTTACCGAAAACTCGGTACGGTTTAGTCGAGATAGCGACAGCCATAGGAGAGAAGCATCATGGACTTTACGCTGAGCGATCGCGAAACCTATTTCCGGGACCGTGTGCGGGCCTTTATCGACAAGGAGATCGCACCCCGAAACGCCGAATATCACAAGCAGTCGCACGAGGGCGAGCGCTGGAAGGTGATCCAGGTGATCGAGGATGTGAAGGAGATCGCCAAGGCGCAGGGCCTGTGGAACTTCTTCATGCCGCCGCATTCGGGCCAGACCCATGTTGATGACAGTTTCGAGTTCGAAGGAACCCAGCTTTCCAATCTCGAATATGCTCTATGCGCCGAGGAAATGGGCAAGATCGGCTGGGCTTCGGAATGCTTTAACTGCTCGGCGCCCGACACCGGCAACATGGAAGTCTTCCATCGTTACGGCACGCTCGAGCAGAAAGAGCGGTGGCTGCGGCCCCTGATGGAAGGCAAGATTCGCTCCGCTTTCCTGATGACCGAGCCGGCGGTCGCCTCATCCGACGCCACCAACATCGAAACCTCGATGGTGCGCGAGGGCGACCATTATGTCATCAACGGCCGCAAATGGTGGTCATCGGGCGTCGGCGATCCTCGCTGCGCCGTCGCGATCGTGATGGGCAAGACCAACCCGGACGCCAAGCGCCACGCCCAGCAGAGCCAGATTCTGGTCCCGCTCGATGCGCCGGGCGTCAAGATCGAGCGGATGCTTTCGGTTTACGGGTATGATCACGCCCCGCACGGCCACGGCCAGGTGTTGCTCGAGAATGTCCGCGTGCCGGTCGACAATCTGCTGCTTGGCGAAGGACGTGGTTTCGAGATCGCGCAGGGCCGGCTCGGGCCGGGCCGTATCCACCATTGCATGCGCACGATCGGCGTTGCCGAAACCGGGATCGAGGCCATGGCCAAGCGCCTGCTCAGCCGCGTCGCGTTCGGCAAGCGCATCGCCGACCATTCGATCTGGGAACAGCGCATCGCGCGGGCCCGCATCGATATCGAGATGACGCGGCTGTTGTGCCTCAAGGCCGCGGACATGATGGACAAGGCCGGCAACAAATCCGCCCAGCTCGAGATCGCGATGATCAAGGTCCAGGCGCCCAACATGGCGCTGCAGATCCTCGACGACGCGATCCAGGCGCATGGCGGCGGCGGCGTGTCGGACGACTTCCCGCTGGCGCATCAATGGGCGGCGATGCGGACACTGCGCTTCGCCGACGGTCCCGATGAGGTCCACAATCGCGCGATCGCCCGCAACGAGTTCGGCAAATATGCCGACTACAAGGCCGATATCGTGTCGAGCGGGGACATCGGAGTCAGCCGGTAAGTAGTCGTCGCTCCGGCGGAGGCCGGGGCCGCCGTGTTGCAGGGACCAAAACTTAGCGGCCCCGGCCTGCGCCGGGGCGACGGAGATAAAATGAAGGCAGCCGTTCTGTTCGAAGCGAAGAAGCCGCTCGAAATCTGCGACGTGACGATCGACAATCCGGGCCCGCACGAGGTGCTGATCCGTACCGCGGCCTGCGGCGTGTGCCGGTCGGATCTGCATTTCGTCGATGGCGCCTATCCCACGCCGTTTCCGGCGATCCCCGGCCACGAGGCCGCGGGTATCGTCGAGGCGGTCGGCAGCGAGGTGCGCACGGTCAAGGTCGGCGACGCCGTCGTCACCTGCCTGTCGGCTTTCTGTGGCCATTGCGAATTCTGCGTGTCAGGGCGGATGTCGCTGTGCGTCAGCAACGATACCAAGCGCGCGCGCGATGCGGCGCCGCGGCTCACGCTGAATGGCGAGCCGGTGCACCAGATGCTCAACCTGTCGGCTTATGCCGAGATGATGCTGGTGCACGAACATGCCTGCGTCGCGATCGACCCCGACATGCCGCTCGACCGCGCGGCCCTGCTCGGCTGCGCGGTGACGACAGGCGCGGGGGCGGTGTTCAACGCCAGCCCGGTCACGCCGGGCGAAACGGTGTGCGTGGTAGGTTGCGGCGGCATCGGGCTGGCCGCGGTCAATGCGGCCAAGATCGCCGGTGCGGGCAAGATCATCGCGCTCGACCCGGTTCCGGAAAAGCGCGCTTTGGCGGAAAAGCTCGGCGCGACGCACAGTTTCGACGCGACGGCGGAAGGCACGGTCGCCGAGGTGGTCGAATTGACCAAGGGCGGGGTGCACCACGCGATCGAAGCGGTCGGGCGCGAAGCGTCGGCGCAGACCGCGGTCAAGGTGCTTCGGCGCGGCGGCACCGCGACCATCCTTGGCATGATGCCGATCGGCAGCAGCGTCGGCCTGTCGGCATTCGACCTGCTGGGCAGCAAGCGATTGCAGGGCGGATTGATGGGCGGCAATCGCTTCCCGGTCGATATCCCGCGGCTGGTCGATTTCTACCTGCGCGGGCTGCTCGATCTCGACACGATCATCGCCGATCGCATGCCGATCGAGCGGATCAACGACGCCTTCGACGAATTGCGCAAGGGCGATACCGCGCGCTCGGTGATCACGTTCGGGTAGGGACAGGTTGATGAGCGCACATCCCGACGACGCACCAAAGACGATCGAAGTCGCGGAAAAGGATCGCCTCGACCTAACCAGGCTGAGCGCCTGGATGCAGGCCAATGTCGAGGGATTCGCGGGTCCGCTCGACTACACCAAGTTCGCCGGTGGACAGTCTAACCCGACCTACAAGCTCCAGGCGGCATCGGGCGAGTACGTCCTGCGCCGCAAGCCGTTCGGCAATTTGCTGCCCTCGGCGCATGCGGTCGATCGCGAATATCGCGTGATTGCCGGGCTTTATCCGACCGGCTTTCCAGTGGCGCGGCCATATGGGCTGTGCACCGACCCCGAGGTGATCGGCACCGATTTCTACATCATGGGGTTCGCCGATGGGCGCAACATCTGGGACGGCACGATGCCCGACTATGCGCCCGACGAGCGCACCGGGGTCTACAACGCGATGTGCGACACCTTGGCGGCGCTGCACAATACCGATTACGAGAAAGCGGGCCTGGGCGATTATGGCAAGCCGGGCAATTATTTCGAGCGCCAGGTCGGCCGCTGGACCAAGCAATATCGCATGGCCGAAACCGAGCACATGCCCGCGGTGGAGAAGCTGATCGAATATCTGCCGCGCACCATTCCGCCGCAGATGCGGACCTCCGTGGTCCATGGCGATTACCGCATCGACAACATGATCTTTCACGCCACCGAGCCGCGCGTCATCGCCTTGCTCGACTGGGAATTGTCGACGCTCGGCGATCCGCTCGCCGATTTCAGCTATTTCCTGATGAGCTGGGTGACCGCGCCCGAAGGTCGTTCGGGCGTGATGGGCAAGGCCGGCGGCGACAGCGGCATTCCGACGCTGGAGGACATGATCGAGCGTTATTGCGCGGCCACCGGGCGCGACGGCGTGCCCGACCTCAACTGGTATTTCGCGTACAATCTGTTCCGCCTGACCGGTATCGTCCAGGGCATCAAGAAGCGGATCGTCGAGGGCACGGCGTCATCGGCGCAGGCCGAGAAGTCGGCGGCGGGAGTGTATCGCCTCGCGGACGCGGCCTGGGACTTTGCGCAGAAGGCGGGGGCGTAGATAGCTCGTCGCCCCGGCGGAGGCCGGGGTCGCTGGCCGTGTCGCGCCGTTGCCAACGGCCCCGGCCTCCGCCGGGGCGACGACTAGAAAAAGGAGAGGACAATGTCGCTATTCGACCTGACCGGAAAGGTCGCGGTCATCACCGGATCGTCGCGCGGGATTGGCAAGGCGAGCGTGTTCGAACTTGCCGAACATGGCGCGAAGGTCGTCGTCTCGAGCCGCAAGCAGGATGCCTGCGATGAGGTCGCCGCCGAAATCAACGCCAAATACGGTGACGGCACCGCCATCGCGGTCGCCGCGAATATCTCCGACAAGGAGGGTCTGCAGCATCTGGTCGACGAGAGCCGCCGGGCATTCGGCAAGATCGACATCCTGGTCTGCAACGCCGCGTCCAATCCCTATTACGGGCCACAGGCGGACATCAGCGACGAGCAATTCCGCAAGATCCTCGACAACAATATCGTATCCAACCACTGGCTGATCTCGATGGTCGTGCCCGAGATGCGCGCGCGCAAGGACGGCGCGATCATCATCATCTCATCGATCGGCGGCCTGCGCGGATCGACCGCGATCGGCGCCTATTGCATCTCCAAGGCGGCCGATATGCAACTCGCGCGCAACCTGGCGCACGAATATGGGCCGGACAATGTGCGGGTGAACTGCATCGCGCCGGGCTTGGTGAAGACCGATTTCGCACGGGCACTGTGGGAGGATCCGGAGCGGCAAAAGGCGGCGAATAGTTCGGTACCGCTGCGCCGGATCGGCGAGCCGGAGGATATTGCGGGCGGCGTGGTGTTCCTCGCGTCGAAGGCTGCCGCGTTCACGACGGGTCAGACGATCGTGATGGATGGTGGAGTGACGATCTAATCCTCGCGTCGCCCCGGCGGAGGCCGGGGCCGCTGGGTTTAGAAACGACAACATAGCGGCCCCGGCCTCCGCCGGGGCGACGGAGGAAAGAATGGCACGTTTTACCGGCAAATCGATCATCGTCACCGGCGCTGGATCGGGCATCGGCCGGGCCTCCGCGACCCTGTTCGCGGCGGAAGGCGGCAGCGTCATCGCGGCCGACAAGAGCGAGGCAGTGCACGACACGGTCGAGGCGATCCTAAAAGCAGGTGGCACGGCCAAGGCGATCCAGATGGATGCGGGCGATGAGGGCGATGTGGAACGCACGGTGGCGCTCGCCGTGGCCGAACATGGCGGCCTCGACATCATCTACGCCAATGCCGGGATATCGGGCGGGATCACCGGCATCCTCGACACGCCAGTCGAGCTTTGGACCGAAGTATTGCGGGTGAACCTGATCGGGCCGTTCCTGGCGATCAAGCATGGCGCGCCGGAAATCATCAAGCGCGGCAAAGGCGCGATCGTCTGCACCGCGTCGGTTGCCGGCATCCGCTCGGGCGCGGGCGGACCAGCCTATTCGGCGTCCAAGGCGGGCGTCATCAATCTCGTCGCCACTGCCGCGCAGCAGCTGACCGGCACCAATGTCCGCGTCAACGCGATCTGTCCGGGGCTGATCGAGACCGGCATGACGGCGCGCGTGTTCGAATATGCCCGCGCCAACGACAAGATGGACAAGGTCGGCCGCCTCAATCCGCTCAAACGCGCCGGCGTTCCGGAAGAAATTGCGCGGGTCGCCTTGTTCCTAGCGAGCGACGATGCGAGCTACGTCAACGGCCAGGCCTGGGCAGTCGACGGCGGCCTGTCGTCGAGCCACCCGGTCACGCGGCAGGAGTTCGGCAAGCCTGCCGTTTGAGGAGTAGAAGAGATGCTGTTGATTATGGGCACGGTGCGGTTGCCGGCAGGCGGGCTCGATCGCGCGCGGGCGGCGATGGAGGCAATGGTGACCGCGAGCCGTGCCGAGGACGGCTGCTTCACTTATGCCTATGGCCAGGATGTACTCGATCCAACGCTGATCCATGTCGTCGAACGCTGGCGCGATCGTGACGCGCTCAAGGCGCATGGCGCATCGGCGCACATGGCCGAATGGCGCGTACAGGGCGCCGAGCTCGGGCTGCACGACCGTGACCTGAAACTCTATAACGCCGACGAGGGCACGCCGCTCTGACGGTTTGACAGACTCGCCGCAACGCCGCACCCTGCGATGACAAGCAGGGGGAGGGTTGAGATGCGCAAGTTTCTCACGGGCTTGGCAGTGGTCGTCACGTTTGCCGGCGCGACACCTGCCGTTGCTCAGGACAACGGCGCCAGTGACGGCACCGCGGAAATCATCGTCACCGGCTCGCTGATCCGCAAGCGCAACAATAATGACGACCAGCCCAGGCCCGTAATCCCGCCCGCCGCGGTGCAGATGCTGCGCCGCACGGCCGACTTCGCCATTCAACAGGTCGTGATTGCGAGCGACACTGTCGGTGACGATGAGGCCAAGAAGGAAGTGCTGGCTATGGTCCGCAAGGCGGTCGATTCCGCCGGCGCCTCGGGCGTGCTCGTCGCGAGCGGCGACATCGTGGTCGAACCGCTGACCGTCGGCAATTATACCGATCTCAAGGTCCTCGATGGCGACGAGGACGACAATGATCCGGACGACACTATCGACGGGCAATTCGTCAAGTTCCTGGTCAAGGTACCGCTCGCGCCCGGCGTCGATGCCAAGACGGCGTTGGCCAAGATCGATCAGTTCATCAAGAAAGTGCCGCAAGTCGGTCGCGCTGAAATGAAACCATATGGCGACCTGACGCTGAGCGTGGTCAATCCCGAGCAATATCGCGGCGCGATCATCGACTTGGTCGCCAAGGACACGGGGGGGACCAGCGCGAAATTCGGAGCCGGCTATGGCGTCGAAGTCACGGGACTCGACAAACCGGTGCAATGGAAACGCGCGGGCCTGACCGAGGTGCAGCTATTCCTGCCCGCGAACAGCACCATTCGGCCGCGCAACTGAACGCAAGGAGGAATGCAATGCGGATCATCGCCGGCAGTCTGACCATCCTTGCCGCGGTCGCGAGCGTCACGCCGCTATTCGCGCAGGAAGTCATCGTCACCGCGCAACGCCGATCGCCGAGCGATTATAATGGCGGCTATGCCAATGGCATCGTCGCCACCCAGCGGTCGATCATCAACCTCAAACGCAAAGCCGATTATGTCGTGCAGAGCGTGCGACTGACCGGCGACACCCGAGATGCGACGGTGCGGATGAACGACATCAACGCGACGTTGCGCACGATGATCGCCGGGGCGCCCAAGGCCGGCGTGGAATTGGCGACGGGCGACTATATCGTGGAACCGCTCACGACGACCAATTATCGGAACCTCACTTATGGCGGCGATGGCCGGCCCGACACCTCAACCACGACCTTCCTCGTCAAGGTGAAGCTCACGCCCGACATGGATATCGCCGCGGCCAAGACGCAAATCGGCCGCTTTGTCGATGCCGTAGCCAAGGCCGGGCGGTCGACATTGACCGTGATGGGCGAGCCGACTTTGTCGGTCGTCAATCCGGACCAATATCGTGGGCAGATCGCCGATCTGATCGCCGCCGACGCCGCGACGATGAAAGTGAAGTTCGGGCCCGATTACGGCGTCAACGTCAGTGGACTCGATCGGCCGGTCGAATGGGCGCGGGCGGGGCCGGTCGACGTGGTCCTGTACCTTCCCTCTACTTATACCGTCACAAGGAAGTAGGGCTCAGCTCCTAGGCTCGCGCTTGCGGATCAGGCCTTCCTGCGCGACGCTCGCCACCAGGCGGCCGTCGCGAGTGAAGATGCTGCCGCGGTTCATGCCGCGGCCGTGCCCGGCCCATGGGCTGTCCATCGCGTAGAGCATCCATTCGTCGGCGCGGAATGCCTCATGGAACCACATGGCGTGGTCGAGGCTCGCGGTCTGCATGCCGGGCGTCATCCAATTGACGCCGTGCGGCATCATGCTCGTCGCCATCAGCCCCATGTCGCTGGCATAGGCCAGGATTGCGCGGTGCATCGCCGTATCGTCGCCGAGCGGGGCAACGGCACGGATCCAGCTATAGTTGATCGGTTCGCGCGCGGCGGGCGAGAACCAGTTGCGCGGGTAGAGCGGGCGAACGTCGATCGGGCTCGCCCAGCGGAGGAAACGCGTGCGATGTTCTTCGGGCATGTGCTGCGCCGCCTCGACGCGTAGCTCGCTTTCGGATTTGAGGTCTTCGGGCGGCGGAATGTCGACGGGGAACGCATCCTGATGATGCAGCCCGCCTTCGGGCACCTGGAACGATGCGGCCATATTGAGGATCGGCTGGCCGTTCTGCGTCGCGATCACGCGCCTGGTGGCGAAACTCTTGCCGTCGAAATCGCGCACGACGCGATAGATGATCGGCAGCGCATCGTCCCCGGCGCGCATGAAATAAGCGTGCAGCGAGTGCGCGTCCTTGCCTTCCGCCGATCGTTGCGCCGCTTGCAGCGCCTGGCCGATCACCTGACCGCCGAACACGCGGCCCTGGCCACCGGGGACCTTCATGCCGCGATAGAGATCGGCATCGAGTTCCTCGACGTCGAGCAACGCGACGAGCCCCTCGATCAGCTGTTCGGGGGTGCGCTGGGGGCGCGGATTGGGGTCTTCTTCGGCCATCAATAACCGGCGTTACGCGCGATTTTGTCGGCATGGAAGTTGGCGTCGCCGAACATCTCGGCCAGCACGCGCTGGCGCTTCATGTAGAAGCCGATGTCATATTCGTCGGTCATGCCGATGCCGCCATGCATCTGCACGGCTTCCTGCACCGCGAGCATCGAGGCGAGCCCGGTCTGTGCCTTGGCGACCGAGACGGCTTCGTCTGCGCGATCTGCCCCGCTGTCGAGCATCTGCTGCGCGCGGAGCGTGGCGGCGCGGGCCACTTCCATTTCCGAATAGAGGTGCGCGGCGCGGTGTTGGAGCGCCTGGAACGTGCCGATCACGACGCCGAACTGCTTGCGCTGCTTGAGATAATCGACCGTCATGTCCGTCGCCCCCGCGCCGACGCCGAGCATCTCGGCCGAGGCGCCGGTGCGCCCGGCGCGAAGCAGGCGATTGAGCGGATCGCGGCCGGCATCGACCTCGCCGATCACCGCATCAGCGGTGACCTCGACATTGTCGAAGTCGAGCCGCGCGGCGATGCTCGAATCCGCGAGCCGCTCGGGCGTCGCGGTCAGGCCGGCAGCGCCCTTGTCGATCGCGAACAACGTTACGCCGTTCTCATCCGCATCCGACCCGGATGTGCGCGCGGCAACGATGATCAGGTCGGCGACATGGCCATGAGTGACGAACTGCTTCTTGCCCGACAGGCGGAAGCCGTTGCCCGACCGTTCGGCCTTCATCCCGACGCTGTCGCGAAACTTGGCCTGCTCGTCGATCGCCAGCGCGGCGACGGTCTCGCCGGCCAGAATGCCGGGGTAGAATTTGCCGGCGAGTGCGCTGCCCCTGAGCGCTTCGATCGCGGCGACGGCAGTGGCGAGAAACGGGGAGGGCGACAGGTTGCGACCGATCTCCTCGAGCACGACGCCAGCCTCGACATGGCCGAGCCCGAGCCCGCCTTGATCCTCGCCGATCAGGATGCCGGTGAAGCCCATCTCGGCGAACGACTTCCACAAGTCGCGGCTGAAGCCGTCGGCATTGTTGGTATCGCGGAGCTCGCGGAGGTGTTTGACCGGGGCATGTTCGCGCACGAAGTCCTTCGCGGTATCCGCGAGCATGGATTGTTCGTCGTTGAGGTAGAGGGGCATTCTTTACTCCTGATCCCTCTCCCGCTTGCGGGAGAGGAGCGAGACTTGGTGAGCGAAGCGAGCCTAGTCGCAGCGGTGAGGGTCTTCTTTCTTCTTCGGGCCTGCTCTGAACCAAGAAGAAAGAAGACCCTCACCCAACCCTCTCGCGCGAGCGGGAGAGGGCTAAGACGATTATCTGTCGGGCAATTCCAAAATCCGCTTCGAGATGATGTTGAGCTGCACCTCGCTGGTGCCGCCCTCGATCGAATTGGCCTTGGTCCGCAGCCAGGCGCGTGGTGCCGCGCCGGTGTTCGACTCCTGGCTTTCCCATTCGAGCGCGTCGGAGCCGCCCGCCGCCATCATCAGTTCGTGGCGCGACTTGTTGAGCTCGGTGCCGTAATATTTCATCATCGACGGCTGGGCAGGGTGCGCCTTGCCGGCTTTCAATTCGTCGATGAACTTCTCCGACATGGCGGTGAACGCCTTGGCGCGCACCTCGAACAACGCCATCTGCGCGCGCAACACCGGGTCGGCGAGGGTGCCGTCGTCGGTCAGGCCGACAGTCCGCTTGGCGCCATCGACCAGCGGGTTGCCGCCGCTCGATCCTAGCCCCATGCCGCTGATCATCTCGCGTTCGTGACCGAGTAGGTATTTGGCGACGTCCCAACCCTTATTCACTTCGTGAACAAGGTTTTCCTTGGGGACCTTCACATTGTCGAAGAAGGTTTCGCAGAACGGCGAATAGCCCGAGATCAGCAGGATCGGCTTGGTCGACACGCCCGGCGTCGCCATGTCGAACAGCAGGAAACTGATGCCGCCTTGCTTGACCGTCTTGTCGGTGCGCACCAGGCAGAAGATCCAGTCGGCGTAATTGGCATAGCTGGTCCAGACCTTCTGTCCGTTGACCAGATAGTGATCGCCTTTGTCTTCCGCAGAGGCCTGCAAACTGGCCAGGTCGGATCCGGCGCCGGGCTCGGAATAGCCCTGGCACCAGCGGATCTCGCCGCGCGCGATCTTGGTCAGATGCTCGATTTTCTGCGCCTCGGTGCCGTATTTGAGCAGCGCCGGCCCAAGCATCGAGATACCGAAAGAATTGAGTGGGTTGCGGCATTTGAGCCGCGCCATTTCCTCGCGCAGGATCTTGGTTTCGGCCGGCGACAGCCCGCCGCCGCCATATTCCTTGGGCCAGTCGGGTACGGTCCAGCCCCTCGCGCCCATTGCGCCCATCCATTGCTTCTGCGCCGGCGTCATCTTCGACTGGTCGCGTCCGCCCCAAACGACATCGGCATCGGACCGCACCGGCTCACGCATCTCGGCCGGGCAATTGGCTTCGAGCCAGGCGCGGGTTTCGGCGCGGAAAGTTTCGAGGTCTTCGGTCATTGCATGGCTCCATGCGCCAGCCGGGCAACGGCGATGGCTTTGTGGTCGAGATAGGTGTCGGCGATCGCCTGCACGCCGATCGGCATGCCATCAGGGTCGACGCCGATCGGGAAGCTGGTCGCGGGCAGCATCGGAAAAGTCGCGAGCCCCGGAAAGGCGAATTGCAGGCCGAATGGCGTGGGCTCGCCGTCGATGTCGAGCACACGCTTGGGTAAGGGCGTCGGATCGTGTGGGAAAGCAGTGACGCCCAAGGTCGGCGCGATCACCGCGTCGTAGCTCGCGAACAGGCGGTTCCAGGCGCGTGCGTTACGCGCCTGTTCGTCGCGCAGGTCGAACCATTGGACCAAGGTGGTCGCCGCCGATCCATCCTGCGGCACGCCGCGTGCGATCGTGATGTTGAGCATCTTCATATAGGCGCGCTGCTGCGCTTCGAGATCGGGAAGCAGGTCGCTCTTGCGATCGACCGACACGCCGAGATCGTGGAGCGCGTCGGCCAATCGATCGAGCGCGTCGGCGATCGGCGCGGCGACCCTTGCATGCGGATGCGAATTGAGCACCAGCACGCGATATTCGTTCGCCGGACGATTATCGGCCTGTTTGAGCGGATGGTCCGACAGGATGTCGAGCGCGAGCGCGAGGTCGTCGGGGTTGCGCGCCATCGGCCCTATCACCGACAATTCGCCGGGCGCGCCGTCGGTGCCTGGAAAGTAATGACCGTCCCGACTGAGCGCGCCGAAAGTTGGCTTGTGGCCCCAGACGCCGTTGAACGCGGCGGGCACCCGGATCGAGCCGCCGATATCGCTGCCCAGTTCGAGCGGCACCATGCCGGCGGCGAGCGCGGCGGCGGCTCCACCCGACGATCCACCCGCGACGCGGTCGTGATTGTGCGGGTTGCTGGTGCGACCGTAGATCGGATTGTCGGACTGGAGGTCGGCCAGCATCGGCGGGACGTTGGTCTTGCCCAGGATCACCGCGCCGGCCGACTTGAGCCGCTTCACGGCGAGCGCGTCATCCTGCGCGGTGAAGTCCCGCGCCGCTTCCATGCCCCAGCTGGTCTTGAGTCCGGCGATATCGAAGCTTTCCTTGACCGTCATCGGCACGCCGAGCAGGGGTGCGCGTTCGCCGGCGGCGAGACGTTGATCCATCTCATGCGCCTGATGCCTGGCGCGGTCGAAATCGCGGACGACGACGGCATTGATCGGCCCGTCGCGCGCTTCGATCCGTGCTATCGCGGCTTCGCATTCGAGCAACGCACTGGTCTCGCCGGAGCGGATCGCCTTGGCGGTTTCGATCGCCGATTTTTCGGTCACGCGGTCCAGAACGTCCGTCATAGTCGACCTCATCTCATTGCCCCGGCCGAGGCCGGGGCCGCTGGAAACTTGGCCCGGTCGGTGCGCCAAACGGGCCGGCCCCGGCCTTCGCCGGGGCGACGCAACTTCATGCTCAGAACTTCTCGCCAGCCTCGGCCTTGGCCCTCAGCAGCGGCGATACCTCGACGCCGTTCTTCTCCAGTCCGGCGACGACCTTATCCAAGCCAACGGTATTGCCCCAGAACATCGGACCGCCGCGATAGACCGGCCAGCCATAGCCGTAGATCCACACCACATCGATATCGGACGCGCGCTGCGCCATGCCTTCGTCGAGGATCTTCGCGCCCTCATTGACCATCGGATAGATGGTCGCGGCGATGATATCCTCGTCAGTGAAATCGTGCCGGGCCTGGTTCGACCGGTTGCGGAAATCCTCGATGATCTCGGCGACTTCGGGCGAGGGGGTGGGGTTGCGGTTCTCGTCGTAATCGTACCAGCCCTTGCCGGTCTTCTGCCCCCAGCGACCGCGCGCGCAGAGCACGTCGCGGATCGTATCCTGCTTGGTCGGATCGCGATGCCAGCCGATATCGACGCCGGCCAGGTCGCCCATCTGGAACACGCCCATCGGGAAACCGAAATCGACCAGCGCCTTGTCGATCTGTTCGGGCCGCGCGCCTTGCATCAGCATGGCGTTGGCGGGCGCGTTGCGTGCCGACAGCATGCGGTTGCCGATGAAGCCTGGGCACACGCCGGAGACGACCGCGACCTTGCCGATCGGCTTGGCCAGCGCCATTACCGTCGCCAGCACGTCCGGCGCGGTCTTGGCGCCGCGCACCACTTCGAGCAGCTTCATGACATTGGCCGGCGAGAAGAAGTGCATGCCCAACACGTCCTGCGGACGGCCGGTCGCAGAGGCGATCTCGTCGACATTAAGGTAGGACGTGTTCGACGCCAGGATCGCGCCGGGTTTGACGATTTTGTCGAGCTTGCCGAACAGCTCCTTCTTGACCTCCATATTCTCATAGATCGCCTCGATGACGAGGTCGCACTCCTTGAGGTCGTCGAGGCTCAATGTCGGGGTCAGAATCCCCATCATCGCCTCGACCCTTTCGGTCGTGAAGCGGCCGCGCTTGGCTGAATTCTCGTAATTCTTGCGGATCACGCCGACGCCGCGGTCGAGCGCTTCCTGCGCCGTCTCGACGATCGTCACCGGGATGCCGGCGGTCAGGAAATTCATGCTGATCCCGCCGCCCATCGTGCCGGCGCCGACCACGCCGACCTTCTTGATCGGGCGCAGCTGAACGTCGGCGGGGATGCCGTCGACCTTGGCGGCCTGGCGTTCGGCGAAGAACATATAGCGCTGGGCAGCGGATTGCGTGCCCATCATCAGCTTCATGAATTCCTGGCGCTCGACCGCAATGCCCTCGGCAAAGGTGCCGTGCGTCGAGGCCTCGACGCAGCGGATATTGGCGGCGGGCGCATCGAAGCCGCGGAATTTGCGGCCATTGGCCTTCTTGAACGCCTCGACCGCTTCGGGATCGGCGGTCGCGGTCTTTTCCGACGCGCGGGGCAGGGGGCGCTTACTGGCGACCTCGTTGGCGAAGGCGATCGCATCCGCCGCCAGGCTGTCCTCGCCCGCCAGGCGATCGATCAGTCCGGCCTCCTGCGCCTTCTTGGCGGAGATCGGATCGCCGAGCGCGGTCATTTCGAGCGCGAGCTTGACCCCTGCGATGCGCGGAATGCGCTGTGTCCCGCCGGCCCCCGGTAACAGGCCGAGCTTGACCTCGGGGGTTCCGATCTTCGCCGAGGGCACCGCGATGCGATAGTGGCAGCCCAGCGTGACCTCGCAGCCGCCGCCGAGCGCGGTGCCGTGGATCGCGGCGATCACCGGCTTGTCGAGCGCTTCGATCATGTCGATCACCGTGCCGAGGCCCGGCCCCTTCATCGGCTTGCCGAACTCGGTGATGTCGGCACCGGCGAAGAAGGTGCGGCCGTTGCAACGGATCACCACCGCCTTGATCGTCGCATCGGCCTCAGCCTGCTTGATCCCCGCTTCGAGCCCCTCGCGCACCGCCGCACCCAGCGCGTTGACCGGCGGGTTGTTCGAGATGATCACGAGGACGTCGCCATGGCGTTCGGTGCGGATCGGCGAGGCGGGCGTATCGGACATTCTTCTCTCCTGAAATCGTCGCCCCGGCGGAGGCCGGGGCCGCTATGTTCTGGCCCGTGCCGGCGATGCGGCCGGCGGCCCCGGCCTCCGCCGGGGCGACGGATTAGGTCAGCGACGAATAGATCAGCGTCTTGAGTTCGCGGCGGATCGGATACAGGCCGGACGGGCTGAGCTGGGTCATGAATACCATGTGCAGCCGCTCGACCGGATCGATGAAGAACGCGGTCGAGAACATCCCGCCCCAATAATATTCGCCCGCCGACCCCGGGATCATCGTCTTGGCGACGTCCTCGGTGACGGCAAAGCCGAGGCCGAAGCCGGTGCCGGCATTCTGCGTCTCGCTGAACAGCGAGCGCGACAGCGTCGATAGGTCCGACTTGCCCGGCAGATGGTTCATCGTCATCAGGTCTAGCGTCTTGCGTCCGAGCAGGCGGACCCCGTCGAGATCGCCGCCATTGGCGCACATCTGGCAGAAGCGGTGATAGTCGAGTGCGGTCGAGACCAATCCGCCGCCACCCGAGAGCAATTTGGGCTGGCGCCGCCACACGCTTTCGCTCGCACGATCGTACATGACGCGACCTTTGTCCGCGACGAAGGTGTAGCAATCGGTCAGCCGGTCGACCTTGCCGTCGGGCACGACGAATCCGGTATCGTCCATCTTGAGCGGCTTGAAGATCTTCTCGGCGAAATATTGATCGAGCGGCATGCCCGACACGCGCTGGATCACTGCGCCGAGCACATCGGTCGACACCGAATAATTCCACGCGGTGCCGGGCGAGAATTCGAGCGGGAGTTTGCCCAAAGCCGCGACGAAACCATCGAGGTCGTTGCCGCCATGCCAATTGTCGATCTTGCCCTCGCGATAGGCGGCATCGACGTTGGTGCGGTTCTGGAAACCATAGGTCAGACCGGAGGTGTGGCGCAGCAAATCGAGCATCCGCATCGGCTCGGCCGTCGGCGTCACCGGCAGGAACGGGACGCCGCCACCGCCGCCATTATAGACGCCGATTCCCTTGAACTCGGGCAAGATGTGATGGACCGGCGTGTCGACCGCGACCTTGCCGTCTTCGACCAGCATCATGAACCCGACCGAAGTGATCGGCTTGGTCATGCTGGCGATGCGGAAGATCGAGCCCTCGTCGATCGCCTTGTCGGAGCCTTCGATCGCCGCGCCCTGGCTCGAGAAATGGACGATCTCACCGTCGCGGCTGATCAGTATCTGCGCGTTCGGCAATTTGCCCGAATCGAGGTACCGTTCCTTCAGGAATGCCGGAATGCGGTTGAGGCGGGCGGCGTCGAAGCCATGCTTTTCGGGCGCTTTCATCAGCATCGCTCTTCCATACCCCTATTTCAAATTCCGACTCTCTATTGCCTTGAGCGACGCTCGAATCAACTCTAACGTTGCGAAATCGCGCAGGCGGAGACCTGCAATGGCCGAAGCTGGAGAGCGGATCCTTGTCAATGAATGGCGCACCCGAACCCGTTATCGCCCTCGATCCGGCCTGGCCCAGGGTTTCGCTGAAGGACGCGACCGCCGCGCTGACCGCACCGGGCACCAAGTTCGAGATGGAGACGATCGAGATTCGCGGCGTGCCGACGCGCATATGGAAACACGCGCCGCACGATCTGGGCGTCCTGCTCGATCTGTCGCGCACGCATGGCGACCGGCTATTCACGATCCTCGAGGACGAACGCGTCAGTTACGAGGCAAATTACCGCGCGACGGCAGTGCTCGCCCGCGCCTTTCAGGATATGGGCGTCGGCAAAGGCGATCGCGTCGCCTTTGCGACTCGCAACCTGCCCGAATGGCCGGTGATCTTCTTCGCGATCACGACGCTCGGCGCTATCGCGGTGCCGCTCAATGCCTGGTGGACGGGTGCCGAGCTCGAATATGGCATCAATGATTCGGGCGCCAAATTGCTGTTGGTCGACGCTGAGCGCTACGAGCGGATCAGACCACATCTTTCAGCCCTGACCAACGTCGAGCATCTGATCGTTGCCCGCTCGCCAGCGCCGATCGCGGGGACCACCGCGCTCGAAAGCATTATCGGCGGAGCGAAAAGCTGGGCGGACCTGCCGGCAGACGATCGGCCGCGGGTCGAAATCGATAGCGATGACGACGCGACGATCTTCTACACCAGCGGCACCACCGGTAACCCCAAGGGGGCATTGGGGACGCACCGCAACCTTGTCACCAACATCATGTCGGGCGGCTTCTCGGCCGCGCGCAGCTTCGTTCGCCGTGGCGAGCCGATTCCCGACCCGATTCCGCGCACCAGCCTGACGGTGATCCCGATGTTCCACGTCACGGCCTGTTCGGCCGGGCTGATGGGGACGATGGCTAGCGGCAGCACCACCATCTTCATGCGCAAATGGGACACCGTGAAGGCGATGGAGATCATCGAGCGCGAAAAGGTCAACATGACCGGCGGCGTGCCGACCATCGCCTGGCAATTGCTCGAACATCCCGATCGCCACAAACATGATCTCTCCTCGATCGAAGCGATTGCTTATGGCGGCGCCCCGTCGGCGCCCGAACTGGTCAAGAAGATCTACGAGGAATTCGGCGCGCTCCCCGGCAATGGCTGGGGCATGACCGAGACCATGGCGACCGTCACCAGCCATTCGAGCGAGGATTATCTCAACCGCCCGACCAGCGCCGGTCCGCCGGTAGCGACCGCCGACCTCGAAATTCGTGCCGAGGATGGGGTCACGGTGTTGCCGACCGGGGAAGTGGGTGAGCTTTGGGCGCGCGGTCCGATGATCGTGAAGGGCTATTGGAACAAGCCCGAAGCGAGCGCCGAGACCTTTGTCGACGGTTGGGTGCGCACCGGCGACCTCGCGCGGCTCGACGAGGAGGGCTTCTTGTTCATCGTCGATCGCGCCAAGGACATGGTGATCCGCGGTGGCGAGAATATCTATTCGTCCGAGGTCGAGAACGCGCTCTACGAGCATCCCGCGGTGACTGACGCCGCGGTGATCGGTATCCCGCACCGGACGTTGGGCGAGGAGCCGGCGGCAGTGGTCCATCTCGCGCCGGGCACCACCGCGACCGAGGCGGAATTGCAGGCCTGGGTGCGTGAGCGACTGGCGGCGTTCAAGACGCCGGTGGCGATCCGCTTCGTCCACGAAACGCTGCCACGCAACGCCAATGGCAAGATCCTGAAGAAGGATTTGAAGGTGCTGTTCGAGGATCGCGCGAGCCAAGCGGCTTGAGTTGATACCGGCGTTGGTGTCGGCGTTTAGCCTGCCGGGGCGAAATCCATGTCGACGTTGAAATTGGTTTGCATCCCCGGGATCGGGCTCGGCGGCCGGGGCAATTGGCGCAGGTGAAGCCCCAATGCGTCACAGAAGAAGCTGTGGCCGATCGATTGCGCGCCGGCGCGGCGGTTTTCGATCGTCGTCCCGCCGGGCGAGTGTAATTCATTGTACAGGGTGAGCAGGTTGCCGCCGGGCTGCAGGACGGTCAGCAGCTTGCCGTCGAGCACCTTCCACGTGAATCGGGTGCCGCCCGTCTTGGTCTGGCGCAGCCAGAAATCGGCCGCCCTGTGCGTCTCGGTGATCACGCCTTCATAGGCCAGCGATCCGGTATGATCGGCATTGAGCGTCAGCCGCCGCCCGCCCGATATATATTCGGGCGGCGCGCCGCCCGGCATCGACGTCTGCTCGAAATAATGGTGCAGCGACTCCGATGTCTCCTCCCAAGTCCCGATCGGGCATGAACAGGTGGTGCCCGATGCCGGCTGCGCGCGGACATTGGTGTTGCCGTAGCCGTAGCTGTTGGTGCTGACGTAGAGCACGCGATAGCGCTGCTCGTTGCCGCAGGTCGATAAATTGGTCAGCGGTTGTACCCAGCCGCCACCCTGGTCCTTGCGCCAGGTGATCCGCGTGTCAGCGGGGCGTGGCGAATAGGTCAGATCGTATCTTTTGTTGGCGGCGAAGGCCCAGATTTCCTCGTTGAGCGAGTAGGGTGGGTAAGCGGGAGAGGCGATCCGCGTCGTCGCGTTGATCGATCGCGTGGTCGTGATCTGAGGGCTCGACGGTAGCGACAGCCTGTGGTCGGGCATCTTGATGTTGCCGTCGAAATAATCCTGTCCGAACCGCAGCCAGGTGTCGGCGGGAAGCGCCGATTCCATGTCGAGATCATAGCCGGGGATGAAATCGCGTACCGCTCGCGGCCCGTTCTTGTCGCCGAGCCATAGGAAATAGACCACCGCGGGATAATCCATCTCGTTCAGCGCGTGGCGCTGGATGTGCGCGTCGAACTGCGGAATGAAGCCAGCGCCGAAGTCCGGCTTGGCGAGGTAGCCGAAATATTCCGCCGATCCCTCGATCAGCCAGCCATCCTCGCGCGAAGTGGGCCAGGTCTTCCACTGGATGCAATGAAACACTTCGTGCGCCACGGTGAAGACCAGATCGTTCGAATCGTGCGCGCGCCCTGCCTTGAAATAGCCGACCGCGCACTCGTTGGCATAGGGCCGGCCGGCCGCGGCGATATAGGCGCCCTTGACCAGTTGCTGATCGCCCGATGTCGTCGGCGGCGACGCATAATTGCTGAACAGGACGGTGACGTCGTCGAGTTGCATGCCGCCGCCCATGCGGTCCATCGCGCCGCCGATCCGCCCGGCGGCGTCTCGCATGTCGGCGGCGGCCTGCGCCTCGTCGGGCATGGTCGTCGATCTCAGGCGGATCGCCCGCAAGGTTGCATGGCCGCCGCGCCAATTGATCTCGGCGGTGGCGATTACCACACAATCCTGCGGTCCCAGCCGGGGGTCGAAGCGCGCGAGATAGCCTTCGCTGCGGCACGAGCCCGGCAATTCGGCGCGCACGCGCTGCGGCCAGACAAGGAACGCGCCGGCGAACAGCGCGATGGCGACGAGCGCGGCACGGATCATCAGCGTTGTCCCGAGTGAGTGCGACGCGATGCATCCTGCCATTGCGCTCGGCTGGCCATATAGGACGAATACGACCGGGCAGGTGCTCAGCGCGCGGCTGGCGCCTTTGACGGGGCGGTCTCACGCGCGAAGGCCATCGCGACAACCCCGATCAGCGCCGCGCCGGCCATGTACCAGGCAGGCGCCAGTGGGTTGCTCGTGATCCCGGTCAGCCAGGCGACCATGAACTGGGTCGATCCGCCAAAGATCGAGATCGCCAGCGCATAGACGATCGCCAGCGCGCCCGAGCGGATGCGCGCGGGGAAGTCCTCGGTGATGTGGACCAGCACCGCGCTCAACGCGATGCCGATCGACAGCCGCAATATGCATCCCACCAGAAACAGGCTCGCTTTGCCGGGCGCAATGGTCAGCAACCAGAAAGCGGGCAGGGTGATCAGGCAGACGAACAGCATCGGCAAGATCATCGCCGGCCGCCGGCCGTAGCGATCGGCCAGCCAGCCGCCGATCGGCGCGCCGATCGTCCCGCCGATCCCCACCGCGATTGTCGCCCAGAAGGCCGTGCCGGACGGCAAGTGCAGTGTCGTCTTGGCGAAGGTCGTCAAATAATTGGTGACATAGGTCATGATCGTCCCCGACAGCAGCGCCACGAAGGCGATAATGGCGGTACGGCGATAGTCGCGAAACAGCGGCCCCCCCGTCGCGGAGGTATCGCCGGGTAGGGTCTCGGGCGATGTCCGCCGACGCATAAGCCCGATCGTGGCAACACCGACGCCGATCCCCACCACGATCGTCGCCCAGAAAGCAGTACTCGGCGGCAAGTGGAGCGTGGTTGTAGCGAAAGTGGTCAAATAATTAGTGATATAGGCCATGACCGCCCCGGACAGCAGCGCCACGAAAGCGATGATGGCGATGCGGCGATAGTCGCGAAGCCGCGGTGCCGGAGCGTCGCTGGGGAGGGTCTCGGGCAATGTCCGCCGGAGCATGAGCCCGATCGGGACAACGCCAACGCCGAGCGCCAGTGCGATCCGCCATCCCCAGTTCGCGAGCGTTGCATCGTCCATCACTTGCGCCAGCGCGAGTCCGATCAGTCCGGCGACCAGGACCGCTACATTCTGCCCGAACATCTGCATCGAGACGTACAGGCCGCGGCGATGCGGCGGTGCCGCTTCCGCCAGGAACGCAGTGCTTGGGCCGACCTCTCCGCCCAGCGCGAATCCCTGGACCAGGCGCCAGAACAGCACCAGCAGCGGCGCGGCGATGCCGATGGCGGCGTAGGAGGGCGTCAGCGCCACGCCCAGGCTGGCGACACCGATCAGCGCGAACGACAACAGCATCATCGGCCGGCGCCCGAGCCGATCACCAAGCACGCCGATCACCAGCCCGCCAAGCGGTCGCGTCAGGAACCCCGCGCCGAACGTAGCCAACGCCGCGAGCAAGCTCGACTGCGGGTCGGTGGCCGGGAAGAAGGTGTGGCCTATCTCGACCGCGAAGAAGGTGAAGATCAGGAAATCGTAGAATTCGAGTGCGTTGCCGAGCGTGACTCCCACGACTTGGGAAGCGGTGACCCGCGGCGGCGCCGTATTAGTGGTCATCGTGCTCCCCAGCTCGTCCGCTACATCAAGCGATGTCGGGTGCCGCGAGTCAATCGCGGTCCGTTGGGGTTCGATGCACGCAGGCTATAGGCGCCCGACGACGCTGTCCCGAACGGCTGACAATAGGGCTGGGCGCGAGTTGGAAGTCAATCCGAGGCCTCAAGCCGGCCCGTTCGACGCCGCGTGCGACGGTGCTCACCACAAGCGTGCGCGGGGGGGGGGCGCTCCAACGGAATCCGTCCGGAATGGTGGCTTCCTTGCTGGCTTGCCGGCGACCGAAGGCGTAACATTCTCCCATAAATACGGGGGGATGCCATGATGCGCTTCGCTGTTCGCCGCCCATTCCAATCGGCCGCCTTGATCGGCGCGATGCTGGTCTTCGCCGCTGCGTGCACGATGAAGACGTCGTCTACCAAGCCCGCGACGAATATGGCCAACGCCACTTGCCCGACGCCGCGGAATATCCCGTCGGGGTTCGACTATCCGCAAAAGGCCGCCACGGTCGAAGGCTGGGTGACGAGCGGCGACGTCGCCCGCACACGCCAGCACGGCTGGAACGTCTGGGCAGCGCTCAACACGATGGCCGGCGGCAAGCCGATCTGGCAAAGCTGGTGCACCGAAACCCAGGCATTCGCGCCCGACCCCGCGGTCACCGCCAAGCTCGCCAAGACCCAGCCGGCGGTCGCTACCGTCCCGATGCGCAAGTTCAAGCTCAACAACGGAGCGAGTACTGGGACCGACCCGATCAACTTCCCTGTCTCGCCGACCTATGCCGTGCCGCAGCCGGTGGTCGATCGCTACACGGGCACGCCGTGTCTGCAGGGAACGACGCCCGCCGACTACGCTCTGGCGAACGGCCCGACCCTGCAGAATAACGGCGACGTGATGGTGGCGGGGGTCATCTACAACCAGCCCGCTTTCGACTGGATCCGCAACAACAAGCTTTATCTGCAGTCGACGCTCAACGGGCTGATCCCGCCGGCCAACCAGACCAAGCAGATGGCGGCGATGCCCGATGGCTCGATCGTGCTCAAGCCGATGATGTGGCCGGTGGCGGCGGGCCAGTTCACCGCGCTGCCGATCTGGGACGATCCGGCGTCGGACGACGGTGTCTATGCCGGCTTCGAAATCCAGAAGAAATGGCCGAAAGCGGTGGCGGTGACCACGACGCCGGCGGCGCAAGTCATCCCGTCCTCGGTCAGTTTCCTCCACGGCGTGACGATGAACGGCAAGCCGCTCGGGCCCAACACCTATGCCAAGCCGCGCGTGGTCGGGGTCGACCGCTTCTACAATTACAAACCCGATCTCTCGACAATGGCGCAATGCGATCGCGCGATACTCGATGCCTCGGCTTATTATGCTTATGGCCGGATGTTCCAGCAGGGCGACTATCTGATCCTGGTGGCAATGCACATCATGACCAAGGAACAGCCGGCCTGGACGTTCCAATCGGTGTGGTGGAACGATTCGCCCGGCATCAATCCCCATGCTGCCGACCGGCCGAACCTGTCGTCGGTCGACGCGCCGGGGCCGTGGCGCAATTATCTGATGGCGGCGACCTATGGCATTCCCGCGAGTTCGGGCAGCAACCAATGGCCGGTGGCGTTCAATCCCTATATCGAACTCGCCGCCGACCATCCGATCAAGACCAATTGCATGAATTGCCATCACCGCGCGGCGTGGCCGGCGTCGAGCACCGAATATGAAGCGCCCGGCGGTCCGAGCGCGCTCGACATCTTCGCGCTCAACAATGCCGTGCTGAACGGCAAGATCGGCGTCGATGCTTTATGGTCGATCAGCGACCGCGCGCTGGCGCCCGACCAGCGGACGGAAGCAGTCGCAGCCCGCAAATAGACGGCCATTCGGCGGGGCCGGGGGCAGGCGACTGCCCCCGGTTATCAGCCGAGCGCCAGGTCGACCGCCGCGAGCGCATGAAGGCTGGTCGTATCGAACAACGGCACCGCGCTGTCCGACTGGTCCACCAGCAGCATGATTTCGGTGCAGCCCAGCACGATCGCCTGGGCGCCGCGTTCGACGAGCCGCGCGATCACCTCGCGATAGATCTGGCGCGAAACTGGCTCGAACTTACCCGCGACCAATTCCTCATAGATCACGCGATGGACATCGCGCCGATCCGCGTCGCTGGGGATAAGCACCTCGAGCCCCGCCGCGGCGAGCCGGTCGCGATAGAACGGCCTTTCCATCGTGAAGGCGGTACCGAGCAGTCCGACGCGCTTCAGCCCCGCTTTGACGATGGCCGCCGATGTCTGATCGACGACATGGAGCAAGGGAATATCGATTTCGGCTGCCATGGCGTCGGCCATCAGATGCATCGTGTTGCTGCAGATCAGGACGAAATCGGCGCCACCGGCCTGAATGCGTTTTGCGACATCCACCATTTGGACGGTTAGCGAGGACCAATCGCCATCGTGCTGAAGTCGTTCGATTTCGCCGAAATCGAGCGAGTGCATCAGGATCTTGGCCGAATGCGAACCCCCGAGCCGGTCGCGAACGGCGCGATTGATGATCGCATAATATTGTGCCGAGCTTTCCCAGCTCATGCCGCCGATCAGGCCAATCGTCTTCATCGTGCCGCTATCGCTTTTTCTCATGACGAAACCAAGGCGCGCGCACGATCGTTACGCAAGCGAAGAGGTTCGAAAACGATCATGCTGACAGACAATTTCCTGCGCGGCCGCCGTCGCCGCGAGTTGAGTGATGACGAAAAGGAGGCAATCGAGAGCGTCCTGACCGCGCCGGTGACGCTGCCGCGGCGCAAGGTGGTGACTAGCCGGGGCGATGTCGTCACGCGGTCGACCTTTCTCATCTCGGGGTTCATGTGCCGCTATATGGACGGGTCGGACGGCCACCGGCAGCTCGTCAGCATCCAGACGCCGGGCGATTTCGTCGATCTGCATGGTTATCCGCTGCAACGGCTCGATCACGATATCGCGACGTTGAGCGAGTGCACCGTCGCCTATGCGCCGCACGACAAGCTGACGCAGATCATCGAGCGCCTGCCACATCTGGGACGCGTGTTGTGGTTCTCGACCCTGCTCGATGCCGCCATGCATCGCGAATGGATTTTCCGGCTGGGCCGGCTCGACGCTGTGGGCCGCGTCGCGCACATGTTGTGCGAAACCTATACGCGGCTCGATGCGGTCGGGCTGGTCGAGGATAACGCTTTCGCCTGGCCATTGACCCAGCAGGACCTCGGCGAGGCATGCGGACTGACCTCGGTCCACGTCAATCGCACTCTACGCGTGCTGCGTGAGGCGGGCATGGTCGAGGTATCGGATCGCATCGTCACGATGCTGGATTTCGATCGCCTCGCCTCGACCGGCGAATTTCAGTCCGACTACCTCTATTTCGACAATCATACCCGCACACCATAAGCGCGCGACCGGGCATGGCGTCAGTGCGCGGCGGCGATCACCGATTTGACCGCCGCTGCCCAGCCATCGAGCCGGGTCTGCCGGGCGTCGGCGGCCAAAGCGGAATGAAAAGCGTCCAGTTTGCCGCGCATGGCTGACGCCGCCTTCAGATCCTTGAACAAGCCGATGCCGACGCCCGCCAGCATCGCCGCGCCGAGCGCGGTGGTTTCGGCGAAGACCGGCCGCTCCACCTCGACCTCGAGCATGTCGGCGAGATCCTGCGCGATCCAATCATTGGCGACCATGCCGCCGTCGATCCTGAGCGTCGTCCAGTCGGCGCCATCGGCGGCGAAGGCTGTCTTCAGGTCGTTGGCCTGGTGCGCCATCGCCTCCAGTGCGGCGCGGACGATGTGCGCGCGCGTGGCGGTGAAGCTGAGCCCCGACATGCAGCCGCGCGCCTCTGCTTCCCACCATGGTGCGCCCAGGCCCGACAGCGCGGGGACCAGATAGACTCCGGCATTGTCCGGGACCGACCGCGCCAACGCCTCGGTTTCGTCGGCGGCGGCGATCAGCTTGAGCGAATCGCGCAGCCACTGGATCAGACTGCCGGCGACGAACACCGATCCTTCCAGCGCGTAAGCGCGGCGGCCGCCGAGTTGCCAAGCCACCGTCGCGAGCAGCCGATTCTTCGATGTCGGCTGATGCGCGCCATATTGCGTCAGCACGAACGCGCCGGTGCCGAACGTCGCCTTGGTGTCGCCCGGCGTCAGGCAGGCCTGGCCGATCGTCGCCGCCTGCTGATCGCCGGCCATGCCGCAGATCGGAATCGGCGCGCCGAACAGGCTCGTGGTTCCATAATTGCCCGCGCAATCGACGATTTCTGGAAGCGCCTGGCGCGGCGCGTCGAACAGCTCGATCAGCCCGTCGTCCCAATGCCCGCTGCCGATCGCCATCAGCGCCGTGCGGCTGGCATTGGTCGCATCGGTGATGTGCAGCCCGCCTCGGCCCTTGGTCGCGGTCAGTTTCCACACCAGCCACGAATCGATCGTGCCGACCGCCAGTCGGTCGCCCGCGGCCTTGAGCTGCGGCCAATTGGCCATCGCCCAGCCGATCTTGGATCCCGAGAAATAGGGGTCGAGCAGCAACCCGGTGCGGGCCTGGACCGTCGGCTCGTGCCCGGCCTCCTTGAGCTCGCGGCACCATGACGCCGTGCGCCGGTCCTGCCAGACGATCGCCCGCGCCAGTGGTTCGCCGGTCTGTTTGTCCCAGAACACCACCGTCTCGCGCTGGTTGGTGATGCCGATCGCCGCTACCGCCTCGGCTCCGCCCGCCAGCTCGACCATTTTCCGTGCGCAGGCGAAGGTCCGATCCCAGATTTCGGCCGCATCGTGCTCGACCAGTCCGGGGGAGGGGTAATGCTGCGTCAGGTCGGCCGATTCGCTGCCCAGGCATTGGCCGTCGGGCGCGAACAGCATCGCACGGGTGGAAGTGGTGCCTTCGTCGATGATCAGCAGCTTCTCGCTCATCTCCTGACGCTAGCCGGGATTACTTTGCCCGCCAATGGCGCTACGGAAGCGCTATGAGTAATGGCGAGAGCGGCACGGGGGCGAGTTTGTCGGCGACGGTTGGGGGCGCCGCTGCCGTTGCGCCGAGCGCGCCCGAGACGCCGGCGTCGACCGACGATAGTCCGCCGCCGGTAATCGACCCCAGGCGCGATCGCCTGCTCGCTGCGCTGACGCTGATCGCTGGCGTCGGGCTGGTGATCGGCCTGCCGTTCGCGCTCAAGGCCGGCGCCGAATTCTTCCTGCCGATCACGATCGCTTTGGTCATCTCGATCGCGCTGATCCCGGTGCTCGAATGGCTCGAGCGGCGGCGGCTGCCGTCCTGGCTCGCGGCGCTGATCTGCGTGCTGACGTTCCTGGCCGCGGCGAACGTGGCGCTGGCTGCGATCGTCGTCCCGGCGATCGAGTTCTTCCGCCGCTTGCCCGAGCGGATCGACCGGATCCAGGCCAATCTGGCGCCGGTGCTCGATCTCTATGCGAGCCTCGAAAAATACATCAACAAGGCGGCGGCGCATATCGCCACCATTCCCAAGGTCCGCGCCACGACCTCGGTGTCGCCGCCGAGTTCGCTGCTCGATCTCATCGCCACCTCCGCGCCGACCGCACTGGTGCAGATATTCTTCGGGGTGCTGGTGGTGTTCTTCTTCCTCGCCGGTTGGACGCGGACGCGGCGCCGGACGATCACCAGCCGCGCGAGCTTCGGCGGCGCGATGGCGACCGCGCGCGTGATCCAGGACGTGGTCGACGACGTCTCCGCTTATCTCGGCACGATCACCGCGATCAACATCGTGCTCGGGCTGATCGTCTCGGGCGCCTTGTGGCTGATCGGCATGCCCTATCCGCTGATGTGGGGCGGCATCGTCACCTTGCTCAATTATATTCCCTATTTCGGGCCGATCGTCGCGGCGTTGCTACTCGCGGTCGGCGGGTTGATGACCTTTCCCGACATCTGGGTGGCGCTGATGCCTGCCGGCATCATGATCGGTTGCCACTTGCTCGAGGCCAATGCGGTCACGCCGTTCATCGTCGGTCATCGCCTGACGATCAGCCCGGTGCTGATCCTGATCTCGTTGAGCTTCTGGAGCTGGGTGTGGGGAACGCCGGGCGCGTTGCTCGCGGTGCCGCTCTTGATCATCATGCAGACCGTGATCGGAGCAGCGGGCAAGCCCGACATCGCCGGTTTCCTGTTCGAGCACGGCACCTTGGTCAGCGAGCGCAAGCGCGGCCGCTGGGGCGTGCGACAAAACTGATTTGACCGCTGTTGACACTGGGGGGCCGCTCGCTTAGTGGCCGCGCCTCACGCTTCCAAGCGGGTGTAGCTCAGTTGGTTAGAGCGCCGGCCTGTCACGCCGGAGGTCGCGGGTTCGAGCCCCGTCACTCGCGCCATTTTCGGCGTGGACTTCTCGAGATGAATGATCGTCGCGGACGTCAGCGCCAGCGCCCGGTTTCCATCCAGCGCAGCATGCGCCGCATCGGCAGCAGCCAGAGCCACACGATTCCGGTCACGATGTAGAACAGCAGTTGCGCCAGTGCCGGCCAGTGCCCAACCCAGGGCGACAGACTGACCACCGCGATGCACCAGATCGCGATCAGCACCAGGATGGCGAGCATGCCCACCGGCTTTTGCCAGCGCGGTGTCGGCGGCGGGTTCATCGTGTAATCAATCCTTGTTCGGTAATGACGGCGTGCAGTGGCATGTCCCATGGATCGACCGGCAAGTCCTCGACCAATTGGACGCTCCACGCGACACCGACGCGCCATGCGTCGGGAAAGCGCGCGAACGCGCCGTCATAATAGCCTGCTCCTTGGCCGAGTCGATCGAGCTTTGCGTCGAACGCGAGCATCGGGGTCAGGATGATGTCGGGGCGCAATTCGGCAGCCAGCGCCGAGGGCTGGCTGAGGCCGAACGGGCCGGCCTCCAGCGCGGCCTCGGTTTCCCAAGCCAGGAAGCGCATCGGTTCGCTGCGCACCGTGACATGGGGGAGGGCAAGAACGCATCCCGCCTCGACCGCGGCGCGCGCGAGCGGCGAGGGATCGGCTTCGCTGCCGATCGGGACATAGGAAGTGACGGTCAGACCGCGATCGAGCCGCGCGTGGAAGGCGTCCGGTACCGCGATCGGCGACGGCTTGCCGGCGACGAAGGCGTCGCGCGCGGCGCGGAGGCGCGCCCGCAATGCCTGTTTGTTGCTGATTGTCATGATCCGATGGAGTGGCGGGACCACCGTAGACCGTTTGCCGGGTTATCCTCTGACGCACGGTACGTCAGGTGGGGGCCATATGCGTCGGACCAGGATCCGGACAGGGACAGCCCCCATGGATGATGAATAGCCTCAGGGATAATAAAGGCTCGTATCGGGCAGTACCCGCCGGCCATGAATCTAGGCGCTCGGTGCCGGTTTCTCAAGGGTCTCGGCAAGCGCTTCGAGACGATCGGCGAGGCGGTTGAGAAAAGCGGGGCTAGGGCCGCCATCCGCCGAGGGGCGGTTTTCCGCCTGATCGAGGCTGTCGGCGAGCATCAGCGCGATCAGCAGCATGGTGCGCTCGGCGTTGAGACCACCCGAGGCGCGGTTGGCCATCGCCCAGCGCTGGTCAAGCATTTCTCCCAATCGACGAAGCTGGGCTTCCTCGCCATCGCGGCAAGCGACGTTGTGGCGGCGGTCGCCGATCGTCAGCGTGACCTCAGCCATTTCGCGCGCCCAGCGCATCGAGCGCGGCGATCGCTTCGCCGACGCGGGCGCGCAGCGATTCGTGTCGTGTCTTCAGGTCCTGCGCGCTCCTGTCGCGCGCCGCGACGGCGCGTTCGATGCGGGCGAGCGCGGCGTCGATCCGATCGGTCGGGGAAGCGTCTGCCATCGGGGGGAGATAGCACGGCGGGGGGGCGCGACAAGATCGTTTCGCCGCGCAAAGGGCTCGGGCTCGCCGCCAGCGATCGCCTCAAGCCAATGCGTCGCACCGCGACGAGCTAGTCGATGACGTTGTGATCGGCGCCATTGCGGCCGATCCGGGAGCAAATACGCGGCCCTGACGGTTGACGCGCCGCCCCGGCATCCCCAAAGGCAGCCGCGACCGACCGGCCCCATTCGCGCGTGCCGGCATCAGCAGCTCAAGGAGCGAAACAACATGGCGGTGAAGGTTGCGATCAACGGGTTCGGACGGATTGGGCGTCTGGTAGCGCGCGCGATGCTCGCGCAAGGCGATACCGGTCTCGACCTGGTGGCGATCAACGATCTGGGCGACGCCAAGGCCAATGCCTGGCTGTTCAAGCGCGACTCGGTCCACGGCAAATGGCCCGGCGAAGTTCATGCCGAAGGCCAGGACATGGTGATCGACGGCAAGCGCATCCGCGTCACCGCCGAGCGCGATCCGGGCAATTTGCCGCACAAGGAACTGGGCGTCGACCTGGTGCTCGAATGCACCGGCTTCTTCACCGATCGTGACGCTTGCCAGAAGCATATCGATGCCGGCGCCAAGAAGGTGCTGATCTCGGCGCCCGGCAAGAATGTCGACCTGACCGTCGTCTATGGCGTCAATCACGACAAGCTGACCGCCGACCACAATATCGTGTCGAACGCGTCGTGCACGACCAATTGTCTGGCGCCGGTCGCCAAGGTGCTCAATGACGAATTCGGCATCGAGCGCGGCCTGATGACCACGGTTCACGCTTATACCAACGATCAGAAGATCCTCGATCAGATCCATTCCGACCTGCGCCGTGCGCGGGCGGCGGCGATGTCGATGATCCCGACCACCACGGGCGCCGCCCGCGCGGTCGCTGAGGTGCTGCCCGAATTGAAGGGCAAGCTCGACGGCTCGGCGATCCGCGTACCTGTTCCCGACGTGTCGCTGATCGACCTGACCTTCACGCCGAAGCGCGACGTGACCAAGGAAGAGATCAACGCCGCGCTGAAGGCAGCGTCGCAAGGCAAGCTCAAGGGCGTGCTCGATTACACCGACGAGCCGCTCGTCTCGATCGACCTGATGGGCTCGCCCGCTTCGTCGACCGTCGACAGCCTCGAAACCGCGGTGCTCGAAGGCAAGCTGGTTCGCGTTCTCAGCTGGTACGACAATGAATGGGGCTTCTCGAACCGCATGGTCGACACTGCCAAGGCGATGGCGGCGTTGATCTGAGAAATCAGCGTTATGCCAGCGAAAGCTGGCATCTCGTGGTAGGAAATACGGCCAGAGACCCCAGCTTTCGCTGGGGTGACGGAGGTATAAATGGCGCGCAACTTCAAGACGCTTGACGACATGGGTGGCATCGCGGGCAAGCGTGTGCTGGTCCGCGAGGATCTCAACGTGCCAATGGCCGACGGCCAGGTCACCGACGATACCCGGCTGCGCGCCGCGGTGCCGACCGTTGCCGAGCTCGCCGACAAGGGCGCCAAGGTCCTGATCCTCGCGCATTTCGGGCGGCCCAAGGGCCAGCGTAATCCCGGGATGAGTCTGGCGCTCGTCACCCGCCCGTTCGAGCAAGTGCTCGGCCGGCCGGTGCGCTTCATCGACGACGAGGGCGCGGCCGAGGCGATCGCGACGCTCAAAGACGGCGATGTTGCGATCCTCGAGAATACGCGCTTCGATCCAGGCGAGGAAAAGAACGCGCCCGAGACGATCGAGCGGCTGGCCGCGCTCGGCGATTATTACGTCAACGACGCCTTCTCCGCCGCACACCGCGCGCACGCCTCGACCGAAGGGCTGGCGCACCGGTTGCCGTCATTCGCGGGCCGACAGATGGAAGCCGAGCTCGACGCGCTCGACAAGGCACTGGGCGATCCCGAGCATCCGGTCGCAGCCGTGGTCGGCGGGGCCAAGGTTTCGAGCAAGCTCGACGTGCTCAAGCATCTGGTCACCAAAGTCGATCATCTGATCATCGGCGGCGGCATGGCCAATACGTTTCTCGCCGCGCGCGGCGTCGATGTCGGCAAGAGCCTGGCCGAGCATGATCTGACTGGCACGGCGGAAGAGATTTTCGACGCGGCTGAGACCGCCGGTTGCACGATCCATCTGCCCTATGACGTGGTGGTCGCGAAGGAGTTCAGGCCGAACCCTGAAACGCGCACGGTCAACGTCCATGAAGTCGCGAGCGACGAGATGATTCTCGACATCGGTCCGGCGGCGACCGAGGCGCTGGGCGATGTACTCAAGAATTGCCGCACGCTGGTGTGGAACGGCCCGCTCGGCGCGTTCGAAACACCACCATTCGACGTGGCGACGATGACGCTGGCGAAGACGGTAGCGGCGCTGACGCGTGAAGGCTCGCTGGTGTCGGTAGCCGGCGGCGGCGATACCGTCGCCGCGCTCAACCAGGCGGGTGTCGCCGGCGACATGACCTTTGTGTCGACCGCGGGCGGGGCCTTCCTCGAATGGATGGAAGGCAAGGAACTTCCGGGTGTTAAGGCGTTAAGCTCCTAACGCTCGACAAGTAGCGGGTTGACGACGGCGTCCAGGCTCCGCGCGGTGAAGGCGGCGGCTTTCTCATAGCGGACGCGGCCGTGGCGATCGATCACATAGCTCATCGGCACCGCCGAAACCGCGATGTCGGCGCCCGCGACCCAGGTCGCCTGGGGGTAGGGGATCGAAGTCGCCGTCGCCTGACCCTTGCCGTTGGCGCCTGGATCGACCGAAATGCCTATCACGACCAGGCCCTGCGACAGATGCTGGCGATAATAGCGGGCGAGGAGAGGGATCTCGGTCCGGCATGGCACGCACCAGCTCGCCCAATAATTGATCACAACGACGCGCCCACGCAGGTCGCCGAGCGTCAAGCGCTGCCCACCGGTCAGCGTCATCGCGCCGGGCAAGCCGGGTGCTCCGGCGATCGCAGGCGTCGCCAGCGCGGCGGCCGTGAACAGCGTGGATATCTGCCGGAACAGGCGCATGTTAGGTCGTGGGCGCAGGCTCGCGCAGCAGCGGCACGAGGAGTTGGTTCAGCATATCGAGATCGAAAGCGCCGGCCTTGGCGTAGCGCACGCGGCCGTCGCGCCCGATCACGATATTGGTCGGGACGCCGTTGCCTATCACGTCATACGGTCCCTTGACCTTGCGGACCGGCTGGATGTGCATAACCGAGAACAACTGCTTGAGCTGATAGGCGGGTAGCGAATCCTCGGTCGTCACCGCGAATACGCGGAGCCCCGCCTCCTTGCGCTGGTTGTAATAAGCATCAAGTGTCGGCAATTCGGTGCGGCACGGCACGCACCACGTCGCCCAGAAATTGAGCACGACGACCTTCCCGCGGAGCTCGTCGCGCGTGACCTTGGTCCCGTCGATCAAGGTAAGCGTGAAATCGGGCGCGGGGTCGCCGACCTTCATTTTTTCGCCCGCGGCAACCGGCATGCCGATTGTCGCAGTGGCGAGCGCCGCCGCCGTGACGATCATCCTCGCTGTGCTTGCGATCCGCCCCATAACTACCCCCTTGTCGACCCGATACCAACGTGAGCGCGCCGCCGCAGCAGGTCAATTGGGCGAAAGCTCCAAAAAGGAGACATTGTTTGGGCGCATCAGGACGGCTTTGGACGGGTGGAAGGCATCTAACCGGTTACAGCGATCATCGGCCCATTGCGGAGCCGCCGGACGCTGTCTAACAGCCGCCACACATACGTATGCACAGACGGGAAACGACCATGCAGACCGCTGAAATGACCGCCAAGATTGCCACCGGACACGGCTTCATCGCCGCGCTCGACCAGAGCGGCGGGTCGACCCCCAAGGCGCTCAAAGGCTATGGCATCGAGGAAGGCGCGTGGTCGAGCGATGAAGAGATGTTCGATCTGATCCACCAGATGCGCGTGCGGATCATCACCGCGCCGGCCTTTGCCAGCGGAAAGGTGATCGCCGCGATCCTGTTCGAGCGCACCATGGATGGCCAGGCCAATGGCAAGCCGGTGCCCCAGGCGCTCCACGATATTGGCGTCGTGCCGTTCATCAAGATCGACAAGGGCCTGGAGGCGGAGGTCAATGGCGTCCAGCTGATGAAGCCGATGCCGGGGCTTGACGCTTTGCTCGAGCGTGCGCGCGGGCTCGGCATGTTCGGGACCAAGGAGCGGTCGGTCGTCAATCTCGCCAACCGCGAAGGCATTGCCGCGATCGTCGCACAGCAGTTCGAGATCGCGCGGCAAGTGCTGAGCCACGGCCTGATGCCGATCATCGAGCCCGAGGTGAACATCAAGAGCCCGGAGCGTGCGGAGGCCGATGCGATCCTGCTCGAGGAGATTCTCAAGGCGCTCGACGCCATGCCGGGCGACGACAAGGTAATGCTCAAGCTGTCGCTGCCCGCCGAACCCGGCCTGTTCCTGCCGTTGGTCGAGCATCAGCGGGTGCTGCACGTTGTCGCGCTGTCGGGCGGGTATAACCGGACCGATGCCTGCGCCGAGCTGGCGAAGAATCGGGGCATTATCGCGAGCTTCAGCCGCGCGCTGCTCGAGGATTTGCGTCACCAGATGAGCGACGAGGAATTCGACCGCGCGCTGGCCGAGGCGATCGACGAGATTTACGACGCATCGGTCGACAAAGTCGCGGCCTAATCGCCTTCGCCGAGGATCTCGGCGAGACGATCGAGCCGTTTTTCGAGCATCGACCGCCGCTCGCGCGCCCAGCGTTCGACCGGCGTCAGGCCGTCCGGCACCAAAGATGCCGTCCGCACGCGCCCGACCTTTTCGGTGCGCACCACGCCGCATTGCTCGAGCACCTGCAAATGCTGGGCGATCGCGGTTACCGTGACGCTCAATGGCTCGGCGAGCCGAGAGACCGATGCCGGCCCTTCCGCCAGGCGATCGACGATCGCGCGGCGGGTCGGGTCCCCCAGAGCCTGGAACAATCGGTCGAGATCGGGCGTCACCCGCTCAGCCTTCGATCACCTCGCCCAATTTGTCGAGCAGGACGCGCCAGCCATGCTCGCGCATCACCGGGCCGTCGGCATTTTCGAAGAAGGCTACCTGATTGGTGCAGACCAGATCGGTGCCCTCGCCATTGGGGATGAGCTCGAACGTCGTCAGCGACACCGACATCGGCGCCCCGCCGATCGCCATCATGCCGGTCGTGACGATCCGGCTGCCTGGGACGATCGCCTGGAAAATGCTGTCGTCGGTTAGCGACACGCCGGGAAAGGGGCTGTTGTCGCCAAATCTGTAGCCGAGATGTTGCGCCCCGCCGGGGCGGAAGTCGCTCCCGAAGGCGACGAGTTCGGATTGATCGTTCGCTGCATACCATTGGCGCTTGATGGCAGGATCGCTGAGCGCTTCGAACACCCTCGCGGGGTCCGCCTTGTAGCTGCGCTCGATCGTGAAGGTGGCGTGAGTGACATGTCCGTCCGGCATAACTCGCTCCTTTAGTGAAGTCGTTGCTTCAATATTCGCCTGCCGATAATTAGTCAAGTCATGACTTCACTATTGTCGCATTGACGCAGCATGGCCGAGGGAGAAAAGGGCGCAGCGCGGTAAGCGCCGCCTCAGTCGGGAGGATTGCCATGGTCGAGCGAGTCGGAGAGCAAAATCCGGGCTGGAGCGCCGTCGACGCCTTTATCGCGGATCGTCTGCTCGGCGACGACCCCGCGCTTTCGGCGGCGCTCGCGGCCAATGCTGCCGGCGGATTGCCGGACATCGATGTGTCGCCCGCGCAGGGCCGGATGCTCCATCTGTTCGCGCGGATGGCGGGCGCGCGGCGCATTCTCGAAATCGGCACGCTCGGCGGCTATTCGACGATCGAATTGGCGCGGGCGCTGCCCGCGGATGGCAAGCTGATCTCGCTGGAGATCGATCCGCATCATGCGGACGTTGCGCGCAATAACGTTGCCAAAGCTGGGCTCGGCGACCGTGTCGATATCCGCACCGGTCCGGCGCTCGACTCGCTCCAGGCGATGATCGCGGCCAACGAGGCTCCGTTCGATTTCGTGTTCATCGATGCCGACAAGCAGAACAACCCCGCTTATGTCCGCGCCGCGCTCGCCATGTCGCGCCCCGGCACCACGATCGTGGTCGACAACGTGATCCGCGAGGGCGGGGTGCTCGATGCGGCGAGCGGCGACGAGCGCATCCAGGGAACGCGCAGACTGTTCGAGGAGGTCGGTCGCGAACCGCGACTGACCGCGACCGCGGTGCAGACGGTCGGCATCAAGAAATGGGACGGCTTCCTGATCGCGGTGGTCGATTGAAACTGAGAAGGGGAGTGGTTGCCGGTCGGAAGGACACGGCTTAGGGGCGGCGGATGGACACTGAAGACCCGCTCGGCCCGCTCGATCCGAATTTCGCCACCTCGTTCAAACGTGATGTGCGACGGCCGCCTTGCCAGCTCTATCTGATTTCGCCGCTCGACGTCGGCGGCGCGTTTCCGGACCGCCTGGCGCGCGCGCTTGATGCCGGGCCGGTGGCGGCGTTCCAGTTTCGCGTGAAAGACGTCGACCAGCACGAGGCTGCCAGGCTGGCTGAGCCGCTCCAGCGCATCTGCGCCGATCGCGAGGTCGCGTTCATCGTCAATGACAGCGTCTCGCTGGCCAAGCGGTTGGGCGCTGATGGCGTCCATCTCGGCCAGGAAGATGGCGATCCGCGCGAGGCGCGGTCGGTGCTCGGCCCGGATGTCCAGATCGGCGTGACGTGCCACGACAGCCGGCATTTGGCGATGGAAGCGGGGGATGCGGGTGCGGACTATGTCGCGTTCGGTGCCTTCTATCCGACCCCGACCAAGGACGTGAAGCATCGGCCCGAACCGGTGATCCTCAGCTGGTGGTCGGCCCTGTTCGAATTGCCCTGCGTCGCGATCGGCGGGATCACCCCCGAAAACGCCGCGCCGCTGGTGGCGGCGGGCGCCGATTTCCTCGCGGTATCGAGCGCGATATGGAGCGAAGACGAGGCGGCGGCGGTGCGCGCGTTCGGCGCGGTGCTTGCCGGATCGGGGCCGGCTGGCTAAAGGCGCGGTTTCGCTCTTTCCAGCAGGTACATCGCATGAAGATCAGTGGCGTGGACATTCGTCCCGGCAATATCATCGAATATGAAGGCGGCATCTGGCGCGCCGTCAAGATTCAGCACACCCAGCCCGGCAAGGGTGGGGCGTATATGCAGGTCGAGCTGAAGAACCTGCGCGATGGCCGCAAGAACAATGTCCGCTTCCGTTCGGCCGAGACCGTCGAGCGCGTCCGTCTCGATACGAAGGACTTCCAGTTCCTGTTCGCCGAGGGCGACAGCCTGGTGTTCATGGATAAGGACACCTACGAGCAGACCACCTTGCCGCGCGACCTGCTGGGCGACGCCGCCGCGTTCCTGCAGGACGGCATGGACGTGGTGATGGAACTGCACGACGACGATCCGATCAGCGTCCAGCTGCCCGACACGATCGAGGCGACGATCGTCGAGGCCGATGCGGTGGTGAAGGGCCAGACCGCATCGTCGAGCTACAAGCCGGCGATCCTCGACAACGGCGTCCGCATCATGGTCCCGCCGCATATTGCCGCGGGGACGCGGATCGTTGTCGATGTGTATGAGCAGACCTACGTTCGCCGGGCGGACTGATATTGTAAGCCCTCTCCCGCTTGCGGGAGAGGGTTGGGTGAGGGTCTTCTTCCTTCTTCAGTCCTGACGTCGAAGAAAGAAGACCCTCACCCTCCCACCGCCTCCGGCGGCGGGCCCCTCCCTCTCCCGCAAGCGGGAGAGGAGTGATTTTGGAGCGATAGATTGCCTTCCCATTCCGGCATTTTCACCGTCATCGAGCGCGCCGCGCGCAAGGCGGCGCCGCGTCTGCGTCGCGACTTCAACGAGGTCCAGCACCTCCAGGTCAGCCGCAAGGGGCCGGCCGATTTCGTGTCGATGGCCGACAAGCGCGCCGAGGAGACATTGGTCGAGGAACTGCGCAGGGCGCGGCCTGACTGGTCGATCCTGGCCGAGGAAGGCGGCGAGATCGCCGGCGATCCGAACAAGCCGCGCTTCATCATCGATCCACTCGACGGCACCTCGAACTTCCTCCACGGCATCCCGCATTTCGCGATCTCGATCGCGGTCGAGGAGCCGATGGCGAACGGCAAGCGTGAGATCACGACCGCTCTGGTCTATCAGCCGCTGACCGACGAGAGCTTCTGGGCGGAAAAGGGCAAGGGCGCCTGGCTGCAGGATGCCCGGTTGCGCGTCTCGTCGCGACGCGATCTGCCCGACGCGCTGATCGCGACCGGCATCCCATTCCTGGGCCATGGCAATTTCGCGCAGTGGAGCCGCATCTTCGGCGCGGTGGCGCCCGAAGTCGCCGGCATTCGCCGGCTCGGCTCGGCCGCGCTCGATCTCGCCTGGGTCGCGGCGGGACGGTTCGACGGGTTCTGGGAATCCGACCTGCAGCCCTGGGACGTCGCGGCGGGCGTGTTGCTGGTCAAGGAAGCCGGCGGCTTCGTCACCGATTTCCGCGGTGGTGACCGCACGATGGAGCGCAACGAGTTCCTCGCCGGCAATGACGTGCTTCATTCCAAACTGCACAAGCTGGTCGCCGGCGCCTTGCGCTGATGCGCTGGCCGGCGATCCTGCTGTTCGCGGCAGCCGCGCCGGTCACTGCTCGCACCGATTGTTTCGGTTCCATTATGAGTATCTCGGCAAATTACATAACCTGACCTTAACGACAGCGGGACTATGCGAGCGCATGGTTTCGACGCCCTCTTCGACGTCCAGGGACGACGTATTCCTGAAGACGCGGATCGAGGCGATCTATTCGATCGCGGTGGCGATGATCGGCATGGACCTGCTCGGCTCGACGATGATGGCCGGCCTTTTCTGGCAGCAGGGCAATACGATTTGGCTGCTGATCTGGGTGCTCGCCAGCGTGGTCGTCATCGGGGCGCGAACCGCCGCGACCATGGCCTATAAATCGGGCCGTTTTGCCAATGTCCCCAGTCGGCACTGGGCGAGGTCGCTCACCGTGTTCTCCGCGGCATCGGGACTGCTATGGGGTGGCGCGCTGGGACTGATCGTCGCGACCGGCACCGATAGTGAGGTCATGTTCGCGGTTTGCGTTGCGCTGAGCGGCCTGACGCTGTCGATCGCGCATGTCGCTTATTGGCCGATGTACGCCGCATTCGAGATACCGGTGATGGTCGCCGCGGCGCTGGGATTCGTCGCCGGCGATCGGCCCGGCCATTGGCCGCTGGCCGGCGCCGCCACGGTGATGACGGTCGTGCTGCTCAGCGTCAGCCGCCGGCTCGCGGGACAAGTACTCCACGCGCATCGCCTAGCAGCCGCCAACCAGGCGCTGGTCGAATCGCTCGGCGCGCGCGGCAAGGCGCTCGAACAGGCGTGCGACGCGCTCGAACGCGTCAGCCGCACCGATCCACTGACCGGTCTGGCCAATCGCCGTCAGCGCGACAGCCGGCTCGCCGACGAATGGGAGCGGGCGCTGCGGTCCGGCGGGCCGCTGGCGGTCGTCGCGATCGACGTCGATCACTTCAAGTGCTTCAACGACGCGCACGGCCATAGCGAAGGCGATCGCTGCCTGAAGGCGGTTGCCGAGATGCTCCAGGCGGGCCTTCGCGGCCCGATCGACCTCGCCGCGCGCCATGGCGGTGAGGAATTCATGCTGATCCTGCCTGGGGTCGATCGCGCCGGTGCCGCTTCGATCGCCGAACGCGTCCGCGTGATGGTCGCGACGTGCAGCGACGATCCCGGCTTCGCGCTGCCCGAAAAGGTCACGATCAGCCTTGGCGTCGCGGCGATCCATCCGGCGCCCGGCCGCTCAATCCACGAACTGACCATCGCCGCCGACGCCGCACTGTATCGCGCGAAAATGGCCGGACGAAACCGTTACGAGCTCGCCGCGGCCGACAGCGTCGCCGCCGCCGCCTAATCTCCCGCTAATTGCGAATCATTCTCACGGGTTCGAGGCCTTGCCCGACTCTAGGTGCCGTCCTAGAGACGCCGCAACGTTTCGCACCTGCGAGAGACAATAGTGGTCGATCTGTCACAATATCTGCCGATCCTGCTGTTCCTCGGCGTCGCGATCGCGCTGTCCAGCGCGTTCGTGTTCCTGCCGATGATCGCGTCCCGTTTTACCGGCACGCACCAGCCGAATCCGGAAAAGCTCAGCGAGTATGAATGCGGCTTCCCCGCGTTCGAGGACCCGCGCAGCCAGTTCGACGTCCGGTTCTACCTGATCGCCATCCTGTTCATCGTGTTCGATCTGGAAGCGGCGTTCATTTACCCCTGGGCAGTGAGCGTGTTCTCGCTCGGCTGGACCGCGTGGATCAGCATGATGATCTTCATCGCCGAACTCGCGCTTGGCCTTGTCTATGCCTGGAAGAAGGGAGCGTTGGATTGGGAATGACCCCTTCGATTATCGGACATTCGGGCCCGGTCGAGCTGCCGATGAGCACCAGCGGTCAGGCGGTCATTCCGCCCGACCAGGGTTTCTTCGACGGCCTGAACGGCGAGCTGCAGGACAAGGGCTTCCTCGTCGTCGGCGCCGAAGAGCTGTTCCAATGGGCGCGCACCGGCTCGCTGTGGTGGATGACGTTCGGCCTGGCGTGCTGCGCGGTCGAGATGATCCACGTCAACATGCCGCGCTACGACCTCGAGCGCTTCGGCGCCGCGCCGCGCGCGAGCCCGCGTCAGTCGGACGTGATGATCGTCGCCGGTACCTTGTGCAACAAGATGGCCCCGGCGTTGCGTAAGGTCTACGACCAGATGTCGGAGCCCAAATACGTCATCTCGATGGGCAGCTGCGCCAATGGCGGTGGCTATTATCATTATAGCTACAGCGTCGTGCGCGGTTGCGACCGCATCGTGCCGGTCGACATCTATGTGCCTGGCTGCCCGCCGACCGCCGAGGCCTTGCTCTACGGCATCATGCAGCTGCAGCGGAAGATCCGCCGCGCCGGCACGATCGAGCGGTGAGGGGCTGACGTGAAGTCTTCCGCTCCCGCTTATGCGCCCAATGATGGCGTGATCGACGCGGCCGAGAAAACGCTCGGCGGCCGTATACTGTCGAGCCTCGAAGCCGCGTACGAAGTATCGTTCACCGTCGATCGCGACAGCCTGGTCGAGACGATGACCCTGCTGCGCGACACGCCCGGCCTCGAATATCAGCAGCTGATGGAGATCGCCGGGGTCGACTATCCCGACCGGCCCGACCGGTTCGAGGTGGTCTATTGCCTGCTCTCGCTGACTCGCAACCACCGCATTCGCGTCCATGTCCAGACCGACGAGGTCAAGCCGGTCCCGTCGGTGACGGGAATCTGGCCGGTCGCCGGCTGGCTCGAGCGCGAAGTCTACGACATGTACGGCGTGCTGTTCGAGGGCAATCCCGACCTGCGCCGCATCCTGACCGACTATGGTTTCGTTGGTCATCCGCAGCGCAAGGACTTCCCGCTGACCGGTTATGTCGAGCTGCGCTATTCGGAAGAGTCCAAACGCGTCGTCTATGAGCCGGTCAAGCTGGCGCAGGATTTTCGCACGTTCGATTTCATGAGCCCGTGGGAAGGCGCCGAGTATATCCTGCCGGGTGACGAGAAGGCGGCCGCTGCGCCACCTCCGCCACCTCCAGCGCCTCCGCCGCCACCTCCTGCACCGACCGCTGTCCCTGCGCAGCCCAAGGTCAGCGAGAGCACTGCCGACACCGGTGCCGGAAAGGCTGAAGCCGACGCCAAGCCCAAGTCTGCAGCCAAGCCGCGTGCGAAGAAGGCTGACGTCGCCGCCGCGCCCGAGGCCGCCAAGGCGCCGTCGACCCGCAAGGTCGCCGCCAAGCCGCGCGTGAAGCCGGATGCGCCGACCGCCGACGCGCCGGCCAAGCCGAGCCGCGCCAAGAAGAAGCCGGAGCCGAACAATGGTTGATCAGCTCGACAAGATGCTGGGCAAGACCGACGCCGAGGACCCGACGGTCGGCGACGTCACGATCCAGAATTACACGATCAATTTCGGGCCGCAGCACCCGGCGGCGCACGGTGTGTTGCGCCTGGTGATGGAGCTCGACGGCGAGATCATCGAGCGCGTCGATCCGCATATCGGTCTGCTCCATCGCGGCACCGAAAAGCTGATCGAGTACAAGACCTACGCTCAGGCGCTGCCCTATTTCGACCGGCTCGACTATTGCTCGCCGCTGTGCATGGAGCACAGTTTCGTGCTCGCGGCGGAAAAGCTGCTCGACCTCGAAGTGCCGATCAGGGCGCAATATCTGCGCGTGCTCTTCGCCGAATTGACCCGCATTTCCAACCACATGCTCAACCTCGGGTCGCATGTGATGGATGTAGGCGCGATGACGCCGAACCTGTGGCTGTTCGAGATCCGCGAGGATTGCCTCAATTTCTTCGAGCGTGCCTCGGGCGCGCGGATGCACTCCAACTATTTCCGCGTCGGCGGCGTCCATCAGGACGTGCCGCTCAAGCTGCTGACCGATATCGCCGACTGGCTCGACACGCGCCTGCCGCGCTTGTTCGAGGATGCGATCAGCCTGGTCGCCGACAACCGCATCTTCAAGCAGCGCAACGTCGATATCGCCGTCGTCAGCCGCGAGGATGCGGTGCGCTGGGGCTTCTCCGGTCCGATGATCCGCGGCTCGGGCATTCCTTGGGATTTGCGCAAGTCGCAGCCCTATGACGCCTATGCCAAGATGGACTTCGACGTTCCTGTCGGCACGCGCGGCGACTGCTACGACCGCTTCATGGTGCGCGTCGAAGAGGTCCGCCAATCGGCGCGGATCATGAAGCAGTGCCTGAACGAAATGCCGAACGGCCCGATCGCCAGTGACGACCGCAAGGTGGTACCGCCCAAGCGCGCCGAGATGAAGCAGTCGATGGAAGCGCTGATCCATCACTTCAAGCTGTTCACCGAAGGCTATCGCGTCCCCGCCGGCGACGTTTACGTCGCGACCGAAAGCCCCAAGGGCGAGTTCGGCGTGTACCTGGTCGCCGACGGATCGAACAAGCCGTACCGCTGCAAGATCCGCCCGACCGCGTTCAGCCATTTGCAGGCGATGGACTTCATGTCGAAGGGCCACATGCTCGCCGACACCACCGCGATCCTGGGCGCACTCGATATCGTGTTCGGGGAGTGCGACCGGTGAGAGCGGCTCTGATCCTAGGTCTCGCGTTGGCGCCTGCGACTGCGTGGGCTAGCCCCGATACCGATACCGCAAAAGCGTTCATCAAATCGGTGAAGCAGGGCGACGATCTCGTCTCTGGCTATCCCGGGGTCGTGAGCGAGCGCGAAGCCGCGTCGCTGGCCCGCGTACGAACGTGCGACGCAACGGGCCTGAGGAAGCAGCCGGCCGGCGACTATACCGTCGTCTGGGTATGCGGTGGCGGCGCGTTGGGTATGCGCTTGACGATCAGCGGCGGTAAGGTCGCACACGTCGAAACATTTGAGGTCGTTGCGCGACCGACTACAGGCTCCTGAAATGGCTGACGCACCCCAAACCCCCGACGAGGCAGAAACCCGCGCGCGCTGGGGCGATTTCGCGTGGACGGCGGAAAACGCCGCCAAGGCGAAGGAAATCATCGGCCGCTATCCGCCGGGCCGCGAGCAATCGGCGTCACTGCCGCTGCTCGATCTCGCCCAGCGCCAGGTCGGCGCCGACACCAAGACCCAGGGTTGGCTCCCGGTCCCGGTGATCGAGTTTGTCGCGCGCGAGATCGGCGTGCCTTACATGCGCGTCTACGAAGTCGCGACCTTCTACACGATGTTCAACATGGCGCCGGTCGGGCGCTATCACGTCCAGGTCTGCGGCACGACGCCGTGCATGCTGGCGGGCTCGGACGACGTGCTCAAGGCGTGCAAGGCGAAGGGGATGACCAAGGGTCACACCACCGCCGATGGGCTTTTCACGTTGAGCGAAGTCGAATGCCTGGGCGTTTGCGCCAACGCGCCGATGGTCCAGATCAACGACGACAATTACGAGGACCTCGATTACGACCGCACGATCGCGGTGCTCGAGGCGCTGGCCAAGGGCGAACAGCCGCAGGTCGGGTCGCAGATCGGCCGCCGTGCCAGCTGCCCCGAAGGCGGGCCGACCACGCTCAAGGAAATGGTCAGCGAGAACCACGATTACCGGGGGCAATGGTGATGCGCGGTAACGTCAATCCGATCATCGCCGTCTTCGCCATCATCGGCGCGCTGGTGATCCTGGGCCTAGTGCTGCGCGTCGCGTTCGCGCTGATCGGGCTCGCGCTCGTCGTCGGCGCGGTGCTGGTGATCTTCTATTTCGTCCAGAATGCCATGGGGAAAAGGCCGTGACCCTATCCGTCATGCCAGCGAAAGCTGGCATCTCGTGCGGCATGCGTGTCGCGTCATTGCTTGAGGCCCCAGCTTTCGCTGGGGCGACGGAGGTGCGCGTTGTTAGCTGACAAGGATCGCATCTTCACCAACGTCTACGGCTTCCAGCCCTGGGGGCTGAAGGCGGCGCAGGCGCGAGGCGATTGGGACAATACCAAGAAATTGCTCGAGATCGGCGCCGATACGATCATCGACCGGATGAAGGCGTCGGGTCTGCGCGGGCGCGGTGGGGCAGGGTTCCCGACCGGCACCAAATGGGGCTTCATGCCCAAGGAGCCGCGGCCCGACCGGCCCAATTTCCTGGTGATCAACGCCGACGAATCCGAGCCCGGCTCGTGCAAGGACCGCGAGATCATCCGCCACGATCCGCACAAGCTGATCGAGGGCGCTTTGGTCGCTGGCTTCGCGATGCGCGCGCGCGCCGCGTACATCTATATCCGCGGCGAATATATCCGCGAGGCGGAGACGCTCTTCGCCGCGGTCGCCGAGGCCTATGACGCCGGGCTGATCGGCAAGAATGCTTGCGGGTCGGGATACGATTTCGACGTATTCGTCCATCGCGGCGCGGGCGCGTACATCTGCGGCGAAGAGACCGCGATGCTCGAAAGCCTGGAAGGCAAGAAGGGTCAGCCGCGGCTCAAGCCGCCATTCCCGGCCGGCGCCGGCCTCTATGGCTGTCCGACCACGGTCAACAACGTCGAATCGATCGCGGTGGCGCCGACCATCCTGCGCCGCGGCCCCGAATGGTTCGCGAGCTTCGGCGCCGAGAATAACCGCGGCACCAAGCTGTTCCAGATCAGCGGCCATGTGAACAAGCCGTGCGTGGTCGAGGACGCCATGTCGATCCCGTTCCGCCAGCTGATCGAGGAACATTGCGGCGGCATTCGCGGCGGCTGGGACAATCTGCTTGCGGTGATCCCGGGCGGATCGTCGGTGCCGCTGGTGCCGGCGGCGCAGATCATGGACTGCCCGATGGATTTCGACGGACTCAAGGCAGTGGGTTCGGGCCTCGGCACCGCGGCGGTGATCGTCATGGACAAGTCGACCGACATCGTCCGCGCGATCAGCCGCATCAGCTATTTCTACAAGCATGAGAGCTGCGGCCAATGCACGCCGTGCCGCGAAGGCACCGGCTGGATGTGGCGCGTGATGGAGCGGCTGCGGACCGGCGATGCCGATGTCGGCGAGATCGACACGTTGTTCAACGTCACCAAGCAGGTCGAAGGCCACACCATCTGCGCGCTGGGCGATGCTGCCGCCTGGCCGATCCAGGGCCTGATCCGCCATTTCCGCCCCGAACTCGAGCGCCGCATCGCGGAGCGCCAGGGCGGGGATCTGGCGCCGATGCAGGAGGCTGCGGAATGATCGTTCTGCTCGCAACGCTGATGGTCGGAGCCGCCATTGCTCCGCAGCCGATTGTCGACACACCTTCAGGTCCCGAGATCGCCGAATGCGTAGTCGACAACGATAAGGCGGACGTCCGCGTTCTGCTGAAAACCGTTCCGGGCTCGCCTGCCGAGGCGAAAGTGATCGAAAAGGTGCTCGTCTTCTATGGCGGGTGCAGCAATAACCAGCGGGCAACCGGCACTTTTTCCTGGCGGGAGCGTGCGGAGATCGCCGAGGCCGCCTTGGCCGGCACGCTCGATCGTAAGGGTCCCGATATCGTCGCGGCCGTAGGGCAGGAAGGTTGGGGCCTCGCTCTGCCGTCGAGCAGCAAGGCGTCGGTCGACTATGATCCGGTCAATGTCGGTGTACGGACGCTGGGCGACTGCATCGTACGCGCCAATCCGCAGGGCGCGCTCGCGTTGGCGCGCACCGCTCGGGGCAGCGCGGGCGAAACGGCGGCGGTCAATGAGCTGTCCGGAAATCTGGCGGCGTGCCTGCCCGCCGGGCAGACGCTCAAGCTCAAGCGGCAGGATCTGCGACTGGTCGTCGCCGAGCCGCTCTATCACCTGTTGTCGAGGTAAACGGCGCTCATGCCTAAACTCAAAGTAGACGGGATCGAGGTCGAAGTCCCCGCCGGCGCCACGGTGCTCCAGGCGTGCGAGGCGGCCGGCAAGGAAATCCCGCGTTTCTGTTATCACGAGCGGCTGTCGATCGCCGGCAATTGCCGGATGTGCCTGGTCGAAGTGAAACCGGGGCCGCCCAAGCCCCAGGCGTCGTGCGCGCTGCCGGCGGCGGACAACCAGGAGATTTTCACCAACACGCCGATGGTGAAGAACGCGCGCGAAGGCGTGATGGAATTCCTGTTGATCAACCATCCGCTCGATTGCCCGATCTGCGATCAGGGCGGCGAGTGCGATCTGCAGGATCAGTCGATCGCTTATGGCCGCGGCAATTCGCGCTACACCGAGAACAAGCGCGCGGTGACCGAGAAGTATATGGGTCCGATCGTCAAGACGGTCATGACCCGGTGTATCCAGTGCACCCGCTGCATCCGGTTCGCCGAGGAAGTCGCCGGCGTCGAGGAAATCGGCGCGATCTATCGCGGCGAGGACATGCAGATCACCTCGTACCTCGAACAGGCGGTGACGAGCGAATTGTCGGGCAATGTCGTGGACTTGTGCCCGGTCGGCGCGCTGACCTCGAAGCCGTACGCGTTCGAGGCGCGGCCGTGGGAGCTCAAGAAGACACTGTCGATCGACGTGATGGACGCGGTCGGCACCAACATCCGCCTCGACAGCCGCGGGCGCCAGGTGCTGCGCGCGCTGCCGCGGGTCAATGACGACGTCAACGAGGAATGGGCGACCGACAAGACTCGTCACGCGGTCGATGGCCTGGTCCGCCAGCGTCTCGACAAGCCGTATGTCCGCAAGCAGGGCAAGCTGGTCGCGGCGACCTGGGATGAGGCATTCGCGGCGATCGCGGCGGTGAAGGCCGGTAAGAGCGTCGCGGCGATCGCCGGCGATCTGGTCGATTGCGAGACGATGTTCGCGGCCAAGGCACTGGTCAAGGCGATGGGCGGCTCGCTGCTCGAAGGCCGCCAGACCGGCATGGATTACGACGTATCGAATCTGGCCGCGGTCAATTTCAACACGACGATCGCCGGCGCCGAGACGGCCGATGCGATCCTGCTGGTCGGCACCAATCTGCGCTGGGAAGCGCCGCTGGTGAACACGCGCATCCGCAAAGCGATCAAGAAGGGCGCCAAGGTCTTCGCGATCGGGCTCGAGACCGATTTGACCTACAAGGTCGAGTGGCTCGGCAACGATCTGTCGCTGCTCGGCAACCTGCCCCAGGCGGCAGCCGATGCGCTCAAGAGTGCGGAGCGCCCGATGATCGTCGTCGGCGGCGCGGCGCTCAAGGGTGCTCATGGCGCGGCGCTGGCGCTCGCCAAGACGCTTGGCGTCGTGAAGGACGGGTGGAACGGCTTCAACGTCGTGCACTTCTCCGCCGCGCGGATGGGCGGGCTGATGCTCGGCTATGCGCAAAAGGGCGGGATCGCCGACGTGGTCGCGGCAAATCCGAAGCTGGTCTTCCTGCTCGGTGCGGATGAGGTCGATTTCTCGAAGCTTTCCAAGAGCTTCAAGGTCTATATCGGCCATCATGGCGACAAGGGCGCGGCGGCCGCCGACGTCGTTCTGCCGGGCGCGAGCTATGCCGAAAAGGCCAGCACCTTCGTCAATCTCGAAGGCCGCGTGCAGCGCGGCGAGCGGGCGGTGTTCCCGCCGGGCGATGCGCGTGAGGATTGGACGATCCTTCGCGCGCTGTCGGAGAAGCTCGGCCAGACGCTGCCGTTCGACACTTTCGAGGAACTGCGCGCGCAGATGGCGCTCGATGTTCCCGCGCTCGGTCAGACCGGGCTCGTCAGCTTCGACTGGAATCCGCCGTCGCTCGACGCCAAGGGCGCTGGCGAAGTCGACTATCCGATCAAGGACTTCTACCTGACCAACGCGATCTGCCGCGCCAGCCCGACGATGCAGCAATGCTCGGCTGAGTTGCTCCACGGCCAGACCTTTGCGGAGGCCGCGGAATGACTGCGTCGTTCGATTGGTTGATGCGCCGGATGCCCCAGATCATGGTGGTCTGCGCCGTATTGTTTTATCTTTCGAGCGTGATCAGCTCGGTTGCAGCCAATGAGGCGATCCGGTCGCTCACCGACGATTACGTGCCGTTCGTTGCCAAGCTCCGGGCCGTGGTCCTCATTTTCTTTCAACCGCTTGTCCCGGCGTTGCTGCTGGCGGCCGGCGCCGCGGCTCTGTGGCGGTTCGACCGCTGGTGGGCGGCGCGCCTTGCGGAGACGGCAGCATGACCTCCTGGTTCACTTATCTCGGTATGGACTATGGCTGGGCCTGGTTCATCGCCACGATCATCGACATCCTGGTGATCGCGCTGCCGCTGATGCTGGCGGTGGCGATGATCATCTATGCCGATCGCAAGATCTGGGCGGCGATGGCGCTGCGCCGCGGTCCCAACGTGGTCGGTCCGCTCGGCCTGCTGCAATCGTTCGCCGACGGCCTCAAGGTCTTCCTGCAGGAAACGATCATCCCTTCGGCGGCGAACAAGGGACTGTTCCTGCTCGCGCCGATCATCACCTTCACGGTGGCGCTGATCGTCTGGGCAGTGGTGCCGTTCCAGGCGGGCGTGGTGCTCGCCAACATCAACGTCGGTCTGCTCTACGTCCTCGCGGCGTCGAGCCTCGGCGTCTACGGCATCATCATCGCCGGCTGGGCGTCTAACTCGAAATATCCGTTCTATTCGGCGCTTCGTGCCGCGGCCCAGATGGTGAGCTACGAAGTCTCGATCGGCTTCGTGCTGATCTCGGTCGTGTTGTGGGCGAACAGCTTCAACCTCACCGCGATCGTCGAGGCGCAGAAGGGCTTCGCCTGGGGCTGGGTCAACGGCAATTTCATCAATCCGTTGCTGTTCCCGATGGCGGTCGTGTTCTTCATCTCGTCGCTCGCCGAAACCCAGCGCGCGCCATTCGACCTGACCGAGGCGGAATCGGAACTCGTTGCCGGGTATCAGACCGAATATTCGTCAATGAGCTTCGCGCTCTACTGGCTCGGCGAATATGCCAATGTGATCCTGATGTGCGCGCTCAATGCCGTGCTGTTCTGGGGCGGCTATCTGCCGCCGCTCAACGTCGGCTGGATGTATGCGGCGCCGGGGATCCTCTGGCTGTTCCTCAAGATCCTGGTGTTCTTCTTCCTGTTCAGCTGGGTGAAGGCGACGGTGCCCAGGTACCGTTACGACCAGCTGATGCGGCTGGGCTGGAAGATCTTCCTGCCGCTGTCGCTGTTCTGGGTGTTCCTGGTGTCTGGCTATCTGATGCTGACGCGTGTGGGAGTTGGGTCATGAGCGTCGCACAGATCATCAAGTCGTTCACCTTGTGGGAATTCATCAAGGCCCACGCGCTGACCTTCCGCTACATGTGGAAGGCCAAGGCGACGATCAATTATCCGTTCGAGAAGAACCCGATCTCGCCGCGTTTTCGCGGGGAGCATGCGCTGCGCCGTTATCCCAATGGCGAAGAGCGCTGCATCGCGTGCAAATTGTGCGAGGCGATCTGTCCGGCGCTGGCGATCACGATCGAGGCCGAGCCGCGCGACGACGGCAGCAGGCGCACCACGCGCTACGACATCGACATGACCAAGTGCATCTATTGCGGCCTGTGCCAGGAAGCCTGCCCGGTCGATGCCATCGTCGAGGGTCCGAATTTCGAATTCGCGACCGAAACGCGCGAGGAGCTGATCTACGACAAGGCCAAGCTGCTCGACAATGGTGACCGCTGGGAACGCGCGATCGCCGCGAACCTTGCCGCCGATGCACCGTATCGTTAAGCGCGCCGCAACAGTGGGACGCACCATGATTCACCCCCTTTCCGTCATCCCAGCGAAAGCTGGGATCTCAAGCGGCTCTTGTCCCGCGATCCTGCACAAGACCCCAGCTTTCGCTGGGGTGTCGGTGCAGTAATGATCCAGGCAATCGCCTTTTACCTCTTCGCCGCGGTGGTGCTGATCTCCGGGTTCATGACGATCACGTCGCGCAACCCGGTTCATTCGGTGCTGTGGCTGATCATGGCGTTCTTCAACGCTGCCGGGCTGATGCTGTTGTGCGGCGCCGAGTTCATCGCGATGCTGCTGATCATCGTCTATGTCGGCGCGGTCGCGGTGCTGTTCCTGTTCGTGGTGATGATGCTCGACATCGATTTCGCCGAGATGCGCGCCGGGTTCGTCCGCTATGCCTTGATCGGGTTGGCTTTCGCGATTCTGCTCGCGGCAGAGGTCGTCGTCGCCCTGCTGGGGTGGTCAGCCGGCGGGCTGGAACTCGATCGGCGTATCGCGCCGACGCCGGACAAGGTCCCCAATATCGAAGCGATCGGGCATTTGCTCTATTCGCATTATCTGTTCGTGTTCGAAGCCGCCGGGCTGGTGCTGCTGGTCGCGATGATCGGCGCGATCGTGCTGACGCACCGCACGCGTGGCGGGGTCAAGGGCCAGAAGATCAGCCGCCAGGTCGCGCGCCGGCCGCAGGACGCGACGCGCAACATGCAGCCGCCGGTCGGCCAGGGGGTGGAATTGTGATCGGCCTGACGCATTATCTGGTCGTCGCCGCGATCCTGTTCGGGATGGGCGTGCTCGGCTTGATCGCCAACCGCAAGAATCTGATCATCATGCTGATGTCGATCGAGCTCATCCTGCTCGCGGTGAATCTCAATTTCGTCGCCTTTTCGGCCTATCTGCACGATCTGGTCGGCCAGGTATTCGCGATGTTCGTGCTGACCGTCGCCGCCGGCGAGGCAGCGATCGGGCTTGCCATTCTGGTGATCTATTTCCGCGGGCGCGGGACCATTGCGGTCGACGATGCCAACCGGATGAAGGGGTGATGGTGATCTATTCCGTCATGCCAGCGAAAGCTGGCATCTCCTTGTTGTCTGGCATGCTCTTGCCGCTTGAGACCAGCGAAGGGTTGAGCATGCCTCGCATGCTCAAGGCCCGTCCGGGGGACGGGCCGACCCATCGCTCTTTCGCTGGGGTGACGGGTGTCGCATCATGATCCAGCTCATCGTTTTCCTGCCGCTACTGGCTGCCATCATTGCCGGGCTCGGCAATCGCGCGATCGGCAATGTGCCGGCCAAGGTGCTGACGACCGGCGCGTTGTTCGCGTCGTGCGCGCTCAGCTGGCCGATCTTCATCCATTATCTGACCGGCGGCGATCCCTATCCGGTAACCCAGGTGTTCACCTGGATGAAGTCGGGTGATCTCGACGTCTCCTGGGCACTGCGCGTCGACGCGCTGACCGCGGTGATGCTGGTGGTGATCACCAGCGTCTCGGCGCTCGTCCACCTCTATTCCTGGGGGTATATGGACGAGGATCCGGATCAGCCGCGGTTCTTCGCCTATCTGTCGCTGTTCACCTTCGCGATGCTGATGCTGGTGACCGCTAACAATTTGGTCCAGATGTTCTTCGGCTGGGAAGGCGTCGGTCTTGCCAGCTATCTGCTGATCGGATTCTGGTTCAAGAAGCCGAGCGCCAACGCCGCCGCGATCAAGGCGTTCGTCGTCAACCGCGTCGGCGACCTGGGCTTCATGCTCGGCATCTTCGGCACGTTCCTGGTGTTCGGTACCGTCTCGATTCCCGAGATACTCAGCGCCGCGCCGCACATGGCAGGCTCGACGATCGGCTTCCTCGGCTATCGCTTCGACACGATGACGGTGCTGTGCCTGTGTCTGTTCGTCGGCGCGATGGGGAAATCGGCGCAGCTCGGCCTGCACACCTGGTTGCCCGACGCGATGGAGGGGCCGACCCCGGTGTCGGCGCTGATCCACGCTGCGACGATGGTGACCGCCGGCGTGTTCATGGTTTGCCGCCTGTCGCCGATGTTCGAGACCAGCGAGGTCGCGCTCGACTTCGTGGTGTTCATCGGCGCCGCGACCTGCATCTTCGCCGCGACGATCGGTACGTGCCAGAACGACATCAAGCGCGTCATCGCTTATTCGACCTGTTCGCAGCTCGGCTACATGTTCTTCGCGGCCGGTAGCGGTGCGTATGGCGCGGCGATGTTCCATCTGTTCACGCACGCTTTCTTCAAGGCGTTACTGTTCCTCGGCGCCGGCTCGGTGATCCATGCGATGCACCACGAGCAGGACATGCGTTTCTATGGTGGCTTGCGGAAGCAGATCCCGGTCACCTTCTGGGTGATGCTGATCGGCACGCTGGCGATCACCGGCGTCGGTATTCCGGGCGTGCTCGGCCTGCCGCAGATCGGGTTCGCCGGCTTCCATTCGAAGGACGGCATCCTCGAGCTCGCTTATGCCTCGGGCCGCGGCACCGGCGCCTTCTGGGTCGGTATCCTCGCGGCATTGCTGACCAGCTTCTATTCGTGGCGGCTGATGTTCCTGACCTTCTGGGGCACGCCGCGCTGGGCGCAGTCGGAGCATATCCAGCATTCGTTGCATGACGGCCACGGCCACGACGCCCATGCCCATGATGATCATCACGACCATGCGCATGGCGACGGCACCGGCGGCTATCATCCGCACGAGAGCCCGTGGTCGATGCTGATCCCGCTGATCCTGCTGGCGACCGGAGCGGTGCTGGCGGGATTCGTCTTCCACAGCTGGTTCATCGAGCCGGACTCGGGCGAGCGCTTCTGGCGCGGCGCGATCGCGTTCAACGAGCATCTCTACCATTCGGCGCACGAGGTGCCCGTGTGGGTGAAGCTGTCGGCGACGATCGTGATGCTGCTCGGCCTGCTCGGCGCCTGGATGGCCTATATCTGGCGGACCGACATCCCGGCTCGCTTCACGAGCACGTTCCGGCTGCTGTACGACTTCGTCTACAACAAATGGTATTTCGACGAGCTCTACGACCTCCTGTTCGTCCGTCCCGCCTTCGCGTTCGGCCGCCTGTTCTGGAAGGCTGGCGACGAGGGCCTGATCGACCGCTTCGGGCCCAACGGCTCGGCCTGGGTGGTATCGCTCGGCAGCCGCGTCACCGGCCGCCTGCAAACCGGATATGTCTACACTTATGCCTTCGTCATGCTGATCGGCCTGACCGCCGCCGTTACCTGGGCGATCGCGCAATGAGCGGCATCCTGTCCCTGATGCTCGCCATTCCCGCCCTCGCGGCGGTGGCGTGCCTGTTCCTGAGCGCCAACGGCGCGCGCTGGCTGGCGCTGATCGCGACGTTGCTCGACCTCGTGCTCGGCGCGGTACTGTGGAGCCAGTTCCAGATCGGCGGCCCGCAATGGCAGTTCGTCGAGAACGTGCCGCTGTTCGGCAGCTTCAGCTGGTCGCTCGGTATCGACGGTTTCGCCTTGCTGCTGATCGAGCTGTCGGTGTTCCTGATGCCGATCTGCATCGGCGCCAGCTGGGAAGCGATCCAGAAGCGCGTGCCCGAATATATGGCGGCGATGCTGCTGACCGAAGTGTTGATGATCGGCACCTTCGCGGCGCAGGATCTGTTCCTGTTCTACATCTTCTTCGAAGGTGGCCTGATCCCGATGTTCCTGATCATCGGTATCTGGGGCGGCGCCAACCGCATCTACGCGGCGTACAAATTCTTCCTCTACACGTTGCTCGGCTCGTTGCTGATGCTGGTGGCGATGCTGTGGATGGTGAACGAGGCGCACACGACCAGCATCCCGTTGCTGCTCAACCATGATTTCCCAGTCCATGCGCAGACCTGGCTGTGGCTGGCGTTCTTCGCGTCGTTCGCAGTCAAGATGCCGATGTGGCCGGTCCATACCTGGCTTCCCGACGCGCACGTCCAGGCGCCGACCGCGGGGTCGGTGATCCTGGCCGGCGTGCTGCTGAAGCTCGGCGGGTACGGCTTCCTGCGCTTTTCGGTGCCGATGTTCCCGGAAGCGTCGGCTTCGTTGACCTGGCTGGTGTTCGGTCTGTCGGCGGTGGCGGTGATCTACACCTCGCTGGTCGCTTTGGTGCAATCCGACATGAAGAAGCTGATCGCTTATTCGTCGGTCGCGCACATGGCGATCGTGACGATCGGCCTGTTCGCCTTCAACCAGCAGGGGATCGAGGGCGGAATGATGGTGATGCTGGGCCATGGCCTGGTGTCGGGCGCGTTGTTCCTGTGCGTCGGCGTGATCTACGACCGGCTGCATACCCGCGAGATCGCGCGCTATGGCGGTCTCGCCAACAACATGCCGCGCTATGCGGTGCTGTTCATGGTGTTCACCATGGCGTCGGTCGGCTTGCCAGGCACCAGCAACTTCGTCGGCGAATTCCTCAGCCTGGTCGGCGTCTATAAGGTGTCGACGACGATCACCTTGCTGTGCACCACCGGCATCATCCTGGGCGCGGCCTACATGCTGTACCTCTATCGCCGCGTCGTGTTCGGCGAGATCAAGTTCGATGACGTCCGGGCGATGACCGATCTCAGCCCACGCGAACTCACACTGTTGGTGCCGATCGCCGCGGCGGTGCTGTGGATGGGCGTCTATCCCGAGAGCTTCCTCGCGCCGATGCGCAGCGACGTGAAGATTCTGCTCCAGCGGATCGATCGCGCCAGGCCGGCCGGCGATGCTCGGCCGACGCCGCCCACAAATCCTCAGGTCAAGGCCGGGGAGGGCCACGCGTAATGGATTGGATCGCTTCGCTTCAGGCGACGCTTCCCGAATTGGTCCTGTCGGTCGGCGCGCTGGCGCTGATGCTGGTCGCCGCCTGGGGCGGGCAGGGCTCGACCCGCGCGGTCAGCTGGACCGCGGTGGCGGTGCTGCTCGGCGCGGGCATCGCGCTTGCCGGGCCGGCTTCCTATGCTGGTGTCGTGTTCGACGGCCTGTATCGTGCCGATGCCTTTGCCGCGTTCGCCAAGGTGCTGATCTACGTCGCCGCCGCCGTCTCGATCGTGATCGCGCCGCGCTTCTTCGCGCGCGGCGACGGCGACAGCCTGCATCCCGAATATCCGGTGCTGATCCTGTTGTCGGCGGCGGGCATGGGGATGATGGTGTCGGCGGGCGATCTGCTGACACTCTATGTCGGGCTCGAGCTACAGAGCCTTGCGGCTTATGTCCTCGCCAGCTTCATGCGCCGCGACCAGCGTTCGGCCGAAGCCGGCCTGAAGTATTTCGTGCTGGGCGCGCTCGCCTCGGGCATCCTGCTGTACGGGATCAGCCTGGTCTATGGCTTTTCGGGCACGACGCTCTTCACTGACATCGCCCGGAGCTACGCCGCTATCGTCCCCGGCCAGCATCATTTCGGGCTGACCTTCGGCCTGGTATTCGTGTTCGCCGGCCTGGCGTTCAAGATGTCGGCGGTGCCGTTCCACATGTGGACGCCGGACGTTTATGAAGGCGCGCCGACGCCGGTGACGACCTTCTTCGCCTCGGCGCCCAAGGTTGCCGCGGTGGCGCTCGGCGTACGCGTCGCGATCGAGGCGATGGGGCCGGCGATCGGCGAATGGCGCCAGATCGTGATCTTCGCCAGCCTTGCCTCGATCATCTTCGGCGCGGTTGCCGCGATCGGCCAGAAGAACGTCAAGCGTCTGTTGGCTTATTCGTCGATCAACAATGTCGGCTTCCTGCTTGTTGGCTTGGCGGCGGGAACGCAGGCCGGCGTGGCGGCGGTGCTGTTCTACCTGACAGTCTATATCGCTATGACGCTTGGCGGATTCCTGATCGTGCTCCAGATGCGCGATGCGGAAGGCAATCCGGTCGAGACGATCGATAGTCTGGCGGGCATGTCGGAATCCCATCCCGGCCTAGCCTTCGCCATGTTGGTCTTCATGTTCTCCCTCGCAGGTATTCCGCCGATGCTCGGCTTCTTCGCCAAGTTGGCGGTGTTCAATGCCGCTATAAGCGCGGGCCTGTACCCGCTGGCGGTTGTCGGCTTCGTCGCCTCCGTGATCGGCGCCTATTATTACCTGCGGATCATCAAGGTGATGTATTTCGACAGCCCGGCGCCGGCCTTCCAGCGCAGCAACGCGCTGGTCGAATATGGTCTGATCACGCTACTGGCGCTGTTCATCTCGCCGGTTGGCTGGTTCGCGCTCAAGCCGCTCGGTGTCGCGACGATGGCGGCGGCGAAGGCGCTGTTCTGATCGCCGATACAAGCGGCCGTATCCGCACCGTGGCGGGAACCGGCTCGACCAACGCCGACATGATCGCGCTGGCGGCGTCCGGCTTGGAAGAGGGTGTGTGGCTGCGTGCCGAGCGCCAGACAGGCGGGCGCGGGCGGATGGGTCGGTCCTGGATCTCACCGCCAGGCAATCTCTATGCGAGCACGCTGGTCCGCGTCCGCCCGAGCGATCCGCCGACCGCAACGCTCACTTTGGTCGCGGCAGTCGCTCTCGAAGAAACCGTTTCGGCTTACGCTCCCGGCGTGGCGCTGCTCAAATGGCCCAACGATCTGTTGATCCATGGCGCCAAAGTGTCGGGCATCCTGCTCGAGCGCGCGGTCGATGCCGTGGTGGTCGGGATCGGAGTCAATCTGGCGCATTACCCGACCGATACCGATCGCCGCGCAACCAGCCTCGCTGCTCATAATGCCGCCGTCGCACCGGAAGACTTTATCGAGACGCTGGCCGAGGCGTTCGCGCGTTGGGTCGAATGCTGGCGCGGGCAGGGGATTGACATGATCCGTCGCCGTTGGGTTGCCCACGCGCATCCGACCGGCACGCCGCTCAACGTTCGTTTGCCCGACGGCGAGGCGATCGATGGGCTGTTCGACGGTCTCGATCCTGACGGCGCGCTCATCCTTCGCTTGGCGGACGGCACGCGGCGTGTCATTCACGCGGCGGACGTGTTCCTGCTGTGATTTCTCCGGATGGGAGCTTGAATTCCATGCTGCTCGCGATTGACGCCGGCAACACCAATGTCGTTTTCGCGCTGCTCGATGGCCGCGAGGTGAAAGGCCGATGGCGCATCGCCACCGACCCCCGCCGTACCGCCGACGAATATGCCGTGTGGCTGACCCAGTTGCTGAGCATCGAAGGCTATGACCGCAGCCAGGTCGACGGCGTGATCATCTCGACCGTGGTGCCGCGCGCGACGCATAATCTGCAATGGCTGGCGGAGAAATATTTCAAGACCGATGCACTGATCGCCGGGCAGAAACCGGTCGAATGGGGTATGGCGATCGACGTGCAGGAGCCGCAGAGCCTGGGCGCCGACCGCGCGGTCAACGCCATCGCGGCGCATGCGCTGCATGAAGGCGATCTGATCGTGATCGATTTCGGCACCGCCAGCACGATCGACTGGATCGATTTTCGCGGCGCGTACAAGGGCGGGATCATCGCACCGGGTATCAATCTGTCGCTCGATGCGCTGGTCAGCGCCGCCGCCAAGCTGCCGCGGATCGCGATCGAGGCGCCGGCCGATCCGACCGTGATCGGACGCGATACCGTCAGCCAGATGAATATCGGCATCTATTGGGGCTATATCGCGATGATCGAAGGGCTGGTCGCGCGGATGAAGGCGGAGATCGGCCGCCCGGCCAAGGTGATCGCGACAGGTGGGCTCGCGCTGCTGTTCGAGCAGCATACCAATGTGTTCGACGTAATCGAGCCTGATCTGACCATCCAGGGGCTAGCGATGATGTGGGAACGGGCGCAGCGATAGCCGTCACCTTGCGATCTTATCCGTCATCCCGGCGAAGGCCGGGATCTTAGGCGAAGGCGCGACAAGGCTTGAGATCCCGGCTTTCGCTGGGATGACTAGAATGAATAACGATTAGGAATTGAAGTGACACCAGGTAAGGAACTGCTCTTCGTCGCGCTCGGCGGATCGGGCGAAATCGGCATGAACGTCAACCTCTATGGTTGTCAGGGCAAATGGCTGATGGTCGACATGGGGGTGACCTTCGCCGACCCCGCTTATCCGGGCGTCGAGATCATTCTGCCCGATCTCCAGTTCATCGAGGAACAGCGCGCCAACCTGGTCGGCGTCGTGCTGACGCACGGGCATGAGGATCATATCGGTGCTCTGCCCTATCTCGCCGACGATCTCGGCGCGCCGCTCTTTGCCAGCAAGTTCACCGCCGGGCTGATCCGCGGCAAGCTCGAGGAAGAAGGCGTCCAGGACCGCGTCGAGCTCAACGTGGTGGATCCGAACAAGGTGGTCGAGATCGGGCCGTTCAAGTTCCGCTTCGTCCCGCTCGCGCATTCGATCCCCGAAGCAAGCGCGCTGCTGATCGAGACGCCATACGGCAAGATATTCCACACCGGCGACTGGAAGCTCGACAGCAGCGATGCGGTGCTCGGCAGGCCGTCTACTCCCGAACAGCTTGCTGCGGTTGGCGACGAGGGCGTGCTCGCGCTCGTCTGCGATTCGACCAATGTCTTCAACCCGCAGGCGTCGGGTACCGAATCAAGCGTGCGCGACGGGCTGATCGACGCGGTCAAGAAGGCGAGGGGCAGGGTGGTCGTCACAACCTTTGCGTCGAACGCCGCGCGCCTCCAGACTTTAGGCGAAGTGGCCAAGGCGACGAGGCGCAAGATTTGCGTCCAGGGCCGCTCGCTCGACCGCATCCTGACCGTGGCGCGCGCTAACGGTTATCTCAAGAGTTTCCCCGATCCGATCTCGCCCGAAGCCGCGATGGCGCTGCCCGGCCGCGATGTTCTGGTGGTGGCGACCGGCGGGCAAGGCGAACCGCGCGCCGCGCTCGGCCGCATCGCCGACGGCAACCACCCGATCAAGCTCGTCGCGGGCGACACCGTCGTCTTCTCGTCCAAGCAGATCCCGGGCAACGAACTCGCGATCGGCCGCATCCAGAACCAGCTCGCCGCTGCTGGCGTCGAAATGGTCACCGAGCGGCAGGAGCATGTCCATGTCTCCGGCCATCCGGGACGCCCGGAGCTCGAGGCGATGTACGGCTGGATCCGTCCGCAATTGCTCGTGCCCGTCCATGGCGAGATGCGCCATATGATGGAGCAGGCGCGGTTCGGCCTGTCCAAGGGCATCCCGCAGGCGCTGGTCCAGAGCGACGGCGACATCGTTCGCCTCGCGCCCGGCAAGCCCGAAAAGCTGGGTCATGCCACGGTCGGCCGGCTGATGCTCGACGGCGATGTCATTCTGCCCGCCGACGGCGCGACGATGAACGAGCGCCGCCGCGTCGCGACCTATGGCCAGATGTCGGTCGCGGTCGCAATCGACGGCAGGAATCGCTTGATCGGCGTGCCACGAGTCGGGCTGCAGGGCATTCCCGTCGAAGAGGATCGCGAGGCGTTCATCGACGAGGCGATCGATGCCGCCGCTGAAGTGGTGAAAAAGCATCGCGGCGACCTGCCGACATTGCGCGAAAGTCTCCGTCTCGGCGTCCGCCGCGTGGCGACGCGTTGGACCGGCAAGAAGCCGGTCGTCGATGTTCTGGTGATCGAGGCGTAAGGATCTGATATGCGTTGGACCTCGCTGCTCGCGATCTATTTCCTGTTCTGGGCGTTTTCGGTGTTCCTCGTCTTGCCGTTCGGGGTGCGCACCACGCAGGAGGCCGGCGGCGACTACGTCCCCGGTCAGGCCGAAAGCGCGCCGCACGAATTCAGCATCAAGCGCCTCGCGTTGCGCGTCACGATCGTGGCGACAATCCTGTGGGCGCTGTTCGTGCTCAATTACATCTACGGCTGGGTCACGCCGGACATGCTCGACTTCGTCAATCCGTCGAACAGAATGAGCTGAGCTAAGGCCTTAGGCTCATGAAATAGCGGTCCGTCGGCAAGCGCCCCATTTCCCGACGTTCAGGTGAGCAAACCGAGCAATGGGGACGCAGCCATTCGTTCAGCGCGAACTTTCCCGCCTTTCTATCTTCGAACGGAAATTTCTGGAAAGGGCAATTGGGAATACGTTTCGGGAAAGCTGAACCCGCGAACCGCCGTCAGCGCAAAAGCCAGAATTGCTTGCCGTAAGCCCTTTAATTCGGCAGCCGTGCTACGCTCATGCTAGTTGGAACGGCTTGGGCGGTTGCGGACCCTAAGCTCATGTCCGCAATCAGGAGGCTTGCGACCTTCGCCTTGTTCTCGTTGAAATGCGGCTATAGGCTTCAATTTTTCCGGACGAGTGTGCGCCGCGACTCACGTCAGCGCACGTGCAGGGGTGCCCAAATCTGATCTCGCCGTCCGTCGTCCTGGCCGTTCTGCAAACGCTGTTCGCGGCGTTGCTGAGCTTGGGCGCGCTCGGCGGACCAAGCTCGGCGCACGGACATGGGCAGGGTCTCGCCGTTCGCGAGGCCGCGGCGAGACCTTTCACGCTCAGTGACCGTGCGCTTGCCCCCAATGAGGAAGCCGATCGTTCCGACCCGCACCAGGGCGGGGGGAGCGCGCTACCGCCGGCCGAGCTGGCGCGTCCCGGCAACCCAGAGCCGTCGCGCCTCTCCCCCGTTCCGCTCGCCGTACTAGGCTTCGCGAAGCGCTCAGTCCGCGCTCACCCCGCTACCGGCCCTCCGTTAGTCTGAAGCAGCCTCGCTGCGCCTGAGATGCGCAGCCTGAAGGTGCGCCCGTGCTTGCGCGCCTGTCTCTTCACGACTGCAAACGAGGATCGACAATGCTACATTTCTCCCGTCTGAAGGCGGGGGTAATCCTGTGCATTTGCCTTATTGGCATTTTGCTCAGCATCCCCAGCTTTACTCCTGCTGGCCGCCTGCCAGCCTGGTACCCGCAACCTCATGTAAACCTCGGCCTGGACCTCCAGGGCGGATCCTACATGCTTCTCGAACTCGACCGCGCCGCTCTGATCAACGAGAGGCTCGAGAGCGTCCGCGAACAGGCCGCCGCGGCGCTCAAGAAAGCCGGCGTTGTGGCAAGCACCAAGGTGACAGGCGGCCGCGTCTTGATTGACCTCGCCACACCGGACACCGGTGCCAGAGCGCTGGCCGACACCGTGGCTGAGTTTGGCACCGACTCTGCAGGCCGCCCCGCGCTCCAACTTGCCAATGTGCCTGGCGGCCTCGCCGTCTCTTACACCGACACGGGCCAGGCAACGCTCCTATCGAAGGCCGTCGAACAGGCGATCGCGATCATTCGCCGTCGCATCGACGAGACGGGCACCAACGAACCGGTTGTCGCGAAGCAGGGCGTGGCCCGCATTCTCGTAGAGCTGCCGGGGGTCAGCAATCCCGGCCGCCTGCGTACGCTGCTCGGCTCGACCGCGAAAATGACGTTCCGCCTGGTAGCGAACGGGGCGGAAGCCGCCAGTGCCGGCGTACGCCGCCTTCCGATGATGGACAATGCCGGTGCTACCGTCCCTGTTCTCAACCATGTCGAAGTCGACGGTGCCAACCTCGTTGACGCTACACCACGCCCTGACCAGCAGACGGGCGGGTGGGCGGTCGACTTCGCGCTCGACGGTGTTGGCGCGCGCCAGTTCGCCCGAACCAGCACCAGACACGTCGGGGAGCCATTTGCGATCGTGCTCGACGATAAGGTGATCAGTGCGCCGGTAATCCGAGAGCCTATTATCGGCGGACGGGGTCAAATCAGCGGTGGCTTTGACGCTGAAGGAGCCAAGGACCTGGCAGTGCTGCTCCGTGCGGGCGCGCTGCCGGCACCGCTCGCTGTGATTGAGGAGCGATCGGTGGGCGCCAGCCTGGGAGCGGACGCAGTCCACGCGGGCCTTATCTCCATCGTGGTCGGCTTGTCGCTCGTGATCAGCTTTGTAATCGCGCTCTATGGTCGGTTCGGCGTGTACGCGGCGGCGGCGCTTATCGCCAACCTCGCACTCACTATTGCCGGCTTGGCGTTGATGAACGCTACTCTAACGCTGCCTGGCATCGCTGGCCTGTTGCTGGCGCTCGGCATGGCCGTGGACGCCAACATTCTGGTGAACGAACGCACGCGCGAGGAACTGGCGAAAGGCAAGAGCCCGCGCGCTTCGATCGAAGGCGGGTTTCGGCGTGCTTATACGACCGTGCTCGACGCGAACCTGACAACACTGCTCAAGATGCTTGTCCTGCTCGGGCTGGGCGCGGGCGCGATCAAGGGGTTCGCGATCACCATCAGCCTCGGTATCCTCGTTTCGATGTTCACCGCGCTCGTATTCGTGCGGTACCTGACCGCGCGCTACCTCGAGCGAGTGCGACCGAAGCGGCTAAGGATGGGCACGCGGCTCCACTTTCTGCCAAGGAAGACGCGTTTTGCGTTCATGCGCGCGCGCCATGCAGGGCTCATCGCGTCGGCGGTGATCAGCCTGGCGTCTGTCGCGCTCGCGATCTCGCCGGGGCTGAAGATGGGCATCGACTTCTCCGGCGGCGTCGCGGTCGAGGCGAGGATGCCGGGCGAGGCTGACTTAGCTAGGTTGCGTGGCCAAGTCGGTGGGCTGGGCCTTGGACCGGTCCAGGTACAGTCCTTTGGCGGACCCGATGACGTTCTTCTTCGCCTCGGAAGCCAAGAGGGAGGGCCCAAGGCGCAGGCCGCCGCGGTCGCCAAAATCGAGCATATGCTCGGGCAAGTTGCGCCGGGCGCCGAGGTTCGTAAGGTTGACGTGGTGGGTGCCACGATTGGAAACGAGCTGTTCAGCAGCGCCATCTGGGGGCTCGGCATCGCCGCAATCGCAATGTTCGCCTATATTGCGGTCCGCTTCGAATGGCCGTTCGCACTAGGCGCGGTCGCGACGATGTTCTTGGACCTTACTAAGACAATCGGCTTCTTCGCGCTAACCGGCTTCGAGTTCAACATGACCTCGATCGCGGCCATTCTGACGATCATGGGCTTCTCGATCAACGACAAGGTGGTTGTCTATGATCGGGTCCGCGAGAACATGCGCGCTATGCGGCACAGGCCGCTTCGGGAGATCGTTGACCTCTCGATCAATGAGACACTGTCCCGCACGATCGGAACGTCGCTGGCGCTATTCCTGGCAACGGCGCCATTGGCTGTGTTTGGCGGGCCAGCACTCCAGCAATTCGCAATGACGCTCCTGTTCGGGCTTTTTCTGGCGACAAGCTCGTCCATCTTCATCGCCGCACCGCTACTGCTCACTTTATCGGAACAGCGAGACAAGTGGGCGAAGCGCCCGAACACCAGCAACACGTCTGCCTCGACGTAGGTTTAGAATGAGCCAGCCGGGAGCCGTACCGCTCCCGGCTAGGCCTGTGCTGGGTCTCCCCTCCCAGAAAGGGGCCGCGACTGATTTAAGTCCGCAGTCGCTCGATCGCCTGGGCCAGCGCGACGTACAGCTTGCCCATGTCCGACGACAGCAACGTCACGCCGATCGCCGCGCCGTCGCGTTGCGCCAGGATGCCACGCAGCATTGCTTCGAAATCGTGGATGTAGCGATTGACCTGCTCGCGCACCGTGTCGTCATTGTCATAGGCCTCGAGTACCGCCCGCATCTCGCCGGCATCGAGCAGCTTGACCGCGCGCCGCGCGAACGCACCGCGATTGCCCTTGAGATAGGCCATCCAGGACGAATCGGGGACTTCGGACGAATAGATGCTGGTGAGGTCGATCGCTGCCGAGTTGAGCGATTCGATCAACAGCGACACGCGTCGCGCGAAACCGTTCGCTTCCTCGGTATCCGCCAGCCGCGCCTCGATCAGGCTCGACGCCTCGGCGATCGCCAGCATCTGGCGGTTGAGCTTGTCCGACGCGTCGGTCGCCGATGCCGCGGCTGTCTCGGTGGCTTGCGCGATTGTTGCCAGGCCGCGCTCGACGGCCTGCGATGCCGCCGCTTCCAGCGCGTCGGCGGCGTCGGGCGCGATTCGGGCCATCGCCTCGCGCGCATGCTCGGCGGCGGCATTGGCGGTGTCGCGGATGCGCATCAGCGTTTCGAGCAATTGCGGTGCCGCCTCTCCGGCGAAACGATGCGCGGCGCCGCTGGTGTCATCGATCGATCGGGTCAGCGCGTCGACCTGCTCCTGTCCGGCGGCAAGAGTCGCGGCAACGTGATTGGCCACCGCTTCGATCCCGGCGATGCGATCGGCCAGCGCGGTGGTGCTGTCGGTGGCGGTGCGATCGAGCGCGGCCTGATTGGTGGACAGCATCGCGAGCATGGCGTCGCCCTGGGCGGCGATGCCCTTGCGCGCCTCATCCACTGCGCTGGCGGTGCGATCGAGTAGGCCGTCGACCGCTTCGGACATCGCGCTGGTGACTTGTTCGAGCCGGGTCCCCGCCGTCTCGCTGGTCGCTTCCATGCGCGCGATATGCGCGGACAAGCGTTCCGCCGCGCCGCTGGTATGGCTGTCGACTTCGCGCGCACGTTCGCCGAGTGCGACGACCTGGGCATCGAGCGCTGCCGCGCGCTCGCTTGCGGTCAGGCCGATCGTTTCGATCTGGCCAGCCAGCGTCGTGGTCTGGTCATGGGCGTGGGGGAGCGTCGCCAGCATGATCTGGAGATTGGCCTCCAGATTGGCGGCCGCCTTGTCGATGCGGGCAGCATCGGTCTCGGCCTTGGAAAAGTGGCTGTCGAGCACTGACGACGCTTCGCTCAGGCGATCCGACGCCGCGCTGGCGGTCGCCATCATCACCGTGACCTGGTCGGCCAGCTTCTCGCGATTGGAGTCGATCGTCTGCGCCATGACGTCGATGACGGCCTGGAGGTGCTCTGCCTCGGCGCGCATCGATCGCGCCGTGTCGTTGAAGCGGCGCGCTTCGATCCGGCTTGAACGCCGCGCGACCAGCCAGAGAATTGCGATCAGCGCCAACGGTGCGGTCAGGCCGGTAGCCAGTTCGGCCAGCACGGTCGGCGAGGGTGCAGCCTGCATGGCGGGCCAGGCATACCAAGCGAAGAAGCCGATCCATGCTGCCGCCGACACGAACGCCAGGCCAGCCAGGATGCGCCACTTTGTCGCTCCCGACCGCTCCTCCAGTTCCTCAGGTTGCTCGAAAACCTCGCCTTCGTAAGGCTCGGTCAGCTGCAACGGCTCATCCGCCGCGGCGTATTCAACGTCGCTGACGTGCAAGTCGATGATCTTGGACCCCCCGTTCATGACGCTTTGTTTATCATAAAACCGACCATTTCAAAGCGATTGCGCAACGTTCCGTTAAAGCCCTTAGGGCTAGGTTGGGTCATGGCTTATGATCCCGGTGCAATCGATGCGACCCTTGCTGCGGCAGTCGGTGACGAACCGGGGCTGATTGCCGAATTGCGTGCAGCATTTGTCGACAGCGCGGAAAAGACGATCGACGCGATCCAGGCGGCCGAAAGCGACGATGCCTGGCGCCTCGCGACTGCGCGTCTCAAGGGACTGGCGGCGAGTTTCGGCGCGGTGCGCCTGATGAGCCTGGCGTCCGAAGCGGCAAGCGCGCCCGGCAATGCCGATGTCGTGCGAACTTTGCGGCGCGCGGTGGCTCGGCTCTAGCCGTACGGCCCGCCGCCAAATCCGGCGGGCAATCACGATCCTTGCGATACCCGAGTGCGAGGCTTAACAGCCCCGGATGCTTGCCGGGCTCCTGTTTGCCACAGCCGACGCGTCCGATCGCCACGATACGCTGGCGGCGACGCTGCCGGTCGGGGGCGTGACGCTGATCGAATTCCAGGCGCGGCTGCTGATCGCCGCTGGGGCGTCGCAGATCATCGTCGTCGTTTCGCGCCTGACTCCCGAATTGCTCGGCGCGATCAATCGCCTCGGCCGGCGCGGCATCGCGGTCGACGCGGTGCGCGGCCCCGCCGAAGTGCTCGCCAAGTTGCATCCGCTTGCGCGCGTGATGTGGCTGGCGGATGGGTTGATGACGACCAGCGTCATGGTCGAGGCGATGCGCGATCGCGATCGCGACACGTTGCTGGTGGCCTCGACGGGTGACGAACTCGAACGGATCGGTCCCAGCGCGGTGTGGGCGGGAATCGCCACGATCGATCCCCAGCGCATCGCCGATGTCGTGAAGTTGCCTGCGGACTATGATTTCGCCTCTTCGCTCTTGCGGGTGATCGCGCAACGCGGCGCCGAGCAATTGCCATTGCCCGAAACGGCGGTGCGCGAGGGCCATGGCGTCCAGCGCGATTCGCGTGCACTGGCGGCGAAGGGCCGGGCCGCGCTGGTCGCGGCGCTCGGCACCCGGACGAACTGGGTCGACCGCTTCCTGGTCGCGCCGCTCGCCAAACTGGCGCTGCCACCGTTGGTTGCGCGCGGCGTGCCTCCGGTCGCGCTGGCGGGAGTGGGCGGCGTGTTCGGCGTCGGCGGACTTGCCGCGATCGCGATCGGCTGGACGGCCTCGGGCATGGCGGCGATCGTGCTGGCCCTCGCGCTTCTCGCGCTCGCCGATGTGCTGGCATGGCTGCGCGACGAGCGGGCGCTCGGCAGGATATTGCGCTGGAGCACGCCCGCGGCGGTCGCATTGGCGACCTTGCTGTTGGGGCAGCGGGTCGGGTTTCTCGCCGCCAGCGCAACGCCACCGCTGCTCGCGTTGACGACGGTTCTGGCCGGAGCGCTGGCGGAACGCGCGGCAGGAGTGGTGACCAGACCGTGGTGGTGGGCAGTCCCGGCTGCCTATCCGCTGATCCTGCTGCCGGCGGTGCTGATCGGATATCCGGTCTGGGGATTGGCGGCGGCCGCGAGCTATGCCGGGGTCACGCTCGGCTTCGCGGTAGAAGCTTTACGCTCGCGTATCGGCGGTTAATTCCGCCTGCGAAATCGGTGAGTTCTGGCTAACCTCGCTTTAACGACACAATCGTACAACAAAATCATGTCGATCGACCAAGGCGATTGGGACGATGGCGCCCGTGCGAGCGCCAGCACGCTGCTTGCGCGCGCGGCGGCAGCGGCGCGTCATGTCGACCGCCGCCTGGCCGAGGCAATTGACGACTTCTTCCTTCCCGACGATTCGCGGCTCGACGACCGGACGCGCGCGGCGCTCGCGGCGACGCTGACCGCGATGGTCGCGGTGGTCGAACACGATCTCCGCCAGCGCGCCGCCACACTCTTAGCCGGCGTGGATCCGGCATTGATCCAGCGGATCGACAGCGGTGCGTCGGTGCTCGACCGCCTGGTCGGCAGCGGATTGCTGCGCGATTTCGACCTGATGCGCGAATTGATCGCGCGGACCCGGCAGGATCTGCTGGTCGACCTGTTGCCTGCCTTGCCGCCCGATGAGATCGGCTCGGCCAGCCTGCTCGCGCGGTTGGCCGGAAGTGCCGACGCCTGGGTCGCGGATGCGGCGCTGACCATGATGGCCGCCGAAAGCCGGCGTCGCGGGCTGATCGACAGCAATCGGCTGGAGCGGACCGAACTTCCGGCCGAGCTGCATCACAGGTTGGTCTGGTGGGTAGCGGCGGCGATTCGCGAACAATTGGGGCCGAGCAATGCAGATCGCATGATCGTCGAGGCGGCGTTGCATGCGCTCGCCGACCATGACGAAGGCGACCGTCTGGAAAGCGCGGCGATGCGACTCGCCGCCACGATCGATCCGCAACCCGCGGAGCTGGCGACGGTGCTGAGGCATGCGCTGGGGGATCGGCGAGTGGCGCTGGTCATCGCATTGCTCGGGCATACCCTGGGCATCGACTATGCGACGATGCGGCAGATCGTGCTGGATGGCGGCGAGCAATTATGGCTGGTGCTACGCGGGGCCGGGCTCGACCGGGCGACGGTCGCCCGGATCGGTCTCAGCCTGTGCGAAGCCGACCCGCGCCGCGACGTCGAAGCCTTTGCCGATCAATTGGCAGCGATCGCTGCGGTCACGCCCGACGAGGCGCGTGGAGCGCTTGCGCCGCTCCGGCTCCATCCCGATTTTCGCACGGCGATGGCAGATCTGGAGAAGCGTCGATGAGCGCGGTCGACGCAGGCTTGCCGCCCGTTCACGGCTTCGTCGATCGCGATGGCCGCCTGGTAGACGCCGGGCCGCGACTCGGCGATCTCAACATTCGTGCCGGCGGTGCCCTCGGGGAACCGTTCGCCGTGCCGCAGGTCGCCATGCTCGCGCGGCTGGCCCAGCGGTTGGGGATCACGGTCGCGCGCCACGTGCTGGTCGCCGACGGACCCGATGAGGTCGAATTGTGGGTGCGCGCCGATCCGGTCGACGACGGCGTGCGCCTGGAGCTGAGTGGCTGGAAGCTGCGCGCGCCTTGGACACCGCCGGTGGACCCGGCGCGGCGCGACCGCGATCTGTTGCTGCAAGGCGCCGATTGGTGGTGGGAAACCGATGCGACCTTGCGGTTGACGACAGTAGCCGCGGGGGCCGAGCGGTTCGGGGTGACGCCTGAAAGCGCACTCGGCAAACCGCTCGCGTCCTTGTTCGCGCTGGAGATGGATGCCGAAGGCGCGATGCCGATGCTCGGTGTGCTGACGGTGCATCAGCCGTTCGAGGGGCAGGCGGCGACGGTGCGCGCGACCGGGCAAACCGTGACCTTGTCAGCTAATCCCACGCTCAACGCGGAGGGCCTGTTCGCGGGCTATATCGGCGCGGTCAGGGTGGAAACGCGCGAGCTGCCGCAACCGGCGGACGATCGTGCCAGCGATCCGCTCGATGCGTTCAGCGCGCGGCTCGATCGCGCATTGCGCACGCCGCTCGGGCGCATCATCGCCAATGCCGACAGCATCCATGCCCAGACGGAGGGGCCGATCCGGCGCGATTATGCGGATTATGCGTCGGACATCGCCAGCGCCGGACGGCATCTGCTCGGGCTGGTCGACGATCTGGTCGATCTGCAGGCGGTCGAGCGGCCCGACTTCGCCCCAGCGGCGGAACCGATCGACCTCGCCGATATCGGGCGGCGCGCGGCCGGCTTGCTCGGCGTCCGCGCGGCGGAACGCGGCGTCAAGATCGACGCGCCGCAGGACATCGACCGCGCGCCCGCGACCGGCGAGTTCAAGCGCGTGTTGCAGATCCTGGTCAATCTGATCGGCAATGCGGTGCGCTATTCGCCCGATGGCGGCATGGTCTGGATTCGCACCCATCGCGATCGCGGCGCGGCGGTGATCATCGTCGCCGATCAGGGCAAGGGTATCGCCCCCGAGGATCAGGCGCGCATCTTCGAAAAATTCGAACGAGTCGATCCCAGTGAGCCGGGCGGGAGCGGGCTGGGTCTCTATATCGCGCGGCGGCTGGCGCGCGCGATGGGCGGCGATCTGACGGTCGATTCGGCGCTGGGGCAGGGCGCGCGCTTCATGCTGACCCTGCCTGGGGCTGGTGCCTAGCGCGCGGAGGCGCGAAAGATTTGCTCGCACGAAGCCACAAAGGCGCAAGGAAGAGTAATTTCGCGCAGAGGCGCAGAGTGCGCGGAGATTATGGGCGCTAAAGCGCGCTTTCTCGTTGCCGGGGAATGAAAGGCTGCTGACGCGGCCGTGCGATACACCTCAGCGTCCTCTGCGCCTCTGTGCGAACCAAATCTTCGTGCCTTGGTGTCTTTGTGCGAGAACTCTTACCGACCAGCTCTCGCGGACGAACTGAGCAGGCGCGATTCTAGCGCCGCCCGATCCATACCAGCACGATACCACCCGCCGCGAGCAGCGCCCCCCAGAGCGCCCAGATGCGCATGTCGAGCATGAAGCTCGATGCCGGCCAGTGGACCAGGCCGAGGCCCTGGCCCACCCACAGCAGCCCCATCGCGATGCACAGCGCACCGAAGACTTGGAGCAGCAAGCGCATCAGCGCTGGCCGATAGGGGTATAATCGCGCTGCGTCGGGCCGGTGTAGAGCTGGCGGGGACGGCCGATCTTCTGCGCCGGATCGCTGATCATCTCGTTCCACTGTGCGACCCAGCCGACGGTGCGGGCGAGCGCGAACAACGCGGTGAACATCGTCGTCGGGAAACCGATCGCCGACAGGATAACGCCCGAATAGAAATCGACGTTCGGGAACAGCTTCTTCTCGACGAAATAAGGATCGTTGAGCGCCATATGCTCGAGCTGCAGCGCGACCTCGAACACGGGATCGCTGACCTTGAGCGCGTCGAACACCTCCCGCACCGTCTTCTGCATCACCGTCGCGCGCGGGTCGTAATTCTTGTAGACGCGATGGCCGAAGCCCATCAGCCGGAACGGGTCGTTCTTGTCCTTCGCGCGGGCGATGAATTCCGGGATGCGATCGGGCGTTCCGATCTCGCGCAACATGTTGAGCGCGGCCTCATTGGCACCACCATGCGCCGGACCCCACAGGCAGGCGATGCCGGCCGCGATGCACGCGAACGGATTGGCGCCCGATGACCCGGCCAGGCGGACGGTCGAGGTCGATGCATTCTGCTCGTGATCGGCATGGAGGATGAAGATGCGGTCGAGCGCGCGCTCGACGATCGGGTTCACCTCATAGGGCTCGGCCGGCACGCCGAACGTCATGCGCAGGAAATTACCCGTATAGCTCAAAGAGTTATCGGGATAGAGGAACGGCTGCCCGACGCTGTATTTGTACGCCATCGCCGCGATCGTCGGCATCTTGGCGATCAGGCGGTGCGACGCGATCATCCGCTGGTGCGGATCGTTGATGTCGGTCGAATCGTGATAGAAAGCCGACAGCGCGCCGACCACCCCGCACATGATCGCCATCGGATGCGCGTCGCGGCGGAACCCGCGATAGAAGGTCGCGAGCTGCTCGTGCAGCATGGTGTGGCGCGTGATCGTGTGGGTGAATTCGTTGAGCTCGTCCTTCGACGGCAATTCGCCGTTCAACAGCAGGTAGCTGACTTCCATGAAGCTCGATTGTTCGGCGAGCTGACCGATCGGATAACCGCGATGGAGCAAAATGCCCTCGTCGCCGTCGATATAGGTCAGCGCCGATTCGCAGCTGGCAGTCGAGGTGAAGCCCGGGTCATAAGTGAACATACCCGTTTCGCTGTACAGCTTGCGGATATCGACCACCTGGGGGCCGACCGAACCGGACATCACCGGATAGTCGTGATTCCCGAACTTGAGGGTGTTCGTGTCGGCCATATAACGTTCCTTCGAATTCAGGCTGCCATCCGGTCGGATATGCGGCCCAGGCTTTCTTCGCGGCCGAGGACGGCGAGTACGTCGAAAATGCCGGGGGAAGTGCGCTTGCCGGTCAGCGCCGCGCGAAGCGGCTGCGCGACCTGGCCGAGCTTGACCCCGGCGTCTTCGGCGACTTGCCGAACCGCGTTTTCGAGCGCCTCCGTATCCCAGTCCACGACGGCGTCAAGCGCCGTGTGAAGGCGCGCGAGCAAGGTGGGTGCCTCACCCTGAAGCAGCAATGCTGCATCTGCGTCCATCGGCAGCGGTCGGGCGTGGAAAAGGAACATGCTGCCCTCGGCCAACTCAATCAGGTTGGCGGCGCGCGGCTTGAGAAACGGCATGGTGCGGCGCAACAGTTCGCGCTGCGGCGGGGTCAATTCCAGCGGGATTCGCGGGGCGACGAGGTCGGCGAGACGAGCATCATCTGCCTCGCGGATATAATGGCCGTTCAGGTTCTCGAGCTTCTTCAAATCGAACCGACTTGGTGATTTTCCGACGCCGTCGAGGTCGAACCATTCGATCGCCTGGGCGCGGCTGATGATCTCGTCATCGCCATGCCCCCAGCCAAGCCGCAACAGGTAATTGTCGACCGCTTCGGGCAGCAGGCCCATCTCGTCGCGATAGGCGTCGACGCCCAGTGCGCCATGGCGCTTAGACAGTTTGGCGCCATCCGATCCGTGAATCAGTGGGATATGGGCATAGACCGGTTCCGGCCAGCCCATCGCGCGATAGATCGGCAACTGGCGAAATGCGTTGTTGAGATGGTCGTCGCCGCGGATGACGTGAGTCACGCCCATGTCGTGATCGTCGACCACCACCGCCAGCATATAGGTGGGCGTACCGTCCGACCGCAGCAGGACGAGATCGTCGATCTCGCTGTTCTGGACGGTGACCTCGCCCTGGACGCGATCGTGGATCGTCGTCGCTCCCTCTATCGGCGCCTTCAGGCGGATGACGTGCGGCGCCTGCGGGTCGTTGGGCATGCGATCGCGCCACGGCGAGCGGATCCGGAGCGGCTTCTTCGCCGCTTCCGCCTCGGCGCGCATCTGGGCGAGCTCGTCCTGGGTGAGGTAGCAGCGATAGGCCGCTCCCTTTTCGACCATTTCATAGGCGACCTCGGCATGGCGAGCGGCGCGCGAGAATTGATAGATTTCGGGCCCGTCCCATTCTAGGTCGAGCCAGCGCATTCCCGCCAAAATGGCGTCGATTGCGGGCTGCGTCGATCGCGCGCGATCGGTATCCTCGATGCGCAGGAGGAACTTGCCCCCGTGGTGTCGCGCGAACAGCAGATTGAACAACGCGGTGCGCGCGCCGCCAATATGCAGAAAGCCGGTCGGCGAAGGCGCGAACCGGGTGACGACGTTGGTGACGGGTGCGCCTGCGGGCGCCCCGGAGTCAGAACTGGCGCTCAACCGCGCATGCTCCCAGGCTGGATGACTGATGGCGACCGTCGCCGCCGCGCGCCCTAGCACGCGGTTCCGACCGCTTCAAACGCTGGCGGCACGATGTACGCGTGCGCGCCATGCACTCGAACATGGGTTGGAAGCGGAACGCGATCAACTCCCGTTATGGCTGCCGGTGGCCTTGGGCGGCGGCATTGCTTTGTGGTTCGTGCTCGACGATCCGATGCAATGGACCGCCGCCATGCTCGCGCTGGCCGGCATCGCGCTGGCAGCGATCGCGATCGGGCGAGGCGGACGTGCCAGCCGCGCGGTGGCATTGGCGGCCGCCCTGGCGGCCATGGGGCTCGGGCTGGCTTGGTGGCGCGCTACCTATGTCGCACAACCTGTCCTGGCACGGCCGGCGATCGTCATGCTGACCGGGCGGGTCGAGGGTATCGAGCCGCTGCCGGCCCGCGACCTTGTCCGGGTGAGCTTGACGCCGATCGCTGCGCAGGCGGTCGCCAGCCCGAAACGCCCGAACTGCAGCAGGGAAGGCGGCGCGCCTTATGGTGGCGGAGGGCGGCGATGCCACGATCGGCCGAGGCCGCCGCTCGTGCTGCCGCCGCACGTGCGAGTGAATATCGCGAATACGGACGTGCCTGCCGGCCTTGGACCTGGCGCGATCATCAAGCTGCAGACCCGGCTGATGCCGCCCAACGAAGCGACGGTGCCCGGCGCTTACGATTTTCGGCAAGTGGCGTGGTTCGCGGGTCTTGGCGCGACGGGCAAGGGAAACGCGCCGGTCAAGGTGCTCGCGCCGGGCAAGGAGTCGAACGGCCTGCGCGCGGCACTGGCGGCGCATATCCAGAGCAAGGCCGAAGGTAGCGCGGGCGGGATCGCCGCCGCGCTGGCCGCGGGCGACGAGGGCGCGATCTCGCTGGACGATGCCGACGCGATGCGGCGGTCGGGGCTCGCGCATCTCCTGTCAGTGAGTGGTCTGCATATTACCGCAGTGGTCGTCGCGACGATCTGGGCGGTCACGCGACTGCTCGCCTTATGGCCATGGCTGGCGCTGCGGGTGCGGATCCCGGTGGTCGCTGCGGGGGCCGGTGCGGTCGCGGCGATTGGATACACTCTGCTTACGGGCAGCCAGGTTCCGACCGCGCGATCGTGCATCGCCGCGTTGCTGGTGTTGGCGGCGCTTGCCATGGGCCGCGAGGCGATCACCTTGCGGCTGGTCGCGGCCGGCGCCTTCATCGTCCTGCTACTCTGGCCCGAGGCGCTGGCGGGGCCGAGCTTCCAGCTCAGCTTCGCCGCGGTCGGATCGCTGATCGCGTTCCACGAGCAACCGCGCGTCAAGCAATTATTCGAGAAACGCGACGAGGCCTGGTGGCGCCGTATCGCGCGCGAAATCGGATCGTTGCTGCTGACCGGCCTGGTGATCGAAGCCGCGCTGGCGCCGATCGCGCTGTACCATTTCCACAAAGAGGGCATGTATGGCGTCGTCGCCAATATCGTCGCGATCCCGCTGACCACCTTCGTCATCATGCCGGCCGAGGCGCTGGCGCTGGCGGGCGATGCGATCGGCCTGGGCGCACCTTTCTGGTGGGTGACCACGCACGCGCTCAACCTCTTGCTGTGGATCGCGCGTACCGCGGCCAAGGCACCGGGATCGGTGGCGATGCTGCCCGGCATGCCGGCCGGCGCGTTCGGGCTGATGATCCTGGGGTTGCTATGGTTGATGCTGTGGCGCTCGCGGATCCGTCTTGCCGGTCTTGCGCCGGTGGCGATGGGCGCGGTCTGGGCGCTGGCGATCCCGGCCCCCGATCTGCTGATCTCGGGCGACGGCCAGCATCTCGCGGTGCGCACGCCCAATGGCGGCGTCGCGATCCTGCGCGACAAGGCAGGGGATTATACGCGCGACACGATGACTCAGAATGCCGGGGTGGATGGGGAGGCGATGCTGCTGTCCGATCAGCCCTTCGCTCAATGCACGCCGGACGCCTGCCTCGCTCTGGTGCAATCCGGAGGACGGATATTCCGCGTGCTGGCGACACGCAGCCTGTACCAATTGCCGTCCGACCAGTTGATCGCCGCGTGCCGCGCGGCGGACATCGTCGTCAGCGACCGGCGGTTGCCCTCAGCGTGCCGGCCGATTTGGCTCAAGCTCGATGCGCCGTTCCTGCGCCGCACTGGCGGAATGGCGATCAGCCTGGCCAGCGGACGGATCGTCACCGTCCGCCAGCCTGGTGATCGTCACCCTTGGGTTATGTCGGGTTCGCGTTCTAATCGTAACGGCGCAACAGGCCGGCGAGGCGGCCCTGGATCCGCACCTGCTGAGGAGCGTAACGCTGCGGATCGTAAGCGCGATTGGCCGGATCGAGCCGCACCATAGCACCTTCGCGGCGGAAATATTTGAGTGTCGCTTCGCTTTCCTCGATCAACGCGACCACGATCTCTCCATCGCGCGCCACGTCGGTTCGGCGGATCAGCGCATAATCGCCATCGAGGATGCCGGCTTCGACCATCGAGTCACCGGCGACTTCCAAGGCATAATGTTCGCCGCTGCCGAGCAAGGCAGCGGGAACGGGAAGCATCGACGATCCTTCGAACGCCTCGATCGGCACGCCGGCCGCGATCCGGCCGTGCAGCGGGATCTCGATCACGTCGTTGGCGGGTTCGGGGGCGGGGCGGAAATTGTTAGGCTTGGGCTGCGCGGGTACGGCACGCTTGCTGTCGGCACGCTCAGGCATCTTGAGCACTTCGAGGGCGCGTGCCCGATTGGGCAGTCGGCGCAGGAACTGCCGCTCCTCGAGCGCCGAGATCAGGCGATGCACGCCCGATTTCGACTTGAGGTCGAGCGCCTCCTTCATCTCCTCGAACGACGGCGACACGCCGGTTTCGTTCAAGCGATCGTTGATGAAGCAGATCAGCTCATGCTGCTTCTTGGTGAGCATCGACGTTCCTCCGTCCAGAACAGACGTGGAACTTTTACGGAACGTTGCGGATCAAGTCAAGCGAGCGGCAGGATGTCCACGGTATCGCCGATGTCGGCGTGCGGCGCGTGTGGCGGGCGGACGATCAGACACGACGCGCGCGCGAGTGTTGCGAGCATCGAACTGTCCTGCATGGCGGCGGCGGAGACGCGGCCGCCGACTAACGTTCCGCGCAGATAATCCTGGCGGTGGTCGTTGGCGGGAAGCGGGTCGGCGAGTCCCGCGCGGAGCATGCGCGGCAACGGATCGGCCGCGCCGGCCATCGCGGCGATCAACGGACGCAGGAATAGGGTGGCGGTGACGAACGCCGAAACCGGGTTACCCGGCAGGCCCAGCATTATCGCCTCGCCCAGGCGTCCCGCGAGCATCGGCTTGCCCGGCCGGATCGCGATGCGCCAGAAATCCACCTCTCCGCCCGCCGCTTCGAGCGCTGGGCGTACCAGATCGTGATCGCCGACCGATGCCCCGCCGGTCGTGACGATGATGTCGGCCTGCGCCTCGGAGAACGCCGCGACCAGCGCGTCGAGCTGGTCGGGGACGATCCCCGCCACCGTCACATCGACCGGCAGATCGGCGAGCATTGCCGCCAGCATCGCGCTGTTACCCTCGGGGAGCGCCAGCGGATCGTCGCTGGCCGCGCCGGGCGCGATCAGCTCGTCCCCCGTTGCCAGGATGGCGATACGCAGGCGGCGATTGACGCTGAGCGCACCATGCCCGCCGGTCGCCGCGAGCGCGATGGCGGCGGGTGTCAGGCGCGTACCGGCGCCGATCAGCACCGCGCCCCGCTCGAAATCGAGACCCTTGCGCCGCACGCTCATGCCGCGGCGCGGTGGTCCCTCGCCGGCGAGGAGCAGCGTGTCGCCGGCGCGCTCGGCCTCTTCCTGGACAAGCACGCTGTCGGCGCCCGCGGGCATCGCCGCGCCCGTGAATATCCGCACCGCCTCGCCGCGCTCCGTCGCACCGCCAAAGGCGCGCCCCGCCGCGCTTTCGCCGATCACGCGCCAGGGGCCGGGCAAGTCGTCGAACCGGATCGCATAACCATCCATCGACGACAAATCGGCGCCGGGCTGTGCACGCAGCGCGATGACGGGCTCGGCGGTCCAGCGCCCGGCTGCCGAGGTCAGTGGCAGACGCTCGGTCGCGACGCGTGGTGCCATCGCGAACAGGCGCGCCTGGGCATCGGCGACGGGAAGCAGCGAGGTCATCCTTGACGCCATGCCACAGCCCGTGGCGCTTTCGCCAGCGGTTCGCCGCGCGGCGAACCCCGTCAGCCCGCCGGATGCGGCTTGACGCCCGACCAGGTCCAGGCCCTGATCTTCCAGCCCGCTTTGCCCTTTGACAGCACGAAGGTCATCTCGCCTTCCTCGGCAATCCGCGCGCCCTTTTCCCGGTAGGCATAGACCGTCGGAATGATGACATAGGCCCTGGCACCGTCGATTTCGCGGCGTGTCGGGGCGCCATATTTGACCGATCCGTCGGATACGCCGGTTGCTTTCGCGTGCTTGTCGTAATCGGCCGCCCATAGCTGCGGCGCCTTGGGGCCAACCCAGAGGTGCGGCGCGAATTCGTCGATGATCGACACGTCGCCCTGCACGTAAGCGGCATAAGCCGATTTGGTGTCGCCGGTGTTGAAGCCGTCGATGAACTGACGAATCGGCTTGGTCAGTTCGCTATCGGCGGCGGGCGCGGCGGCCGTAACCGGCGCGATCAACAATGCTGCAAGCGGCAGCAGAAACAGTTTTTTCATTGGCATCCCCCCTCGGAATGCACGCAAGCGTGAGCCTGGCGAGACGGGTGGTCAACGCACGCCGGACAAGACGCTGTGATCCTCCGGAATAGTCCGGTCGTTCAGGGCTTCCGCCGGTCACCCCGATTTGCCGCGAGTCTCGGAGAGCAGGCCGGCTGGCCTTTCGTGCTATGACACAGGATGGGGGATTTGGCTGATGGGCTTCATCGCGGGTTTTTTCCGGTGGCTTTGGACATTGGCGCGGATCGTCTGGCCGTTCGCCGGCTCGGGGCAGATGTTCCGCAGCGCGGGGACGTTGTGGACGTTCCTGTTCTTTCTGCTCTGCATCGTCTTCGCCGTCGCCTGGATGTTCGGCATCTCGCCGTCCGAGTTGAGCGCGTGGTTCGATGCGCATGGCGCGACATTGAACTGGATCGGCGGCTGGCTGTGGCGCCTGTTCTGGGGCGCGGTATTGGGGTTGTGCGGTCTGGTCCTGTTCTCGGTCGGGCTCGAGTTCTTCGGCGCGCGCGCGGCGGATGCGAAGGACACGCCACGCGACATCAAAGGCGGATGCTGCGGGCTGATGTTCGTCGTGGTGGCCGGCTATATCGCCTGGATCGCGATAACGATGCCGCTCGACTAGGGCGCCTGCCAGTCGCCCGACTTGCCACCGGTCTTTGACAGCAAGCGGATCGAGTCGATCGTCATCGCCTTGTCGATCGCTTTGGCCATGTCGTAGATCGTCAGCAGCGCGACCGAGACGGCGGTCATCGCCTCCATCTCGACCCCTGTGCGGCCGGTAGTGGTGATCGTTGCGGTAGCGGTCACGCCGTTGCTGTCGACCGAAAGGTCAATGGCGGCGCTGGTGATCGGCAGCGGGTGGCACAGCGGGATCAGCTCGCCGGTGCGCTTGGCGGCCATGATGCCGGCGATCCTCGCGGCGGCGAGGACGTCGCCCTTCGGCACGTCGCCCGCGCCGATCGCGGCTGCCGCTTCACGAGACATCGATATGCGTCCGGTCGCGATCGCGCGGCGCTGGGTTTCCAGCTTGCCGGAAACGTCGACCATTCGCGCCGCGCCAGCGTCGTCGAGGTGCGTCAGATTTCCCTCCCGCTCGCGGGAGGGGTTAGGGGAGGGGGTGTCTGCCTCGGGCATTAACGAGACATGCCCTCCCAAGCTTAGGTGAAGCAAGCCCCCGGCTTGCTTCAGGCCGTCCGGGGGACGGCCGGCCCAAGCTTCCCCTCCCGCAAGCGGGAGGGGAGATCAGGTGCCCAGCAACTCCCTGGTTGCCGTCGCGATATTCTCCGCGCGCATCAGGCTCTCGCCGACTAGGAAGCAATTGACGCCGTGCGCGCGCATGGCTTCGAGATCGGCGCGCGAGGTGAGGCCGCTTTCGGCGACGAAGGTGCATCCAGCCGGCGCCTTGCCGACCAATTCATAGGTGCCAGCGAAGCTGATCGAGAAATCGCGCAGGTCGCGATTGTTCACGCCGATCAGCCGCGACTTGAGCTTGAGCGCGCGATCGAGTTCCTTCTCGTCATGGACCTCGACCAGAACGTCGAGCCCGCAATCGATCGCCGCGGCCTCGATCTCGGCCATCCGCGCATCGTCGAGCGCGGCGACGATGATCAGGATCGCGTCGGCGCCGAGCGCACGGCTTTCATGCGCCTGCCACGGATCGATCATGAAGTCCTTGCGCAGCAGCGGCAGCGGCACGGTCTCGTGGATCAATGCGAGATAGGAATCGTCGCCCTGGAAATATTGCTCGTCGGTCAGCACCGACAGGCAAGTGGCACCTCCCTTGAGATAGGCGAGCGCGTGCGCCGGCGGATCGAAGTCTTCACGGATCACACCCTTGGACGGGCTCGCTTTCTTGACCTCGGCGATCAACGCCGGGCCGCTCTTCGCCTTCTTGTCGAGCGCCTTTCTGAACCCGCGCGGCGTGTCGCGCCGGCTGATCATCGCTTCCAGGCTGGCGAGCGACGTGGTCGCTTTCTTGGCGGCGACTTCGGCGCGCTTGGTTTCGAGGATACGGTCGAGGATATTGGTCATTTATAGGCGATCCAGCAATCGAGCAGCGCGTTGGCAAGACCCTTGTCGATCGTCTCCGCAGCTTCCTCGGCTCCTTCGGTGAGCGTGTCGGCGGCGCCTGCGACGACCAACGCGGCAGCGGCGTTGATCAGCACCGCGTCGCGATACGCGCCGTGCTCGCCCTGGAGCAATCGGCGCAGCGCCGCGGCGTTATAGGCGGGATCGCCGCCATGGATCGCCGCGATTGGATGGCGCGGCAGGCCGGCATCCTCGGGGGTGATATGCGCGGGCAACGACAATCGGCCGACACTGACCGCGACGGTCGGGCCCGCGCCGGACACCTCGTCCAACCCTTCCTCGCCCGAGACGACGAGCGCCGCTTCGGTGCCGAGCTGCTCGAGCGCCTCGGCATAGGTGTCGGTGTAATCGGGCCGCGCGATGCCGATCAGCTGGCGCGTGACGTGCGCCGGGTTGGCGAGCGGACCCATCAGGTTGAAGATCGTGCGCCGTCCGATCCGGCGGCGGATCGGGGTGATGCGCTTCATCGCCGGATGATGGTTGGCGGCGAACAGGAAGCAGATGCCGAGATCGTTGAGCGTCGCCTGGGCGAGCGCCCCGGCACGTTCCATGTCGAGCCCCAGCACCTCCAGCGTGTCGGCGGCGCCTGCCTTGGAGCTGGCGGCACGGTTGCCGTGTTTGGCGACGGGTACACCGCTGGCAGCGACCACTAAGCTGACGGCGGTCGAGACGTTGAGCGTGTGATGGCCATCGCCGCCGGTGCCGCAGACGTCGATCGCATTGGTCGGCGCGTCGATCGGGATCAGCCGGGCACGCAGGGCACGCGCGGCCTCGGCGATCTCGATGCTAGTCTCGCCACGGTCGGTCAGTGCGATCAAGAACTCGGCGATCGCGTCTTCGGACGTCTTGGCGTCGAGAATGTCGGCGAATGCCTGTGCCGCCGATTCGCGCGACAACGGAGCCGATGGATCGGGCAGCGGCACAAAGCTGGTCACGCCAGCGCCTTCGCCTTCAGCCCGGCAAGCTCGAGGAAATTGGCGAGAAGTTGATGCCCATGTTCGGTGGCGATGCTCTCGGGATGGAATTGCACGCCATGGATTGGCAAGGTTGCGTGACGGAACCCCATCACGAAGCCATCCTCGGCGCGGGCATTGACGATCAGTTCGGCCGGGACATCCTCGACCACCAGCGAATGATAGCGGGTCGCCTGGAATGGCGAGGGCACGCCCTTGAACAACCCGGTCCCGTCATGGGTGATCGCCGACGTCTTGCCGTGCATCAGCCCGCCGCGAACGACATGCCCGCCGAAATGCTGGCCGATCGACTGATGCCCCAGGCACACGCCGAGCAGCGGCCGTCCGGCGTCGGCGGCGGCGGCGACCAGATCCAGGCTGACTCCCGCTTCGTTGGGCGTGCAGGGGCCGGGCGAGATCAGGAACGCCTCGGCGTTGCTTGCCAAGGCGTCGCGCGCGGTCAACGCGTCGTTGCGCACGACCTGAACATCCTGTCCGAGTTCCATCAGATAATGGACCAGGTTCCAGGTGAAGCTGTCGTAATTGTCGATCACCAAAATCATTGCCGCCCGCTAGCGCGTTCGCTGCACCGCGACAATCGTCGTTGCGCCCTCGTTTCGCCGTGTTTCGGCCTGCCAAGCGCTGGAATGATACGGGATCGATCCTATCTGGGGGGCGTTGAAGTGCCCAAAGAAAGGTCGCACCGATGATCCGTACCGCGTTCGCAGCCCTGGCCTTGCTTGCCGTGCCCATGGGCGCAATGGCGCAGGACAAGTCCGATAAGCAGGCCGATACCGGCCAGCCCGTCAAACGGATTCGCTCGGTGGTCGTGGAACCCGACCAGAAATGTCCGCCGTCTACCGGAGACGAGATCGTCGTGTGCACGACGGTCGACGATCCCTATCGCATCCCCAAGGCGCTGCGCGGCGCCGGACCGATCCCGCCCGCGCGGCAGAGTTGGGTCAATCGCGTTGCGGCCGATGAGCAGACCAGCCGCGAGGCCGCGGGCCTGCCCGATACCTGCTCGCCGGTCGGGTCGGGCGGTCAAACTGGCTGCGCGCGGTCGGCAGCGCGGGCCTGGGCGGCCGAGCGCCGCGCCAAGGCCAACGGCCAGTCGGACGACCAGTAGAGCCTATTGCCCAAAGCGAGCGTCGCCCGCCCGGGCGATCGCCTCGCGGGCGGCGGCGAGCAGCGCGCCCGCTTTCGCCTCGCACTCGCGCTGTTCGTAGACCGGATCGCTGTCGGCGACGATGCCGGCACCGGCCTGGACATGCATGACGCCGTCCTTGACCACCGCCGTCCTCAGCACGATGCACGAATCCATCGATCCGTCGGGCGAGAAATAGCCGACCCCGCCGGCATAAGCGCCGCGCGCCTCGTGCTCGAGCTCGGCGATCACCTGGCAAGCGCGAACCTTGGGCGCGCCTGATACCGTCCCGGCGGGGAATCCCGCGAACAGCGCGTCGACCGCGTCCTTGCTGCCGTCGAGTTCGGCGACCACGTTCGACACGATGTGCATCACATGGCTGTACATCTCGATCGTATAGCTGTCGGTGACCTTGACCGTGCCCGGCGAGGCGACGCGGCCGGCGTCGTTGCGGCCGAGATCGAGCAGCATCAGATGCTCGGCCCGTTCCTTGGGATCAGCGAGCAGCGAGCGGCGATTCTCTTCGTCCTCGGTCGCCGATTTGCCGCGCGGGCGCGTGCCGGCGATCGGGCGGATCGTCACTTCACCGTCGCGCACGCGCACCAGGATTTCGGGACTGGAGCCTGACAGCGCGAAGTCGGGCAAATCGAGGAAATAGAGGAACGGCGAGGGGTTGACCCGGCGAAGCGCGCGGTAGAGCTCGATCGGTGGCAGTGCGAAGGGCGCGGTGAAACGCTGCGCCAGGACGACCTGAAAGATATCGCCCGCCGCGATATAGTCCTTCGCCTTCAATACCATGTCGCGATACGCGCCGTCCGGCAGCACCGGGGTCAGCGCGACATCACTCGGGTCGCCGCGCGGCGCCGCCGGGATCGGTGCGTTCGCCAGCTTGGCGGCGACGCCATCGATCCGCTCCTCGGCAAGAGCCAGCGCTGCCTCGGGCGTGAGCCCGCTATCGGGCCAGAGCGGCGCAACCAGAAACAATTGATCGGCCAGCCGGTCGAAGATCAGCACCGTGGTCGGCCGCACGAAGATCATATCGGGCAGGCCGAGCCCGGGATCTGCGGGGCGGGGCAAGTCCTCGACCAGTCCAACGGTCTCATAGCCGAAATAGCCGACCAGACAGGCGAGCGCGTGCGGCAGTTCGGGCGGAACGTCTTCCATCCGGCACGAGGCGACGAGTGAGCGGAACGCCGCCAGCGTGGGATCCGCGCAGGGCTCGAACGCGGCGCGATCGGTCAGCCAATGGCGGTTGATCGCCGCGCGCTCGCCGTCCGCGCGGAACACCAGATCGGGCGCGAGACCCAACAGGCTGTGACGTCCGCGCACCGCGCCGCCCTCGACCGATTCGAGCAGAAAGTCGCCCCGCCCGGGCTCGATCAGCTTGAGTGCCGCGGCGACCGGCGTCTCGGTGTCAGCGACCTGACGCCGCCAGACGAGGGCCGGACGTTCGGCCGCGAGCGCGGTCAGCGCGGCATCGGCTCCTTCGATCATCGCCTTATTGCGGCTGGTCGCCGCCGTCGCTGCCCTGACCGAGCAGGTCGCGGCGCAGCGCGGTAATTGCGGCGTCGTTCTTCTTTACGCCGACCTTGTTGCGCACAGCGCTGGCGAATTGCTGGCGATATTCGTCGCCCATGCTCGCGCCGAGATCGCCGCGCATCTTGTCGATCAACTGGGCGTTGCCGGCGGCATTGCCCTTGTCGATCGAGTCCACGACGATGACGAACCAGCCACCCTTGTACGGCGCCTCGACCAGCGACGCGCTGCCCTTGGGCTTGCTGAACAGCAAGACGAGCGGGGCAGGCGGCTGCTTGGTCGCGAACAGCTGGGCGCGATTGGCCGACATCGGCTTGGTCGCATCGAGCTTGATGCCCGATTCGGCCATCGCCTGGGCGAGCGGGACGCCTTTGTTGACTTTGCCGGTGATCGCGTTGGCGACGTCGCGCGCCGCCTTGACCTGGCGGTCGATGACGACGTCCTTCTTCACCTGGTCGGCAATCGTCGCCAGCGGCTGTGGGGCGGCCGGAATGACCTTGTCGAGCTTGGCAACCGCGAAGCTGCCGTCCTGGCCGTACGGCACCAACTGGGGATCGTCGTCGGCCTCGGACTGGAAGGCGAGCTGATAGAGCGTCGTCTGATTGGGATCGGGCTTGACCGGAGTCGCCGCTGTCGGATCGGTGCCATTGACGGTCAGCGGCGTCGTCGCCTGGACGGTCAGGTTGAGCTTGGCTGCGATCTGATCGAGCGTCTGGCGATTGGTGATCGCATCCTCGATCTGGTCGCGAAGGGTCTGCGCAATGGCCGCCAGTTTCTGGTCGGTGAGTTCCTTGACCAGCTCGGGCTTGGCCTGGTCGAGCGTTTTGCCCGCGACCTTGGTGATCTTGTCGAGATGCGCGACCACCCAGCCGAGCGGCGTCTTGACCGGACCGATCACCGCCCCTTGCGCGGCGCCGAACACCTGGTCGGCCAAAGCGGGCGTCGCCTGGCCGGCATAAGCGGTCTTGTTGACGTCGTTGACCGCTGCGGCCTCAAGCCCCAGCGCCTTGGCCGCGGCCTCGATCGCCGTGCCGGCGCGAACTTTGGCCGCGAGATCGGCCGCCGCTTTCTGGTCCTGCAACACGACCTGCTTCAGCGACCGGTTCTCGCCCGCGTCGAACTTCGCCTTTTGCGCCTGATAGGCCTTGGCGATTTCGTCGTCGGTCGGGGTGGCGCGCTTCTTGAGCTCGTCGAGCGTGATCAGCGCATAGCGGGCCGAGCGGCGCTCGGGAATCGTATAGCGCGCAAGGTTGCGGGTGTAATATGCGTTCGCTTCGGCGTCGGTGACCGGCGCGCCGGCGGGCATTTTCTTGGTATCGACGAAGGCGACGGTGCCGTTGCGCTTTTCGAGCAGCATCGACGCGTAGGAGGTTGCGACGCCCGCGGGACCCTTCAGCTTGTCGGTCGCGTTCGCCGCGATCGGACCGAGCATCAATTGGGTCATCAGGTCGTGGCCCATCTGATCGTGGAATTGCTGGTCGTTGGACTTCAGCATCGCCAGCAAGCGGTTGTAATTGTCCTTGTCGAACTTGCCGTCGAGCCCGCGGACGCCGGGGATATTCGCGATCTGATTGTCGATCAACGACTTACCGACGCGGATGCCCTGGCTGTGGCCGAATTGCTCCATCGCCATCGAGGTCAGCCGGCTTTCGAGCGGGCCATCGAATCCGCCGCGACTGATGAACTCCGCCATGGTGAGCTGCGGCGCCTGATTGCGGTACATGTTGAGCATGCCGTCGGTGGCATTGCGCAGATCGGTCACCGAGACAGTATCGTTGCCAACGGTCGCGGCGGTCGCGGCGTTTTGCCCGCCCAGCGCGTTCGACCGCAGGCCGGTGACGTCGCCCAGCCCGAACGCCACGCCGATCAGGCCGACGATGATCAGCGTGACGAGCGCGCCGATGCGCGAAAAGATGATCTTGCGAATGAAAGTGAGCATGGGGGCCGATCGTTGGTCCTGAAAACGAGCCGCCGCTTTAGGGTCCGCCGAGCCATGCATCAAGCGCAACGCTTGCACGTGCCACCGCGAGCGCTATCGGGGAGCGAAAGCGGGAGGAAACATGACACGGCGCAAGCTGATCGCGGGCAATTGGAAAATGAACGGCAGCCTGGCGACGCTCGCCGAGCTCGACGGCATCGCGGCCGCCGCCGCCGCGGCGCCGGGAGTGGATGTTGCGGTTGCCGTCCCGGCTACCCTGATCGCGCCTGCGCATGCACGCCTGCCTTCCCTCGCGATCGGGGCGGAGGACGTGCACGAGGCGGATAGCGGCGCGCATACTGGCTGCATCTCAGCCCCGATGGTCAAGGAAGCCGGTGCTGTCTTCACCATTGTCGGCCATTCCGAACGCCGCGGCGACCAGCACGAGACTAGCCACGACGCCTATATGAAGTCCTCGGCGGCGCACCGTCACGGATTGGGCGTCATCCTCTGCGTCGGCGAAACCCAGGCCGAGCGTGACGCGGGCCGCGCCGAACGCGTGGTCCAAGCGCAGATCGAGAAATCCTTGCCCGGCGATGCGCGTGCCGACTGGCTGACGCTTGCCTATGAGCCGCGCTGGGCGATCGGTACCGGCCGCACGCCGACGATGGAGGAGATCGCGGCGATGCATGCGATCGCGCGAGCCAAGTTGCGCCAGATGATCGGCGACCCGGCGCTCGACGTGCGGATTCTCTACGGGGGATCGGTGACCGGAACGAATGCCGGCGAGATCCTCGCGCTCGACAATGTCGACGGCGCCCTGGTCGGAGGCGCCAGCCTGACCGCGGACAAGTTCGTCCCGATCATCCAGGCCGCCAAGGCTCTGTCAGCATGAGCGATACGCCGCTACCGGCGCCACGCCGCGTTGTCACCGCGATTGACGCGGACGGGCGCTCGTACATCGCCGAGGACGGCGCCAGCCCAGCCGAGTTCGTCTTGCCCGGCTCGACCTATCGCAGCACCAATATGTGGCGGACGCATGCGGCACCGGGCGCGATCGACGCGCCAGATGACATTGCCGAGCATCGCGGCGTGCTGCCGCCGAGCAGCGGCACCGTGCTGCGCGTGATCGACTTCCCGCCGATCGGCGACGCGACGCCGGAACAGCGCGCCGCGATGGTCAAGGCGGTGTTCGCCGCGCTCTATCCCGATGCCGATCACCACGAAGGCAGCACGCGCTCGGCGAGCATGCACACCACCGATACGGTGGATTACGCGATCGTGCTGCACGGTGAGATCGTCGCGGTGATGGATCGTGACGAGACGATCCTGCGCGCAGGCGACATCCTGATCCAGCGCGGGACGCCGCATGGGTGGGAAAACAGGTCGGACCACCTTGCGCGCATTGCTTTCGTATTGATCGACGCGGTACGCTCCGCCACCGCCTGATTGCGGTAGGTTTGCGTCGGAATCCGAACTAGCTTGGTGACCTTCCTCTTCAAGGAGTCGCGGCAATGGATATTCTCGGACAGCTTCTACAGCAGGCGACAGGCGCAACCGGCGGTGACGCCGGCGCGGCACCACAAGTCGATGTCGGCGCGCTCGCGCAGCAATTCGGGCTGACCCCCGACCAGGCCAATGCGGCGGTCGGCGCCTTGTTGCCGGCGGTCCTCGGCGGATTGAAGAAGGTCGAACAGGGCGGCGGGCTCGGCTCAGTCGCCGACATTGCCGGCGCGACCACATCGCCGGCAACCGACACCGATGCCGGCAATGCCGTGCTCGGCCAGATTTTCGGATCGAAGGACGTCAGTCGCTCGGTCGCGACCGCCGCCTCGGCGCAAACCGGGATCAGCGACACGATCATGAAGGCGATGCTGCCGATCGTCGCCGGGCTGGTCGCGCAACAAGTATCTAAGAAGATGGGCGGTGGCGTGATGGGCGGGATCGCCGCCAGCGTCCTCACGTCGATGATCGCGGGCGGCGGCGGGAGTGCTGCTCCCGTTATCCCGGCGGCACCCGCCGCGGCGCCGGCCGGCGGCATCTTCGGCAGTCTCGGCGGGCTGGCATCGATGCTCGATGCCAATCACGACGGCAATCCGCTCGACGATATCCTGGGCATGGTGCGCGGCGGGGGGCGGCCGGCCTGACGGATTCTCTATTCACGCCTCCCCGGCGAAGGCGGGGGCCAGTTGCAACGCCTTATGTTGGATAGGTGCCGCCTAGCCAATTGGTCGCGGTGACGCTGGACCCCGGCCTTCGCCGGGGAAGCGTAGAAACGACATTAGCCTCCGTAGCGTTTCTTGAGCATCGCCCAGGCTGCGCGCACGCCCAGGGCATCGCCGCCCTTGGGACGTCCCGGCTTGGCGGTCGGGCGCCAGGCGAAGGTATCGAGATGCGCCCAGGGCACACCTTCGGGCGCGAAGCGGCGCAGGAACAGGGCAGCGGTGACGGCGCCGGCATAGCCGTTGTCGGGGGCGTTGATCAGATCGGCGATGTCGGACTTGAGATATTCGTCATAGCCGTCCCATAACGGCAGCCGCCACAACGGGTCGTGGACCGTGGTGCCCGCCTCGATCAGATCGGCGGCCAGCACCTCGTCGCTGATGAAGGTGGCGGGCAGATCGGGACCGAGCGCGACGCGCGCCGCGCCGGTCAGCGTAGCATAGTCGATCACCAGTTCGGGCTTCGCTTCGCCGGCCTTGGTCAACGCATCGCCGAGCACCAGCCGCCCTTCGGCATCGGTGTTGGTATTCTCGACCGTCAGTCCCTTGCGCGTCCTGAGCACGTCGCCCGGGCGGAAAGCATCGGCCGAAATCGCGTTCTCGACTGCGGGGATCAGCACGTGCATGCGAATGGGCAGTCGTGCGCCCATGATCAGATTGGCCAGCGCCAGCGCATGCGCCGCGCCGCCCATATCCTTCTTCATCAGCCGCATGCCGCTCGCCGGCTTGATGTCGAGCCCGCCCGAATCGAAGCACACGCCCTTGCCGAGCACGGCAACGCGCGGATGTTTGGGATTGCCCCATTCGATCTCGATCAAGCGCGGCGCGCGATGCTTGGCGGCGGCGCGGCCCACTGCGTCGATCATCGGATAGCCCGTCGCCAGCGCATCGCCGCGCGTGACCGTCAGCGTCGCATCGAACGTCTTGGCGAGCTTCGCCGCTTCGGCCTCGAGCTCGGCCGGGCCCATGTCGGACGAGCCGAGATTGACCAGGTCGCGGACCAACGCGGTCGCCTGCGCGAGCCTGACCGTTTCGTCGATCGCCGCGGGATCGCTGGTCAGCAGGACGCGCGGCCCGCTGTCCTTGTCGGGCTTGGTATATTTGTCGAAGCGATGCTGTGCGAGCAGCCAGCCGAGACCCGCTGCACCCAAATCGCCGCTCTTCAGTCGATACGTACCTTCGGGCAGGAAATCGGGCTGGGACGCGATACGCCATGGCGACGTCGCGGCTTCGTCGCAGACATGCAGTACCGACCAATCCTCGGCGCCCTCGCCGGGAAGGATCGCCTTGTTCCCAGCCTTACCGGTCGCCCGGGCAGCGGTGAGCATCGCCCGCACGCGCGGCGGTTGCGCGGCCAGCCAATCGGCGAACCCGTCGGGATGGACGACCTCGATCGCGCGGGCGGACTGGCCGCGATCGGGCTGGAGGAGGGCGGCGAAGTCGGTCATGTGGCGGTCTCGTCGGGAAAGCGGATCATCTGGTCGAGAGCGCCGGTCACTCGGCGGGCATCACGATGAATTGTTCGTAGCGGCCGGCGCCGTCGGGCTCGGCGTAGGTCACCACGGCCAGCTTGGTGCCGTTCGCATAGGTTACGGTATAGTTGCGGTTGACGAACCCGCCGCGCAGCCGCGCGGGCCGCGTCAAGGTGAACGACGCCGGGTCACCGAGCTTGGCCAGGCTGTCGCGATAATCGCCGATCGCCGTCGCGTCGAAATAGTAATTGGCGTCCTCTGTCATCGTCGCGCGATCGAGCTTGCCCGCGCGCAACTGGTCGAAAATCGCGCGCGCCTGCGCGGTCTTCGCCGTTTCGGCGTCGCCGGCAGCAGCCGGCTCGGTGGCAGGTGGCAAAATCAGCTCGGAAATCTGGCCGGCAATGCCGGTAAAGGCGTCGGAGAAGTCCGAATTGACCAGCACCACGACGGCGGCCTTGTCATCGGGATAGACGATATTCTCGGACAGGAATCCGACCGCCTCGCCGCTATGTTCGACGTAGCGATGCCCCTTGGCGGTGCCAGTGAAGACCCCCAGGCCGTAATTGGTCGACTTGCCGTTGGTCAGCAGGATCGGGGTTTCTTGCACCTGCCAGTCGTCAGCGGGCATCACGCTGCGGTTGAGCCGGGCGATGTCCCATTTGGCGAGATCGCTTGCCGACATGGCGAGTTCGCCCGCCGCGAACAGCCAGCCCCGCGCCGCCGGCTTCTCGACCCGCACCGGGCCGAGCGCATAGCGATGATAGCCTTGCGGAAAGCCTTTGCCGACCGCGAGATCCTGATCGATCACTTTCATCCCCAGCGGCTTGAATACCTTGTCCTGCAGATAGGCGAGCAGCGGCTTGCCCGCGGCCTTTTCGACGATCATCCCGGCGACGACATAGCCGGTGTTCGAATATTGCCATTGTGTGCCGGGCGCGAAATCGAGCGGCTTCTTCGCCCAACGATCGACGATCTGCTGCGGCGTGATCGGCTTTTCCATCGCCGCGAAGCTGTAATCCTGCGGCCAGTAATCCTGCAGGCCGGACGTGTGGCTGAGCAACTGGCGGATGGTGATCTTATCGCCATCGGTGATGCCGGGCAGCCACTTGGCCACCGTGTCATCGAGGCTGAGTTTGCCGTCATCCTCCAGCATCAGGATCGCAGTGGCGGTGAATTGCTTGGAGATCGAGGCGATCTGATACGGGGCGTCGCTGCGCGGCGTCGAGATCGTCTCGGACTGTTTGCCATAGGCTTTGGCCAACACGATCTTGCCGTCGCGCACGATCGCGATCGATGCCGACGGCACGCCGTTGCGCGCCAGCGTGTCGGTGACGATCGAGTCGACCTTAGTGGTTTCGGCGGGAGTCAGATCCTGCGCGAGCGCTGGCGTGGCGACGAGAAGCAGGGCAAGCGGCAGAAAGCGCATCGGCGGGCGGCTCCGAAAGAAATGCCCGCTCGCTATAAGCTGCCATTCGCCGCGCGCAATCAGCGGGCCAGCGGTACACCGGGCATGAGCGCCATGCGCGGGGCGTAGCGCCAGGTTTCGGCACGCAGCGTGCGTATCGGTCCGGCGCTCAGCGATATAGGCGCCGGAGCGTCGGGCGACCGCGCGGGGAGCATCAGCAGATAGCGTCCGGGCGCTCCGTCGAGGCTGCGATACCAGGTCGCGCCCTGCAGCCGCCGAGCGGCGATGGCGGCCTCGAACGCGGCGGGATCGTCCGCGGCAATCGCATAGACGTGCAGATATGCTCCCGGTCGCCGCTGTTCGAGCGGAGTCGTGCGGCTCGCTTCGCGCCACAATTCCCAACCTTCGTCGCCGATCGCGGAGACATAGGGCCCGGCATTGGCGCGGAAGTCGGCGCCGTCGCCCTCGGGATCGGGACGACCCGCCAGCCCGTCGGGTGTCGTCCCGAACGTCCCATCGACAAAGGCGCCGGCGCGATCGCCGTTCGTCACATACCAGGCGAACCAGGCGAGCTTGTCGGTATGAGCCGCATGCCAGCGCAAATGCTGACGATAGCCGGCTTCGAACGCGGCTCGGTCCTTGACCGTGTAAGCGTAGAGATGGGCGGTGCCGCCCGATTGCGCGGCCGCGACGGCGGGGACGGCAATCGGCAGACAGGCGAGCGACAGTCGGACGAGCATCGGATTTCTCCTTCACTCGCAATGTAGACTTGTCCCGGTAATTCCGTAATTCGAAAGCTAGGAGATAATCGTTAGGTTAGACAGAATGTTTGAGGGTGCGGACTTGCGGCGGGCGGCAATATTCCACGCGGTCGCGCGGGCCGGCGGGATCGCCGCAGCGGCACGGGCGATCGGGAAATCGGCGCCCGCGGTCCATGCCGACCTTCGCCGATTCGAGCGCGATGTCGGCGTGACGCTGATGGAGCGATCGGGCCGAGCACTTCGGCTGACTCCACAGGGAAGGGTGCTGTTCGATACGATTGGCCGCGCGCTCGACGAGATCGACAGGGTGCGCGTCTATCTCAACCGCGACGACGGGTTCGTCACACCGCTCAGGGTCGGTGCGGTGACTGGGTTCGGCCGCTACCGGCTCGCGCCACTTCTGTTCGCGAGCATGCCGGATGCGCGGCCGATCCTGTTTCGCACCGGATCGCACGAAGACCTGCTCGCGGTGTTGCTGGCAGGGGAGATCGATCTGGCCGTGACCTATCGCGCGGTGACTGCGGTACCGGTCGAATCGGTCGAATTGGCGGGCGAAGAAGCGGTGCTGGTGGGCGCCATCGGCGATGTCGGCAGTCTCCATGCGATCGAGCGGCTGCGTTTCATCACCTATGACGAATATGACTATGTGTTCGGCCATTGGTTCGACCGCGTGTTCGGCCGCCAACCGGCGTCGCTGATCCGTCACGACCATTGCACCGAACTCGAAGAGGCGCTGATCAGCGTCCGCGCCGGGCGCGGTGCGACGATCGCGCCGCTCGATGCCTGCCTTGCGGCCGGGCTTGAGCCGGCAAAAGCGGGACGGGCGCCCAACACGCTATACCTTTGCGGGATCGGAGGCGCGCTGACTTCGCCTGAGGCAGCGCAGATCCGGGAATTGCTCGCCTAACGGCGTTTCTTGCGCCTAACGGGTTCTTGCGTGCGGACTGGCGGTGCCGGCGGTCGTAGCGCGATGCCTTCGACCGGCGCGCAGCGCGCCATCACTGTGCCGATCATCGCCAGCAGCCGCGACCGCGCATTGCCGAGCCCGATGGGGTCGGTGCCGCGATCCTGCGTCTCCAGATTCACGTAAGGCAGGCCGCGGAACAGCGCATAATTCGACAGCGATCCGTCGCTGGTCACGACGTGCTCGTACATGATGTTCATGTCGGCGTCGGACAGCGGCCGCGCGCAGAACCCGCTCGCCGGGCTGCGGTCGCCAAGATAGGAGACGATCGCCACGCTGTCGGTGTCATCATACGGCCAAGCCGCACGGATCGATGGACGCGGCGAATAGAGGTCGCTGCACAACAGCACCGAAATCTCGCCCTTGCCGGTGTAGCCCGCATCGGGTGGCGTGCAGGTCGACTCCGAGGCGCTATAGCCGGGCTCGTTGGTGTGCAGCGCCACGATCAGCCGCGTCGGACTGCCGAGATCCGCCAGCACCGTCGCGGCGTAACTGGGCGTATCGTCGCGGAAATTGCGGTTGGGGTCGATCGACCGGCCATAAGCGACGTCGGGATTCATCCGGCTGTCCGGCCCATCGATCGAGCGCGCTTCTTCGATCGCAATCACCACGCCGCCATAGGATCGCACGGCAAAGACCGCAGCCTGGAACGCGGCATTCTCGTTATCGTGCGGTACGAACCATAATGGCCCGCCGGGATGGCGCAGATTGACGATACGATAGAGCCGCCAAAAGGCGCGATCCTCACGGAATTCGATCCGATTGACCGACAGCCCGTCCCAGATCGCCGGATTGGCGAGCCGGGTGAAATCGTCGGTCGCCATCGTCATCGGATCGACCGGGGTGACGATCTTCTGCAGCGGTGCGGATACAATTTGCGCCGATGCGGCAGGCGCGATCAGCGCCACGACCAGCCCCAGAACGATCGCCCACATCTTCATGACGCCACTCTGTTAGGTGGCGCGCGGCGTCTGGCAATAGTGCTGTCCGAGATCGGGACAGATCAGGCGGGGACACCGAACAAATCGTGCTCGTCGGCGTCTTCGATGAGCACCGGCGTGATGTCGCCGACTGTCAGGTGACCGGCATCGCGCAGGAATACCTCTCCGTCGATCTCCGGCGCGTCGGCCTGGCTGCGCCCTGTGGCGCCGCCGTCCTCGTCGACCGCGTCGATGATCACCGGCAGTGTGCGGCCGATCTTGGCCTGAAGCTTGGCCGCGCTGATCGCCGCGGTCTTCTCCATGATTCGGGCGTAACGCTCTTCCTTGACCTCTTCCGGAACATGGTTTGGCAGGGCATTCGCCGCCGCGCCTTCGACCGGTTCGAAGCGGAACGCGCCGACGCGTTCGAGCTGGGCCTCGTCGAGCCAGTCGAGCAGATAGTCGAAATCTTCTTCGGTCTCGCCGGGAAAACCGACCACAAAGGTCGAGCGGATCGCGATGTCGGGCGCGATCTCCCTCCACGACTTGATCCGCTCGAGCACCTTCGCCTCGTTGGCCGGACGGCGCATCAGCTTGAGCACGTTGCGGCTGGCATGCTGGAACGGGATGTCGAGATAGGGGAGCACCAGTCCCTCGGCCATCAGCGGGATGACCTGGTCGACATGCGGATAGGGGTAGACATAGTGGAGCCGCACCCAGGGCGCGATCTTGCCGAGTTCGCGCGCCAGGTCGGTCATATGCGCACGGACTTCGTTGCCGTGCCACATCCGCGGATGGTGCTTGATGTCGACGCCATAGGCCGACGTATCCTGGCTAATGACCAGCAGCTCTTTGGTGCCTGCCTCGACCAGTTTCTCGGCCTCGCGCAGGATCGCGTCGGGGCGGCGGCTGACCAGGTCGCCGCGCAAGCTCGGGATGATACAGAAAGCGCAGCGGTGGTTGCAGCCCTCCGAAATCTTCAGATAGCTGTAATGGCGCGGGGTCAGCTTGAGCCCGCTTTCGGGCACAAGGTTGAGGAACGCGTTGGGCGGCATCGGCGCCGCCTCGTGCACCGCGCCGACGACCTGCTCATATTCATGCGCGCCGGTGATCGCGAGCACGGCCGGGAAGCGGTCGCGGATGACCTGGGCTTCCTTGCCCATGCAGCCAGTGACGATGACCCGGCCATTCTCGGCGATCGCCTCGCCGATAGCCTCCAGGCTTTCCTCCTTGGCGGAGTCGAGAAAGCCGCAGGTATTGACCAGCACGACGTCCGCGCCGGCATAATCGGGCGACAGCTGATAGCCGTCCGACCGCAGCTTGGTCAGGATGCGCTCGCTGTCGACCAGGTTCTTGGGACAGCCCAAGGACACCATACCCACGCGGGGCGGTTCGGGAAGTTTGGTTGCCATGATTGCGCGCGCACATAAGCGTTTTGACGCCGCTTGAACAGGGTAGGGCTGCGCGCCTATCCTTCGCCGTCGAGCGCTACTGAGCGAGAGAGGTCGATTTGCCCGATTATTGGCTGCGGCCGCATCCCGATTTCAAGAGCACGGCAGTCATCGCGATCAACGTCGCGATCGCCCGTGATGGCGCTCGTCTGTCCTTGCGCTACTCGGTTGAAGGTGCGCTGGATCGCGTCCTCTGGCCCGAGCCGATGGCATCGGCTCGGACCGATGAATTATGGACGCACACCTGTTTAGAAGCGTTCGTCCAGCCGACGGGGGAGGCGGGCTATACCGAGCTCAACCTGTCGCCCTCGGGGCGCTGGGCGACCTATCACTTCGATGGGCACCGCGTCGGCATGCGCAACGCTGCGGCGGTTCCCGATCTGTCATGGCGATCGCCCGCGCTCACCGCCAGGATTGACCTGGGCGATATCGCCGACATGGACTGGCGGCTCGGCCTTACCGCCGTGATCGAAGCGGTCGACGGGTCGAAGAGCTTTTGGGCGCTGGAACACCCCGCCGGGCCGCCCGATTTTCACAACGCGGATTGCTTTGTCGCGCGGCTCCCGGCACCTGATCGCGCATGAAATTCGGTATCGACCGGCTCCTCGACGAGCCAGACCTGAGGAAACCGCTCGAAGGCAAGCGCGTCGCGTTGCTCGCACACCCGGCCTCGGTCACCGCGGACCTGACGCATTCGATCGACGCATTGGTCGCGACGGGGCTCAACGTCTCTGCGGTGTTCGGTCCGCAGCACGGTGTGCGCGGCGATCTGCAGGATAATATGATGGAGTCGCCCGACTTCACCGATCCGAGCTACGGCATGCCGGTGTTCAGTCTGTACGGCGAAGTGCGGCGTCCGACCGGCCAGTCGATGGGCACGTTCGACACGATTCTGATCGACCTTCAGGACGTCGGCTGCCGCATCTATACCTTCGTCACGACATTGCTCTACGTGCTCGAAGCGGCGGCGGCGCACGGCAAGTCGGTGTGGGTGCTCGATCGACCCAACCCCGCGGGACGGCCGATCGAAGGGCTAACCTTGCGCCCCGGTTGGGAAAGCTTTGTCGGCGCGGGGCCGATGCCGATGCGGCACGGCATGACCCTGGGCGAGATGGGGCATTGGTTCATCGATCATTACAAGCTCGACGTCGATTATCGGGTGATCGCGATGGAGGGATGGCAACCCGACGCGGCGCCCGGCTTCGGCTGGCCGCCCGAACGCCCCTGGATCAATCCCAGTCCCAATGCCGCCAACATCAATATGGCGCGCGCTTATGCCGGGACGGTGATGCTCGAAGGCACGAATTTGAGCGAGGGACGCGGGACGACGCGCCCGCTCGAACTGTTCGGCGCCCCCGATATCGACGCGCGCGCGGTCATCGCCGAGATGAGGCGGATCGCGCCGCGATGGCTCGACGGCTGCACGCTGCGCGATCTCTGGTTCCAGCCGACCTTTCACAAGCATGTCGGGCGGTTGTGCAACGGCGTGTTCATCCATGCCGAGGGCGCTGCCTATGACCATGACGCGTTTCGCCCGTGGCGGCTTCAGGCGCTGGCGTTCAAGGCGGTTCGCACGATTTATGGCGACTACGACCTATGGCGCGATTTCGCCTATGAATATGTCTTCGACAAACTGGCGATCGACGTCATCAATGGCGGCACGGACCTGCGTGAATGGGTCGACGATGCGGCCGCCCTGCCGGGCGATCTCGATTCGCTGACCGTTCCCGATGAGGCTGTTTGGGCGGAGGTACGGCGGCCGCATTTGCTCTATTGACCGTTGGATTGGCCGAAAACGACGCGAAACCCGCATTCTATCGCGAGTCGCTCCCCTTTGATCCCAAAAGGGATGCATCGCGTCATCAGCGTGACATGGTCTGTGGATAACCGAATCGCGGGGATCGGGATCGCAGCTATGGAATCAGATATTCGTTTTTATGCGCGCCGGGTCGCCCAGGAGCGCATCGCCGCGAAGAACGCCGTGACAGCGGAAGCGCGCGCACGACGGCTCGAACTCGCCGAGAAGTTTCAGGAAAAACTCACGCAGTTAGAGGCGTGCTGAAGCTCGACTTCTTCTAGAGCTTGACCCTCACCTTTTGCGCGTCAGCTCGCGCATCGCGTCATCAAGCCCCGCCAGCGTCAGCGGGTACATGCGGTCGTTCATCAGCTCGCGGACGATCTTGATCGATTGCGAATAGCCCCATTGCTCTTCCTTGATCGGGTTGAGCCAGACCGCGGCGGGGTAAGTGGTCGTCATCCGGTGCAGCCACACCGCCCCCGATTCCTCGTTGAAATGTTCGACCGAACCGCCCGGGTGCGTGATCTCGTAGGGGCTCATCGATCCGTCACCGACGATCACCAGCTTATAATCGTGGCCAAACTTATGAAGCACGTCCCAGGTGGGCGTGCGCTCGGTGAAGCGGCGGCGATTGTCCTTCCACACGCCTTCATACGGGCAGTTGTGGAAATAGAAGAACTCCATGTTCTTGAACTCTGACGTCGCCGCCGAGAACAATTCTTCGCAGAGCTTGACCCAGGGATCCATCGATCCGCCGACGTCGAGGAACAGCAGCAATTTGACCGCATTATGCCGCTCGGGGCGCATATGGATGTCGAGCCAGCCCTGGCGCGCCGTGCCCTCGATCGTCGCGTCGAGATCGAGTTCGTCGGCCGAGCCTTCGCGCGCGAAGCGGCGCAGGCGGCGGAGCGCGATCTTGATGTTGCGGGTACCGAGCTCGCGCGTGCTGTCGAGATTCTTGAACTCGCGCTGATCCCACACCTTGATCGCGCGGCCATGCTTGGATTCGCCGCCGATCCGCACACCTTCGGGATTGTAGCCCGAATTGCCGTACGGACTCGTGCCGCCCGTGCCGATCCACTTGTTGCCGCCCTGATGGCGCTTTTCCTGCTCCTCCAGACGCTTCTTGAGCGTTTCCATGATCTCGTCCCACGAGCCGAGCGACTTGATCTGCTCCATTTCCTCGGGCGAGAGATATTTCTCGGCGATCGCCTTCAGCCAGTCTGCGGGGATTTCCGCAGGCTGGGTGCCATAAGTTGTGGCGATCCCCTTGAAGACCTTGGCGAACACCTGGTCGAAGCGATCGAGCAGGCCTTCGTCCTTCACGTACACGGCGCGGCTGAGATAATAGAAATCCTCCGGCGTGCGATCGATCACGTTCTTGTCGAGCGCCTCGAGCAGGATGAGATGCTCCTTCATGCTCGCAGGAATGCCAGCGGCACGAAGCTCGTCGAGGAAGTTCAGAAACATGGGTATGGTCTTAACGCAGCCAAGGGTCTGTACTCAATAGCACCGGGCCGTGACCAGGTTTCAGCGATAGGCGTCGATCAGCGCGCCGACATAATCCGGATCGCGGCCGGTCAATTCGGGCGCGGGCTTCGCCTTATGGCCGTCCAGCGCCAAGGGATAGATGAAGCCGTAAAGTGGGAAAGTGGTCGATCCGAGCCCTTCGGCGTCGCGATACCAGACGCGCACTTCACTCCAGTCATTGTCGGGGCTGACATCGGTCAGCGTGACGTCCTGCTCGGCATGGCCGCGCTCGCCGTTCATCCGCGACCAATTGGCGTGGGTGACCATCGCCACCCGGCTGTCGACCACCCGGCTGATCACCGCGACATGGCCGAGCGGCAGCCGCGCGGTCTTGCGGAAGACGACGACCGCTCCAGCGCGCGGGGTCTGGCCGCGGCGATATCGACCCTCGGCTTGATCCCACCAGGTCCAGGCGTCGCCATAGATCTGGATGCCGGACGCCGCTCGTGCGAACGGCACGCACTGCCCGACATAGTCGAGCAATGTTCCGGCGCGCGCTGGGGCGGCTATTCCCGCCAACAGGGAAAGAGCAGCCGCCAGCACGCGGAGATGGGGGGGATATCTCCTCATGCCCGCCTGCCATAGGGAGTGTGGACTGACCGGATGGTTGGCGGACGGGGTTAATTAGCTGGTGACCGTAAATTCATTTCGCGATCGTCGTGATGGATCAGCGACACCATCACGACCGAGATGATCATCAGCAGATACCAGGAACCGAGCTTGGCGGGGCTCACCATCGCCCAGCCGTGACGCTGGTTGGGGTAGGACCAGGCATGGGCGAAGGTAGCCAGATTCTCGGCAAACCAGATGAACAGGGCGACCAGAAAGAAGCCGAGCAGCACCGGCATCCAGCGTTCGCGGCGGAACGGCGTGAAATAGAAGCGCGAGCGCCAGAACATCAGCGCGATGATCGCAAACAAGAGCCAGCGGATATCGGGAAGCCAGTGATGGGAGAAGAAATTGACGTAGATCGCGACGGCAAGCGCGATCAGCGCGCGCCGGGACGGCCAATGATCGAAATGAATCCCGAAGATGCGCCAGATGCGCGCGATATAGCTGCCCACCGCGGCGTACATGAATCCGGAATAGAGCGGGACCAGCCCGATATGGAGCACGCCGCCGGCCGGATAATTCCACGAGCCGGCCTGTGTCTTAAACTGCTCCATGATCGTACCGGTGACGTGGAACGCCAGGATAACCCTAGCCTCTTCCCAATTCTCCAGCCGGAAGGCGAGCATGCCGATTTGGATCGCGATCGCCGTCAAGGTCACGAAGTCGTTACGAGCGAGTGGCGCGTCATCGGGGTAGAAGAGGTGCGCGCCGAGCAGCAGCACGAGCATCAGCGCGCCGAACAGACACGCCCAGCCTTGCTTGAAGCCGAACAGCAGGAATTCGTAGACCCACGACTTCCACCCGCTGCTCGGCTGCGCCGCCTCGAGCTTGGCGCGGACGCGGGCGAAGCGGGTGGCGCCGGGCTGCAAGGGATGATCGCTCATCTACCCGTCATGCCAGCGAAAGAGCATCAGGTTAAGCATGCCCCGCATGCTTAAGGATCGTCCGGGGGACGATCCGACCAGATGCTCATCTCAAGAGGCTTGAGACCCCAGCTTGCGCTGGGGTGACGGTATTTGATCTGAGGCGCTTGTCGTTCAGAGCGGTAGGCGGGCCGCCATCTGCTGCCGCAATCAGCGCGGGGTGCCGCCTTGCTGGCGTTTAGCCATGAACGCCAGCCGTTCGAACAGCATCACGTCCTGTTCGTTCTTGAGCAATGCGCCATGGAGCGGGGGGATCGCCTTGGTCGGGTCGCGATTCTGCAGCACGTCGAGCGGCATGTCCTCGTGGAGCAGCAGCTTCAGCCAATCGAGCAATTCGCTGGTCGACGGCTTCTTCTTGAGGCCGGGGACGTCGCGGACGTCGTAGAAAATGTCCATCGCTTTCGACACCAGGATCTTCTGGATGCCGGGGAAGTGGACGTCGACGATCGCCTGCATCGTGTCGCGGTCGGGGAATTTGATATAATGGAAAAAGCAGCGGCGCAGGAATGCGTCGGGCAATTCCTTCTCGTTGTTCGAGGTGATGACGACGATCGGCCGCTCGGCCGCGCGCACCGTCTCCTTGGTCTCGTAGACATGGAATTCCATGCGATCGAGTTCCTGGAGCAGGTCGTTGGGGAATTCGATATCGGCCTTGTCGATCTCGTCGATCAGCAGGACGGGGACCTCGGGCGCTGTGAACGCCTCCCACAATTTGCCCTTGCGGATATAGTTGGAGATGTCGTGGACGCGCTCGTCGCCCAACTGGCCGTCGCGCAGGCGGGCGACTGCGTCATATTCGTACAAGCCCTGCTGCGCCTTGGTGGTCGATTTGACGTTCCACTCGATCAGCGGCGCGTTGACCGCCTTGGCGATCTCATAGGCCAGAACGGTCTTGCCGGTACCGGGCTCGCCCTTGACCAGTAGCGGACGGCGAAGGGTCACCGCGGCATTGACCGCGACCTTCAGGTCATCGGTCGCGACATAGCTCTGGGTGCCTTCGAAGCGAATCATTGCTGTCCCCGAATTTTTTCGAAACTCGGGTTTGCTTAGAACTGCCCAAAGGGAAAACGCAAGCTCAGCTCCGGTCGCGCGCGCTCTTGCGGGCTTCGGCCAGATCCCAAAGTGCGCGATGCTGGGCGAGCAGCTGTWGGGCGCCAAAGCTCATCGCGCGCTCGACCGGCGCTTCGGAGGCCAATGTCACCGCGATCGTCTGCGTCTCGGCATCGATCGGCAGGTTGGACGGCAGCGGCGCGAACCCCGCGCGATCGGCGGCGGCACTCATCAGCGCGCGCACCGCGTGCCAGTCGAGCACCAGGGCGATCGAGGCGCCTACCGCGCACCCGGCGCGGTCGGACTGCGCCAGCATGTCGAGCGCGTGGCGCTGCGCATTGACGGCGGCTTCCGATTCGGCCTGGCCCGGCGTGGAGGGGATCGGTCCGGCCGCGGCGGTCAGGCGCGCGAGCAAGGCGCGTTCGTCGGCGAATGATTCGGCCGCGGCTTCCAGCCACGGCTGGGCCGTCTGGCTGTGCCCATGGCCGACCGCATGATCGATTACCCCGGGATGGCGCCCGTGCAATGCGCACAGCAAGTGGATCGCGTCAGCGAGGTCGCGCGTCGCGGCACCCGGCGCACATATGGCGCGAATGAACGGGTGGCGCGCGCTGCCGTCGGCATCGGCGAGCGCGGCGAGCACGCTCCACCCGCCACCGCGACGATCAAATGATAGTGTTTCGACTGACATGGTTCCCCAATGCAATGTGGCTCCGCGCACTCTTGGGGCAGAGGGATATACCGAACCACGTAAAGACGCGGTTTATGTGCCCTTAAGTATGTCGCAACCGCCGCAGGAGCGGGGCACTTCGGCGCAGCCCCTTGGCAGCCCCTTTGCCGGCGCGCATTCTTGCCGGTCCCGCCGGTCGCCTGTAGCAATTGCATCGAGACGGGGGAGGAACGCCATGACGAGATGGTGGGCGGCGGTGATCGCGCTGGCCGGTGCGGTGATCCTGGCGATCGTGGCGACAACGCCGCCGAGGCCGGTGCCCGCCGATGCGCCCACCACACTTTTCTCGGCGATTCGGGCAATGACGGACGTTCGCGTGATCGGCCGCGCGCCGCATCCGACTGGCAGCGCCGAGGACGCGCAAGTCCGTGCCTATTTGGTCGCACGTCTCAAAGGCATGGGCCTGGAAGTCGCCACCGCCACCGGCACGATGAGCACCGCGGCCAAAAAGCGCCTCGATGGTTGGAGCAAGGCAGTCGCGCCCGCGCCGCCGCTTACCAATATCATCGCGATCCTGCCCGGTCGCGATCGCGCGCAACCCGCGGTCCTGTTGATGGCCCATCACGACAGCGTCTGGGGATCGCCCGCCGCTGCCGATGACGGCGCGGGCGTGGCATCGGTGCTGGAGACGATTCGTGCGATCAAGGCGGGCGGCCAGCCGCGCCGAGACGTGATGGTGCTGCTGACCGACGGCGAGGAACTCGGGCTGGAAGGCGCGAAAGCGTTCTTCGCCACCGATTCGCGCCGCGCGCATGTCGGCGTGATCGTCAATCTCGAGACGCGCGGAGGCGGCGGGCGCGCATCGATGTTCGAGACGGGCAGCGACAATGGCGCGATGATGGACCTGTTCGGACAGGCTGTGCGCCGGCCGGTGGCGACGTCGCTCAGCGTGTTCATCTACAAGAAACTGCCCAATTCGACCGACCTGACCGTGGCCAAGAAACTCGGCTATCCGGGATTCAATTTCGCGTTCATCGGCCGCGCGGGTCTCTATCATTCGCCGCTGGCAACTCCCGACGCGCTTGACCAGGGTGCGTTGCAGGACATGGGACGCCAGACGCTCGATTTGACGCGCGCGCTGGCCGATGCGCCGGTGCTGCCGGGCAGGGCGGCCGACCGCACGTTCTTCGACGCTTACGGCCTGTTCTTCGTCAGCTATCCGGCGGCGCTGGGCTGGGTGTTCCTGGGGATCGGCGGGCTGGGTTATGGCGCGGCAGCGTGGCGGCGTGCGACGATCGGAGAGGTCGCCAAGGGGACGGGTATGCTGCTCGCGCTGATCGTTATCGCGATGGCGTGGTTGTATCTCGTCAACATGGTGTCGATCGGGTTCGGCGCAAACAACCATTATTACGACAGGCTCGCGGCGATTCCCCGGCTTCAGGTTCAGGCCTTGCTCGTCTGTCTCGCCACATTCCTGACAATCCGCCATTGGCTTCCGTCGGGGGTGGGGAGCATCGCCGGGGCGGCGATTCCGTTGCTGGCGCTCGGCGTCGTCATGCAGGCGTTGGCGCCCACGGCATCCTACCCCTTCGCGATGCCCTTGATGCTTGGCGGGATGGCGCTGGCGATCGATCGTTACGCTGGAAGGAGCGTTGGCATCGCTGCGACGATCGTCGCGGCGACGCTGGGTGTCGGCTATATGCTCGGGTTCGGATTCTTCCTGCTGCAGGCGGTGGGTCCTGGCATGCCGATGGTTGCCGCGATTCCGCTAGCGATCAGCGCGGTGTTGCTCTTGCCGCTGATGCCCGAACCGCGACGCGCGCTGACGATGGTGGCGGCATTGCTGGTCGTTGCGACCGGGATCGCTCTATGGATACTGCTCGACCCGGTGGCGCCAAGCGTCGCGGTGTACAGCGACGTGAAGACATAAGACCGGCAGAAAACAACAGCCTCCTGGCTTGGGCGGCGGCCGAGATTCGCCACCCAAATGGACGTTGACTCGCCACCGGCGAGGAATACGCTGCCGATCGTTCGCGGCGAGATCAACGTGCGCAGCGATGTTGCGTTTGGAGGGTTGTTCGACCGTGTCTCTGATCCATCGCGTTGGTGCCCTCGGCCTCGCGGCAAGCTGCCTGTTTCTCTCCACCGCTGCATCGGCGAAGCTCGGGGGCGCGATTTCCAGCGTCACCGAGGATCGCGGGCGAATGGCCGTCAGCATGAAGTCGGTCGCTATGGGTCGCTACACGCGCCATGAAATGACGCGTCCGAATGGCGGTTCGGTGCGCGAGTTCACCAATGCCGCCGGAACGGTCTTCGCGGTGACCTGGTCCGGCCCGGGCAAGCCCGATCTCAAGACTCTGTTCGGACCGTATTTCTCGACCTTCCAGTCTAATAGCGTCGCGACGGCGCGACAAATGCACTCGCTGCGCCGTCCTCCGCAGGTCGCGCAGCGCGATCTGCAGATCCAGGCCGGCGGCCATATGGGCTGGTTCCACGGAGTGGCGTTCGTGCCCTCGCTGGCGCCGGCCGGCTTCTCAATCGACGATCTGGCGACACAACCGTGAAGGTCCGCAAACATCTCGGCGGGCTGATGATCGCATTGGCGCTCGTCGGGTGCGGCGGGGGAGGCACCGGATCCTCGACGCCCATCGCCGCCGCGCCGACGCCGAGCCCCACGCCGTCACCCACACCAACGCCGACTCCCACGCCGACACCGACTCCCACGGCCAACACCGCCACGGTCACGCTGGATGCGGGTCCGGCCGCGCTCAATACTGGCGCCGGCGCCTATACCGCGTTCAACGAGCCCTATGTCTCGGTCACCATCTGTGCACCGGGCTCGACGATCAATTGCCAGACGATCGACCATGTCATCCTCGACACCGGCTCGGTCGGCTTGCGTATCATCAAGCCCGTGCTCAACTCGGGCCTGCTCGCCGCGCTGCCGACCGAAACCGACGCGTCGAGCAATCCGGTCGGCGAATGCTATCAGTACGTGAATTCCTATGCCTTCGGCTCGGTGCGAACGGCCGATTTCTCGATCGCGGGGGAGAAGGTCGCCAACATGCCGTTTCAGGCGATCGGCGACAGCGGGACCTTCGCCAGCGTGCCCTCGAGCTGCTCCTCGGGTGGCGGCACCGCGATCCAGACGGTGCAGGATTTCGGCGCCAACGGGATTATCGGCGTCGGTACGACCACCACCGATTGCGGCAGCTTTTGCACGGTCAATGGCGGCTCGTCGGGCGCGATCTATTATGGTTGCCCAAGCAGTGGCTGCAGCAGCGTGATCGCGCGCGCGGCGAACGCTGCCGCGCCGTTCCAGCAATTGCCCAATCCGGTCGCGGCTTTCGCCTCCGACAATAACGGAACGATCATATCGCTGCCGGCGGTGGCGCAGTCCGGCGCGACCTCGCTGACCGGCACTGTGACCTTCGGCATCGGAACGCAGGCCGATAACAGCTTGAGCGCGGCCAATGTGTTGCCGTTGACTACCTCGACGAGCCAGCTGGGGCCGGGGACGCTCGCCGCAACCTATAATGGCAAGAAGCTGACTCAGAGCTTCGTCGACAGCGGCAGCAACGATTATTATTTCATCGACACCAGCCTGAACCCCTGCACCGACGCTGGCCTGATCGCCTTTTACTGTCCGCCGATGCCGACGCCGCTGTCGCCTTTGCTGACCGCGACCAACGGCGTGACCGCGAGTGGGGCGTTCGAGCTGTACAGCCCGCTGAACGTGTCCGGGTCATCGACCGTCGCCCCGGGGCTCGGCGTCAATCCGACGCTGGTCAAACCGCCGCTCCCGTTCGCCAACAGCTTCGATTTCGGCGTGCCGTTCTTCTTTGGACGAACGGTCTATACGGCGATCGAGGGCCGGCCCGCCGGAGGCGTTGGCGGACCATACGTGGCGTTTTGAAGCGGGCGTGATCGCGAGCGCCCCGGGCGCGTTACGCACTTGCGATCGATCCATCCCGAACCGCAAGATCGGTCGAGCAAGCGAGAGCCATGAGCGACTAGCTGGTGCCGCCACGGAGGAAGGACGATGAAGGCGGCGCTTCAGAATTATCAGGACCGGATGCAGCGCGTGCTGGACTATATCGACCAGCATCTCGACGGGGATCTCGATCTGGAAACGGTGAGCCGCGTCGCGGCTTTCTCGAAATTCCATTTCCACCGTCAGTTCATGGCGACGTTCGAACTGTCCCTGCATCGCTATGTCCAGCTTGCCCGGATGAAGCGTGCATCGCACCAACTCGCCCATTGCAGTGCGGACAGCGTCACGGACATCGCGATGGACGCCGGCTATGACGCGCCCGACGCCTTTGCCCGCGCCTTTCGGCAACGGTTCGGGCAATCGCCATCGTCGTTCCGGAAATCTCCCGATTGGGAGCCGTGGCTTGCGGCCTTCGGGCCTCTCGACAATGCGAGGAGCAAGCTCATGCAACATAGTTTTACCCATGACGACGTGACGATCCGCGATGTGCCGCCGATGCCGGTGGCGATCATGGAGCACCGGGGCGACCGGGCGACGCTGGGCGACACCATCCAGCGGTTCATCGCCTGGCGTAAAGCCGCCGGCCTGTCGCCCGCGACCAGCCCGACCATCAACGTCTTCCGGTCCGAGCGAACGCCCGCGGTCGCGGCCGATTACAGCATGGATCTGTGTGTCGGAACCGACCAGCCGATCGCGCCGAATGATGAGGGGATGAAGGCCGGTGTGATCCCCGGCGGACGTTGCGCGGTGCTGCGCGTCGTCGGCGCCACGAACAATATGGAGCCCGCCGCGCTGTTCCTTTATCGCGATTGGTTGCCGGCGAGTGGCGAGGACGTGCGGGACTTTCCGATCTATTGCCGGCGGTATCTTACCTTTTCTCCGGACGAGCCGGTCCACGACGCGGTCGCGGAGCTGTTCCTGCCGTTGAAATAGTGGGGCTCATAGCCTTCTCCCGCTTTCGGGTGTACCGGGTCGGTCATGCCCCCGGCATGACCTGAACAGCGCGGGGCGCTGTTCACCCGGTGCAGGTTGGGTGAGGGTCTTCTTTCTTCTTCGAGGCGCGGGTGCCGGGACAGAAGAAGAAAGAAGACCCTCACCCTCCCGCCGCCTTCAGCGGCGGGCCCCTCCCTCTCCCGCGAGCGGGAGAGGGGTTTTGAGCGATAACGGCCAATAAAAAGGCCGCGGCGGTTTCCCGTCGCGGCCTCTTTTTCGTTCGGTGCTTGAACTTACTGGTCCAAGAAACTCCGCATCTTGCGCGACCGGCTCGGGTGCTTGAGCTTGCGCAGCGCCTTCGCCTCGATCTGGCGGATACGTTCGCGGGTCACGCTGAACTGCTGGCCGACTTCCTCGAGCGTGTGGTCGGTGTTCATCCCGATGCCGAAGCGCATGCGCAGCACGCGTTCCTCGCGCGGGGTGAGCGATGCGAGCACGCGGGTCACCGTTTCCTTGAGGTTGGCCTGGATCGCGGCATCGACCGGGATGACCGCATTCTTGTCCTCGATGAAATCGCCCAAATGCGAATCCTCTTCGTCGCCGATCGGCGTCTCGAGGCTGATCGGTTCCTTGGCGATCTTCATCACCTTGCGGACCTTTTCGAGCGGCATCGACAGGCGCTCGGCCATTTCCTCGGGCGTCGGCTCGCGGCCCTGCTCGTGGAGGAACTGGCGGCTGGTCCGCACCAGCTTGTTGATCGTCTCGATCATATGGACCGGGATGCGGATGGTCCGCGCCTGGTCGGCGATCGAGCGGGTGATCGCCTGGCGGATCCACCAGGTCGCATAGGTCGAGAATTTGTAACCACGGCGATATTCGAACTTATCGACCGCCTTCATCAGACCGATATTGCCTTCCTGGATCAAATCCAGGAATTGCAGCCCGCGGTTGGTGTATTTCTTGGCGATCGAGATCACGAGGCGGAGATTGGCCTCGACCATCTCCTTCTTCGCGATCCGCGCCTCGCGCTCGCCCTTTTGCACCATGTTGACGATGCGGCGGAACTCGGGAAGCGCCATGCCGGTCTGCTGCGAGATTTCCGAAATCTCGCCGCGGATGCGATCGACCGCGCCGACCTCGTTCGTAGCGAAGGCGGTCCACTTCTTGTCGAGGCTGCCCACCGTCGTCAGCCACGAATCGTCGAGCTCGTGACCCTGATAGCGATTGAGAAAATCGGCGCGGGCGACCTTGTGGCGCTCGGCCAGACGCAGCATCTGCCCGCCCAGCGCAGTCAGGCGCCGGTTGAAGCTGTAGAGCTGGTCGACCAGATATTCGATCTTCGCCTGGTGGAACTGGACGCTCTCGACTTCGGCGGTGAGGTCCTCGCGCAGCTTCTGGTACTTGCGCTCCTCGGCTGCCGACAGTTCGCCACCGGCGCCCATCGCGTCGAGGCGCTGCCCCTGCATCTTGGAGAATTTCTTGTAGATCGAGGTGATGTTGGCGAACCGCTCGAGCGCCAATGGCTTGAGCTGTTCTTCCATCTGGGCGAGGCTGAGCGTGTTGTCCTCTTCCTCGTCGTCCGAGATGCGCGGCGCACGACGCTCGGTCATGTCGTCCTCGTCCTCGTCGGCCGCCTGGACCTCCTCGGGCTCTTCCTCTTCCTTGAAGCTGGCGCCGGCGGTCTTCTCGCTGATCTCGCCCGAATCGTCGTCCTCGGCGCTTTCGACCTGCTCGGCCGACGGGCCCTTGGACAGCATCGCGTCGAGATCGAGGATCTCGCGCAACTGCATCGTGCCTTCGTTGAGCGCGGTCGACCAGTCGATGATCGCGTTGAACGTGATCGGCGATTCGCACAGGCCGAGAATCATCGTGTCGCGGCCGGCCTCGATCCGCTTGGCGATTGCGATCTCACCCTCACGGCTGAGCAATTCGACCGCGCCCATCTCGCGCAGGTACATCCGCACCGGGTCATCGGTGCGGTCGATCGTTTCCTTTTTCTTGGTCTCGAGCGCGGGGGCGTTTTCCTCGGACGAATCGACCGGATCGATATCTTCGTCCTCGTCCTTCTGATCCTCGCCGTCCTCGCCGCCCTCGTCATTCTCGACGACGTTGACGCCCATTTCGTTGAGCGCGGACATCACGTCCTCGATCTGCTCGGAGGACATCTGGTCCTGCGGCAACATCTCGTTGAGCTGGTCGACGGTTATGTACCCGCGCTTTTTCGCGCGGGCGACCAGCTTCTTGATTTCCGCATCGTTGAGATCGATCAGCGGAGCGTCGCCCGTCTCAGCCGGTTCTGCCGCTTCCGCCATAGTCGTCTTCACCATCAAATGCCCTCGGTTTTACGCTCGATGCGTAATTTTACGCGTCATTGTTCGCTTGTATCAGATTTGCAAGCCGCAGTTCCAAAGCTCGTTGCTCGCGCAACAGTTCCATTTGCCGTTGGAAAGCTTCATCCGACGCGGAAATTTCCAGTTCGGATGTCGCCTGCGCCAGCGCCGCATCGACTTCGGGCCGCGCCACCATGATCGCTATCGCCTCGTCAAGATCGGCGCTGGCCCGTTCGGGCTCTGCACCATCCTGGGTAAACGAATAGGGAGTGGCATCGGCTCTCAGCAGATCTGTGGTTATCTGACCAAGTCCTGATGAGCCCAATATGGTGATCAGGCGCTGGCTATCAAGCGCTCGGTCCTCGAGCGCCAGATCGACCACGGCTTCGAACAATCGTCCAAGTGCGCCGTCGGCCAGTTTCAGGCTGCCGAGCACTTCCATATGGCGAGCGATTTCCGTGGGATGGCGGATCAATCCCGCGAGTACGGCCTTGGCCAGCAGCCGGTCGATCCCGGCGGCACGCACCGCCTTGGCCTGGGATGTGGCCGGGGGCAAGGGAGGCACCCATTTGGTGCCTGGCTTGCGTGGCGTGAACTGGCGCGGGGTGAAATCGCGTTGCGGGCGGGCGAACAGGTCATCGATGCGGCGGCGGAATTCGGCCTGATATTCGTGGCGCACGTCGGGATCGGCGATCGTCTCGGCATGAGTCATCAGCCGGCGCTTGAGCCCTGCGCGTTGTTCGGGCGTGTCGAGCGGCTCGGCGGCATGTTCGTGCGCCCACAATCGGTCGACCAGCGACTCGGGTTTTTCCAGCAACGCCTCGAACGCCGCGGGACCGCGAGCGCGGACCAGGTCGTCCGGATCCTGTCCCTCGGGCAAGGTCACGAATCGCAGGCTGCGTCCGGGGGCGAGGCCGGGCAGGGCGCGCAACGCCGCGCGGATCGCGGCCTTCTGCCCGGCCGAATCGCCGTCGAAGCAGAGGATCGGCACGTCAGCCAGCCGCCACAGCCGCTCCAACTGGTGCTCGGTCAGCGCGGTGCCGAGCGGCGCCACCGCTTCGCCGAACCCGGCCTGGGCGAGCGCGATCACGTCCATATAGCCCTCGACCACGATGATCCGGCCGGACTTGCGGCTGGCGGGTGCGGCGCGGTCGAGATTGTAGAGCGTGCGGCCCTTGTCGAAGAGCGGCGTGTCGGGGGAATTGAGATATTTGGGCTCGCCCTGGCCAATCACGCGCCCGCCGAACGCGATCACGCGCCCGCGCGCGTCGCGGATCGGGATCATCAATCGCCCGCGGAAACGATCGTACGGCTCCTTGTCGTCGACCTTGATCAACATACCCGATTCGATCAGCGCGGGGTCGCCATAGCCTTTGAGTTCCTCGCGCAGCTTGCCCCGCGAATCGGGCGAATAGCCCATGCCGAAGGTGCGCGCGGTCTCCGCCTTGATGCCGCGCTTCTCCAATACCGACCGCGCTTCCGCACCGGCGATGCCGTTCAATTGGTCGGTGAAGAATTGCGCGGCGTCGGCCATCAGGTCGTGCAGGCCCTTGGCGCGCTCGGCGCGTTCGACCGACTGGCGGTCCTGCGCGGGCATTTCCATGCCGGCGGCCTGGGCGAGTTCCTTGACGGCATCGATGAACGGCAGCCCCTGCTGTTCGGTCATCCAGCGGATCGCATCGCCATGCGCCGAGCAGCCGAAGCAGTGATAGAAGCTCTTGTCGTCGTTGACGTAGAAGCTCGGCGTCTTTTCGCTGTGGAACGGGCAGCAGCCCTTGAACTCGCGACCCGCCTTGGTGAGCTTGACGGTCTTTCCGACCAGCGCGGACAGCAGGGTTCGCGCGCGGAGTTCGTCGAGAAAGGCGGGGGTAAGACTCACCCGCGCATTATATCACGCTATTGGCGCATAGCCGTGGGGTTTGGCAACTGCGGCGAAATCTCGATTTCGGCATTGCCAATCAGATAAGTATGCGCTTATCTGTCGACATGATTGAGAATGAGCTGTTCAAGGCTCTGGCCGACCCTACCCGCCGCGCGATCTTCGAGAAGCTGGCGAGCGGCAGCATGAACGCCAGCGCCTTGCGGGACGGCATGAAGATCAGCCAGCCGGCAATGTCCCAGCACCTTGCCGTGCTGCGTACCGCACGGCTCGTTCGCGAAGAGCGGCAGGGGCGTTTCGTGAACTATGAGGTCGACCCGGAGGGGCTGGCGCTGATCGCTACATGGTTGACCAAATACCGCGCTTATTGGCCCGCGCGGATCGATGCGTTGAAGATCTTGCTGAAGGACATGGATCAATGAGCGGTACCGAGCCCGAAAAGCAGGCCGAGATTCTGGTGTTCGAATACGAACTCGATGCTCCGCCCGAAAAGGTCTGGCGAGCGATCAGTATCCCCGGCTTTCGGGACAAATGGCTGCCCGAGGAGGATCTGGCCGATGCCGATCCGGTCTCCACCGCCCCTGGCGAGGAAATCCGCTATGCGATTCGCGACGGCGAACCGCCGTTCCTCGAAAGCATTGTCACCTTCCACGTCAGGCCCGGCACGGACGGCGGCTCGATCCTCAGGGTGGTTCACGGCCTGACGGATGCGCGGTTGGCGCCACGCAAGGTGCCGGCGGCGAACAATAACGGCCCTTTGATGATGCTCGCCGCCTGACGCCTCGGCCCGCCAGCAAAAAATTCCAGCATTTAGGAGTTCGCCGATGCGCGAAGCGATGCAACTCGTCCCCATGGTCATCGAGCAATCCAGTCGCGGCGAACGCTCGTTCGATATCTATTCACGCCTGCTGCGCGAGCGGATCATCTTCCTCAACGGGGAAGTGAACGACGCCGTGGCCGCGCTCGTCTGCGCGCAATTGCTGTTCCTGGAGGCCGAAAACCCCCGGAAGCCGATCCAGCTCTACATCAATTCACCCGGCGGCGTGGTGACCAGCGGCCTCGCGATGTACGATACCATGCAATATATCCGCGCACCGGTTCACACGCTCTGCATGGGGACGGCGCGATCGATGGGCTCGTTTCTGCTGATGGCCGGCGAACCCGGCGAACGCGCCGCCTTGCCCAATGCCAGTATCCTCATCCACCAGCCGTCGGGCGGCTTCCAGGGACAGGCGTCGGACATGCTGATCCACGCCGAGGAAATCTTTCGCACCAAGCAGCGCATGACCCGGCTCTATGCCGAGCATTGCGGTCGGACCTATGAGGAGTTCGAGGCCGCGATGGACCGAGATCGCTTCATGACGGCGGAAGAAGCGATGCAATGGGGCCTGATCGACCGCATCCTGACCGAACGGGAGGCGGGTACGATGGGGGGCGATGGAGGTGTCTGAATTGCGGGGACTGTCTCCAGATTGGGCGTTCCAGGACGGATCGCCATTCAGCGTTCGACAGTCGAGTCCTGAGCACTTCGCATTCAAGTGTCACCCCAGCGCACCCTCCCGTCACCCCAGCGAAAGAACATTGGGTTGAGCATGCCCCGCATGCTCAAGGATCGTCCGGGGGACGATCCGACCCGATGTTGGTCTCTGGCGGTGACGCGATGCCGCTTGAGATCCCAGCTTTCGCTGGGATGACGAATTTTGGAAATGGATCGCTTCAAGAACGACGGCTTATTGGGTTCTCAATCTGGGCTCAACTGCCCGGGTGGATGCCGGGACAAGCCCGGCATGACGAACCGGGTTGCGGTTTGTCGATCCGGCTTAGGACAACGCCGCCTTCACCAGCCCGCTCGCCTTGGACATATCCAAATTCTGCGCATGCCGAGCCTTTAGCTCCGCCATCACGCGCCCCATGTCCTTCATGCCCGACGCGCCAAGCTCGGCCTTGATCGACTCGATCGCCGCACTGGTCTCCGCTTCGCTCATCTGCGCGGGCAGAAACCGCTCGATCATGTCGATCTCGCTCTGCTCGACGTCGGCGAGTTCCTGGCGGTTGCCCTTCACATACATTTCGATCGATTCGCGGCGCTGCTTGACCATTTTTTGCAGCACTTCGGTGACGAGCGTGTCGTCCTCGGTCGGTTGCGCCTTGACGCGTTCCTCGATGTCGCGGTTCTTGATCGCGCTCTGGATCAGGCGGATCGCCGCTGTGCCCTGCTTGTCGCCGCTTTTCATGGCGGTGATCAGCGCTGTTTTGATGTCATCTCTTATCATGGAGCCCACATAGCGACGCGAGCCGGTTGACGCGAGGGGGTGGGGGGTCTAGCTGCCGGGCCTTAGCGACATCGCTGCCCAAACCAAACGGAGTGCCCGCCCGCAATGGCCGACGCCAAGCCTTTCGACGTGCCCGCAGGAGCGACTGGATGCCTAGTTCTGGCGTCCGGGGAAATAGTGTGGGGCCGCGGCTTCGGTGCCGAGGGACAGGCGGTCGGCGAAGTGTGTTTCCACACCGCGATGACCGGCTATCAGGAGATCATGACCGACCCGAGCTTCGCCGGTCAGATCATCACCTTCACCTTCCCGCATATCGGCAATGTCGGCGCCAATCCCGACGATATCGAGGCGGACATGCCCCACGCGCTCGGCATGATCGTGCGCGAGGATGTCACCGCGCCGTCGAACTTCCGCTCGGTCGAGCGGCTCGATGACTGGATGAAGCGCCATGCGCGGGTCGGTCTGTCGGGGATCGACACGCGCGCGCTGACCAAGCGGATCCGCACCGGTGGCGCGCCCAACGGCGTCATCGCGCATGCTGCCGACGGCAAGTTCGACGTGCCCTTGCTGCTCGACATGGCGCGCGCCTGGCCTGGGCTTGAGGGCATGGACCTCGCGATCGCGGTCACCACCGAGATGGATTACGGCTGGGAAGGCGGCGTCTGGCGGTTGGGATTCGGCTATGGCGACGAAGGACGCGAGGATGACCGCCCCCACGTCGTCGCGATCGATTACGGCGCCAAGCGCAACATCTACCGCAATTTGGTCAAGGCCGGCGCCAAGGTCAGCGTCGTCCCCGCCACCGCGACGTTCGATCAGGTGATGGCGCTCAAGCCCGACGGCCTGTTCCTGTCGAACGGCCCGGGCGATCCCGCCGCGACCGGCGAGTACGCCGTGCCGGTGATCCAGCAATTGCTCGAAACCAACATCCCGCTGTTCGGTATCTGCCTCGGCCACCAATTGCTCGGGCTAGCCGTGGGCGCGAGCACGACCAAGATGTTCCAGGGCCATCGCGGCGCCAACCATCCGGTCAAGCGCCTCATCGACGGCCGGGTCGAGATCACCAGCATGAACCACGGCTTCGCGGTCGAACGTGACAGCCTGCCGGCCAATGCCCGCGAGACGCATGTGTCGCTGTTCGACGGCTCGAATGCTGGGCTCGAACTGACCGACCACCCGGCGTTCAGCGTGCAATACCACCCCGAGGCGAGCCCGGGGCCGCAGGACAGCTTCTATCTGTTCGAGAAGTTTGTCGGGGGACTGAAGTGACCCTTGATGCCGCCCAGCACTCCAAAATTGAGCAGGAGCTGGCGGTGTCCTTGGAAAAACCGGATTTCTCCAGCGCAAGCTTGTGGTTGACCTATTATCTGAACGGTGCGCCTACGGCGTTGCGCGAACTCGCGGGCACTCTCGGCAAGCACGGATATGTCAACCTAGATGGCTGGGAGAGCGGCTTTCTCTACCCGAAGCAGCCGTGCATTCCGAAATCCGACGATATTGCTCGGAAGATCGAGGACCTCCGCTCCGTGTGCGAACCTAGATCGATCGAGATGCTCCACGTCGACCTGGACACAAGTTCGAACGTCGGCGGCACAGCCTTTCAGACCCTTATCGAGTTCGCTCACTAATGCCCAAACGCACTGACATCTCCTCGATCCTCGTCATCGGCGCTGGGCCGATTGTCATCGGCCAGGCGTGCGAGTTCGATTATTCGGGCACGCAGGCGATCAAGGCGCTGCGCGAAGAGGGCTATCGCATCGTCCTGGTCAATTCGAACCCGGCGACGATCATGACCGATCCCGATCTGGCCGATGCGACCTATATCGAGCCGATCACGCCTGGCGTCGTCGCCAAGATCATCGAGAAGGAGCGGCCCGACGCGGTGCTGCCGACGATGGGTGGGCAGACCGCGCTCAACACCGCGCTCGCGCTCGCGCAGGACGGCACGCTCGAGAAATTCGGCGTGATCATGATCGGCGCCGATGCCGAGGCGATCGACAAGGCCGAGGACCGGCTCAAGTTCAAGGATGCGATGACCAAGATCGGTCTCGAAAGCGCACGCTCGGCGATCGCGCATTCGGAGGCCGAGGCGCTGGAAGGGTTGGAGAAGGTCGGCCTGCCGGCCATCATTCGCCCGAGCTTCACGCTAGGCGGCACTGGCGGCGGCGTCGCCTACAACAAGGACGAGTTCATCGACATCGTCCGCAAGGGGCTCGACGCCAGCCCGACCACCGAGGTGCTGATCGAGGAATCATTGCTCGGTTGGAAAGAGTACGAGATGGAGGTCGTTCGCGACCGCAAGGACAATGCCATCATCGTCTGCTCGATCGAGAATATCGATCCGATGGGCGTCCATACCGGCGATTCGATCACCGTCGCGCCAGCGCTGACGCTGACCGACAAGGAATATCAGATCATGCGCAACGCGTCGATTGCGACGCTGCGTGAAATCGGCGTGGAAACAGGCGGTTCCAACGTTCAGTTCGCAGTCAATCCGAAGGATGGCCGCCTCGTCGTCATCGAGATGAATCCGCGCGTGTCGCGCTCGTCGGCGCTGGCGTCGAAGGCGACCGGCTTCCCGATCGCCAAGGTCGCGGCCAAGCTGGCGGTCGGCTACACGCTCGACGAGATCATCAACGACATCACCGGGGCGACCCCGGCCAGCTTCGAGCCGACGATCGACTATATCGTCACCAAGATCCCGCGTTTCGCCTTCGAGAAGTTCAAGGGCGCCGAAGCCGTGCTGTCGACCGCGATGAAGTCGGTCGGCGAAGTGATGGCAATCGGCCGCAACATCCACGAATCGCTGCAAAAGGCATTGCGTGGGCTCGAGACCGGGCTGTCGGGGTTCAACACCGTCGACCGGCTGGTCGGTGCGCCGCGCGACGAGATCGAGGCGGCGCTGGCGGTCGCGACTCCGGACCGGCTGCTGGTCGCGGCGCAGGCACTGCGCGAAGGCTTCACCGTCGCCGAGATCCACGCGATCGCCAAATACGATCCCTGGTTCCTCGAACGGATCGAAGAAATCATTGCCGCCGAAAGCGAAGTGATCGCCAACGGCCTACCGCAGGACGCGCCAGGCATGCGCCGGCTCAAGTCGATGGGCTTCAGCGACAAGCGGCTCGCCTATCTCGCTGTGCAGTCGGTGGGTTTACGCGACCGTTTCCCGGCGCGCAGCGGGCTGATCCACGAAGCAGTCAAGGCGATGGCCGGCGGGGTCAACGAAGACGAGGTGAGGGCGCTGCGCCATCGCTTGGGCGTGCGCCCGGTGTTCAAGCGCATCGACACTTGCGCGGCCGAATTCGACGCCAAGACACCCTACATGTACTCGACCTATGAGGCGCCGAGCTTCGGTGAGCCCGAGGATGAGAGCCAGCCGTCGACGCGGCGCAAGATCGTCATCCTGGGCGGCGGCCCGAACCGGATCGGGCAGGGGATCGAGTTCGACTATTGCTGCTGCCATGCCTGTTTCGCGCTGGCCGATGCCGGGTTCGAGACGATCATGATCAATTGCAACCCGGAGACGGTGTCGACCGACTACGACACCTCGGACCGGCTCTATTTCGAGCCGCTGACCGCCGAGGACGTGCTCGAGATCCTCTATACCGAGCAGCAGGTGGGCGAACTGGTCGGCGTGATCGTCCAGTTCGGCGGACAGACCCCGCTCAACCTGGCGCGTGCGCTGGAGAAAGCCGGCATCCCGATCCTCGGCACCAGCCCAGACGCGATCGACCTGGCCGAGGACCGCGAGCGCTTCGCCGCTTTGGTCAACAAGCTCGGCCTGCACCAGCCTGCCAACGGCATCGCGCGCAGCCGCGACGAGGCGGTCGCGGTGGCGGAACGCATTGGCTATCCGGTGCTCATGCGCCCGAGCTATGTGCTCGGCGGCCGCGCGATGGAGATCGTCGACGGCACCCAGCAGCTCGACGATTACATCCAGACCGCGGTCCAGGTATCGGGCGATTCGCCGGTGCTGATCGACCAATATCTGCGCGACGCGACCGAGGTCGATGTCGATGCGATTTGCGACGGCACCGACGTCGTGGTCGCCGGCGTGCTCCAGCATATCGAGGAAGCCGGGGTCCATTCGGGCGACAGCGCCTGCTCGATCCCGCCCTATAGCCTGCCCGCGGACATCATCGCCGAGATCGAGCGCCAGACCGACCTGCTGGCGCGCGCGCTCAACGTCGTCGGCCTGATGAATATCCAGTTCGCGGTCAAGGACGGCAAAGTCTATCTGATCGAGGTCAATCCGCGCGCCAGCCGCACCGTGCCGTTCGTCGCCAAGGCGATCGGATCGCCGATCGCCAAGATCGCCAGTCGGGTGATGGCGGGCGAGAAACTCAAGGACCTGCCGGTAATCGACCGCGACATCGGCTATTTCGCGGTCAAGGAAGCCGTGTTCCCGTTCAATCGCTTCCAGGGGATCGATCCAGTCCTCTCGCCGGAAATGAAGTCTACCGGCGAAGTCATGGGAATCGATCAGGATTTCACCGCGGCGTTCGGCAAGGCCGAGCTCGGCGCAGGAACCATCCTGCCCGAGAGCGGTACGGTGTTCATCAGCGTCAAGGACAGCGACAAGCCGGTCATCCTGCCGGGCGCCCGTGCGCTGGCCGATTTCGGCTTCACCGTCGTCGCGACCGGCGGCACTGCCGATTATCTCAGCGAGCATGGCGTGCCGGTCGAGCGCGTCAACAAAGTCGCGCAGGGACGTCCGCATATCGTCGACCGGATCAAGGACGGCGGGATCGACATGATCTTCAACACGACCGAGGGCTGGCAGTCGCTCAAGGACTCGCAGCCGATCCGCCAGGCGGCGGTCGCGCAGAAGATTCCGCACTTCACCACGGCCTCGGCATCGGTCGAAGCTGCGAAGGCTATTGTCGCGCTTGCAACACGGTCACTTGAAGTTCGGCCGTTGCAATCCTATCATTCGCACTCGCACAATTGATCCCCTCACAAGAGAAACAGGTGCGGGCGGTTCCGGGAAGGGGTCGCTTGGGGATGGATATTTGGAACGAGGGACCAGGGGTTATGGCGACTGTTGAGAAGATGCCGATGCTGCAAGAGGGCTATGAAAAGCTCACTGCGGATCTGCGCCGTCTCAAAGACGAACGCCCCCACATCGTGGATGCGATCGAGGAAGCGCGTGCGCACGGCGACCTGTCGGAAAACGCAGAATACCATGCCGCGAAGGAGCGTCAGGGCCAGATCGAGGCATCGATCGCCGATATCGAGGACAAGCTTAGCCGCGCGCAGATCATCGATCCGACCGAATTGTCGGGCGACAAGGTCGTGTTCGGCGCGACGGTGACGTTGCTCGACGACGACGAGAAGCCGGTAAAGTACCAGATCGTCGGCCAGACCGAAGCGGACGCCAAGAGCGGCCGCATCTCGTACAATTCGCCGCTCGGCCGCGCGCTGATCGGCCGCAAGGTCGATGACGAGGTCGAAGTATCGGTGCCGGCCGGCGACCGCTATTACGTCGTCGCCAAGATCGAGTTCATCTAAACCAGATGCAATTCCGCGAGGCGCCGGCGACGTACGGGATCGCGATCCTGACCGTCGCCGTGTCGGTGTGCGCGATCCTGTTCGTCGCGCCCGACGTGGCGGCGGTGACTGGCGGGTTCATTCCCGGCCGCGTTCCCGACGTGCCGATCGCCAATTATGCCGGCTGGCTCGTGCCCGTCTGGCTGACTCCGCTCAGCGCCACCTTGCTGCATGGCGGGTGGATGCATCTGTTCTTCAACATGGTGATGCTGGTCTATTGCGGACGCGAGGCTGAGCGTGCGCTCGGATCGGTCAGCGTTGCGGCGCTCTATGTGATCGGCGCCTATGCCGCAGCGGCGGGGCAATGGGCGCAGGATCCGGGCGCGGTCATGCCGATGATCGGCGCGAGCGGAGCAATCTCCGCGCTCGTGGCGGCCTATGCGATGCTGTACGGCGGGAGCCGCACGCCAGGCCTCGGTCCGCTCCCCGCGGGACTTATCCATGCTTTGTGGCTGGGTGTGGCCTGGACGGGCATCAATCTGCTGATCGGGTTCACCACCATGATGGGCCAGCCGGTTGCGATCGGCGCGCATATCGGCGGGTTCATCGTCGGCCTGATCCTGGCGCGCCCGTTGCTGCTATGGCGATATCGCAAGGCGTAAGGGGCAACCTCAGCCAGAAGCCGATAACATCTGGCAATCGCTCTTAAGCGTGCGGCGCCTGCAACTCTGGATCGGGCTCGAGCAAGCGGTGGAGGTGGACCACCACGAACTTCATTTCGGCATCGTCGACCGTCCGCTGCGCGGCGGCGCGCCAAGCTTTTTCGGCGCTGGCGTAATCGGGAAAGATGCCGACGACCTCGACGGTCGTTTGATCGAAGTCGAGCGTTCGCGGATCCTTGACGCGACCGCCGAACACGAGGTGGAGCTTGCTCATGGCTCCACCCCATAACGCGCTGCGCTGCAGCGTTGAAGCGCCTATTTGGACTTCTTCGCCGGCTTGATCTCCGCGGCCGCGACAGGGCTGCCGTTGAGCGCCGCTTCCCCCGCGCTCGACACCGCTTTGGCCACCTGGTCGATCAGCTTCGAAACCTGCGCTTTTGCCGCGTCCTTACTGAGCGGCAGCGAGCCGAGCTCTGCCTTGGCCGCGTCGCGCGCGGCTTCGGCGGCGCCGGCCGCGACACCGGTCAGGCGCTTGCCGACGGAGCCGAGCAACTCGGTCTCGCGTTTGGTCTTGGGCAGCAACGCGCCCGCCGCCAGGCCGATCGCGATCCCGCCGGCGATCACCGCCAGCGGGTTGGCCTCGATCGCCTTGCCGGCGCGTTCCGCGGCCTTGCGCGTTTCATGGAGCGCGTCGTTGGTCGCGCCACGTGCCGTCGCCAATGCATTTTCCATACGGCCACCTTGCTTGTTCACTGTGCCCTGCGGTTCTGCTGTCTCGGTCATAGTCATGTCCCTCTCAATGGGGTCGAACTCTTCATGCGTCGGTCGGTTGCCTTCGGAGCAGCCGTGCGAGCGGTTTGCGCGCGAAAAATGCGGTCAACAGCGCGGCGACGCCGACGGCGGGCAGGGGATTGCGCTTCACCGACTCGATTCCGGACCGCGCCATTTCGCCACCGACTTCTTTCAGTTCCTCGACCGCGTCGCGTGCAAGGGCGCTGGGCTTGAGTCTGGATTGCAGCGCGACGACCGTTTGGGCGAGCTGACGCCGCGCATCGATGGAATTGGCCTCCGCCTTCACCAGTTCGTCGTCGATCAAATTCACGGCCGCTCGTCCTTGTCCTTGATCTCGGTCGCCTTCTTGACCAGCAGCCAGGCGCTCCAGGCCATGATCGCGGTGACCAGCGCGCCGCCACCGACGACGATCAACGTCGCCCAGCCGGGGCCGACCAGCCAGCGCAGAGTCATCAGCAACCCGACCAGCGCTGCCACCAGCACCGCCTGGGCCAGCACCAGCGCGCCGATCCCGAGCAGGATCGCGTTGCGCGCCTCGTCCAGCCGCGAGAACAGCCGCGCGCGATAGAGTTTGACCTCCGCCCGAACGAAATTCTCGCCATCGTCGATCAGTCGGCTGACCAGCGACGTGATGCTGTCGTCGGGCTGCGGTTCCCCCTCCACGCGCGGCCGCTCGAATCAGGCTTTGGTGTCGTTCGACGGCTTGTCCGACGCTTTGTCGGCCTGGCCGTCGAGCCCTGCCTTGACCAACCGTGCCAGGACAAAACCGATCGCGGCGGCGGTGCCGATCGCGACCGCCGGGCTCTTCTTCACGAATTCGCGCGCATCGTCGATAATGTCGTCGACCTGCTTTTCCTTGAGCGCGCCGGAGAAATTGGCGACCGCGTCGGCGGCGGAGCGGGCATATTGGCCATATTGCTCGCCGACCTTCTCATCGACCGTGCCCGCGGCCTCCTGGAGCATCTTCGCCAGCTCGTCGAGCGCGGTGCCGGCGCGGCTTTTGCCATCCTCGGCATAGCCTTTCGCCTTTTCGCCCGCGTCGTTGGCGAACTTGATCACATTGTCCTTGAGTGCCTGGGTCGCGTTGGGCTTGTCACCAGTCGTCCCGCCGGCGGTCCCGTTCGGCGTCTCGTTCGATGCGGTATCGGCCATGGTACTCTTCCTTACTGGTTCGTTGTCGACGGACGTCGACAATCCTTGTTCCATATCGACAACCAAGGCGACGCTTGCCGGTTCCGTCAGGCGGGACAAGCGATTTGCCGCCCGCGCGCGAAGCCGTTAGAGCGCCGCCGCGACGCCCCAATCCAATTCCTATTACCCCCAATCTAGGAAGACCGTTCCATGACCGCAATCATCGACATTCACGGCCGCCAGATCATCGACAGCCGCGGCAATCCCACGGTCGAGGTCGAAGTGATGCTCGAGGACGGGTCGTTCGGTCGCGCGGCAGTGCCCTCGGGCGCCTCGACCGGCGCGCACGAGGCGGTCGAACTGCGCGACGGCGACAAGAGCCGCTGGTCGGGCAAGGGCGTCCAGAAAGCAGTCGACGCAGTCAATAACGAGATCGCCGACACGTTGCTCGGGTTCGATGCCGAGGATCAGGCCGAGGTCGACGCCGCGATGATCGCGCTCGACGGAACGCCCAACAAGGCCCGGCTCGGCGCCAACGCGATCCTGGGCGTCAGCCTGGCGACCGCCAAGGCCGCGGCCGATGCGCGCGGGCTGCCGCTCTATCGCTATGTCGGCGGCGTCAACGCGCATGTCCTGCCGGTGCCGATGATGAACATCATCAATGGCGGCGAGCATGCCGACAACCCGATCGACTTCCAGGAATTCATGATCATGCCGGTCGGCGCTTCGTCGCTGTTCGAGGCGGTGCGCACCGGGTCGGAAATCTTCCACACGCTCAAGAAGATGCTTCACGAAAAGGGCCTGTCGACCGGAGTCGGCGACGAAGGCGGCTTCGCGCCCGACATCGCCAACACGACCGACGCGCTCGACTTCATCATGCGGGCGATCGAAGGGGCAGGGTACACGCCCGGCGACGACGTCATGCTGGCGCTCGATCCGGCTTCGACCGAGTTCTTCAAGGACGGCAAATATCACATCTCGGCCGAGGGCAAGGTGCTGACCCCGGCGGAGATGGCCGGCTATTATGCCGACCTGGTCGCCAAATACCCGATCATCTCGATCGAGGACGGCATGGCCGAGGACGATTTCGAGGGCTGGAAGGCGCTGACCGACATGGTCGGCGACAAGGTCCAATTGGTTGGCGACGATCTGTTCGTGACCAATCCCAAGCGGCTGGCGGACGGGATCGAGCGCGGCCTCGCCAATTCGATCCTGGTCAAGGTCAACCAGATCGGCACGCTGACCGAAACCCTGGCGGCGGTGTCGATGGCGCAGCGCAATTCCTACACCGCGGTGATGTCGCACCGCTCGGGCGAGACCGAGGATTCGACGATCGCCGACCTCGCGGTCGCCACCAATTGCGGACAGATCAAGACCGGCAGCCTGGCGCGGTCGGACCGGTTGGCCAAGTACAACCAGCTGATCCGGATCGAAGAGGAACTGGGCGACGTCGCGGTGTTTGCGGGGCGGAGTGTGATCCGCGGGAAGTAAGACCTGCGTCGTCATGCCGGGCTCGTCGGCATCCAACTTGCGGCGACGGCTATGTTCCGTTGTGGGGTTGGAGCCGGAAAGAGCGGCGTGACGACTTGGCCTGTTGCTCGCCAGCCACTCGCGATTCAATTCATCGCCAATCCGATTCGATTCGGCGATTTATGGTTAAATACTAGCTTGATCCGCGAGTCGTGGTGAGCGACAAGGCTATCCCAAGATGTCGTCCCGCCGCCGCACCACCTTCGGTTCCGTTTTTCGTCGTGCCGCCTTTCCCGCGCTCGCGCTGGGGATCATGGCGTTTTTCGGCACCTATGCGGTCGTCGGCAGCAATGGCGCGCTGGCCTATGGCGACTACCAGCGCCTGCTCGCCAAGAAGCAGCAGCAGCTTGCCGAGCTCAAGCAGAAGCAGACGGTGCTCGCCAACCGCGTCCAGTTGCTCGACCCAAACAAGGTCGATCCGGACATGGCCGACGAACTGACGCGCAAGCAGCTTAACGTGGTTAATCCCAACGAGGTCGTCGTTCCGCTCAAATAAGCGCCCGCGGGGTTGATGTGGAGCAAGCGCACTGGCGTCGCGCCGCGCAATCTGGCAGCACTCCCACCGATAAGGTTCGGAGAGTCCAATGAAGTTCAAGCTGCTGGGCGCGGTCGCCTGCATCGCGCTGGCGTCGTGTCATTCGTCCACCAACTCCACCAATGTCAACGCGACCAACGTCAACGAAACCAGTGTCGTCAACACGACGGCAGTGCCTACGGCCCCCTCGCCGCAATGGGCGCAATTTCGCGACGGCTTCATCAACGGCTGGTTCAAACTCGACCCGGCGTTTGCGGTCTATCAGGGCAAGCATGAATTTGACGGCGTGATGCCCGATTGGAGCCCGTCCGGGCTGAAGGCGCAGGCGGACTTCCTGCACAAGGCGATCACCGACGCCCAGGCGTTCGACAAGGCCAAGCTGTCCAAGGAGGATGCGTTCGAGCGCGACTATCTGGTCCAGGTCGCGCGCGGCAAGCTGTTCTGGCTGGAGGATGCCGATCAGCCGCACACCAACCCGGCTTATTATGTCGGCAACGGCCTCGATCCCAACACCTATATCGCGCGGCCTTACGCGCCAGCGAAAGTGCGGATGGAAGCGCTGATCAAGTTCTTCCGCCAGGTGCCGTCGGCGGTGTGGAACATCCGAACCAATCTGCGCACGCCGATGCCCGAGAGCTTCATCAAATACGGCGTCGCGGCGTTCAGCGGATTCGCGGACTATTATCGCGGCGACGCGCGTAAAGCGTTTGCGAGCGTCCACGACAAGAAGATGCAGAAGGATCTGAAGGACGCCTCCGAAGCCGCCGCGGTGGTGACGGGCGACCTGGCCAAATGGCTCGGCAATCAGAAGAAGACCGCGACCAAGGATTTCGCGCTGGGGCCGGAGAAGTTCCAGCGCATGCTCGCCGAAACGGAGGGCGTCGATACCCCGCTCGATCAGCTCGAGGCCGCGGGCAAGGCGGACCTGGCCAAGAACCAGGAGGCGCTCAAGCAAGCCTGCGCCAAATATGCGCCGAAGAAGACAATCCAGGCGTGCATGGACAAGATGTCCGCCAACAAGCCCGCCGGCAACGATCCGGTCGCCGAGGCGCGGCGCCAGATCCCGATGCTGCGCCAGTTCGTGGTGTCGCACGACATCGTCTCGATCCCCGGCACCGAACAGGCTTTGGTCGAGGAAAGTCCGCCCTATAACCGGCAGAATTCGGCCTATATCGATCCGCCGGGGCCGTTCGATAAAGGCATCCCATCGGTCTATTACATCTCGCCGCCCGACCCGAGCTGGCCCAAGGCCAAGCAACTCGGCTTCGTGCCGGGCAAGATGGACCTGCTCTTCACTTCGGTGCACGAAGTGATGCCGGGGCATTTCGTCCAGTTCCTCCACGCCAACCGCTCGCCGTCGCTCTTCGGCCAGTTGTTCGTCGGCTATGCCTATGCCGAGGGCTGGGCGCATTATGCCGAGGAAATGATGTGGGATGCGGGGCTGGGGAACGGCGACCCCGAAACGCATATCGGGGAGCTGTCCAACGCCTTGCTGCGCGATTGCCGCTTCCTGTCCGCGATCGGCATGCATGCGCGCGGCATGACCCAGGCCGATTCGTTCAAGATGTTCCGCGAGCAATGCTATCAGGACGAAGGCAATTCGGACCAGCAGGCGGCGCGCGGGACCTATGATCCGGCCTATCTCAACTACACGCTGGGCAAGCTGATGATCCGCAAGCTGCGCGACGACTGGACCGCGACCCGCGGCGGACGCAAGGCGTGGAAGCAGTTCCACGACCAGTTCCTGTCCTATGGCGGCCCGCCGATCCCGCTGGTGCGTGGGGCTATGATGGGGACCGAGGCCAAGTCGGTGTTTTGAGCGATTATTCCCTCTCCCGCTTGCGGGAGAGGGAGGGGCCCGCCGCCGAAGGCGGTGGGAGAGTGAGGGTCTTCTTTCTTCTTCCGAACGGACGCATCCAAAAAGAAGAAAGAAGACCCTCACCCAACCCTCTCCCGCTTGCGGGAGAGGGCTAAAAACTACCGCGTCGTCTTGAGCGTCGGCACGTCCCCTTGAACCTCGGTCCGCGTGGGATTGCGGATCGACGGACGCAGGCGAGCGATGCTGCACAAGCCGGCGACGACCGCCAATCCAACCGACACCAGCGGCGGCACGCGCCCAGCGCCGATACCGAGCGCGAGCAACAGCGCGACGACGGTCGCACCGGTGGTCTGTCCCGTCAGGCGCACGGTCGAGATCAGCCCGCCCGCCGCCGCGGCACGGTCGCGCGGGGCGCTGCCGATGATCAGGCGGGCATTGGGCGGCAGGAAGGTGCCGAAGCCCGATCCGCACAGCGCCATCCGCCAGGCGATGTCGAAATAGCTCGGATGCTCGGGCAGGAACGCGATCAGCAGCAAGGCGATGATGCTGACGCACATGCCGATTCCGCCGAGTAGGCCCGCCGGAATGCGGTCGGACAGCCAGCCCGCCATCGGCGCGACGATCATATTGGTCAGCGGCCAGGGCGCGATCGCCGCGCCAACCATCGCCGCGCTGAAGCCGAATTCCTGGGTCAAGCGGAACGGTGTCGACAACAACAGGGTCATCGACGCGATGAACGCGGTGTAGGCGCCGATCACAGACAGCGCGATCACCGGGCGTTCGAGCAGATCGAGCGGCAGGATCGGATTGGCGTCGCCCCGTTCGCGACGGACGAAATAATAGCCGATCAGCGCGCCGGTCGCGACGATCGCCGCCGAGACCACCGGGCTGTTGCCATGGACCGCGCTTTCCGCGCCGCCGATCACCAGCCCGAACATCGCCGCGCACATGACTGCGCCGAGCAGGTCGAAGTGCGCATGGCGCGGCTTGGGATCGGGCAGCGCCCGGCCGAGTATCAGGCTTAACAAGGCAAACGGGATCGCGCAGGCGAACACCCAGGGCCAGGGCGCGATCGCCAGCACCAGGCCGCCGATCGTCGGCGCGGCGGCGGCCGAGCTCGACACGATCACCGAATTGATGCCCAGCCCGCGGCCCAATTGCTTCGACGGATAGGTCGAGCGGATCAGCGCCGACGACACGCTGAGCGCCCCCGCTGCGCCGATAGCCTGCGCCGCGCGGACGACGAGCAGGAAGGGCAGGCTCTTGGCGAAGAAGCACAATAGGGTCGAGACCGTGAAGATCAGCTGCCCGACCTGGTACATGCGCTTCAGCCCGATCCGCTCGCCGAGCCCGGCAAAGGGCAGGAGCAGCATGACGAGCATCAACTGATAGACAGTAACGATCGCGACGACCGAGCTCGAATCGACCTTCAAATCGCGGGCGATCGAGGGCAACGCGACATTGGCGATGCCGCCGTCGATGATGACCAGCGCCGTGCCCGCGCACAGCGCACCGATCGCGAGGTAGCGTTGCGGCAGCGGCAGGCCATCGCTGCGCGCCGGTTCGATTTCCGGTTCGAGGTGATGGTCGGCGCTCATGCCGGGCTCCATCCTGGCGCCGCCAGTTCGAACCCGGCGAAATCGAAGCCCGGCGTCACCACGCAACTGACCAAGGCCCAGCCGTCGCGCGGTTCGGCCGCTTGCCAGGCGCCCGCCGGGACCAGCACCTGCGGGTTGTCCGGACCCAGGCGATGGTCGCGCGTCTCGCCGTCTTCATGGATCAGCAAGGTGAGCGGGTGGCCCTGGTTCCAGATCCACAATTCGGCGGCATCGACGCGGTGCCAATGCGATCGTTCGCCGGCATCGAGCAGGAACAGGATCGCGGTGGCGAGATCGCGGCCGCCGCGCGGGTCGGGGGTGCGCATCGTTTCCCTGAACCACCCGCCCTCGGGATGCGGGGCGAGGTTCAGGCGAGCGACGAGCGGATGCGGCATGGGGAGGCTCATGCTCCCGGGAATCAGGGGAGGACAACCCCAAAATAGGGACTTAGTCACGAACATCGCTAGCCCTCTCCCGCTTGCGGGAGAGGGAGGGACCCGCCGCGAAGCGGTGGGAGGGTGAGGGTCTTCTTCCTTCTTCCGAGCGGCCGAAGCCAAAAAGAAAAAAAGACCCTCACCCTCCCGCTGCGCGGGCCCCTCCCTCTCCCGCAAGCGGGAGAGGGGAGTTCTAATGAGCTGATTTCGCCGACAACCTTGGCGCAAGGCCCCCGCTGTGCTTGAAGCACAATATGCCGATCCTCCCCCCGCGCCGCCTTCCCGCCCTACTCGCCGTATGCGGGCTGGTCCTCTCGCCGATCGCCCAGGCCGCGCCGTCGGGCGCCGTCGCTTCGGTCGATCCGTTCATCGGCACCGGCGGAGAAGGGCATACTTTCCCCGGCGCGGTGTCGCCGTTCGGGATGATGCAGGTGTCACCCGACACCGACGCGACTTGCGTGATCCGCACCTGTTACGGCCATGCCGCCGGTTATCGCTATGACGATCCCACAATCCAGGGCTTCAGCCAGACGCATTTCTCGGGCTCGGGCCATTCGGACCTCGGCGATTTCCTGGTCATGCCGGTGGCGGGCGACGCGGTGCCGCTCGAGCCGGGCGATCCCGCCAAACCCGGCAGCGGCTACCGCTCGCGCTTCACCCATCAGGGCGAGGTCGCGTCGCCCGGCTATTATGCCGTCAACCTGACCGACGCCGGCGTCCGCGCCGAATTGACCGCGGGCACGCGGATCGGCGTCCATCGCTATACGTTCGCGGGCGGCAAGCCCGCGCATCTCGTGTTCGACCTACGGTCGAGCCTCTACAATTACCCAGGCAAGGTCTCCTGGTCGTCGGTCCGCCTGCGCGCGGACGGCACCCTGACCGGGGGTCGCGAGACGCGCGGCTGGGCGCCGGGGCGCAAATTGTTCTTCGCGATGCGCTTCTCGCGACCGCTCGCCGGCCATGAGTTCGTCAATCGCGAGACCGACATTCCGTACAAGGGCTTCAAGGGCCCGGGCCGCACCGGCAGCGACATCGCCGAGATCAAGGGCAGGGCATTGGTCGCGCGGCTCGATTTCGGCCGGCTCGACGCGCCGCTCGAGGTCAGGGTGGCGATATCCAGCGTCGACGAGGACGGCGCGATCCGCAACCTCGACAGCGAGCCCGGCGGGTTCGACGCGATCCGGGCAAAGACCGAGGCGGCCTGGGCGAAGGCGCTGGGCGCCATCGACATCCAGGCCGAGCCGGGGATCCGCAAGTCGGTCTATACCGCGCTCTATCATTCGATGATGGCGCCGAGCATCGCCGGCGATGCCGATGGCCGCTATCGCGGGCCCGACGATCAGGTTCACAAGGCGGAGGGCTTCACTTTCCGCTCGACCTTTTCGCTCTGGGACACGTTCCGCGCCGAACATCCGCTGCTGACGATCGTCCAGCCGCAACAGACCTCGACCGATGTCGTCCGCTCGCTGATGGTGAGCCGTGACCAGAGCCCATACGGTATTCTCCCGATCTGGCAGTTCCAGGGGCAGGAGACCTGGTGCATGATCGGCTATCACGCCGTGCCGGTCATCGCCGACGCGTATCTGAAGGGCATCAAGGGGTTCGACGCCAACAAGGCGCTCGACGCCATGGTCGCGAGCGCGACCTATGCGCCGTATGGCGGGCTCGGCGACTATATGAAGCTCGGCTACGTCCCGATCGACCGCGAGCCCGAGGCGGCATCGAAGACGGTCGAATATGCGTTCGACGACTGGACGATTGCGCGGATGGCGCGGAAGCTCGGCCGCAACGATGTCGCCGAGACGTTCGAGAAGCGCGCCGCCTTCTGGCGCAACAGCTTCGATACCCGGACCGGCTGGCTGCGCGCGCGCAAGGCCGACGGCAGCTATCGTACCCCGTTCGACCCGACCGCGATCAACTACGGATCGGATTATACCGAGGGCAATGCCTGGCAATATTCGTGGTTCATGCCGCACGACCAGGGCGGGCTGATCAAGCTGCTCGGCGGCGACACGGCGACCGTCAAGAAGCTCGACGCGATGTTCGATTTCGACAATTCGAAGGTCGATTACAGTCATGCCGAGGACATTGCCGGGCTGATCGGCCAATATATCCATGGCAACGAGCCAAGCCACCACGTCGCCTATCTCTATGCCTATGCCGGCGCGCCGTGGCGCACCCAGGAGCGGCTCAAGCAGATCGTCGACAGCCAGTATAAGCCGACGCCGGACGGCCTGGCGGGCAATGACGATCTCGGTCAGATGTCGGCCTGGCTGGGGTTCACGTCGCTCGGTTTCTATCCGGTCGCGCCGGGCAGCGGGCAATATGTCATCGGCCGGCCGTTCGTCGACCGCGCGACGCTCAACCTGCCCAATGGCAAGCGCTTCACCATCCTCGCCGACAGTCTGTCGGCCGCCAACCGCTATGTCGGTGCGGTGACGCTCAACGGCAAACCGCTCGACCGTGTGTGGATCGGGCATGACGAGATCATGCGCGGCGGCACGTTGCGGTTCACGATGACGGCGACGCCCAACAAGACGTGGGGGGCGAGCATCGCGTCGCGGCCTTATTCGATGAGCGGCTATTGAGTAGGGCAGGGGGCGGACCCATCTGACTGGCAGTCCCAAGGAGGATCGCCATGTCCGATACCGCCACCGCCCGCCCTACGCTGATACCGGGTCCCGACCATCCGATTACCGTGACGCCCAACRCCAAGCGCGTCGTTGTAATGGCGGGCGACAAGGTGCTCGCCGACACGCGCAGCGCTCTGATCTTGCAGGAAGCGAGCTACCCCGCGGTGCAATATATTCCGCGCGCCGATGCCGATCTGGCGGCGCTCGAGCGGACCGATCACCACAGCTGGTGCCCGTATAAAGGCGAGGCGTCCTATTTCTCGATTCCCGGGATCGAGCGCGGCGAGAATGGGATCTGGACCTATGAGCAGCCGCACGAGGCGGTCGCCGACATCCGCGATCACCTCGCTTTCTATCCAGACCGCGTGACGATCGAACAGCGCGACGACTGACGCGGCTGACCGATGGGCGAGCACATTTCGGCCCGACGTTCTTGCTGCAATGCAGCATATACGCTATAACCCGAGTCATGTACCTCGCTGAGAAAACCGATCCCGCGCCGAATGGCGGTGCCCCCGTCATCCTGGAAGGGATCGTCCGCAAGAAGTGCGTTGCGGCGACCTATAACCGCATGGCGGTGATCCTGGCGCCGCACGCCTTGTTCACCAAGAACGGCGCGCTTTACGTCGCCGCGGTGACGATCGAGCGCGACGGGCAGCGCCCGCGTGAGGAGAAAGTCGGGCTGTTCAAGCTCGACGGGCTGGTCGGGCTGCGGCTCGACGAGCGCGATTTCGTGACCAGCTCGGTCTACGAGCCCGAGGACGAGCGCTTCGTCGGCTCGACGCTGATGGCGGTAGAGGGCTGATCCACCGCATCGCCCGCGCCATCGCGCTGGCCTGAAACGCTTTTTCATGCTCAACTCCCCCGGTCGCCTGACAGGGGGTCGGCCATGGGGTTCTTCACGCTGCTGAAGTCGCTCGACGAGCTTCTCTACGAAGTGATGTCGTGGCTGATCTTCTATCCGGTCACCTTGTGGCGCTCGGTGGCGCGGCCGCAGGAGATGATGAACTACGCCGATATCGAGCTCGGCGACCGGCCCGACCAGCAATATACTGACACGCTCACGCCGCCGCTATTCCTGCTGCTGACCTTGATCCTCAGCCACGGCATCGAACTCGCGACCGTGGGGCAGAGCCCGATCGTCGCGAGCAAGGTCGGGCTCGATGCGGTGGTCGGCGACGATACCAATCTGCTGGTGCTGCGGCTGGCGACGTTCAGCGTCTTTCCGCTGATCATGGCGGCGCGGCTGGTGCGGCAGCAGAAGCAACGACTCGACCGCGATACGCTCAGGCCACCATTTTACAGCCAATGCTATGTCACCGCGCCGTTCGCCCTGGTGCTCGGCATTGCGGGGATCCTCCTCACCCTCAAGCCTTTATGGTGCGGGGTAGCGGGGCTCGTGCTCGGGGCGATTGCCTTGCTGTGGTATGGATTGCTGCAGACGCGCTGGTTCGCGCGACACCTCGGCGTTTCCCTGCTGCGCGGCTGGTGGGAAGCCAATATCGCGATGATCCAATCGCTGGCGCTGGTCACGCTCGTGGCGGCGCTGTTTTCCTGAGCGGTTGAGCGCGTCCGCGGGCGGAGGCAGCAACCTCCCACGCAGTCGAGCGTAGCTAGTATCGGAAGGGAGAGCATTGATGACACTGACCGGCCGATGCCATTGCGGGCGCAATGCGTTCGAGGTCGATGGCGACCTACCCGAAAAGCTGACCCGCTGCACCTGCTCGTTCTGCTCGAAGCGCGGGCATCTCTACGCCTATTATCCGCCCGAGCAGTTCAAGGTCACGCAGGCGGACAGCGATGCGATCTATCGCTGGAACAGCCGCATGGTGCACAATCACTTCTGCTCGGCGTGCGGGTGCGATCTCTACGCCGACAGCCCGGATTTCCAGCGCGACGGCAGCTGGGACGGCAAGACGCGGCGGATCGCGGTCAACGCGCGGCTGTTCGACGATTTCGAGGCGGCCGACTGGCCGGTGACGGTGTTGGACGGCAAGAATTTGTGGTGACATGAAAAGGGGCGACCGACCGGCCGCCCCTCTTTTGTTCGTTCAGCGCCAGTTGCGACCGCAGACGCGCACCCAACGGTGATGACGGCGCTCATTGTGGCAACGGCGGCTGTTCCAGCCCCAGCGATTGCCGCGACCGTTGTTCCAACGATCCTGGCGACCGTCGCGACGGCCATTGTCCCAGCGATCGCCACGACGATCGTCGCGACGGTCCATCCGGCGGTCGCCGCGATCATCGCGCCGATCCATCCCGCGATCATCGCGGCGATCGTCACGCACGTCGCCACGCGACTGCGGTGCTTCGATCCCCGGCGCGTTGCCGGCAACAGGCGCCGCGACCGCTGGCGTAACGCCCAGCATGGTGGCCATCAGGCCAGCCGCTATCAGGAACGTCTTCATGTAACCTCTCCTGGCCCGATATGAGCCGTTCCGAACGATACGATTCGCAGCCGTTATGGTTCCTGAACGACCCGTCTCTGGCAGGTTCACATTGGCTTCAGTGCTGGAGGCGCGATCGCGCAGATGTTCCCCTCCCGTAAAACGGGAGGGGAGCGGAGAGCACCCTTCGTCTGGTCCACAAGCCAGGACCGTGCGAGAGTTCGCGCGTTGGAGGAGCGATGGCCGAAGCGGACGATATCGAACGGGTAACCGCCCCCGCCCGGCGCGGCGGCTGGGCGTGGCCCGCGCTCGCCTTGTTCGCCGTCTCGCTGATATTGCTCGGCGTCCATCTTGCCGACGAGCTGATCGAGGGCGAGGGCTTCTCGTTCGACACCCGCTTGCTGCTCGCTCTCCGCGTGCCTGGCCATCCGCAGACGCCGATCGGGCCGTCCTGGCTGTTGCAGTCGGCGGTCGATATCAGCGCGCTCGGCGGCTACACCTTGCTGTGGCTGTTCGGCGTCGCCGGCATCGCCTGGCTGATCGGCGCGGGTAAAAGGTCGGAGGCGGCGGGGATCGCGCTGTCGCTGATCGGCAGCTCGGTGATCGACGGCATGCTCAAGAGCTGGATCGCCCGCCCGCGGCCCGATCTCGTCCCGCATCTGGTTCAGGTGACCAATGCCAGCTTCCCCAGCGGCCACGCGATGATCTCGTCCGCGGTGTACCTGACGCTGGCGCTGATGCTGGCCGAGGGCATGCCGCGCGACGGCTGGCGGGGCAGGGCGGGGCGCGTCGCGGTGGTCGCGTTCTTCAGCCTGCTCGCGGTGCTGATCGGGATGAGCCGGGTGTATCTCGGCGTGCATTGGCCGAGCGATGTGCTGGCTGGCTGGTGTTTCGGGACGGCCTGGGCGTTGTTGGTTTGGATGGGGGATCGGTGGTTGGGGCGACGGCGCCCTAGCAAAGAAGCAAGCGGCTAGACGTCACCAAATAGATAGCTATTCTGCAGACAGGGGTGGGGCAGAAAATGGCGCTATTTACTCTTAACTACACAGGACTAGATGCGAGTCGAGGTGAGATCGACTTCTACGATGTGTCGAAGGCGATGCTCGGATTCCAACGCTCGCTAGCGATGACAACACATTTAGTTCAAAATGGGGAGATTATCACGCAAGCGCCTGCGCTGAAGAATGCCAGGATACTTGTGAAGCCTCCACAGGAGGGAAGCTGGGAAATCGTCGCAGGAGTGATCTTCGCCGCGACTGGAACGCTGGCACTAGCGCCGGCGGATACGCCAGGGGGAAGGTTGACGAGGCGCATTTACGACTACGTCCTGCGATCAATACAGGGATATGATGTCGATTTTTCTGAGGAATTTGATGATGGAATAGAGGCTCAGCTTAATGACAATAAGATAACAGAGTCAAAGCTAGACAGTTTGATAGAAAAAGCGGAGCCAGGCGTCATTGACATGCATCGACCTGTCGTTTGGTCGCAATCTGCGCATCGAGGTCATGTATATTTCTCGGGGAGTAAGGATAAGCCAGTTGGGTTAGAGCTGTCCCCAGAAACCTATGCTTATGCATCTCACACCAATGAAATTAAATTCCCGATCACCCTTACCGGCATGATTTCCAGTTACAACAGTAACACGTATAAGGGTCGCGTATTTCTACCTAGTGAAGGAAGGCCGGTTCCGTTCGAATTAGCTGACACCATTAGAAATAGAGGGACGATAGAAAGAATTACATCTAGTCTGGCGGCTAATGCCTTAGACCGTAGAAACTGGGTTGGTCAAATCGGGATTAAGGCTTTTAGAAGAGAAAGTGCGACCGGCCGGCTAAAGTCGATATGGATCGTCGAAATCCAGGATGATATTTCCCTGATCTCAAGAAACTAATCCGATCTAATAATAGGAATTAGGACGTCTTCCAGTTCGGATATGCATAAATTTACTGTCTTGCTAATTTTATCTTCTTCAGACGCGTCCTTTTGGCGTCTTTCCCAGATCGTGATAGATATATCATTTGAAAATTGCTGATCGTTGCCGTCATCGTCTGGGTAATGCTGAGCAGCAACTTGGACAGCGGTTTTCTGACGCCAAAGCTCCCGCAAAATTTTGTCGACATCATTGCCTAATAAAGCGGTTCCAAGCGGAAGTGTTGCAGTGAAATCTCGCCATAATTCGGAGTTACTGTTTATCCGATCGAGAACAACCTGGCTTTCGACGATCTTTAGACGGCGATCGCTGGGAATTGATTCGAGATCAATCCCGCTATTAATAAGATTGAAGGTTGCTTCATCCGTGGCTGCCGCCGATCTTAAGGGGCTGCGGATCGCAGAAAAGGCATCCCTCAGGCGATAGGCGAGGGTAAGTATTTTTTCTGCAGCATCAATTTTTCGTTCTTCTAATTTCTGCTGCCTCCACGAACGGAAAGTGTTGGTCGCAAGAATGGCGGCTGCAACAATGGCAAATGCTTGAGCAAAGCCAGCCCAAGCCTGCATCCAGGCACCAGTAGCGGACCAATCAATACTCATTAGACTTGAGCGCCTATCCTATCGTTACAAAACTATCCATCACCCGCTTGCGGCCAGCTTGCTCGAAATCGATCTCGAGTTTGTTACCTTCGATCTCCGCAATCACTCCGTAACCGAACTTCTGATGGAATACTCGCATTCCTAGGTTCAAATCGGACCGACCTTTATTCCCCAAACTCACCGCACTCGCGCGGCTCTCCACCACCCGAGCCGGCTCTCGTGTGAACGTCCGGCTCTGCCACTCCCCACCTGGCTTCGCCGCGTTGAGCGTCCCCGCCGCCCGCTGCCAGCCCGGCCCGCGCCCAGTCCCGCGCCCGACATCTGCGAACGGATCCGCGCGTTCGCTCCAGTTTGCGCGCCACAGGCTTTCGCCCCCCGACATGCTGCTTTCGCTCTCGATATTGGCATCGGGCAGTTCGGCGACGAAGCGGCTGGGGATGCTCGAGGTCCATTGACCGTAGATGCGGCGGTTGGCGGCGTGGATGATGATCGCGCGGCGCCGCGCGCGGGTGATCGCGACATAAGCGAGGCGGCGTTCCTCCTCGAGGCTGGTCAGCCCGCCTTCGTCGAGCGCGCGTTGCGAGGGGAACAGGCCTTCTTCCCAGCCGACCAGGAACACGGTGTCGAACTCCAGTCCCTTGGCGGCGTGAATGGTCATGATCGTGACCTTGGCCTCGTCGGCCTGCGCCTCATTGTCCATGACGAGGCTGACATGTTCGAGGAACGCGCCGAGCGTTTCATATTCCTCCATCGCGCGGACGAGTTCGCTCAGGTTTTCCAGGCGGCCGGCGGCGTCGGCGGATTTCTCGGCCTGCCACATGGCGGTGTAGCCGGATTCGTCGAGGATGATGCGGGCTAGGTCCGCATGCGGCACGCCCCCTCCACCAGTTAGCTCCGCTAACTGGTCGCCCTCGCCGCGAAGCGCGGAGGAGTTCAGCATGTCTCGCCATCGGGCGATGTCGATGACGAGGTTGCCGAGCGCGCGGCGGGCTTGCGGGGTGAGTTCGTCGGTGTCGAGGATGCGCGCTGCCGCGGTCGTCAGCGGCACCTGTTCGGCGCGGGCGAGCTGGTGGACCTTGGCCAGCGCCTTGTCGCCCAGGCCGCGCTTGGGGGTGTTGACGATGCGCTCGAACGCCAGATCGTCGGCCGGCTGGGCGACGACGCGGAGATAGGCGAGCGCGTCGCGGATTTCCTGCCGCTCGTAGAAGCGAAAACCGCCGACGATGCGATAGGGCATGCCGATCGAGATGAAGCGGTCTTCGAACTCGCGCGTCTGGTGCTGCGCGCGGACCAGGATGGCGATGTCGTCCAGGCTGGCCTTGCGGATCTGTTGCGCGGCCTCGATCTCGTCGCCGACGCGGCGCGCTTCCTCCGGCCCGTCCCAGACGCCGAGCACCTTCACCTTCTCGCCGTCATTATGCTCGGTCCATAGAGTCTTGCCGAGCCGGCCCGAATTGTTGGCGATCACCCCTGACGCCGCGGCCAGGATGTGCGGGGTCGAGCGGTAATTCTGTTCGAGCCGGATCACCTTGGCGCCGGGAAAATCCTTCTCGAATTTCAGGATATTCTCGACCTGCGCGCCGCGCCACGAATAGATCGACTGATCGTCGTCGCCGACGCAGCAGATGTTCTTGCGCTCCTGCGCCAGCAGCCGCAGCCAGAGATATTGGACGCTGTTGGTGTCCTGATATTCGTCGACCATGATGTAGCGGAAGCGCTGCTGATAAAGCTGCAGCACCTCGCGATCGGTCTTCAGGATGGTCAGCATGTGGAGCAGCAAGTCGCCGAAATCGCAGGCGTTGAGCGCGCGCAACCGGTCCTGATAGGCGGCATAAAGCTGCGCGCCGCGGCCATTGGCGTAGCGCTCGCCCTCGCCGGCATCGACGTCCTTGGGGGTCAGGCCCTTATTCTTCCACTCGTCGATCAGGCCGCCCAATTGGCGCGCCGGCCAGCGTTTCTCGTCGAGATCCTCGGCCTGGATCAATTGCTTGAGCAGGCGGAGCTGGTCGTCGGTGTCGAGGATGGTGAAATTGGGATGCAATCCGACCAGTTCGGCATGGCGCCGCAGCATCTTGGCGCCGATCGCGTGGAAGGTGCCGAGCCACGGCATCCCCTCGACCGCGTCGCCGACCAGCCGGCCGACGCGCTCCTTCATCTCGCGCGCGGCGCGGTTGGTGAAAGTGACGCTGAGGATCTCCGACGGATAGGCTTTGCGCGTCCACAACAGATGCGCGAGCCGCGCGGTCAGCGCCGCGGTCTTGCCGGTGCCCGCACCGGCCAGCACCAACACCGGGCCGTCGGTGGTCAGCACCGCTTCACGCTGCGGCGGATTGAGGCCGCGCAGATAGGGCGGATCGTCGGGAAGAGAGGCGGGGGCAGGGTCGGTCACGCGTGAACACTTAGGGAACGGCGCCCGGCGGGGCAACCGTCAGGACGCGCGGGCGAGCGTCATCTTGTACATAGCCGCGAAGGTCGACGGATTGCGCATTTCATAAGCATGCCAGGCAGCGAGATCGCGGTGCAGCGGGTCGTGCGGCGCCATTTTGCGATACCGCGTAGCGTCCTCCGGCGCCGGCAGCCCGAAGCGCAGCAATTTCAGCCTCAGCGCATCGATCGCCCGCTCGATCCTCGGCACGTCGAAGCAATCCTCATGAACGTGGAACAGCAAATCGTGGACGCCCGCTGTGCTGAAGAAATCGCGCGAGTTGGTGACGCCGGGCACCGGCGCGGCGATCAGCCGGCGCCGTGCCTCGCGGATCAGGTCGTCGCTGACCGGCTCGCGCATCAGCGCGCCGAGCCGCATCCGCGCGGCGGCGACCGACAACCGCGCGATCCGGCTGTACAGCGCGACCTGCATCGCGCCGCTGGGCGCCAATACGCCGACCAGCGCCGCCCAGCCGGCTTCAGGATCGGGCAGATGATGAAGCACGCCGGAGCAGACGATATAGTCGAACCGCTGGCCAAGCTCGGCGACGGCATGGAGATCGTGGCGCAGCAACCGCAAATTGGCTTGCCCGGCGCAACGCGCCCGCGCGACGGCCAGCGAGGTCTCACTGAGCTCGATCGCCGTCACCGCCGCATCGGGCGCCAGGCGAGCGAGACTCATCGCTTCGCGTCCCGTGCCGCACCCGGCGACCAGGATATTGGGCCGCTCGGGCAGGATCGGTGCGTCCGGGCCGCACGTGCGCAACGTGTCGGCAAGCGATCGTAGCGTGACGGCGTTCGGTCGTTGCCACACCGGATAGGGCCAGCGACCATATTGCGCCGCCACCGCGCGCGTCACTGGCGCGGCGAAGTCCGCGCCGATGGCGGCCGGTGGTTCGGGCAAATAGGCGGAGCGGAAATCGGGCGCCGTGGAGAGCGCCGCTCGCTCTTCGGCATCGAACGGCCAGGCACCACCATTGATCGTCGCTTGCCGGAGCAACGCCGCCGTGAGGCGAGGAAAAGCGGCAGTCTTGCGGTCGAGCAGCAGCCAGCGGCGCACCGCGCTCAACACGCGCTCGGCGGCGGCATCGGCGACCTGGGTTTCCTCGACCAGCGCGATCGCGAGATCGTCGCGGTCGAGCCAGCGCGCAGCGGCCTGCGGATCGCCGGGGTCGGGCAGGGCGGAGCCTAGCGCAATCCAGCCTGAACGTTCGAACTGGGCGGGATCGATCCCCGGATCGCGGATCATCGCTGCAATTGCCGTCAGGTGCGACGCATCGGCCAGATCGGGCCGGCGCGACAGCTGCGCCGCCAGTCGGGTACGCGCGGCCGCATCATCGGGGGACGCTCGCCAGGCGCTGGCCGCGGCGGCGAGGCGCTTGACGGAGGGTGTATCGGTCATCGCCGCGACCATGGCGTGGCGGCCGCGGAGCGGCAAGCCGGCGGAGCGGCGCTATGACCTGGCCGCGATATCGCCGCCGAAAAATCGGGGCGGTTCGGGGAAGAACCGCCCCGCAGTTCGGGAAGAGCCGGCACATGGGGATGGACCGGCGCTCGCGGCACGCAAGGGGCCTACCGCGAGCGGCGCTCTGAGCGCCATTTGTCGCACGCGCGTGTCACGGCTGTATCAAAATGTCGCAAGCGACTGATTTTTCGGCAAACGGTTTTCCTCCACTACCGTGCCCGATAGGATGCGGCGAGAAGCGGGGAATCAGGCATGGTCGAGTTTGACAGGCGGACTGCGATCGCGACGGTGGCCGGCGGAATCATGGTCGGATCGCTGCCCGCATTCGCAGCGCAAGGGCGGGTGTTCAAGGCGAGCATCTCGCTCGAGGGTAACCGCGTGCTGATCGCCGTGGGGATGAACGGGCAGGGGCCGTTCATCTTCATGATCGATACCGGCACGTATGTGAGCATTGTCCGCCCCGATCTTGCCAAGAAACTCAACTTGCCGGTTCAGGGCTATGAAGCCTCGCGCGGGATCGGCGGTAAGGGCGACCGGTACGCAATCTATCTCGCGCGCGATTTCATTATCGGCGGCGGGATTCGCCAATCGTCGGTGGTGCTCGAGGATTCGTTCAGGTTCGGCTATCAGCAGGACATATACGGGGCGCTGGCCGCGGGGATCTTGACTGCGAGCGACACCGATCTCGATTTCGATGCGGGCGAGTTGCGCATCTATCCCGATGGCCGCGGCGACCGGGCCGGCTATGTCGCGGTCGACTCGGAAATTCCCCGCGCGAACCAGCCCGACCGAGGTTCGCGCAAGATAGTCGCGACGATCCTCGTTAACGGCCGTCCGCTGCGTTGCGCGCTCGACACCGGGTCTCCCAACACGCTGTCGCTCTACCAAGCGGCGGCGCGACGCCTCGGGTTGTGGGACAATCGCCCGTTCGCTCCCAGCCGCCCCAACGGCATCGGCGGGGCCGGGCCGATCGCGCGGACGGTGCGGGTCGACGAGATGACGCTCGGCGACGTGCGGCTCGATCGCCCGCTGATTTCGTTGCTCGGCAACGATCTTGACAGCGATCTGGACGGCATTGTCGGCTTGTCGTTCATCCGGCTGTTCAACACGTCGATCGATTCCCGCGGTCGCAGATTGTGGATCAAGCCCAGCCGCCAGGTTTCGCCGCCCGACCGCTATGGCCCGTCGGGTCTCTGGCTCGATCGCGCCGGTTCGCGGATCCTTGTCGCGTCGGTGGGCAATGGCAGTCCCGCGGCCAAAGCAGGCATCCAGCCGGGCGACCGCGTCGTCGGAGAATGGAGCGATGTACTGAGGACGATCAGTTCATCGGTCGGCAGTCGCGTTGTGCTGAAGATAGAGCGAGGCGTGCAATCGCTGGATGTTGCGTTCACGCTCAGCGATTTTCTGTGAGCGGCCGGCAGCCGCGCATGAGGAGCGTGGCGAAGCTTCCCTAGGCAAAAAAGGGGGCGGTTCGCAGGTGGAACCGCCCCGTAGTTCAGGGAGGACCGGCCGACAGGGGAGGCGACCGGTACAAACCGCGGCAAGCAAGGGGAAGAACTCTCCGCGGCAACGCATAGGTAGGCGCACTTTGTCGCAGCGCAATGTCGCAATTGTTGCAAATTGTCTCAGGCTGCGTGCAGTGGGCGCATGCACCCGATCATTGCCAATCGCCGTATCCTGCTCGCCGCGCTCGTCGGCACCTCGGTCGAGTTTTACGATTTCTATATCTACGCGACCGCCGCCGCCCTGGTGCTCGGGCCGCTGTTTTTTCCGTCGACCTCCGACACCGCGCAATTGCTGTCGGCTTATGCCAGTTTCGGGCTCGCCTTCGTCGCGCGCCCGGTAGGGGCCGCTGTGTTCGGCCATTTCGGCGATCGCATCGGCCGCAAGTCGACGCTGGTCGCCAGCCTGATGCTGATGGGCGCGTCGACATTGCTGATCGCGTTCCTGCCGACCTATCAGCAGATCGGCTGGTGGGCGCCGTTATTGCTGTGCGTGCTGCGGTTCGGCCAGGGGTTCGGGCTGGGCGGCGAGTGGGGCGGAGCGGCCTTGCTCGCGGTCGAGAATGCGCCGGAGGGATGGCGTGGCAGGTTCGGCACCGCGCCGCAAATGGGCGCGCCGATCGGGTTCATCGCGGCGAACGGCCTGTTCCTGATCCTCGGCGTGACGTTGACGCCCGAGCAGTTTCGCGACTGGGGATGGCGGCTGCCGTTCTTGGCGAGCGCGATCCTGGTCGGGCTCGGGCTGTGGGTGCGGCTCAAGGTGAGCGAGACGCCGGCGTTCAAGCGCGTCCTCGCGGAAGGGCCGCCGCCGAGCGTTCCGCTGGGCGAAATGGCACGCGAGCATCTCGGCGCGGTGGCGCGCGGGACGCTCGCGGTGGTGGCGTGTTTCGCGATCTTCTACATCGCGACCGCTTTCGCATTGGGCTACGGCACGACCAAGCTCGGCCACCCCAAACAGGCGTTTCTCGGCGTCCAGCTCGTCGCGATCCTGTTCATGGCCGCGGGCATCGCGATCGCCGGCTGGTGGAGCGACCGGTCGAGCCCGCGCGCAGTGTTGATGTGGGGATGCGCCGGGACGGTCGTCGCGGGAATATTGCTCGCGCCGCTGATGGCGGGGCCGCTGCTACTGGCAGGTGTGTTTCTCGCCTTGGCGCTGTTCGTGATGGGGTTCGTCTATGGGCCCGTCGGCGCATGGCTGCCCGATCAATTCCCGGCGCGCGTGCGCTATACCGGGGCGTCGATCGCGTTCAATGTCGGCGGCGTGATTGGAGGCGCGCTGACCCCATTTGCGGCGCAGGCATTGTCGGCGCGCGGGCTCGGTTGGGTCGGTCTGTATCTGGCGGCGGCGGGAGTGCTGAGCTGGATCGGGCTGGCCGCGTCGCGCCGCCGCTGATCACAACAAGACGGGGCGGCGGACCGGAGACTCTTGCGTCGGCGTCGCTGCGGGAGTGCCGCCGGCATTGGGATCGTCATATTGGACCGGCGCCATCGATTCGGGCGTAGGGCTCGAAGGCGAAGGCGCCGAAGGCGCCGCGCTGGCGTTGACATTGGCATCCGGGGAGGCCTCTATCGCGGGGGCCGGCTGAGCGCCCTTGCCGCTAACGCCGAACGCGAACAATCCGATCATCGCGCCCGACATTATCGCAAGCGCCAGCGTGATCACGAATGACCTATTCTCCTTCATGCGCGTCCCTTGGCGAATCGATGTCGATCGGAGGCGGCTTAGCCGCGCGACTATGAAGAAATCGGCAATGCCGCCCCGCGTTGGGACAGGGCTGTAACAAGCCTGTCACACGATCCGTGCAGGGCGGCGGCATGGCTACCGATTTGACGGCTGATTCAGGCCAAGTGCTTCTCGCGGCCGAGTCCGGCCAGGATGCGCGAGGCCCACGACTCGATCAGCCGAACCATCCGATCGCGAAATTCGTGTTCGTCGCGCTGATCATCGGCGCGCTGGGCTATGCCGGCTATTCGATCCTGGTCGACACTAACCATGTCGGCGAACAGATGGCGACGCACGTCTTTGCGTTCCTGATCGTTGCCTTGGTGATCGCGCTAGGCTTCGAATTCGTGAATGGCTTTCACGACACCGCCAATGCGGTGGCGACGGTCATCTATACCAATTCGATGCCGGCGCCGCTCGCGGTGATGTGGTCGGGGGCGTTCAACTTCCTCGGCGTGCTGCTGTCTTCGGGCGCGGTTGCCTATACGATCGTTACATTGTTGCCGGTCGACCTGGTCCTGCATGTCGGATCCAATGCCGGCTATGCGATGATCTTCGCCTTGTTGCTGGCGGCGGTGCTGTGGAACCTGGCGACCTGGTATGTCGGGCTGCCCAATTCGTCGAGCCACACGCTGATCGGGTCGGTGCTCGGCGTCGGTCTCGCCAATCAGTTGATCTCCTCGGGCTCGAAGGGCGGCACCGCGGGGGTGGATTGGAGCCAGGCCTATGGCGTGCTGTCCGGCCTGTTCTGGAGCCCGTTGATCGGATTCGCCTGCGCGTTCCTTCTGCTCTCGCTGATGAAAAAGGTGATCCGTACGCCCAGCCTCTACGAGGCGCCCCAGGGTGACGCGCCGCCGCCGGGGCCGATCCGCGCGTTGCTGATCTTTACCTGTACGCTCGTCAGCTTCTTCCACGGCTCGAATGACGGGCAAAAGGGCATGGGCCTGATCATGCTCATCCTGATCGGCTGCGCGCCGACCGCTTATGCGCTCAATCGGACGATGCCGGCCAGCGCCAGCGCGGCGTTCATCGAGACGGCAAAGAGCGGAGTGGCGCCGTTCGCGGCGCGCGCCGGCGCCGCCGATCCCAGCACGGACCATGCCCGCGCGACATTGGTCGCCGCGCTGCAACAGCGCAAGGCAGACGATGCTCGCGTCTATGGCGCAATCACCACGCTGTCGGGCGACATCAGCCAGCGCATCCAGGGCTATGGCACGATTTCCAACGTTCCCGCGGCGGCGACCGGAAACCTGCGCAACGACATGTACCTCGTGCTCGACACGTCGAAGCTGATCACCAAGGCGAAGGACGCCGGCTCGCGGTTCCGCCCAGACGAACTCAAGGCGATCGACGGTTATCAGAAGAATCTCGAACAGGGCACGCGCTATATCCCGATCTGGGTGAAGCTGGCGGTGGCGATCGCGCTCGGGCTTGGCACGATGGTCGGCTGGCGGCGCATCGTGAAGACGGTGGGCGAGCGGATCGGCAAGACGCATCTGACCTATGGCATGGGCGCGGCGGCGGAACTGGTCGCTGGCGTGACAATCGCGTTCGCGGACAGAATGGCGGTGCCGGTGTCGACCACGCACATTCTGACGTCGGGCGTCGCCGGAGCCAGCCTCGCCAATCGCGCCGGGCTGCAGTTCCGCACGATACGGAACATGGTGCTTGCTTGGGTGTTGACGCTGCCGGCGGCAATGATCCTGTCGGGCGGCCTATATTGGATCCTGTTGCAATTCGTCAGCTGACGACCATCTGATCGCGGGGAGGGGAGAGCGGATTTTGCTCTCTCCTTTCATTTAAAGGTTGCTTGTTCGTTCGAACGAACTAATGGGCGGCACATGGTCCAGCAGCGACTCCTTGATATCGCGGTCGATGCCTTCGGAAGGCATGGGCTGGAAGGGGCCAGCACGCGCGAAATCGCTGCGGCCGCCGGGACGGCCATGTCTTCGATCACCTATCATTACGGTGGCAAGGAGGGGCTTTATCTGGCCGCCGCCGATTATATCGCGCAGCAAATGGGTGAGACGATGTCGCCCGCGTTCGCGATAGAAGTGGCCGACGGAGATCAGGTCGCGGCGCGCGAGGCCATTCACCGTGTGCTGGGCGCGTTGCTCGACAAGATGCTCGACCAGCAGGTCCGGAACTGGAGCCTGTTCATCGTGCGGGAGCAGATGCACCCAACCGCCGCCTTTGCCCGGCTGTTCGACGGACCGATGGGCCAGATGCTGCGGAGGCTGGTGCGGTTCGTCTGCACCGCGGCCGGGATCGACGACAGCGAGGCGGCACGAATCGCGACGATGACGTTGTTCGGCCAGGTGTTGGTCGTGCGATCGGCACGCGCCTCAGTGCTGCGTGTGCTCGACGTCGAGGTGATCGATGCAGCGCTCGCCGAACGAATCCGCGCGCGAATCCGGATCAACACCAACGCCATTCTCGATGCCCTGACGGCGGAAGCAAAGGAAAGCCGATGAGCGACGATACCAAGCCCGAGCCCGCAGCCGATCAGCCCGATGCCGGCGCGCACGACGATGGCAAGAACGCTAAGGACACGACCCCGATCTATCGCCGGCCGTTCTTCTGGGTATTGATTCTGGTGGCGGGGGTCGCGGTGGTTGGCGGTACGCTCTATTATTTGCACTCGCGCCAGTTCGAAGCGACCGACGACGCGTTCGTCGACGCGCACATCGTCCGCATCGCACCCGAAGTGGCCGGAACGCTGATCGATGTCGCCGATTTAGACAATCGCCACGTCAATGCCGGCCAGTTGCTGGCGGTGATCAAGCCCACGGGTCCCGAAGCGCAGCTCGACGAAGCCCGCGCCGGGGTCGATCAGGCCCTCGCGCAGCTGCAACAGGCGCAGGCGCAGGTCAGCAGCGCGATCGCCACGCGCAACCAGTCGGCGGCGGAAGCGCAAGCCCCAATGGCCGCCGCGGTCAAGGCGGCACAGGATCTCGCCCGCTATCAGAATTTGGCGAGGATCGATCGCTCGGCGGTCGCCTCGACCCAGCTCGACCAGGCGCGCGCCAACGCCAATTCGACCCGCGCGCAGGCCGACGCGGCGCAGCGCCAGATCGCGAGCTCGGACGCGCAGATCGCCGTCGCGCGCAGGCAGGTCGATGCCGCCGGCGCGGTCATCGCCGCCAAGCGTGCGCAGGTCGCGCAGGCCAATGTCACCTTGGGCAATCTCCGCCTCGTCGCGCCGGTCTCGGGCCAGGTGGTCAATCGCCAGGTCAACAAGGGCTCGTACGTCGCGCCGGGCAGCCAGTTGCTGGCGATCGTGCCCGATACGATGTGGGTCACCGCGAACTTCAAGGAAACCCAGCTCAAGAACATGCGGATCGGGCAGCCGGTGACGATCAAGGTCGACGCCTATCCTGATGTCGAGTTCAAGGGGCGGGTCGATTCGATCCAGCGCGGCGCCGGTCAGGCCTTCGCCATCCTGCCGCCGCAGAACGCGACCGGCAATTACGTCAAAGTGGTCCAGCGCGTGCCGGTGCGGATCAACTTCATCACCGGCAACGGCAATCCAGATCCGCGCAATTACCCGATCGGCCCCGGCATGTCGGTGACGCCGTCGGTCAAGGTCCGCTGAGATGGCGAGTGCCGCGGCTCCGGCCGGCGCGGCGAAACCCGCGCCGAGCGAGGATGGCTGGGATGACGGCAGGTCGGCGGCGGGGCGGTTCAATCCCTGGCTGATCGTCGCGATCATCTCACTGCCGACCTTCATGGAGGTGCTCGACACCTCGATCGCCAACGTCAGCCTCGACCATATCGCCGGCGGCCTGTCGATCACCATTGATCAGGCGACCTGGGTGCTGACCAGCTATCTGGTCGCCAACGCCATCGTCATCCCGATCTCGGGCTGGCTGTCCGACGCGATCGGGCGCAAACGCTATTTCCTGATCTCGATCGCCTTGTTCACGATCTCGTCGTTCGTTTGCGGGATCGCGCCCAATCTTACGACCTTAGTCATTGCGCGCGTCTTCCAGGGGATAGGCGGCGGCGGGCTGGCGCCGGTCGAGCAATCGATGTTGGTCGACACTTTCCCGCCCAGGCAGCGCGGCATGGCGATGGCGGCCTTCGCTATCGTCGTCGTGGTCGGTCCGGTGCTTGGACCGACGCTCGGTGGTTGGATCACCGAAACGTCGAGCTGGCATTGGGTGTTCCTGATCAACGTCCCGATCGGTATTGGCGCTTGGATCCTGGCCGATTTGTTCGTCGACGAGCCCAAGCAAGTGAAGGACGATCGCGCCAAGCGGCTCGAGGGCGGGCTTCGCATCGACTATATCGGCGTGATCCTGGTCGCGCTTGGCCTCGGTTTTTTCGAACTGACGCTCGACCGCGGTGAACGCGAGGACTGGTTCGCCAGCGGGCTGATCGTCGCCACCGCGACGATATCGGCAGTATCGCTGGTCGCGCTGGTCTTCTGGGAACTCAACCACAAGGACCCAGTGGTCGACCTCAAATTGTTCAAGAATCGAAGTTTCGCGATCACCACGCTGATCATGGGCATCACCGGCCTGATCCTGTTCGGTACGACCCAGCTGATCCCGCAGATGTTGCAGCAGGTGATGGGCTACAGCTCGTTCGACGCCGGGCTGGCGCTGACGCTCGGCGGTCTCGCGACATTGGTCGCCGTGCCGTTCGCGGGCCGAATGGTCGGCAAGGTCGACGCCCGGATTCTGCTCGGCGGGGCCTTGCTCGTGCAAGCGGCGGCGCTGTGGAACATGTCGCATTTCAGTGTCGATATCAGCTTCGCCGATGCCGCGATGGGGCGGCTTTATCAGGCGATGGCGCTGCCATTCCTGTTCGTGCCGATCAACGCGGTCGCCTATCAGGGGCTGCCGCGCAACAAGACCGCGCAAGCGTCGAGCCTGCTCAACGTCGCGCGCAACCTTGGCGGGTCGATCGGTATCTCGGCGGCGCAATCGATGCTCGCCGGTTCGATGCAGCGGCACCAGACAGAGCTGGTCCAGAAACTCAATCCGCTCGATCCCAATTACACCGACTGGCTGGCTAGGGCGCAGGGCGCGTTCGCCGGCTTGGGCGATCCGACCACGCTGCCCCAGGCGATCCTCTATCAACAAGTGCAGCGGCAGGCGGCGATGCTCGGGTTCCTCGACGTCTTCCGGTCGCTGATGGTGCTGATCCTGATCTTGCTGCCGGTGATCATCTTCATGAGATCGGGCAAGGGCGCGAGCGGCGGAATGGGACATTGATGATGAAGAAACCGATTTTGCTCGTCTCCATGCTGGCGCTTGCCGCCTGCACCGTCGGTCCGAACTATACCAAGCCCGATCTGGCAGCCCCTGCGACCTATGCCGGCCCGCAAGGCGCGCCGCCTCCCGGCCAGGCGATCGATCCGGGGCATTGGTGGGAGGCGTTCAACGATCCCAAACTGACCGACTTGATCGATCGCGCGCTGAAGGACAATCCGGACATGGCGTCCGCGGCCAGCCGCGTGCGTCAGGCGCGGTTGGGCGAAATCCAGGCGCGCGCGCAGTACAAGCCGGTGGTCAACGCCGACGCCAACGCGACCGACGTCAAGTTCAGCAAGAATGCCGGCTTCGCGACGCTAGCGCGGGCCTTTTCGGGAGGCGGCAATAGCGGACCGCCTTCCGGCGTCGCTTTGCCCGGCGACAGTATCAAGACCTTCGCGGTCGGTTTCGACGCGAGCTGGGAGCTTGACGTGTTCGGTGGCGGCCGTCGCGGCGTCGAGGCGGCGCTGGCGCGAACGGAGGCAGCCGAGTGGAACGGGCGCGACGCCGCGGTGACGCTCGCGGCCGAAGTCGCCGACGCCTATTTCGCGCTTCGCCTCGATCAGGAACAGATCGCCGTGATTGAGAGCGAGGTCGAACGGCAGAGCAGGGCGCTACAGATCGCCTCGAACATCGCCAAGGTCGGGCTGACGCCATCGATCGACGTCACCCGGCAGAACGGCAACATCACTGCGACACGCGCGCGATTGGAACCGCTCAAGGCCGATCTCGACGTGCGCAAGCACGCGCTCGGTGTCCTCGTCGGACAACCGCCAGAGGCTTTGATGGCGGAACTGTCCGGGCCGTTGCCTGCGCTGGTTCCCACCCCGGAAATTCCAGCCGGATTGCCCAGCGACCTGCTACGCCGCCGCCCGGACATTCGCGCCGCCGAACGCAACCTTGCCGCGTCGACCGCCGATATCGGCGTTGCCGTCGCCGATCTCTACCCGAAGTTCAGCCTGACCGGGATGGCACAGCTCATTTCCACCTCGCTGGGCAGCCTGTTTGCGGGCGATAGCCTGCAGTTGACCGGCACCGGACAGGCGACCTTTCCGCTGTTGGATTGGGGAAAGCGCAAGGCGACGGTGAACATCCGCAAGGAGCAGCGCGAGCAAGCCTATCAGGATTATCGCCTGACGGTGCTGCGGGCGCTACGCGACGTCGAGGATCCGTTGAGCCGGATCGATGCCGAGCGCCGTCGCAATGCTCTGCTGCGTCAGGCGTTGGCCGACGCCGACCGCACCGCCGCCGCCGATCTGGCGCGGTACCAGGCAGGCTTGGTCGCTCAGGATACGGTCATCAACACGCAGGTTGACGTCTTACGCGCGCGAGAAAACCTGGCGGACAGCGATGCACAGCTGCGACAGCTGTCGGTTGCCTTGTTCAAGGCGATTGGTGGCGGATGGTCGGAAGGTGCGCCGAGCGCCGGCTAACGAGCGCGTTGCGCAACAGGCAGGCCATTTTTTTCGCGCAGGGGGTTGCCACGGCGCGTAATGGTTAGCGCCCGATTCGGAAAAGTTAATAAAAGGTTAATTTAGCGCGATTTTCGGTCGCGATGGCGGCGGCGCAAGAGAGCGAACCGGCCAGATACAGAGCGACCCGCTTCCACCGTCAACTTGTTGAATCAACAAATTAATCGGTGGGAAGCGGGCCGTCTAAAATCGCTTTACCAGGGACGAATGAGTTCGCCGTGGACGAGCGCAATGAGAAACGCGAGCATTGATTTACTCCTAATGCGCCCACCCCGGGCACGAGCGAATTCTTAATAGTTTTTTAACTCAAAAGCAATCGCGATTCCGGGCAGTTACGTGTTTTCCCTGAGCTTCAGGCTTGCGAGCTTAAGAGTTCTTTCAGGCCCTTGGGGTAGCAGGGCGATGATGGCGCGCGACCACACCCCGATCAGCCCGGTCGAAGAACCGGTTGGCCAAACCGGCCTTTCGTCGACATCGCGGAGCCGCATGCGCGGCGCCGCGACGCCGTTCGCGCAGGTTTCCCCCACGAAACCCTGGGCCGTTCAAGCGCTTGCGCAAATGACCAATCAGGCATTCCTGCGCCGGCACCTTGGCGTCGCGCGGTCGAACGACATCGCTTTCGACATCGCCGACCGAATCGCGGGCGCGATGCCCGGCGTCGTGGCGACGGTGATCGGCCGCTGGACGGTCGAAGTGGAAACCTGCGTTGCCGACGCGGCCGAACTTCAGCAATTCTCGGACAGCCTCACCGCGGCGCTGGCGGACCCGTTCGACCTGGACGGCGAACGGCATCACATCGATCTCGCGATCGGTATCGCCGCCGGGCCGCCAGGGACGCTGGACGATGTCCGTCTGGCGGAGGAGGCCGAGGACGCGTTGGTCCAGTCGCGTAATGAGAGCCAGTTAGTATTGCGCGATTTGTCGCTGGTCGATCCGATGGTCGACAAAATCACGCTGAAGCGCGAGCTGAAGGGCGCGATCGATCGCGGCGAGCTGTTCCTGCAATATCAACCCAAGGTGCATGTCCGCCGCCAGGAGATTGCGAGCGCGGAGGCGTTGGTGCGCTGGCGTCACCCCACGCGCGGATTGATCCTGCCGAGCGACTTCATCCCTCTGGCCGAAACGTCGCGCGACATCGACCGGCTGACGCTGTGGACGATCGAACAGGTCATCACCGACCAGCATTATCTCCGGGCCGATGGGCAGGAGATCACGATTTTCGTCAACATCTCCGGCCAATTGCTGAGCAATGCCTCGTTCGTGAAACGCGCGTGCGAGATGGTCAGCAAGGGGGGCGTCCCGCTCGGCTTCGAGATCACCGAGACCTCGGTGATTCGCGACCCGGTCAGCGCGATCGCCAATTTGAATATCTTTGCCGACCACGGCATTGCGATCGCGATCGACGATTACGGCGCCGGCCTGTCGAGCCTCGCCTATCTCAAGCAGCTTCCGGCGCGAGAGCTCAAGATCGATAAAATGTTTGTCCTCCAGCTGACCAGCAGCAACCGCGACCCGCTGATCGTTCGGTCGACCATCGACCTCGCGCACGCGCTGGAGATGGAGGTGACTGCTGAGGGGGTCGAGACGCCGGCAGCGTTGGCGCTGCTCAGCGTGATGGGATGCGACATCATCCAGGGCTATCTGATCAGCCGTCCCATCGAGATCGAGGCGTTCCGCCAGTTCCTGCGGGACCATAAGGATGCCGCCTTGGTCGATTCGGCGCGCGCCAGTTTCCGCGCGACCGCGTTCCGCCGCCTGGCGTGACGCGCTTAAAGCCGTTTTAACGCTGCGGAGGTCATTACTGCCGCGTCATGACTCGTCGGTTTGCCGCACTTTTGTTGGTCATCGTCGCCTTTCTGGCGATGCCCGTCTCCGCGTTCGCGCAAGGAGATCCGGCCGCACAATTCGACAGCGCTATCGGCGACGCCAAGGCGACGATGCTCACCGATCCGGCGAAGACCATCGCCAAAGCCAAGCAAGCGCGGGCGATAGCCGAACGGCTCACCGGGCAGGATCGTGTGATCGATATCGCCACCGCGCAATGGCTGGAAGGCGAGGCGCACCTTCGCCTGAATGATATCGTCACGGCGGGGCCGTTGCTCGACGCCGCGTTCGCCGCGCTCAAAGACGCGAAGGCCAGCAAGCTCAAGGGCGACGTGTTGCGGTCGCGCGCAGGCTATCACGCCGCGTCGGCTAGCGTGGCCACGGCGTTGGCTGACTATCAATCGGCGTTCCTGATCTATCGCACGATCGACGACACGCGCAGCCAATCGATCGCACTGCTGAGCATCGCCGCGCTCTATCAGGAGGCGAACGACTATAATACGGCGCTCAAATATTACGGGCAGGCGCTCGATATCTATCAGGGCGATCCGCAACTGCTGGTATCGATCTACAACAATCGCGCCGACGCGTTGATGGAATTGGCGCGCTATCCCGATGCCGAACGCGATTTCCGCGCCGCCTACAAGCTTGCCGAGACGATGGACAGCCCGGTGCTCGAAGCACAGATCCTCCGCAACGCGGCGCGCAACGAATTGCTCGCCGGCGACCTGGATGCCGCCGATCGCACGATCGCACAGGGATTTCAGTTGTTGCGCAAGGGCGATAGCGACGGGTCCGCCGCACAATTCTGGGCGGTGGCGGCGCAAGCAGCGCTGCAACGCGGCAAAGTCGATCAGGCGCGAACGATGATCGAGCGTGCCTTTGCCGGGGTTGATATCGGCAACCCGACCATGGTCTGGTGGCGCGCGCATAAAACCGCGTTTGCGATCTACGAGCGCTTGGGCGATTCGCAGCACGCGCTGATCCACCTGGTGGCGTTGAAGAAGCTCGACGACGATAATGCCAAGCTGGTGTCGTCGCACTCAACGGCGCTGATGGCGGCGCGATTCGATTCGGCCAATCAAAGCCTCAAGATCGCCAAGCTGCAGCGTGACGAAGCCAACCGGCGCGCGGAATACGAAAAGGCGCGGGCCAATACACAATTCTGGATTTTCATCGGATCGGGCGTGACCGCGGTGGTGATCGTTGGGATGCTCGGCTTTGGCCTCGTCACGATCCGTCGCAGTCGGAACGAGGTTCGCGCGGCGAACATCGATCTCGAAGCGAGCAATGCGGCCTTGGGCAAGGCGCTGGCCGCCAAGACCGAATTCCTGGCCACCACCAGTCATGAGATTCGCACCCCGCTCAATGGCATTTTGGGGATGACTCAGGTGATGCTGGCCGACCGACGGCTCGATCCCGCGATGCGCGACCGGATCGGCGTGGTGCACGGTGCCGGAGTGTCGATGCGCGCACTGGTCGACGACATTCTCGACGTCGCCAAGATGGAGACGGGCAATCTGACGATCGAACGCGCACCCGTCGATCTGGCGGCGATGCTGCGCGACGTGTCTCGCATGTGGCAGGATCAGGCCGCCGCGAAGGGTGTCGAATTCGAACTCGACGTCAGCGAGGCACCACCACTGATCGAAAGCGATCCGGCGCGTTTGCGACAAATTGTATTCAACCTACTTTCCAATGCACTGAAATTCACCCAGAATGGACATATTCACGTCCGGTCGGGGGTGATTCAGGGGGCCGGCGACGAACTCGTGACCATCGAAATCCACGATACTGGGATTGGCATCCCGCCGGACAAGCTCGAACTCATCTTCGAGTCGTTCCGTCAGGCTGACGCCGGCACCACGCGTCAGTTCGGCGGCACCGGTCTGGGCTTGGCGATCTGCCGCAACATCGCACGGGCGATGGGCGGCGACGTCACGGTGGCGAGTGTTCCGGGTGAGGGATCGACCTTTACCCTGGCCGTCCCGCTGGTTCGCGTCGAGGAGGATCAAGCCGCGGCGGTCGAGCACGAGCATGGCAAGGCACTGCTCATCGTCGACAAGAACCCAATCAGCCGCGCGATGCTGAAGACCTTGTTCGCGCCGCGTTTCCCGACGCTGATCGCGGCCGGCTCGATCGACGAAGCGGCGGAGATGATCGCAGCGGGCGGCGTCCAGCGGATCGTCACCGATGAAGCGACGATTGCCATGGACGGGGACGTGGACGCCGCGATCGGGCGCCTCGCCGGCGCGCCGGTGTCGTTGCTATGGACAAACCCGGATGCGGCTGACCGCACCCGGTTAACCGCGGCGGGTGTAGATCAACTGATTGCCAAGCCGATTGCCGGGGCGACACTGGTCCAGACGATCGTTTCGGTAGCGCAAAATGAAGATGTTGATAGTCGGGCTGCATAGGCGGATAGGGGGACCAACCATGCTATCTGATATGCTTTGCCCGACGGTCCGGATGGGGTCGCTGCGATGAATGTGCTTTTCATCGAGGACGATCCGATGAATCGGCGGGTCGTCGCCGACATGCTCGACGTGGCCGGGGCGACAATGACCGAGGCGGAAAGCGCCGAGATCGGTCTCAAACTGATCGAAGAGCGCGATTTCGACATGGCGTTGGTCGACCTGCGCATGCCGGGGATGGACGGCATCACCGCGATTCGGCGCATTCGCGCACGTCCCGATGCCAAGGCCAAGCTGCCGATCATCGTGGTCACCGCCGATACCGCGATCGACCTTCGCGAACGCTGCATCGCAGCGGGCGCCAACGAGGTATTGTTCAAGCCGGTGGCGATGGACGCTCTGTTCGAGGCGATGGGGCGCATTCTCGCCGGCGGCGAAGGCGACGTGATCCTTTAGCCATTTCAGCTGGCCCATAGCCGTGGCAAGAGCGCTGCCATGATCGAACATCTTTCCGTTGAATCACGCCCGCTTGGTAAAAGTGGCATCCTTGTCTCACCCATTGCCTGGGGCATGTGGCGGCTGCGTGGCGCCGACGTCATCGGCGCCCGGGCGCTGATCGAGGCGGCGCTCGACAGCGGGATCACGTTGTTCGATACAGCCGATATCTATGGCTTCAACGGCGCCGACGGATTTGGCGATGCCGAAGCGGCGCTCGGCCGCGTGTTGGGCGAGGCGCCCGAATTGCGCGCGCATATGGTGGTGGCAACCAAGGGAGGGATCATCCCTGGCGTGCCGTACGATTCGAGCCCCGGCTATCTCGATCGCGCGCTCGATGCGTCGCTACGACGTCTGGGCGTCGAACAGGTCGATCTCTGGCAGGTCCATCGTCCCGATTTGCTCGCACATCCGCAGGAGCTCGCGGCGACGCTCGAGAAGATGATCGCCAGCGGGAAGACGCGCGCGATCGGTGTGTCCAACTTCACGCCGGCGCAGGTCGCGGCGTTGGAAAGCTTCCTCACGGTTCCGTTGGCAAGCACGCAGCCCGAATTCTCGCCGCTCCACACCGATCCCCTGTGGGACGGCACGCTCGACCTGGCGATGGCACGCGATCACGCGGTCCTTGCCTGGTCGCCGCTGGGCGGAGGGCGGCTGGGCCAGGATGGGCCGGTTGCCGCGCTGCTGGCGGGGAAGGGCGCTCACTACGGTGTCTCCGCAGCGGCGGCGGCCTATGCGTGGCTGATGGCGCATCCTGCGCGGGTCATCCCGATCGTCGGCAGTCAGCGCGTCGAGCGAATTCGCGAGGCGCGCGATGCCTTCAAGGTCGAATGGACGCGCGCCGAATGGTACGCCGTCCTGCAGGCATCGATGGGAAAAAAACTACCCTGACCGCGCGGCCGCAAAGGCGCGACGATGGAGGCCCGTGCCGGAATCGAACCGGCGTAAACGGATTTGCAGTCCGGTGCGTAACCACTCCGCCAACGGGCCTCGTAGGCGTGGTAAGGCGCGGGGCTTTGCGCATCGGACAGCCCCAAGTCAACAGCGGCTTTATATGATGCATATAATTTAATGCGCTATTGCGGGTTGGCGTGCGGCGCGGCGCACCATATAGCAGCCGAGCGGCACGAAGTGTGTTGCATACGTAAAACAGTTATGCGATTGGGCGGGCTATGAACAACTTGGCGCCAGAAACGATCGGCGACGACATCAACTTCGAGGCGATGCGCCATGCCATGGTGCAGAGCCAGCTGCGCACCAACGCGGTCAACGACCCGCGGGTGGTGACCGCAATGGCCAGGGTCCCACGCGAGCAGTTCGTTCCCGAAGGCGCGCGTCGCCTGGCTTATCGCGACACCGCCGTGGCGATCGGCAATGGCCGCTATCTCAACCTGCCGATCGCGACCGGCAAGCTATTGACCGAGGCCTATCTGGAGCCGACCGACAAGGTACTGCTGATCGGCGCCGCCGGCGGCTATACAGCGGCGGTGCTGTCCGGTTTGGTTCGCTCGGTCGTCGCGGTCGAAAGCGATACCGACCTTGCCGCGCACGCCAGCGCGGCGCTGGTGGGTTACGGCAATGTCGAGCTGGTGGAGGGACCGCTCGATCAGGGCCATCAAGCGGGCGCGCCTTACGACGTGCTGGTCGTCGATGGCTGCGTCGAAGCGCTGTCCGAATCGCTGGTCGGCCAAATTGCTTCTGGAGGGCGTGTCGTGACGGGGCTGCGCGAACGTGGCGTATCGCGCCTCGCGTCGGGGCGCACGATCAAGGGTGCGTTCGGGCTGCGCGCTTTCGCCGACGTGGATTGCGTCGCGCTGCCAGGTTTCTCGGCGCCGCGGAGCTTCGTCTTTTGAAAGCAATGGGCGTTTTAAAAGAAATGGGGATTTGATGCGCGTTTCCGTCCTACTCGCTGGTGTCGCCATGGTCGCCGTCGCGGCCGTGCCGGCTGCGGCCGACACACTGCGCGACGCGCTCGTCAAAGCGTACAACACCAATCCGGGATTGGCCGCCGAGCGCGCCAATGTCCGCGCGTCCGACGAGAACGTTCCGATCGCCAAGGCGCAGGGTCGTCCCAATGTCGGCGTCACCGGCAATTATACCGAGAACGCACTCAACAGCAGCCAGAACAGCTTGCTGTCGCCTGACCGCCAGCTTCAGGCGAGCGCGCAACTCGCGGTTCCGGTGTATAGCGGCGGTCGCGTCCGCAACTCGATCAAGGGCGCCGAAACGCGGGTCGATGCGAGCCGGATGCAATTGCGCGGCACCGAATCGGATACCTTCGTTGGTGTGGTCGGTGCCTATATGGACGTGATCCGCGACGAGGCGATCGTCGGGCTGAACAAGGAAAACGTTAAGGTGCTGGAGGTCAATCTCCAGGCCGCCAAGGATCGTTTCCAGGTCGGCGACCTGACGCGCACCGACGTCGCGCAGTCCGACGCGCGTCTGTCGGTCGCGCGCGGCCAGCTCGAACAGGCCCAGGCGCAGCTCATCTCGAGCAAGGAAAGCTACATCCGGGTGGTCGGTTCGCCTCCGGGGCAGTTGGAAGATCCGCCCGCTTTGCCGAACCTGCCCAATGCGCCCGACGACGCGGTCGACGTTGCGCTCAAGAACAACCCGGTGCTGCTCGCGGCGCAGCGGAACAGCGACGCGACGCGTTTCGACATCGATGCGGCCAAGGGCGCGCGGCTGCCGACATTGAGCGGCGTCGTCGGCGGCAATTACTTCAACTATCTCGGTTCCTACGGCACCGGTACCAGCCCCAAGCCGGGCCAGACCGGGTCGGCCGGCACCGTCGGTCTGCAATTCTCGGTCCCGCTCTATCAGGGCGGCGGCCCGTCGGCGCAGGTGCGCCAGGCGCAGGCACGCCGCGCCCAGGCGCTCGAACAGACGACGGATACCGAACGCGGCGTGATCGCGCAGACGCGCTCGGCTTATGCCATCTGGAAGTCCTCGCTCGAGGTGATCGCCTCGTCGCAGCGCGCGGTCGAGGCCAACAAACTGAGCCTCGAGGGCGTGCGCGCCGAGAATAGCGTCGGCAACCGCACGATTCTCGACATCCTCAACGCCGAGCAGGAATTGCTCAACAGCCAGGTGACCTTGGTGACCGCGCAGCGCGACGCTTATGTCGCCGGTTTCGCGCTGCTCGCGGCGATGGGGCAGGCCGAGGCCCGCGACCTCGGACTTGAGGGCGGCGCGCTCTACGATCCGTTGACCAATTACAACCGCGTCAAGGGCAAGTGGAGCGATTGGGATGTGGATCCGGCCTACAAACCGACCGGTACCAGCACGCGCGATACGCCCCCGCAGGACTCGTCGCAGAAGCGTCCGCTCGACCCTCAGTTGAACGCCCCGGTTGACACGGCCCCCGATCGTCCCGCAAACGAGACCAAATAACTCGCGATTTGCGCGGGTTCGTGCGTCGTCAGGAAGCAGGCCGCCTATGGGGGATGTAAGCGCCGAACCGTCGATGGAGGACATCCTGTCCTCGATCAAACGGATCATCGCCGAGGATGTCGAGACCGGCGGGGTATCGCGCGCGCGCCGTCGCCCGACGTCGCAGCCGACTCCGGCCCAGGTCGCCGAAGAGGACGACGTGCTCGAATTGAGCGAAGCCATGCCCGATTCGGAAGCACCGTCGATGGCGGCGCCCGCTGCCGCGGCATCTGCGCCGGCCACGCCCGCCGAAAAGATCATCTCCGATGAGGCCGCGGAAGCCAGCCGCGCGAGGCTCGCCAGCCTGTCGCGGCTCGTCATCAAGCCCGAAGTCGCGGGAAGCGACACGCTGGAAGGGCTGGTCCGCGAGATGCTGAAGCCGATGCTGCGCGACTGGCTCGACGCGAACCTGCCCGATCTGGTCGAAGCGATGGTCGCCAAGGAAATCGCGCGGATCACCGGCCAGCGCTGATCCGGGACGAAGCGAGTTTTCGGTGCGACGGGTAGTTGCTCGGGCAACCACCTTCTGCTCTATCTCGCTGCATGAAGAAGCTCCTCCTCGCGAGCGTCGCGCTCGTTTCATTCGCCTTTCCTGCTACCGCGCGCCAACTGACCATCGAGGATGTGACGATGCTCAGCCGCGTCTCGTCGCCGGCCGTGTCGCCCGACGGGCATTGGTTGGTCTGGCAGCAGCGTGAGACCGATCTGGCGGGCGACAAGGGCCGCTACGATCTGTGGCGGCTCGACCTGACCACCAAGGGCGCCAAACCCGAAAAGCTGATCGGCGAATGGGCGGTCAACGAGACCAGCCCGCAATTCTCGCATGACGGCAAGACCATCTGGTTCCAGTCGGACAAGGGCGGCGAGGACAATGTCTGGGCGATCGCCGTCACCGGCGGCGCCCCGACCCAGGTCACCGACCTCAAGGGCGGGATCGGTGGGTTCAAGGTCGCGCCGACCGAGGACAAAATGCTGATCTGGGCCGATCGCCTGCCCGGCGCGCCGTCAAGCGAGCCGGCGATGATCAAGAAGCGCGACGACGCCGGCAGCGGCCGCACCTTCGACCAGATGTTCATCCGCCATTGGGCAAGCTGGTCCGATGGGACGCGATCGCAGCTGTTCGTGCTGCCGATGGCGAACGGCAAGGCCGCCGGCTACGGCAAGGCGATCGAAGGCGCGCTGGTCGGCGACTCCCCATCCAAGCCGTTCGGCGGTGGCGAGGAAGTGTCGTGGTCGGCCGACGGCAAGACGGTGTTCTTCGCGCTGCGTGAGGCGGGTCGGATCGAACCGCTATCGACCAATCTCGACATCTTCGCGGCGCCCGCCGACGGGTCAGCCGCGCCGACCAACCTTACCGATGCCAATGACGGCATGGACAATCTGCCCACCGCGTCGCCCGACGGCAAATACCTCGCCTGGTTCGCTATGAAACGCCCCGGTTACGAAGCCGACCGCCAAGTGTTGATGGTGCGCGACCTCGCAAGCGGCCAGGTGAGGGCGCTGACCGAAGGTTGGGACCGCTCGGTCGGCTCGATCGCGTGGAGCGAGGACAGCAAGACGGTCTACGTCACTGCCGAGGATACGCAGGAAGTGCCGATCTTCGCGGTCGACCTCAAGTCGGGCAAGCCGACTCGGCTGACCCAGGAAGGGTCGGTCTCCGCGGTGGTGCCGACCGCCAAGGGCTTGGTCTATGCGATGAACTCGCTGACCGCGCCCGACGATTTCTACTGGCTGGCGGGCAAGAAGAGCGCCCGGCTGACCAGCGTCAATGCCGACAAGTTCGCCGGGATCGACATGCCGACGGTCACGCGCTTCAGCTTCACCGGCGCCAATAACGACAAGGTGTGGGGCTATGCGGTCAAGCCAGCCGGGCTCGCTACGGGCGCCAAGGCGCCGATCGCCTTCATGGTCCATGGTGGGCCGCAGGGATCGAGCAACAACAGCTGGTCGTATCGCTGGAACCCCGCTTTGTTCGCCGGGGCGGGTTATGGCCTGGTCGCGGTCGATTTCCATGGGTCGACCGGGTACGGCCAGGGCTTCAGCGACGCGATCCGCAACAATTGGGGTGGCTGGCCGCTCGAGGACCTGAAGAAAGGCCTCGACGCTGCGACGACCAAGTTCACCTGGCTCGACGGCAACAATGCCTGCGCGCTTGGCGCGTCCTATGGCGGCTATATGATGAACTGGATCGAGGGCAATTGGCCGGATCGCTTCAAGTGCATCGTCCAGCATGACGGCGTGTTCGACGCCCGCGCCATGGCGTATGAAACCGAGGAGCTATGGTTCGACGAATGGGAGCATGGCGGGCATCCTTATTACGAGGATCCGGCCGCGTTCGAGAAATGGAACCCGGTCAATTTGGTCGACAAGTGGAAGACGCCGCAACTCGTAATCACTAGCGAGGGCGATTACCGCATTCCCTATACCCAGGGTATCGCCGCCTTCACCGCGCTCCAGCGCCGCGACATCCCGTCGCGCCTGATCGTCTTCCCGGGCGGCAGCCATTGGGTGCTCAACCCCAAGGAAAGTCGCCAATGGTATCGCGAGGTGCTTGGCTGGATGGGCAAGTGGACGGGGAAGGGCGCGAACTAGGCCCCTTTCTATCCTCCCTAGCGGCGGATCAAGACCGAGTTGCGCTATCGCTTCATCGCCAGCAACGCTTGCGCGCGCTTCAGATGCGGCATGTCGAGCATCGCACCGTCGAGGCCCACCGTGCCGGCGCCGGGATTGGCATCGAATGCGGCCAGGACTTTCTCCGCATGGGCGATTTCGTCGGGCGAAGGGGTGAAGGCAGCGTTGATCACCGGGACCTGGTCGGGGTGGATCGCGAGCATGCCGCGAAAGCCGGCGCGGCGCGCGCGGCGGGCCATCTTGTCGAGTCCTTCGGCATCGCGGAAATCGCCATGGATCGTCTCGATCGCGCTGACCGAGGCGGCGGCGGCGCCGGTCAGGCAGAGCGCGCGGAATAGCTGATAAGGAAAGTCGTAATCGCCATTGTCGTCACGATTGCTGGTTGCGCCGAGGGCCGTGGCGCTGTCCTCCGCGCCCCAACTCAATGCGGCAAGGCGCGGACAACCGGCGTAATTGCCGACGTCAAACACGCCCGCCGCGGTCTCGGTCGCGAGCACGAACACCGGAATATCGCCGAGCGGAAGGCCGGCGGCGGTCTCCAGCGCCGACAGATAATTGTTCAGCCGCTCGGCGTCGGCGCGCGTCGCCTTGGGTAAGACAATGCCGTCGGGACGGGCGGGCACGATCGCGGCGAGATCGGGCAGCGCGTGGGGCGTATCGAGCGGATTGATCCGTACCCAATGCGGTTGGCGGCGATGCGTCGTCTTGAGGTGGCTGGCGACTGCCTTGCGCGCATCGGGCTTGGCGCTTTCGGCGACCGCGTCCTCCAGGTCGATAATCACCAGGTCGGCGGCGCTCAGACCGGCTTTCTCAAGCTTGCGGGGCGAATCGCCCGGGGCGAACAGCAAGGAGCGTGCGGCAAGCGGGATAATATTCATGGCGGCGTTCTGGCGCAGGTGAGGGGCGTGCGCCAGCCCTCTCGCTTTTCGCGCGCGGCGAGATTAAGCGCCATACCCGATATTCGATAAATGAGAGGGTAGCCCATGCGCGAAGCCGTCATCGTCTCCACCGCCCGCACCGGCATCGGCAAGGCCAATCGTGGCTATTTCAACATCACCGAGGCGCCGGTGATCGGCGCGCACGTGATGAACGCCGTGGTCGAGCGTGCCGGGATCGACCCGGCGCGGATCGATGACGTATTTTACGGCGCTGGCAACGAATGGGGGACGCAGGGCTATAACGTCGCGCGCAACACGGTCTTCGCCGCCGGCCTGCCGACCAGCATTCCCGCCTTCACGCTCGATCGCAAATGCGGATCGGGCCTGACCGCGATCGCCCTCGCCGCGCGTGGGATCATGTGCGACGAACTCGATGTCGCGCTTGCCGGCGGGATGGAATCGATCACCTTGACCGCCAAACAGGCCGGCAAGCCGTATCAGAACCAATCGGTGATCGCGAAGAAGCCCTACGCTTATATGCCGATGATCGAGACCGCCGAGGTCGTTGCCGAACGTTATGGCATCTCTCGCCAGGCGCAGGACGAGTTCGGCGCGATGAGCCAGCAGCGTGCCTATGATGGCCTGCAGAAAGGCGCGTTCGCCGAAGAGATCGTGCCGATCACGGTCGAAAAGGCCACCTTCGACAAGGAAGGCAACCAGACCGGCACCGAACAGGTCACGGTGACGCAGGACGAGGGCATTCGCGGCGGCACGACGGCGGAAATCCTGTCGGGCCTGCGCACCGTGTTCAAGGACGGCATGGTGATCAAGGAAGGCAAGTACATTACTGCCGGCAATGCCTCGCAGCTCTCGGATGGCGCGGCGGCGCAGATCCTGATGGAGCGCCAGGCGGCCGAGGCCGAAGGCAAGGACATTCTCGGCATCTATCGCGGCTTCCAGGTCGCGGGGTGCGAGCCCGACGAAATGGGCATCGGCCCCGTCTTCGCAATCCCCAAGCTGTTGAAGCGCGCGGGGCTCAGGATCGAGGATATCGGCCTGTGGGAGATCAACGAGGCGTTCGCGTCGCAATGCCTCTATTGCCGCGACACGCTGGGGATCGATCCCGACAAGCTCAACGTCAATGGCGGCGCCATCGCGGTCGGGCATCCGTTCGGGATGACGGGGTCGCGCCTGACCGGCCATGCCCTGATCGAGGGGCGTAAGCGCGGCGTGAAATATGTCGTCGTGTCGATGTGCACCGCCGGCGGCATGGGCGCGGCGGGGCTGTTCGAGATTCCGTGAAGCTACCTCCGTCATGCCGGCCTTGTGCCGGCATCCACGGAGCCGCTGGCGCGTCAGCTTGGGGGACGGTAGACCCCGGCACAAGGCCGGGGTGAAAGTACGGGTTGGATGCTCGCCTAGAGCATCCCGATCTGCGTCATCCAGCGTTCGACTAGTTGCGGCCAGACGCCGACTGGCTCATTCTTCTTACGCAGTCCGAAAGCGTGTCCGCCTTTGGCGAACAGGTGCATTTCGGTCGACACGCCGGCTTTGTCGAGCGCGGCGGCGTACATCAAGCTGTTGCAGATCGGGTCGATCGGGTCGTTCCAGGCCTGGGCGATAAAGGTCGGTGGCGCATTCTTGATGGTCGGCAGCGTGCGGTCGAACTTGCCGTCGCGGCAGATATGGCCGGGATAGAGTGCGACGGCGAAGTCGGGCCGGCTGCTGATGCGATCGATCGCATCGACCGGCTTGTACGCGGGCGTCAGAATATTGCTGGTCTGCGCGACCAGATAGCCGCCCGCCGAAAAGCCCATCACGCCGATCTTGTTGGGGTCGATGTGCAGCTCTTTCGCCTTGGAGCGAACCAGCCGGATCGTCCGCTGCGCGTCCTGCAACGCGCGCATGATCTTGGGCGTGATGTGACGTTGAAGCCCGTCGTCCCAATATTCATTGCCACCGGGCGCGCGATATTTCGAGACGATGCAGGTGATGCCTTTGGTGACCAGCCAGTCGCAGATCTCGGTGCCCTCGAGCGTGACGAACACCATCTGAAACCCGCCGCCGGGGAAGACGATGACGGCGGTGCCGTTGCTGCGTCCTTTGGGCGGGATGATCGTCATCGTCGGGATCGCGATGTCGAGCACCGCTTCGGACTTGCCGCCGAATTCGGGCGATTCCTTGTAGGTATTCACGCTTTCGGGCGGCTGTGGCCGGAGCGTGCCGTCGGGCGGGCTGCCGGGCCAAATCGGCAACTGGGTCTGCCCTGCCGCGGGTTGCCAGACTCCGATGGTGCGCACCGGCGGCACGCTCTTGGCGGGGGCGGGCTGTTTGTCCGACTGCGATATACTCTGCGCGCTACAAGCGAGGCTGGTCAGGGTCAGCGCACAGAGAATCGGCGATCCGAGACGTCGCACCATCGCATTCCTTGCTCGCAAATTGATCGGCCCAGCATCCTGCCGCACTTGGGCAGGTGCAAGCTTTTCTCCGTCTCCACGCAGCTTGTTGTGGATAAATCTCAACCCATGTTTGCGCGAAAGGGCCCTTCGCCCTTAGGACGTCCCGCATGACTACGCATACCACTCGCATGCTCATCCTCGGCTCGGGCCCGGCCGGCCTGTCTGCCGCGATCTATGGCGCGCGCGCCGGGATGGAGCCGATCGTCGTCCAGGGCATCCAGCCTGGCGGCCAGTTGACCACCACCACCGATGTCGAGAATTATCCCGGCTTTCGCGAGGTGATCCAGGGCCCCTGGCTGATGCAGGAGATGCAGGCGCAGGCCGAGCATGTCGGCACGCGGATGATGTGGGACACGATCGTCGAGGTCGACCTGACCCGGCGCCCGTTCCGACTGATCGGCGATAGCGGCGATGTCTATGTCGGCGATGTGCTGGTGATCGCGACCGGCGCGCAGGCCAAATGGCTTGGGCTCGACAGTGAAGAAGCGTTGAAGGGCAAGGGGGTCAGCGCCTGCGCCACGTGCGACGGCTTCTTCTATCGCGGCAAGAAGGTCGCGGTGATCGGCGGCGGCAACACCGCGGTCGAGGAAGCGCTCTACCTGACCAACCACTCGCCCGACGTGACCTTGATCCACCGCCGCGATTCTTTTCGGGCGGAGAAAATTCTCCAGCAACGGCTATTCGCCAACGAGCGGATCAAGGTGTTGTGGAACAAGGAAGTCGAGACTTTCGTCGACGGCGGCGGCACATCCGGGCTGGTTGCGCTCGAATTGCGCGATACGGTGACCGGCGAATTGTCGCGGCTCGATGTCGAGGGCGGGTTTGTCGCGATCGGGCATCATCCGGCGACCGAATTGTTCCGCGGACATCTCGAACTCGACGCCGACCATTATATTAAGGTCGAAACCGGCACGACGCGGACCAGCGTCCCCGGCGTGTTCGCTTGCGGCGACGTGATGGACAAGGTCTATCGCCAGGCGGTCACCGCCGCGGGGACCGGCTGCATGGCCGCGCTCGACGCCGAGCGGTTCCTGGCAGAGGCGGATTTCGAGAAGGTCGCCGAAGCGGCCGAGTGAGGTCAGGCGGTTGCCGGCTCGGCCTTCGGGTCGGCATGCTCGCCTTCGGCGACGTCATGGGGGACGTTCCAGCCGAAATAGACCTCGACCTCGACGATCTTGCTGTCGCGTACGGTATGGACTTCGGTGTTGCGGAAACGCCTGCCGCTGACCGTGCCGATATAGGTGACGAACACCGCGTCCCCGTCGGTCGCCATGCGCACGATCTTGAAATCCTCCATGTTGCCGCTGTTGGGCCAGCAGAGGCGAAAATAGGTGTCGCGGTCGATCCGGTTGTCGAGCGGGCTGGAGAAGTGGAAGTCTTCAGCGATCAACTGCTCGATCGCCTCGCGGTCCTTGTCGACATAAGCTTGCAGCGCTCCGCGGACGACATCTTGGTTGGAAAACATGCGGTAGCTCCCGTCACGTCACGGCTAAACGCGAAGGCGAGCGGGGCGTTCCCGCGTCAGGCGCTCCGGATCGCCACCAGAATCTGCTCGCGCAGCCAGTCGCCATCGCCCGGCCGCGCGAAACTGTGGCTGTCGGTTTCGCGGCGACGGATCGTATCCGACTCGCGCCACGCATGCTGGAAGCGGATCGCGGTATTGTCGCGCTGGGCGAGCAGGATGGTGCGTGGCGTATCGACCATCGCCACCGCCATCCGTGCGGCGATCGGATTTGTAGCTTCTTTCGATTTGGAAGAAGCCTTGCGTAACCCCTTGATCGCTTTTCCTATATTGATCCCTCCCGACAAGGCGCGAAGCCATGCGCGCGGATCGCGCACGCGATCGGCATAATGCGACCGGATGGCGGCGGCGGGGGGCAAAGAATCGTCTTCGTCGCCGACCCAGGGGTTGGCGAGCACCAGCGCATCGATCCCGGCACCGCGATGGAACAAGGCGAGCGCGGTGGCGGCATCGCAATTGCCGAAGCCGACGACGCGAGTCAGTTGCGGTGCCAGCGTGCGGAAAGCGCGAACTGCGGCAGCGATGTCCGGCCCGCTATCCTGATAGCCGTGATTAGTACCGTCCGAATCGCCGATCCCGCGCCGGTCGAAGCGGAACACCGGAATGCTGGCGGCGGCGAGATCGGCGGCCAGCAGCGCCATGCCGCGATGCGCGCCGCAGCGCAGTTCGTTGCCGCCCGATACGATCAACAGGCCGGTCGTCCCCGGCGCGTCATCGAGCGTGCCGATCAGCGCGTCGCCATCGCAGGGAAAATTGGTCAGCTCGCGCATCGCGCGATCCAGTCGGCGATATCGTCCGCGAGCACGTCGGCGAGCGCGGGATCGTCGCCTGGTTCACTCTGGCGCCAGAGCGGTGCGCCGGCGACCTTGCGATCGGCGACAGCGGGGTCGGTCTCGAGCCGGACGACGCGGACGGCGCCGTCGCGCACGCAATCGGCGGCGTTGAGATCGCGGAGCAACGTGCGCGACAATGCATTGCCGGCGATCGTCACCGGATTGCCCTCGTCGTTGTAATTGCCGAGGTCGATTTCGATCCGCTCGCCCGCGGCAGCGCTGGTGCGGAGCAGCTCGCGGACCAGCGCCTCGCCTTTGGCGGGCGCGAGTTGCCAGCGCGATACCGCCTTGACGTCATGATCGACTAACGCCCCGCCGCGACAGGATAAAATATGAATAGGACGCTCGCCCGCGGCAGCGCTTGCGGCGGACGCCAGCGCGGTGCGCCAGCCGGCGAGCATGGCATTTTCGGTCGGCACCAGGCTCTCGCCTTGACCGGGAAGGTCGGGGAGTGCGCTTGCGATATGGCGCTCGGCAAGCCGGCGCAACACGCCGCTCAGGAACGTGCGCGTGCGATTGGCTTCCTCGAACAGCGGCAGCACCGCGACCACGACCGGGCCGGTGGCGGGGCCGAAGCGCATCATCGCCTCGCGCCCACCGGCCCAGTCGTAGTGATCGATCATGCGGAATCCCTTGCCGCGACCTTGGCCTCGGCAAAGCGGCGAAGCGCGCCGAAGCTTTCGAGCATCTCGCCATCCACCTCGTCATCCTCGATCAGGATGTGCAGCCGATCCTCGATCTCGGTCAGCACGCCGGCGACCGCCATCGAATCGAGTTCGGGCAGGGCGCCGAACAGCGCCGTATCGTCGTCGAACGCGGCGACGCGATCGGCGTCGAGCGCCAGGATATCCTTGAGAACGGCGCGCACGGTCTGGCCGACCGTCGACGGAGCGTGGTGCGTGGTCATCGTTTCGGCGCGTTACCGATAGGGAAGCGCGTTGGGAAGGGTGTCGGGGCGGTGCGCTTCGCCGTTGTGGCTAAGCCGATGCCTCAGCACGATACATTCAGTTCGTCATGCCGGGCGCGTCCGCCGCGTAACGGGTCACGGCTTCCGTCGTCGCAAGGCGGACTCCGGCACGAGGCCGGAGTGATGTTGGGAGTTGAGCTTCAGCTGCGAGGGTAGTCCAGTCTTGGGGGAAGCGTCGCGCCTCGCTATCAAGGTCCCATGATCCCACTCGATCCAGTGCCGCGGCCGCTCGATCACCTGACGTTGCGTGGGCGCGCTGGCGATCCGGCGCTGGCGACGCGCGATGGCATGCTCGATTTCGCTGGCCTGGAAGCGGCGGTTGGAATGCTGGCCGGATGGCTTGCGGGGCAGGGGCTGGCCCTGGGTGATCGCGTCGCGACCTGGCTGCCCAAGACGCGCACCACGTGCCTGATGCCATTAGCGGCGGCGCGTGCTGGTTTCGTCCATGTTCCTGTAAATCCACAGCTCAAACATTTACAAGTGCAGCATATTCTTGCCGATAGCGGCGCGCGCTTGTTAATCACGCAAAGGGCGCGCGCCGAGACGCTCGATGCGGAGAGTGCGAGGATCGTGACCGACGATCCGCCGCTCGACGGACCGGTCCTGCCGCCCTCGGACGCCGACCCGGACGCCTTGGCGGCGCTGCTTTACACCTCGGGATCGACCGGGCGGCCCAAGGGGGTGATGCTCAGCCACGCCAATTTGTGGCTCGGCGCGATCAGCGTTGCGCATTATCTCTCGCTCGCTCCCGCCGACCGCGTGCTCGGCGTGCTGCCACTCAGCTTCGACTACGGCCAGAACCAACTCTTCTCGACCTGGGCAGCGGGGGCGTGTGTCGTGCCGTTCGACTATCTGCTGCCGCGCGACGTCTACCGCGCGATAGAGCGCGAGCGGATCACGACGTTGGCCGGCGTGCCGCCACTGTGGGCGCAGTTACTTGATATCGACCCTCAGGATATCGACACAAGCTCGTTGAAAAGAATTACGAATTCTGGTGGAACGCTGACCCGGCGGCTGATCGGCGGACTGCGCGAGCGTTTCCCGCAGGCCGATATCTATCCGATGTACGGGCTGACCGAAGCCTTCCGCTCGACCTATCTCGACCCCGCCTTGGTCGCCGACCACCCGGATTCTATCGGTCGAGCGATCCCCTTCGCCGAGATCATGATCGTGCGGCCCGACGGGACCGAGGCTGCCTCCGGTGAGCCGGGCGAGCTGGTTCACGCCGGCCCGCTCGTCGCCCAAGGTTATTGGCGGGATCCCGAACGGACCGCGGCGCGCTTCCGTCCGGCACCGGCTTGGTCGCAAGCGGGCGGCATGGCGGTATGGTCGGGCGATACGGCGGTACGCGACGCCGACGGGCTGCTGCGCTTCGTCGGCCGCGATGACGAGATGATCAAATCGGCCGGCAACCGCATCAGCCCCAACGAAATCGAGGAAGCGATCACCGCCGGTGGCGAGACCAGCGAGGCCGTCGCCATCGGCGTGCCCGACGAACGCCAGGGCCAGACGATCGTGGTGATGGCGAAGGGTGACGGCTCCGCCGAAACGGTCTTGCGGGAGCGTCTGCGCCGCGATCTACCCAATTTCATGCAACCGGCGCGCTACATCTGGCTGGCCGAGCTGCCGCGCAATGCCAACGGCAAGCTCGATCGCGCCGGGCTGAGAGGGATGACGTCATGAAGTCAATGGGCGCGATCCCTCTGGAATTTCAGTCACTTCCGCTGACGATCGGCGGCCGGTCGGTGGAAGAGTTGCTCAGCTCCTCGCCGCTATTCGTCTACGATTCAGCAGTGATCCGAAGCCGGATCACGCGGTTCCGCGCAGCTTTTCCGGGCATCGACCTCCATTACGCGGTTAAGGCCAATCCTTTCGCACCGTTGCTCGCCGCGATGGTTCCGCTGGTCGACGGGTTCGACGTCGCATCCGCAGGCGAGCTGGCGCGGGTTGCCACGCTTGGCAAAGCAGTCAGCTTCGCCGGGCCGGGAAAAACCGATGCCGAGCTCGACGCCGCCATTGCAGCCGAGGTCACGATCAATCTGGAGAGCGAAAACGAAGCCGATCGTGCGTTGGCTATCGCTGATCGGCGGGGTGCGGCACCGCGCCTCGCGGTGCGCGTAAACCCCGAATTCGAGTTGCGTGGGTCGGGGATGCGGATGGGTGGGCGCGCCTCGCCCTTCGGGGTCGATGCCGAACGCGTCCCGGCGCTGGTGAAACGACTGCAGAAGGCCGGCGCCGATTGGCGCGGATTCCACATCTTCGCGGGATCGCAGGCGCTCGATCCCGCGGCGATCATCGACAGCCAGGCGCATACGCTCGACCTTGCAGCCCGGCTGGCCGAGGCAGCGGGGGCAACGCCGCCACTCGTCAATCTCGGCGGCGGGTTCGGCATTCCCTATTTCCCGGGCGAGCAGGTGCTTGATATCGAAGCGATTGGTGCCGCGCTGACGCTCAGGCTAAAGGCGCTCCCCGACACGCGATTCGCGATCGAACTCGGGCGCTGGCTGGTGGGCGAAGCGGGCGTCTATCTGACCCGCATCATCGATCGCAAGGAAAGTCGGGGCGAGACCTTCCTGGTGTGCGACGGCGGCCTCAACCATCAACTCGCCGCCACCGGTAATCTCGGCACCGTCGTGCGTCGCAACTATCCCCTTGCCGTCGCCACGGCGTCGGCCGACGCGCCGCGCGAAACAGTGAGCGTGGTCGGTCCGCTGTGCACCCCGCTCGATCGCCTCGCCGACCAGGTCGAACTGCCGCGGGCCGGTCCGGGTGACGTCATCGCGATCTTCATGGCTGGAGCATATGGACTTACCGCCAGTCCCTGGGAATTCCTGGGCCACCCCAGACCCGGGGAAATACTGGTGTGACCGATTACTCCTAACGCAATCTTTACCCCCTCGACCCCATAGCCAAGCCCGAAGTCTGCGCGTGCCGGAGTGACGTCACCGGTCCAGCCGTGCGCAGACGGGAGGCTGATTATGAGTTTCGTGAAGTTTTCCAAGGCCTTGATGCTCGTCGGTGCGAGCACCAGCGTGCTCACGGGATGTGCCGGCGGCGGCGGTGCCCAATTGCCGCCCGCGTCGTTCGTCGGAACGCGCGAGCAGCCAAGCGAGGAATATGTGATCGGTCCGATGGACCAGCTCAACATCTTCGTGTGGCGCAACCCCGAATTGTCGGCGAAGGTCCAGGTGCGCCCCGATGGCCGCATCACCACGCCCCTGGTCAACGACATGCCCGCGGTCGGCAAGACCCCGGCGATGCTCGCCGACGACATGAAGATCGCGCTGAGCACCTATATCAAGGACCCGATCGTCTCGGTCATCGTCGAGAGCCCGCAGAGCACCTACAGCCAGTCGATCCGCATCGTCGGCGCGACCGAAAAGCCGGCATCGATCCCGTATCGCGCCAACATGACCCTGCTCGACGCGATGATCGCGGTCGGCGGGCTCAACCAATATGCCGCGGGGAACCGCGCGCGGCTGGTGCGCCAGGACCGCAATACCGGCCAGCAGCGCCAGTATAACGTCAAGCTCGGCAAGCTGCTCAAGGACGGCGACCCGTCGGCAAACGTCAAGCTCGAGCCGGGCGACGTGATCATCATCCCCGAATCGATGTTCTGACGGAGGCCTTGAAACCGTGAACGGCCTTTATGACGAATTTCGCGTCGCGCTCCACGCGATCTGGAACCGCCGCTGGATTGCTCTGGCGGCGGCCTGGATCGTCGCGATTCTGGGCTGGCTGGCGGTCAGCCAGATGCCCAATCGCTACGAATCGAAAGCGCGCGTGTTCGTCCAGATGGGCCAGGTGCTGCCGTCGAAGATCGGCATCAGCGCGGCCGAGCAGCAGAACGATGTCGATACGATCCGCCAGACGCTGACCAGCGCAGTCAATCTGGAAAAGGTCGTGCGGGGCACCGACCTGGCCAACACCGTCTCGACGCCGCAGGAGATCGCCGACCGCGTCGCCGGCCTGCAGCAGGCCGTCAAGATCGTCGCCCAACAGAACAATCTGTTCGAGATCAGCGTGACCTCGTCGAGCCCCAAGCTGGCCGCACAGATCAACCAGAAATTGATCTCGATCTTCGTCGACCAGAATCTGGCCGACTCCCGCAGCGACACCCAGACCACGTTGCGTTTCCTCGACAGCCAGGTCGAGGATCTGCAGCGCCGCCTGGGCGATGCCGATGCCAAGCGCGCGCAGTTCCAGACGCAATATCTCGGGTCGCTGCCAGGAACCGGTTCGCTGTCGGATCGCATGTCGGCGGCGCGCACGCAGATGGCGCAAATCGATGGCGATCTCGCCGCCGCGCAGACCAGCCTGGCGTCGATCAACGGCCAGATGTCGGGAACTGCCGTGAGCATTCCGGGGGTCGGCGGTGCCGGCAGCGCCGGGCCAGCGCGCGCGCGCCTTGCCGCGATCGAGGGCCAGCTCGCCGATGCGCGGGCCAAGGGCTATACGGACAATCATCCCGACGTGATCGCGCTCAACAGCCAGCTCGGCGCCGCGCGCGCCGCGGCGGCACGCGAACCGGCGGTCGGCAGCTTCGCCGGCAATGGCCAGCCCAATCCGCAATATCTCTCGCTCAAGTCGATGCAGGTCGACAAGCAGTCGCAAGTCGCGGCGCTGTCGGCGCGCAAGCAGCAGCTGCAGCACGACATGGACGCGATCACCAGCAAGCTGAACGGCGATCCCGCGGCGGCCAACGAGCAGAGCCAGATCGACCGCGATTACCAGGTGCTCAAGGACCAATATGACAAGTTGCTGAGCGACCGCGAGGACGTTCGCGTCCGGGCGCAGGCGCAGGCGCAGACCGACTCGATCAAGTTCAAGGTCATCGATCCGCCGGTGGCGCCGCGTGCGCCGACCGCGCCCAATCGGCCGCTGTTGCTGACCGGCGTGCTGCTCGCGGCGATCTTCGCCGGCGTCGGCGGTGCGTTCGCGCTGTCTCAGCTCAAGGCGACCTATGCCACCGCCGGCCGTCTCGAAAAGGCGACCGGACTGCCGGTGATCGGGTCGATCAGCGAGCGCGTGTCCAGGGTCGAAGTCGAATTCAGGAAACGCAAGCTGCGCATGTTCGCGGGCGCCGCGGCCGCATTGCCGGTCGCGTTCGTCGGTCTGCTCGGCGTCGAAATGCTGATGCGGGGGCTCGCGGCATGAACAAGCCGATCATCACCAATAAGGGATCGCTGCTCGAGCGCGCAGCCGAAGTCTACGACTTCTCGGCGCGGCTGAACGCGCGCGCGATTCCGGAAAGCGATTTACAGGCTCCGCCGGTGCTCAAACCGGTCGTGCCCGTACCTGCGGCCGCGCCTGTTGCCGAAGCGCTGAAACCCGTCGAGGCGCCCAAAGCAGTTGCGGTTCATGTGGACGCGCCCGTCGCCCCCGTCGCTCGGCCGGCGCCAGTACCGCCAGCGGCTCTGCCCGTGGCGGGCCGCCAGGCCAAAGTCGACCGCGATCTGCTTGTGGAAAACCAGTTGCTCATCCCAGGTGCGGCGATCGGCGTGTTGGCCGAGGAATTCCGCCTCGCCAAGCGCCATCTGCTGCTCACCGCGCGCCAGCTCAACAAGCATGAGCCCGACAAGGCACGGACGATCCTGGTCTGCTCGGCCAAGCCCGGCGACGGCAAGACCTATTGCGCGATCAACCTGGCGATCTCGATGGCGGCGGAGCGCGATACCCGCGTGCTGCTGGTCGATGCCGATTTCGCCCAGCCGGCGATCATGAGCCGGCTCGGCGTCGAGGATGGTCCGGGGCTGCTCGACGCGCTGAACGATCCCTCGATCGATATCGAGAAATGCGTGGTCGGCACCGATATTCCCAATCTCAGCCTGCTGCCCGCCGGCACCCAGACCATTTCGGATACCGAACTGGTCGCCAGCGGCCGCACCCCCGATCTGATCGCGCGGCTGCTTGCTGCCGATCCGGACCGGATGGTGATCTTCGATTCTCCGCCTGCTTTGTCGGCGTCGCCCGCTTCGGTGCTGGCGCTGCATGTCGGCCAGGTCATGCTCGTGGTCCGCGCCGACAAGACGACGGAAGGCGAGATCCGTGACACCGTGCAGCGCCTTGAGGGCTGCGAGCACATCCAGCTTTTGTTGAACAGCGTTGCGTTTGCCCCGGGGGGGGCTCGTTTCGGCAGTTATTACGGCCAGGAGGACGAGGGCCAATGATCCGCAGCATTTCCGCGGGGGTCGCGCTTGCGACGCTGCTGGCAGCAATGCCGGCAGCGTCGCAGGACGACCGCGACGGCGGGGGCAGGGGCCGCAAGGTCACTATCGCGCCCTATATCGAGCTCAGCCAGGTGCTGACCGCCGACGTCCAGTCGGGCGATGTGCTGACCTATAGCTCGGCCGCGGCCGGGGTCGACGCCTCGGTCGAAACACGGCGCGTGTCGGTCAATCTGTCGGCGCGCTACGAGCATCAGTTCGCCTGGGACAAGAATAGCGGCGACGCCGATGTCGTCACCGGTCTTGCCAACGCACAGGTGCGTGTGGCGCGCGGCCTGTCGCTGGACGCGGGCGGCATCGCCACGCGCTCGCGCAACGACATTCGCGGCGCTGCGCCGGTGTTCTTCGGTAACGACCGCGACAATGTCAGCAACGTCTATTCGGGCTATATCGGCCCGACGCTGACTACCGGCAGCGGGCCGGTCGCTATCAACGCTGCCTATCGCTTTGCTTATACCAAGGTGACCGAGCCGGGTCCGACCGGGGTCGCCCCGGGCAGCCCGCGGCTCGATTATTTCGATGATTCGAAGACGCAGATAGCGACCGCCTCGATCGGCTTCAAATCGGGCACCGTGCTCCCGGTCGGCCTGACCGCGAGCGGCGGCTGGACGCGCGACGACCAGAGCCAGCTCGGCAACCGCTTCGACGATCTCTATGGCCGCGTCGACGCGGTGATGCCGCTGTCGGGCAATGTCGCGGTCGTCGGCGGCGTCGGTTATGAAAAGCTGACCTCGAGCGCACGCGATCCGTTGCTCGACACGGCCGGCGTGCCGGTCACCGACAGCCGTGGGCGGTTCGTGACCGATCCCAATTCGCCGCGCCGCATCGCCTATCAGACCGACGGCATCTATTGGGATGCCGGCGTCATTTGGCGTCCGAGCCCGCGCACTGCGGTCGAGGCGCATGTCGGCCGCCGTTACGGGTCGTGGAGCTATACCGGCTCGCTCAGCTACGCCCCGAGCAGAAGCGTCGGCGTTCAGGTCGGCGTCTATGATACGGTCGAGACCTTCGGCGGCCAGTTGCAGCGCAGCTTGCGCGGGCTCCCCGCCCAGTTCACCGCGACGCGCGACTTGCTCGCTCAGCAATTCTCCGGATGCACCTTCGGCACGACCGGCGGCGGCGCCGCGGGCGCGTGCATGAATTCGGTGTTCCAGTCGGTGTCGACCGCGACCTATCGCTCACGCGGCGTCGATGCGGTGGCCACGCTGACTCGCGGCACGTCAACGCTCGGCTTCGGCGTGGGTTATTCGAATCGCAAATTCTATGCGCCCAACAGCCCGGGCGTGGTGATCATCGGCACCAGCGACGAGAGCTATTACGCACAGCTCTTCTACTCGACCTCGATCGGCGAGCACACGTCGTTCAACGCCGACCTGTTCGCCAATTATTACGACAGCGGCCTTGCGCCGGGCATCTACAGCTTGGGCGCGACCGGGTCGGTCTCGCGCAGCTTTGGCCGCCTCGGCACGACCGTCTCGGTGGGCGCCTATACCTTCAGCCAGAAGGGACAAGAGGACCAGACGAGCGCGCAGGCGTCGCTGGGAGCACGCTACCAGTTCTGACCGGAGAGGCGGGGTACCCGCCCGGAGACGAAGACGATGTATGACGACCATTACGGATTGAGCGGACGCCCGTTCGCGCTGACGCCCGATCCGAAATTCTGGTTCGATACCGCCACCCACCGCAAGGCGATGGCGTATCTCGGCTATGGCCTGAGCCAGGGCGAGGGCTTCATCGTCATCACCGGCGATGTCGGCGCGGGCAAGACCACGCTTGTCGGCCATCTGATGGCGACGATCGACCGCGAGCGGCTGCACGTGATCAAATTGGTGTCGAGCCAGGTCGATGGCGACGATTTGTTGCGCATCGTCGCGACTGGCCTGGGGGTCGAGACCGCGGGCCTGATGAAGGCGCAATTGCTCGTCGCGATCGAACGCGGCCTGCATTCGATCGCACGCGCGGGTCGCCGCACCTTGCTGATCGTCGACGAGGCGCAGGCACTGCACACTGGCGCGCTCGAAGAATTGCGCATGTTGTCCAATTTCCAGGCCGGCGGCCACGCACTGCTGCAGATATTCCTGCTCGGCCAGCCCGAATTCCGCGCTGCGCTGCATGGCAGCGACCGGCTCGAACAGCTCCGCCAGCGCGTGATCGCGATGCATCATCTCGATCCGATGGGCGCCGAAGAGGTCGAGCCCTATGTGCTGCACCGCATGTCGCTGGTCGGCTGGAACGGCCGTCCCAAATTCACGCCCGACGCCTTTGCTGCGCTCTATCGCGGGTCGGACGGCGTGCCGCGCCGGCTCAACCAGCTGGCGGGACGCGTGTTGCTGTTCGGCGCGATCGAGCAGGTCGACGTGATCGACGCCAAGGTGGTCGATGCGGTGATCGCCGATATCACCGGCGACATGCCCGCCCCAAGCGCGCCCGCGCCGCGGCCGGTCGTTGCTGCGCCCGAACCCAAGCCCGAGCCCGAGCCCGAAATCTTCGCGGTGCCGGAGCCGATCAAGGCCCCTGAGCCGGTCGCAACGCGCGAACCGCTCGCGGTGGTGGAACCTGCGGCACCGGCGAACGACCCCAGGCCCGCGCCGATCGAGATTGCGCATGATCGCTTCGCGGCGATCGAGGCGCGGCTCGAGGAACAAGATGCGGCGTTGCGCCGCGTGCTGGCATTGCTGGTCGATTGGGTCGAAGGTAACGAGGCCGCGGCAGCGCGCGGTGGCCGTGCGGCCTGACGCGCGACGGGAGCGGCATCATGCGCAACGGCCTGTCGGTCGACGTCGAGGAGTGGTTCCAGGTCGGCGCCTTTGAACGCGTGATCGCCAAGGCCGATTGGGACGGCCTGGACAGCCGCGTCGCTTACAATACCGGCAAGGTGCTCGACCTGTTCGGGGAGACAGGGGTCAAGGCGACCTTCTTCACCTTGGGTTGGGTGGCCGAGCGAAACCCTGCGCTGATCCGCCGCATCGCCGATGAGGGCCATGAGGTCGCGAGCCATGGCTGGGACCATGATCGCGTCTTCACGATGACCCCCGACGCGTTCCGCGCCGACCTCAAGCGAGCGCGCATCGCGCTGGAGGATGCATCGGGCCGGCGCGTGACCGGTTATCGTGCGCCGAGCTTTTCGATCGACCAGCGCACACCCTGGGCACACCTGGTGTTGGCCGAGGAAGGCTATGCCTATTCGTCGAGCGTCGCGCCGCTTGTCCACGACCATTATGGCTGGGCCGATGCGCCCAAATACGCTTATCGCCCGGTCGCGGGATCGGACCTGATCGAACTGCCGATCACGCTCGCCGATGTCGCGGGACGCAAGATCACCACCGGCGGTGGGTTCTTCCGGTTGTTTCCTGCGGCGATCACCGATCGTGCGGTTGCGCGCGCCAATCGCGACGAGCATCGCCCGGCGGTGTTCTATTTCCATCCCTGGGAAGTCGATCCCGAGCAGCCGCGCGTCGCGCGCGCGCCGCTCAAGTCGCGGCTGCGCCATTATAGCCGGCTCGGCGCGATGGCGGGCAAATTGCGCGGGCTGGTCAAGCGCCACGATTGGGGCCGCGTCGACGCCGTCGTCGCCATCGAAGCGGAGCGCCTGCAGTGACGATGCCTTTGGTCTCGACCCCGGTGGCGATCAACGCCGCAGACTTGGGCAATCCGAGCGAGCGCGCGCGGATCGATTCCTATGTCCGCGCGCATCCTGATGCCACGCCGTTCCACCTGACCGGCTGGAACGTCGCGGTCGCGCTCGCCTGCGGTCAGACCGCGCATTGCCTGATCGCCGAGCACGCCGATGGCACGCTCGCCGGCGTGTTGCCACTGACCGAAATCCGCTCACCGCTGTTCGGCAAGGCTTTGGTCTCGGCCGGGTTCGCCGTCGATGGCGGTATCCTGACGAGCCGCGACGCGATTGCCGACGCTCTCGCCGCGTCGGCCTGGGCGATGGCCGAACGGCTGGGCTGTCCCAGCCTCGAACTGCGTGGCGGACCGGCGCCGGGCGAGGGATGGATCGTCGACGAGACGACCTATCTCGGTTTCTCGCGCGATCTCGCCAAGGACGACGAAGCCGAACTGCTCGCGATCCCGCGCAAGCAGCGCGCCGATGTCCGCAAGTCGCTCGACGCCGATTTGGACATCGCGATCGGCAGCACGCCGCAAGATCTGGCGATGCATTACGCGGTGTTCTCGGAGTCCGTCCGCAACCTCGGCACGCCGGTATTCCCCGCCAAGCTGTTTCGCGCGGTCGCCACCGAGTTGGGCGAGCATGCCGACGTCGTGACGGTATCCAAAGACGGCAAGCCGCATGCCAGCGTGTTCAGCCTCTACCTCAACGGCACCGTCTATCCGTTCTGGGGCGGCGGCACGCGGGAGGCGAGGGCGCTCAAGGCCAATGACCGGCTTTATTACGAACTGATGCGCCATGCGCGTGGACGCGGGTGCACGCGCTACGATTTTGGCCGCTCGAAAGCGGGGACGGGAGTCGCCGCGTTCAAGAAGAATTGGGGATTCGAGGGCGTCCCGCTGCGCTACGCCAAGCGTGTCGCCGCTGGCGAAACGCCGCGCGAGATGAACCCGATGAGCCCGAAATATCGGCTGCAAGTAGCGGTGTGGAAGAAACTGCCCTTGTGGCTCGCCAATGCGATGGGACCGGTGATCGCCAAAGGCCTCGGCTGATGGCGGATATCCTGTTCCTCGCGCATCGATCGCCCTTTCCACCCGATCGCGGCGACAAGATCCGCGCGTTCAACGTGCTTAAACATCTTGCCGCGCGACATCGCGTGCATCTCGTCGCCTTCGCCGACGATCCCCGCGACCTCAAGGCGAAGAAGGGGCTAGTGCCATTCACCGCCAGCCGGTCGATCCTGTGGCGCGGCAAATCGCGACGGCGCGCGCTCGTCGAGGCGCTGGTCCAGCGCAGGCCGGCATCGCTGACCGCGTTCGACAATCACGCGATGCGCGAGGTCATCGCCGACCTGTTGGAGCGCCGCTCGATCGACACGATCTACGTCTTTTCGGGTCAGATGGCGCAATATCTGCCCGCCAAGACTCGCGCTCGCGTGATCATGGACTTTTGCGATATGGATTCGCTCAAGTTCGCGGATTACGCAAAGGGCTCGCGCGGACCGATGCGCTGGCTGATGCGGCGCGAGGCGAATCTGTTGTTCCAATTCGAACGGCAAATCGCGCGGCGCGTCGATGCCAGCGTGTTCGTCAGCGAGGCCGAAGCCGATCTGTTCCGCAAGCGCACCGGCTCCGTCAATGTGCAGGTGGTCGAGAATGGAATCGATACCGACTTCTTCGATCCCGCCGCGTCGTTTCGTCGCATCGATACGACCGGCAAGCTGATCGTGTTCACCGGCCAGATGGACTATCGTCCCAATGTCGAGGCGGTGACCTGGTTCGCCGAAACGGTGCTGCCGCATATCCGCGTCGTTCATCCCGATGCGGTCTTCGTCATCGTCGGACGCAACCCGACCGACGCGGTTACCGCACTGGCGAAGCAGGATGGCGTGCGGGTGACTGGCGAAGTCGCGGACGTACGGCCGTGGATCGAGGCGGCGGCCTGCGTGGTCGCACCGCTGAAGATCGCGCGCGGTATCCAGAACAAAGTGCTCGAAGCCATGGCGATGGCGCGTCCGGTCGTGGCGAGTAGGCCTGCCGTCGAGGGAATCGACCATGACGGCACGATCCTGAGCGGCGATACCGTGGCCGAAGTCTCCAATGCGGTGAACGGGCTGTTGTCGGACTCGCAAGGCGCGGCAGCGATGGGGCGCAAGGCGCGCGAGCGGGTTCAGGCGCGCTATGGCTGGAACGCCAGGCTTGCGCCGCTCGATGCCTTGATCGGCTGGGGCGCGAAGGGTGTGCCGGCAAAGGCGAAGGGACGGGCCGCGGCATGACCAGCGTCGCCGGTTCCGCACCTCGTCCCGGGCTTGTGATCGCCGCCGCCTGGCGCCGCCCGCTGGTCGCGCTCGTCGCGACGATGGCGGTGATCCTGCTGATGTTCCGGCGGGACGTTGCGGCATTGGCCGAACTCTATTGGACCAACACTACCTTCGGGCATTGCCTGTTCATCGCTCCGGTGATCGGCTGGCTGGTATGGATTAGGCGGAGCGAGTTGGCGCAACTGACTCCCCAAGCCTGGGCGCCCGGGCTCACGCTGGTTGCGGCGGGCGGATTCGGCTGGCTGCTCGGCGATGCCGGGGGGGTATCGTTCGCGCGGCATCTCGGCGTGGTGATGATGCTGCAGGGCGCGGTGGTGACGATATTCGGGCCCAATGTCGCGCGCGGGCTGCTCTTCCCGATCGCCTATGCGCTGTTCCTGGTGCCGTTCGGAGAATTCCTCGAGCCGCCACTCCAGACGATCACCGTATGGATCACGATGCATCTGCTCCACTTGGTCGGCGTCGCGGCGACGGTCGACGGCGTGCTGATCACAGCGGGCGACAAATATTTCGAAGTGGCGGAAGCGTGCTCGGGCTCCAAGTTCGTGATTGCGATGATCGCTTACGGCGTTCTGGTCGCCAACCTCTGCTACCGCACTTGGCCGCGGCGCATCGCCTTCATGACGATGGCGATCATCGTGCCGGTGCTGGCCAATGGCGTTCGCGCGTTCGGGACCATCTATGCCGCCGTCCTGACCAGCGTCGAACAGGCCACCGGATACGATCACATCGTATTCGGCTGGGTGTTCTTCGGGCTGGTGATGGCGGCGGTGCTGGCGATCGGCTGGAAATGGTTCGACCGCGCGCCCGATGCGCCGGCATTCGATCCGGCGCGGTTGCAAGGCCCGGTCCGCTGGCCGCTCGATACGATCGTCGCCGCGTTGCTGGTGCTCGCTGTCGCGGCGGCGTTCCCCGGATGGTCGGCGGCGATTGCCGGTCGCGCGCAGGCATTGCCGCAGCGTATCGACTTGCCACAAGTTGCCGGCTGGACCCGCGCGCCGGTCAGCACGCGTGCGCCCTGGATGCCGACCTATCCTGGCGCCGATCATCAATTGTTCGGCCGCTATGTCGATGGGAGCGGAAACGCCGTGGACCTGGCCATCGCGGTCTATGGCAGCCAGCATCAGGGCAAGGAGATGGTGGGCTTCGGGATCGGCGTCATGCAACAGGATGACCGCTGGGTGCGGGTCGAGGATCTCGATGATCTCGACGGCGGTACGGTCATGCGCATCACCGCGCCGGGGCCGGTGGAGCGTCGGGTCGCGACGTGGTACCGGATCGGCAATGTCCTCACGTCCGACCCCAAAATCGTGAAGCTCGAAACGCTCAAGGCCAAGCTGCTGGGCGGGCCGCAGCGTGCGGTTGCGATCCATGTTTCAGCTGAAACGCTGCCCGGCCACGACTCGCGCGCGGCGATGGCGAAATTCCTCGCGGCTTTGGGGTCGCTCGACGTTTTGGCCGATCGTTCGGCGGGGATGATCCGGTGACAACTCCCGTCATCCCAGCGAAAGCTGGGATCTCTAGAGTTATGGCGACATTGCCTGAGACCCCGGCTTGCGCTGGGGTGACGAGCACGAACACGGGGGTTGGTCAATAATATGTGCGGCATCGCCGGGATCTATCATCCCGGAACTCCCAAGCCGGTCGATCGCGCCCGCGTGCTGGCGATGGCCGATGCCCAGGCGCATCGCGGCCCCGACGGCGCCGGCGTGTGGACCGCGTCGGGTGTCGGCCTGTCGCATCGCCGCCTGGCGATCATCGACGTCGCGGGCAGCCCGCAGCCGATGCACGATGGCGACCTGACGGTCACCTATAATGGCGAGATTTACAATTTCGCCGAGGTCCGCGCCGAGCTTCAAGCGATGGGCGCGAAGTTCGTCACCAATGGCGATACCGAAGTGCTGCTCCATGGCTGGCGGCAATGGGGTCCAGCGATGCTCGATCGCCTCAACGGCATGTTCGCCTTCGCGCTGCACGATGCGGGGCGGCAATGCCTGTTCCTGGCGCGCGACCGGCTGGGGGTGAAGCCGCTCCATTACGTCGTGCTCTCGGACGGATCGGTCGCCTTCGCTTCCGAGCTGAAAGGGCTGCTCGCGCATCCGCTGCTCCGCCGCGCGCCCGATCTCGCCGCGATCGAGGATTTCATGGGGCTGGGCTACGTGCCCGACGATGCCAGTATTGTGGCCGGCGTGAAGAAGCTGCCCGCCGCGCATTATCTGATGCTCGAGCGTGGGCGGCCGGTGCCGATGCCGCGCCGCTGGTGGGATCTCGACTTCACCAACCGCGCGAGCGGCTCCCTCAAGGATCTCGAGGCCGAATTGGTCGACCGCATGCGTGCCGCGGTGAAGCTGCGCATGGTGTCCGATGTGCCGCTCGGCGCGTTCCTGTCGGGTGGCGTCGATAGCTCGGCGGTGGTTGCGCTGATGGCCGAATTGTCGAAGGGGGCCGTCAAAACCTGCACGATCGGCTTCCAGGAAGCCGGGCATGACGAGCGCGCTTATGCCGACGCGATCGCCGCGCGCTATCACACCGATCATCGCGAGCGCGTCGTCGCCGCCGACGATTTCGCCTTGATCGACCGGCTGACTAGCGCGTTCGACGAACCCTTCGCCGATGCGTCGGCGCTGGCGACGTTCCGCGTCTGCGAGCTGGCGCGCGAACAGGTGACAGTGGCCTTGTCCGGCGATGGCGCGGATGAGGCGTTTGCGGGCTATCGCCGCTACAAGTTCCAGGCGGCCGAGGAGCGCATCCGTTCGCTCTTGCCGCGCGAGATGTCGGCCAATGTGTTCGGAACACTGGGGCGGCTCTATCCCAAGGCCGATTGGGCGCCGCGCCCGCTGCGCGCCAAGACGACCTTGCTTGCGCTCGCCGAGGATGGCGCAACTGCCTATGCGCGCTCGGTCGGGGTGACTACACCCGGGTTGCGCGAAAAATTGTTCACCGCCGGGGCCTGGCGCCAGCTCGGCGGCCATCGCGCTGAGAATCGCTATATCGCCACGATGCACGACGCGCCGGCGCGCGATGCGCTCGACCGCGCGCAATATGCCGATATCCAGCATTGGCTGACCGGCGACATCCTGACCAAGGTCGACCGCACCAGCATGGCCGTCAGTCTGGAAGCACGCGAACCGCTGCTCGACTATAAGCTGATGGAATTCGCCGCGACTTTGCCGGTGTCGATGCGGTTGCGGCGCGGCCAGGGCAAGTGGCTGATGAAGAAGGCGATGCAGCGCTATCTGCCCGACGACATCCTTTATCGGCCGAAAATGGGATTCGTGACCCCGATCAGCGCGTGGTTCCGCGGCGCGCTGGCCGATCAGGCGGCCGACTTGGCGCGATCGCCGCGGCTGCTGCAATGGTTCGACGGGCCGGTGATCGAGCGCATCGCGGCCGAGCATAAAGCGGGTCGGGCGGAGCACGGCCGGACCTTGTGGCAGCTGGTGACGCTGGATCGGAGTTTGGCGAGGTTGTTTGGGTAGGCAATTCCCCTCCCGCGTGCGGGAGGGGTTAGGGGAGGGCGTGTCGAATAAGCGCCCTCACAATAACAGACCCTCCCCCAGCCCCTCCCGCAAGCGGGAGGGGAGCCCGATCACCGCAATTTCGCGATCGACAGGCCGTCTTCCTTCGCCCGCTGCTTCACCGACTCCTCACTCCGCGTCAGCGCCTTGGCGATCGCCTTCAGCGCCATGCCCTTCTTGGCCAGCGTGTGGAGCTTCTGGATTTCGTCCTGCCGCCAGGGCTGGCGGTGGCGCTCGAATTTCTCAGCCATGGTGCCAGCCGAACACCGCCATCGCGGCATGCAAGGTCAGAGCGATCAGGCACAAGGTCGCCAGGATGAAGATCGTGAAGCGGATCGAGACCTTGTTAACCGTCGCCTGCCACAGGCTGTGTACGATGCGCAGCGCGACATAGGCCCAGGCGATCCAGGCATTGATCCCGTCGCCGGTGCCGGTGAACGCGATCACGAACGATACCGCGTAAAAGCACGTCGGCTGTTCGAGCAAGTGATTGTAATTGTGCGCCTTCCATTGCGCCTTGGCAGGAAGAACGCCGTCGGCGTCGCTGCCCTTGCCGCCCCTCAGCTTGGTTATGTCGATCCCGGCGGCCTTCATCGCGGGCAACCGCACCGCGATCATCCAGACGAACATCACCAATGTCCAGGCGATCAGGACGACGACCGGCTTTAGGATTTCACTATGCATGAAAAAAGCTTCCCCCCGATTTGTATCGGGCGAGGCTGCATCATTTGACTACATCACACAACGAGGGATCGGCGCTTAACGCGATCCGTTGATGGCGCCATAAGACGCGAATATCCGCGTCCCGGCCCCATCCTTGCCTTCGACGGAATAGGTAAGCCCGAATTCCTGCGCTTGAGGTCCGAAAAAGCTGCCTGCGAAATTGCCATGGGCATCGCGATCCGTGCTCGACCAAGTGCCTGAAAAGCGGCCGGTCGTGGCATTGATCGTGCCGTTACCGGTCACCGTTCCGAGATCCACGTCGGTATGGGGACTCGGTCCCGAAGTGGTAGCAATCAGGTGCAGCGTGGCGGTCACCGTCTTTCCCGCGAAATCGGCCTGGAAGGTGACGAGCGTCTTCGCCAGCGAGTAATGAGTGACCGTGCCGCCATTCAGAGTAAAGGCGCCAGCATCCATCCCTGCCTTTGGGAAAGCCGCCGTTCCCGACGTCGGCACGTCGAATGCGAACGTCGGTACCCCGGTGATGCAGGCATAGGTAATGGGAGCGCCAGCCTTGCTGGTCTCCAGATAGGAGACGCGGTTGTATGCCATCCGCGTGCCGCTCCAGGTCAGTGCCTCGAGCGTGAGGTCTTCACTGCCCTTTATCCAGACATCAGCATTGGCTGTGGAATTCAGCGCAGAATGGTCGCCGGGGCCGAAGCTGACCGAGATTCCGTCCCCGCTCAGCGCATGGATCTGCGTTGCTGCCGTATAGGTGAATTGCAGGCCGCTGCCGAAATCCGTTGCCGCTCCGACCGTCGGCAGGCCGGCGGGAAATTGTGCCGAAACGCAGCCGGTCGGATAGTTCTGGTCTCCGGTAAGCGCGTCGAATGTCGAATAGCTCGCCGTCGGCGTCGGCGTCGGCGTCGGAGAGGGGGATGGGGACGGAGAGGGCGATGGCGATGGACTGGGCGATGGTGTGGGTGTCCCGGTGCCGGCCGTGCCCGACCCGTCGGAGCCACAGGATACGAGGATCAACGCGCTCGAAAGAGCGAAAAGAATACGCCGCAAGAATCCCCCTATCGATAAACCCCTTAGCCCAGAGAATTACCGACACTGGTCGCTATTCACAAGCAGCATGTCGGCGGGTAGCGGTGTATCCCTCAGGCGAATAGTTTCGCCCGGCGACACCCGGACTGGTTGCAGCGGGAAGCCGCATCAACCGGTAGAATATTGCAACGGATTGCGCGGCGTTCAGCCCGGCCGTCGGGAATCGAAGGACGCGCGCGCGGCGTCGATCCGCTCGAGATTGTCCTTCGCCCAGATCCACACGCCGCAAAACGCTTCGCCGAGCGAGAAGCCGAGATCGGTCAGGCGATACTCGACTCGTGGCGGGATCACCGGATGGACAGTGCGCACGACCAACCCGTCGCGTTCCATCTGGCGCAGCGTCTGGGTCAGCATCTTCTGGCTGATCCCGGGTACCTCACGGCCGACCTGGGTGAAGCGCAACTCGCCCCGTTCGGCGAGGACATCGAGGATCAGCATCGTCCATTTGTCCGCCACCCGGCCAATCACTTCGGTCACCAGCGCCTCGACGCGCGGATCGACGTCGGTCGGCCAAGGCAGATGATTGGGGGTAGGGGCGTTCATGCCGTCACTCTCTTTTGGGTAAGTATAAATCTTTCCGGTGCCTTCTTTCCTCTGGAGAGTGGGAGCGTACATCGCGGTCATCAACCCCAAGCAGGAGCGATCCGATGAAAAGCAGCGGCAACACCATCCTCATCACCGGCGGCGGGTCGGGTATCGGCGAAGCGCTGGCGCACCGGTTCCACGACGCCGGCAACGTCGTGATTATCGCGGGCCGGCGTCAGGATGCGCTCGACGCGGCTGCGGCGGGCCGGCCGAATATCCATACGGTGACGCTCGATGTCGAAAGCGCCGAAGGCGTGGCCGATTTCGCGGCGCGCGTCCTCGCGAGTTTCCCGGCGCTCAACGTGCTGATCAACAACGCCGGAATCATGCGGTTCGAGGCGCTCGATCATGCCCGCGATCTGTCGGATGCCGAGGCGACGATCACCACCAACCTGCTCGGCCCGATCCGGCTGACCAATGCGCTGATCGACCATCTGGTCGCGCAGCCCAACGCCGCGATCGTCAACGTGACCTCGGGCCTCGCCTTCGTGCCGCTGGTCGATACGCCGACCTACAATGCGACCAAGGCGGCGATCCATTCCTACACCGTCGCGATGCGCGACGCGCTCAACGGCAAGGTCGAGGTGATCGAGCTGGCGCCGCCGGCGGTGCAGACGGGGCTGACCCCCGGGCAGGAATCGCGTGAAGGCTATCAACCGCTCGACGAATTCGCCGACGAAGTGATGGCATTGTTCGCCCAGCAGCCCACGCCGCCGGAGATCCTGGTCCAGCGCGTGGCCTTCCTTCGCAATGCCGAGCGCGAAGGCCGGTTCGATGAGACTTTCCAACAACTCAACCAGTTCGCCCGCCAGGCGCGCGGCAATCAGAATTAAGGACGCCAACATGCCATTCGCGAATTTCAAGCTCCCCGAAGCCGCGCTCTCGAAGGCGCAAAAGGCCGACCTCGCACACCGTACGACCGACCTGCTCGTCGAATATTTCGGCGAAGGCGCGCGGGCGCATACGATGGTGCTGATCGAGGAGGTGCGGGATGGCGGCTATGCCCGAGCCGATGAGGTGTTCGTCGTGCCCGAGGCTTATCGGGCGAAGGATTGATGCTAATTCCCTCTCCCTCTGGGAGAGGGATGGAGCCGACGTAAGTCGGCGGAAGGGTGAGGGCAGGTGATCCGATCTGTCCTCATCCTTCCCACTCGCTGCGCGAGTAGGCCCCTTCCTTCTCCCACAAGGGGAGAAGGAGAAAAGAAAAGCGGCGCCCGATGGACCGGACGCCGCTTTGTTATCTCGACAGGCTTCAGCGCTTACGCGAAAAGCTTCGCCCAGCGGCGTTCCGGCCGGTCTTTCCACAGGCCACGATGATAGGCGTCGCTGGCCAGCAACGGCATCACCGAACCGGCCTCGGCGAACACCATCTGCTCGATACCGGTGTTGACCTTGCCCCAGCTGGCCGCCTCTTGCAGCGTCGAGGACGAGCAGGCGCCGTCGCGCACGTCGGCAACCGTGATCTGCACCGCATATTTGTGCACCTCGACATCCTCGTGACCGAGGATTTCGGCGCAGACGACGGTGTCCTGGACGAAATTCTTGGGCACGCCGCCGCCGATCATCAGCAGGCCGGTGGTCCCGGCCTGGATCTTGATCTCGGTCAGCTCGCGGAAATCGGCGATGGCGTCGAGCACCATATAGGGTTGGCCGGCCTTGGCGCGGTCGACCTGATGCTTGACCAGGCCGAATCCCGCCGACGAGTCGACGAACGCCGGGCAGAAGATCGGCACGTCATGCTCGTAAGCGAGCTTGACCAGGCTGTTGTCCTTCTTGCCGTGCTCGGCGAGATATTTGCCCATCTCGCGGATGAAGGCGCGGCTCGAATAGGGCTTGGCCTCCAGGCTGTCGGCGATCTGCAGGATCGTGTGGTCGCAATCCTGAAGCTGCTCCTCGTCGATATAGGTGTCGTAGATGCGGTCGATATAGAGCGAGCGCAGCGTATCGTCGTCAGGAATTTCAAGCGCTTGATAGTGCTTGTGGCCAAGACCTTCGAAGAAATCCATGTCGACGATCGTCGCGCCGGTCGCGACGACCACGTCGACCATGTTGTTGCGGATCAGCTCAGCATAGAGGTCCATGCAGCCGCCGGCCGAGGTCGAGCCGGCGATCACCAGGACGACGGTGCAATCCTTGTCCGCCAACATCTGGTTGTAGATCTTGGTCGCGCGGCCGAGGTCGCGGCTGGTGAAGCTCATGTCGCTCATCGCATCGACGATCGGGCGCGCGTCGAACGACTTGATGTCGATATGCTTGACCGTCTTCGACAGCAATTCCGCCTTGCGGGTGTCGTTGATCGGCGCGTTGGCGGCCGCGGTCTTGGTCAGGGTGTCGGTCATGGGTCTGTTCCCGTTTTCTCATGCCGCCGTCGTTATGGGGACGCGGATACCCGTAAATTCCCCTCCCGCTTGCGGGAGGGGTTAGGGGAGGGCGTGTCCTGAGGGACGGCGCTCTCCATAACAAGCCCTCCCCCAGCCCCTCCCGCAAGCGGGAGGGGAGAGGAGAGCCGTTAGCTCTAAGCCGTTACAGCTTTACGACGTTCGACGCGACCTCGCGGTCCTCGCTCATATAAAGCGATGCCATCGGCTCGTCGTCGACGGTCACCGTCTCGTCCGATCCGAAGCCGTTGAACGCGGTCCGCATCGCCGAACCATAAGCGCCGAGCATCCCGATTTCGAGATAGTCGCCCGCCCGCACATCCGCCGGCAACATGAACGGCCCGCGCATATGGTCGAGATCATCGCAAGTCGGGCCGTAGAAGCTGTAGCCCATATCCCTGGCGTGGCTGTCGGGCTCGCGCAGCAAGGTGACCGGAAACCGCCAGGCGATATGCGCGGCGTCGAACAGCGCGCCATAGGCACCGTCGTTGATGTACAATTCGTCGCCGCGGCGCTTTTCGACGCGCACGATGATCGAGCTGTACTCGGCGCACAGCGCGCGACCCGGTTCGGCCCAGAGTTCGGCCGAATAGGAAATCGGCAGGCTCTCGAACGCGCGATGGATCGTCTCGAAATAATGTTCGAGCGGCGGGGGCTCCATGCCGGGATAGGTCGACGGAAAGCCGCCACCGACATCGACCACATCGACGGTCACGCCGGCCTCGACGATCGCCTGCCGCACGCGCTCCATCGCCTCGGCATAAGCCGCGGGCGTCATCGCCTGGCTGCCGACATGGAAGCAGATGCCCAAAGCGTCGGCGATCTGCCGCGCCTGGAACAGGAGTTCCTTCGATTCGCCCGGCGCCACACCGAATTTCGACGCGAGGCTGAGCTTGGAATGCTCTGACGACACGCGCAGGCGGACGCACAACGTCAGGTCGCTCGCGCCGTGCGTGGCGCGGACGATCTTGTCCAGTTCCTCGATCGAATCGAGGCTGAACGTCTTGCAGCCGTGCTTGAAATACGCCTCGTGGATCGCTTCCTCGGCCTTGACCGGGTGCATGAAGCACAGGGTCGCGTCGGGCAACGTGCGCCGCACCAGCCGCACCTCGGCGATCGAGGCGACGTCGTAATGCGTGATGCCGTTGTCCCAGAGGATCTGGATCAACTCGGGCGATGGATTCGCTTTGACGGCATACATCGAGCGGCCCGGAAACTTCTCGACGAAGAATCGGGCGGCGCGGGCTGCCGCATGCGGGCGAATGAGCGTGACCGGAGCAACCGGCCGCTGATCAAGAGCAATTCCGCGGGCGGAATTACCAGGGGCTTTCGCTAGCCCCAGCGCGCTATGATGCTTGTGCAACTCAAGGGACCTCCAAGTGGCTTGCGCCGTACGGTGAAATGCTGCCTTGCGGTTGGAAGTCCCATGGGGCAGCGGGAAGCGGGCAGATAAGGTCCAAAGGTTACCAAGTAAAGACTTTTTGGAACCGAATTTGGTGAGCGGAGGCGAAAAGTGACGATCGTAAGACAGCCGACACGGGCAGGGGTCAGGGACGCAGCGGCGAAGATCACGGCGATCCTGGCGCCATCGCCGCTTTTCACTCACGAAATCAATGGCGTGACGATCGCCTTCAAGGCCGAATCGCTGCAGCCGATCGGCGCGTTCAAGCTGCGCGGCGCGTGGCATCGGCTGACCGCATTGGACGATCATCAGCGCACGAAAGGCGTGGTCGCTTTCTCATCGGGTAATCACGCCCAGGGAGTCGCCTGGGCGGCGAAGCGGTTGGGCATTCCGGCGACGATCGTAATGCCGTCGGATGCACCCAAGGCGAAGCGCGACGGCACGCTCGCGCTGGGGGCGGAAGTCGTTCCCTATGATCGCATGACCGAGGACCGGGTGCGAATCGCCGCCGAGCTGGCCGAAGCGCGCGGCGCGGTGCTGGTGCCGAGCTTCGACGACCCCTGGATCATCGAGGGTCAGGGCAGCGCGGGAATCGAGGCGCGGCGGCAGATGGAGGCGATCGGGCTGGGCGAACCTACGCACGTCGTGATTCCCTGCGGCGGTGGCGGGCTCGCAGCGGGAATCGCGCTTGGCCTGACCGAAGCCAGAATCACCGTGGTCGAGCCCGAGGGCTGGGACGATATGCGCCGCAGTCTCGAGGCGAGCTGGATCGAGCCGGTCGGCCCGAACCCACCGCCGACCGCCTGTGATGCGCTGCAAACGCCGGTCGTCTCGCCGCTGACCTTCGAGGTGCTGGCGCGGCGCGATGCCAAGGGCGTGGCGGTGAGCGAGGCCGAGGTCCGCGCGGCGCAACGTTGGGCCGCGGCGAAACTGCATCTCGTGGTCGAGCCGGGCGGTGCGGTCGGGTTGGCGGCGCTGCTCGCGGGCAAGGTGGCCGCCGAGGCGGGAATGCTGGTCATCTTGTCGGGCGGCAATGTCGATATCGACGCTTATGCCAGGGCGCTGGCCCCCGAACCGGCCGAGGCGCCGGCTTTCCCGGCGCTGAGCGAAAGCGAGTCCTGAACGCGATGCTGGAGATGATTTATGCCGTAGCGATGATCGCGGCGGCGATCCTCGTCTATTTCGGGGCGCGGCTATGCCGCCGGCCGGATACGCGGCTCAAGGGCGTATTGATGGTCGTCATGGCCGCTGTCCTCGTCGGGAACGTGCTCATCGCGACGACGCTATAGAGCGCGTCTGAGACGGACAACGCTCAAGCCGAGCCAAGCGAGCTGGGTCGCAAGCTCAGCCGACTTCCCGCCTGAGTGCATCGATCATGCCCGGAACCGCGGTCAGCCGCGCTTCCTCCTCGTCCAGGATTGCGTGGAACGCATTGCGCTTGATCGTCGCGACGCGCCCGGGCTTCATCCGCACCCGCGGCGGGAGCGCCGACACGATGATGTCGATCATCCGTTCGGCGCCGTGCAGGCGGCCCCAGAGATAATCGTTCTCGCGATAGGCGCGACTGAAGAACGCGCCGAAGCTGTTGAACTGAATGCCTTTCAACGTCGCTTCAGCGCCGCCGGTGCGGATCGCTGTGGCGTCTTCCGGTGCGATGCGGTCGACCTTGATCGGGTCGAATTCGTCGAGTCCTTCGCCCTGGAGCAGCGGCAAGGTCGCGACGTCGAAGAAGGGAAAGCCGAGATAGCTGAGCAAGAGCGGTCGCTTCACATCCTTCGCCATGCCGGCAAAGGCGTCGGCGAGCTTGGCGTCGGTGTCGTCGTCGAGTTCTTTAAGGTTGAGCGATGCCGCCAGCTTTTCGAGCAATGGCGCGGCGTCATTGTACAAACTGCGCACATCGCGGCGCAAGGCGAGATGGGTGTCCGTTCGCTTGGCCTCGAGATAAGCGGCCAGCGCATCGTAGATCGCATCGCGTGCGGCGGTGAGCTGCTCCTCTGACAGAACGTCTTCCAGCTCGGCGAGCCGGCGGGCGACTAGCCGCAGCCTGCGGATACGGAAGCCGAGGTCGAACGAGCGCAGGAACAGGATCGCCGATTCGCTAGCCTTGCCGGCGAAGGTCAGTCCGCCGTCGCTGGCCTGCACCGCGGCTTCGACGGCCTGGCGGATGCGCGTCAGTCGATCGGCCCCGGGCTCTCCGCCGACCGCTTGGAGCAGGTTACTGATCAGGTCGATGACGCCCGCCACCTTGAGATGACCGTAGGCCGCATTAGCGTAGCCCGATTTCGCCGCGGCGGCATTCTGCGCCTTGGCGCGCCAGTTCTTGAGTCGGGTCGCGGTCGGCGAGTCCATGAACAACGTATAGTCGAACAGGCTTTCGATCTGCGTCTCGACCTCCGGTCGGATCGATCGCGTGATCGCGCGCATATTCTCGATCCGCTGGCTGCGTTCCTGGATTTCCTCGAGATTGTCGCGGATCGGTTGCTGCCGGGGGATTTCGGAGATCGCGCCGATGATCGTCTGGAAAAAGCCCGGCGAGGGCGCCGCGGTCGTGCCGAAATGGAAACCGGCGCCGGGCGAGGGGTCGATATAGATGAACCGCCGGTCGATCTCGCGCCGCGCCGGGCGTTCGCGCAGCGCGTCGATCGCCGGTCGGAACGGCGCGTTGACCAGCACTGACCCGTCGATCAGCACGGCGCTGTCGATCGCATTCACGGCATATTGCCGCGGCAACGCGCGTTCGAGGAATGTTTCGCGCGTCGGCCATGTCATTTCCCTATCGGCCAGCACCTTGTCGAGCTCGGCAACGGTGAAGGGCGGGAACGCGCCGGGAAAGCTCGACGTGGCGCGTGCCGCGAAGACGAGCTCGGCGGGATCGGCGAACCAGCCCGTGCCATGGTCGGTGAACGGGATGACCAGGCGATGCTCGGTTTCCAGCACTTCGGGCGGGGAATTGAGTTCGAGCCGTTCGGGATGGCCGCGGAAATCGGTGACGGTGACGAACAGGTCGAGCGGTTGCCCAGCGGGGAGCAATCGCCCGTCGCCGCCGCCCGCGGCCATCGCCGCCAGCGCGTCGAGCACCAGATTGGTGAAACGCTCTCCCCCGAACGGCGGCTCGAACCAGCGCGAGCGGACGAAATGCGACAATTTCCGCTCGACCTCGGCGCGTGCTCCGGCCTCGACCAATTCGTCGACCCGCACCGCGCCGCGCCGTTGCGCCATCCAGGCGATCGGCAATGCCCAGGCCTTGGCGAACCGATGCGACGGGGCTGCCTTCGGATCGAGCAACGCTTCGATATCGGCGACGTCGAGCCACAATTGGGTCAAGGGCTCCAGGCTCTGCCCGGTCGCAATCGCCTGCGCCAGGAACACGCCGTTGATCCCGCCCGCGCTGGCGCCCGCGATGATATCCGGCAGCACGCGCAGCCGCACCTCGGCTTCCTTCTCGATCTCGCTCAACAGGCCGCAATAAATGTGTTCGGTCGACTCGACACTTGGCGCCTGCCCGGAATGATAAGCGCGGCTGGCGCGGGCCAGGCGCCAGATCTCCTTGGTGATGCCGTGCATATAGACCGCCAGGCTGATCCCGCCGTAGCAGACCAGCGCCATGCGCAGTTCCTTTTCGCGCGTCATGCCGTCGCGACCTTGGCCCAGATCGGCAGATGGTCGGATGCCCAGCGCGATGCGTGGCTGACATGCACACCGCAATCGGTGATCGCGAGGTCGGGCGAGGCCATGATGCGGTCGAGCCGCCCGACCGGTCGTCGCGCGTGAAAGCTCGGTCCGGTCGCCGCGAAGTGGAAGCGCGCGCCGAAGTCCTTGAGACAACCCGAGGCGCGGGTCCATTCGTTGAGGTCGCCCATCATTACCGTCGGCAATTGCTGCGTGCTGGCGTCGAGATGCGCCAGGATCGCGTCGGCCTGGCGCCGCCGCATCAGTCCCGACAGATCGAGATGCATGCCCACCACGCGGATCGCCTGGCCGCGGATGCGCAGATCGGCCATCACCGCGCCGCGCGGCTCCAGCGTCGGCAAATGGATCGCCTCGCAATCGACCACTTGCACGTCGCGCCGGACCAGCAGGACATTGCCATGCCATCCGCTCGACAACGGCCGCGATCCGAATGGCAGCGCCTTCCACGCGCCGTGATCGGACAAATGATCGGGTCCCAGGATCGCCGCGCGCCGGCCGAACCGGCGATCTGCCTCTTGCAAGGCGATCACATCGGCATCGATTTCGTGCAGCACCGCCATGATCCGCTCCGGGCTGCGGATGCGATCGGTGCCGACCCCTTTGCGGATATTGTAGCTCGCGACCTTGATCATTGAGGTTCCGCAACGCCCCTGACATGGTGCGAGTTGCAGCGGACTAGCCCAATTGACCGGTGCGTGTCATCCCGAAGGCGTCATGATCGACCAGAGCTCCGCCAATTCGATCGCCGATGTCGCCCGCGTCCGCGCGCTGCTGATCGAGGCGGCGAAGGCGGGCGAGGCGATCAGCTATTCGCACCTGCTGGCACAATTGGGCCACCGCTTCACCCGGCCCAAGATGCGCGCGGTATGCAAGACGCTCGATATCATCGACGAAGCCGCGATCGCGGCAGGTGAACCCGAACTCGCGGTGCTTGTCGTACGCGAATCGGATGGCCTGCCCGGGCAAGGATGGTGGGGCGGGGCGCGGGCGTTCGTGCTCGGCTATGATGGCCCGTGGACGGGGCCGCGAGCGATGAAGCTGGTGAAGGAACAGCAGCAGATCGCGTTCGATTATTGGCAGCGGTGGGACTGATTTAGTTACACGAGGGCAGGGGCAGCTACCGCGAAAACCTATTCAATCGAGGCAACTTTAAATGAGCGATCAATTCGATAAGGACTTCTCCGTGCTGGTGATCGCTTCCGCCATGAGGGCGATCCGCGAGCTACAGAGCATCATCGACATCGCTGGCACCAGCGATGAAACGAAAGAAAGACATAAAGATGTGGCCCAAGTGGCGGCGGCCGTCATCTTCGATATAATGGATACGCTGGTGACTCCGATCGAAGCAGCTCAGCCAGCGTTAAAAGAGGAGATGCATCGAAGAATTTCGCTTTTCGGACGATGTTTCTAGACTTCGATCCGGGGCCTAATTTCCGCCCCAGAACCCCGCCGCGGCGCGCTTACCATGCCATCGGCAAAATCGACGCCACGCTCCGGATCGTGTCCACCCGCGCGGGCGCGCCGGTCGAGTGAAGCATCTGGTGGAGTGGACCAGAAAGATTTCCGGCAACCGGCACTTCGATCCGACTGCATGTCCGATCACATGTGGCGCGATGATGCTCTCGGAGATGTACGGATGAACATTCGCGCCCCACTGGCCTTCGGTTTAGCCTTGACCCTCGCGTTCGGTCTGCCGGTCGGCATCGGCCGCGCCGCCGACACCAATGCTGTGCCTCAGATGCTGCATGACGGGTCGCATGATTTCGATTTCGCGCGCGGCGTCTGGCACACGCATATCACCCGTGTGCTCGATCCGTTCGACGGCGGAACCCATATCACCACTTCCGACGGCACCAAGACCGCTACGCCGATCTGGGGTGGCCGCGGCTGGATCGAGGAGCTCGATGTCGATGGCCAGGACGGACATTGGCAAGGAGCGACGGTCTTTCTCTACAACGCGAAGGCCCGCCAATGGAGCCAGTCATATATCGACAGCGAAACCGGCGAGGTAGACACGCCAGGCATTGGTGAATTCAAGGACGGGCGGGGTGAGTTTTACGCGACCCAGAAATACAAGGGGCGCAGCGTCATGGTGCGTGGGGTTTGGTCGGACATCACGGCAGATTCGCACCGCTATGAAATCTTTTACTCGCAGGACGGCGGGCGCACTTGGGCTGCCGTCTTCAAGGCCTATCTGACCCGCGTGAAGTAGGTCGACTGGGGTTTACGGGGACGGGCGCATCAACCCCGAAGCTAAATTCCGGAGTTGTTGCAGCGGTCACCATAATTCCATGGCCGCCGATCCGAGCCACCGTTCCTTGTGATCAACGACGCCCGGAGGGCTGGGGTTCGCTACGCTCTATCCAATGTTGCCGTGCTGCTCACTGCTTTCCTGACCAACGCGACGAAGCTCTTTCCGTGGCGTACCAACTGAGCCTTGTCGAAGCACGCCTTGGCGCCGCGCTCGATCGCCTCGGTCTCGGCGGCCGATCCCCATGTGGTGTGCGACGATACCACAAGTACGGGTGCGTGCGGATGGCCAGCCAGCTCATCAAGGAAGGTGAAGCCGTCAACACCTGGCATAGCGAGGTCAAGTATGATGACGCTCGGCACGAACTTCTCGATCATCTCTCGCGCCGCAATCACGCTGTCGGCGGATCCCACGACCCGGAAATCTTTCTCGCCTTCCAGTAATTGCTCGATGATCGCCCTCACAGTGAGCGAGTCGTCGATGACAAGTACATTGAACATGACCTTCTCCCTTGACCGGCATGGAAGGGACAACGCTTTAGTTCGGAATGAGTGGCGCACTGTCGCGCCTTCTGCGGCATCTGCCGTGGGGTACGGTGATGGATCGACCGAAAACTATTCTAGGTGCATCGCCGCCGTAGCGATAATAGTCACCTTTTCAGACTTGATCGCGCGCGCCTCTAGCGGTCGCCCCAAAATCCCCGCCGTGGCGCGCTCAGCATCCCGCCGACGCATTCGACTCCGCCTTCCCGATCATTCGCCAGCCATAAGGGGCCATCGAGATCGGCGAAAATGCTGTCGACGGCGACCATCAGGGCTGGCGCGATCGACAGCGAAGAGCAGATCATGCAGCCAGTCATCACGCCCAGCCCGCGCCGGCGCGCTTCCTGCGCCAGGTCGTGCGCGGCGGTCAGGCCGCCGGCCTTGTCGAGCTTGATGTTCACCACGGCATAGCCGTCGGGCAACGCCGCGAGATTCGATGCTTCATGCACCGATTCATCGGCGGCGATGGGAATCGCCGAGACGAACCCAGCCAACGCGGCATCGTCGGCCGCCGGTAGCGGTTGCTCGAGCAGGTCGACCCTCAGCTCGATCAGCAATTGCTGGAGCGAGCTCACCTCGTCGATCGTCCAGCTCTCATTGGGATCGACGATCAGGCGAGGCAGGGGCGCCGTGTCGCGAACGGCGCGCAATTGCGCGGCGGGATCGGTGCGGTCGACCTTGACCTTGATCACCGGCACATCGGCCAGCGCCGCCGCCGCCACGCGCATGCGGTCGGGCGTGTCGAGTCCGACGGTCATGGCCGTCGCGATCGGGCCGATCGGTTGCTTCAACCCGATCATCGTGGCGACGTCGCTGCCCGCGAGCCGCGCCTCCAGATCCCACAAGGCGCAATCCACGGCGTTGCGCGCGGCGCCTGCCGGCATCAGCCGCAACAGCTCTTCGCGCCCCGCTCCGCTTTCGAGTGCGTCGCGTGCCGCGCCGATTGCGGCGATCGTGCTGTCGATCGTCTCGCCATAGCGCGGATAGGGAACGCATTCGCCGCGCCCGGCCACGCCATCCTGTTCGATCCGGACGGTCACGACCTCGGCGGCGGTCTTGGTCCCTCGCGAGATGCGGAACGGCGTGCTGAGCGGAAAGGTTTCGGGCTGGATCGATATCGTGCGGCGCATGGCGGCGATCAGGCGACTTGTCTGGCGCCGGCGCGGGCGGGCTCGCCGAGCAATGTGTCGAGAATGGCGTCGGCTCCAAACCGGAACGGATCGGAGCAGGGCAGGCCCATTTCGTCCGAAGTCCGGGTGCAGAGCGCGCGTGCCTCATCCTCGGGCATGGCGGAGGTGTTGAGCGCGATGCCGACTGCCCGCACCTTGGGATTGGTCAGCCGGGCTACCTGGAGATTGGCTTCCAGACATTCGGCGATCCCAGGCAGGCCGAAATGCGGCAGACCGCGCATGTGCTTGCGCACCGGGTCATGGCACATCACGATCGCGTCGGGCTGGGCGCCGTGCAGTAAGCCGGTGGAAACCCCGGCGAAGGACGGGTGGAACAAGGATCCCTGACCTTCGATCAGATCCCAGCCGTCGTCGCTCCGCGCGGGCGACAATTGCTCGATCGCGCCCGAGATGAAGTCGGCGATCACCGCATCGAGCGGCACGCCGCTTCCCGCTACCAGGATGCCGGTCTGGCCGGTCGCGCGGAAATCCGCCTTGACGCCGCGCTGGGTCAGCCCGCGTGTCAGGCACAAGGTGGTGTACATCTTGCCGACCGAGCAATCGGTGCCGACGGTCAGCAGGCGATTGCCCGCGCGCGGCTTGCCGTTGCCGACCGGGATGCCCGGTTGCGGGTCGCGCACGTCGTGCAATGCGCGGCCGAGCAGGCTCGCCGCCTCGACCAGCCGCGGTTCGTCCTTCAAGCGCTGGTGCAGACCCGAGGCGATGTCGAGCCCCGCTTCCATCGCCGCGATCGCGTCGGCGACCATGTCCTTGCCCAGCGTGCCGCCGGCATTGGCGACGCCCAGGATCAGCGTCCTGGCGCCGGCCGCCACCGCGGTCGCGAAATCCATCCGCGGCAAGTCGAGCGTGAGCTTGCAATCGTCGTGGCGGAATTCACCGACGCACACTTCCGGCCGGAACACGGCCAGCCCGCGCGACGTCTTGATGCCGGCATGGTCGTTCGAGTGACCGAGATACAGAAGATAAGGCGTGGCGATCATGTCGGTTCGGCTGCAAATTTCCAGGGAAGCCAAACTGTATCGCCGCGCCCGGAGGAGCCCCAATATTTAACACCACGGCCCCTATAGCGTAAGGCTATAGCTTATCGATCACGTCCGCCAGAAGGTCGAGAAACTCGGAGGCGGTATGGGTTGGCGGGCGGTCCTGCATATAGACCGCGTTGATGTCGAAGGTGATCGCCGGCTGGAGTGGGCGTGACGCCAGCCCCGTTGCTACCGATGCCTGCGCGGTGAAATTGTCGACGATCGCCATGCCGACGCCGGCGCGGACCAACGCGGCGGCGACATAGTAAGTGCGCGCCGACACCACTTCGTCGAGCACCACGCCCAATTGGTTGAGTTCGCTCGACAACATGCGCCCGATCGGCCCCGATTGGACCGGGCTGATGAATTTGTGCTCGCGCAAATCGGTAAGATGGATACGCGATGGCGCGTCGGGGAAATCCTGTTCGCGATAGAGCACGACCAGTTCGCCTTCGCCGATCACCTGATGCCCGACCGGCGCGGCCGGCGGGACTTCGTAGCTGATCGCGAGGTCGGTCTCGCGCTCGTACAATTTGCGCACCATCTCGTCGTGATGCAGCGTCTGCAGGTCGAACAATATGTCCTCATGCCCGCGCAAGAACTCGGCGACCGCGTCGGGAATGGCGCCGAGCCCGAGCGAGGGTAGCGCCGAGATGCGCAACAGGCTGCCCCGGCCGAGCCGCATGTTGTGGCACGCCTGGCGCAGCGACCGAACGCGGTCCTGGATCTCCGACACTTCGCCGAACAGCGCGCGGGCGTCCTGTGTAGGGATCAGTCGGCCGCGGGCGCGCTCGAACAGTGGCAGACCGATCGAATCTTCGGCGTGCCGGAGCACCTTGGTGACAGAGGGTTGCGAGACATTGAGCGAGCGCGCCGCGGCGCTGACGGTGCCGTGCAGATAGACAGCGTGGAAGACTTCGAGCTGGCGCAGGTTCATGTCTTGGCCCTCTTGATAGCCGCGCCGAAACGCCCGGTCATCGAACGGCGCTCTGAATTGCCCATCATGGCGTCGATGACGGACGCTAACGAGCTGGGAATGGAGCGGTTTCCCGTACCTATTCCCTAAAGCTATGGATTGCAAAGTCCGCTCGGAAGTCCGGCCCGAAAAGGGGAGGGCGCCGCACGGCTTTCGGCCACGCGACGCCCCAGGGGAGGGACTCTGGATCAGCGCAGCTTGATGCGAACGCCGACGCGGAAAGTACGTCCGAGCATGTCGGAATAGGTGGTGTTGGCGGCAAGCCCGGTTTCGGGGACCAGCAGCGGCCAACGATTGAAGATGTTAGTCACGTTGACGAAGAACTCGGCGTCGGACGTGTTGTTGATCTTCACCCGCTGCGTCAGGTTGAGATCGACGTAGAACAGCCCCGACACATGGTTGTTGTCGTAGGTCGGGAAATTCGTGGTCGAGACCGGACAACTGGTCGAGCACTCGATGCCGTTGGAGGCGTATTTGCCCGAGCTCACGCCACGCGCCACCGCGGTGATCGACGTGGTCGGGAAATCGAGCGTGCCGCTGAAGTGGAATATCCAGCTCGGCGTGCTGCCCTGGCCACCGTTCACGCCCGCGGTGTTGACGGCGACCGATCCCTGGACGCCTGCGTAAAGCAAATTGTCGAGATAGTTGGTCGCTGTGCCACGCAGGGTGAAGCTGCTCGCATTGCCCAGAGGCACGCGATATGCGGCTTCGAAATCGATGCCGCGGACGAGTTGCCGCGAGAAGTTGAACGGCTGGCTGCGGAATAACAGCTTCGAAGCATTTGTCGGATCGACCGTATAGCTCGAGCAGAAGTCCTGATTGCCGAGCGAGCACAGGTTGATGATGTCCTGCGCGCCGAACGATCCGATCGCATCCTTGATCTCGATTCGGAAGTAATCGATCGAGGCGTTGAAACCCGGGAGGAACCGAGGCGTGATGACCGCGCCGATATTCCACGAATCCGACTTTTCGGGCTTCAGATTGGGATTGCCGATGACCGTTGCCGAATAGGAATAGGAGGCCGGCCCCTTCGACGGGTCGTTGGCATCGTAGAACGGGTTACGCACCGAATCGCTGTTCGAGCCGCCAGCCTGGTAGAGGTCGCTGAGGTTGGGTGCCCGGATATCGCGCGACCGCGTCACGCGGAAACGGATGTCCCTGATCGGTTGCCAGGTCGCGCCTGCCTTCCAGGTCGTGACGTAGCCTGCGGTCGAATAATCGGTCGCCCGCACCGCGCCGTTGAATTCGAGCCCCAGCCCGAGCGGCACGACGGTTTCGAGATAGGCTTCCTTCACGTTGTACCGGCCGTTGGTCGGCAGGTAATTGCCGACGGACCAGCGGTTCGTCGTGGAGATTGCGTGCCCGTTCGCGTCGAGGTTGATGATCGGCTGGAATTGTGCCGGCACGGATCCCTTGATGCTTTCTTCCCGCCATTCGGCGCCGACCGACACGCTGACATCACCCGCCCAAGTGGCGAACGGGGTCAGCGCCAGGTTGGCGCCAGCGACCTTCTGCTCGGCGATTTCGTTGCGCTCGGGATTGCCGAGCACATAAGCGAAGGCGGCCGGGTTGGCGACACCAATACCCAGGCGGTTGAGCGGGATGCAGCCGTTGGTCGGACTGGTCAGCGATGAACGGCACACGATCGTGCCCGCCGCTACGCCGAGCGCGTTGCCGGCGGGTGCGAACACCGCATCGGTCGCATTCAGCATGTTCTGCGTGTTCATGATGTTGGTCAGCTGTTCACGCATGTCGGTGCGGCCGTACTGGGCGTAGACATCCCAGTGCGCGTCCTTGCCGAATGCCTGGAACTTGCCGTCAGCGCCGATCACGTAACGCTGGACCTTCCGCTCGTTGTTGACGCCGCGATAGGGCAAGTCGACAGCGGTCGTAGCGACCGTCACGCTGGTGATGCCCGCAAGCTGTGCCGCGCCGAGTGCCTGGATCAGATAGGCGTTATCCGGCTTATAGTTGATGCCGGTGGACAGGTTCGGGCCGGCGTTGAATACCGACTTGCCGCGATTGTACGATCCCTCGAAGTAGATCTCGGCATTGTCCGTGATGTCGTAGCTCAACCGGCCGAAGACGCCGTACCGGTTCTCTTCGGGCATCAGGCCGATGCGGCGGCCCGAATCGTTGACCCGCCAGTCTCCGCCCTGGGTGAGCGAAGGCCCGGACGCCCCCGTTACCGCCGGGAAAGTGTACGTGCCGAAGTTGAAGTGGTTCACCGACCCACCCTGGCCGAAATAGATGCCACGGAGAGTGTTCGTCGCGACGCCGCCGAAGGACGACCCGGTAATTAGGCCACCCGGCGTCGAGTTCGAGGCGCCGACCTGCCGCAACGTGGTGAGAAATTGCGGTGCCGTGGTGCTGTTGGTCGACCAAGCAGGGTTGGTGATGCGGACATAGCCGGTGGCGTTCCAGGCGCGATCGACGCTGAAGATGCCATCCTGGTGAGCGAGCTCGCCGTTTACGACGACATGGCCGCGGCCGCCCGCGAACGACGTGCCGGCGGTGATGGTGAACCTGTAATTGCTGCCGTCGCCATAAGTCGTGACGCCGCTATCGGCCGAGACCTTGAGGCCTTCATACTTCTTGTCGAGGATGAAGTTGACCACGCCGGCGACCGCGTCGGAGCCATAGGCCGCCGAGGCGCCGCCGGTGACGATTTCGACGCTCTTCACCAGACCTTGCGGGATGGTGTTGATATCGACGATGTCGTTGACCGTCGAGCCGACCGAGCGATGGCCGTCGATCAGCACCAACGTTCGCGTGCCGGTCGACTGGTTATCGAGATTGCGCAGGTTGAGCGCGTTGATGCCCGCCTGGCCGCTCGAAAGGTTGAGCCGCGAATTCGCAGGCCGGGTCGAGCCCGCAAGCGCGGGGAGGCTGTTGACGAAGTCGGCCAGGTTGTTGGTCGGCGACTGCGTCTCGATCTCTTTCTGCGTCAGTACCGTCAGCGGCTGCGGCGATTGGAACCCGCTGCGCACGATGCGCGAACCGGTGACCACGATGTCCGAATCGTCGATCGGCGCCGCGGCCGGCGCATTTTGCGGCGTCGCCTGGGCGTCCTGTGGCGTGGCCGCTTGCGCAAAGGCCGGCGCGCAATGGACGACGGCCAGCGCCGTCATGGCGATGCCAGCCGCGTAACGGCGGTCGATCCGCGGATTAATACGCCCGAAAATAGACATTCAAACAACCCCTTTGGCTTGCGATCGGGCCGATATGGAGGAACTCCTCCGACGTGCATGGCGCGTCGAGACCCGATTTCGTAGCTTGGACCATGTGGCTGCCGACCAGCCCATGTGTCCCACCTGCAATGTCGGCGGAACGTACCGGAGTGCCGATTGGCTTGCTCCCGCCATCCCTGCCTTTTTGGAAGGGCGACTGCCCGCTGTGTTGCGGAAACATGTCACTTCCGAGACGGGAGGTTACAGGGCGCCTAAAGGGGGTCAATAGAAGCGGGGTTACTATGATTTTGCTTGGGTATAGCCTGAGGGAATAGGGTTCGCGGTGAGGGTATCGGCGCTCAGTTGCGCATGCGCCGATAACTCATGGCTATAGGGGACGCCCGGCTTGCTATGCAGCCTTGCTCAACCCACTGCGATAGGGTCTCGATTCATTGGGATGACGATTGGGTGATAACGATTGGGGCCCTTGATGATTCAGCGTCGCGCGTTCCTGTTGAGCTCGGTCGCGATGCTCGCCTTGCCGGGCACGAGTTTGGCCGCGGAGGTGAGTAGGTCCAGCCCCGGCCGGGGCCGCACCATTCGCCTGGCAGGGGCGCGGGCGCCGATCGAGATTCTCGAGGACGCCATGGGCGTCCCGCATATCCGCGCGAAATCCAAGCATGACGCGTTCTTTGGCCAGGGTTACGTCGTCGCGCGCGACCGGATGTTCCAGATCGATTGGGACTATCGCCGCGAGCTAGGACGCATGGCGGAAGTGTTCGGCTCGCGCTTCGTGTCTGCCGATAGCGCGGCGCGGCTGTTCCTCTATCGCGGCGATGTGGACGCCGAACTCAGCTCGCTGCCGCCCGAAGTGCTCGATTGCGCGCGCGGTTATGTCGCCGGGATCAACGCGCGGATCGACGAGCTCGAGGCTGATCCCAGCCAGTTGCCGCTCGAATATGGCATATTGGGCATCACACCGCTGCGCTGGGATGTGCGCGATCTCGTCCGCATGCGCGGCGGCGGGATCGGGGATGCCGATGACGAAGTGCGCCACGCTCAGCTCCAGGCGCGCGGGCTGCTCGAATTCGACCGGTTCATGGATCCGCTGCGCCCGGCGTGGCAATTCACCGTACCCGACGGGCTCGATTGCGCGGCGGTCAGCGATGCCGATCTCGGCATCCTGCTCGAAGGATCGACGCCACTGCCGTTCGGCCAGAAGATCGCGGCCTATGACCGCGACCTCGATCGTATCGATCGCATCGCGCAAGGCAGCAACGCCTGGACCGTCGCCGGCAGTCGTACAGCAACCGGCCGCCCGATCCTGGCCAACGATCCGCATCTCGGGATCGGCGGGCTCAGCCCGCGGCACATCGCGCACCTGACCGCGCCGGGCCTCGACGTGATTGGCGGCGGCGATCCCGGACTGCCCGGGATCATGCAAGGCCATACCGACCGCTTCGCGTTCGGCCGGACCAACTTCCATATCGACCAGACCGACTTGTTCATCCTCAAGACGCGCGAGGACGATCCCGAGCAATATTGGCATAACGGCCAGTGGAAGCGCTTTGAGACGGTCGAGGAGGAGATCGCGGTCAAGGACGGCCCCTCCGAGCGTGTGACTTTGCGTTATTCGCAAGGCCGGCCCGTCATCTCGCAGGATCCGGCGCGTCACCGCGCAGTCGTCCAGGCCAGCGTGGCGCTGTTGCCCGGCGCGAACATGCGGTTCGCGATCATCGCGATTAATCTGGCGCACGATTGGGCGTCGCTGCGTCAGGCGCTCAAGATCCACGTCTCGCCGACCAATCATCATTACGCCGACGTGCATGGCAATACCGGGTGGCAAGCAAGCGGGTTCACCCCCAAGCGACCCAAGCATGACGGTCTGTTCCCGGCACCGGGCGACGGCAGCTACGACTGGACGGGCATCCTCAAGGTCGAGGAAATGCCCAACAGCTATAACCCCAAAGCGGGCTGGTTCGCCTCGGCTAACCAGATGAATCTGCCATCCGACTACCCATACAAGGATCGCAAGATCAGCTTCAGCTGGAGCGATTCCTATCGCTACGATCGCATCGCCGAGGTGCTGAGCAGCCAGTCCAAACACCGCGTCGAGGACAGCGTCGCGCTCCAGCATGATGTGCAATCGCTCCCGGCGCGCGCGCTGGTGAAACTGTTGCCCGCGGCCCTTTCACCCGAAGCGGCGCCTGCGGCGGCGCTGTTGCGGCAATGGAATTGCGGGATCGCGGCGGATAGCGCGGCGGCCTTGCTGTACGAACAGATCATGCCGGAACTGTCTTCGGCGTTCCGCGATCTCGTCATTCCCAAGGCGGCGCGCGATCTTCTCAAGACGATGAATCTGTCGGAGATGCTGCGCCTGCTGGCCAATCCCGACCATTATCTCGGCCCCGATCCCGCCGCGGCGCGTGACGCATTGCTCGACAAGGCGTTGGCGGCGGGATGGGCCAAAGCGGTGAAGCTTGCGGGCCCCGATCCCGCGCAATGGCGTTGGGGCGACCTGCACCAGGTATCGATCACGCACCCGCTATCGGCCTCGCCGGCGATCGCCGCCGCTTTCCCCAGGATCGATGGCGGTCGGTCGGGCGGCGACGGCTACACCGTCATGGCGCGCGGCGTGAACCTGGGGCGCAAGACCTTCAACGTCATGCACGGCGCGAGCTATCTGCTCGTGGCGGACGTCGGCGCCTGGGACAATAGCCGCGTGTTGCTGCTCCCCGGTCAGTCCGGCGACCCACGCTCGCCACATTATCGCGACTGGTATCAGGACTGGCTGACCGCCAACACGCAGCCTCTATGGTTCAGCAAGGCCGCCGTCGATGCGCATGCGGTGACACGGACGACGATAGCGCCGGCGAAGCGATAAAAATCCTCCCCAGAACGGGAGGAGTTCTTGTCAGCCCCTCTACTTCCTGCCCTTCAGCGTCCGCGCGAAGAACGCCTCGGTCGTGCGATAGCTCGCCAGCCAGTCGCCATAACGGAAGAATTCGTGCCGCTCGTTGGGCAGGCTCAATTCCTCGAACGGCACGCCGCGCGCGGTCAGTTCGCGGGCGAGCAGCAGCGACTGGTCATGATCGACATTCTTGTCGTCGTCGCCATGGACGATGAGCACCGGCGAGCGCCAGCGCGAGATCGATCCCATCGGCGACGACTGCCATTGCAATTCGCGCGCCTTGATCTCGGCATTGGGCGACAGCGATGGATCGCCCGAACGGACTAGCGTGTGAACACCGTGAAAATCGGCACCCGCGGCGAACAGGTCGCTGTCGCGCGCCAGCGCCAGCGCGGTGAGATAGCCACCCCAGCTTCCGCCCCAGATGCCGATCCTCTTGGGATCGACGTCCGGTTGCTTCGCCAGCCAGCGCCCGCCGGCCAGCACGTCACGATATTCCGAGGCGCCGTCACGCCCGGTTTCGGGCGCTTCGCGGAACGCACGGCCATAATTGGTGCCGCTGCGATAATTGACCGACAGCACCGTATAGCCCAGCGCGGCGAACTGCTGATTGCGGACATAAGCGTTTGAATAATAATGCATCGGGTTGAATGCCGGCAGCATCTGGCGGCGCGGTCCGCCATGGACGAAGATCAGGGCAGGGTGGGGACCGGGGCCCTTGCCGCGAAACACTTGGCCATGGACCTTCATGCCGTCCGTGGCGGTGAAGACGATCGTCTCCGGCGTGGAATAGGAGGACGCGATCGCCACCGGGCCTAGCGGTTTCATGCCTTCGACGAGCACCACGTGCGCCGGACGCTGGGCATCGGTCGCTGTAGCCGCCAACCGGTCGCCGCCGAACACCGGGCGAAAAACGAAGGTGTCATCCTGCGTCAGCCGAGCCGGCTTGCCACCCTCAATTGCCGTGCGCCAGAGTTGGCGTGTGTCGAGATTGCCGGCATTGGCGGAATAGACGATCGCCTTGCCGTCCGGTGTCGGGGTGAAGGTCTCGACCTCGTTGGCGTCCGGCGTCAGGTCGCGCGGCGTGCCGCCGGTCGCAACCGGTAATGCATAGATGTGCATCCAGCCGGTGTGTTCCCATGGGAACAGCAGATGGCCAGACGCGGTCCAGAATAGATTGCGCCTGCGCGTCCCCGCGAATTGCCCACCTTCGCCGCCGGGCGCCGACCAGATCGTGCGGACGGCGCCGCTTGCCACGTCCGCTACGCGCACCGACCAGAACGAGGCGGTGCTGTCGGGCACGTCGGCAGGCGGATCGCGGAACTGCAGGAATGCGACTTGCCGGCCGTCGGGCGAGAAGATCGGATCGCTCGATTGACCCAAAGTCGGCCCGAGATAGCGGAGCGAGCGTCGCTCGACGTCGAGCAGGCCGATAAAGCTGTGGTCCTTGCGCTGTTCGGTGAACAGCACTTGCCCGCCGTCCGGTGACCATTGCAAATCCTCCACCGAGCCCGCAACAGTGGCGAGCCGACGCGCCGCGGCGTCGCCGCTCCACAGCCAGATCTCACCCTTGCGCGTAAAAGCGATGCGCGTGCCGTCCGGGTCGAACGCCGCACCATGGCCGAGCCCGATCTTGACCGGCGCCTGGCCTCCCGCGACGTCGGCGACGAACAGCGTCTGCTCGGGCGCTTCGAGCGCGATCCCGGTATTGGGGGCGTTCGCTTCGGGAAACTCGGCGTCGCCGCCGCGTACGAACAGCAGTCGGCGACCGTCCTGGCTCAGCTGCGGCTCGGAGAGTTCGACGCCGTCGTCGCCGGTAAAGGCGGTGCGCGCGTGAGCCGGGACACCCGGTCCGGCTACCCAGACATTGCGTGAACCGGCTTCATCCTCGATCCAGGCGAACACCCGGGCCTGGCGAGCGCCGGTAAGATCGCTGGCGAACGGCAGCGCGAGGTTGGCGGCCAGCGCGTCGGCCGGCCGGCTGTCGCCGGAGCTTGGAGAGGATGGCCCGCCAAGTGCCGGCGCACCGGCTAGGGAAAGAGCGAGCAGCGCGGAGGCCAGCCAGGCGGGATGCAGCGTCATGTGCACAGGCTAGAAACAGAAAAGCGCGCCGGGCAAGCATTCGATTCGGCGCTTATGCCAAGCGGTTATGGCTCTTCTTCCCCGACGCATACCCGCGATGTTGTCACCAAGCGGACTCGTTCAATCGACGAGCAGCTCGCCTCGATATCGCGGGTATTGGTGCGGTTAGGACTTTGCGTCTCCTGCCTCCTGCGGGAGCAATGTTTTGACCAGGGTCGCGCCGCCATCCATCGGCGCCTCTTCATGGATCAGCAGCTGGTTCGACTTGGCGAACCAGAAACGCGCGCCGATCTTGTCCTTGTTGTAATCGGCGGTGACCAGCCAGCAGTCGATCGGACGCCCATCGGGCCCGGGGATTGTCTCCGACCCCGCCACGACGAAATTATAGCGGCCGGGCTGACCGATACCGGCATCGTAGAAGGGCATGTTGAACGTCCGTCCGTTCGCCATCGGAAGGGTCTGAAACAACTCCATGTCGGTTTCGAAATTGTACGACGGCTCGGGCAGCGCCATGACGAAGTCCTTGCGGCTGTTATTGGCGAGGTCCGCCATGCCGACCACCTGAGCGGTGTCGAACCGGTACCCGGCATAGTCGTCCTTGCCGTCCTGTACGGTGTGACGGACGTGGGTGCTCGGCGTGAAGGTGCGTGCGTCGAACCAGCTGTCCTGGATCAATACCCTGCTGCCATCGGCCCGATCCCAGCGCTGCGCGATGTGCAGTGCGTTGGGCCGGCCTTGCGCGTCGGGGCCGAAGCTGACCGTGCGCTGCCAGATATCGATCGCTTTACGACTGCCATCCGCGCCGACCATATAGCGCACGTAGCGATGCACACCGGGACGCAGCTTGGCGAAACGGGCGAGCGGCTCGCCGACCTTGAGGCGCATCGTGTCGGCGTGCGCCGGCACCGAGAAGGCCGAGCTCATGACAAGGATGGTGAGAGCTTTCATCGCGCGCATATAGGCCTTTCCGCAGTTGGGAGGGGTGTTGTATAGAGGTGGTACACCACCAAGACATTGCGTCCGTGTCAAGATATTCGCGATGAAATCGAATGGGATGAGTGAAGGCTCGCGAGGCCCGCGCGACGATGCCCAGCGCGGGTTGCGGGAAAGTGCGCTGGGCCGCTTGTCGCGATCGGCCTTGTCGCTGCTCGCGCCTAGTGCGACCGGAGCAGCGCGTTATGCAGGAGCGACAGCCCGCGCTCGATCTCGGGAAGGTCGACCACGCCATAGCCAAGCACGATCCCGCGCCGCTTGGGCTGCCCAAGGTGATAGCGGTGGAGCGTGTGTATCTTGACGTCGCTCGTCAGCAGGCTGGCGGTCACCGCCTCCAGATCGGTGGTATCGCTCGCCAGTGCCGCGATGTGCATGCCGTAAGGTGGCGGGATGGGGTCGAGCCATTCGCCGAGATGCTGGGTCAGGAATGACATGATCAGTCGTCGCCGGCGGTCGTACACGCCGCGCATCTTGCGCACGTGGCGCGTCAGGTGCCCTTCGGCAATGAACCCTGAGACACCCAACTGGGTGGGTATCGGGCAATGCCAATCGAGACAGTTCTTGGCTGCGATGAGAGTCTGCATCGCCCAGGGCGGCGCGACGATGAAGCCCAGCCGCAGCGAGGGCAGCATGCATTTCGAAAAGGTGCCGACATAGAAGACGAGGTCGGCGGCATCGGCGGTCCTCAGCGCCTCGAGCGGGCTGCCTTCGTAGCGGAATTCGCCATCGTAATCGTCCTCGACAATTACCGCGCCATTGGCGCGTGCAAACGCCACCAGATCCGTGCGGCGCTGTGCCGACATCGTCACGCCGATCGGGAATTGATGCGACGGGCAGACGCAGATGATGTTGGTGTTCGCCGGCAGCTGATCGACGACCAGCCCTTCGTCATCGACCTCGACCGGAACGATCGTCGCGCCGGCCGCGGCAAACGCAACGCGCATCGGCGGATAGCCGGGATCTTCGATCGCCACGACGGTCTTGCCCGGCGTGACCAGCGTCCGGGCCAGGATATCGAACGCCTGTTGTGCGCCCGACGTGACGAGCGCGTCCTGCGGTCGGCATGGCACCGCCCGGGTCAGCGCGATGTGGCGGACGATGGCTTCGCGAAGCCGGAAGTTTCCCTGGTTGCCTTGCGCGCTCTTGAAGCTCGGCGGCTGGGTCTCGAGCTGCCGCAGTTGCTTGACGCTGATCTGTCGGAACAGATCCATCGGGAAGAGCCGTGTGTCGATCATCGCAGGACGAAAATCCACGGCGATGCCCTTGCTGGCACGCTTGCCGGTGGCGGGTTGGTCGCGCCAAAATCCGATTGCCGCGCGGGTCTCCTCGCTTAGCCAGAAGCCGTTGAGCCTCGGATCGTCGGTCGGGATATCCTCGTCCTGGTCGGAGGGGACCGCCTGCGGCAAGGCGTCGACGACATAGGTTCCCGAGCCCAGCCGGCTGATCGCATAGCCATCGTTGATCAGCCGTTCGTAAATGTCGGTCGCTGTATTGCGCGAAACACCGAAAAACTCGCTCGATTGCCGGGTGCCTGGCAGCCGCGCGCCCAGCGCGAGCCGGCCCTCGACGATCGCGGTCTTCAATTGCGCGTAGATGCTGCGGGCCGAATTGCGCGTGCCGTCACCGACACGTTCGAGCCGCAGCTCAAACAATGGATTCATTGCAGCCTTTTGCCGGACTTGGCCAAGTGGACCAACCAATTTTGTCCCGACCGGCCCTCAATTCCGATGCGCCGGCGGCATAGAGGCTTGGGCGAGATACTCGAAGACAATCGATCGGAGAATTTCCGGATGTTGGTGCAAGTTGTTCGGCGAATTGGATTCGCCGCCGGACTCGCGGTGATGATCGCTTCCGCTGCTGCGGTCGACGCACGTGAAGGTGGCGGGCCGCCGGCCTATATCGCTACAGCGGTCGCCGACCCTGCGCGCCCGGCGGCCGATGTCGACCGCGACGCGAACCGCAAGCCAGGAGAGGTGCTCGCCTTTGCCGGGGTCAAGCCTGGCGATCGGGTAGCGGACTATGCCGCGGGCAATGGCTATTTCACCCGGCTGTTTTGCGGGGTCGTGGGCGCGCAGGGGCATGTATATGCGAGCGTGCCGGCCAGCCTTTTCCAATATGAAAATATCGTCAAAGGGATTGCCGATATCCAGGCCTTTATCGTGACGCATCCCAACGTCTCGGTGACGGCGGGATCGGCGATCGACGTGGCGCGCTATCCAGAGAAGCTCGACCTGTTCTGGATTTCGCAAAACTATCACGATCTCCACGACTCCTTCATGGGCCCCGTCGACATGAAGGCGTTCAACCGCGCGGTGTATGCCGCGCTCAAGCCCGGCGGTGTCTATATCGTGCTCGATCATGTCGCCGCGACGGGATCGCCGGCCAATGTCACCGACACGCTGCATCGTATCGAGCCATCCACGGTGCGGCGTGAAGTCGAAGGCGCCGGCTTCGAATTCGTTGGGAGCAGCGACCTGCTCGCCAATCCCGCCGATCCGCATACCGCCGGCCCGTTCAACGCGGCCATCCGCGGGCACACCGATCAGTTCATCTTCAAGTTCAGGCGCCCACTGCGCTGACGGGAGCTGGTTTGGCAGCCATAGGCATCTGGGCATCCGGCATAATTTCTCCCATGATGTCAGGGATAAACGCCGAGCGAGAGCGGATTCGGTGGCGTGATCAGCGAGGAGAGGTCGATGTCGAAGCTTGGAATAGGTGTCGCCGCGATGCTCTGCGCCGCGACGCCGGGTTATGCGTCACCTGCCGATGCTACTGGCGAGTCCGATACGCGGCCGCCGGCGGTGACCGCGGCGGTGCTGACCGCGGGCGAACACGATTTCGACTTCGAAATTGGCGTGTGGAAGACGCATCTGACTCGCCGCCTTCGCCCGCTGACCGGGTCGCAGACCTGGGTCGATTATGACGGCACGACGACTGTCCGGCCGGTCTGGGGCGGCGCGGCCAATCTGGTCGAGCTGGTGGCCGATGGGCCGGCCGGCCATTTCGAGGGGCTGTCGTTGCGCCTCTACAACCCGCAGACCCGGCAATGGGGGTTGAACTTTTCCAACCGGGCCGACGGTCAGATGGTCGCACCGACAGTGGGTGGTTTCCGCGACGGTCGCGGCGAATTCTACCAGCAGGATACGCTGGGCGGCCGCGCGATTTTCGTGCGCTTCGTCATCACCATAAGATCGAAGGACGCGATCCATTTCGAACAGGCCTTTTCCGCCGACGGCGGCAAGACCTGGGAAGTGAACTGGATCGCCGACGACACGCGGACGGCTTCCTGACCTCGGCTCCGCTGGCGCGGTGGGCATTGTGCGGCCGCCGTGTCATTTGTCCGCCGGCGTCGCGCGGTCGAAGGTCATTATCCAGTTGGTTTCCCAGGTCTTGCCGCCATCGGCGGAAAAGGCCTGCTCGAAGCGCGACGAGTTCGCTTTGATGTCGTAAAAGCCGTTGCGCACGAGGATCGTCCGTCCGTTGAGCGTGTCCGGCCCGTAAAACTCGCCCCGGCCGTCGCGGAATTCGCCGACCATAGGGGCGTCGAGCTTTCCGGTACTACTGTTCGTCCAGTTGAGATTCCACTGACGAGCGGTCGGATCGTAAAGCCGCAAGCCGACGCCTTCGAGATGTCCGGCCGGCCCGCTGGCCTCGAGCTCGAACAGGCTGGCCTTGCCGTTCCACACCGACCGGACCGTCGACACGCCATCATAGGCCGTCCACTCCGACGACCCGCTCAACGGATGGATCAGCCGCGAGATATGCGTCTTCCACACGCCCATGTGGAAATCGAAGTCGCGCGTTCCGTCGTGCGGTGCAGGTGGCGCGACGACAATGTCGGCGGCGCGGCCGGCGTCGATCGGCAAACCGCCGAGCGTCAGGGCCAGGCCGAGGGCCAGCAGAGCGCGAATGTTCATGAAACCATCTCCCAAGTGCGAGCGCGATTACGCCGCGCCCGTCGGGATTTCGAAGAGCCGCTTGCGGGAAATCTGCCTGGGCCACCCATCGGAAGGCTCGCGCCCACGGGTACGCCGTGTCGGCTTGGTCGTGACGTAGATTGGGATGGTGCCGGTTGCAGGAATCGAACCCGCGACCTTCGGTTTACAAAACCGCTGCTCTACCAGCTGAGCTAAACCGGCCCTCGGGGCGCGACCCCGACAAATCAGCTGCGCGCTCCCATGCGTCAGGTGATGCCGAAGGTCCAGCCCTCTGTTCGCGCGATCTCGGGAGTCAGTCCGGCGGGCGACCATAATTCCGGGCGAGGCGCGTAGGCGCGCAGCCATGCCGCGGTCAGCAGCGCGTCGGCGCTATGGTCGTCGATCGCGCCGCTCCCCGCCACCGAAGCACTGCCGATTGCCTCCAGCGCGGTGTTGAGCGCCTCGATCGACGCCATCTTGGTACGTCCCTTCGCCCGCCCGGCGGCGATCGCGGCCAGGCTGGTGTAGATTTCGACGATCAGCGATCCTTGTGCCGGTGCCGCGTCGAACGGCCAGATCGGAAGCTTTCCTGCTAGCTGGTGCATCACGCGCATCCCCGTCAGGCTCGACTTCCCGACTTGCGCCGCGCCGACCAGGTTGAGGTTGCTGTACGGGTTCAGTCCCTGAAGCCGCTGCTCGACCTCGCTGAGGCGCAGCCGGCCACGGCCGCCGCCATATTGGTCGCCCTCGCGCCCGCCATGCCGGCGGAAATGGCGCGACGCCTGGGGGTGATCGACAAAGGTCGAGGCTGCCAGATGCGGGTCGTCGGCCGATATGCGGTCGACCAATGCCCACAAAGCCCGCGCATCCGCCGGGCTTTCCTCCCAACCGGGGAAAAACGCGCCGCGATCGGCGAACGGCAGCGACAGGCCGAGATCGAGCCCGACCAGTGTCCCGTCGGGCATCTCGCCGCGCAGCCAATGGAGGACGGCGGTTCGCGACCAGCCATCCGGCGCCGCGATCAGCTCCGGGGCACCGCCGTCAGGGGCGCAGATCGCCACCGCGATGCCGCGCTGCACCGGGCCGACCGCGCCCGACCAGTCGATCGCCGCATAATATTCGAAATGATCAGGGACGATCGCCAAACRCCGCTCGCTGCGCCTTGCTCGCGCGATCCCACCAGGCGCGGGTGATCACGGTGCGGACACGCTCGGGATCGTTCGACCCGTAGCGCACGAGCAAGCCCGGCCAGCCTTCGTAATGCGGTGTCTGCCAGAACGTGTCCGGGTCGGTGTCGAGCAACACCGCCTTTTCGTCGTGCGGACTCATCACGTGAAAGCTGTCCGCCTCGCGCGAAAGCGAGACGAACGCCTTCTTGTTCACCTTGGGGCTGGGAGTGCCGTAGAAGCTTTCCATGTAGCTGTCGGGCAGCGTCAGCGCGAAGGCGACGACCTCATCCCAGTTGTCGAGGCTCTCAGCCATCGTTCTTGCGCCTCAGGCTGTCCCAATAGTCGAGCCGCTCCTGAATCCGCTTTTCGAACCCACGATCGGTCGGCGTATAGAAGGTCTGCGGGCTCATTTCCTCGGGCCAATAGTTCGACCCCGAGAAACCTTCTTCGGTGTCATGGTCATAGGCATAGCCTTTGCCGTAGCCGATATCCTTCATCAGCTTCGTCGGCGCGTTGAGGATATTCTGTGGCGGCATCAGCGAGCCGGTTTCCTTCGCCGAGCGCCACGCCGCACCCATCGCCTTGTACGAGGCGTTCGACTTGGGCGCGGTCGCCAGATAGAGGCACGCCTGCACCAGCGCGAGTTCGCCCTCGGGCGAGCCGAGGAAATCGTAAGTATCCTTGGCGGCGATGCATTGGACCAGCGCTTGCGGATCGGCGAGGCCGATATCCTCGATCGCCATGCGCACCAGCCGGCGCAGCAGGTAGAGCGGTTCTTCGCCTGCAGTGAGCATCCGCGCGAGATAATAAAGCGACGCCTGGGGATCGCTGCCGCGCACCGCTTTGTGCAGTGCCGAGATCAGATTGTAATGGCCCTCGCGATCCTTGTCGTACACCGCGACGCGACGCTGCAGGAACGCCGACAGCCCGGCGGGACCGAGCGGTTCGGGAAGATCGACCGAATAGAGCGTCTCTGCCTGGTTGAGCAGGAAGCGCCCGTCGCCATCGGCGCTGGCGATCATCGCGGCGCGTGCATCGGGGGTGAGGGGTAGGGGGCGCTCCATCAGCTCGTCGGCGCGGTCGAGCAATTTGCCTAGTGCTGTGGCGTCGAGGCGATGGAGGATCAGCACCTGCGCCCGGCTGAGCACGGCGGCGTTGAGTTCGAAGCTGGGATTTTCGGTGGTCGCGCCGACGAGCGTAACGGTGCCGTCCTCGACATAAGGCAGGAAACCATCCTGCTGCGCGCGATTGAAGCGGTGGATCTCGTCAACGAACAGCAAGGTGCGCTTGCCGATCCGGGCATGCTCGCGCGCTTCGGCGAAGGCTTTCTTGAGGTCGGCGACGCCAGAGAATACCGCGGAGATCGCGACGAAGCGCAAGCCGACCGCGTCCGCCAGCAACCGCGCGATCGTCGTCTTGCCGGTGCCGGGTGGCCCCCACAGGATCATCGACGACAGTCGGCCGGCGGCGACCATTCGCCCGATCGCGCCTTCTGGCCCGGTCAGATGCTCCTGGCCGACGACATCCTCAAGGCGGCGCGGGCGCAGCCGGTCGGCGAGCGGCGCGTTCTCGCTCGGAATATCCTGGGAAGAGGCTTCGGGTTCGAAGCCAGCGAAGAGATCGGCCATAACGGGAACATAGGGCGGGACGGACGGAAATCCCAGTGCTTCGGCAAGCCAGCAGGGGGATGCGGCACGAGGCCGGCCTGACGATCGAGGGCGCATAAAGCCGTCGAGCAGAATAATTTCTAAGATATATCTTGACGTATTCTGCTTAAGATATATCTTGAGTTCATCATGAAACACCCGAGGAATCAAGAATCCATGTTTTTCCATCATCATCAAGGCGGCCGCGGCTGCCATCCCGGACATCACGCAATGCGCGGTGGCTGGGGGCATCGCGGCTGGCATGGCCGCGGTTTCGGCGGCGGTCGTGAGGGTCGCGGCGAAGGCCGCTCGCGGCGCATGTTCGACGGCGGCGAGCTTCGTCTCGTCCTGCTCAAGCTGATCGCCGACGAGCCGCGCCATGGCTATGACCTGATCCGCCAGATCGAAGAGTTGACCGGCGGTGCCTATGCGCCGAGCCCAGGCGTGGTCTATCCGACCATCACTCTGCTCGACGATATGGGTCTGATCGAGGCGCAACAGAGCGAGGGCGCCAAGAAGCTGTTCGCGGTCACCGAGGCCGGCACTGCCGAGCTCGAGGCCAATGCCGAGCAGGTTGCGGCGCTGATCGCCCGGCTGAGCGCGATCGGCGAAGAGCGGCAGAAGGTCGACGCCACCTCGATCCGCCGCGCCATGGGCAATCTTCGCGAGGTGCTGGTCAACCGCCTCGACTCTGGCGAGGTCGATGACGAGGTCTTGCACCAGGTCGTCGCCTTGCTCGACGAGGCGGCGCAGAAGATCGAGCGGCTGTAAGGCGTGAGCGGCATTACCCGCTTGCAGATCCTCCGCCGGCGGCTGGGCATCGACCCGGCCGCCGGCCCCTTATCGAAAGACTCCCATGACCGTTTCCGCGACCGTCAAGGTGCCGACCGCGAGCGCCAACAAATATCTCCAGCAATTGTGCAAACATTGGCAGCACAATCTGACGGTTGAATTCACTGCCGATCACGGCACCGTGACTTTTCCCAAAGATGCTCGCGGCGCCGACTGGCCGGGCGATGCGCTGGTCACGTTCGATGCATCGGCCGATGCGCTCGACGTCCGCATCGATGCCAGCGTCGATGGCCAGCTTGAAGGGTTGAAGGGCGCCGTCGCACGCCATCTCGATCGCTTCGCCTTCCGCGAAGCGCCGTTGAGTTTCGACTGGCAGGCGGCGTGAGGTTCCAAAAGTCCTCCCCGGGACGGGGAGGACTTTTTTATCAGCCCGCCAAGATCTTCTCCGCCACTTCCTCGATGCTGCCGACGACGAGTAGCGAGTCACCGCCGACCATGCCGACTTTGGTCTGGCCGTTCTCGTCGGCACGCAGATAGGCAATGTTGGCCGCGACCACGAGATAGTCGCCGCCGCGTGACTTGAGCAGAATGAATTTCACGATGGATCTCCCGGGTTCCCGGGCTCCCTAGATCGTCTTCATTGAAAATCCATCACGAGAATCCCGGCGTGAGCCGACGTCGGTCTGCCGCGTTCAACCCGCGTACCGCTCCGCCGTCGCCTTGATCAGCGCGATCATGTTCGGGATCCCTTGCGTGCGATTCGAGCTGAGCTGGTTGCGCAGATCGAACGGCGCCAGCGCGGCATCGATATCGATCGCCAGGATGTCGGCGGGCTGGCGGTCCTGCACGGTCAGCAGCACCAGCGCGATGATGCCCTTGGTGATCGCCGCGTTCGAATCCGCGAGGAAGTGCAGCGCGCCATCGTCGCGGATGGTAGGATAGACCCATACCGACGCCGAACATCCCCGCACCAGCGTAGCATCCGTCTTGAGCGGGTCGGGCATCGGTTCGAGCGCGCGGCCGAGATCGATCAGCAGGCGATAGCGATCGTCGGCGTCGAGGAATTCATATTCGTCGTGCAGGTCGGAAAGACTCGGCATGGTCCGCGCTATAGCGCTCCTGCCACTCAATCCAACCGTCGCCCTGAACTTGTTTCAAGGTCCGGGTCCTTCGCCGCGACCGCGCCGCGGCGATCTCCATCGGACCCGGGTCCTGAGACAAGCTCAGGGAGCCGGCGGGGCGGACCTCAGAGATCCACCCCGGACGCGATCGCCTCGAGCTTGCGGATCCGCTCCTTAAGGTCCGCGATCTCGATCCGCGCGCTGGCATTGGGAAGCGTGGGGCCGTCATGCCCGGCATGATCGGCATAAGCGTTGATCTCGCGCTCCTTGAGCGCCAGCCACCCGCGCCAACCGGCGAGCGAGGCCATGCAGATCATACCCAGACCGGCCAGGCCGGCACCCGCCATGGTGAAATAGAGATTGGGGTCGGTCATGATTGACGTCTCCATTCGATTATCCCGGCCGCCCTCAGCGGTCGCGGTTGCGCAGCGACTCGATCTCGCGGTCGAGGTTGGCACTGCTGCTGTTGGTGTCGGTGATCACCCGCTCGAGGACGGCGATGCGGTCCTTGAGGCCAGTGATCTCGTGGCGAAGCTGGCGATTTTCCTCGCCAAGGGCTGGATCACGCAGGGTGAATTCATTCCCCATCGTGTCGCGGCCGATGCCCATCCTGGCCCGGACGATGCTGCCGATCGTGACGACCAACACGATGCCGAAGACCATCAGGGCGAGGCCCAAGACCATATCAACGAAGACCATTTGAGGGGGCTCCCGTCAGACGTTGGGTTATTCGGCGGGCTGCAGGCCGGCCTCGCGCATGGCGCGGCGGCGTGGCCGGTCGACCCGCTCGGCGAGCCAGACACCGAGGCCGGTGGGGATCGCCAGGATCACGACGAAGATTGCTAAGCCGATCATTGTTCTTATCCTATCTCTTCTGTTCAGTTCAGCGGCTGGGGCTCGTCGCCCCGCAGCTTGTCGATTTCGTCGGCGACCGCGATGCCGCGGTCGGTCACGATCCGCTCCAGCACCCGCACCCGTTGTTCCAGGCGTTCGGTCTGGGCGGCATATTGTGCTGCCTTTTCGGCCACCTTGTCGGCTTCGAGTTCGAGCTGGCGTTCGCGCAGCTTGAGCCAGGGCTTGACGAAGACACCGCCGAAGATCGCGAGCAGGCCGCAGCTGATGCCCAGGATCGGAATGAGCAGAGGGTTGATCACCGCATTGGTTCCTTAGTTCAGCGGCTGCGACGGGGCGTCGCGCAGCTTTTCGATCTCTTCCGCGACATCCAGGCCGCGGTCGGTGACGATCCGCTCCATGACGCGCATCCGCTGCTCGAGTCGCTCGGTATGGGCGGCGTATTGCGCGGCCTTCTCGGCGGCCTGGGCATTCAGTGTCTCCGCCATTTTTTCGCGGTGCTGGGCCCAGGTCTTGAGCATCTCACTGCCGATGCCGAGCGCGGCGGGGATACCCACGACCACCAGGGCAAGCATGAAGATGGTGAAGCCGTTGGTGGCAAAAAACTCGGTCATCTCGTGCTTCCTCAGTCGCGGTTGCGAAGTTCGTCGATCTCGCGAGCGACACGCTCGCCGGGATCGGTTGCGATGCGTTCGAGGACGCGCAGGCGCTCCTCCAGGCGGCCGATCTGGCTGACGAGCTTGTCATTCTCGTTCGACAGCAGCTCGATCTTGCGCTGCGCTTCCAGGTCGCCGCTGGTATCCACGAAGCCCCGGCGCATGGCGCGGCGGTTATTGCGGTCTTCCAGCGGATAGCCGTGCTTTGCCTTGATCGACATCTTTATGATGCCGCCGATCGTCGCGATTGCGATGATCATCAGGACGAAGATCTGACCTTTATCCACGTAAATTCTCCCCTATCGTTCGGCCGGATCAGCGCAGTGCGTCGATCTCGTCGGCCAGGCGGGTGTTGCGGCTGGTGTAGAGCGTCTCGATGTCGGCGAGCCGGCGGTCGAGGTCGCGGAACTTCGAGCGGACCTCGGAAGCCGAGCGGCTCGGGTTCGATCGCACGCCTTGCCAGAACTTGGCATCCTCGGCGTCGTCATACAGGCCGAACGGCTTGCTCGGCGCCAGCCAGGCGGTGATGAAATAGGCGGGAATGACCCAGCCCGAGGTTATCAGCGCGAGGATTACCGTGCCGACCCGGACAACGGTGACGTCGATCCCGGTATAGTCGGCGACACCGGCACAGACACCCAGGAACTTCTTGTTCTGCTTGTCCAGGTAGAATTTGGTGCGGCTTGCGGACATGTCAGTTGCTCCGTGAAGCGATTTGGTCGGCCGGTTCGGCGAGCGGCATGCTCGCTTTCCAGTCTGGGTGGTCGGCAGCGACGATGCGCTCGACCGTCGAAACACGATCCTCGAGGCGGCGGGCGAGCGAGTAGAGCTCATCCAGCAGTTTCTCGTCCTCGTTGGTGATCTTGGGAGCCTGACGCCACCTGGTCACGTAGTGGAGGATGATCCACGGGAGCCCGATAAAGAGCATCCCCACGATCATGATAGGTACAAGGACGTCTTCCATGATTCAGTCCTTCCCTATTTCTTGCCGAGGCGGGCTTTGAGCGCTTCGAGTTCGGCGTCGACCTTTTCGGACGCTTTCAGTTCGGCGATCTCTTCCTCAAGCGTCTTGGGCTCGCCGCCCAGGTTAAGCGCCTCGGCGCGGCCCTCGGCCAGATCGACGCGACGTTCGAGCACGTCGAAGCGCGAGAAGGCGTCCTGGGTGCGGCCGGCCGAATAGACCTCGCGGATCTTAAACTTGTTGTTCGCGCTTTCCAGGCGGGTGGCGATCGAGGATTGGCGGTTGCGCGCCTCGCTCAGCTTCTTTTGAAGCTTGGCGATATCCTCTTCCGAACCCCGGAGCGCCTCGTCGAGCACGCTGATCTGCTGGCTCAGCTCGACGACCATGTCGGTCGCCTTCTGGCGCTCGACCAGGGCCGCTTTGGCCAAATCCTCGCGATCCTTCGACAGCGCCAGTTCCGCCTTCTCGGTCCAGCTTTCCTCGAGCTGGCTGAGCTTGGCGATATGGCGACGCATTTCCTTCTGGTCGGCGATGGTGCGCGCGGCGGAGGCACGAACCTCGACCAGCGTCTCTTCCATCTCTAGGATAATCATGCGGATCATCTTCGCCGGATCTTCCGCCTTGTCCAAAAGGTCGGTGAAGTTGGCGGCGATGATGTCGCGGGTGCGCGAAAAAATGCCCATGTTGAAATTACTCCTCGGATTTTACGCTTTACTCGGATTGGTGGGACCGCCGGGGCGGGAAGCAAGGGGGAAACCCGCCCCGGCGGTTGGCCGTCACGCCTTCAGCGCGACGGGAACCTGCGGAGCCGGATTGGCCTGCGCCAGGCCCGGGCCAACGGCCGCGAGCATCAGCGCCGAACCGCAAACGAAGGTGCTGGCGACCACCACCAAAGTGCGACCCAGACCATTTGAAACCGACTGCATTGTTCTTACTCCCTAGTATTTCGTGCCGGACATCCGGCGATGCCAACTCAACTGCAGATGCCGTGCCAATTCCTAAAAACGGCGGAAATCTGCCGTTTCTGCTCGGAAGTGGAGGTCGTTTGGCGATTTACACTTGCCAAACATTGGCAAAATACACCAAGTCGTGGGCATGGAACGGACGACGCAGGTCATCGGGCAATCGGGACCCTTTCTCGACGCGCTGGAACGCGCTAGCCGCGCCGCCGCGCTAGACCGTCCGGTGCTGGTGATCGGTGAGCGCGGGACCGGCAAGGAGCTGGTTGCGGAGCGTCTCCATCGCCTCAGTCCGCGCTGGGACCAGGCGCTGATCATCATGAATTGCGCGGCACTGCCCGAGACGCTGATCGAAGCGGAATTGTTTGGCCATGAAGCGGGCGCGTTCACCGGCGCGACCAAGGCGAGGGCGGGGCGGTTCGAGGAAGCCGATGGCGGCACCTTGTTCCTCGACGAACTCGGCACGCTCAGCATGGCGGCCCAGGAGCGATTGCTTCGCGCGGTCGAATATGGCGAAGTCACGAGGATCGGCTCGTCGCATCCGATCCGCGTCGACGTCCGCATCGTCGCGGCGACGAACGAACATCTTCCCGAAAAGGTCGAGCGGCACCAGTTTCGCGCCGACTTGCTCGACCGGTTGAGCTTCGAAGTGGTGACCTTGCCGCCGTTGCGCGCACGGCCAGGGGACGTCCCGGTGCTCGCCGACCATTTCGGACGGCGCATGGCGGCGGAAATGAACCGTGACTGGCATGGCTTCTCGCCCGAAGCGCTAGATTCGCTGATCGACTATCGTTGGCCCGGCAACGTTCGCGAACTCCGTAACGTGATCGAGCGCGCGGTCTATCGCTGGGAACAGGATGTGCCGATCGCGCATATCGAGTTCGATCCGTTCCAGTCACCCCATCGTCCGGGCGCCGGCGCGCAGCCCGCGCCGATGGTCGACCATGTCGCGGCTCCGCCACCGCCGCCCGGCGAGAGCGAACCTGGCGATTTTAAGAGCCGGGTCGCGCGCTTCGAGCGCGACGTGCTGACCAAGGCGCTCGCCGCCAACCGCTTCAACCAGCGCCAGACCGCGGACGCTTTGGGGTTGAGTTACGACCAGTTGCGCCACGCGCTCAGGCGTCACGACCTTTTGCCGGGATAGAAAGCGCCGCGAGAGCGATGGAATCGCTTGCGCAACGACAATCGCGGACCCATTTGGCGGGCATGGGCGTTCGCTTGGCGACGTTCCCCTATAGCCGCTCAAAAGACGGAGGATCCTTATGGCTTTCGAACTCCCCCCGCTGCCCTATGCCTATGACGCGCTGGAGCCGACCATCTCCAAGGAGACGATGACGTTCCACCACGACAAGCATCACGCGGCCTATACCGCCAAGCTCAATGAGGGCGTCGCCGCCGATCCCAAGCTGGAAGGCAAGACAATCGAGGAAATCCTCGGCGTGATCTCGTCGCAGCCGCCGCTCGTCCGCAACAATGGCGGCGGGTTCTGGAACCACGCCTTCTTCTGGCGGATCATGGCGCCGGCCGGCACCACGCAGCCGTCGGGCAAGCTGGCCGCGGCGATCGATGCTTATGGCGGTCTCGACAAGCTCAAGGAAGATTTCAACACCAAGGGCGCGGGCCAATTCGGTTCGGGCTGGGCCTGGGTGATCGCGGATTCGTCGGGCGCGCTGAAGGTCGTCTCGACCCCCAACCAGGACAATCCGCTGATGGACGATGCCAAGGACAAGGGCACGCCGATCCTGGGTAACGACGTGTGGGAACACGCTTATTACCTCACCTACAAGAACGACCGTCCCGGCTATCTCAAGGCCTGGTGGGACGTGGTGAACTGGGACGAAGCCGGGCGGATCTACGACAGCGTCGCCGGCTGATCCCCGCTACGATCGAATAACGAAGGGCTCCGCGTTGGCGGGGCCCTTTTTCGTTGGGAGAACCTCAACGCAACGCCGCGACTGGCACTCGACCAACCCCGCTGCACAGATTGCGCGCGATCTCGCGATAAAAAAGACAGACATCGTCGAGATCGCTGCGCGTCACGTGCAAATCCTGGCCCACCATCACGCGATCGAGCGCCGCGCCGTATCCGGCCCGTGCGGGCCATCCCACGGTCATCGCCAGCGCGTCGCGACGATCGCCGCGACGGACGCGCCCGCCGCAGTGGAAGAGGCAGTCGCGCGATCGCCCCAGCGCGCGCAACCGCGCGTCGTCATCGTTAGGGAGCGATTTTGCAGCGCGATATGCGGATAGCTTGTTCGCCGTGTTGCGTTGGCCGGGGTGGACGGGCAGCCCCTCCGCGGTCGAAGCGGCGTCAATCAACAGGTTGAGGAAGCGGTCGAGTTCGCGCAGCCCGTTGCCGATCACCTTCGCGCGGTGGCGGCCGACGATCGCGGGCAATCCGCTTTCGACATCGTGCGCGATCGGCGTCCGCAGGCACGCGCCAAGGAAGGTCGCGCCGCGGAACAGGGTCGAGGATGCGTGCCGCATCTCTTCGGTCATCGCTCGGCCGGAGCCGGCGCGATGGTCGTACACCGTCACGTCCTGATCAGCCCACGCGCGTCCAATTTCATCCCGGCATCCTCATGGGGCCGTACATAGACTCGATGGATGCTGGGAAACTCGGCCTGCAAATCGCGTTCGATCGCATCGACGATCCGCTCGACATCGCCCGCGCTCAGCCGATTGTCGAAATCCACATTGACCGCCGCGACGATCTGGGTCGGGGCATTGTGGATCGTCATGATCTCGCCCACGCCCATGATGCCCTCGCGCGTCGCCGCACGGCGAATGCCGGCGATGAGTTCGGGATCGGCGGCTTCGCCGATCAGCAGGCCCTTCGCCTCGCGCGCGAGGAAGATCGCGACGACGCCGAGCAACAGGCCGATCAGGACCGACGCGATGCCATCGAAGCGCGGGTCGCCGGTCACTTGCGACAGCGCCAGTCCAACCGCCGCGATCAAGATACCTGCCATCGCCGCGCCATTCTCCAGCAGCACGATCACGGTGGTCGCGTCCTTGGTCGAGGTCAGCGCCCGCAGCCACGACTGACCGCCGCGCGCTGTGTTGAATTCACGGAACGCTGCGATGGTCGATCCACCCTCGAGCGCAAAAGCGATCGCCAGCACGCCATAAGCGATCAGCGGCGACACCGCCGGCTCCGGCTCGAGGAAGTGCAGCACGCCTTCGTAGACCGACACGCCCGCGCCCAGCGCGAACACCAGCAGAGCGACGACGAAACTCCAGAAATAGAGTTCGCGGCCATATCCCGCGGGATGGAGCGCGTCGGCCGGTTTGGCGGCGCGCTTCTGCCCGTACATCAGCAACAATTGGTTGGTGGAATCGACCAGGCTGTGCACGCCTTCGGTCAGCATCGCCGACGATCCGGTGATCGCCGCCGCGACGAACTTGGCGACCGCGATGCCGACATTGGCGGCCAATGCGATGATCAAGACCCGGTTGTTATCGGCTTTCATGAACTGCGCCTAAGCATGAAGCGGTCGGTCGGGCTAGTCCTGGAGAGCGCTTCTATTTCCGCGCGGAGGCATTCAATCGGCGACGATTGGCCCGGACCTTTCGGCGGTAAAGTCGCACGGCACGTTCGGCGCCCTGCAACGGAGTCATGGTCAGCCCGCCGGCGACCAAGGACGCCTGCAGTTCGATCGCGGCGGCAATCTTTTCGGACGTCATCAGCGAGGCTTCCGCCAATGTGCCGTCGCCGCGTGCGATTTCTGCAAGACGCAAGCCGACCACGGCCGACGCTTCCCAGGCCAAAGCCCAGCTATCGAACGCCAGCCCGCTCCATGCCGCTATCGGCGACCGCGCACTCAAGAGGATTTAGTCGGCAGGTTGGGGTGTATCATATCGCGTCGCGCTCCAATGGGCATGATGGCGGCTCAAGGTCGTCCTAGAACGGCGCGACGCGCGCCAACGTTCCTGCCGAAAAACACTAAATCGCCGTGATATTCATTCCGGCGGCAGTTCTTTCGCCGCCGCGTCGCCGACCTCGCTCATCAGGCCGTGTTTCATCATCATCGGCACGTTGGCGAGCGCGAAGATGAAGGTCATCGGGATCGCGCCCCACAATTTGAACGCAGTCCAGAAATCGAAGCTGGTGTTGCGCCACACCAGTTCGTTGAGGATCGCCATGCCGAGGAAGAACAGCGCCCAGTTGCGCGTCACCTTCTGCCAGCCAAGCGGCGACAGACCGGGATAAGCGGTGCCGAGCAATTGCTCGAGCAGCGGTTTGCCGGTCAGCAAGCCGAACCCCAGGATCGCGGCGAACACCGCATAGACGAAGGTCGGCTTCATCTGGATGAATTTGGGATCGTGAAAATAGATGGTCAGCCCGCCGAACACGAGCACCAATGCGCCCGAAATCCATAGCATCGGCGAGATGCTGCCCAGCTTGATCCGCGACACCACCAGCGCGATCACCGTCGCCAGCATGAAGGCGGACGTCGCGACGATGGCGCGTGACACTACCAGCGCCGACATCTGGTCGAGGTCCGACAGCGAGTGGCTGAAGCTCGATACAAGCTTCATCGTCAGCGCCTGGGGCGCGAGGAAATTGACGAGGAAAAAGATCACCAGCGGCGCATAATCTATCGCCAGGCGCAGGCCGGCGGTTCCGTTCTTGCTCGTCGCGCTCATCGCACCAGCTCCTCGACGCCCGCGATGATCCGGGCAACTTCCTTGGGGTCGAACGGGCGCAAGTCGCTCAGCGTCTCGCCCACTCCGATGGCATGGATCGGCAGGCCGAATTGCTCGGCGGCCGCGACCAGCACGCCGCCGCGCGCGGTGCCGTCGAGCTTGGTCATCACCAACCCGGTCACGCCCGCGACTTCCTTGAATACCTCGATCTGGCTGAGCGCGTTCTGGCCAGTGGTGGCGTCGAGCACCAGGATCACGTCATGCGGCGACGCCGGGTTGATGCGCCCGAGCACGCGACGGATCTTGGCGAGCTCGTCCATCAGCTCGCGCTTGTTCTGCAGGCGCCCGGCAGTGTCGACGATCAGCGCATCGATACCCTTATCGGTCGCCTGCTTGACCCCTTCGAACACGATCCCCGCGGCGTCACCGCCCTCGGCACCTTTGACGATCGGTACCCCGACACGCTCGGCCCAGGTCGCGAGCTGGCCGATCGCCGCCGCGCGGAACGTATCGCCCGCCGCCAGCATGACGCCGTAATCCTGTTCGACCAGCCAATGCGCGAGCTTGGCGATGGTGGTGGTCTTGCCCGATCCGTTGACGCCGATCACCAGGATGACCTGTGGCCGGGGAAACGCTTCGATCTCGAGCGGCTTGGCGACCTTTTCGAGGACCTTCTCGATCTCCTCGGCGACGACCAGACGAATGCCGAGCTCCTCCATGCCGCGCTCGAAGCTGCCTTCGGCCAGCCGGTCGCGGATGCGTTTGGCGGTGGCGGGGCCAAGGTCGGACGCGATCAGCGCTTCCTCGATATCGTCGAGCGTCGCATCGTCGAGCCGCGCGGTGCCGAGACCGGCGAGGTTGCCGACCAGGCGGTCAGACGTCCGCTTGAACCCGCCGAGCAGGCGCTGATGCCAGGATGGTGTCGTGCTCATGCGGTAACGGCCATTTCTCTTTCTACTACGTCTGCTTCTTCGTCACCCCCGCGAAAGCGGGGGCCCATCTCCCGGCCCCCTCCACGGGTTGAAACGGCAGGAGCTGGGTCCCCGCTTTCGCGGGGATGACGGATATTGGCAGAGCGGACTGCGATTGGCACGATCGAGCCGACATTATGGCCAGCGTTTAGTTCAAACTCGGCGAAACTCGCGCTATGTCCGCGATTACCGGGCGCTTCGACCAGCACCTGTTGCGTCGTGCCGATCAGGCTATCGAGCCACCGCGCCTTGCGCTTCGCCGCCGCCTCTCGCAGCCCGGCGGCACGCTCGCGACGCAACTCCAGGTCGACCTGCGGCATCCGAGCGGCTGGGGTTCCGGCGCGCGGGCTGTAAGGAAAGATATGGGCGTGGACGATGTCGCAATCGTCGATCAGCGCAAGGCTGTTCGCCGCCATTGGTTCGTCCTCGGTCGGGAAGCCCGCGATCAGGTCGGCGCCGATCGCGATGTCGGGCCGTGCCGTCTTGAGCCGCTCGACCAGCCGTACCGCATCCGCGCGCGAGTGGCGGCGCTTCATCCGCTTGAGGATCATGTCGTCACCGGCCTGGAGCGAGAGATGGAGATGCGGCATCACGCGCGCTTCCTGCGTCAGCAACTCGAACAGGCGGTCATCAATCTCCGGCGCATCGATCGAGGACAGGCGCAGGCGGGGAAGGGCGGGAACACGCGTCAGGATACGCTCGACCAGGCTGCCCAGCGTCGGGCTGCCCGGCAGATCGTGGCCGTAACTGGTCAAGTCGACCCCGGTCAGCACGACCTCGTTCTTGCCTGCCGCGACGACGCGCTCAATCGCTTCGATCACGGCTCCGGCGGGCGCCGAGCGGCTCGGTCCGCGTCCGAACGGGATCGCGCAGAAGGTGCAGCGATGGTCGCATCCGTTTTGCACCTCGACGAACGCGCGCGCCTGATCGACCGCAATGGCGAGGTGCGGCGCGATTTCGGTCACGCGCGTCATGTCGCCGACGATCAGCGCGTCGTTTGATGCCCAGGCCTCGGGCAGCAATTTCTCGCCATTGCCGATCACACGATCGACTTCGGGCATGGCCGCGAAACTCGCCGGGTCGATCTGCGCAGCGCAGCCAGTCACCGCGAGCATCGCCCCGGGGCGGGCACGGCGGGCGCGGCGGATCGCGGTGCGGGTCTGCTTGACCGCGCTATTGGTTACGGCGCAGCTATTGATCACGACGACATCGCGGCCGTCCAGCATGCGCTGGATCGTCTCGCTCTCTGCGATGTTGAGGCGGCACCCGAGACTGATTACCTCGGGCTGCGGAAGGGATGACATGGGCGACGATCTAGGAGCGAAGCGCGGGGAAGTCCACGACGAGGCGGCGCGCGTGTTGCACTTCTGGTTCGAGGAGTTGAGCGAGGAGCAGCATTGGGTCAAGTCGATCACGCTCGACGAGGCGATCGCCGAACGGTTCGGACCGCTAAGGCTGAAAGTGGTCGAGAGCGCGGCCTGGGGGTGGCGCAGCACGCCCGACACCTTGCTTGCAGCTACCATCCTGATCGACCAATTCTCGCGCAATATGTTCCGCGACGAGGGCGCGGCATTCGAACATGACGGGCTGGCGCGCGAACTGACTTTGTATGGATTGTTACGCGGGTTCGACCGCAAGCTGCCGGCGGAGCGCTGCGCGTTCCTCTATATGCCGTTGATGCATGCCGAGGATCCGGAGCTGCAGCAACTCAGCGTCGAGCGCTTCACCGCGCTCGGCGACGAGCAGAATCTGGGGTTCGCGCACGATCACGCAGCGGTGATCGAGCGATTCGGACGGTTCCCGTCGCGTAATCGTGCATTGGGTCGGCGCTCTACCGTGATCGAGCGCGAATATCTCAGCCAGCCAGGCGTCGGCTGGTAGCGGGATCGGAATCTGATAGGGCGTCAACCGCGTCGGGCGCGATCAGCAAGCGGCGCTCGGCGAGCAGGCGGCGAGCATTGCCGGCGGTCAGCGGGCGGCCATAGACATAGCCCTGGCCGCGCGCGCAACCCAGGCCACGCAGGCGCTCTTCAATTGCCTTGTCCTCGATCCCTTCCGCGGTGATCGGCAGATTGAGGCTTTCGCCAAGGCCGACGATCGCGTTGACGATCGCGGCGCTCTCCGGATTCTGGTTGACCGACATGACGAAGCTGCGGTCGATCTTGATACGGTCGAACGGCAGCGCGCGAAGGTGGGCGAGGCTGGAATAGCCGGTGCCGAAATCGTCTAGCGCAAGCTTGATACCCTGGTTCTTCAGGCTGGCGACGATCGACTGCGCCATCGCCAGATTGTCGAACAGCGAGCTTTCGGTGATCTCGATTTCGAGCCGGCTCGGCGCAAAGCCGGTTTCGGTGAGCAGCTTGATGATCTTTTGCGCCAGCCAGGGATCCTTGAGCTGCCATGGCGAGATGTTGACCGACAATTGCAGCTGCGGATGCCAGTCGCGTGCCGACAGGAAGGCCTGGCGCATCAACGATAGCGACAAATCCGCGATCATGCCGGTTTCCTCGGCGATCGGGATGAACTGGTCGGGGATCATTACGCCGCGTTGCGGGTGTTCCCAGCGCGCCAGTACCTCGAACCCGGTCAGACGCCCGGTGACCAGGTCGATCTGCTGTTCGAAATAAGGAACGATCTCGCCGCGCGGGATGGCGACGCGCAAGCTGCTTTCGAGCTCGTTGCGCGACTGGAGCTCGCGCTCCATCGATACGTCGAACCAGGCGTGGCGATTACGCCCGGCATTCTTGGCCGCGTACATCGCGATGTCGCCCGAGCGCAGCAAAGCGTCGATCGTCGCCGCGTCGCGATCGCTGCGGGCGATGCCGATCGAGCAGGTGACATGAAGGTTGAGCCCTTCGACGTGAAAGGGCTGGCTCATCCGCGACACCAGCCGTTCGGCGACGCGCTCGACGCTGTCGGGATTTTCCGGATCGAACAGCATCGCGCAGGCGAATTCGTCGCCGCCGAACCGCGCGAGCAGCGCACTTTCGGGCAATGCGGTCGCCATTTCGTCAGCCACGGCGCGCAACAGCGCGTCACCGACGGTATGGCCATGCATGTCGTTGATCGTCTTGAAATGGTCGAGATCGAGCATCATCAGCGCCATCGCCTTATGGCGGCGGTCGGCGCGAACCAGCATCGCGGCGCCTTCCTCGGCCAGGCTGCGGCGATTGAGGAAGCCGGTGAGCGGGTCCCTGGAGGCGAGGACGTTGGCACGTTCCTCGGCCGCGGTGCGCACCGTGACTTCGTTGGCCAGATCGCGATGACGACGCCAGCCGAACAGAATCAGGGCGACATTGAGGAGCAGGGCGATGATCAGCGTCTGGTCGGTGCCACCGTCATGGTGCATCCAGTTGCTCAGGACCATCGACAGCACCTGGCTGCCGGTGCCGATGAACATCAGGATCGCGGCGACCGTGATCGCGCCGCTCAACAGATCGCGCCGGGCTGCGGCCGGTTCGCTCATGCCCCGTATCCCCTTCTTCGAAACCGCGCGTCCGCGGCTCTGTCCAGCCCTGCTGATCGCACCGCGAGGTCAAGAAGATGTTAAGGGCCGGCGCCGGGTTGCGTTTTTCGCGAGGTGTCGCTATCGGGCCGGCACCGTTCCCTTTGCGAACGCGACAAGGAGCACCCATGTGGTGACGCCGGCCGACGAGGTTTCGTCCGCCGGCGCTTTGTGCGTTTTAGGGTTCGGATGGGAGTGATTTGTTTATGTTCGACAGCCTGAGCGATCGTCTTGGCGGTGTATTCGACCGGTTGCGTGGCCGTGGCGCGCTGACCGAGGCGGATGTGCGCGCGGCGATGCGCGAAGTGCGCGTTGCGCTGCTCGAGGCGGACGTCGCTCTGCCGGTTGCGCGCGATTTCGTCGACAAGATCACCGAGCAGGCGGTCGGCCAGCAAGTGCTGCGGTCGATCACGCCAGGCCAGCAGGTCGTCAAGATCGTCCATGACGGCCTGGTCGAAATGCTCGGCGCGGACGAGAGCGAGCTCAATCTCGGCGTCACGCCGCCCGCCGTCGTGATGATGGTCGGCCTGCAAGGCTCGGGCAAGACTACGACGACCGCCAAGATCGCCAAGCGCCTGACCAGCGGTCAGGGCGGGCGCGATCGCAAGAAGGTGTTGATGGCGTCGCTCGACGTCAATCGCCCAGCCGCGCAGGAACAGCTGGCGATCCTGGGCGAGCAGACCGAGGTTGCGACTCTGCCGATCGTCCAGGGGCAGCAGCCGGTCGATATCGCCCGGCGCGCGATCCAGGCGGCGAAACTCCAGGGCTTCGACGTACTGATGCTCGACACGGCGGGCCGTCTGCACGTCGATCAGGGCCTGATGGACGAGATGAAGGCGGTCGCCGACATCGCAAAGCCGCAGGAAATCCTGCTCGTCGTCGACAGTCTGACCGGTCAGGACGCAGTCAACGTCGCGCGCGCCTTCTCCGACCAGGTGCCGCTGACTGGTGTCGTGCTGACCCGGATGGACGGCGATGCCCGTGGTGGCGCGGCGCTGTCGATGCGCGCGGTCACCGGCAAGCCGATCAAGTTCGCCGGTACCGGCGAAAAGCTCGACGCGATCGAGGGTTTCCACCCCAGCCGCGTCGCCGGCCGCATTCTCGGCATGGGCGACGTCGTCAGCCTGGTCGAGCGTGCCGCCGAATCGATCCAGCAGGAAGACGCCGAGCGCATGGCGCAGCGGCTGTCCAAGGGTCAGTTCGACATGAACGACCTGCGCAGCCAGTTGCAGCAGATGAAGAAGATGGGCGGCATCGGCGCGCTGGCGGGAATGATCCCCGGCATGAAGAAAGCGCAAGCGGCGATGTCGCAATCGGGGATGGACGACCGCATCCTGCTGAGGATGGACGCGATCATCACCTCGATGACTCCCAAGGAGCGGACCAAGCCCGAACTGCTCAACGCCAAGCGCAAGATCCGCGTCGCCAACGGATCGGGGACGACCGTTCAGGACGTCAACAAGCTGATCAAGATGCACCAGGAAATGGCCACCGCCATGAAGCGCATCAAGAAGATGGGCGGGCTGAAGGGCATGATGGCGATGCTCGGCAAAGGCGGCCCGGGCGGCGGCCTCGGCGGGCTCGGCAACGCGATGGGCGGGCCCGAGCTCGGTGATGCGATGAACCAGATGGGCGGGCTTCCCGGCCTGCCCGGCACGGGGGCCAAGCTGCCGCCCGGGTTCCAGAATTTCATGAACGTGAAAAAGAAGTGACGGCGAAGCCGTCATCCCGGTGCAGGCCGGGATCCAGTTATCAAAGAATCTGAAGAAGGAAGTTGAACTAAAATGGCACTGAGCATTCGTCTTTCGCGCGGCGGTTCGAAGAAGCGTCCGTATTACCGTATCGTCGTTGCCGACGCGCGCAGCCCGCGTGACGGCAAGTTCATCGAGAAGATCGGCAACTACAATCCGCTGCTGGCCAAGGACGATGAGAAGCGCGTCGTCCTCGACGCCGATCGCGCCAAGCATTGGTTGGGCGTCGGTGCGCAGCCGACCGACCGCGTCGCCCGTTTCCTCGACGTCGCCGGCGTCAAGGAGCGTGCGGCCCGCAACAATCCGAAGAAGGGTGAGCCGGGCGAGAAGGCCAAGGAGCGCGTCGAAGAGCGTGCGTCGAAGGCTGCCGAAGCTGCCGAGGCCGCGGAAACCGCCAAGCAGAACGAAGCCGAGGCCGTGATTGCCGCCGAGGTCGAAGCCGCGACCGAAGAGCCGACGCCCGAGGCCGAAGCCGTTGCCGAGGCGGTCGCCGAAGAAACRCCGCCGGTTGAAGCGCCGGTTGCCGAAGAGGCTCCTGCCGCTGAGGAAGCTCCCGCGGCGGAGGAGGCTCCCGCGGTCGAAGCCGCTGCCGAGGAAGCGCCCGCCAACGAAGCGACACCCGACAGCGACGCCGGCGATACCGGCGCCGACGAGGCCAAGAGCGCTCAGGCTCCCGCCGAGGGCTGATGCCGAAAACTCCCTCTCCCCATCGGGGAGAGGGTCGGGGAGAGGGGGAGTCGCAGGCGGCGTCCTCTCGCACTGCCCCTCTCCCAAAGCCTCTCCCCAGCGGGGAGAGGGCTTCTCAGCCCGTCACGCTCGCCGTCATCACCGGCGCGCATGGCGTGACAGGAGAAGTTCGCCTGAAGGTCTTCGCCGAGGATCTGAAGCCGCACAAAAGCTTCAACGCCGGCGCGTTGACGCTGAAGGCGCTGCGCATCACGCCGCAGGGTGCGATCGCGCGTTTCGCCGAAATCCCTGACCGCACTGCCGCCGAGAAACTGCGCGGCACCGAGCTCACCGTACCGCGGTCGGCGCTGCCGCCGCTGGGCGAGGGCGAATATTACCACGCCGATCTGCTCGGCCTGGCGGTGGTGTCCGATGCCGGAGAGCCGCTAGGGCACGTCGTGCTGATCGAGAATTTCGGTGCCGGCGATGTGATCGAGATCGAGCGGCCGGCCGAGGGCGGCAAACCCGGCAAGCGCTTCATGGTGCCGATGCGCCCCGAGGCGGTTCCCGAATGGGATAGCGAGCGGCTGGTCGTCGCCGCGGCGTTCGTCGATCAGGGCTGACGCCGGCTTGGCATTCCACGGCTCACGCTGCCCAGGCGGCGAGATCCTCCTGTTGCCCGATCAACGCCAATCCATGCGCGATCGAGGTCAGCTCGCCGCCTGACGCGATCCGCTCCTCGCCGAAACGGTCTGCGAACAAGCGCCGGATGCGCGGGGTCAATGAGGTGCCGCCGGTCAGGAAGACGCGATCGACATCGGCCGGGGCGATATCGGCGGCCGCTAGCGCGCGATCGGCGGCGGCTTCGATCCGCGCGATATCGGGTGCGATCCAGGTCTCGAACGCGTCGCGCGTGACGTCGGCCTCGATCGCAAGACCGGCGCCGGCAAAATGGAAATGGGCATGGTCGGATGCCGACAGCGCGCGCTTGAGCTGGCCGACGGCGTCGTACAATTGATAGCCGAGCTCCTGGTCGATCACGGCGATCATCCTGCCGATCGCGGCGGGGTCGAGCGCGGCGCGGCGAAGCTTTTCGAGATCCGCCAAGGTACGCCGATTGCGCATCAGCGCCAGTTTCGACCAATCCGCGAAGTCGCTGAAATAACCACCGGGAATATCGAGGATTTTGTCGAACGATCGGTAGGACCCGCCCTTGCCGAGTAATGGCATCACCAGATTGTCGATGATCCGCGCATCGAACCGGTCGCCGGCGATGCCGACACCAGCATGACCCAGCGGGGTGCAGCGGCGCGGCGCGCCCGGCGCCTCTATCCGCACTACCGAGAAATCGCTGGTGCCGCCGCCGAAATCGGCGACCAGAATCGTGGCTGGGTCGGTGACCCGCGATGCATAACTGAATGCGGCGCCGAGCGGCTCGTAGACATAATGAATGTCGGTGCCGAGGGCGGCGAACATCAGGTCGTAACGTTGCCTGGCGAGTGCCTCATCGGGTCGGCTGCCGGCGAATTCGACCGGCCGTCCCACGACGACGCGCGATGCGGTCTGCGCCAATCGCCTGTCCGATCGCGCGGCCAGCTTGCGCAGGAACAACTGGCCGAGATTCTCGAACCGCATGCGGCGTTCGAAGATGGTGGCGTGCTCGAAGCTCGTACTCGCCGCGACCGACTTGAACGATTGGATGAAGCGGCTGCCTTGCGGGAAATCGAGATAGTCGCGGATCGCCCAAGGGCCGGCATCGGCACCGAGTGCGACCCGAGCATCGCCCTCTTCCCAGAAGCACAAGGCCGAACGGAACACCGCATCGCGGCCTTCGGGCCCGTCGAGCATCACCAGCTCGGCGGTATCGGCCTGTGCTGCGGCGATTACAGTATTGGTGGTGCCGAAATCGAATCCCAGCGCGGAGAAGGCAGCGTCACTCATGGCGGGCGCGCCTCTAGCCGGGATGACGGCGAGCGGCAAAAGGGAAGACGTGATCACGCATTTCTGTACGCAGCCCTTTTCGTGCCGGCGGATGAGGCGCCCCTTGCCGTCTCGGACGGCGCAGGCAATGGTCGATAGATGACGCTCGCCGATTTTCCTCTCTTTACGCCTGCTACCTTCGGTTACGCGAGGTGCGCATGACCCGGCTGGCGGTGCTGACTGATATCCATGGCAATCTGGCCGCATTGGAGGCTGTGATCGCCGATGCCGAGGCGCAAGGCTGCACCGGATTCGTCAATCTCGGCGACTCTCTGTCCGGGCCGCTCTGGCCAGCGGAAACCGCCGATCTCCTGATCGAGCGTGTCTGGCCGACGATCGCAGGCAATCATGAGCGCCAATTGCTGACCATCGACCGCGCGCGGATGGGCGCGAGCGACGCTTTTGCCAGCGATGCCCTGAACGACCGGCACCTCCAATGGCTGGCAAGCCTGCCGCCGACGCTGCAATTGTCGCCGGATGTGCTGCTGTGCCACGGCACACCGACCGATGACGTCGAACATTTCCTCCATACCGTCGATGGCGGCGCGGCCCGCGAAGCGACCGAGGCAGAGACATCGGAGCGAGCGGCGGATCGCGGCGAAGCGTTGATCCTGTGCGGGCATACCCACGTGCCACGTATCGTGACGTTGGAAGACGGCCGGACCATCGCCAATCCCGGCTCGGTCGGGCTGCAGGCCTATGATGATGATCATCCGGTCGCCTATCGCGTGGAGGTAGGCGATCCTTGCGCGCGCTATGCCATTGTCGATCGAACGGCGGTAACGCTCCGGGCGATTGACTATGATCACGAGGGCGCCGCCCGGCGCGCGGAAATGAACGGCAGCTACGATTGGGCCATCGCGCTCAGAACGGGGCGGATGGCATGACGTTCGCCGCCACCGTCCTCACTCTCTATCCTGACATGTTCCCGGGCCCGCTCGGCACGTCGCTGGCGGGACGCGCGCTGGGCGAGGGAAAATGGAGCCTCGACGCGGTCAACATTCGCGACTTCGCAATCGACAAGCATCGTACGGTGGACGAAACGCCGGCCGGTGGCGGTGCGGGGATGGTGCTCCGCGTCGATGTGGTGGCGAGCGCGTTGGACAGCGTGGCGGACGGGCGGCCGATCCTGGCGATGACGCCGCGGGGGAGGCCGCTCACTCAAGAGCGTGTTCGCGATCTTGCGGCCGGTCCCGGCGCCATCGTGCTGTGCGGGCGGTTCGAGGGATTCGACGAACGATTGTTCGACGCACGGCCAGTCGAACAGGTGTCGATCGGCGACTATGTCCTGTCGGGCGGAGAGATGGCGGCGCTGGTGCTGCTGGACGCTTGCATTCGGCTGCTTCCCGGCGTAATGGGCGCGCCTTCCAGCGGAGATGAAGAGAGCTTCGAAAGCGGCCTTCTCGAATATCCGCATTATACCCGACCTGTTGAATGGGAAGGGCGCACGATCCCCGAAGTGCTGCGATCGGGGGATCATGCGAAGATCGCGGCCTGGCGAAAGTCGATGGCCGAGGCAGATACACGGTTACGGAGACCGGATCTTTGGGAGCGCCACGAGGGCGCTCGGGTCCAGCCTCCCTCTGGCGCGCGGCGACGAAAGAAGGACGACTGAGATGAACATCATCCAGCAACTCGAGGCCGAGAACATTGCGAAGTTCGTAGAGGCCAAGAAGATTCCGGAATTCCGCCCCGGCGACACGCTGCGGGTCGGCGTGAAGGTGGTCGAAGGCGAACGCACCCGCGTCCAGAATTACGAAGGCGTGTGCATCGCGCGTTCGAACAAGGGCATGGGCAGCAACTTCACCGTGCGCAAGATTTCGTTCGGTGAGGGCGTCGAGCGCGTCTTCCCGCTCTATTCGCCGAACATCGACAGCATCGAAGTGGTCCGCAAGGGCGCGGTGCGTCGTGCCAAGCTCTATTATCTGCGCGGTCGTACCGGCAAGTCGGCGCGTATCGCCGAGCGCCGCGACACGCGTGGCGACAACGCCGCGTAAGCGACGAAGTCTCGCGAGAAACAGAAAGGGCGCGGAGGTCATCCTCCGCGCCTTTTTTGCGCTGACGCGCGGCGAGGCGGTCTAACGCCTATGCCGGCGGGCTATGGCTGCTCCCTTTCAATCTATGGCGGAAACGAGGAGATCGCGATTAGTCTGCCCTCTCGGGATCGAGAATGAGAGAGGGAGAGCCCATGTCCCAGCGCCTGACGCGGCGGCAGCTGATCGGCGGAGCGGTCGCGGCCGGAGGATTGGCGAACTGGGCGGTTTGCGCCGCAGCTCTGGATGAACCAGCGACGCTGTTTCGCGAGGTCATGCTGGTCGATGGGACCGGGGCACCGGGGCGTCTCGCCAATGTGCTCGTAACCGGCGACCGGATCGCGCGGATCCTGCCGGCGAGCGGTAAAGCGCTTGGGTCGAAAGCGCAGGTTGTCGCGGGCGAGGGCAGGGTGCTCGCCCCCGGGTTTATCGACATGCACAGCCATGGCGATCCGCTGCACGATTCCTACGAGACGTTCCTGGCGATGGGCGTCACCACCGTTACCCTCGGCCAAGACGGCGAAGGCCCCAGGGTCGGCAAGGACCTCGACCCTAGAAGCTGGATGCAGGCCGTCGATAGCGCTCGGATCGATATCAACGTCGCGCTGCTGGCCGGCCATGGCACATTACGACGCGCGGCCGGTGTGGCGGATTCGGTGCGCCGTCCCGATGCGGCCGGACTCGATCGGATGGCGGCGCAACTCGATTCCGAACTGCGGATGGGCGCGTTCGGAATTTCCTACGGCCTTGAATATGTGCCCGGAATCTATTCGGAGACGCCCGAGCTAAGCAATCTCGGCAAGGTCGTCGCGCGCTATGGCGGCGTCTGCATGAGCCATATGCGGTCGGAGAATGATGACGAGATCGAGGCGTCGATCAACGAACTGGTTGCCTCGTCGCTGCCCGCGCGGCCGCATATCTCGCACTTCAAGTCGGTGTTCGGCAAAGGCGAGAAGCGCGGCCGCGAGTTGCTCGCGTTCGTCGCCGATTTCCGCCGCCGCGGGATCGATCTCACCGCCGACGAATATCCTTATGAGGCCGGCTATACCGGGATCGCGATCCTGTTTCCGAAATGGGCGCTGCCGCCGACCGATTATGCCGCTGTTCTGGCACGGCGACGGCAGGAATTGCGTGATTATCTGATCGCTCGGATGACGCGGCGCGGCGGACCGGAGGCGTTGCTGATCGGCACCGCGCCATATGCCGGCAGGACCCTGGCCCAGGCGGCGCAGCGGGAGGGGATGCACTACGCCGACCTGCTCATCAAACTCGGGCCGGACGGCGGATCAGGCGCGCATTTCACGATGGACAAGGTGTTGCAGGATACCTTGCTGGTCGATCCTAACGTCTCGTTCTCGACCGATGGCGGCCCTGGCATGCGGCACCCGCGCGCGACCGGCACCTACGCCAAATTGGTCGAGGAATATGTCGTTCGCGACAAGAAACTGACGATCGAGGAAATGGTCCGCAAGGCAACCGGCTTTCCCGCCCAGACGCTGCGCCTGTCAGATCGCGGCGTGGTGCGGGCTGGGGCGAAGGCCGATCTCGTCCTGTTCGATCCGAATAAGGTCAAAGCGCGATCGACCTATGTCGATCCCTTCGCGATGGCCGAGGGGTTCGACCTGGTGATGGTGAACGGCCAGCGGGCGTTCGAGGGCGGGAAAAGGGTTGGGTTTTCGGGGAAGCTGTTGAGGGCGCGATAGGCAAAATCCTCCCCGGCACGGGGAGGGGGACCGCCGCCGAAGGCGGTGGTGGAGGGGGCCCTCCGCACCTATATCGCTTGTGGCGCGCCCGCTCCACCAAGCCGCTGCGCGTCTTGGTCCCCCTCCCCGTAAACGGGGAGGATTTAACGACCCGCCGCTGCCACAGCCTTGCACAGACTGTCCGTCGCCAGCGCAATCCGCGATTCCGGCATGTCGCGATTGCCGGGATCGTTCTCCACCTCGCGCGTTTCGGTATTGAACGTGAGCAAGCTTCCCATGTGCTGGTCGGGGCACAGGCTCAGATAAGCGCGAAACCCATTCTGGTCGCCATTATGGCCGACGATGCGGATACCGTCGGTCTGGTCGAGAAAGAAGGACAGCCCGCTCCAGGTCGTCTTGGCCATCCGCCCCTGGGTATAATCCTCGCCCGCCGAGATTTGCGGCTTCCACATTTCCTCGAGCGAGGACCGCTTGAGCACCACATCATATTCGCCCTGGCGCGCCGGATCGCCGAGCAGGAAGGCGACATATTTCGCCATATCGGGCAGCGACGAATTGAGCCCGCCATTGGATACGGTCACGCCGGTATCGACGTCGAACGGCGCCTCGACCCGCTTGCCATTGCGGATGTAATAACTGTGCGTCCGGTGCGGCAGCAGATAAAGCGGCGTGCGGTCGAAATAGCTCGAAAACATGCCGAGCGGCCGGAGGATGTTCTTGTCGATATAGACTTCGAAATCCTCCCCCGACAGGCGCTCGATCACCTGGCCGAGATAGACGATGCCGGGATTGGAATAGCTGAACCGGCTGCCGGGTTTGAACTTGACCTCGGTATAGGGGATCATCGCCTTGAGCTGCTCCCAGCGCGGCGGCTCGAACGGCTGCCAGTCGCGGTCGCGCCAGCGCCAGGTCGCGCCGCCAAAGCCGGCGCTGTGGCTCATCAGCTGCCGAATGGTGATCGCGCCGGTATCGCCGAACGGATTGTGCACGCCGGCAAGCTCGGGGACGTAGCGGACGATCGGGTCGTCGAGCCTGAGCAAGCCGCGATCGCGCAATTGCATGATCGCGATTCCGGTCATCGTTTTGGTGATCGACGCCCAATGATAGATGGTCTGCGCGTCCACCGGTACCTTGGCATCGGCGTCCTGATCGCCGAGATGATCGGCAACGACGACACGACCGTCGCGCACGACGTAGAAGCTGCTGCCGACGATGCCCGCGCGCTTGATTTCGGCTCGGTGGAGCGCACCAAAGTCGGTCAACGCCTTGTCGAACGCGCGCTCGCTAGCCGCCGCCGGGCTGACGGCCGCGGCGATGGCGAGCAGTAGACAAGCGGGGATCCAGCGGGACATGGCGATCTTCCTTGCTCTTTCGCGCGAACGACGCCGATCCTGCTGGCCGGTTTTCGATAGCGCAATGCAAATGGGTTGCGGCCGGTATAGCTTGCGGGATCGCTAAGCGCGTCGCCGCGCGCTATCTCGCGTGAATGACCAACCGTTGTCCCTGGGCGGGCGCCGATCCGCAGATGCAAGCGTATCACGACACCGAATGGGGCGTGCCCGAACGCGACGGACGGGCCTTATGGGAAAAGCTGCAACTCGACGGCTTTCAGGCGGGCCTGTCCTGGTCGACCATCCTCAAGAAGCGTGACGCGTTTCGCGAGGTATTCGCGGGCTTCGACCCGGAAAAGGTCGCCCGGTTCGACGCGTCCGATGTCGAGCGGCTGCTCGGCGACGCGCGGATCATCCGCTCGCGCGCCAAGATCGAGGCGACGATCGGCAATGCGCGTGCCTATCTGGCGATGCGCGATGCCGGCGAGGATTTCGCCGACTTCTGCTGGTCGTTCGTCGATGGCGAACCGCTCAAGGGCGACGGTGTACACCTGCCGGCGAAAACCGAATTGTCCGAGGAAGTCTCGAAACAACTCCGCAAACGCGGGTTCAAGTTCGTCGGCCCGGTGATCGTCTATGCCTGGATGCAAGCCTGTGGGCTGGTCGACGACCATTTGAAGGGCTGTTTCCGCTGGAGCGCTTCGTAATTTTCCCACCTCCGCGGCGAAGGTCGGGGAGGCGGGAGGCGCGTCGGCGTCAGCGGTAACTGACCAGCTCGAACTCGGTGCCGTCATAGTCGTAGAAGTAGAACCGCCGGCCCGGCTCGTAATCGCCATGACTGAACGGCTCGAGCCCCGCGGCGACGACGCGGCGTTCGGCATCGTCGAGATCGTCGACGACGATGCCGACATGGTTGAGCGGGCGGCCCTTGCGAAAGGCGTCGTCGGGCGTTTCCGCGCCCTGGCTGGTGTATAGCGCCAGGTAGAATTGGTCGTCGCCGACATGGATCGTGTGGCCGCCATTGAGCGACGGGCCCTGCCAGCGAATGGTCCATCCGAACAGATCGTGCATCAGCTTCGCGCTGAGCGCCGGATCGCGAACGGTGATGTTGACGTGCTCGATGAAAGCGCCGGGCATGGATATATCCTTTCGACTGAATCTGCTCGTGCGCGGTGAGATAGTTCCTCAACTATAGTTGAGGTCAAGAGGGATATCGATCGACGCGCAGCCCTTTACGGAACGTTCCGGTCCCGCGATAAGCCGCGGCAACGCCGGCGATCAGCCGGGCGATGCGGGAGTCGCGAAGGACATGCGGACATGGTTGACCGGTGGAATGATCGGGCTGGCGGCGGCGCTCGCGATCGGGACGCATGCCATGGCTGCTGACGATGCGCAGCGCACGCTGACGCTCGATCGGGTGTTCGCTAGCCCCGATCTGTCCGGATCGCAGCCGCGTGCGATGAAGCTCTCGCCCGACGGCAAATTGCTGACGTTGCTCAAGCCCAGGGCCGACGAGAAGAACCGTTTCGACCTCTGGGCGCGTGATACCACGACCGGCGAGGAACGGATGCTGGTCGATTCGAAGAAAGTCGGCACCGGTGCGGAATTGTCCGAGGCGGAGAAGATGCAGCGCGAACGCGCGCGCATCGCCGGCGACAAGGGCATCGTCGCTTATGACTGGGCGCCCGACGGCAAGTCGATCCTGGTCCCGCTCGACGGCGACCTCTATCTCGCGCACCTGGATGGCAAGGTCGAGCGCCTGACCAACACCCCGGGCGGCGAGCTCAACCCGGTGATCAGCCCCGCGGGCGGTTTCGTCAGCTTCGTTCGCGACCAGAATCTGTTCGTTCAGCCACTCGGGGGCGGTGCGGCCAAGGCGCTGACGACGGATGGCGGCGGTACCGTGCATTGGGGCGAGGCTGAATTCGTCGCGCAAGAGGAAATGGATCGCGACACCGGCTATTGGTGGGCGCCGGGCGACCGATTGGTCGCGGTCGAACGCTTCGATGAGGCGCCGGTCGGCGTCGTTACCCGTGCCGCGATCGGCGCCGAGGGCACCAAGGTGTTCGACCAGCGCTATCCCTCGGCCGGCACGCCCAACGTCCAGGTCGCGCTCTACGTCGTCGACCCGGCGACAGGCGGCAAGGTCAAGGTCGACCTGGGGAACGACCCCGATATCTATCTCACTCGGGTCGACTGGACGCCCGACGGCAAGACATTGCTCGTCCAGCGCCAAAATCGCGCCCAGTCCGAACTCGACATGCTCGCGGTCGATCCGGCGACGGGTAAGGCCAAAACCTGGTTCAGCGAGAAGTCGGGGCCCGACAGCTGGGTCAATCTCAGCGACAATTACCACGCGATGAAGGACGGCAGCCTGATCTGGTGGTCCGAACGCGACGGCTTCGGGCACCTCTATCGCTTCGCCAAGGGCAAGTGGACGCAGCTGACCAAGGGGGCGTGGCAAGTCACCGACCTGGTCGGCGTCGATGAGGCGCGTGGCCGGCTTTATTTCATGGCGAACAAGGACGATGTGCTGGAGCAACAGCTCTATGCGGTCGATATCGCCCATCCCAATGCGGTGACACGGCTGACCGAACGCGGCTGGACCAACAAGGCGGTGATGGATGACGCCGCGACGCGACTGATCGTCACGCGCTCGAACCCGAACCAGCCGCCGCAGACCTATCTCGCCGATACCGGCGGCAAGAAACTTGGCTGGATCAATGAGAATGCGGTCAAGCCGGGGCATCCTTATTACCCGTATCTCGGGCAGCATCGGCAGCGGACGTTCGGCACGATCAAGGCGGCCGACGGCACCGATCTCTATTACGAGATGATCACCCCGCAGATGGAGCCGGGCAAACGCTACCCGGTGTTCTTCCAGCATTATGGCGGCCCGCACAGCCAGACCGTGACGCGCGGCTGGGAAAGCCCGCTCGAGCAATTGATCGTGAGCAAGGGCTATATCTTCTTCCAGCTCGACAATCGCGGCTCGCCCAATCGCGGCAAGACGTTCGAGGACAAGATTTATCGCGCGATGGGATCGATCGAGGTCCAGGACCAACTGGCCGGCGCCAAGTGGCTCAAGCAGCAGGCCTATGTCGATCCCGATCGGATCGGCATCTATGGCTGGTCGTATGGCGGCTACATGACCTTGAAGATGCTCGAGGCCAATCCGGGCGTCTATGCCGGTGGCGTCGCCGGCGCACCGGTGACCAAGTGGGAACTCTACGACACGCACTATACCGAGCGTTACATGGGTAACCCCAAGGCGGACGCCAAAGCCTATGCGACCTCGGACGCGATCGACGATGCGCCGAAGATCAACGACCCGCTGTTGCTGGTCCACGGAATGTCCGACGATAATGTCGTGTTCGAAAACTCGACTGCGTTCGCCGCGAGGATGCAGGCGACCAATCGCCCGTTCGAAATGATGTTCTACCCCGGCAAGACCCATGCCGCGGGCAAGGATATCCATGTCTGGACGACGATTTTCAATTATTTCGATCGCGTGGTGAAGAACCGGCCGGCCCAGTAGGCGGCCGGTTTACCGTCGATAAGCTCGATCAGGCCGAGCGCATCGAGCAAGGCGCGGCGCGCGGTGCGAATGCGATCGAGCAATGCCGGCTCGCCAATTTCGGCGATCGCGATCTCCTCGGGCCAATGCGCCTCGATCACCGCGGCGATGCGATCGAGCTTCGCCTCGTCGACCAAGAAACGGGGATCGACCGTCGCGGGATCGCAGACCACGCGCAGCCTGAGGCAGGCCGGGCCACCGCCGTTGCGCATCGACTGGCGGACGTCGACTACTTCGAGGCGCCGGATCGGCCCGTTGCCGGCAATCATCTCGCCGAGCCAGGACCAGACCGCGGCATTGCCACGCGCCTCGCCGGGCAGGATCAGCGCCATCGTGCCGTCCGGTAACGTCACCAGCTGCGCGTTGAACAGATAGGATTGGATCGCGTCGGACAGGCTGACTCGATGCGCCGGCACCTCGACGATCTCGGCCCAGGGCGCTTTTGAGGCGATCTCCGCGTACAGCCCGGCTTTGTCCTCGAACGCGAGTTCGTGCGCGAACAGCACGCGTTGATTGGCGACCGCGACGACGTCGTTGTGAAAGGCGCCGGCGGCGATCGCTTCGACCGATTGCTGGGCGAAGATGGTCCGCGCCGGATCGAGGCGATGCGCGCGCGCAACCGCCTCCGACGCTTCGCGGCGCTGGCGAGCGGGAAAAGGGCCGCCGCTTTCGCCATAGACGAAGATCTCGACGCCGGGCTCACCGTGGCGTTCGCACAGCCGCATATGGTTGGCCGCGCCTTCGTCACCGAACGGGGCGGGGACGGGCGGGTGCACCAGGAACGCCGGATCTGCGAAGGCGAGGCGAAGCTGCACCAGCGTTTCGGGCCATTCGTGGCTGCGATGCGCCATCGTCACCAGATTGGCGACGGTCAGATGGCATAGGCCATCAGCCGCGTCGGGGGCAGGGGACACGGTTGCCGCATTCGCCGCCCACATCGGCGAGGCCGATAAGGCCTGCGCCTTCAAATGGGTTGCCGCCGCGGCATAATCGGTCGCCAGCGCGGCTAGCCAGCGATCGTCGGGCCGGTCGTGCGGCGGCAGAAGCCCCTGGGTCAAACCGAGCCGGAGATTGGCGCGCATTTTCTCCACGCCTTCTAGCGCCGCCTCGCGCGGGCGCGAAGTCAGGCCGGCATTGCCGGTCGCGGCGAGATTGCCCAGGCTCAAGCCGGCATAATTGTGGCTCGGGCCGACCACGCCATCGAAATTGATCTCGACCAGCGGCATCAGAAGCGGCCGATATGCGTGACGTTGTCGCCCTCGCCGACGCCGAGCGCGGCGGCCCCGGCGCGGTCGATCACGATTCCGCCGGCGGCGGTGCGCAATTGAGCGAAGGCGCAGCGGAAGCTCGACAAATGCCCGGCGGCCGCGAGCGCGCGTTCGCCGCCATCGTCATCGATCGCGACCACCTTGCTCGTCACCGCTTCGGCGATGCTTCGCACCTTGTCGGTACGCGCGGTCATGGTCGGCCCTCCATCGAAGATGTCGATGTAATTCTCGAATGCAAACCCTTCATTTTCCAGCATTCGCATCGCCGCACGGCCCGACGGGTGGGGCAGCCCGATCACGCTTCGCGCGCTCTCGGTCAGCATCGCGACATAGATCGGATGCTTGGGGAAGAGGTCGGCGATGAATTGGTGACCATGGGTGGCGTTGAAGCGGTCGGCATCCTGGAAATTCATTCCGAAGAAACGACCCGCCAGCCCGTCCCAGAAGGGCGATCCGCCGGCTTCGTCGATGATCCCGCGCAATTCGGCCAGGATGCGGTCGGCGAAGCGCGGGCGGTGCATCGCGATGAACAGATAACGGCTGCGTGCGAGCAGCATGCCCAGGCCCCCGGCACGTTCGCCGGGATGAAGGAACAGCCCGCCAACTTCGCTTGCACCTTCCAGGTCGGTCGACAGCGTCAGCATCTCGGCGCGGAAGGTGCGGTCGAGCTCCTCGCTCTTCTGCGACAGCGTGCCGATACGATAGCTGTAAAAGGGGTGATGCTGCCCGACTTGGCTGAACATCTGGCACGTGCCACGGACCTCGCCGGTCTCGACATTTTCGAGCATCAACACGAAGATATCGTCGCCTAGCGTCTCATCGGCGCGGCCAAAAGCGGTGCTGCTCTGGGCAAGGCGGCGGCGCAGCGCGCGGCGGTCGGCGGGCAGGTTGGTGAACCCGCCGCCGGTCAGTTTCGCCATCTCATAGAGATGGTCGAGATCCTCGTCGTTCGCGGCTCGGATACGGAAATTCACAATCCCCCCTTTTCGGCGATGCGCATGATGGTGAGCGCGGACAAGGCCGCGCGTTCGGCCAGGCTGTCGACCAGCAGGAATTCGTCCGCCGAATGGATCGCGCCGCCGCGTGCGCCCATCGTATCGACCACGGGCACGCCGGCGGCGGCGATGTTATTGCCGTCGCACACGCCACCGGTCGCTTTCCAACCGATCGCGAGCCCGAGCCCGGCGCCGACCTGCTTGACCAGGTCGAACAATTTGGCGGCGCCGTCGTCGATCGGTTTGGGCGGGCGGTTGAAGCTGCCATGCGCCTCGATCCTCACGTCGCGCGCAGTGCCGACCTCGGCGACGGCGGCGTCGATCGCGGCCTGCGCGCGGGCGATCGCCTCGGGCGAGGACGGCCGGAAATTGATCCGCAGGATGGCGAGGTCGGGAACGACATTGTTGGGGCCGCCGCCCTCGATCCGCGCGGGATTGACCGCCAACCCTTCTTCCTTCGCCGCAAATAGGCGCACCGCGAGGTCGCTCGCCGCGACGATCGCATTGCGGCCATCGTCGGGATTGCGCCCGGCATGCGCGCTCTTGCCATGGACGACGAGCGAGAAATTGCCGGTGCCACCGCGCGCGCCGGCCAGCGTGCCGTCAGCCAGCGCGGGCTCATAGGTCAAGGCGGCGACCTTGCCGTGCGCCAGATCGGCGATCAGCGCGGAGGACGAGAACGACCCGGTCTCCTCGTCCGAATTGATCATCACGTCATAGCCGATCCGGCTCGCCAGCGGCGATATCTCGACCGCCTTCAACGCCGCGAGCAGCAACGCCAACCCACCCTTCATATCGGCGACGCCGGGGCCGTTGAGCGTATTGGGATCGAGGAACGTCTGATTCTGGAATGGGTGATCGACCGGATAGACCGTATCCATATGCCCGGTGAACAGCATCCTGACCGGGGCGTCAGGCCGTACGCGGACGACGAGATGCCGGCCATGGTCGAGCGTGCTGACATTGCCGTCCGAAGCGACGCTGGTGGCGGGAGCGGGGTCGATCAACGCCACCTCTCCGGGCAGCGCCGAATATGCATCAGCCAGCGTCGCTGCCATCGTCTTCAGGCCTGCGAGATTGCGCGTCCCGCTATTGATCGCGGCCCAGGCACTTGTGTGATCGAGCATCGGCTCGTCGCGCACGCGCTCGAGGATCGCGGCCTCTGTCGTCTCCGTCATGCCACCGCTCTAGGCGGTCGCGATCGATTGGTGAAGCCGTGACCCGGGAACGGATCAGAAAGCGTAGACCAATCCGGCCCGGCTGATCTGGTCGGTCGTCACGCGGCCTTCCGGCGGCATGCTTTCATATTGGACGTTGTAGGAAAACTGCGCCGATAGCGGGCCCAGCACCTTGGCATTGAGCGCGGTCGTCCCAGTAACCGTCGAATTGTAGCGCTCGACATAGGCCGACGCATTCTGCGTCAATTGCAGCCCGTGCGAGAGTTTCCAGGCGAAATCGACACTGCCGCGGGCGGCGATGCTGCGTTCGGTTTCGCCGTCGGTGAAGCTGGTCGAGCGATAGGCCGGGCCGAGTTCGAGATCGAGCTTCAGCCTGTTGCCCTTGAGCGCGCTATAGCCCGCTCCGGTCGATACGGAATAGCGAGTAGTGTAACCGAGGAAGCGGTCACTTTCGAACTGTGCCGATCCGTAAATGTATGACCGGTCGTCGAGTTTCCAATTGGGCTCCCACGCCGCCAGATAATGTTCGCGCGAGGTGACGCCCAGGCTGCGCTGATAGTCGAGCTGAGCCTTGAATTTCTGACGCCAATCGAGCCCATCGCGGGTCAGCGCAAGCGAAGCCGAAATGCCTTCGCTATTGCTGTTGCCGGTGGAGATGTACCCGCCAAGCTCGGCGCGCCCCGACCATAAGTCGAAGAAGCTGGCATTTTGCAGTTTCGCAGTCTTTTCGTCGCTACGCTTTCTTTTCCAGTCATCGACCAGCTTGGCGATCGCTTCCTTGCTGTCGGGCGCGGCGGTGCCGGCATATTTGACGATCGTCGCCACTTCGCTTTCGTTGCCAGACGCGATCGCCGCGTCGATCATCGTCTTGATCTGCGGGGGTATAGAGGCCGGGTCGGTGTTGGCGAGCAGCATCGGCGCTGCTGTGGCGAGAAGCAGGGGGAGGCGCATGGCGCGCCCCATAATACAGCGATCCTGCCATTAAAACCGTTACGCGACGATCCGTTGAGGGATTGTTGCGAAACGGTTCCTAGCGCTTCAGATGGGGCGAGAATGCGGCGATTACGTCCTCGTACAGCTTGCGCTTGAACGGCACGATCAGCGCGGGAAGCTCGTGCGGGTCGACCCAGCGCCAGGTGCTGAACTCGGGGTGCTCGGTCGCTAGGTTGATATCCAGATCCTCGCCCAGGAAGCGATACAGGAACCAGGTCTGGCGTTGCCCGCGCCATTTGCCTTTCCATACCTTGCCGACCAGATCGTCGGGCAGATCGTAATAGAATTCGCCTGGCGCCTGGGCGATCAGCTCGACCTTGTCGTGCCCGACGCCGATCTCTTCGCCGAGTTCGCGAATCGCTGCCTGTCCCGCGGTCTCGCCGGGATCGATCCCGCCCTGCGGCATCTGCCAGGCTTCCATCGTCGTATCGATCCGTTGCCCCGCAAACGCCAGCCCGTCGCGGTTGAGCAGCATGACACCCGCGCAGGGGCGGTAGGGGAGGTCGGCCTTGGCGCTCATAAGAAATTGCTCAACGCACGGTCTCGACCATTCATTCCGCCGCCTGCGCCATCGTGCGTTCGCCTTCAGCTTCCGTGATAATGTCCTTCAGTGCTGCGAACGCGCCCATCACGTCGCCGACGCTCGACGGAATCGCTTTCCTCAGGGTGATGAAGCCGTGGATATTGCCCTTGGCCTCGCGGAACACCACCGGCACCCCGGCCCGCGCCAGTGCGGCGGCATAAGCGCGGCCCTGGTCGCGGATCGGATCGAGGCTGGCAGTCACCACCACAGCGGGCGGCATGCCGGCCAGGTCGCCGAGCAACGGCGAGCTGCGGATATGGTCGGCCTCGCTCTTATAGGCCGCCATGAACCATTCCATACTGTCCCGCGTCAGCAGATAGCCTTCGGAGAATTCGGAATAGGACGGATATTCCTTGCTGGCGTCGGTCGCGGGATAGAAGGGCAATTGCGCGATTGCCGGGACCTTGGCGGCCTGGTCGCGCAGCGCGGCGGCGGTGACGATCGTCAGATTGCCGCCGGCGCTGTCGCCAGACAAGATCAGCGACGTGATCGAGCGGCCCAGCTCGGTTGGGCTGCTCGCGACCCATCGCGCCGCCGCTTCGCAATCGTCCGGCGCGGCGGGCCAGGGGAATTCGGGGGCGAGGCGATAGTCGACCGCGATCACCGGCAAATCGAGCATACGCGCCATTTCGGCCGTAAAGCTGCCATGGCTATCGAGATCGCCGATCACGAACCCTCCACCATGGAAGAACACCACCGCCGGCCCCGGCTCGCGGCTGGCGCGCGGGTCATAGAGGCGCGCCGGGATATCGCCGGCCGGGCCGGGGATGGAGAGGTCGAGCAGCGTGCCGAGTTCGCCCACGGCCGGATCGCCGACATCCTTCATTGCCAGGAACATCTGGCGCGCGGTCGCCGCGTCGAGCTCGTGCATCTTCGGCCCGGGCATATTGTTGAGAAAATCGAGGAATCCGCGAACGTCGGGGCGGACGAAAGGCTCGGTCATTCAGTTATTCCTCTCACTGGTCTCTGTCGATTTCAGTCCTTAACTAAAACCTATGATCGCGGTCGTCCATCATCCCGACTATGTTGCGCCGGGACAGCCCAAATCGGGCTATCAGTGGAACAAGAACGGCGCGATCCGCGACTTGCTCCATCAAGCTGGCGATGCGATCGCCTGGTTCGAGCCCGAAGCGATGCCGCGGCACTGGATCGAGGCGGCGCACGATCCCGATTATGTCGCCGAGGTGATCGAGGCACGCGTACCGCGCGCCAAGGAGCGGCGGATCGGGTTCCCGGTCAATGCGACTGTCGCACGTCGCGCCCAGATCGTGCCCGGCGGCACCTATCTTGCGGCGCAACTCGCGCTAGAGCGCGGGTTCGCCGCCAACAGCGCGGGCGGCAGCCATCATGCGCTGGCGGATACCGGCGCGGGCTATTGCGTGTTCAACGATCTCGCCATTGCGGCGATCAGGCTGGCGGACGAGGGTCGCCGCGTGCTGATCGTCGATTGCGACGTGCACCAGGGCGACGGCACCGCCGCGCTGACCGCCGGTCACCCGGATATCGCGACCTATTCGATCCATGCCGAGAAGAATTTTCCGGCACGCAAAGCGCGCTCGACGCTCGACCTGGCACTGCCCGACGGCGTGGGCGACGATGCCTATCTCGCGGCGCTGGAGGAAACGCTGGCGCCGATGCTCGATACCGAGCGGCCCGATATGATCCTTTATCAGGCAGGCGTCGATCCGTTCGGTGGCGACCGGCTCGGCCGGCTCGACCTAAGCGATGAGGGCCTGATGCGTCGCGAACAGCTCGTCGCGCGACTGGCGATCGAGCGCGGCCTGCCGCTCGCGAGCACGGTCGGCGGCGGCTATGGCGACGATGTGCTGGCGATCGCGCGCCGCCACGTCGCCGCGATTATCACCTTGGGCAGGGCGTTTGCGGGCGCGGCCCGTGAGAGTGAGGCTTTCGGGCAACGCTGAGCGGCTTTTCGACCGGCGCCGCGATTACGCGACCGGCAGGGGGTGCTTTCGTCACAAAGGCGAAATAATGCGCCCGTACCGGCGCGGGAGTCGGACACTCAGCCCGCACCAATAATCACCCTCGGCACGGCCTCCACTGCGAGCGCCGCGTGTTGCCGTGCGTCCGACGGGGAGGAATCCAATTTTCAGCATGGGGATATGCTCGTGAATCGATTGACCAAGACCACAATGTTGCTGGCCGGCGTTGCGCTGGGCGCGATGTGGAGCGGCGCCGCCGCGGCACAGGAAACGCCCGCCGCGCCGACCGCGGCGAGCGCTTCCCAGGATGACGGGCTCGGCGAGATCGTCGTCACCGCCAACCGCCGCCAGGAAAACCAGCTCAAGGTCCCGGTCTCGGTCGCCGTGGTCGATGGCGATGCGTTCCGCTCGGTCCAGGCTGGCGGCGACGACATCCTGTCGATCTCTGGCCGTGTGCCCGGCGTCTACGCCGAAAGCACGACGGGCCGCATCTTCCCGCGTTTCTATATCCGCGGTCTCGGCAATATCGATTTCTATCTCGGCGCGTCGCAGCCGGTGTCGATCATCCAGGACGACATCGTGCTCGAGCATGTCGTGATGAAGTCGAACCCGGTGTTCGACAACGCGCAGATCGAAGTGCTGCGCGGTCCGCAGGGCACCTTGTTCGGACGTAATACCCCGGCGGGTATCATCAAGTTCGACTCGATCAAGCCGTCGTTCGATTTCAACGGCCGCGCCTCGGCGTCATATGGCAGCTACAACACCGTCACGTTCGACGGCGGCGTGGGCGGTCCGCTGATCGGTGACAAGGTCGCGTTCCGCTTGTCGGCGCTGTACCAGCACCGCGACGATTGGGTCGACAATACCTTTGCCGGCACCAGCGCCGACGGCACGATCACGCCCAAGAAGAAGGCGATGGGTGGCTTTAACGAGCGCGACGTCCGCGCGCAGTTGCTGTTCCAGCCGTCGAGCAACTTCTCGATCCTGACCTCGGCTCATGTCCGCGCCTATGACGGCACCGCGACCCTGTTCCGCCGCGCCGCTCTGGTGAAGGGATCGAACCAGATCATCGACAGCGTGAAGCGCAGCCAGGTTGCGTATGACGAGGGCGCCAACAACCCGCAGGAATACACCACCTATGGCGGGTCGGTGAACATGGCCTATGATTTCGGGGGCGTCACGCTGACCTCGATCTCCGGCTATGAATCGCTGTTCGGCTATAGCAGGGGCGAAACCGACGGCGGCGCCGCGGCCAATTTCCCGGTCAACGGCGTTCCCAACGGATTCGGCGAATCGCAGGGTCAGGTCCGCGATCTCGACCAGTTCACCGAGGAGCTTCGCCTGGCCAGCGCCAATAGCGGCGATTTCAAGTGGCAGGTCGGTGGCCTCTATTTCAACTCGGCCGATACGACCGATTTCTACCAGCGCGCCTTCTTCTTGAAGACCGCGGCGCAGAACCCGAACAACTGGGTCCGCTTGCGCAATCTCAACACGTCCTGGGGCGTGTTCGGCCAGGTCAGCTACAAGGTCGCGCCGAAGTTGACCTTCACGCTGGGCGGCCGACTGAGCAACGATACCAAGACGACCCGTCTGCTCAAGACCGCCAACACGATCGCGAATGTGAGCACCTATACCGGTCGCCGCCGCGTCCGCCTGGCGGACACGCAGCCGAGCTTCGATGTGTCGGCTCTATACGAAGCCAGCAACGACGTGAGCTTCTACGCCCGCGTCGCGACCGGCTTCCGTGGCCCGACCATCCAGGGCCGCTCAGCGGTGTTCAACTCGGACTTCACCACGGCGAACTCGGAGAAGATCCTTTCGGGCGAAGTCGGCTTCAAGACCAGCCTGTTCAACGACACTTTGCGCTTCAACGGCTCGGTGTTCGCCTGGCGGATGCATGACATCCAGCTCAACGGCAACGACTCGAACGGCAACGGCGTGCTGTTCAACGCTGACAAGGCGGTCGCCTATGGCGCCGAGTTCGAGGCCGATTGGCGCCCGGTGCGCAACCTGACGCTCTCGGCGGGCCTCAGCCTGCTGCACAGCGAGATCAAGGACAAGCGCGTCTATGCACAGGTCTGCGCGCTCAACGGCGTGGTGGTCTGCACGGTCGAGGATCCGCTGACCAAGATCGGAGCGAACTATTTCGCGCAGATCAACGGTGAGCCGCTGCCGAACGCCCCGCAGTACAATATCAACCTGACCGCGCGCTACGACCAGCCGGTCGGCGACGGCAAGGTGTTTCTGGCGGGCGATTTCAACATCCAGGGCTACACTCAGTATGTGCTCTATCGGACCAAGGAATTCACTTCGAACGGTAATTTCGAACTTGGCGCCAAGCTCGGCTATGCCGCGCCCGGCGACAAATGGGAGATTGCGGTGTTCGCGCGCAACCTGACCGACGAGCGTAATCTGAAGGGCGTGATCGAGAACTATATGGCGGCGGTGTTCAACGAACCGCGCATCGTCGGCATCCAGCTGAGCGGCAAATTCCGTTAAGCCATTCCCGATCCGATACGATACGACCCGGCTGCCAAGGGCACGCCGGGCCGTTTTCGCATCGCGGGTATGCTAAAGAACGGTTTTCACGGAAGCGTAACCGATCTACGTTGGCCATAAGGGGTCCCCGAGCCTAGAGAGACCTCCGAACAAGACCGCAGGATTTAGTGCTGACATGGCGACCGCCGTCCACGAAGTGACGCCCACCGAGGCGTCGGCCCACCCACAAGCAGAATCGATCGTTGTCCGTTTCGCCGGGGATTCCGGCGACGGCATGCAGCTGACCGGGGGACAGTTCACGCTGTCGACCGCGCTGGCCGGCAACGATCTGTCGACTTTTCCCGATTTCCCGGCTGAGATCCGCGCGCCCTTGGGCACGCTGTTCGGCGTGTCGGCGTTCCAGATCAATTTCGGGTCGACCTCGATCGAGACCGCGGGCGACGCGCTCGACGTGCTGGTCGCGATGAACCCGGCGGCGCTCAAGACCAATGTCAACGAGCTCAAGACCGGCGGGCTGATCATAGCTGACACCGGCGAATTCACCGAGCGCAACCTCGCCAAGGCGAAGTACGAGTCCAACCCGATCGAGGATGGCAGCCTCGCCAAATGGCAAGTGCTGGCCTTCGACATTTCCGCGCTGACAGTGGCGGCGGTGAAACCGTTCGGGCTGGGCAACAAGGAAGCTTTGCGCTGCAAGAACATGTGGACCCTGGGCCTCGCGCTCTGGATGTTCGACCGCGACCGCCAGCCGCTGGTCGATTGGCTCAAGAACAAGTTCGCCAAGGCTCCGGCACTGGCGGAAGCCAATATCGCCGCGCTCAACGCGGGGCATGCTTACGGCGAGACCGCGGAGATTTCGGGTCCGCTCAAGCAGCATCATGTCCCCGCAGCCCCAGCCGAACCGGGCCTGTACCGCACCGTGACAGGTGCGGAGGCGATTTCGATGGGCCTGGTCGCGGGTGCGCAGCTCGCCAACATTCCGATGTTCTTCGGCGGCTATCCGATCACGCCCGCCTCGGCGATCCTGCACCATCTCAGTCGGCTCAAGGAGTTCGGCATCACCACCTTCCAGGCCGAGGATGAGATCGCCGCGATCGCCAGCGCGATCGGCGCGTCTTATGCCGGCCAGCTTGGTGTCACTTCCTCGTCGGGGCCGGGCATCGCGCTCAAGGGAGAGGCGATGGGGCTTGCGATCATGACCGAGCTGCCGCTGGTGATCATCAATTCTCAGCGCGGCGGACCCTCGACCGGACTGCCGACCAAAACCGAGCAATCGGACCTCTATCAGGCGGTCTATGGCCGCAATGGCGACGCGCCGATGCCGGTGATCGCCGCGCGCAGCCCGTCGGACGCGTTCGAGGTCGCGATCGAGGCGGTGCGGATCGCCACGCAATATATGACGCCGGTGATGGTGCTGACCGACGGCTATATCGCCAATGCCGCCGAGCCGTGGAAAGTGCCCGAGGTCAGCGACTATGCGCCGTTCCCGGTCGAATATCTCGATACGGTGCCGGAGGGCGGGTTCCAGGCCTATGCCCGCGACGAAAAGCTCGCGCGTCCCTGGGTCAAGCCGGGCACGCCGGGCTTGCTCCACCGCATCGGCGGGATCGAGAAGCAGCAGGGCACCGGCAATATCGATTACGGCCCCGCCAACCACCAGGCGATGACCGACATCCGCAAGGCCAAGGTCGACGGGATTAAAATCCCCGACCAGGCGATCGAGCTGGGCAATCCGGGCGGCAAGCTGGTCGTGGTCGGCTGGGGATCGACCTTTGGCCCGATCCACCAGGCGGTGAGGCGCGCGCGCCGCAAGGGGCTCGACGTCAGCCACATTCATCTGCGCCACATCTGGCCGATGCCAGCAAATCTTGGTGCGTTGCTCAAGGGTTACGAAAAGATCCTCGTACCAGAGATGAACACCGGCCAGCTCAAGACGGTGCTGCGCGACCAGTATCTGGTCGATGCCAAGCCGCTCAACAAAGTGTCGGGCCAGCCCTTCCGTATCGCGGAGATCGAGGCGGCGATCGAAGGAATTCTCGCATGAACGACATGACGCCCCCAGTGGTGAAGAGCTCGCCCAAAGACTGGGAAACCGACCAGGAAGTGCGCTGGTGCCCAGGCTGCGGCGACTATGCGATCCTCAAAGCCGTGCAGCGGACCATGCCGGAAATCGGCGCGCGGCCCGAAAACACCGTGTTCGTCAGTGGCATCGGCTGCTCGTCGCGTTTTCCCTATTACATGGAAACCTATGGCTTCCACACGATCCACGGCCGTGCGCCGGCGGTGGCGACAGGGGTCAAGCTCGCCAATCCCGAGCTCGACGTGTGGATCATCACCGGCGACGGTGATGCGCTGTCGATCGGCGGCAACCACACGATGCACTTGCTGCGCCGTAACCTGAATTGCCAGGTGCTGCTGTTCAACAACGAGATCTACGGCCTGACCAAGGGCCAATATTCGCCGACCAGCCGAGTCGGGACGCGCAGCCCCTCGACGCCGTTCGGCTCGGTCGACCGCCCGGCGCAGCCGTGCGCCTTCGCGCTGGGATCGGGCGCGCGGTTCGTTGCGCGCGGGATCGACGTGCACAAGAACCTGCCGTCGGTGTTCAAGGCGGCTTATGCGCATCAGGGCGCGGCATTCGTCGAAATCTTCCAGAATTGCATCGTCTACAATGACGACGTGTTCGCGTCGTTCACCGAAAAGGCCAACGCCTCGGGCAACCAATTGTGGGTCGAGCACGGCCAGCCGCTACTGTTCGCGGGCGGGACCAAGGGCCTGACCATGGATATCGACCGGCTGGTGCTCAAGGTGGTCGATGTCGTCGATGGCGACTGGCAAGGTGCGCATGTCGCGGTCCATGATCAGACCAATCGCGGCCTGGCTCACATGTTGGTCGAGATGCCGTTCGGCCCGTTCCCGATGGCGCTTGGCGTGCTCTACGACGATCCCGCCCCGACCTTCGACAGCGCGGTGATCGCGCAGAACAAGCAAGCGAGCGAGGGCAAGAAGCCTGACCTGCAGAAGCTGCTCAGCCAGGGGCAAACCTGGCAGGTCGAGAAAGAGCCGCGACCGGAGTGATTTGTTGATTCGCGCGGAGGTGCGGAGGCGCGAAGAAGGGGTGCGGTCGCGCGCTCCTAGTTGGTTACTTCGGCACGGCTGGAACGATGGCGTTGTTGGATCATGCTACGCCGTAAAACGCACTTCGCGCCTCCGCGCCTCCGCGTGAACAACCACATCCTGACTTGGCTGCGGTGACCACGCCAACGATCCTTTGGTTTCGCCGGGACCTCAGGCTCACAGATCAGCCAGCGCTGTTAGCTGCGGTGCGCGATGGGCCGGTCATCCCCGTCTATGTGCTCGATGATGAAACCCCCAAGCATCGCAGGATGGGCGCGGCCTCGCGCTGGTGGCTGCATCACAGTTTGAAGTCGCTTGACGAAGCGTTGCGCGAGAAGGGGTCGCGACTGATCCTGCGGCGCGGGAAATGCGATGAGGAGCTGGCCAAGGTCGCGCAAGAAGTCGGCGCCGGCACCGTCCATGCTATTCGCCATTACGAGCCATGGTGGCGCAACGCCGAGCGCGCGGTGGCGAAGCGGCTCGATCTCGTCTGCCACGACGGCAATTATCTCGCGCCGCCCGGATCGATCACGAGCGGGAGCGGCGCGCCTTACAAGATCTACACGCCGTTCTGGCGCGCATTGCGTGACGTCATGCCGCCACCACATCCGCTGCCCCGACCGCATGAGATTCCGGCGCCTGCTTCCTGGCCGGCAAGCGAGGCGCTGGCCGACTGGGATTTGCTGCCGACCAAGCCCGATTGGGCAACGGGTTTTGCGAAGGAATGGACTCCGGGCGAGGCTGGCGCGCACGATCGGGTCGACGATTTCGCCGATGACGTCGCGCGCTATGGCGACACGCGCAACCTGCCGTCGATTGAGGGCAGTTCGCGGCTGTCGCCGTACCTGCATTTCGGCGAGGTGTCGCCGGGCTATGTCTGGCATCGTATGGCAGGGAAGGGTGGGTCGACCCAGGTCTTCCTCAGCGAGCTTGCCTGGCGCGATTATGCCCAGAACGTGATCCTGCAATTGCCCGATTACGGTGCCAGGAACGGGCGTGAGCGGTTCGATGACCTTCCCTGGCGCTCGGGAAGGGCGGCCAAGGAGGACCTGCGGGCATGGCAGCGCGGCGAAACCGGCTATCCGATCGTCGATGCCGGGACGCGTCAGCTTTGGGCAACTGGGTGGATGCACAATCGCGTGCGGATGATCGCGGCCTCATTCCTGATCAAACATCTGCTGGTCGACTGGCGGGAGGGCGAGCGCTGGTTCTGGGACACGCTGGTCGACGCCGATTACGGCAACAATTCGGTCAATTGGCAATGGGTCGCCGGCACCGGAATCGACGCCAATATGTGGGGCCGGATCGTGGCGCCGCTCGTACAATCGGAGAAGTTCGACGCGGGTGCCTATATCCGGCATTGGGTGCCCGAATTGACCGGCATCCCCGATCCTGCGATCCACGATCCTGAGGCGGCGGGCTGCCGCCCCAACGGCTATCCCCTAAAGCTGATCGGTCATCGCGAGGCGCGCGATCGGGCCCTGGCGGCGGGAAAAAAGGTGCGATGATCTGCCCGAATCGCTTGGCGAACCGCGCATGACGTGCTTTGAGATAGCCTATGGATGCGCCGACAATTGACCGGGGGCAGCGCAGCCGCAGGGAGCCGTTCTCTTTGATCGGACGGCCCTTGCTGGCGCATATCGACAAGTGCCTCGATCAGGGCGCGATCACCGTTTCGCTGCCCGAAGGCGGGGCGCCCACGCGGCTTGGCGGCCGCAGGCCGGGGCCTGAGGCGGTCGTCATCCTCACGAGCTGGCGGGCGCTGTGGCGGCTGGTGACCGGCGGGTCGTCGGGCTGGTACGAGGCCTGGGCGGCCGGCGAATGGGAAAGCTCCGACCCGGTGGCGCTATTCGAGGTCTTTTCGCTCAATCGCCATGGCCTTGCCGGCACAGGGCGCGCGCACGGCCTGTCGCGGCTGCTCCGCCGGTTGTGGCATAAGGCGCATCGCAACGATCGCGCCGGCGCGCGGCGCAACATCCACGAGCATTACGATCTGGGCAACGAGTTCTACGAATTATGGCTCGACCCGACGATGACCTATTCGAGCGCGATGTTCGACGCGCCTGGCCAAAGCCTCGAGGACGCACAACACGTCAAGCTCAAGGCGATTCTCGATCGCACCGCGACCAATCCCGGCGACCGCATCCTCGAGATCGGGTGCGGCTGGGGATCGTTCGCCGAGACCGCGGCGAAAGCGGGTATCGGCGTCCACGGCATCACGCTGTCAACCGAGCAGAAGACCTATGCCGAGGCGCGGATGGCGCAGCAGAAACTCGACGGGGTCGAGATCGAACTGATCGACTATCGCGACGTCAGCGGCACGTTCGACGGGGTTGCGAGCATCGAGATGGTCGAGGCGGTCGGCGAGGAATATTGGCCCGACTATCTCGCCGCGATCGCGCGTGCGTTGAAGACCGGTGGCCGGGCCGCGATCCAGTATATCGCGATCGACGATGCGATGTACGAAGGCTATGCGCGCAACGTCGATTTCATCCAGCGCTACATCTTCCCAGGCGGGATGTTGCTGTCGGAGAGCCGGTTTCGCGCCGCAGCGGAGAAGCTCGGGCTGGCATGGCGCGACCGCCATGCGTTTCGGCTGGATTATGCCGAGACCTTGAAGCGCTGGCGTGAAGCGTTCGATGCGGTCGTCGCGGCGGGCAAATTGCCGGACAGGTTCGATAAGCATTTCATCAGCTTGTGGCGTTTTTATCTGATGTACTGTGAGGGAGGGTTCCGCGGCGGTGGGATTGATGTAGCGCAGGTGACATTGATCAAGGAGGGGTGATGAGAGGATTCGGTCTGTTTGCTGCGTTCGCACTGGCGGGGGTGGCGTCGGCGCAATCGGTCATCGTCACTCCCGACAATAATGCGAAACTCCGCCAGGTCGGTGCCGCGGTGCTGTTCTGGAGCCAGCAGCAGCGCGACCAGAATTTCCGCGAGATGGAGAAGATCTTTCCCGGCCACGTGGTCAAGGCCGGTACCAAGGTCCGTCCGCTTCCCAACGGCAAGTCGCTGCCAATCGCGGAGGCGGACGTCAAAGCAGGCATGGCCGATTTGAATATCTCTGGGCTGATTGTCGTGCAGGACGGCAAGGTCCGGCTCGAACGCTATGGCCTCGGATTTGGCCCCCAGGGACGCTGGACGAGCTTCTCGGTCGCCAAGTCGTTCACTTCGACCCTGGTCGGTGCGGCGATCCGCGACGGTTATATCAAGTCGATCGACGACCCGGTCACGAGATACATTCCCGACCTGGCCGTCGGTGGCTATGACGGCGTGACGGTGCGTCAGCTGCTGACCATGACCTCGGGCGTGAAATGGAACGAGGATTATACCGACCCCAAGTCCGACGTGGCGCGGATGTTCTCCGATGCGGTGCCGGCGGGGCAGGACCCCACAATCTGGTACATGAAGAAGCTGCCGCGCGAGAGCTCGCCGGGCTCCAAATGGGTCTACAAGACCGGCGAAACCAATTTGATCGGCGTGCTGGTCGAACGCGCCACCAAGAAGAGCCTGGCGGAATATCTGACCGAAAAGGTCTGGAAGCCATGGGGAATGGAGCGCGACGCCTTCTGGATGACCAACCCGGCCGGTAGCGAGGTCAGCGGGTGCTGCCTGTCGGTGAGCTTGCGCGACTATGCCCGGATGGGAATGTTCGCGCTGTCGGGCGGCAAGGGCGTCGTCCCCGACGACTGGTTCGCGCATGCGACGAGTAACCAGGTGCCGATCCCCAAGGACGAAGGTGGTTTCGGCTATGGCTATCAATGGTGGACATTGCCCGGCGGCCGTTTCGCCGCGATCGGCATTTTTGGACAGAGCATCCTGGTCGATCCGGCGAAGAAGCTGGTCGTCGTCATGTCGGGATCGTGGCCGACCGCTACCGGCGAGAAATTGTCGGCGGCGCGTGCTGCGTTTTGGAAGAAGATCGAGGCGGCGGCAGGCTAGTTCGTCGTGAAGTCAAAACGAGGCGTTTTGGCGACCCTGGTAGGATTACGGAGGTCGGTTAACAGGCGGTTTTAAAGGCCGTCGGCGCAGTCCTGGGCGATGGCTGCCAGTCACTCCATCGATGTCGATCCGCGCCACGTGGTTCCAACTATGCCCAACGTCCGCTGGTTTGGCGATTTGCCGAGCGCCGAGGCGTGGCTGGAGGAAGCGGATTCGGCATGACCGGCTATCCAAGCAGTTACGGAACGCGCGGCGATCGCTCTCAGGCGGATCGGCTGGACAGGCCGATGCACAATGGCGGCCCCTTGTCGTCTGTCGACCATGAGCTTTGGGCCCGATTGCTCACCGGCGAACTCAATCCGAATATCAAGACGCTTGCCACGCGCCTGATCATCACACGCCTCCGCATCGACGTCGCGAACAACCCGGCCGTTCTGCCAAGGGCCGTCCAAGAGCTTCGGCGCTTTTTCGCCGACAACAAGTTCGCACACCGCGACCTCACTGCGATCACGGGATTCTGAACGATGAAGAACGCCTTTCTTTCGGTAGAGGACACGGTCGCGCTCATCGCGTCTCGTGCCATCCTGTTCGTATCGGGACCCGAGCGCCTGCTGCGATCGCTCCCGCGCGGCAACTGGGTCGGCGGGACAACATCCTATTTCATGACACCCGAAGGGGGCGCATCGCGGGAAGATCGGCTGTTTTGCACCATCTTCGACGATGCCGTGAATGCGCGAATGGCCATCCTGCCGCCGGACGGTTTGTCCGGGTTGACGGAGCACCGCTTCGCGCACGGTTTTACCTGCATCGTCACGCCGGCATTCAGTACGACACTGCAGCGCTACGCCATGGATGGGCCGTCCTTGCCGGGATTGTACAATCAGCCCGTATTCGGTTGGGTCGCGGGTGTTCATCTCGACCGCATCGGTCAGGATGTGCCGATGGTGTTCGACGGCGCGACCGGCGCGGCGTCGGTCGATGGACTGGCCGCTTTGTGGCTAGCGTTGCCGGAAAGCGCTGAGGTCGATCTCGACATCGTCAATTTGTTCGCTCCCGGTGAAGGCGAAAGCATCACGTTCCCGCAAGGCGGTTTCGATGTGACCGATTGCCTGATCGGCGGCGTTCCGACCAACCTTGCGCGCTACATCGTCGAACGCGGCATAGACACCACCTTGCCGCTCGTCGCCGATTATGCCGGCGCGATGATCAATGTTTCCTTCCAGACGGTCGATGCGAAAAGCGGCAGCGTCCGTTTCTATGCACCGGTCATTCCGGGCACGATCTATCGCCTGGCACGCACCGTGGAAGATTATGATGCGGCCTATGCCGAAGCCACGAGAGAAGGCAGCGCCGCGGACATGCTATCGTGCAATTGCATCCTGAATTACCGCCATGCCGGGCTGGAAGGGCGTCCGACCGGCGGTTTCGTCGGTCCGGTCACGTTCGGCGAATTCGCCTATATCCTGCTCAACCAGACGCTCTCGCGCTTGTCGGTCCGCCACGCCTAACCGCCTGATCGGGATGCGGCGTCAGGCGATGTGCTCGAAATGCCCCGACGCAGCATCGCTTGCGATCAGTTCGACGATCTTGTCCGCCACCATTTCGGGCGGTTTGACGCTGGCCGGATCCTCACCGGGATAGGCCCGCTCGCGCATCGCGGTGCGGGTAGCGCCGGGGTCGAGCAGGGCGACGCGGATGGCGCTGATTCCCTCGACTTCCTCGCCATAAGCCTGAACCAACGTCTCGAACGCCGCCTTGGACGCCCCGTACGCGCCCCAGAAGGCACGCGGCTTGCGTCCGACCTTAGACGTGATTCCGACCACGCGCGCGCGCGCCGATTTGCGCAGCGCCGCATCGAACGCGGCGATCAGCGCTTGTTGCGCGCTGACATTGAGCGTCATCACCTTGGCGAATTCCTTGGCATCGATCGCCTGAACCGCCGATAGTGAGCCCAATGTCGCGGCGTTGAGGACGAGGATGTCGAGCGTTCCCCAGCGTTCCGCCACAGCGCTCGCCAGCCGGGCGATGCTGTCGGTCTCGATCAGATCGAGCGGCGCGATCGTCGCGGTCCCGCCGGCGGCGTGGATAGCTTCCTCGACTTGCTCGAGCGCGCCGGCAGTGCGCGCGGTCAGGATCACGTGCGCGCCTTCCGCGGCGAGCGCCGTGGCGGTGGCGGCGCCGATCCCACGGCTCGCGCCGGTCACCAGCGCGAGCTGGCCCTCAAATCTCTTGGTCATGACGCTTATTCCGCGGCTTCGGGGTGAAGAGCGAGTTGCTCGTCCATATGGGCGTCGCTGTAATCGGTCAGCACGGTCGGATAATCGCCGGTGAAACAGGCGTCGCAATATTTGGGGGCGGGGCCGTTACGTCCGGCTTCGCCCAGCGCCTTGTACAGGCCGTCGATCGACACGAACGCCAGGCTGTCGGCATGGATGAAGTCGGTCATGCCGGGGACCGAATAGCGTGACGCGAGCAATTTCTCACGCTCGGGCGTGTCGACGCCGTAGAAACAGGAATGCGTGGTCGGCGGCGAGGCGATGCGCATATGCACTTCGCGCGCGCCGGCCTCACGCATCATCTCGACGATCTTCAGGCTGGTGGTGCCGCGGACGATCGAATCGTCGACCAGGATGACTGACTTGTCCTTGATCAGCGCGCGATTGGCGTTGTGCTTGAGCTTCACGCCGAGGCGGCGGACTTCGGCGCCCGGCTGGATGAAGGTGCGACCGACATAATGCGAGCGGATGATGCCGAGCTCGAACGGGATGCCCGATTGTTGGGCATAGCCGATCGCCGCGGGTACGCCCGAATCGGGGACGGGGATGACCAGATCGGCCTCTACCGGCGATTCGATCGCGAGCTGCGCACCGATCGCTTTCCTGACCGAATAGACCGACTGGTCGCCGGCGATCGAATCGGGGCGAGAGAAATAGACCCATTCGAAGATGCACGGCCGTGGCGCGGTCTGGCCGAACGGGCGCAGCGAGCGCAGTTTGCCGTCCTCGATGATGATCAGCTCGCCCGGATCGACCGAGCGGACGAATTCCGCCCCGACCACGTCGAGTGCGACGGTTTCGGACGCGAAGATGATCGACTCGCCCAATTTGCCCATCACGAGCGGACGGATGCCAAGCGGATCGCGGCACGCCATCATCCCGGTCGGGGTCAGCACGATCAGCGAATAGGCGCCCTCGACCCGGCGCAACGCGTCGACGAACTTGTCGAGCGGATCGCGATACGAGCTGGTCGCGACCAGGTGGATGATGACTTCGGTATCGCTGGTCGACTGGAAGATCGCGCCGCGCTGGACGAGATCGTTGCGCAGCCGGAAAGCGTTGGAAATGTTGCCATTATGCGCAACCGCGAACCCGCCGGTGGCAAGCTCGGCATAAAGCGGCTGGACGTTCCTGAGCGAGGTTTCGCCGGTGGTCGAATAGCGGACATGGCCGCAGGCGGTCTGCCCGCGCAGCCCGCCCATGATCTCGTCCTTGTCGAAATTGCCCGCAACATGGCCCATCGCACGGTGGCTATGGAAATGCTTGCCGTCCCAGCTAGTGATGCCGGCAGCTTCCTGCCCGCGATGCTGGAGCGCGTGGAGGCCGAGCGCGACGAGCGCGGCCGCGCCGTCCGCATCGGACACGCCGAAAATGCCGCACTCCTCGCGGAGCTTGTCGTCGTCGAAAGGATTCGTGGTCAGCATGGTGTCCGTACTCAGTGCGGACCCTAGGATCCGTGCTGCTGTGGCGCTCGGGCATATAGTGACGCCTGCCGGGTTTGTCGCGTATTTGTCATACGCCTTGTGCCGATTTTGTCGGATCGCGGCGCCGCGCTAGGGGAGGGCATGACCGACTCGCGCGAAACCGGGCTGACGCTCGATCCGAAATGGGGTGCCGATGGGCTGATCACCGCCGTGGTCACCAATGGCGATTCGGGCGAGGTGCTGATGCTGGCGCATATGAACGCGGAGGCGCTGGCGGCAACGATCGAGAGTGGCGAAGCGGTGTTCTGGTCGCGCAGCCGCGGCGAATTGTGGCGCAAGGGCGCGACGTCGGGGAACGTGATGCGGGTGCGCGACGTCCGGATCGACTGCGATCAGGATGCGGTGTGGCTGATCGTCGATCCTGCGGGGCCCGCTTGTCATACCGGCGAGCGGTCGTGCTTTTATCGGCGGGTTACGAAGACTGGGCTGGAACGGGTTGACTGAGGTGAGGCCGGAACGAGCTTCTTTTCGCTCATGCCTCCCCGGCGTGATAACTCGCCACCGCGGAATGATCTTGGCCCTGCTAGCCCTCGCAGCCTGCCACGGCAGCCAGCCTGCTCCACAGGCAACCGCAACCCCGACCAGCCTCGAAGCCGCCGCGATCGAGGCCGGGATCATCGCCGATCCTGCCAATGCCGATCCCACCGGCCTCTACACGCGCGATCGTGACCGCATCTGCGTGGTACCGAGCGCGACCGCGTTCCGCATCGGCATCTATGTCGATTATGGCGACACTTATTATTGCAGCGGGCAGGGCGAGGCGACCCGGGCCGGCGAGACGTTGCACGTCGACCTCGCCAATGCTCCCGGCTGCAATTTCGACGCGAGGTTCGAGGGCGATCGCATCCTCTTCCCCGGCCGCTTGCCCGATGCCTGCCAGAAAGCGTGCTCCTCCCGCGCCTCGCTGACGGGCCTCACCGTCGTACGGATGAGCGATTCGCCATCCGAGGCGGGCGCCCTACGCGATGGCAGGGGCAGAATGCTCTGCGCGCCCGGCAAATGACCGCACGACCCCTTTGACGTTAACGTCAAGCGAGCGTAAAAAGGGTCATGCCCTGGGTCCCTTCTTATGCCCCGATCGAGCCGCTCCACGACCGGCACAGCTTTACCATTTCCGATCTGTCCGCCGAATTCGGCGTCACCGCTCGCGCGCTGCGTTTCTATGAGGATGAAGGGCTGATCTCGCCCGAACGGCGCGGCACCCAGCGCATCTATTCGCATCGCGACCGCGCCCGGCTGGCCTGGATCCTGCGCGGCAAGCGGGTCGGCTTTTCGCTGACCGAGATCCGCGAACTGATCGATCTGTACGATGTCGGCGACGGCCGCCGCACTCAGCGCGAGCGCACGATCGACCGCTGCAGGGACCGTGTTGGCCTGCTCCACCAGCAAAAGCGCGACATCGACGCCGCCATCGCCGAACTCAACGATTTCATCGCATTGCTCGAGCAAGGCTCGCGCGCCGATCACCAGAAGGACTGACCATGCCGCAATACACGCCCCCGGTGCGCGATACGCGCTTCGTGCTCGATCACGTGCTCGGGATCGAGCGTTATGCCAACCTGCCCGGGTTTGAGAATGCGACGCCGGAAACGGTCGACGCGGTGCTCGAAGAAGGCGGTCGGTTCGTCGCCGAAGTGCTGTTCCCGCTCAACCAATCGGGTGACCTGGAGGGTTGCACGCGCCACGACGACGGCAGCGTGACGACGCCCAAGGGGTTCAAGGAAGCCTATCAACAGTTCGTCGAATCGGGCTGGGGCACGCTCAGCGCGCCGGCGGCGTTTGGCGGGCAGGAAATGCCGCATGTCGTGTCGACCGCTTTCCAGGAATTCATGATCTCGTCGAACATGGCGTTCGCCATGTATCCCGGCCTGACCCACGGCGCGATCGCTGCCCTCCTGACGAAGGGAAGCCCCGAACAGCAGCAGAAATATCTGCCCAAGATGGTGTCGGGAGAGTGGGGCGCCACGATGAACCTGACCGAGCCGCAATGCGGTACCGACCTCGGGCTGATCCGGACCAAGGCGGAACCGCAGGCCGACGGATCCTATGCGATCACCGGGACAAAGATCTTCATTTCGGGTGGCGAGCACGACCTGACCAGCAACATCATCCATCTGGTGCTGGCCAAGACGCCGGGCGCGCCCGACAGTTCGAAGGGCATTTCGCTGTTCGTCGTGCCGAAGATCTTCGTCAACGAGGATGGCTCGCTCGGCGAGCGCAACGCGGTGAGCTGCGGATCGATCGAACACAAGATGGGCATTCACGGCAATTCGACCTGCGTGATGAATTATGACGGCGCTAAGGGCTGGCTGGTCGGCGACGAGATGAAGGGCCTAGCGGCGATGTTCATCATGATGAACGCCGCCCGGCTCGGCGTTGGGTTGCAGGGCCTTGCCGTCGCAGAGACAGCCTATCAGAACGCCGTCCAATACGCGCACGACCGTCGCCAGGGCCGCGCTCTGACCGGTCCGGCCGAGCCCGGCGAAAAGGCCGATCCGTTGTTCGTCCATCCCGACGTTCGCCGCATGCTGATGGACGCCAAGGCGCTGACCGAGGGATTGCGCGCGCTCTGTTTGTGGGGCGCGCTCCAGGTCGACCTCGAACATGCCGCGTCGAGCGAGGAGGAACGGCTGCTCGCCGCCGATCTGGTCGGGCTGCTGACCCCGGTGATCAAAGGCTATGGCACCGACAAGGGCTATGACATCGCGACCAATGCCCAGCAGGTCTATGGCGGCCACGGCTATATACGCGAATGGGGCATGGAGCAGTACGTCCGCGATGCCCGCATTTCGATGATCTACGAAGGCACCAACGGCGTGCAGGCGATGGATCTGGTCGGCCGCAAGCTCGCTGCCAATGGCGGTCGCGCGGTGCAGACGCTGTTCAAGGTGGTCGGCGAGGAAGTCGCGGCGGCGAAGGGCGATCCGGCGACCGCCGATTTCGCCGCGCGGCTGGAAAAGGCCAATGGCGAACTCCAGGCTGCGACGATGTGGTTCCTGCAGAACGGCATGACCAATCCCAACAATGTCGGCGCCGGCGCGCACAGCTATATGCACTTGATGGGCATCGTCGCGGTCGGGCTGATGTGGCTGCGGATGGCCGCCGCCGCGGCGAAGCTCAAGGCGGCGGGCGAAGGCGATGCCGCGTTCCTCGACGCGAAGCTGACCACTGCACGCTATTACGCCGAGCGCATCATGCCCGATGCCGGCGCGCTGCGCCGCAAGATCGAAAGCGGGGCCGAAGCACTGATGGCTTTGCCGCCGGAGATGTTCGCCGCGGCTTGACTGGCCGCTCTGCGACGCGTCAGGCGGTTCGGTCCCATCGCAGCGTCAGCGCCGAATAGGGTGGGACCGTCGGCAGGAACGCACTGTTCGGCACGATCGGCTCGATCCGAATATGCACCTTGTCGTCGAGTGCAGGCGCCGACAGCAGGTGTCCGGAGCTCGGCGGGGTCGAGAGACCGAGCCTGTCCGCGAGCCGGATCGTCAGCGGTGTGCCGGACTTGTTGATGATCGCCAGCAGCCGCGTCCGGCCGTTGTCGGCTAGATAGGAAGTCGCATTTAGCGTTTCGGCGATCGGGCACACTCTGAGGCGAGTGCCGAGGAACAGCGCGAACGACGCCATGCCGTAATGTAATGGGCGCAGCACTTGGCCGGCGGGGCTCGACGCGATCGGTGTATAGAAACCTTCGCCGCCACCATGCAGATTGATGCCGAGATAGCCCGCGCTCGCGGTCTGTAGCGCGTAATCGAATCCCCACAATGCCGAGGCGAAGGCGTCGCTGACGCCTGCTTTGCCGCCGCCGAAACACGAATTGCCCTCGGTCATGCGGAACCGCATTCCTGTCCGCGTCGCGATCTCCTCCACCGCGGCCATCTCCTGCGCCAGCTTCTCATTGCCGTTCGCGAGCAGCTTTCGAGCGTCCATCCGCGGATCCGATGCCGGACCCATGCCGTAATAATGGCCGCTGCAGAACAGCGCATCGCCACGCGCACGCTCGGCGAACCGCGCCAGCCAATCGAGATTGATCGCCACGTCGGGGCCGGCGAATGGTGCCTTCGGAACCCGTGCACGGACCGCCCGGACAAAGGATCGATACTCGTCCCAATAAAGGTCGAAGGAATAATCCTTGCCGCGCAGGAGCGGGTTGCCGGCCCAGAAATCAGCCTCGTTGCCGAGCTGGAAACATAACAAGCGCGGGCCGAGAATGCGATGGACATAGTCGGCTTCGTCGACGGCGCGCGCGATCGTGCCGGAGCCGAAATTTAGGCCGTAGATGCACCGCCAACCGGTCGCATCGAGAAAGCCGCGCAGCGACCGCAACGCCTCGGGCGTGATCGCGCCGGCGATGGGGTGTGTCAGCGGCGGATCGAGCAGCTTCCACTCCCAATTGCGTTGCGTGGCGATCGCGCTTTCCTCTTTCACGCTCCCGAAATCCGCGCCTGGCCGCCGCCATCGGCTATAGGCGCTGAGCGATCCGCCGAAGCGCAGCACGCCATGCGGCGCGATCCCGCGAAACGCCTCGATCAGCTGCTGATTGTGAGGTGAGAAGAACGCGTGGTTGTAGAGTTGCGGCGTCTCGTAGCTCAGGCCCAGGAAATCTTCCGGAACCGTTACGCCGCCGGTTCCGGGCGCGCCGATGGTGATCGTCGATAGCGGCTCGGCCCACGCCCGGGCAGGGAGCGCTAACATTCCTGTCATTGCGATAAAGGATCGCCGATCGAATTTCGTCTGCACGAAGGTGTCCATGTTAGGTGGCGGGCGGGAGACGCGCCCAATGGCAGCATGATCGACGCGACTTGTCCAGCGATGGCTGCATTGCTTCCAAGCTCCTCTCCCGCTTGCGGGAGAGGTTGGGTGAGGGTCTTCTTTCTTCTTCCGCACGGCTAAAAACCAAGAAGAAGTAAGAAGACCCTCACCCCCCACCGCTTCGCGGCGGGCCCCTCCCACTCCCGCAAGCGGGAGAGGGTAATTCTCTCTAACGTATCCGCTGCTCGACCAGGATACCGGTGCGGAAATGCGGGCGCACCAGCAACAGCAGCCCTGGCGAGGGGCGGTCGAGATAGGTGATCTCTCGATAATCGGGATCGTGCGGGAATGGTGCCGAGCCGTTGAACATCGCGCTGCTGATCAGGCGGAAACGATAGTCTCCCACCGCCGGCTCGGCCGTGGTCAATTTGCCTGCCATGCCCAGCCGTGCGAGCGGATAGGATGCCCGCCCGACGACGTGATCCTCCGCGCTATATTGCCCGGGATGCGCCGCCATATAGGGCACGACCAGCTTCGCTTGCCAGCCTTGGTCGGGCGCGACGGCAATGGTGATGCTACCACCCAGCAGCACTAGGCCGAGTAATATCGATACGCGCCGCTTCAGCCTGGGGATCGCCAGCGCCGCGTCGAGATAGAGTGCGAAGCCGATCGTCGCGGCGGCGACGACGAACAGATAATAACGTGGCTGTGGTCTGAGCGTGAACACCCAGGTGACGGTCATATAGCTGGCGACCGCGAACAGCAGCAGCAACAGCGTCGATATTCTCGGCCGGGGAATCGTGCGATCGCGGAAGAATGGCAGCGCGCTCAGCGCCCATCCCAGGATGACGAAGCCGAACGCCGGATCGATCAGGAAATCGCCCAGCGGATTGATCGCCCAATGCAGGCGCGTCGGCCCCGCCGGGATCCACCGGCTGGCCAGATCGGGATTGAGGAAGGGGCTGCCGGCATAGGTTTTGCCGATCATATGATCGCTGGCGATGAGGACGTGATGCTTGTCGACGTGCAGGCGATAGAGCGGGTCGCCAGTCATCGCCCATAACCAGCCATTGTCCACCAACAGCGGCAAAGCGAAGCCGAGGCCGAGCAAGAGATAGGCCCTGCGCGGCATTGCCGGATCCCGCAGGAATGCCCAGCCGTAGAAAAGCAGCACAAAGGCCGCCGTCTCTCGCGTCAGCACTGCGCAGCCGAGCATCAGGCCTGAGAACAGCGACCAACCTATGCCGGCGCCACCGCTCGAGCGCCGGGCATTGAGGAACGCCCAGATCGACGTTGCGCCGAACGCGAGTTCGAGCATTTCGGGAAAGCAGCTGGTAGCCATTGCGTGGATCACGGGCGACAGGATGACCAGCACCAGCCAGAGCGCTGCTGCGCGACGCCCGCCCAGCCGCAGAATCGTCGCCACCGTCACGCCGACGAACAAGGCGTAGAACAGGCGCGGCACCAGCAGCAGCGAGTCGATCGACGGGCCGAACAGGTGGAAGATGGCGGTGATCGACAGGATCAACGGGTGGCGCAAAGCCCAATGCGACGTGCCGATCTGTGGGCCGTGCGCATACCAGCCCAGCGCTATGTCGAGATATTGCTGATCGTCGCTCGGACCGCCGGCGAACCCCGCCGGATGATAGAATAACGACAATTGGGCGAGGACGACGGAGAAAGCGATGAACAGGGCCGTGTGGCTTCGATCGGCTCGTACGTGCCGCACGCGCAACGACCCTATGTTCGACGTTAGATCATGCATTCCCAATGGGCCCTGACATAAGCAACTCGCGCCCACGGCGATGCCTGCTCCATCGCCGCGTCGTTCATGACGCCCCAAAAGGAATGACGTTGCAGATCGCGTCCAACATCATTCTCGCGATGAAATGACTGGAAAACGCCCGAGGTTCCAGGTGCGGAGCCGTCAGGGCCCGCGCAAATCGAACGGTTCGGACGGTTTCAGCCGTGCTCACCCATTGCTGCGCGAGGAGATCCCGACGCGCGGCGCAATGGCCGGCGCTGTTCGCGAGTGGATGACGGTTAGGGCCGCTCGGGAAGCGATGCGGTTGGGCGCGGTGCCGGCGTGGCGGCGGCCTTGGGCGCGGGAGCGGCATCGGCCGGTTTGCGGCGCACCCCATTGAGCCCGTCAGGCACGGTCGCCGCGGTCGGTTTCACCGAGAAGGTCATGGTCGACGGCGCCGCCCCAGGCTTGCCCGGTGTTGTGCCGGTCACCGGAGGCGGGGTGAGGGGGCGCGTGCCCGGCGCTGGCGTCGTCGTCTGGGGCAGGCCGAGCACCTGGAGCTTCATGCATTCGCCCTTGGACGCGCGCTTGAATTGCGCGCAGTTCCACAGCGCTTTTTCATAGCCATGCGCCTTGTCGCGCAGATAGCTGAACGACATCGTCGCGATCTGCGCCTGGCCAAGCGGCAAATTGGCCGGGGTGTGCGCCTTGTCGGTCCAGGCCATCAACTTGCAATAATCGCGCGCGCCGCACGCCTTGGTCGCCACCGTTGGGAACGAATCCGCACCGGTGCGGGCATCGAGCGTGACGAGGAAGCTGTTGGGATCGATCGACAAGGGCGAGCCGGCAGCTTCGCCTACGGTCGGGGCGCCGTTGATCTCGGCGGGACTAACGTTGGCGACGTCGACCTCGCCGATATGCGCGCTCGACAAACCGCCAAGAGCGGCGATGTTCGGCTCGGATCCCGAAACCCTCTTGAGGAAGGCGGCGGGCGTTCCCCACCAACCGGTCCAGCGGAAGAACAGATGCGTCTTTACTGCCGCGATCTTGTCGAGGCTCGCGCTCCAATAGGGCACCACCCAGTCAGTGTGGTAATGCGTCGCGTAGCCGACCTTGGCGTCGACCGAGCCGTTCAAGGCCGCGATCGCCACGTCACGCGCGCGCTTCCAGGCTGTAGGGCTGGGCCGCCAGCGCGTCAGCGCACCGTCGCACGAAAAACTGAACTGACACCCGGTGCTGCGGTCCGACCCCTGGAACACCACGCCGCACACCGATTTGGGGAAGGCCGGATGGCGGACGCGGTTGAGCACGACCTGTGCCACCGCTCGCTCACCGTCGGTATCGTCGCCCGCTTCGTAGAGTTGGGCAACGGCCAGACAGTCGATCGCGCGCAGCCGCGCATCGGTCGAGCCCGAAAAGATGAACGGACGGGCGGCGGGATTGGGCAGGGTCGAGAAGGGGACGTTGGCGTTGAAAGCCTTGGCGTCATTGGGATCGACCGACTGGAACTGGACGGGTTCGACCGGTGGCAATTCGGTCGGGGGGACGACGCGTTGCGGCAGGACAGTCACGCCTTTCGGAACCGGGCGCACGTGGGGCATCAACGTGATGATCGCGACAGGAACCGCGACCAGCAGGATCGCCACCACGCTCAGGATCAGGCGCAGCGCGAGCGAGGGGGAGCGGGTCGGCGAGTCGATCAAATTTCTACCTGTGGAGGAGGCGCGCACGCACCTGCGCGATATCGCGCGCGCGCAAGCCCTTAGCGCAAAGCGTCCGCTGCCAAAACCCCGAAGGCCGGATTTGTTCCCTCGAAACGGGTCTTTCCTATGCCGGACTGCTCAGCTTTCGGGCAGGAAGTCGGGCACTGACAGATAGCGTTCGCCGGTATCGTAATTGAATCCAAGCACGCGCGTGCCGGCAGGAAGGTCGGGGAGTTTTTGCAGAATCGCTGCGAGCGTCGCGCCCGAGCTGATCCCGATCAGCATGCCTTCCTCCCGCGCCGCGCGACGCGCCATGTCCTTGGCGACCCCGGCGTCGACCTTGATCACGCCGTCGAGTGCCTGAGTGTGGAGATTGGCCGGAATGAAGCCCGCGCCGATGCCCTGGATCGGGTGCGGACCTGGCTGGCCGCCCGAAATGACCGGCGAGGCGTCGGGCTCGACCGCATAGACTTTGAGGTTCGGCCAGCTCTTCTTGAGTGTCTCCGCGACGCCAGTGATATGTCCGCCCGTGCCGACGCCGGTGATCAGCACGTCGATTGGAGAATCGGCGAAATCAGCGAGGATTTCCTGTGCGGTCGTCTGCACATGCACGTCGATGTTCGCAGGATTTTCGAACTGTTGCGGCATCCAGGAATTGGGCGTCTGCTCAATCAGTTCGAGCGCGCGCTCGATCGCGCCCTTCATGCCTTTCTCGCGCGGCGTGAGGTCGAAGGTCGCGCCATAAGCGAGCATCAGGCGGCGGCGCTCGATCGACATCGATTCGGGCATTACCAGGACGATCTTGTAGCCTTTGACCGCGGCGACCATCGCCAGGCCGACACCGGTATTGCCGCTGGTCGGCTCGATGATCGTGCCGCCGGGCTTGAGCTTGCCGTCGCGCTCGGCCGCCTCGACCATGCTCAGCGCGATACGATCCTTGATCGAGCCGCCGGGGTTGGAGCGCTCGGACTTGATCCACACCTCGCTGTCTGGAAACAGCCGCTGGACGCGGATGTGCGGGGTGTTGCCGATCGTTTCCAGGATGGTGTTGGCCTTCATGGCTGGATCACTCCGTGTTCGGGGGCAGTTTCTAGGATGTCGGGCGGGTCGAAAGACTTTGCAAGCCGAAGTTCGGGGTATAGCCGTGCCCAGAGCAACGTGATGACAATCGCGCCGACACCGCCGAACACGACTGCGCCGACCGGCCCCAAAATCGAGCCGAGCAGGCCGCTTTCGGCCTCGCCTAGCTCGTTCGATGCCGAAATCGTCAGCTGCGACACCGCGGAGACGCGGCCACGCATGGCGTCGGGCGTGTGCAGCTGGATCAACGACGAGCGGACATAGACTGACACCATGTCGGCGCAACCCGCGACGATCAGCGCGATCAGGCTCAGCCAAAAGGCCGGCGCTACGTCCACGCGGCTGGAGGCGAGATGCAGAGTCTTCGCAACTGCCTTGGGCAGTGTGACGGTAAGGTCGGTGATTCCCAACACGTCGGTGATCGTGTGCGCGAGACCGAAGGTCAGAATACCGGCGCCGAACACGATGACTGCGATCAACATTTTGATGCCGACATTCGACTTCATCGGGCGGAACGAGAAGAACAAGGCGGTGGTCGTGGCACCTATTCCCATGCCCGCTGCCAGCAGGCCCAAGCCTTGTGCCCCAACATGCAGAATATCGCGCGCGAACACAGGCAGCAACGCAGTCGAACCTGCGAGCAGGACGGCGAACAGGTCAAGAGTGATCGCTGCCAGCACCAGGCGGTTGTTGCGGACATAGCGGAACCCCTCGACAATGCGATGGAGCGGGCGATGATCGGCCTGCGCCTGCGGCTGAGGCACCTTGCCGATCAGGAAAATCATCCCCAGCGCGATGAGGAAGAGCGCGGTCGACGTGCCGTAGGCCGCATCGGGATGGATCGCGTAAAGGAAGCCGCCCAGGCTGGGGCCGATGATCACGCCGACCTGCCAGGCGATCGAACTGACCGCGATCGCCGTCGGCAGCACCTCGCGCGGGACCAGGTTCGGGGCGAGCGCGGAATAGGCCGGACCCGAAAAGGCGCGCGCCAAGCCGATCATCACGGCGGCGAGGAACAGCATCGGCAGGCTCAGCGCGTGAAGCCAGGTGAGGGTGCCGAGCATCACCGTCGTCGCCACCAGCAGCGCGGTAGTGAACCGCACGATCCAGCGGCGGTCGAACGTATCCGCGACCAACCCGACGATCGGCGTCAGCAGGAACAGCGGCACGAACTGCGCCACCCCGATCATGCCGAGCAGGAAAGTTGCTTCCTTGATGCTGAGGTGATGAACGTCCCGCGCGAGACTATAGACTTGCCAGCCGATGATGATCGACATGGCGGAAAGCGCGACGGTGCCAGCAAAACGCGACAGCCAATAGGCGCGAAAATTGGCGATACGGAACGGATGGTCGGCGGGGAACATCTGGCTCGCCTTAGGCGGTGCCGCCCGCATTCCGCAACCATCGCGTTGCTTGTCCGTTGCGAAGTTGATCTCCGTTTCGGCCCTGTCGCAGCGCACGATTGAAAACCGCAACAGGTCCGGCCTATAGGCCGCCCTTTCTCCCCCAAGGAAACGAGGTTTCCCCATCGTGGCAAAAGCCCCAGCGCGCGCCAAAAGCGAGCCCCCAGTTACCAACCGTCCGCGGCCCGATGAGCCGCAGCCCTATCAGGCGTCGAAGGAGGAACTGCTCGAACTCTACAAGCAGATGCTGCTGATTCGCCGCTTCGAGGAAAAAGCGGGCCAGCTTTACGGCCTGGGTTTCATCGGTGGCTTCTGCCACCTCTATATTGGCCAGGAAGCGGTCGCGGTCGGGCTCCAGTCGGCGCTCGATGGCGAAAAGGACAGCGTGATCACGGGGTATCGCGATCACGGTCACATGCTCGCCTACGGCATCGACCCCAAGCTGATCATGGCCGAGCTGACCGGCCGTGCCGCCGGCATCTCGAAGGGCAAAGGCGGGTCGATGCATATGTTCTCGACCGAGAAGAAGTTCTACGGCGGGCACGGCATCGTCGGCGCGCAGGTGTCGTTGGGCACCGGGCTTGCCTTCAAACACAAATATTCGAACGACGGCGGCGTCTGCCTCGCCTATTTCGGCGATGGCGCGGCCAATCAGGGCCAGGTCTACGAATCGTTCAACATGGCCGAGCTGTGGAAGCTCCCGATCATCTACGTGATCGAGAACAACCAATATGCCATGGGCACCAGCGTCAACCGAGCTTCGTCCGAGGACCAGCTCTATCGCCGCGGTGAGAGCTTCCGCATTCCCGGCATCCAGGTCGACGGCATGGACGTGCTGGCGTGCCGCGGGGCAGCCGAGGAAGCGCTCGCTTGGGTCCGTGCGGGCAAGGGTCCGCTCATCCTCGAGATGAAGACCTATCGCTATCGCGGCCACTCGATGTCGGACCCGGCCAAATATCGCAGCCGCGAGGAAGTCCAGGCGGTCCGCGACAAGTCCGACCCGATCGAGCACGCCAAGCAATTGCTCGAGAAACTGGGCGTGAAGGAAGACGAGCTGAAAGCCGCCGAGGCAGCGATCAGGAAGCAGGTGAACGAGGCGGCGGACTTCGCCGAGCAGACGCCGGAGCCCGAGGTGGGCGAGCTTTATACCGACGTGCTGGTGGAGTCGTACTGAGATGGCGATCGAGATCAAGATGCCGGCGCTGTCGCCGACGATGGAAGAAGGCACGCTCGCCAAGTGGCTCGTCAAGGAAGGCGACACGGTCAAGTCGGGCGACATCATGGCCGAGATCGAGACTGACAAGGCGACGATGGAATTCGAGGCGGTCGACGAAGGCACGATCGCACAGATCCTGGTTGCCGAGGGTACCGACAATGTGAAGGTCGGCACGGTCATCGCGATCCTTGCGGCAGAGGGGGAGGAAGTGTCGAAGGCGACGCCTGCACCCGCGCCCGCAGCAAAGGTTGTAGACCCCGAGGTCGCCCAGGAAGCGGCCGAGAGCGGCACGCCCGAACCTCACCTCGTCGAGACCGGCGCGCGTCAAATGTTCGAAGCGGCCAAACACGACGCCGAAGTCGCCGACCCCGAAGTTCCCGCCGGTACCGAGATGGTCAAGCTGACGCTGCGCGAGGCGCTGCGCGACGCGATGGCCGAGGAAATGCGCAAGGACGAGCGCGTCTTCGTGATGGGCGAGGAAGTCGCGCAATATCAGGGCGCGTACAAGGTCACCCAGGGCCTGCTCGACGAGTTCGGCGAGAAGCGGGTGATCGATACGCCGATCACCGAATATGGCTTTGCCGGTGTCGGCACCGGCGCGGCGATGGGCGGCCTGCGCCCGATCGTCGAGTTCATGACGTTCAACTTCGCGATGCAGGCGATCGACCACATCATCAATTCGGCGGCCAAGACCAATTACATGTCGGGCGGCCAGATGCGTTGCCCGATCGTGTTCCGCGGCCCCAACGGTGCGGCCAGCCGTGTCGGCGCACAGCATTCGCAGAATTATGGTCCCTGGTACGCCAGCGTTCCTGGCCTGATCGTGATCGCTCCCTACGATGCGGCGGACGCCAAAGGCCTGCTCAAGGCGGCGATCCGCAGCGAGGATCCGGTTGTCTTCCTTGAGAACGAATTGCTCTACGGCCGCTCGTTCGAGGTGCCGCAGGTCGAGGATTGGGTCCTCCCGATCGGCAAGGCGCGGATCATGCGCGAGGGCAAGGATGTGACGATCGTCAGCTATTCGATCGGCGTCGGGATCAGCCTGGAAGCCGCCGACGAGCTCGCCAAGGAAGGCATCGAGGCCGAAGTGGTCGATCTGCGCACCCTGCGCCCGCTCGACCGCAAGACGGTGCTCAAGAGCCTGGCCAAGACCAACCGTATCGTCGTGGTCGAGGAAGGCTGGCCGACTTGTTCGATCGCGTCCGAAGTCGCCGCGTTCGTGATGGAGGAAGGGTTTGACGACCTCGACGCCCCGGTGTTGCGCGTGGCCAATGAGGACGTGCCGCTCCCTTATGCCGCGAACCTGGAAAAGCTCGCGTTGATTTCGGCCGCCAAGGTCGTCGAGACGGTCAAGAAGGTCTGTTATCGCTGATATTGCTGTGATCGGCCCGATCCCGTTCGGGTCCCGCTTGTCGAATGCCTGCACTTCTCTCTACGAAGATGCAGGCGCTCGATGGGTGAAGCGCGAACGGGATTAGTTGACTGGTGATGATCGGGGGCCGTTTCTGATGGTGTCGACGACGACCCTCGGCCTTGTCGGGGCGGCTCTCGCTCTGGCGATCGTCGCGACGTGCTGGATCCTGTACACCGGATTGCGCGCCCGCGCCGCCGCCGCGGCGACGATGGCGGGCAATGACAAGCTGAACGCGCTATTGGCGTCTGCCCCGGCATTGGCGATGGTGGTGCGCGCCGATGGCCGGCTGGAAATGCCCGATCGGCTAGCCGACTGGCTCGGTCTGGCGCCCCCGCCCAAATATCTGGCGGAATTGGTGGCGCCAGGCACCGGTCTGACCAGCGAGGACGCGGTGCTGCTGGGCGATGCGGTCACCGCGGCGCAGAAGGCTGGCGAGCCATTCACGCTGACCATCCGCCCGCAAGGATCGACCCGCATGCTCGCGGTGCGCGGCCAGCGCGCGCCGCGCGAAGTGGGGTCGCCCGGCGGCGTGGTTGTCTGGTTCTTCGATTCGACCGAAAGCCAGGCGCAGATCGGCCAGTTGCGCGGCGAGGCCGCCGACCTGGGCCAGGCCTTCGCCGCGTTGCGCGGGCTGATCGAGGCTGCGCCACTGCCGATGTGGTACCGCGGACCCGACATGCGGCTGGCGATGGTCAATTCGGCCTATGTCCGCGCGGTCGAGGCGAGCGACGCCAAGGATGTCGTGGCGCGCCAGGTGGAGTTGATCGAGGGATCGGGAATCGGCGGTCCGCTGGCGAGCGCGCTCGTCGCCCGCGATACGGATCGCCCCAACGTCCAATCGATGCCCGCGACGATCGGTGGCGCACGGCGCATGCTCCGCATCCACGACGTGCCGCTGCCGACGCCGCCGGGTGGGGTGGCCGGTTTTGCCATCGATATCGAGGATCTCGAGCAAGCGCGCGGCGGGATGAAGCGATTCTCCGACGCCCAGCGCGCGATGCTCGATCGCCTTTCCGCCGGCGTCGCGCAATTCGCGGCGGACCGCAGCCTCGCTTTCTGCAACCAGTCGTTCCAGCGCATGTTCGCGATGCGCAGCGAATGGCTCGCCGACCGTCCCGAATTCGATCGCGTGCTCGAACGGATGCGCGAGGCGAACCGGCTTCCCGAGGTGCGCGATTTCCCCGGCTGGAAGGCGGAGCGCCGCGACTGGTTCCTGGCGGCGACCGGCGCGATCGAAGAGACCTGGACGCTGCCTGGCGGGGTGCACCTGCGGCTGGTCGGCAATCCGTTGCCCGACGGCGGGCTATTGCTGATTTTCGAGGATCGCACCGAGCAGGTCCAGCTTGCCAGCGCGCGCGATACCTTGCTCCGCGTCCGCACCGCGACGTTCGATAATCTGTTCGAGGCGCTGGGCGTGTTCGCGGGCGACGGCCGGTTGCAGATCTGGAACAACAAATTCCGCCAGCTGTGGGAATTCGACGAGGAGTTCCTGACCAGCCATCCCCGGATCGACGCGCTGGTCGAAAAGGGCGCCGCGCGGCTCGCGCAGCCAGGCCGGGCAAGCGTGATTGCCGAGATCGTGCGTTCGGCGGCGGTTGGCCGGCAACAGCGCGGCGGCCGCGTGGCGTTCGCCGACGGGCGCCATTTCGAATTCGCCGGCGTGCCACTCCCCGACGGCAACGCGCTATTCACGATGCTCGACATTTCCGACAGCCGGCACATCGAACAGGCGCTGCGCGATCGCAACGAGGCGCTGGAGGCGGCCGATCAGGTCAAGACCGCGTTCGTCGCGAACATGAGCTATGAATTGCGCACCCCGCTGACCTCGATCCAGGGCTTCGCCGAAATGCTCGGCGAGGGCTATGCCGGCAAGCTTACCAAACAAGCCGACGGCTATGTCGACGCGATCCTCGAATCGGTCGCGCGGCTGGCGGCGTTGGTCGACGACGTGCTCGATCTGACCGAGGCCGATCAGAACAAGATCGAACGCCTCAGCGTCGATCTGGAAACCACCGCCTACAACGCCGCGGAGACAATCGCGCCGATCGCCAAGCGCAAGAAAGTCGATTTCGCCATCGAGGTCGCGCCGTCGACCGGCATGGTGAAGGGCGATGCCAAGAAGTTGCGCCAGATGATCGAGCATCTACTGCGCCACGCGGTGGGCGGGATTGGCGAGGGCGGACGCGTGCTGCTCCACACCGATGGTGACGTGCGGACGGCGCGGATCGTTGTGTCGGACGATGGTCCGGGAATGACGCCGGACGCGATCGAGCATGCGTTCGATCGCTTTGGCGGACACCAGGCGCGCGATGACGACCGCGCGCTTGGGCTCGGCCTGCCGATCGCGCGGCAATTCGCCGAGGCGCATGGCGGCACGATCCAGTTATTGTCCGAACCCGGCGCGGGGGCAGTGCTGATCGTCGAGCTGCCGCGATAGCTTGCGTCGCGATTTCGATGCGCATAATCTATGCGCATAGGAGATTGTGATGGCGAGAGTGCGTGAAGATCGGGCGCCGTTCCGCCGGCCAACCAACGTGTCGCTCGACGCGCGCCTGGTTGAAGAGGCCAAGCAACTCGGCATCAACGTTTCCCGCGCGAGTGAGGAAGGTTTGGCGCGCGAAGTGAAGGCTGAGCGGGAACGCCGGTTCAAGGAAGAGAATGCCGAGGCTTTCGAGGAATATAACCGATTTATCGAGGAGAACGGCTTGCCGCTCGAACGGTATCGCACGTTCTGATGGCACGATTTGATGTGCATCGCGGTGAGGGCGGGCCGCTTCTGCTCGATTGCCAAACCGATTTGCTCGACGGGATCAACTCGCGGCTGATGGTCCCTTTGTATCGCGCAGACCGAGTCGAGCGAAAGATCCCGCGCCTCAATCCCGTCTTCAGCGTTGCCGGAAACGATATGGTCATGTTGACCCAATCGATGGGCGCGGTGCCAATCAAGCGGATTGGGGTGCGCGTCGATTCACTTACGGCTGAACAGGACGCAATCATGAACGCCATCGACATGCTGTTGAGCGGCTATTGATGCTGCTCGCCGATGCTGCCGCCAGCGAGGAATTCGGCGCCCTTCTCGCCGCTGCGGTCCGTCCCGGCGATGTCGTCACGCTATCCGGCTCTCTCGGCGCCGGTAAGACCAGTATCGCTCGTGGCCTGCTCGCGGCTTTGGGACTCGAAGAGGAAGCGCCGTCGCCGACCTTTGCGATCGTGCAGCCATATGCGCCACCCGAGACGCGGCTGCCGGTGATGCATGTCGACCTCTACCGGATCGAGCATGTCGACGAACTCGACGAACTCGGGCTGGACGAAGCGCGAGAGGACTCGGTCCTGCTGATCGAATGGCCCGAGCGTGCGCCCGGCCGATGGCCGGACGCCTTGGCATTGACCTTGGACTTCGCACCCGATGGCGGACGCCGCTTGACAGCAACCGTGCCCGCGGCATGGGAGGGGCGATGGCCCTTGACATGAATCCACCGGCGGGGACCGCCGATTTCCTTGCCAAACTGGGCTGGGGAGAGGGCGACGTGCTGCCGCTCGCCGGCGACGCCTCGTTCCGGCGCTATTTCCGCGTCGCCGACCACGGCCGCAGCGCGATCCTGATGGATGCGCCGCCACCGCATGAGGACCCGCGCCCGTTCATCCAAGTCGCGCAATGGCTGGTCGCGCGCGGTTTCCCCGCGCCGGTGATCTTCGGCACGGACCTTGAGCAGGGACTGGTGCTGATCGAGGATTTCGGTGACGCCCGGATGCGCGAGACGGTCGATGCCGCGCCGGAAAGCCTGTTGCGGATGTACGAGGCGGCGGTCGATATCCTGATCCGCTTGCGCGGGGAACCCGCCGGCCCGTGGCGTCCCTATGACCGCAAGGAATTGCAGCGCGAAGCCGATTTGCTGACCGAATGGTATTGCCCGGCAATCGGCGTGACGGTCGATACCGACGGCTACGCCAAAGCCTGGGGCGAGGTGTTCGACCATGCGCTGGCGGCCGAGCCGGTGACGGTGCTGCGCGATTATCATGCCGAGAATCTGATGCTGATCGGCGGCACCGAAGCGCTCGGCCTGCTCGATTTCCAGGACGCTTTGGCGGGCCATCCGGCCTATGATTTGGTGTCGCTGCTGCAGGACGCTCGCCGCGATGTCGAGCCCGAGATCGAGGCGGCGATGCTCGACCGCTATCGCCGCGTGACCGGTGCGGGCGACGATTTCGATGCGGCCTATCACATCCTCGGCGCGCAGCGGAACGCCAAGATCGTCGGCATCTTCACCCGGCTATGGCGGCGCGACGGCAAGCCGCGCTATCCGGCGATGTGCCCGCGCGTCTGGCGTTATCTGAACCGCGATCTTGATCACCCGGCACTGGCGCCGGTCAAGGCCTGGTTCGACGCCAATATCCCGGCCGACCTGCGCGGCGACCCGATGGAGATCGCCCGCGCATGACCGCGAAACGCACCTTGTCGCTGCGGCCCGATCCGGGCGGCACGGTTCCGGAAACCGCGATGGTGATGGCGGCGGGAATCGGCAAACGCATGCGTCCGCTCACCGCGACGCGACCCAAGCCGCTGATCCAGGTCGCCGGTCAGCCCTTGCTCGATCACGTATTCGACCGCCTCCGCGCGGCGGGGATCAAGCGTGCGGTGGTCAACGTCCATTATCTCGCCGATGCGCTCGAAGCGCACCTCAAGAACCGGGTGAAGGGCGTCGACATCATCGTCTCCGACGAGCGCGATCAGTTGATGGAAACCGGGGGCGGCATCGTCAAAGCGCGCGACCTGATCGGCGACAAGCCGTTCGTCGTCGCCAATGCCGACAATCTGTGGGTCGACGGACCGGCGGACACGATCAAGCTGCTCGCGTCGCGCTGGGACGACGAGGCGATGGACGCGCTGTTGCTGATGGTGCCGTTGGCGCGCGCGCATAATCATGGCGGCTTGGGCGATTTTCACCTCGACGCCAACGGCCGCATCACCGGGCGCCGCAAGCCTGGGAGGGTGGCGCCGTTCGTCTATACCGGCGTCCAGATCCTCTCGCCGCGCGTGATCCACGATTGGCCGGAAGGGCCGTTCTCGACCAACCTGTTCTGGAACCGCGCGATCGAGGCCGGGCGTGCTTACGGCTTCGTCCATCAGGGGTTGTGGTTCGACGTCGGCACGCCGCCGGCCATTGCCAAGACGGAAGCGCTTCTGATCGATGCTTAGGGTGCGGCCTTGCCGCTCAAGCTCGTGTCGTCATGCGGGCTTGTCCCGGCATCCAACGTGCACCAACGGCTGACTTCCCAGGAGGCGCGTTGGACCCCGGCACAAGGCCGGGGTAACGTTTGAATTATCAGGCGCAGGCGCGGCTATTTTACGGTCGGGGTATTCCCGGTTGTGATAGTTGATTGGCGATCATGAATTCGACCTCTCAACGCGGCCTCGCGCTTTATACGATTCCGGCACAGCGAGCCTTTGCCGATGCGCTCGTCGCTGGGCTGATGAAGCGCTTCGGCGACGATCCGATGCGGCTCGCGCGTGGCCTCGTCCTTCTTCCCAATAATCGCGGGCGGCGCGCGGTCCAGGACGCGTTCGTGCGTGCGAGCGGCGGTGGGCTGTTGTTGCCGCGACTAGTGACGATCGGCGATCCGGCGCTCGATGAAGCGGCGGGGGCGATGCTCGATCCGGCTGACGATCTCGAGCCTTTGCCGCCACCGGTCGATCCGCTGGCGCGACGGATGATCCTGGCGAGGTTGGTCAGCGAGGAGCGCGCCCGCCAAGGGGAGCCGGTCGCCGCCGACGAAGCCGTACGCCTGGCCGGAGCATTGGCGCGGACGCTTGACCAACTGCTGGTCGAGGAAGTCGCGGCGACGAAACTCGCCGAGCTCGACGTCGGGCGCGAATTGACCAGCCATTGGGAGCGCGCGCTCGAGCTGTTCCGTATCGTGATCGATCGGTGGCCGGCGGAGCTGGCGCGGCTGGGCGCGATGGACGCAGCAACGCGCCGTGCGATCATGCTGCGTCGGTTGGCGGCGCGCTGGAAGGAGATGCCGCCCGCGGGTTTCGTCTGTGCAGCGGGGATCACCGATCCGGCGCCGGCAGTGGCGGCCTTGTTGCGCCGTGTCGCGGAGCTCGACCAAGGCTTGGTCGTGTTCCAGGACCTCGCCACTGCGATGCCGGCCGAGGAATGGGACGCGCTTGGGCCGCACGAGGCAGATGCCAGCTGCTTCAAGGCGCGCTCGATCGAGACCCACCCGCAATTTCAGCTGAAGCTGTTGCTCGAACGGATGAGCGCGGGACGCGGCGAGGTGCGCGCTTGGCGCGAGGGAAGCGATCACGATGCCTCGGCGGCGCGCGGCAAGGCGATCGCCAACGCCTTCGCGCCTGCTGATTTCACCGGCAAGTGGACCGATTTGGAAGCGCCCGACCGGCGATTGACCGGGATTCGCGCGGTCGAGCTGGCAACCCCAGCCGATGAGGCGCAGGCGATTGCGCTGGCATTGCGCGGCGCGCTGGAAGTCGAGGGGCGTACCGCTGCCCTGGTCACGCCCGACCGCACGCTGGCCGAGCGCGTCGCGGCCCATTGCGCGCGTTGGGGGATCGATGTCGACGATACTGCCGGCCGTCCGCTCGCGACGCGCGCGCCAGGCACACTGCTGACGATGCTGGCCGAGGCTGCGGCACAGGACTTCGCGCCGCTCGCATTGCTGGCGCTGCTCAAGCACCCGCTCGTCCAGAGCGGGGAGCCGCGGACCTTGTGGCTCGACGGCGTCCGCGCGCTCGACCGTGCGTTGCGCGGGCCCCGCCCGGCTCCGGGGCTCGCGGGCATCGATTCGCATCTGCTCGACGGCGACGAGCGCGAGGCGTCGATCCGCGCGGCGGCGCGCCAGGTCTGGCCGGAAATGCGCGGATTGCTCGAACCGCTGGCGCACTGCTTCGGCAATGGCGAGCAACCGCTGGCGGCGATGATTGCGACGTTGCGCGAGACGGCCGAAGCCCTGTGCGGTTTCGCGGTATGGGCTGGACCGGCGGGTCGCGCGGCGGCTGAACTGCTCGCCGATCTCGAACTGCGCGCGGCGGACGGGCCGGCCTTGGTCGACCCGGCCAGCGTCGCGCCACTGCTGCGCACCTTGATGGAGGAAGTCGCGGTTCGTCCTCCCCAGGGCGGCCATCCGCGCCTGGCGATCTATGGCCTGATCGAGGCGCGGTTGCAGACCGCCGACTTGACCATCCTGGGAAGCCTTAATGAAGGTACCTGGCCGGCGATCGCTGCACCCGATCCGTGGCTGGCGCCGCGCATCCGGGCTGAACTGGGGCTGCCCGGGCTCGATCGCGGCGTCGGCGTCGCGGCGCACGATTTCGCCAATGCCCTGGGCGCACCGGAAGTGCTGATCACGCGTGCGCGCCGCGACGGGCGGTCGCCGACGCTGGCTTCGCGCTTCTGGCTGCGGCTGGAAGCCCTGGCGGGGGATCGCTTCATTCGCGATCCCGATCTTGCGGCATGGGCCGCGTCGATCGACAATCCGGGCGTGCACGAGCCGGCGTCGCGGCCCGAGCCGTCGCCCGCAATCGAGGACCGGCCGCGCCAGATCTCGGTGACCGAAGTCGACCGGCTCAAGGCCGACCCGTACGCCTTTTACGCGCGCCGGATGCTGCGGCTGGGCGCGATCGACCCGGTCGATGCGGAGCCGAGCGCGGCTTGGCGTGGCAATCAGGTCCATGCGATCCTGGAAACCTGGTTTCGCGAGGACGGCGCCAATCCCGAAACCTTGCGCCCGCGCGCCGAGGCCTTGCTGGGCGATGTGCGCACGCATCCGATGATCCGCGCGTTATGGGGGCCGCGGTTGATCGAGGCGGTCGACTGGATCGCGCACGAAGTGTCCGATCGCGCGGGTGAACGGAGCATCCTGGCGGTTGAAGGCAAAGGAACGTTGCAACTCGCCGGCGTCGAATTGTCGGGCCGGTTCGACCGAATCGATCGTCTCAATGACGGCGGGCTGGTAGTGGTCGACTATAAGACTGGGCAGCCGCCTTCGACCGCGGCAGTGCGGGCGGGGTTCAGCCTGCAACTCGGCTTGCTCGGGATGATCGCCGAGGCGGGCAAGTTCGCCGGGGTTGCGGGAAAGGCGGAAGGGTTCGAATATTGGTCGCTCGCGCGCAACCGCGTCGGCGGGTTCGGCTATGTCGATTCGCCGTGTGACCCCAAGAAAAAAGACCCGATCCCGGCCGATGAATTCGTCGATGAGGCGCGACGCAATTTCACCGAGGCGGCGGAGACGTGGCTGACCGGAGCGGCGCCGTTTACCGCCAAGTTGAAGCCGGAATATGCGCCGTTCGGCGATTACGACCAGTTGATGCGCCGCGACGAATGGTATGGCCGTGAGCGGCGCTGACTCCATCCTGCCACGGCTCGTCGACGAGCAGGCGCGCGCGAGCGATCCGTCGTCGCACGTCTGGCTGGCTGCCTCGGCGGGCACCGGCAAGACTCAGGTGCTGGCGGCGCGTGTCTATCGGTTGCTACTCGGGGGTACCGATCCCGGCGCGATCCTGTGTCTGACCTTCACCAAAGCGGGCGCCGCGGAAATGGCGGGGCGGATCAACCAACGCCTCGCGCGCTGGGTGCGCGCGTCCGAGGCCGATATCCGCGCCGACCTTGCCTCGCTGGGCGAGCGCGCCAACCCGGCGCTGATCGCGCGGGCGCGAACGCTATTCGCCAAGGTGCTTGATGCACCGGGCGGGGGGCTGCGGATCCAGACGATCCATGGCTTCTGTCAGTCGCTGCTCGCCGCTTTTCCAGTCGAAGCGGGTCTCACCCCGGGTTTCCGTCCACTCGAAGCCCGCGAGGAATCGGCACTGGCGCGCGAGACGCTGGCGCAATTGCTGGTCGATGCCGAGCGCGAGGGGCGCGACGGCGCGGTGCGCGCTGTCGGCGCGCTGAGCCTGCGGCTTGGCGAGGAAGGGGCAGAAGCTTTCCTGCGCGCTTGTGCCCGCGCGCCGGCGGCAATGGCGGCGTTGCCGATGGGGGAGGGGGTCGGCCCCTATGTCCGCCGCGCCTTGATCGGCGTCGACGATGTCGAGGCGGCGATCACTGATGGCTGCGCTCAACTGGATGACGACCTGCTCGAAGGCGTGCGCGACTTCAATCTGGCGTGGGGCACCAAGAATGGACTGGCCCGTGCCGACATCATCACCGCATGGCTGGCGAGAAGCCCCGAGCAGCGGGCGGCGACGCTCGACCAATTGCACAGCGTCTGGGCGCGGCAGGACGGTGAATTGCGGTCGTTTGCCAAAGGGCAGGCGCCGCAGGACGAGGATTATGCCCCGATCGCTTCCGACTTCCATGAGCAGGTCTCACGCCTGATCCAGATGCGCCATCTGGCGGACTATGCCGATCTGCTCGCTGCCGGCCTCGCCGTCGGGCGCGATTATGCCTTCGCCTATCGCGCCGCCAAGCGCCGGATCGGCGCGGTCGATTTCGACGATCTGATCGACGCCGCGGTCGCATTGCTGCGGCAAGAGGGGATGGGCGATTGGGTCCGCTTCAAACTCGACCAGGCGACCGATCACGTCTTGATCGATGAGGCCCAGGACACCAATTTGCGCCAATGGGAGATCGTCGACGCGATCGCGAGTGACTTCTTCTCCGGTCTGGGAAGCCGCGGCGACCGGCGGCGGACATTGTTCACCGTCGGCGACTATAAACAGGCGATCTTCGGCTTTCAGGGCACCGACCCGCTCAATTTCCGCTGGGCCGAACGGCATTTCCGCGACCTTGCCGAGGTGACGAGCGATATCCGCGAGATCGAGCCGACGCCGTTCGAGCAATTGGCGTTGACCTCGTCCTTCCGCTCGACCCAGCCGATCCTCGATTTCGTCGACGCGGCGATCGGCGTGCTGCCCGGCGGCGGCCTCGGGGTCGACGACAACCAGCGGCATGCCAGCAAGGTCGAGGGGCCGGGTCAGGTCAATCTCTGGGCACCGACCCTGGCCGGCGAAGAGGATGAAGGCGAGGAGGGCTGGATCACCGATGCGGTGCGCGCGCATGCGACGCGGATCGCCGCGCAGGTCAGGGCATGGCTCGATCCCAAGAATCCGATGATCCTCGAGAGCAAGGGGCGGCCGCTGCGCCCCGAGGATGTGATGATCCTGGTCAAACGGCGCGGCGAACTCGCCTCGCTGATCGTCGCGCGGCTCTATGCCGAGGGCGTACCGGTGGCGGGCGTCGACCGCTTGCGGCTGACCGCGCCGCTGGCGGTGCAGGATCTGCTCGCGGCGATCCGCTTCGTACTCCAGCCTCAGGACGATCTTGCCCTCGCCAGCCTGCTGGTGTCGCCGTTAATCGGCTGGAGCCAGGACGAGTTGATGCGCGCGGCAATGAAGCGCCGCGGCGGCTTATGGGCGCACCTCCAGGCTACGCAACCAACCGAGCGGATCGCGCCGCTCAGCGCAATGCTGCGACGCGCGGATTTCACCACGCCCTATGTCTTCCTCGAGGAGATGCTGACCGGGCCGCTCGACGGGCGGCGCAAGCTGATCCGGCGATTGGGGCAGGAAGCACGCGACCCGATCGACGAATTGCTCAATGCCGCGCTCGAGTTCGAACGCGTCGCGATCCCCTCGTTGCAACGCTTCCTCGACTGGTTCGACCGCGGCGATGTCGAGATCGTGCGCGATCCGTCGCAGCCGCTCGACGCGGTTCGGGTGATGACCGCGCATGGCGCCAAGGGATTGCAGGCACCGCTGGTGATCCTGGCCGACGCCACCGCCGATCCGGAGGCGCGGCCGCGTTCGACGCTTGATTGGCAGGCAGATCAGGATACCAAACTGCCCGTCTTCCGCCCACGCAAGGAGCAACGGTCGGGAGTATTGGCCGAGGCGATCACGACCGCCGACGCGCGCGAACTCGCTGAGCATTGGCGATTATTCTATGTCGCCGCGACGCGCGCCGAGGAAAGATTGGAGATAGCGGGATCTTTGGGGCCGCGGGCGAAAGGCGTGCCGTCCGAGAATAGTTGGTATGCGGCGGCGGAAGCGGCGCTCACGGCGTTGGGCACGGCGCAGCGCGAGGAGGGGCCACGCCGCTCGTTCGCCGGCCACGATCCGCAGCCGCCGGTGCGGCCGCGACCGGCACGGAACGCCGAGGCGCAGACCGTCGCTTTGCCCGATTGGGCATTCCAGCCCGCCCCGAAGGAGGCGCGGCCGCCACGGCCGCTCGCGCCTTCGTCGGTCGGCGAGGACGATGTGTCCGATCCTCCACCCTCCGCGGCGATGCGGACGGCGGCCGAGCGCGGCCGGTTGATCCACGCTCTGTTCGAGCGATTGCCGGCCCTGGCGCCGGATCGCCGCGCGGCAGCGGCCGATCGCTGGCTGTCGGCCGTGGGCCTGGTCGCCGATGCCGGGCTTAGGAGCGAGCTGATCGCGACGGTATCGGCAGTGCTCGACGATCCCGCGCACGGTGATCTGTTCGGGCCGAATTCGCTAGGGGAGGCACCGATCTCGGCGGTCGTGCCCGGCGGCTATGTCATCGCGGGAACCGTCGACCGCTTGCTGGTCGAGCCCGACCGCGTCCGCGTGATCGATTTCAAGACCGGGCGACGCGTGCCGCTGGGGCTCGACGAAGTGCCGCTATTCCACCTGCGCCAGATGGCGGCCTATGCCGAAGCCTTGCGCGTGATCTTCCCGGGGCGGCGGATCGAGGCGGCGTTACTCTACACTGCAGCGCCGCGCCTGTTCGATCTGCCCGAAGACGTGCTCGCTCCTCACAAGCCGGGCTTTGCCGCGATGGAGCAAAGCTAGGGCCAGAGCCGTTGAGCAAGTGCCTCGCCGCGCCTACATTCGGGGTCAAAGGAGATTCTCTCATGGCAACCAAACATATCAGCGACGACAGTTTCCAGGCGGATGTGCTCGATTCCGACAAGCCGGTGCTGGTCGATTTCTGGGCGGAATGGTGCGGGCCGTGCAAGATGATCGGGCCGAGCCTCGAGGAAATCTCGGAAGAGCTGGGCGAGCAGGTGACGATCGCCAAGCTCAATATCGACGATCATCCCGATGCGCCCGCGCGTTATGGCGTGCGCGGCATCCCGACGATGATCCTGTTCAAGGGCGGCAGCCCGGCAGCGACCAAGATCGGCGCCGAACCCAAGGGCCGGATCAAGGCGTGGCTCGAGGGCGAACTGGGAACGGCGGCCAGTTCGGCCGCCTGAGTTCGAAATCGAGATGAGCAAAAGGCCGCATCCTGTTGGGTGCGGCCTTTTTTTTAGCCCTCACCCGCTTGCGGATGCACCGGGTCGGTCATGCCCCCGGCATGACCTGAACAGCGCGGGGCGCTGTTCACCCGGTGCAGGTTGGGTGAGGGTCTTCTTTCTTCTTCCATGCAGATAAAACGACAAAAGAAGTAAGAAGACCCTCACCCTCCCACCGCCTTTGGCGGCGGGCCCCGCCCTCTCCCGCAAGCGGAAGAGGGATCGCGTTCTACGTCAGCGGGATCATGACCTGGCTGGCATAACCGGGGCGGGCTTGCAGGCGGCGGTACCAATCGGCGACGTTGGGCAGATCGGGCCGTTCGATATCTAGCGTGAACCAGGTATAGGCATAGACGCCCATCGGCACGTCACCGACGCCGAACTCCTCGCCGGATAGCCAGGGGGTCTCGGCGAGATAGCGGTCGAGGATCGCCATCCGCTCGCCGCAACGCTGCGCCGAGCGCGCAACGGCCGCCATATCGCGTTTGTCGGGCGCGACGCGGATGAGGTTGACGAACGAATCGAGTTGCACCAGCGCGTAGCCGTTCTGCCACTCCATCCAGCGGTCGCCGATCGCGCGCAATTGCGGTTCGTCGGGCCACCAGCGCACGCCGCCATGGCGAGCCGCCAGATAGCGCAGGATCGCGTTCGATTCCCACAGGATGAAGCCGTCATCGTCGATCGTCGGGATCAGCGCATTGGGGTTCATCGCCAGATAGGCGTCGCTCATCCCGAACTGTCCGCCGATATCGTGACGGACATAGGACAGCCCAAGCTCCTCGGCGAACCAGGCGACTTTCTTGACGTTATGCGAGTTGAGCCGGCCCCAGATCGTCAGCATCGTGTTTCAGCTCCGGTAATCGGCGTTGATCGAGATGTAGCCGTGCGTGAGATCACAGGTCCACACCGTCGCGCGGCCGTCGCCCAGGCCGAGATCGACTCCGATATCGATCTCACGGCCCTTGAGATGCGCGGTGACCGGTGCCTCGTCATAGCCGTCGACCGCGAGGCCGTTGAGTGCCACCTGGGTCTCACCGAAGCGGATCGCCACGCGGTCACGCTCGGCGGGCTCGCCGGCCTTGCCCACCGCCATGACGACGCGGCCCCAATTGGCGTCCTCCCCGGCGATCGCGGTCTTGACCAAAGGCGAGTTGGCGATGCTCATGCCGATACGATGCGCGCTGGCGTCGCTTTCGGCGCCGGTCACCTCGACCGCGATGAACTTGGTCGCGCCTTCGCCGTCGCGCACGACAAGGTGAGCCAGTTGCAGGCAGAGATCGTTGAGCGCCGCGGCGAAGGCGTCGGCGCCGGGATCGTCGTCATGTGCGATCGCGACATTGCCCGCGGCACCCGTCGCGAAGGCGAGCACGGTGTCGCTGGTGGAGGTATCGCTATCGACCGTGATGCACGAGAAGCTACGCGCATTGGCGCGGGCGAGTGCCGCCTGCAGCCAGGCGGGATCGACCGCGGCGTCGGTGAAGATGAACCCCAGCATCGTCGCCATGTCGGGCGCGATCATGCCCGATCCCTTGATGATCCCGACCAGGCTGACCGGCTTGCTGTCGACCACTGCGCGCGTCACCACCGCCTTGGGGAAGGTGTCGGTGGTCATGATGGTTGCGGCGGCCTCTTCCCAACCGCACGGCTCGGCAGCGAAGGCGGCGGCGAGTCCGGCTTCTGCCTTGTCGAGTGGCAACGGCACCCCAATCACGCCGGTCGAGGCGACGAATACGTCCGACGGCTGGCAATCGAGATGCCGCGCAACAGCGGCGACGAGCCCTTCGACCGCGTGGCGTCCGCGATCGCCGGTAAAGGCGTTCGAATTGCCGGCATTGACGACGAGCGCTCGAGCGCGACCCAGGACGAGCGCGGCGCGGCACCAATCGACCTCGGGTGACGCGCAGCGGCTTTTTGTCAGCACGCCCGCGACCGCCGTGCCGGGGGCCAGTTCGACATAGGTCAGGTCGCAACGATCCCAGGTCTTGTACTGCGCCTTGGCGACGCGGCGCGTGATGCCGGCAATGTCCGGCAGATCGGGAAAGGCGGCGGGGGCGAGGGGGGAGCGGTCGGTCATGGCGGCTCTCATAGAGCGGTGTGCCGGACAGGCAAAGGCGGCGGTGACAAGTCGGGTCGGGTTGGGCTAGCGTGACGCCAATTGGGGAGAAAAACATGCGTATTGCCGTCGTTCTGGCATTGGCCGCTTTTGCGTTTCCGGGCGTCGCTCAGGCGCAGGATGACGACGAGCCGATCCCGACTGCGAAGCCGATCGGCAGTCCGGGCAGCTGGATTCCCCAGGATGGCTACCCGCCGGCGGCGCGCGCGAGTGGAGAGCAGGGGCGCGTCAGCTTCACCCTCTCGATCGACGACACCGGACGCGTGACCGATTGCAAGGTGACCAAGAGTTCCGAATCGCCATTGCTCGATGAGACGACGTGCAATTTCATGACCGCCAATGGCCGGTTCGAAGTGCCGCGCAACAAGAAGAACAAGCCGACGCCGAGCAAGTGGAGCTCGTCGATGATGTGGAAACTGGAGACGCCGCCGCCCGAACCGGTACCCCCCTCCAGCGCCGCGCCCGCTTCCGGATCGACACTCCCGCCGCCAGCACTGAAGGCACCGATCGTGTCACCGAAAAGACGGTGAACCCGCATATCGAGAGGAAAAGGCCGTGATAACGCATCCCTGGTTGCTGATCGTCGCTGGAAGCGCGCTGTTGCCGTTGCCGGCAGCGGCTGCTCCCGATGACAAGTCCAGCCCTGTAACGCCGTTGGAAAACCCCGGAACTTGGCTCCACGCCGACGAGATTCCCTTGAGCGCACGAAAAGAAAGTGGCTCGGTCGCGGTCAGGCTCGATGTCGACCCGTCAGGCAGAGTTTCCGGCTGCACGATCGTCGAGAGCAACGCACCGGCTGTTCTCAACGACGCTGCATGTGCGATGTTCGCGCGCCATGGCCGGTTCAAGCCCGCCCGAGATGAAACGGGTAAGGCGATTGGATCAAACTACACGATACCGGGTATCCACTTCACCCCGGACTGAGGAGGGATTAACGGTAGAGATCTGCCCCCAACGTCCCGTTGGCGTCCTGCCTTCTTACGCCGGGAATGAAGCGGTCGACCGACAAAGTAACGAGTATTTGATAGACCTTTGCCGGGCGCGACCCTATGTCACCGTCCGTCACAATCGATGAAGTAGCGCTCGCTTGAACCTGATCCTGCTCCTGTCTGCCTTGTTGTCCGCCTTGAGCGGCACAGGCGGGGCGCGTGCGGCACAGGTGCCGACCACGCTCAGCAGCGCGGTAGTAGCGACTGCCGTCAAGGCCACGGCCGAGGTGCAGCGCCAGGTTGCCGCCCGACCGATCCAAACCGTCGCCGGGCCAGTCCATGCGGTGATTTCGGCGCTGCCGGTTTTCGCCCTTTCGGACGCAATCCCCGTCTTTGCGAGCCGCCGGCGCGAATAGCGCCCGCGCGATCACGTCCTTTTTCTACCCGATCAGCGCGGCCCCATGGGGCCCGCGCGCACTCCATATAACAGGAAATCATCATGCTCGGCGGACTCGCCAAATCCATTTTCGGGTCGTCCAACGACCGGTATGTCAAATCGCTCGGCGGCATCGTCAACACGATCGCGAGTTTCGAGCCCGCGCTTCAGGCGATGGACGACGCGACGCTTGCCAACCAGACCGTGCTCTTCCGTGAACGCCTGGCCAATGGCGAGAAGCTCGACGACCTCTTGCCCGAGGCGTTCGCGACCGTTCGCGAGGCCGCCAGCCGGGTGCTCGGCCAGCGCCATTACGACGTTCAGATGGTCGGCGGTATCGTCCTCCATCGCGGCGAGATCGCCGAGATGCGGACGGGTGAGGGCAAGACGCTGGTGGCGACGCTGGCGGTGTATCTCAACGCGCTGCCGGGCACCGGCGTCCATGTCATCACGGTCAACGACTATCTCGCCAAGCGCGACGCCGAGTGGATGGGGCAGGTGTACACGTTCCTGGGCCTGACGGTCGGGGTCATCATCCCCAATTTGACCGACCATCAGCGCAAGGAAGCCTACGCCGCCGACATCACCTACGGCACCAACAACGAATTCGGCTTCGACTATCTGCGCGACAACATGAAATATGAGCGCGATCAGATGGTTCAGCGCCCGTTCGCGATGGCGATCGTCGACGAGGTCGATTCGGTGCTGATCGACGAGGCGCGCACGCCGCTGATCATCTCCGGCCCGACCGACGACAAGTCCGAGCTCTACAAGAGCGTCGATGCGGTGGTGAAGCAGCTCGCGCCCGACCTGTACGAAAAGGACGAGAAGCAGAAGTCGATCATCCTGACCGAGGAGGGTACCGAGACGGTCGAGCGGATGCTCGAGACGGCCGGGTTGCTCGAAGGCACCAACCTCTACGATTTCGAGAATACCCAGGTGGTCCACCACCTGAACCAGTCGCTGCGCGCCAACATGATGTTCAAGCGTGACATCGATTACATCGTCAAGGACGGCAAGGTCATCATCATCGATGAGTTCACCGGTCGCATGATGGACGGCCGGCGCTGGTCGGACGGCCTGCACCAGGCGGTCGAGGCCAAGGAAGGGGTCGAGATCGAGCCCGAGAACCAGACGATGGCGTCGATCACCTTCCAGAACTATTTCCGCATGTATCCCAAGCTGTCGGGCATGACCGGCACCGCGGCGACCGAGGCGGCGGAATTCTACGACATCTACAAGATGAACGTCGTGTCGATCCCGACCAATGTGCCGGTGCGGCGCATCGATGAGGAAGACACGTTCTACAAGGATATCCAGGACAAGTTCCGCGGTATCGCCAAGGCGATCAAGGTCCAGGCTGAGTTGGGCCAGCCCGTGCTGGTCGGCACGGTGTCGATCGAAAAATCCGAAATGCTGTCCGAATTCCTCCATGAGGAAAAGGTCGAGCACAAGGTGCTGAACGCGCGCTATCACGAAATGGAAGCGCATATCGTCGCGCAGGCGGGCCGCAAGGGCGCGGTCACGATCGCGACCAACATGGCCGGCCGCGGCACCGACATCCAGCTCGGCGGCAACCTCGATTTCCGCATCGCGGACGAACTGAGCGACATGCCCGAAGGGCCCGAGCGCGATGCCGCGATCGAGCGCATTCGTCAGGAGATCGCGGTCGAGAAGCAGGAAGTGCTGGCGGCGGGTGGACTGTTCGTGCTCGGCACCGAGCGGCACGAGAGCCGGCGCATCGACAACCAGCTGCGCGGCCGGTCGGGTCGCCAGGGCGACCCCGGTTTGTCGCGCTTCTATCTCAGCCTCGACGACGATCTGTTGCGCATCTTCGGGCCGAACACGTTGTTCGCCAAGATGATGCGCTCGAGCCTGGAAGACGGCGAGGCATTGCCGCCGTCGCGCTGGATGTCGAAGGCGATCGAGACCGCGCAGAAGAAGGTCGAGGCACGCAACTACGACGTCCGCAAGCAAGTCGTCGAATATGACGACGTCATGAACGACCAGCGCAAGGTCATTTACGAGCAGCGCAACGACATCATGGACGCCGAAACCGTCGGTGACGTGGTGGTCGACATGCGGACCGAGACGATCAACACGATCGTCAGCGACCATTGCCCGCCCAATTCCTATCCCGAGCAATGGGATGTCGAAGGGATGAAGGCCAAAGTCTCCGAGATGCTGGGGATCGAGCCGCCGATCGACGACTGGCTCAAGGAAGAAGCAGTCGATGTCGAGATGGTCGAGGAGCGGCTGAACGAGGCGGCGTCGGCTTTGGTCGACGCCAAGGCGGCCGAGATCGAGCCGGAGACCTGGACGACAATCGAAAAGTCGATCCTGATCCAGAATCTCGATCACCACTGGAAAGAGCATCTCGCGACGCTCGACGCGCTGCGCCAGGTCATCCATTTACGCGCCTACGCGCAAAAGACGCCGATCAACGAGTATAAGCAGGAAGCATTCGCGCTGTTCGAGCGCATGCTGGGATCGATCCGCGAGGATGTGACCAAGGTGCTGGCGACCGCGGAATTCCGCTTCCAGCCGCCGCCCGAGCTTCCCGAGCTGCCCGACTTCATCACCCAGCATTTCGACCCGTTCTCGGGCGATGACGACAGCGCCGATATCGATGGCGGGTCGCGCGCGCCGGGCGATCTCGGCCTGCCGCCGCTGTCGATCGTTCGGCCCGAACAGCCCGATTTGGGCGAGGATCCGAAGGATTGGGAAGGCAAGGTCAGCCGCAATGCGCCTTGCCCGTGCGGCTCGGGGCTCAAGTACAAGCACTGCCACGGCCAGATCGCGTAGTGGTCAGCTAGCCCTCTCCCGCTCGCGGGAGAGGGTTGGGTGAGGGTCTTCTTTCTTCTTCCAGGCGTCTACCGAGACAGAAGAAGACAGAAGACCCTCACCCTCCCACCGCTTCGCGGCGGGCCCCTCCCTCTCCCGCAAGCGGGAGAGGGTATGAATAAAGAAAAAGGCCGGGGATTGCGCCCCGGCCTTTTCGTTTCAGTCCGATCGCCCAGCCTATTTCGGCATGACGATCGTCGGTCCGATATTGGCGATCACCGACTTGGCATCGAATGCGCGGACATTGCCCGCGGGCTTGGGACCCTTGCCCATCACGATCTCGGCAATGGCCTCGTACTTCTCGACCGTGTTGACGTCGATATTGCGGTCGAAGAAGGGATCGCCCCAGAACGGGTCCCAGCTCCGCCAGCCGAAGCCGCGGCCATAATAGCGCCAGCGCGGGCCCCATAGGCCACCGCCATAGGGGCCGCCGAAGTCGTTGACGTAGGTCCGCGTCTTCTTGTCGGTATCGCGATCGGCCATGACGAAATAGTCATAGCCCTGCTGCTCGGTCAGCTCCGCCGCGCGGAACAGCAGATAGCGCTCGACCGTGTCGCGCGAGGTCATGGTATTGCCGGAAAAGGTAACCTGGAAACGGTTCGCCTCGATCTGGCGATCGCTATAGCCTTCGCGCGAGAAGCCGGCGCCGGTCGCCGGGCGGTAGGTAGTTTCGGTCATGCAGCCCGCGAGCATCAACGATGTCGCGGCGACTGCGCCCATCAGGGCAACGCGACCTAAGGAAGACGTCATTTTCAAATCTCCGTTCACCGGGAGGAAGCAACGCTCCATCCTACCCCGCCCTCTTGGAACGCAGAATGAACGGATTTTGCTCCATATGCCAGCGGCGTAACGATCGGTTGGTCGCATCCCGTTCGATCGGCCTTGGCGATCGCAGCTGCGACGCGCGATCGGCGGCAGGATAGGGTGTATTATAACATTCGATAATGCATTGATCTCCGCAACGCTTCCCGATACCCGCGGCGGGTCGGAGGGACCGGCGGCAACGATCGGTGCAATCTCGTGCAAGGGTTCTTACGTCTGGCCTGTGGCGTGATCGCCCTTGTCGCACCGGCGGCGGCGAGAGCCGACGACACGCCGTCGGCCGATTTGCGCTACACGACCGACATCATCGGCGTGGCCGCTGGCGGCGAACGCCGCGGCGTGCGCTGGATGGGGCGGCTGGACCTAGATCTCGATAGCGGAACCGATCTGTTCGGGGTGCCAGGCGCGCATGCCCATGCCGATATCTTCCTTCTCCATGGCGGCGGCTTTTCGACACGCGATGCGGGCGATGCCCAGGTCGTCAGCAATATCGATGCGCCTTATGCCATCCGTCCGTTCGAAGCCTGGGTCGAAGCGCCGTTGGGCGCCGGCGTCAGAGCCAAAGCCGGGCTGATCGACCTCAACAGCGAATTCGATGTGCAGTCGGTCGGGGCGCTGTTCCTCAACAGTTCGTTCGGCATCGCGCCCGATTATTCGCAATCCGGACTGAACGGCCCGTCGATCTTTCCGGTGACGTCGCCAGGGCTGGTCGTCGCGATCGAACGGCCGCGCTGGACGGTGCGCGCCGCCATGTTCGACGCGGTGCCGGGGAACCCGGACCACCCGCATCGCACGCTCCCAGGCCCGTTCGGTCGCGGTGGAGCGTTGCTGTCGGCCGAAGGCGAGGTGAAGATCGGTGGCGGTGGCGAACTGCAGCTGGGCGCCTGGTATTATACCGATCGCTTCGCGCGGCTCGACGGCAATGGCCGCGGGCGTAGCGCGGGCGGCTATGTGCAGTATGAGCAAACTCTCGCCGGAGATGAGAAGACCGGAGCGCTCAAGGGATGGCTTCGAGCCGGACGTGCGGCGGCCGAGGTCAATGAGATCGGAGTCTATGTCGGGGGAGGATTTTCCTGGGGAACCGATGATCGGTCGTACGGCATTGCGGTCGCCCATGCGCGGTTGGGCGATCCGGCCCTGCGGGCATTCGCCGCCGAGTCCATGTCGCGGCGGCGCGCCGAGACCACGATCGAAGTCACCGCGACGCGTCGGTTGAGCAAGTGGCTGCAAGTGCAGCCCGACGTGCAATATGTCCTCCATCCGAGCTGGGGCGCTGCCGCCGACGCGCTGGTTTTGGGATTGCGCCTGCATTTTTCGGTCAAATGAGCCGCTTCGTGGCGTATAACGAGGCTTACCTGCCGCCAGCTCGGGCGGCGATCTGGCGCGCCTCGGCGAATTGCCAGCACAATAAGGTTGGCAGACCGATCGCCACGTCCCGCGCGCGCTTGGCAAGTGACAGCGCGAGCGCGCTTTCGGGCGGCAGGCCGAATAACGGTGCGGCCAGCGCATAGGCCACTTCCTGCACGCCCAGCGCACCGGGAATGAAGAAGGCGATGCTGCGTAGGGTGAAAATCAGGCTCTCCAGCGACAGCACGTCCCATAGCGAGATCCGCGCGCCCATCAGGTGAAGCGCCAGCCACCCGCCCAGGCCGCTCGCGACCCAGGCCGCGAGGTTGAAGCCGAAGGCAATCGCCACCCGGTCGCGCCGGAGATAGATCCGCGCGAGTTCGGCCCGGATGTCGCTCAATGCGACCTGCGATCCGGGGATGAAGCGCTCCCCGATGCGCCCGGTAATGTCGAGCGCCGAGCGTTGCGCGACGAAGAAGAACAGGATGATCACGACCATGATCGCGGTCCCGCCGAGAATGGCGGGGCGCAGCGATACGGCCGTGCCATCGCCGATCAGCAGCGACGCCATCAGCGCCAGCCCGAACAAGGTGTAGACCAATTGCGCCGCCATTTCGGTCGTCAGGTCGACGACCAGCGAGCCGTAGACGCGCGACGTCGGAATGCCGGCGACAGAAAGCGAGCGAGCGGCGACCACGATGCCACCGAGTTGCGAGAAGGGCAGCAGGTCCGACACCGCCTCACGCAGCATTCGCGCCCAGGCGAAGCGACCGATTCGCGCGGTCCGCTCGCCGGGCGCCGCGGCGAGCCATGCGGCACCAAGCAGCAGGAATGTCCCGAGCGACCAGCCACAGAACAGCAGGAAGCCGCCCAGCCCGAGCCGGCGCGCCACGGCGACGATATCGGCGAAACCCGTAACGCCGAACGTCCAGATCGTGACAATCAGTCCCGCGATGGTGGCCAGCAGCAAGCCGGCACTGGCGGAAATCTTCAGGCGGTGTCTCCCGCCGGGCGGGGCGCGCGCATGAATTTCAGCGCGAGCCGTATCATCGCCGGCACGAAGCGCGGCCGGATCAGCCGCGAATCATAGCCCGCCAGCCGCCGGTCGTTCTCGGACAGGCAGATCCGCGCCAGTTCGGCAAAGCTGACTTCGACGCCCAGCTCCTTCGAGCCATTGAGCGTGAAGTTGTTCTCCTGCGCCTTGCTATTATCCCCCATGCCCTTGGCCATATCGATCCGTTCCCAGATCAGGAAGAGCCAAACGACAATGACCTTGGCCTCGAAATAGGGCCGCCGCCACCACGGCATGTTACGCCGCCACCAGGCGACCCAGTTGACGAAGAACAGGATGTGCCGCCCTTCCTCGCGCATCACCGGCTCGAACGTGTCGATCAGTTCGGGCGGGAAGAAGCCGGTATCCTTGGCGAGCTTGAACAGGCCGAAGCCGAAGAAACTGTCGATACATTCCGAATAGCCCGAGCGCATGAATGCCCATTCCGCGTCCTTGGGCTTGCGGTAATCCGGCTCGGGCTGCAGCTCGATGCCGTAGGATTGGACCATGTCGGCGAGCACGACCTTGTGCCGGCGCTCCTCGAACGCGTCCATCTGGACTGCCGCTTTCAACAGCGGATCCTCGACCGTCTCGCTGAACGTCTTGACGAACAGGCCGGTGCGACCCTCGGTCTGCACCGCCATGTCCCAGATCGGCAGCGAGACGATCTTCTCGCGCGTCTCCGGCTCGAGCTCGGGCCAGTCGATCAGCGCGGGCCGATAGGGATCGTGCGTATCCAGGATCATGCGGCTGAACAGCATCAGATGGTCGGGAGAGCCGAGCCGCACCGGACCGGTGGGCAGTGGCGCGTCGGTGTCGAACTCCCCCCAATCGGGCACGAGGTTCATCGGTCGGTCCTTCAGGCAAAATCGGCGAAATGGCCGAGGGCGACGCGCTCGCGCGTCAGGATGGTCTTGGCAAGCGGGTCGACTAATGCAGCCAACTCGCCGCGATAATCATAGCTGGGCGCCGATCCGGGATAGGCGCCGGTCGCCGGATGGGTGTAGATCTCAGTCAGGCCGTCGGGCAGCAGTTCCAGGATGCCGCGCACCCTGTCGCCGGTCATCGCGCCCGACCAGGCCAGCCCGAACACCTGATCGGGAACGAGTATCCCTGCACGCCGCAAGCGTGCGCGAACCAGGCGTGCCCAGATCGTCTCGATGCGAGGACCGGAAGCGGTTCCATCGACCTGCGCCAGTAGCCGGCGAGGCTCGATCGGCGCCCTGGCCGCGCGCATGCCGTAACGCTTCCCGATCTTCAGGATGGCGCCGGCGATCGTCGGATGGAGGTGGAAATGCTTGTGCGCGTTGACATGGTCGAGCGTCAGCCCGGTCGCGGCGAAGGCAGCGAATTGCGCCTCCACCTCGGCAGCCAGTTGCCGCCGCGCGGCGGGAGAGGCGAAGATGGTGACGCCGGCTCGCGCCATGTCGGTGCGGAAATTGCCCGTGCCATCGACCAGCGCTGGAAGGCGATCGGCCGGCAGTACCGGCCGTCCCTCGACCAGCACGATATGCAGTCCGACGCCCAGGGTCGGAAGCGCGCGCGCACGCGCCACGGCATCGGCCGCCGCCTTGCCCGCCACCATCAGCGAGGCCGCGGTCAGGATGCCGTCGCGATGCGCCTGTTCGACCGCGTCATTGACTTCGGGCGAGGCGCCGAAATCGTCGGCGGTGACGATCAGCCGTTTCACGTCGCTTATGCGGCTTCCTTGCGGCGGCGCAGGAAGTCGAAGAACTCGACGCCTTCACGCAGGCGGCGCTTCATCATGTCGAAATCGCGCACCATTTCCCACACGATCGACCCGATCTTGGACGGGCGGAAGTAGAAGCGTTTGTAGAATTCCTCGACCTTGTCGAAGATCACGGTCGACGGCAGATGCGGATAGCTCAGCTGCGCGATCTGGTTGCCGCCATCGGTCAGCAGATGGTCGGTGCCGTCGAACCAGCCATTCTCGGTCGCTTGCTTGAACAGAAACGTCCCCGGATAGGGCGCGGCGAGCGACACCTGGATGGTGTGCGGGTTGATTTCCTTGGCATAATTGATCGTCTCTTCGATCGTTTCTTCGGTTTCGCCGGGGAGGCCGAGGATGAAGGTGCCGTGGATCACGATGCCGAGCTCGTGACAGTCCTTGGTGAATTGCCGCGCGACATCGGTGCGCAGGCCCTTCTTGATATTGTGCAGAATCTGCTGGTTGCCGCTCTCATAGCCGACCAGCAGCAGCCGGCAGCCGCCGGCCTTCATCGCTTCGAGCGTCTTCCTCGGCACATTGGCCTTGGCGTTGCAGCTCCACGAGACGCGGAAGCCCGGCTTGCCGAAACCGAGTTCGCCGAGCGCCCGCGACAGCTCCTCGATCCGCGGGGCGTTGTCGGTCAGCGTGTCGTCGTCGAAGAAGATCTCCTTGACCTCGGGCATCGCCTCCAGGACGTATTTCACTTCCTCGATGACATGGCCGATCGATCGGGTGCGGTAATTGTGGCCGCCGACGGTCTGCGGCCACAGGCAGAAAGTGCAGCGGCTCTTGCACCCACGGCCGGTGTAGAACGACACATACGGGTGCTTCAGATAGCCGCCGAAATATTTCTCGATCTGGAGATCGCGCTTGTAGATCGGTGAGACGAACGGCAGCGAGTCCATGTCCTCGATTACCGCGCGATCCTTGTTGTGGACGATCGTGCCGTCGGCATCGCGATACGAAATGCCGTGGACCTCGCTGAGCGGTATTCCCTTGGCGATATCGAGGATCGTGAAATCGAATTCGTTGCGGCAAACGAAATCGACCGCGGTCGATGCCTCCAGCGACTTCTGAGTCTCGACCGCGACCTTGGCACCGATCAGGCCGATCAGCGCTTTCGGGTTGCGCGCCCGGATCAGCTCGACGGTGTGGACGTCCTGACGGAAAGACGGCGTCGAGGTGTGCAGGATGACGAGATCCTTGTCGTCGACCTCATGCTTGATGTCGTCCCAGCCGAGATCGTGCGCCGGCGCGTCGATCAGCTTCGACCCTTCGATCAGCGCGGCGGGCTGGGCGAGCCAGGTCGGATACCAGAAGGAGCGCACCTCGCGCTTCATCTGATACCGGGCGCCGGCACCTCCGTCATAACCGTCGAACGAAGGGGCCTGAAGAAACAGCGAGCGCATCATCGGAAAGGTAACTCCGGTTCGGCCGAGATCCGGCCACGTTGTGCCATTCTAAGTGTTGCGCCGCGCCAATCAACCGATCGCGCCGTCAGGCTGGCGATAAATACCGTAAAAGTGAGGCAATCGCGCAGCGGCAGCAGCCATAATGACGCGGTTCTTGCGCCTCCGCGCCCGTCCGCGACGATGGCGGTGGAAAGGCGCGCAAGCAGAGCAAGGCCGGCGAGGGCAAGGCCTGGCAGCGGATGGAAGGGGCTCGCCAGAAGCGCGAGCGGCAGCGGCATGGCGATCACGCTCGTGAGATAAGCGGCCGGCACGACGTCCCGCACCGTCGCGCCCCAGCGCAGTTCGTGCCGCCACAGCTCCCCGAAACTGCGCTCCGTCGAACCATGGGTAACCAGCATCGCCGGCATCGCGACCTTGAGTCCCAATGCCGCCACCGCCTCGCCGATCGCGTAATCGTCGGCCAGCACGTCGGCGAACGCCGCGAATCCGCCGATCGCCGCCAAGGTTTCACGCCGCATCGCGATGGTCGAACCCATGCACGGCCGCGCCAGGCTGCGCGCGGCGCCGAACACCACGCCGGGCAGGAATTGCCAGCTGAGGCCGGCGGCTGCGATTCGCGACCAGAAACCCGCGTCGCCGCGTCCGTTATAGGCGATCGTCACTGCGCCCGTCCCCGGGGCGTCGAGCGCCGCGAGTAAGCGGGACAGGTAATTGGGCCCGACGACCATGTCGCTGTCACTCAGCACCGCGATGTCGTGCGCGATATGCGGTTCGAGATTGATGAGGTTGGCAATCTTGCCGTTGGCGCCGTGCGCCGTCGGATCGACGATCAAGTCGATCCGCGCGTGAGGAAAGCGCGCGCGAAGCGTCTCGACCGCGGCGATTGCGGGATCGTCGGCGCGCTGGACGCCGCACAGCAATTGGATCGGGCCGTCATGATCCTGTGCCAGAAAGGTCGCGAGATTGTCGGCGAGTCGCGGCTCTGCGCCATGCAGCGGTTTCAGGATCGTCACGGCATCTTTGCGGCGTCCCGACACAGCCAGGGATGATAGAAAGCTACGCAGCGTGATCGCGGCCGCGACCATATAGGCCGAGCCGATCAGGCTCAGCCCCAGCATTCCCCATGCCAGTCCAGTGATGATTGTGATCGGGACCCCCGCCATGCCTGTTCCTCTATCCGGCGCCGCAGCTCCTGTGTAGAGCGCGCACGTGGGTCCGTCCGACGCATCTTCTCCACTCGTTCTCGTCACCGGCGTTTCCGGCTTTGTCGGCTCGGCCGTGGCGCGTGCGCTGGCCGCGCGCGGCACGCGCGTGCGCGGCCTGGTCCGCGAATCGAGCCCGCGCGCGAACCTGACCGACTTTCCCGGCGAACTTGTCGAGGGCGACCTGCGCGATGCCGACGCGGTCGCGCGCGCGATGACCGGGGTGCGCCATCTCTTCCACGTCGCTGCCGATTATCGCCTCTGGGCGCCCGATCCGGAGGAGATCGTCCGCAACAACGCGACGACAACGCAGATCGTGATGGAGGCAGCGCTCGCCGCCGGGGTCGAACGCATTGTCTATACGTCGAGCGTCGCCACGTTGAAGCCGAGCGATGGCGAGCCCGCCGACGAAAGCCGCGCGGCGACGCCGGACCAGGTGGTCGGCGCCTATAAGCGCAGCAAGGTCGTGGCCGAGCGGTTGGTCGAGGAAATGGTCGCCGACCGCGGTCTGCCCGCCGTCATCGTCCAGCCCTCGACGCCGATAGGCCCGCGCGACGTCAGGCCCACGCCGACCGGGCGCATCATCGTCGAGGCGGCGAATGGCAGGATGCCGGCTTTTGTCGATTCCGGCCTCAATCTCGTCCATGTCGACGACGTCGCCACCGGGCATTTGCTCGCGTTCGACAGGGGGAGGGTCGGCGCCCGCTATATCCTCGGCGGGCAGGACGTGATGCTGGGCGACATGCTTGCCGAAATCGCCGCGATCGTCGGCCGCAAACCTCCCACGATCCGCATTCCGCGCGCGCCGCTTTTCCCGCTTGCCTGGGTGAACGAGCAGGTCGCGCGGCTCACTGGCAGCGATCCGTTCCTCAATATGGATTCGCTCAGGATGGCGAAGCACCGCATGTTCTTCACCTCGGCCAAAGCGGAGGCCGAACTGGGCTATCGCGCGCGGCCGCATCGCGAGGCGCTGGCCGATGCGATCGCCTGGTTCCGCTGCGCGGGGATGGTGCGGTGATCTGGACGGTCGTCGCCGGACTGTCGCTGATTATCTGGCTGGTGCTGATCTTTGCCCGGCACGGTTTCTGGCTGGCGCGCGAACGCGACACGCGCGACGTGCCGGCCGATCCCTTGCATTGGCCCGAGGTGGTGGCCGTAGTGCCGGCGCGCGACGAGGCCGATGTAATCGCGCGTTCCATCGGCAGCCTTGCCGGGCAGGACTATCCTGGAAATTTCCGCGTCATCCTGATGGACGATTCGTCGAGCGACGGCACCGCCGATATCGCCCGCGCGCTGGGATCCGATCGGGTCGAGGTGGTGCGCGGCCTGCCGCTCGCGCTGGGCTGGACCGGCAAATTATGGGCAGTCTCGCAAGGTGTGGAGCGCGCCGGGAGCACACCAACCTGGCTGTGGCTCACCGACGCCGATATCGAACATGCCCCCGACACGTTGCGCACGCTTGTCGCGCGCGGGGAGGCGGGTGCACTGACCCTGGTCAGCCTGATGGCTCGGCTGCGCTGCGACAGCATCGCCGAACGGATGCTGATCCCGGCGTTCGTGTTCTTCTTTCAGCTGCTCTACCCGTTCGAGCTGGTCAATCGCGCTGGCGGGATCGGCGGCGGCGCCGGCGGGTGTATGCTGGTGCGGCGCGAGGCGTTGGAGGCGGCCGGTGGCATCGCGGCGATTCGCGACGCGCTGATCGACGATTGCACGCTGGGGGCGTTGCTAAAGCGACAGGGGCGCATTTGGCTCGGTCTTACCGACCGCTCGCGGAGCATCCGGCCGTATGATGGGTTCGACGCGGTGGCGGCGATGATCTCGCGTTCGGCTTATGCCCAGTTGCGCTATTCGCCGTTGCTGCTCGCGGGCACCATGTTGGGCTTGGCGCTGGTCTATGCCGCGCCGCCATTGCTCGCGATCTTCGGCCAGGGCTTCGCGCGGTTCGCCGGGGTCGCTGCCTGGGCGCTGATGGCGATCGCGTTTCAGCCGATGCTCGCTTTCTATCGCCGCTCGCCGCTCTGGGGCGTGGCGCTGCCGTTGATCGCGGCTTTCTACGCCGGCTGCACCTTGCTATCGGCCTGGCAGCACATGCGCGGTCGTGGCGGCATGTGGAAAGGTCGGGCGCAGGCAGCGGCGGGGCGATGACAGACGTAACCGACCTTGCTTCGGGCAAGAATCACACTGACGAGAATTTTCCGGTGGCGAGCTTCCTGCTCCGCCCCGAACATCGCGCGCCGGTCATGGCCTATTACCGCTTCGCCCGTGCGGCGGACGACATTTCCGACAATGCGGACGCCTCGCCGGAGACCAAACTCGAATTGCTCGCGCATATGCGCGCGGGGTTGGACGGAAAAGGCGCGCCAGAAGCGATGGCGCTGGCCGAGGTGATGGCCGCGCGGCGGATCGACCCGGTCCATGCCCATGACCTGCTCGATGCGTTCGTCCGCGACGTGACGGTCACCCGCTACCGCGACTGGAACGAGCTGATCGGCTATTGCCGGCTCTCGGCGATGCCGGTCGGGCGCTATGTCCTCGACGTGCACGGCGAAAGCCGCGAGACTTGGCCCGCCAACGACGCTTTGTGTGCCGCGCTGCAGGTGATCAACCATCTCCAGGATTGCGCCGAGGATTATCGCGAGCTCGACCGGGTCTATATCCCGCTCGATACCGGGCTGCGCGTCGAGGATCTCGGTGGCGCACGCGCCACGCCGGCGCTGCGGGCGATCCTGACCGATCTCGTCGGGCGGACGCGGCAGCTGCTCGATTCGTCCGCCGGTTTCGCCGCGCTGATTCGCGACCGGCGGCTGGCGGCGGAAGTGGCGGCGATCCACCGGCTGGCACTCAGCCTGTGCGATCGGCTCGAGCAGCGCGATCCGCTGAGCGAGCGCGTCCATCATGGCAAGGTCGAAGCGGGCTGGATCGCGCTCGGCGCGGCGCTTCCCGTGCTGTTCAGGCGCGCGGCATGAGCGATGCCGCCGCCACCGCGCCGGCGACACAGGCTGCCGGCAGCTCCTTCTATGCCGGTATGCGCATGCTGCCCAAGGCCGAGCGCGAAGCGATGTACGCGATTTACGGCTTCTGCCGTGCGGTCGACGATATCGCCGACGATCAGCAGTGTGATCGCGAAGGGCGCGCAGTGGCGCTCGACCGCTGGCGCCGCGACCTCGACTCGCTTTATGCCGGCGGCGATCCCGGGCAGGCGACGCTGGTTGCTGAGGCGGTACGCCGCTTCGATCTAGACCGCGTCGATTTCGAGGCGGTGATCGACGGCATGGCGATGGACGTCGCTCGCGATATTCGCTGGCCGGCTATGGCGGAGCTCGACCTTTATTGCGACCGGGTGGCGTCGGCGGTCGGCCGGCTGTCGGTGCGCGTGTTCGGCATGCCGCGCGAGCCCGGCCTCGAGCTCGCGCACCATCTCGGCCGCGCGCTCCAGCTCACCAATATCCTGCGCGACATCGATGAGGATGCCGAGATCGGCCGTGTCTACCTTCCGGCTGAAGCGCTGAGCGATGCCGGGATCGCGTTGACCACTCCCGACCAGGTCGCCGCCGATCCGCGCATCGACCAAGCGGTCCGCCCGCTGGTCGCGCGTGCGCACGATCATTATCGCGCCGCCAATGCCATTCTCGCCGCGCGGCCCGCCGGGCATCTGATCGCGCCGCGGCTGATGGAAGCGGTCTATTCGAAGCTGCTCAAACGCATGGAAGTCACCGGCTGGGCGCCGCCGCGCCGGCGAGTGAAAGTCAGCAAGCCGGCCTTGCTATGGACGGTAGCGCGGCTGCTGGTGACTCGGTGACCTTCGCGCGAGCGACGATAGCGGGTGCCGGTCTCGCCGGCCTGTCGGCGGCGGTGCGGCTGGTCGAGGCGGGATTGACCGTCCGCATCGCCGATTCCGCTGCCCAGGCGGGCGGACGATGCCGCTCCTATCACGACCAGCAACTTGGCCTCACGATCGACAATGGCAACCATCTGGTGTTGGCGGGGAACAGGTCGGTCGCGGCGTTCCGCGCGACCATCGGGGCGGCTACGCCGCTTGCCGGGCCCGACCATGCCGATTTCGCCTTCGCCGATCTCGCCAGCGGCGAGTGCTGGACGATCCGGATGAACGACGGCGCGTTGCCCTGGTGGGTGCTGTCGAAGCGGCGGCGCGTCCCGGGCACGGGTGCGCTGGACTATTTCAGGCTCGCCGGGCTGCTGACCGGAGCCCCTGCGGATGCCGTTGGCGACCGGATCGATGCGACTGGACCGGTCTGGGACAAGCTGATCGCGCCGGTGCTGCTAGCGGTACTCAATACCCCACCCGAAACCGGCTCGGCCAGGCTGACCGCGGCGGTACTCCGCGAATCGCTGCTGTGTGGCGGCAAGGCGACCTTGCCGCGCATCGCCGAACCGAGCCTCGGGGCGGCGTTCATCGATCCAGCCTTAGCCTGGCTCGCTGCTCGCGACATCCCGTTCACGCCGGGCAGGCGGCTCCGCGCGATCGAAACGCTCGGCGATCGCGTGACCGCGCTCGATTGGGGTGCAGGCCCCGAACCAGTGGCGGATGACGAAGTCGTGATTCTCGCCGTGCCGCCATGGGTGGCGACCGCGCTGCTGTCGGAGGTCTCCGCGCCTGACGCGTTCCATGCGATCGTCAATGGCCACTTCGCGATGAGGCCGCCAGAGGGCGCGCCGGCGATGCTCGGTGTGCTCGGCGGCACCGCGGAATGGTTGTTCGCTTTCCCCGAGCGGATCTCGGTGACGGTCAGCGCGGCTGACGCCATCGTCGATCTCGACCGCGAGGACCTGGCGCAGCGTTTCTGGGCGGATATCCAGAGCGCCTATCGCTTCACCGCTCCGATGCCTGCGTGGCAGATCGTCAAGGAAAAGCGGGCCACTTTCGCCGCGACGCCCGCCCAGGACGCCAAACGCCCGGCCGCCGCGACGCGTTGGCGCAACCTGTTCCTGGCCGGCGACTGGACCCGCACGGGTCTCCCCGCGACGATCGAAGGCGCGCTGCGGTCGGGCGAGACTGCCGCGCGCTTGGCGATTGGCGCCCGGACGCGCTAACGGATCGGCATGGCCACCAAGCTTCAGTCAGCCGATCCGCTTGCGGCGATCGATAGAGCAGTCGATCGCGCCGCCGCGGCGTTGACCGCGGCGCAGCGCCCCGATGGCCATTGGGTGTTCGAGCTCGAGGCGGACTGCACCATCCCGGCCGAATATGTCCTGCTGCGCCACTATCTCGGCGAACCGGTCGACCAAGTGCTGGAAGCGAAGATCGGCCGCTATCTGCGCCGCATCCAGTCGCCGGCGCATGACGGCTGGGGCCTGTTTCATGCCGGCGGATTCGACGTCAGCGCCAGCGTGAAGGCCTATTACGCGCTCAAGATGATCGGCGACGATCCACAGGCGCCGCACATGGTGCGCGCGCGGACGGCGATCCTGGCGGCGGGCGGCGCTGCAGCGGTGAACGTTTTCACGCGCATCCAGCTCGCCTTGTTCGACGCCGGCCCGTGGTCGACCGTTCCGACCATGCCGCCAGAGCTGATCCTGCTGCCCCGTTGGTTCCCGATCCATCTGTCCAAGATGAGCTATTGGGCGCGCACCGTGGTGGTGCCGCTGCTCGTATTGTGTGCGCTCAAGCCCGTCGCGCGCAACGCAAAGGGGATCAAGGTCGACGAGCTCTATACCGGCGAGACCGTACGCCCCGGGACCAAGGCGGCCGATCCCAAATGGCTGTGGACCAAGGGTTTCAACGCGCTCGACCGGTTGCTCAAGGCCGGGGACGGACTATGGCCGACCAAGCTCCGCCAACGCGCGATCCAGACCTGTGAGGCGTGGGTGGTCGAGCGGCTCAACGGCGAGGACGGGCTCGGCGCGATCTATCCGGCGATGGCGAACAGCGTGATGATGTTCGACCTGCTCGGCTATGCGCCGGACCATCCGGCTCGCGTCATCGCCCGCCAATCGGTCGAGAACCTGCTCGTGATCAAGGAGGACGAGGCTTATTGCCAGCCTTGCGTGTCGCCGGTGTGGGACACCGCGCTCGCGGCGCATGCGATGCTGGAGGCGGGGGGCGAGGCCAATATCGCCAGCGCCGACGCCGCGCTCGATTGGCTGAAGCCGCGCCAGGTGCTCGATATCAAGGGGGATTGGGCGGAGGAGCGGCCCGACGTACGTCCCGGCGGCTGGGCCTTTCAGTATAACAACGCGCATTATCCCGACCTCGACGATACCGCGGTGGTGGTGATGGCAATGGATCGCGCCGGGACGGCCGACCGTATGCCGATCGACCGCGGCGTGGAATGGACGGTCGGGTTGCAGTCGAAGAATGGCGGCTGGGGCGCGTTCGACGCCGACAACGCCTATGACTATCTCAACAACCTGCCATTTGCCGACCATGGCGCGCTGCTCGATCCGCCGACCGCGGACGTCTCCGCGCGCTGCGTGTCGATGCTCGCGCAGCTGGGCGAGCGGCCGGACAGCCCGCGTATGGCGGCGGCGATCGACTATCTTCGCCGCGAACAGGAACCCGAGGGCAGCTGGTTCGGTCGCTGGGGGGTCAATTACATCTATGGCACCTGGTCCGTGCTGTGCGCGCTGAACGCGGCAGGGTTCGATCAGGGAGATCCGATGGTCGCGGGCGCTGCCGCGTGGCTTGAGGCAATCCAGAATCCCGATGGCGGCTGGGGCGAGGATTGCGACAGCTACGATCTTGACCGCACCGGCCATGTTCCGGCCCCCTCGACCGCGTCGCAAACCGCCTGGGCGCTGTTGGGGTTGATGGCGGCGGGCGCAGTAGAGAGCCAGGCGGTCGCGCGCGGGATGGACTGGCTGGCCGCCAATCAGGATTCCGACGGGCTGTGGGGTCAGGAATATTATACCGGCGGCGGGTTTCCGCGGGTCTTCTATCTCCGCTACCACGGCTATCCGAAATACTTCCCGCTCTGGGCAATGGCGCGCTACCGCAATCTCAGACGCTCGAACACCAAGCGCGTCACGGTCGGCATGTGACCTTGATCATCGCCTGCGGGCTCAAGCGCGAGGCGCGGATTTTCAACCGCCCCGGACGCGATCTCGTCGTCGTCACCGGCGGCGGCGTTGCGGCGACGCTCGAGCGCGATCTCGACGATAAAGCCGCGCTTTTTCCCGGCATCATCCTGTCATGCGGCATCGCCGGCGCGCTCGCCCCGTCGCTGCGACCCGGCGATGTCGTGATCGACGGCAATGTGGTTGTGGTTGAACGGCTGGGGCAGGCGCTGCCGTATGCTCATCGCGGCGGGATTGTGGGGAACGACGCGATCACCGCAACCGCGGCGGAAAAACGCCTCCTGCACGAGCGGACCGGCGCGATTGCGGTCGACATGGAGAGCCACGTCGCCGCGCGCGTGGCGGTGCGCAAGGGCCTGCCGTTCGCCGCGTTGCGGGTGATTTCGGATCGTGCCGAAGACGATCTCCCGCCCGCTGCGTTGGTCGGGATGCGGCCGGACGGCGGGATGGCACTGGGCGCGGTTCTCGTCTCGCTCGCGCGCGATCCGCGGCAGCTGTCGGCGTTGATCCGTACCGGGCGCCAGGCCGATCAGGCGTTTCGCAGCCTGGCGCAGGCATTCGATGCGATTATCGGGGCCGGGATAGACCGACTCGGGCTGCCGGCCCGTTAAGGCCAGCAAACGGGATCACGCCGCGCGTTGGACCCGTTTGAAGCCTTCGGGGTCGGCCGCCTTGATCTTCGCTAGTTCCAGTTCGACATGCGAGGAATAGACATCCTCGGCAGGCCGCGCGGTCGTCAGGTCGACGTCGGGCGCCATCGCGCCGTCGGTCTTCACGCCGTTGCGGCCGACTTTGAACATCTTGAGCGGATGGCGGATCGCGTCGGTCGCGGCGGTGCCTTCGAACCCGCAATGCGTCATGCAGTTCGAGCATTTCTCGTATTTGCCGACGCCATATTTCTCCCAGTCTGTCCCTTCCATCAATTCCTTGAAGGTCGCGACATACCCTTCGCCGAGCAGGTAGCAGGGCTTCTGCCAGCCGAAGATCGTCCGCAGCGGCATCGACCAGGGCGTGCACTCATAGGTTTGGTTGCCGGCGAGGAAATCGAGGAACAGCGGCGAGTTGGTGAAGGTCCAGTCCTTGCCGCCATTGCCGCGGGCGAAGACGTCGCGGAAGAACTTCTTGGTCCGCTCGCGATTGAGGAAATGCTCCTGGTCGGCTGCACGCTCATAGGCATAACCGGGCGAGATCGTGATCTCGACGCCGAGCGATTCCATCTCATCGAAGAAGGTTGCCAGGCGCTCGGAATCGGCGCCGTCGAACACCGTGCAATTGACCTGCACGCGAAAGCCCTTGCTCTTGGCGAGCTTGATCGCCTCGATCGCGATTTCGTACGTGCCGTCGAGATCGACCGCATGGTCGTGCATCTGCTTGTCGCCATCGAGATGGATCGACCAGGTGAAGAAGGGCGATGGCTCGTATTCGTCGATCTTCTTCTTGAGCAACAACGCGTTGGTGCACAGAATCACCAGCTTCTTCTTGGCGATATAGCCCTTGACGATCCGCGCCATGTCCTTGTGCAGCAGCGGCTCGCCGCCGGCGATCGAGACGGCCGGCGCGCCGCATTCGTCGATCGCTTCCATGCACTGTTCGTAGGACATGCGCTGGTTGAGGATCGGATCGGGATAATCGATCTTGCCGCAGCCGGGGCAGGCCAGGTTGCAGCGGAACAGCGGCTCGAGCATCAGCACCAGCGGATATTTCCCGCCCTTGATATGCTGCTTCAGCGTATAGGCGCCGATCCGCGCGATCTGGGAAAGCGGTAAGGTCATCGGAAAATCCTATTCGGCGGCCGCGCGGGTGAGGTTGCGCAATTGGGGAGGAAGCGTGAATTCCACATCTTCGGTGACGCCATCCAGCTGTTTCACCGAAACCGGGCGGACCGCAGCGATGGCGGCGATCACGCTTTCGATCAACTCGTCGGGCGCCGACGCGCCGGCGGTGATGCCGACCGTCGCCACGTTGTCGAACCATGCGGGGTCGACGCCGCCGCCATCGTCGACCAGATAGCTCGGCACGCCCATTTCGTCGCCTATTTCGCGCAACCGGCTCGAATTCGAACTGTTGCGCGCGCCGACCACGATCAGCAGGTCGCTTTGCCGGGCGAGATCGCGAACTGCGGTCTGCCGGTTCTGGGTGGCGTAGCAGATGTCGGCGACGTCAGGACCCTGGACGTCGTCGAAACGCTGGTTGAGCGCCGCGATCACGCCACGCGTATCGTCGACGCTGAGGGTGGTCTGCGTGATATAGGCGATCGGCGTATCCGTCGCGAGCGGCAGGGAGGCGACGTCGTCGGTGGTCGAGACGAGATGAATCGGCGCGTCGACCTGGCCCATCGTACCGATCACCTCGGCATGGCCGGCATGGCCGATCAGCACGAGCGTTCGCCCCGCTTTGGCATAACGACGACCCTGGACATGGACCTTGGTGACGAGCGGGCAGGTCGCATCGAGCACCGGCAAGCCGCGCGCGACGGCAGCCTCCTGGACCGATCGCGGGACGCCATGCGCGCTGAAGACGGTCGGCGCCTCAGGCGGAATTTCATCGAGTTCGTCCACGAAAATCGCGCCCTTGCCGCGTAATCGATCGACGACATGGCGATTGTGAACGATCTCATGCCGGACATAGACCGGGGCACCATAGAGATCGAGTGCGCGCTCGACGATCTCGATCGCGCGGACTACGCCCGCGCAGAAACCGCGTGGATTTGCCAGCAGAACGTTGATCGAAGGCGAAGAAGGATCGGTCATCTGGTCCTGCATGCAATTCCGTCTTTCGAAATGCCGCGACCCAGCACTGGGCCCTGGGGGCACAGATAGTCGTTCACCCCCGGTTGCAAAAGACGCAATATTGCAACGCGGCAAAGAGTTTGCGTTCGACAAGGGTGGACGCCCTCACGCTGGGCGGGGTATTGCCCGGCGGCCGATCAGGAGTGTTTTGATGCGTATCACTGTCTCCTCCGCCGTGTTGCTGGCGCTTGCGATTCCCGTTCCTGCGTTCGCCCAGACCGATCCCGCGCGCACCATTGTGCAGGCGCTCGACGATGGCTTGATCGCGATCATGAAGGCCAAGGGAACGGCAAAAAGTCGTTCGGCCGCGATCGGCCCGGTGATCGATCGCGCATTCGACTTACCGCTGATGACGCGACTCGCGGTGGGCTCGAGCTGGACGACGACGCCGCCGGCCGATCAACAGGCGTTGGTCGCCGCCTTTCGACGGATGACCATCGCCCAATATGCCAATAATTTCGACAGCTGGTCGGGCGAGCGGTTCGCGATCGCTCCGCAGATCGAGGCACGGGGCGGCGATAAACTGGTCCGCACGACGCTGACCACGCCGGGCAAGGCAGATATCCCGATTAGCTATCGCCTACGGGCGAGCGGGGGCAGCTGGAAGATTATCGACGTCTTCTATCGCAATTCGATCAGCCAGATTGCGACGCGACGGTCCGATTTCGCGACCGTTCTGGCCAAGGGAGGCGCCAAGGCGCTGGTAACCCATCTCGATGCCCTGGCGGCGAAGGGCGATTTTTGACGATCCCGCTTGTCCTCCCGGCAGTGGCGCTGATCGCCGCCCCGGCCCAAGAGCAAACGGCACCGCCGCCGGCAGCTCCGGTCGTCGCGCCGGCGCCCGTTGCTGGGTCGGCCCCTATCGTTGCCCCGGCGCCGCCCGTCGCCGACTCGCCGGCGGCAAGCCCTTCCGCGCCGATTCCCGAGTTTGCGGACCCGCTGTTCGATCCCGAAACCGCCGCTCCGGCCGCCATGGGCGAGACGCCGTTTCGGGCAACCGCGGTCGACCCCAATCGCGGTGATCCGCTGGAAGGATTCAACCGCGCGATGTTCGGGCTCCATCAGGCGCTCGACAAGTCGATCTACCGGCCGGTCGCAATGGGCTATCAGCATATCGTACCCAAACCGGTGCGATCGGGATTGCGCAACTTCTTCGGTAACCTGACCGAGCCGGTCGTGTTCCTGAATTACCTGCTCCAGTTCAAGTTCGGCAAGGCGGCGGAGACGCTGGCGCGGTTCACGATCAATTCGACCCTGGGTGTCGGTGGCCTCTTCGACATCGCGAAGACGAAGGATTTCAACCTTCCACATCGCAACAACAGCTTTGGCGATACGCTGGCTTATTACGGCGTCGGGCCCGGACCCTATCTGTTTCTGCCGCTGATGGGCCCGACCACGTTGCGCGATGTGCTGGGTGGGCCGTTGGACGGTGCCGTTCTGCCGCTCGCGATAGGCAAGCCCTTCACCGACTGGCGTTACCAGGTTTCCAGCGGGGTGATCACCGGACTCGACCTGCGCGCCGAATCCGACCCCGAATTGCGCGCCTTGTTCGGCGGCGCGGTCGATCCGTACGCCACCTTGCGCTCGGTCTGGCTGCAGAATCGCGCCGCCGAGGTCGCCGATCTGCGGCACCACCGAGTCGACGTGCGGAATCCGTCGGAACTCGATGACCCTTTACGTGATCCCGGTGGGCCAACCGCGTCTCCGCCCGAATCGGACGCGCGGGAATTGCAGGACCCGATGGCCGATCCGGCCGCGCCGGCACCCGCAGAAATGCCACATTGATTTCTTCTAATGCTCATCAACATCCGCGGTTTTCCGAGGAGATGGTCGTTGGCCGCACGATTGTTTCGCGGCGCTGTTGGGTTAAGTTGGGCGCAGGAGCCGATACCAGATGACCATTTCCTTCGAGACGCCCTTGCTCGACACCGTTTCGACGCCGGCGGATCTTCGCAACCTGAAGCCCGAGCAGCTGCGCCAGCTGGCGGACGAACTGCGCGCGGAGACGATCTCGGCGGTGGGGACGACCGGCGGCCATCTCGGTTCGGGGCTCGGCGTGGTCGAGCTGACGACCGCGATCCATTATGTGTTCAACACCCCTGACGACCGGCTGATCTGGGACGTCGGGCATCAATGCTATCCGCACAAGATCCTGACCGGGCGACGCG
>NZ_JBFUJZ010000003.1:0-742427 GCF_056401105.1 Sphingomonas sp. P4_G3
CCCGCGAGCCGGTGGTCGATCGCGCACGAGCAATCACAGGCCGGCGATGTCCCGACCAGGGTCGCGCAGGCGTCGATCGCGCCGCCCGCCATGCGGTTCAGCGCGATCCGTGTCGCGCGACCGCTGGACTGGCGCACCAGCGCGATCAGCCCGCTGACATGCGCGACCGCATAGGAACTGCCATTGACGAGGTACCATTTACCCCCCGGTTGTGTCGTCGGCACGTCGCGGCCGGGCGCAATGTACACGCGCGCGGGCAAAGACTGCAAAGATTCGTCGGCGACGGCGATGACGCCAGGCAAGGATGCGGGGAATCCGCCCTGGGGCAGCGACGGATCGAATGCCGCGACCACAGAGACGTTGCGCGCGAGGGCAAGGGCGATCAGCCGGGCGAGTAGCGGGTCTGCCGGCCCGGCGAGGCTGAGGTTGATCACCTCGGCATTGTGGTCGATCGCGAATTGCAGCGCGCGCGCCAGGCTGAGACTGTTGCAAAGCGTAGGGCCGGCGGCGGTCTGCCAGCACGCCCGCAACGCCATCATCCGCGCGTCGGGCGCGATCCCGGCGATGCCGATGCCGTTTCCCGCCTTGGCACCGACGATGCCGGCAACGCCGGTGCCATGCGCCTCGCTGGGGACGGTGCGGCGCCCGGAATCAGGATTGGCGACGAAATCGAGATTGGCGGTGAACTGGCCGGCAAGGTCGGGATGCGCAACGTCGATCTTGCTGTCGATGATGGCGACGGAAACGTTGCGGCCGGTGGCGATGCGGTGGAGGTCGGCGAGCCGCCAGGCGACGGCAGCGGGCTCTGCTCGGAAGAGAGGGTCGTTGAGCGCGGCCCCGGCGGGCGAGCCGCGCGCCTGGTACAGTTGCAGCGGCTGCGACCAGGCGACCCCCGGCTCCTTCGACACCTGGGCGATCGCCGCGTCGAGCGCCCTGCCATCGGGCACGCGCATGACATAGCAATCGACCCCGATCAGCGGCATCGGCCAGCCATCGACCAGCTTCAGCCCGTTGCGCCGCGCGATTCCTGCCGCCATGCGCCGCCGCGCGGCCATCGCCGTCGTGTCACCGTAACTGCCGCCATAGCTCCCGCCGGGCCGGTAATGCGGCGGCGCCATCTTGAGCATCACCAGGATCTGGCGATCGGCGTCGGCGGTCGGCCGCTCCTGCGTATGGCCCGGCGTCACCACGCCGAGCGCGGCGGCACCGCACAAGGCCAGGCAGAGCCGGAACCATCCGCGCCAGGTCATGGCTGCGATCCAGGGTCGATCGGCTCGGCCAGCACGACTTGCGGCGTGGCGCGGAGGCCGTCGATCGCCTGGCCCCGGCTATTGGGGGCGATCCGCACGATATAGGCGCCGCTCGCCGTCGGGCCGTCGACGACGCGCGCGAACAGCGCCATCTCGGCTTCCGATCCGCCGCTGCGCCCCCGCTCGCGCACCGCTATCAACCTGACCTCACCTTCACCATCCGCCGCCGCACCCATGATACCGGGTTTGTGCCGGAGCTACATCGGATAGTTCATGAGGCGATACGGCACTGTCAGACCAACGAGGGCAGGTAATAGCGGGCGCGGATGAGCCGCAAATCCAGAGCTCCGCGATGGACGAGCTAGGCAATCGAGACAAACGGGAGGTCGGGCGCCGGGCCAACAACAAGGTCGAAAATAGCCACCTATCCTTTCCGCGACGGGAGCGAACGATGCTCCGATCCCGACGAATAAAGTCGCTACAGAAGTTCGCTTCGGTCCATGCTAACGTCCACAACCATTTCCAGGTACAGTACCGAAAGCGCTTGGCAAACATCTGGGCGAAGCCGGTGAGCTTTCCTATCCGACCGTATAAATTCGGTTCCTCGAGACCGAGCCGCTGTATTGCCAAGTCATTCTGCCTGGCTAAGCGACTATCGCCTTCAGCGGGATCGAGACGTCCGCGAGGATTTCAGGGCTGGCGACAGCCCCGGTTTCCACAAGCTTGCGGCCCTGAACGTAGTCTCTGGTCGCGTTGACGCAGTCCAACGCAATCACCTTGCCCTTGCGAAGATGGACCACCGAAAAGCTGCCCGTCGCGGGTTCACCGCGCATGACGGCCAGATCGTGACCGATCGATAATCCGATCGTTTGAAGTTTGAGGTCGTACTGGTTCGACCAGAACCAAGGCACCGCTTCGTACGCCGTCGCCTCACCCAGGATCGTCTTGGCCGCGACCGTTGCCTGGTCGGTCGCATTTTGCACCGATTCGAGTCTCAATTCGATGCCCCCGGCAAAACGATTGGCGTGGAGCGCGCAATCGCCGACCGCATAGATGTCGGGAAGCGACGTGCGGCATTGTGCATCGACAAATACCCCGTTTCCACCCATGGCGCCTGCGGCGAGGAGCGGTTCGACCGCGGGGACAATGCCGATGCCGACCACGACCAGATCGGCGGCTACGACCGAACCGTCAGACAATCGCACTCCGGAGACAGCACCGTCGCCGACGATATTGTCGACCGTCACATCGAGGCGGACATCGATGCCGTGCGCGCGATGCTGGCCTTCATAGAAGCGCGACAAATCATGCCCGGCGACACGCGCCATGACGCGGTCGAGCGCCTCGATCAGCACGACCTTTTTGCCGAACTTCGCGAGCACCGCGGCTGCCTCGAGGCCGATGAACCCCCCGCCTATGACCGCGGCGTTCGTGACCGCCGGCAGTTCGGCCATCATTCGGTCGGCATCGGCGCGCGTCCGCACGGTATGCACCCCTGCCAGATCGTGGCCATCGCAGGTCAACCGCCGGGCTCTGCCACCGGTCGCCCAGACCAGACTGCCATAACTGATGTTGACGCCATCCGCCGTGGTTACCTGATGACCGACGGGATCGACCCGATCGACGCGGTGACCGAGCAGCATGTTGACGTCCCGTTCGATCCAGAAGCTCGGCTGGCGGATTAAGATGCGCTCGAACGACTTGTCGCCTGCGAGATACTCCTTCGACAGCGGCGGGCGTTCATAGGGAAGGTCAGGCTCGTCGCCGACAATGGCAATCGAACCGGCAAACTTGCCCTGCCGCAGCGCGATCGCCGCCTGTGCACCGCCATGACCGGCGCCGACAATAAGGACGTCATAGTGGGTCAAGAGCTTGTACCAGTGTCAATTTGAGGTGAGCCGCAGGTCCTGACGATCGCCCGGCCCTGCCCAACTATCTTGTTCACCTGAAAGAGCCGCAGAACGACCCGGCTCAGATACGTAGCCGAGCCGTTTTGCATGCTCGCCCTTAGAACTTGAACGAGAGTTCCGCTCCGATGGTGCGCGGCTCACCAACGATCACCGTGTTGAAGCCGCCCGAATTACCTTCGACATAGCCGGCTTGGTAATAGAGCCGGTTGAACACATTCTTGGCATAGACGGAGGCGGATAGCTTGCTTCCCAGAATGTCCTCCCAGCCCAGCCGCAGCGCCACCGTCGTATAGCCCTTTACCTTGGTCCCAGGCGTCAACGACTCGTTGTTGTTCGAGAAGAACGACGAGGATTGAGAGAAGGAGTCGGCTCGCAAATGGACGCGACCGTATCTATCGGGAACGGGCAGCGTCAGATCGGCGTATAGCGACCCCGATATGTGCGGCGCGTCGGGATAGGAATCGAACGGAACCGTATACCCCGGCACGCCGGTCTGCCGTGACAGATCGACAATGTTCCTGGTGTATTTCGCATCCGTATAGGCGCCGGAAAAGCCCAGTTTGAGCCAATCGACCAGGCTGATGTCGCCATCGACCTCGACGCCCTTGATCGTCGCTTGCGGGACGTTGACCGTAAAGGCGGAAGGTGCCCCGGCAACCACTGCGTAGATCGAATGCTGCGCATTGGTCACGATCTGATCGTAGAGCGCGATATTGAAATGGGCGCGCTTCCCGGCGACCGATCCGTTGAACTTATAGCCCAGCTCGAAATCGTGCGTGTATTCGTTCTTGAAGAAGTTCACGAGATTGTACGGTACGACGGCGCCGTTGAAATTGCCCGACCGGAAGCTGCCGCGCTGCGTGAAATAGATCTGGTTTTCCGGATTGAACTGCCACTGAAGGTTGAAATTCCAGCTCGGCGCTTGAAGATCCACCAGCTCGTGGGGGAAATTGGGCGCAAAGACGTGGTCCGCATAAGGCGTCTCCCCCACCGTCTCCCACGTATAGCGACCGCCCGCCGTGATGCTCAGGCCCCGGACCGCGTCGGACAGATCATAGGTCACCTGCGCGTAAAGCGCGCGCGACTCATCAGTGCCGCGGGTATGGTAAAGCACCTGGCCAAGCGGAGCGGCGAGTTCGCCACCGACGATGACCGGAATGCCTTCTTCCTTGGTCTGGTAATTGTAGAAACCGCCAATGATGAACTTCAGTCTGCCGTTGGCGGCCTGACCCTGGATCTGCATTTCTTCCGACAGGCTGGTGTTCCTGAAGAGTTCGCCGCCCGGCGGCCCCTTGAAGGCGCCCGTGGAGTTATAGAGATCGAGTGAGGCGAAGGGGGAGCCGCTCAAGATGCCCGGAGTCCTGGCGTAGCTGGACTGATATCCGAAGATATTCTTGAACGTCGTCGTGCTGTCCAGATTGATCGTGGTCGTGTTCTGCACGAAGTAATTGTCCGCGTCGTGCGGCAGGTCGTAGGACAGGTAGATGTCGTAGGGATGCGCTTTTTGATAAGCGAGATAGCCCGCCACGGCGCCCGGGAAGGTCCCCGGTCCCGGCGGGCCGTCGCCGACGCCCGGGAAGAAGCCGTTGCCGTACACCGTGTCGAGCGTCGTCGTCAGCGCATAGCCGTTGTTGGTCTGGCCGAGCTTGTAATAGGAATATAGTTGGCTCGCCGCCTCGTTGCCGCCGAATTTGCTATATTGGAACACCGTCACGTTCTTGATGTCGTTGGTCGGCTTGAACACCACCGAGATGCGACCGGATTTGTTGTCGATGTTGCCCAGCGTGCCGCCGGCAAGGCGGTTGCGCACATATCCGTCCTGGCGTTGATAATCGCCCGCGATGCGAATGAGCAGGACGTCGGAAATCAACGGGATGTCGACCGCGCCCTGAACCTGACGCAGGTTCCGCTCGCCGCCGCGGACGGTGAGATAGCCGCCAAAGTCATTGCCGGGCAGATTCGACGTGTACAGGACGGCGCCGCCCGTCGCGTTGCGGCCGAACAACGTCCCCTGCGGCCCTTTGAGGACCTGGACCGACGAAAAGTCATAGAAAGACGTCGCCGAATTGCCGCCGCCGAACGGAACTTCGTTCAGATACGTCAGCACGGCGGGACTGGCGCCGGAGAACGGGTCGAGAGTCTGTCCGCGAAGCGTGAAGCTCAATTGGTTCTGATTCTGGCCGTTCTTCACGACCAGGCCCGGCACGAGCGCGGCAAGATCCTGCTCTCTCGTGACGACGCGGTCGCGGAGCGTATCGCTGCTCAGCGCCGTGATCGACAACGGCACTTTCGAGAGCGATTCCTCGCGGCGGGTCGCGGTAACGATGATGTCGTCGGACGTAGGCGCTGCCACCTGATCTTTCGCGGCGGGCGCCGGCGCGGTCTGTTGCGACGGCGGGCTGGCCGGCGCTGTTGCTGGACTCGACTGGGCAAAGGCCGGCGCGCTGCTGATCGCGGCGAGCGCGATTGCCGCCGTCATCGTCGACGAGCGGAACTGGCCGGACAGGCGCCCCTTTTCCGATACGGATAGCGGCCGAAGTGTCATCGGAATGGTCCCTTCCCTGATCATCATGTCTCTCCTCGTGGTTCTTTTTTCTTTTTGGTCGGGCATCACGCGGTGCTGACTAGGTTCAGCAGCCCGGCTCGACCGCGCCTTCTGCGAGGCTCAATGGTGCGTTGGGGTTTTTGCCAGATCGGCGAAGCGCGATTGGGCCGCCGAGGCGAAAGCAAGTCGAAATGGCGGGCCGGATGACCCGGCACGGCCTCGACGCTTCAACTGCATCCTGCATGTCCTCTCCTGCCCGCAGCGCGGAATCTGGCGACGTTGGATCATCGACGGCGCCTTTAGCGCTCTTGGATGCTAGCCTAATCACAATTAGGCTAGTGCTGCAACAACTTTGTAGTTCGCCATGTATTTTCGGAGCAAAGGCGCGTAGACTTACCGCCGATAGCCGTCTCATAGGCGCACTAACTAGTTGAACTGCCGTATATTTCTTTTCAGATTTGGATCGGCGAGGCTACGCCAGAGCGCATTACGATGCGCGTCCATGGCCAGTCCGTCTCGACCATTTGCGTTGAAAACAGCTATTAGCCTGACGCTATGCTGCGCATCGGACGAGCGCTGGTTAAAAATGCGGAGCGCACCCCAGGGCGCGCTCCGCATGAGGCGTTAGGCGGCGACGCGCGCTGCCGATTGATCGGCAGTCGAGCCGGGCAAGCTGATCCGCGGGGCAACTTCGCGCGCCGCCAGTTCCAGCGAATGGAACCAGGGCGAGGGATCGTCGTAATAATCGTGGCTTTCGATCTGTAGCGTGCCCCAGCCGCCGACTTCAGCGAACAGGGTATTGATCTTGTCCACGACGGTGTCGGGCGAGCCGACCACGAACACGTGATCCACCAGGAATTCGAGATCGGCCTTGAGCGGATCGATCCCTGCGTCCTTGGCGAAGCCATCCATCATGCCGAAACGGCGCCAGATCGGGATGAGATATTTGTTGAAGCAATAGCCGATCGGCCCTTCCATCACTTCCTTCTTCGCCTCGGCATCTGTGTCGCCGACAAAGACTGTCTGCGATACGGCGTGGCGCTGGCGGTTGGGCGTGAACCCCGCCTTGATATTGGCTTCCGCGTAAATGTCCCAGTGGCGCTTGAGCGCCTCCTTGCCGGAAAAGATCGAGACCGGCTTGAAATTCTTCTCGCCCGCGAGCCGCATCGACGGCGAATTCGCGCTGAAACCGGTGACCGCGAACTCCGGAAACGAACCGCCCCAGGGCGCATAATTGGCGAGCTTATGCTGCTCGTCCTCCTCGGTCAGCGCCACCTCTTCCTCGGGGAATCCGGCATCCCAATATTTGCCCTCATAAAAGAAGGGCTCGCGCTTCCAGATCTTTTCCATGATCTCAAGCGATTCGCGCACCATCTCGTTGAGATGTTCGGTCTTCTGATCCTCGCCGCGGATACCATGCATGTAGGAAGCCAGCGGATACGCGCCGGCGCCGATCCCCATGAAATAGCGGCCTTCGAGGATCTGCGACAGCCAGCCGACCATCATCGCCAGCTTGGTCGGGTTATGGTGGGGCAGGATATGCGCCATTGGTGCGAACTTGATATTCTTGGTCTGCAGTGCGGCGGCCGCGATGATCAGCTCGGGATTGGGAATGTTTTCCCAGATCTGCGAGGCGTGCTCGGAGATCATCATCGAATCGAAGCCGGCCTTGTCGCTCGCGATCGAACTTTGCACACCCCATTCGAACGTCTGCCGCGCGGTCCGGCCGGGCCGCATATAGGGGTGGAAGATCAGTCCAGTTTCCATTGCCATAATCGCTCTCCTTGGGGGCCGTTTCAGGGGCGTCACGCGTGGCCCACGCCGGTCGTTCCGCCCGCGTTGGAGAGGATGATGTCGCAGCCGCAAAATTAAGTCAACCGTTTGAACGGTTGTCCGGTGCCAGGCATCACAAACTGAACCACGCGTTGAGCACGCCGCGTCGCGCCCTCCTCCGAGATTTTATCATTCGGCCCTATTTTGGTCCGCGCGCGGAGGAATCGACAACCGTGACGCCCACGCGTAGAATCAATGGAATCTAAAACATGTGTCTCAAGGAAGCCGAGCTTGACCGACCTCGCCGACCCCGTCGTCCAGGATAGCCCTGAGATCGACGGCAAGACCCGCATGATCCTCGTCGCCGAGGCGCTGTTCGCCGAGGGCGGGATCAACGGCGTTTCGATGCGCGAGATCGCGTCGAAAGCGGGGCAAGGGAATCATTTCGCCGTCCAATATCATTTCGGATCGCGCGAAGGGCTGGTCGAGGCGATCTTCGACTATCGCATGGAGCAGATGGAGCCGATCCGCGCCCGGATGCTTGCGGCGGCCGAAGCGAAGGGCCGCCTGATGGACGCGCGCGCGCTGCTGGACATGGTCTATCTTCCGCAGCTCGAACTGCCGGATGGCGAAGGCCATCATTCCTATGCCGGCTTTCTCAGCCAATATCTGATGCGCAGCCGCTCGCACCGCTTTGGCGACTTCGGCGGCGCATCGCATCCGCATCTCGCGCGGATTTTCGACCTGCTGCGCGCGCGCCTCTCGTATCTGCCCGAGGATGTCGCGCAGCGCCGCCTCGTCACGGCGAGTTTCATGTTCCTCGCGATCCTCGCGCGATACGAGACGTTCGAGACGCGCGCACCGGGCGAGGAGAGTTTCGAGGCGGCGCTTGACGACACGATCGACCAGATCGTCGCCTGCGTCTGCGCGCCGCTGCGTCTGCGCGATTAACTTCCGGCAAGGCCGCCCGCGAATTATTGCGCGAGCATGCCCGCATCGACGAGGTGCTCAGAACCAGTGATGTACGACGATTCGTCGGATGCCAGGAACAGCACGAGGTTCGACACTTCCTGCGGATCGGCGATCCGGCCGAGCGGAATCAGCGACAACGCATCGCCGCCTTCCTCATCAGTCGCCTCGACCATCATCGGCGTCTGGATGAATCCCGGATGGACCGAGTTCACGCGGATGTTGTGCGGGCCGTATTCGATCGCCGTCGCCTTGGTCATGCCGCGCACCGCGAACTTGCTGGCGACATAGGCCAGGCTCGGAAAGCCGTAATTGGCGGCGATCCCGGCGATCGACGAGATGTTGACGATCGATCCGTGGCCGGCCTTCAACATCGACGGCAGCACTGCGCGCATGCCGTAGAACACCGAATGCTGGTTGATCGCGCAAACCGCGAGATAATCCTTTTCCGTAAGATCGGCGGTGCGCGCCATCGCGCCGAGGATGCCGGCATTGTTCACCAGCACATCGACCGGGCCGAACGCGGCTTCGGCCTGTTGGACGACCACCTCCCATTGCGCGAAATCCGTCGCGTCCTGCTCGATGAAGAGCGAGGTTTCGCCGAGTTCCTGCTGCAATGCGCGTCCGGCGTCGGCGCGCAGATCAGTCATCACCACTTTGGCGCCTTCGCGCACGAACGTGCGGGCATGCGATTCGCCCATGCCACGCGCGGCGCCGGTGACGATTGCGACCTTGCCCGATAGTCTGCCCATCTGATCTCTCCTCGTGATTGCCGTTGTCGAAACTGGTGTCGCGGTCACGCGCCGCCGACCGCCGCGACTGATCGTGCGCCGGCCGTCACCCGTTCGTCGGGAATCGGTTGACGCCCGACCACGCTGAGGCCGAAGCCTTCAAGCGCGGTCAATTTGTCGTTGCTGGAGGTGAGCAGGACCATCTCCTGCACCCCGAGATCGCGCAGGATCTGCGCGCCAACGCCGTAATCCCGGATCGCATGGGTTTCGTGATAGGCGCGGCGCCCGCCGTTGACGCGCGCCGCGATCGACGTCGGATCGGGATCCTGGACGAACACCGCTACTGCCGGCCCGTCATGCGCCGCGATCGCTGAAAGTGCACGCGGCACATAGTCGCGCCGCGCCAGCGACCAACCGAGCAGATCGGCGGTGAGATCGACCTGGTGGACGCGCACCAATGTCGGTTGGCCGGCATGGATGTTGCCGCGCACCAGCGCGATATGTTCGCCGCCATCGATGCTGTTGCGATAGACATGGATCGTGAAGTCGTTGCCGTAGACGGAGTCGAACGGCGCGGTCGCGACTTCGGTTACGATCCGCTCGGACCGTCGCCGATAGGCAATGAGGTCGGCGATCGTGCCGATCTTGAGGCCATGTTGCTGCCCGAACTGGATCAACTCGGGCAGCCGCGCCATCGTGCCGTCGTCGTTCATCACTTCGCAGATCACGCCCGCGGGATTGAGCCCGGCGAGCCGCGAGATATCGACCGCCGCCTCGGTATGGCCGGCGCGGACGAGAACGCCCCCTTCCCTCGCCACGAGCGGAAAGACGTGGCCCGGCGAGACGATATCGCGCCTGCTTTTGGTCGGATCGATCGCGACTGCGACGGTATGCGCGCGATCCTGCGCGGAAATCCCTGTCGTCACGCCTTCCCGCGCCTCGATCGAGACGGTGAAGGCCGTGCCATGTCCGGACTGGTTGTTGGCCGTCATCGGCGGCAGCTCGAGTTTCCCGGCGCGCGCCTCGGTGATTGCCAGACAGATCAGCCCGCGCGCATGGCGCGCCATGAAGTTGATCTGGCTCGGCGTTGCGAACTGCGCGGGGATGATGATGTCGCCTTCGTTCTCGCGGTCATCCGCATCGACGAGAATGTACGGCAGGCCATCGCGGGCATCTTCGAGAATGGCCTCGATCGTCGAAATGTCGGCGTTCATTGATTGCGCTCCCCATAAAGCCGGGTCATGCCGCGGCACCCGCCGCCAGCAGCCGCTCGGCACGATCCTTGAGCAGGTTTTTCTGCACCTTGCCGGTACCGGTCTTGGGCAATTCGGCGGTGTCGATGAACCAGATGTCGCGCGGCATCTTGTAGCCTGGCAGACGCTCAGCGAGGTACGCGGTGATCTCGGCCACGCTGGGCGCAACCGGGTCGGCGGAAACCAGCCAGGCGCAGCCGCACTCGCCATAGCGATCATCGGGCATGCCGATGACATAGGCTTCGCGGATCGCCGAATGCGTGGTGATGACTTCCTCGACCTCCTTGGGAGAGACGAGTTCGCCGCGGCTCTTGAACAACTCCCTGATCCGGCCGGTAAGCAGCAGATTGCCGTCGTCGCGGAAGTAACCGAGGTCGCCGGTGCGGAGCCAACCGCCCTCGGCGAACAACGCTGCGGTATCCGCCGGTCGATCGAGATAGCCCAGGCTGTTCATCGGCCCGCGCGTCCAGATTTCCCCCGGCGCCCCCGACGGGCTGTCCGCGCCGCTCACCGGATCGACGATGCGGAATTCGGCGATGTCGCCGCCCCGTTCCGCTATGCCCGCCACGCCACCCTTCACGATGATACCTTGCGTCGTCGCGACAACCTCCAGATCGTCGCCGGGCTGCGTGCAGATGATCGTCGCAGTTGCCTCCGTCTGGCCATAGCTGGTGAAGATTTCACCACAGCCGAACACGTCCTGGATACGCTGCCAGACCCAGCTCGGCGTCGGTGCGGCGGCGCTGTGGATTGCCGTCAGCGAGCTGAGGTCGAAGCTTTCCTGTTCGGCGATCTCGAGCATCGCGACGGTCATCGTCGGCACGCCCATCAGATAGGTCGCGCGGTGCCGACCTATCCCCGTCAATATGGCGCGTGGGTCGAAGCGCGGCAGCGGTACGATCGAGCCTCCGACGACGATGCCCGACAACAGGCCGACGACGAGACCGAAGCCGTGATAGAGCGGCAATGAGAAGATCGCGCGACGCCCGTCCTCGAACGCCTGATGATGGGCGCCGGCATAGGCGGCGCGGAGCAGATTGTCATGCGTCAGCATGACGCCTTTGGGGCTGCCCGTCGTCCCCGACGTGTACATGATCACCGCCGGAAAGCGCTCGGCGTCGACGGGGCCCGCAGGCTGGATCGTCGTCACGGCATCGATCGCCGCGACGAGATCGGAGCTTGCCGGGGTTTCGGGATCATAGAACAGCAGATCGACGCCAGCAGGCAGGATCGTCGGTATCTCCTTGGCGTAATCGCGCTTGAGAAACCCGGTCATCGCGATGAGCAATCGCGGCGCCGACTGGGCAAGCACGAACCCGAGCTCTTCCGACCGGTACAGCGTGTTCAACGGCACCGCGGTAGCCTCTGCGCGCCAGATGCCGAACAGCAATGCCACGGTGACCGGATAATTGGCCATCAGCATCGCGACCCGGTCACCCGGCTTGATGCCGCGGTTCCGTAACATCTGCGCGATGCGCGTGGCCGCGGCATCGACCTCGGCATAGCTCATGACACTGTCGTCGGTGATGACGAGCGGGCGGTCGGCAAAGTCCGAGGCTGCCCTGGCGAGATATCGGTCGAGCGACATCGGCATCCACGCGGGATGTCGGCGCTCCATGCTGGCGCGGCGTTCGTCGACGCTGGCTATCGCCGATTCCATCAAGCCTCTCCGTCCTCAACCTAATGCATATTATTCTGCCCTAGCTGCTCGCTGGTCAAGGGCTTCGGCAGCAACTACACATAAAATCAACGCTTGCACGAAAGGGGCTTGCGTTCCTAACCTAATGACCATTAGGCTAGCTCGACAATATGAGCAAGGGATTAGGACGATGGACGTCGGGCTTGGCCTCACCTTCCAGAATTTGCGCGACAAGCTGTCCGACAAGGAAGTCTATCGCCACCAGCTGAAGATGGCTGTCGACACCGAGTCGCTCGGCTTCGACTCAGTGTGGACACCGGAGCATCATTTCACCAATTACAACATGACGCCCAACGTGCCGCAGTTCCTGTCCTTCGTCGCCGGCCAGACCAAGCGCATCAAGCTTGGCACCACGGTGTGCGTGCTGCCGTGGCAGGATCCGGTGCGCACCGCAGAGAACTTCATCCTGCTCGACTATTTCTCCGAGGGTCGGGCGGTACTAGGTATCGGCCGCGGACTTGGCGCTTCCGAATTCGCGGGCTTCAACGTGCCGATGGGCGAATCGCGCGGCCGCTTCACCGAATATGCCGAAGCCGTGCTGACCGCGCTCGAAACCGGCATAATGGAATATGACGGCAAGTATTTGCGGCAGCCGCGCGTCGAGCTCCGCCCTCGCCCTTATGAAAGCTTCCGTGGCCGCACCTTCGCGTCGGCAATCTCACCGGAATCGGTCAATCTGATGGCCAAGCTCGACGTCGGGTTGATGGTCATCGCACAGAAGCCGTGGGACAAGGTGGCGGAGGATCTGGAGAGCTATCGTCAGCTGTTCCTGAAACAGAACGGGGCGCCCGCGCCGAAGCCGGTCTTCGCGGTGTTCATCGCCGTGCACGAGGATCCCGCGGTCGCGCAGGAGATGCGCGACCAGCACATCCAGGCCTATACCCGATCGACCTCGGACTTCTACCAGTTCGCCAATGCCGGGTTCGCCAATATCGAGGGCTATGAATATTATGGCGGACTGGCCAAGAATATCGCCAAGCACGGGTTGCACAAGTTCAACGGCTTCCTGGCAGATCTGCAAGTCTGGGGGACGCCCGACGAGGTAGCCGAGAAACTCGCGGCGATGGTCGAGGAGTTCGATATCGGCAGCTTCATCACCTATTTCCAATATGGCGAAATGCCGCAGGAAATGGGTCGCGCGAACTATGAGTTGTTCGCCAGGAAGGTGCTCCCGAAACTCAAGGACATCGACACGAGCGCGCCGCGCATGGCCGACAGGGCGCATTCCGTCGTGTGACGGGGAAATGATCGTGACGCGCGGCGCTCGAGACTGCTCGCACGATGGGATGAGGAAGCAGCAATGGTGAGCGACGACCGCTACACATTCATCCGCTACGAACTCGCCGACGGGCGAGCGCGGATCACGCTGAACAGGCCCGACAAGCGTAACGCGCTGAACGAGGAATTGCTCACTGAACTCCACGAGGCCTTGTGGGAGGCCGACGAGGATAATCGTGTGCGCTGCGTGATCCTTGCCGCCGCCGGCCCGGACTTCTCGTCGGGCTACGACCTGCAGCGGTACGACCGCCCGGTCGCGCTTCAAGTGGAGCATCGCCGCGGTCGAGCGAAGTTCGACGACGACGCCTGGCATCAGGAACGCCTGCAGCGCCTGCGCATGGCCTTGTTCGACATGCACAAGCCGGTCATCGCCCAGGTTCAGGGCCGGTGTCTCGCCGGTGGAACCGACCTCGCCTTGCTGTGCGACATGATCATCTGCGCCGATGACGCGAGCTTCGGCTTCCCGCCGGCGCGTTCGCAAGGCTCGCTGCCGAGCAACATGTGGCTGTACATGGTCGGCCCGCAATGGGCCAAGCGCCTGCTGCTCACCGGCGATCTGATCGGCGGGCGCGACGCGGCGACGATCGGGCTGGTGCTGAAAGCTGTCCCTGGCGATCAGCTTGTCGCCGAAGTCGAGGCATTGGCCGACCGGCTCGCGTTGATCGACGCCGATCTGCTCAGTGCGAACAAGCGCATCGTCAATATCGGGCTCGAATTGATGGGCGCGCGCACGCTGCAGCGGATGGCGGCGGAAATGGATGCGCGCGGGCATCTCGCCGACAGCCGTTCGGCGTTCAATCGCACGGTGCGCGAACAGGGTCTCAAGGAAGCGGTGAAACAGCGCGACGCGCCGTTCGGTACCGGACGCGTGGAACTATAGAATGGAGAGCGGGATGGAGATGGAAGGACCGGGCTGGCGCTGCCTGTGGGAGGCGAAGGCGACCTTGGGCGAGAGCACGCTTTACGATCCGCGTGATGGCCGCGTCTATTGGGTCGATGTCGAAAACCCGAGCGTCAACTGGATCGACATCGAGACCGAGGAAAAGGGCCGGTGGATTCCGCCGATGTGGATTTCGGCGCTCGGTCTTCGGGGCAAGGGCGGCTTCATCGCATCGACGCGCGACGGGCTGGCCTATGTCGACCCGGCAACCGAGACGTTCGAGCTGTTCGCCGATCCGCGCCCGAACAGCGAGATCGCACGACTGAATGACGGTGTCGTCGATCACAAGGGACGATATTGGACGGGCAGCTGCGACGTCACCCAGTTCGAGGACAGCACGACGTCCGAGAACAAGGAAGACAGCGTCCGCGATTTCGACAAGCGCAGCACCGGCGAGCTCTATCGGATCGACCCGGACGGCACGATCGCCACGATGGAGCGCAACGTCGTGACGGCCAACGGTCCCGCATTCAGCCCGGACGGCAAGACCATCTATTTCAACGATTCGCTCCCCCGCGTCACCTGGGCCTATGATCTGGCCGAGGATGGATCGATCTCCAATCGCCGCGACTGGCTGAAATATGGCGAAAACGACGGCTTTCCCGATGGCATGGCAGTCGATGTCGAAGGCGGTATCTGGATTGCCTTTTACGAGAGCTGGATGCTTCGGCGCTATTCGCCGGACGCCGAGTTGCTGGAGGAACGCAGGCTACCTGTTCGCCAGGGGCTGCGGCCCGCTTTTGGCGGCGCCAACATGGAGCGGCTATTCCTGACTTCAGCCGCCAATGCGCTGAGCGAGGAGGCGAAGGCGCAGCAGCCGCTCGCCGGCAGTCTGTTCGAAATTCTCGATCCGCTGGTCAGGGGCATGCCCAATGTCGCCTTCGCCGGCTGAAACCCTATCGGGCCCTCGGCAAGGCACCGGCGGGAAACGCCATGGAGCCGAGATGCCGCGCACTTTCTTTTGCGCGCGCGATGCGCGATGCGAGGGTTATGGAAGACACAACGTCACGATCCCGCATTCTCGATGCCACGGCCGATCTGCTGCGTACCCGCGGCCTGCAGGGAACGAAACTATCGGAAGTGGCCAAGCGAGCCGGCATGCTGGCACCCAGCCTTTATCACCATTTCGACTCCAAGGATCAGTTGATCGAGGAAGTGTTGGTAGAGGGCTGCCATCGCAACACCCGCTACATCGTAACCCAGGTAGAAGTGCTGGGATCGTCGGCGTCGCCGACCGCGCGTCTCGAAGCAGCCATTACGGCGCACCTGACGTTTCTCCTGACCGGCGATCAATATTCGTCCGCGGTATCGCGGGTATTTCAGGACTTGCCGGACGACATGAAGCGCCGCGTTCTCGCCGCTTACGCCGGGTTCGACAATTACTGGCGCGACCTGATCTTGGCCGCACGCCAGAGCGGCGTGGCACGGAGCGAGCTCGACCCGACCGTCGCGCGCAAGTTTCTCATCAACATGCTCGATTCCACGGCGGAATGGTATCGACCCGGCCATCTGGAAATTCCGGAGATCGCTCGTCAGGCGTGTCATCTGTTCCTGCACGGTTTCCTCCAGCCGGAATCGGATCGCTAAACGCACCGGCGAGCGCGTTTCCCGTCGGGATAGCGCAGCCGCCTGGTTCATCGCAGACCGGACAATGCCGCGGCCTAGCCGGCGACGGCGAATGTCGCCGCGCCGCACGACGGGCAGATCCGCGACAGCACCACATGCCGCGAACGCCGGTGCGCACGACGCGGGCCGGACAGCCGGCCTCGCGCATCGGCACCGGGAAGCATCACAGGAGGACATCGTCATGGTAACCGGTCGGGCAACGGTGCTGGTCGAGCCCAATCGCATCGAGACATGGGACGTTGCGATTGCCGACCCGGAACCGGGCGGCGCGCTGGTCCGCGTGGTGATCGGGGGGGTGTGCGGCAGCGACGTGCACATCGCGACGGGCGAAGTCGGGGTGATGCCCTTTCCGATCATTCTCGGTCACGAGGGTGTGGGCAGGATCGAAAAACTCGGGCCGGGCGTCACGACCGATTATGCCGGCGTTCCGGTCCAAACCGGCGACCTCGTCTATTGGGCGCCGATCGCGCTGTGTCACCGTTGCCATTCCTGCACGGTGCTCGAAGAGACGCCATGCGAGAATTCGCAATATTTCGAGCACGCCGAAAAGCCCAATTGGGGCAGCTATGCCGACTTTGCCTGGCTGCCCAACGGGCTGGCTTTTTTCAGGCTGCCGGACGGCGCGGACCCCTATGCGATCGCGGCGCTCGGCTGCGCGCTACCGACGGTGCTGCGCGGGTTGGACCGCTGCGGACAGATCCAGGTCAACGACACGGTCGTGGTGCAGGGCGCCGGCCCCGTCGGGCTCTCCGCCGTATTGGTCGCCGCTGTCGCCGGCGCGCGCGAGATCATCGTCATCGACGGTGTCGAGCAGCGGCTCGAGGTCGCCAAGTCGCTCGGCGCCACCGCGACCATATCGTTGCGGGACTCGCCCGAAGAACGGCTGCGCAAGGTACGCGATATTGCCGGGCACAATGGCCCCAACGTCGTGATCGAGGCGGCGGGGTTTCTGCCGGCATTCCCCGAAGGCGTCGATCTCACCGGCAATCACGCGCGCTACATCATCCTGGGTTTGTGGGGCGCAATCGGCACGCAACCGATCAGCCCGCGCGATCTGTCGACCAAGAACCTGACGATCGGCGGCGCGAGCTTTCCCAAACCCAAGAACTATCACGGCGCGATGCATCTCGCTGCCCGCCTGCAGGATCGCTTTCCCCTGGCCGATCTGATCAGCCACCGCTTCGCGATCGGCGATGCCGCCAAGGCGCTCGACGCGGTCAAGAAGGGCGAGGTGATCAAAGCAATTATCGATCCGACACTCTGACCATCATTAGAGAGGATTTCTTATGGCCGACGCAGACCCCCATATCGGGCGCCACCGCACACCGAAGCCTGCCCATGTTCCGGATCATCTAGTCCGCGATATCGACATGTATGCGCCCGACGGGATCGAGAATGGGTATCACGAGGCGTGGCGCGCGCTGCAGCGCCCGGACGTCCCAGAGCTCGTCTGGACGCCATTTACCGGCGGGCATTGGGTCGCAACGCGCGGCGAACTGATCAAGGAAATCTATACCGACCCGACGCGCTTCTCGAGCGAGGTGATTTTCCTGCCCAAAGAAGCCGGCGAGAAGTATCTGATGGTGCCGACGCGGATGGATCCGCCCGAGCACACCCCCTATCGCAAGACGCTCGACAGGGGTCTGAACCTTGCCCAGATGCGCCGCGTCGAGGATGAAGTCCGGGCAATCTCGATCGAACTGATCGAAGGGCTGGTGGCAAAAGGCGGCTGCGAATTCTCGACGGAATATGCGCGCATCTTTCCCGTTCGGGTGTTCATGGCATTGTGCGATCTGCCGATGTCGGACGCGGCGATGCTGACGCGGTTCGCCGAAGACATGACGCGGCCGCCGGGCGCGACGCCAGAAGAGATGGCAGCAGCGCTGGAGGCCGCCCAGGCGGGCTTCGACAATTATGTCGAACCGATCGTCAACGCTCGTCGCGGCGGCGAGGGAAATGACCTGATCACCGTCATGGTCAACAACGATATCAACGGCGAGCCGATCAGCCATGAGCGTGCGATCGGCCTGATCTCGCTCTTGCTGCTCGGCGGACTGGACACGGTCGTCAATTTTCTCAGCTTCATGATGTTTCACCTCGCCAAGCACCCGGAAATCGTCGCCGACCTGCGCGGCGATCCTTTGGTACTTCAACGCGGTGTCGAGGAGATGTTCCGGCGCTTCCCGGTGATCGCTGAAGCCCGGATGGTGGCAAAAGATCAGGTCTATCGCGGCGTTGAACTGAAGCGCGGCGACATGATCCTGATCCCGACCGCGATGCACGGGCTCGACGAAAGCGAGAATGCCGACGCGATGGAATTGGACATCCGCCGCAAGCGGCCGTCGCATATGACTTTTGGGGGCGGTCCGCACCGCTGCGCCGGCATGCATCTGGCGCGCATGGAAGCGATCGTGACCTTGCAGGAATGGCTGTCACGCATTCCCGATTTTCATGTCAAACCGGGGACCAGCCCCAATTTCAGGTCGGGCATCATCGCCGCTGTCGACGACGTTCAGCTCGAATGGCCGGTCACGGCCGGGCACTGACCATTGACCGAGGTCCAGTTCCATCGCGTCGGACGCGTGGCGCATGTGCGGCTCAACCGTCCGGATCAGCTCAATTCGCTGACCGGCGCGATGGACGATCTGTTGTCGGACGCCTGGACAACGATCAATGCCGACCCGGGCATCTGGTGCGCGATCCTGTCGGCGGAAGGCGAACGCGCGTTTTCGATCGGCGCGGATCTTTCGGAAGGAATCGATCGACCGCGGCGGATGGCGCTAGGTGGTGGCCTGACGGGGATAGGTGGCCCGCTCGTCACCCTGAAAAAGCCGTTGATCGCAGCCGTCCAGGGCTTTTGCGTCGGGGGTGGGTTCGAGCTCGCGATGTGCGCCGATATCATCGTGGCGGCGGACAATGCACAGTTCGGCCTTCCCGAGACCAAGGTCGGCGTCATCGGTGAATGCGGGGTCGTGCACCGCGCCGTACGCCAATTACCGCATCATATCGCGATGGCGATGATCCTGACGGGAGAACGCATATCGGCGCAAGCCGCCGCCCAATTCGGTCTCGTCAACGAGATCGTACCTCTTGCGGATCTGGCCGACGCAGCCGCGCGCTGGGCGAATAAAATCAACGCGGCATCTCCGCTCGCCAACCAGGCGGCGAAGGCCGCAGCGCTCTCCCGGCTCGGTCATCCGCTCGACGTCGCGCTGGCAACGCGGTTCGAACCGATCGAGCTTTACGCCGACAGCCTTGACAAGCGCGAAGCCGAAACGGCCGCCAAAGAACGAAGGAAGCCAATGTGGACCGGACAGTGAAGCTTGAGGAGCCCATCGACGGTGCGACCTTCCGGCGCGTGCTCGGCCATTATCCGACCGGGGTCTGCGTCGTTACCGCGATCGAACCCGAAGGGACGCCCGCGGCGATGGTGGTCGGTTCCTTCACCTCCGTTTCGCTCGACCCGCCCCTTGTCGCGTTCTTTCCGGATCGCGGTTCGACCAGTTGGCCGCGGATCGCGCGGGCGGGTCGATTCTGCGTCAACGTCCTGGGCAGTCACCAGCAAGATCTTTGCCGCCGCTTTGCCGCCAAGGGTGACGACAAATTCCAAGGCTTCCATTACCGGCTATCCACGAACGGATCGCCGATCTTTGACGAGGTCGTCGCTTGGATCGATTGCACGGTCGATGCCGTTCATGAGGCGGGCGATCACTTCATCGTTCTTGGCCATGTGCGCGAACTCGACATCGTTCGCGCCGATCAGCCACTGCTCTTCTTTCGTGGAAAGTACGGCAACTTCGCGCCGCTGATCGACACCCCGTCCTGCTGAAGTTGGGTCGGGCTGCAGATGTTGAGAGCTGGACCAGACCAAATCGGATCGTCGCAATGGCCAGGCAGCGTCGGCGATCCACGACGGTCCATCGCGATAATCTCACCGATTATCAGCATGATGTTGGTTTAACCACGCTTCCGTGCAGCATTGCGACTTGATCGAGGTTAACCTCGTGCAACAGCAGGGGATTCGCCATGCCAAGCCTGTATATCTCGCCTGCCGGATCTGGGGACAAAAGCGGCAGCGACATCAACAACGCAGCATCGATCGGTTCGCTCAACACGCTGATCGGAAAGGCGGGACCGGGGGGCGAGGTGCTGCTGCTGGCCGACCAGGGCGACTACAACGTTACCGGTATCCTCGGCATCACCCGCGGCGGGGCGGAGGGCCAGCCAGTGGTCGTGCGCGGCATCGATTCCGGCGGCAATGCGATGGCCGCGCATTTCACCGGTTCGCGCCCGGCCGACTGGCAGGCGGGAGATGCCTCCGGCAACGAGCTGTTCAAACTCGGCACGGGCGCGGACAATCTTGAATTCCGCGACCTGCGGATCGACAATGTCGGCACGGCCTTCCGCGCCACCGCCGATCTCAGCAATCTCCATATCGAGGATGTCGACGCGAACAACGTCCGCCGCTTCTTCGAGGATTATTCCAGCGCGCCCTCGGGTACCGCGACCATCACCGGGCTAACGATCCGCGACGTCGATGTGCAGGGATTCTCCAAGGCCGCGATCCGCCTCCAGTACGATACCAACAACGTGGTGATCGACAACGTCACGGCGGACATGGCCGGGCAAACCGGCGACGACCTGCCCGAAGGCGTCCATCTCGACGGCACCGTCCACAACGTCACGCTCAGCCAGGTGGTGATGGAGAATGTCCAAAGCACCGCCGGCGCCTATTTCAACGGCGACGGCTTCGCGAGCGAGCGCGGTGTCTATGACGTGCGCTTCATCGACACGGTCGCGCGCGGCAACAGCGACGGCGGCTACGATCTCAAGTCGAATGACACCGTGCTCGTCCGCGCGCTCAGCGAAGAGAATGGCCGCAACTACCGGCTCTGGGGCGACGCGACGCTGATCGACTCGGTCGGTCTGAACCCGGTGCTGCGCGGCGGCATTTCCGAGCAGAACCAGCTCTGGCTCGACGACGCCGCCAACGTCACCGTGATCGGCGGGCACTTTGATGATGCCGGATCGCGCACCAAGGTGATCTCCTCGCAGGGGCACCTCACCTTGCAGGACGTCGAGATCACCCGGTCCGAGCTCTCGACGCTCGCCACCAGCGATTCGCTCCCCGGCCTCAGCGGTGCGGAGACGATCCACGAAACGCTGACCGTCGATCAGGGCAGCGCGTCGCCTGGCGCGACCGACTATATCGCGCTGCTGCCCCTGCCCGCCACGGCCACGGCGGACACGCTGCTCGGCACCGCCGGCGACGACATCTTCCTTGTCGACAACACCGGCGACCGGATCACCGAAGCCGCCGATGCGGGGTTCGACCGGGTCGAGACGACGCTCGACAACTACACGCTCCCCGGCAATGTTGAGGAACTGATCCGCCGCGGCGCCGCCGATTTCACCGGCAATGGCAACGCGCTCGCCAACACGATGATCGGTGGCGCGGGCAGCGATACGCTGGGAGGGCTTGCCGCCAATGACGCCATTGCCGGCAATTCGGGCGACGATTCGCTCGCGGGCGGCAATGGCGAGGATCTGCTCCAGGGTCAGGCAGGTGCCGACATGCTGCTCGGCGGCTGGCAGTCGGACTGGCTCGATGGCGGCACGGGGGCCGATCGGCTGGTCGGCGACCAGGAATGGCTGAGCAGCCAGGGCGCCAACGACCGGCTCGACGGCGGAGACGATGCCGACCTGCTGATCGGCGATGCGACCAATATCTATGACAGCGGCAAAGGGGGCAGCGACCGGCTGACCGGCGGCGCGGGCGACGACATCCTGATCGGCGATGGTGACGTGATGACGGATAGCGCCAAGGGTGGCGCTGACACGCTGGACGGCGGCGACGGCAATGACTGGCTCTATGGCGACGGCCGGGAGTCGGCCGCGACGGTGACCGGCGGCGCCGACAAGCTCTATGGCGGCGACGGCGCCGATCGCCTGATAGGCGGCGGCGGCAACGACCTGCTCGAGGGTGGTGCGGGCGCTGACTGGTTCGTGTTCGCGCCCGGTTCCGGCGCCGACGACATCACCGACTTTACCCCGGGCGCGGACCATATCGATCTCAGCGCCTTCGACATTGCCTATGAGCAACTCGGTTTCGCCACAAGCGCGGGTGGAATTCGCATTTCCATGGGCGCCGACAGCATATTCGTCCGCGGCGCGCAGGGGTTTTCTCCCGACGATTTCGTCTTCGGCTGAGGTCCAGTTTGTTTCAGCAAAGCTGAAACGGTTGCGGTGCCGGCYCGCTCCCCCACCCGGCCTTCCATAGAATATCCTAATTGGGAGGCTGGGTGGGGGAGCGRGCCGGCACCGTACAGCGAAGCTGCAAACGACCAGGGAAGAGGACGCTCAGCCGAAGACGAAGTCCGCCTGATCGAGCGCGGTGACGCCGCGCACGAAGATCGTATCGCTGCCACCGAGCTGAATCGTCACCCCCGCGCTGCTCGCGGTGAAATGCAGCGCTTCATAAGCGATGTCGAAAGCGCTGAGATCGATATGGTCGGCCTCGGCGCCGCCGCGAGTGAAGTCGGTGATCTCATCGGCGCCGGAGCCGGGGGCGAAGACGAAGCGGTCAGCGCCCGCGCCGCCGGTCAGCTTGTCCGCCCCGCCCCGCGCGCCAGCCGCCATGTTGACGGCGTCGCCGTACAGCACGTCGTTGCCGAGCCCACCGATCAGCGTGTCAGCACCGCCGACCCCGCTCGCGGTCATGTTCATTCCGTCGCCGATCAATATGTCGTCGCCGTCGCCGCCGTCGAGCGTGTCCCTGGCGGAAAGCGACGAGACCCAATCGGTATCCCCGATCAGAAGATCGTTGCCCGCGCCCCCATATAACCGGTCGGTCTGCTGCCCGCCGTACAGCGTATCGTCACCATCATCGCCGTAGAGAATATCCTCGTTCTTGCCGCCATCGAGCCGGTCGGTGCCGACGCCTCCCCGTAGCGTATCGTTGCCGTCGTCGCCGGAGAGCGCGTCGTCGCCGTCGCCGCCAGTCAGCATGTTGGCACCGGCGCTGCCCAGCAGCACATCACCGAAGGCCGAGCCCTGCGCATTCTCGATACTGACCAAGCTGTCGCCCATGGCATCGCCGCCGCTCCCGGTCTGGGTACGCAGGTTGACCAGTACGCCGCCGAGCGAGCCGGTATAATCCACGGTGTCCGATCCCGTGCCGCCGTCGAGCACATCGCCGCCCGCCCCGCCACGCAGCATGTCAGCGCCGTCTCCGCCAGAGAGCCGATCCTCGCCACCGCTGCCAACGATGAAGTTGTCGAGCGCATTGCCGGTCATCGTCGCGCCGATCGTCCCGGTATAGACCAGCTCCTCGATATTGGCGCCGAGCGTGTAGCTGGTCGCGGCGGTGCGGATGCGATCGCGCCCCTCTCCCGCCGCCTCGATCACCTGATCGCCAGCCTCATAGACGATATAGAGGTCGTTGCCGGTGCCGCCGCGCATCACGTCGTTGCCGCTGCCGCCATCGAGCTGATCGTCACCTGACCCGCCGACCAGCAGATCGTCGCCACCCCGCCCATAGAGGATATCACCGAGCAGCGGATCATCGCTACCGGTGATGCTGTCGGAATAGTTGGAGCCGATCACGGTCTCGATGCCAACCAGCCGGTCTCCCTCGGCCTCACCGCCGTGATTGACGTTGGTGGCAAGGTTCACATTGATCGCAGCCGACTTGGTATAATCGACCTGATCGCGGCCCGCCCCGCCGTCGAGCAGATCCGCGCCCGCGCCGCCGACCAGCTTGTCGTCGCCGTCGAGCCCGTAGAGAGTATCGTCCGATGCCTTGCCGTAGAGACTGTTATCGAGCGCATTGCCGGTGCCGGTAAAGCCGCCACTGCCGCTATAGCTGAGATCCTCGACGCCATCGGCGAGCGTCAGCGAAGACAGGCTCGTACGCACGATGTCGAGCCCACCGCCGACCGCTTCGATCACCTGGTCGCCGGCATTGTCGACGACATAGGAATCATCGCCGGTGCCGCCGATCATCAGGTCCGCGCCCGCGCCGCCGTCCAGCGTGTCGTTGCCCGCGCCGCCCTCGAGCCGGTTGGCGTTCGCGTCGCCCGTCAGCGTGTCGGCGAAGGCGCTCCCCGCCAGGCCCTCGATCCCGGAGAGACTGTCGCCCTGCGCATCGCCGCCCGACAGGATATTGGTCGCCAGATTGATCTTCACGCCCGCAGCGCTGCCTGTATAGACCGCGATATCGAAGCCGCCGGCACCGTCCAGCCGGTCACCCCCGGCGCCGCCGGCCAGAATCTGGTCCGCGCCGTCGCCGACGATCGTATCGGCGAAGCCGGTACCGATGAAACGCTCGATCCCGTCGAACCGGTCGCCCTCCGCTTCGCCGCCGCTGCTCGCGCCGGTCTGGAGGTTGATCGAGATGGCACTCGCATTGGCACTATAGTCGACCGTATCGATACCGGCCCCGCCGATCAGCATATCGGCGCCCGCACCGCCCTGGAGCAGATCGTCACCGCCGTGCCCGTCGAGCCGGTCCGCGCCCGCGCCGCCGTACAACGCCTCGGCAGCATCCACGCCGGCCAGTGAATCGTCGAAGGCCGAGCCGACCAGCGCCTCGATGCTGGTCAACCGATCGCCCGCCGCATCGCCGGTGCCGCCCTGCACCGACAAAGCAAGATCGACCTGCACTGCCGCCGCCGAGCCCGAATAGTCGGCAGTATCGAAGCCATCGCGCCCATTGATCAGGTCCGCGCCCTTGCCGCCGACCAGCCGGTTGTCGCCTGCATCGCCGTTCAGCACATCGTCGAAGGCCGAGCCGATCAGGCCCTCGATCGCGATCAGGCTTACCCCGTCCGACGCCGTGCCCGCCGCAAGGTCCGCCGTCACTGCGCTTGCGCGGGTCGAAAAGTCGGCGATATCGACACCCGCTCCACCGTCGAGCCGGTCCGCCCCGCCATTGCCGATCAACCGGTCGTCACCGGCGGCGCCCGACAGCGCATTGGCCGCGCCGTCGCCGACCAGCACATCGCCAAAACCGCCGCCGACCAGATTCTCGATTCCCGTCAGCACATCGCCCTGGGCATCGCCGCCGCTGCCGGTGCCGCCCAGCACCGCGTTCACCGCTGCGCCGCTCGTCGAGTAATCGGCCGTGTCTATCCCGGCGCCGCCAGTCAGCCGGTCCGCACCGGCGCCGCCGACCAGCACGTTGTCGAAGCCGTCGCCGGTCAGCACATCGCCAAAGCCCGAGCCAATCAGCCGCTCGACCCCCTGGAGCCGGTCGCCCTGGGCATCGCCGCCAATCCCGGTGCCGGCGACAAGGTCGACCGTTACCGCGCCGCCGCTGCCCGAATAATCCGCACTGTCGAACCCAGCGCCGCCGATCAGCGTGTCGGCGCCTGCGCCGCCAACCAGCAGATCGTCACCGCCGCGCCCGTCGATCCGGTCGTCGCCCGCGCCGCCGCCGATCGAGTCCGCGCCGTCATTGCCCGACAGCGTATCGGCAAAGCGCGAGCCGAGCACCGCTTCGATCCCGATCAGCCGATCGCCCGCCGCCTCACCGCCGCTTGCCGCACCATTGGCGAGATCGACGACCACCGCGGCGCCGCTGCTGCCATAGTCCACCCAATCGAACCCCGCGCCCCCGTCGAGCAGGTCCGCGCCCGTACCGCCGTCCAGCATGTCATCGCCGGCACCGCCCGAAAGCACATCGTCACCCACGCCGCCGAACAACCGGTTCGCGCCCGCGTCGCCCGCAAGGACATCGGCGAGGGCCGAGCCTTCGACCCCCTCAAACCCGTCGAACAGGTCGCCCTCGGCATCCCCGCCGCTCGCGGTGAGGCGCAGCAAGTCGATCCGCACCCCGGCGGCGCTGCCGGCATAGCTGAGCAGGTCTTGCCCCGCGCCGCCGACCATGATGTCCCGCCCCGCGCCGCCTTCGACATGGTCGTCGCCGGCGTCGCCGACCAGCATGTCGCGCCCGTCTCCCCCCGCCAGCGTGTCGGCCGCGGCCGTGCCCACCAGCAGGTCGTCGCCCGCGGTGCCCGCCGCCACCGCGACGCGTTGCCCGGTCAGGGTCAGCACCGATCCGGTGCCACGCTGCGACTGGATCGTGCCCGGCCCGGTGACGAGTCCGAAATCCTCGACCACCAGCCTGCCGTTCCTCTCCGCCAGGTTGAACAGCTTCGGTGATCCGGGGTCGGAAAAGAGCGCGCCATGGATCGTCGCACTCGCGCCTTCGGCCAACCAGATATGCTCGCGATTGCCGCCCGCCAGCGGCGCACCCCCGTCGAGACTGACGATATTGCTCAGCTGCGCGCCGGTGCCCCACAGCCGGATGTTGCGGCCGTTGCCCGAGACGATCGCGCCGTCGACGACGATGTTATCGCTCTTCAAGTCGAGCCCGCCATCGCTGTTGCCCGTGGCGATGACGTCGTGCAGCGTGATGTCATAGGTGCCGCGCTCGGTCGCGAAGCCGTCGCCGTTGCGATAGTCGTTCACCGTGTCGAGCGCGTTGCGCATGGCGACACGATCGATCGTCACGTCGTGCGCGGTGCCGGTGATGTGGACGCCGATCGCGAAATTGTCGCCGTCCTGGAACTGGCTATCGCCGCGCACATCCTCGATCAGCACGTCATTGCTGTCATACTGGATGCGGATCGCGCCCTTGGAATAGCCGTTCACCGCGACGTCGCGGATCGTCAACCCGGTGATCGTCGCGCTGGCATTGGCCCCCGAAACCATGTCGTCAAAGAAGCGGGCGACGTTGGCGGCGTCGACATGCTCGATCGCCAGGTTGTGCACATCCGCACCGACGCGAAAGGCCGTGCCGACATTCTGGAACGTCAGATCGGTGAAGCGCAGATTGTCCGCGCCGTTCAGCAGCCGGAATATTTCCTCTCCCGGAGGGTTGGCCGGGTCGAAGGGCTCGGGCCGCGTGCCGGTGATCGTCGCCGCCATCGCATTGCCCGCACTATCGACCCCCCGGATCGTCACCGGCGCGCTCGCCGTCCCGCCCGCGACGATCGCCAGCGCGTCGAGCGGCGCGATATAGGTTCCCTGGTCGGCGAGCAGCAGCACTTGCCCGCCCGGTCCCGCCGCCGCGATAAGTCGCGGCAGATCCTTCAGCGTCGCGGCGTTCGCGGCGCTTGAGCCGTCGCCCGAACCGCTGCCGGTCGGTGAGATGTACAGGGTAGGCAAGGCAAGACTCCCGTCATAAGCCCAAAACGCACCCCCCGAAATCCGATCGCCTGCACAGTGCCACCCCGGCGTCGCGCGTCTGTTCGAAGCTCACGCCGCACGCGCTTGGGGGAAGCTGACCCGTCTTGTCGCACCAGACAGCCCGCGACGGCGCCCGGGTCAACCATATGCTGCGTCCGCGAAAGCCGAATCGCCCCTTTGCATCGACGACCGGAGCCGCTGGCGCCTTCGCTCTCCAGACTTTGACCGCTACCAAGGATCGACGATTCATGTTGCTGCACCGCAAAAGCAACGCAGCGACTTTGAGCGGGAGGCGCATGTTCTACGCCAGCCTGCCGCACGCTGGAGATTGCCACGCCTGAGGAACCCGATCGGAGATCCACCGTGCATCAGGACCTGTCCCTCGGTACGTCCCGACCGCCCGCGGACACCGGCCTCGACGCTTTCGTCCTGATCCTCGCCATGCACCGCATCGCAGCAGACCCGTCCGAGCTGCGCCACAGCCTCGGCCATGCCAATCCAGTCACGACCTCCGATCTGCTACGCTTGGCAAAGCGTATCGAAGGCGTGCGCGCCCGCGCGACGACCGGCGATTTCGAACGATTGAGGCGCCTTCCCATGCCGGTGATGGCGAGTGGCGCCGAGGGTTGGTTCGTGATCGGCCGCGTCGGCGAGGATGCCGTGGCGATCCAGCGTCCCGGCGCCGCGATCGAACGCTGGGACCGCGCCGTGCTGGAGACCCGATGGACGGGCACGCTGCTCCTCGTCGCCACCCGCGATTCCGCGCAGGTTGCCGCGGCCGCCTTCGACATGACCTGGTTCATCCCCCAGATCGTCAAATACCGAAAGCTGATCGGCGAAGTCCTGCTGATCACCCTCGCGCTCAACCTGCTCGGTCTCGCCGCGCCGCTCTTCTTCCAGAACGTTGTCGACAAGGTGCTGGCGCACAACAGCCTGGCTACGCTGCAGGTGCTCAGTATCGGGCTAGTGCTGGTCTCACTCTGGGAAGTCGCGTTCGGCTGGCTGCGCACTCGACTCTATTCGGAGACCAGCCAGAAGCTCGACGTCGAGCTGGGCAGCCGCCTCTTCCGCCACCTGCTCCGCCTGCCGCTCGCCTATTTCGAGAATCGCCGCGTCGGCGACACCGTTACTCGCGTCCGCGAGCTGGAGACGGTGCGCGAATTCATGACCAGCGCGTCGCTCACCGTGCTGGTCGATCCGCTGTTCTCGATCGTCTTCCTCGTCGCGATGTTCCTCTACTCGCCGCTCCTGTTCGTCATCGTCGCGCTCACCCTCCCCGCTTATGTGGTCGTCTCGATCGCCGTCACCGGGCCCTTGCGCCGGCGGCTCGACGAGAAGTTCGCGCGCGGCGCCGCCAACAACGCACTGCTGGTCGAGAGCGTCTCGGGCATGCAGACGCTCAAGGCAGCCGCGGTCGAGCCGCAATGGCAGAACCGCTGGGAACGCCAACTCGCCGCCTACAGCGCCGCCAACCAGCGGGTGATCAACCTCGGCAATTCGGGCAGCCAGGCGGTCCAGCTCATCTCCAAGCTGAGCCTCGCCGCGATTCTGTTCTTCGGCGCGCAGCAAGTGATCGCCGGTGCGCTGACGATCGGCGGGCTGGTCGCGTTCAACATGTTCGCCCAGCGCGTCTCCGGCCCGGTCATCCGCATGGCGCAGCTCTGGCAGGACTTCCAGCAGGTCCGCCTCTCTGTCCAGCGAATGGGCGACATCCTCAACACCGGCGCGGAGCCCGGCGCCGGATCGCGCACCGCTTTACCCGCGCTCGCCGGTCATGTCCGCTTCGAGAATGTCCGCTTCCGCTATGCCGCCGACGGCCCCTGGACATTGGACGACATCAGCCTCGACCTGCCCGCCGGCGTCACGCTCGGCATCGCCGGCGCCTCGGGCTCGGGCAAGTCGACGCTCACCAAGCTGCTCCAGCGCCTGTATCTGCCCGCGAGCGGCCGCGTGCTGGTCGACGGCGTCGATGTCGCGCAGATCGATCCCGCCTGGTTGCGCCGCCAGATCGGGGTGGTGCTGCAGGAGAATATCCTGTTCAACCGCTCGATCCGCGAGAATATCGCGCTCGCCGATCCCGCCATGCCGATCGAGCGAGTGATGACCGCCGCCCGCCTCGCCGGCGCGCACGACTTCATCCTGGCGCTGCCCCGCGGCTATGACACGATCGTCGAGGAGCGCGGCGTCAACTTCTCGGGCGGGCAGCGCCAGCGTCTCGCCATCGGCCGCGCGCTGATCACCAATCCGCGCATCCTGATCCTCGACGAGGCGACTTCGGCGCTCGATGCCGAGAGCGAGGAGATCGTCCAGCGCAATCTCAAGGCGATCGCCGCCGGTCGGACCGTGCTAATCATCGCGCATCGCCTCTCCGCGATCCGCCAATGCGACAATATCCTGACGCTCGACAAAGGCCGCATCGTCGAGAGCGGCACGCATGACGAGTTGCTCCGTCTCGGCGGCCGCTATGCCTCGCTCCACCATCGCCAGATCGGCGTTCAGTCAGGGGCCGCGGCATGAACGCGCTCACCCATCACTGGACTGCCGTTCGCGACGCGCTCGACAATGAGCGCGCGCGGTCGCGCCGGGTTCTGCGCACCGAAGAGGCCGACTTCCTTCCCGCCGCGCTCGAAGTGATCGAACGCCCCGTGTCGCCGACCGCACGGGTCACGGCCTGGCTATTGCTCGGCCTGCTCGCGGTCGCGCTGCTCTGGCTGGTCCTTGGCCAGGTCGACGTCGTCGCCTCGGCGCCGGGCAAGCTGGTCCCCGCCGACGACGTCAAGCTGATCCAGCCCGGCGCGGCCGGGATCGTCCACGCCATATTGGTCCGCGACGGCCAGCGCGTCCGCGCCGGCCAGCCGCTGGTCGAGCTCGATCCCACCGTTTCAGATGCCGACACGGCGCAAGCCAGCAAGGCGCTGGAAACCGCCATGCTCGACGCCGCGCGGCTGCGCGCTGTGTTGTCCGCGCTCGACGGCCAAGGTCTGCGATTCACCCCGCCCGCCGGGACCACGCCCGAAGTCGCCGCCACCCAGCTCTCGCTCGCCCGCGCCCAGCTTGCCGAGATCCAGGCGGCCGGCCGAACGCACGCCGCCGACACTCAGGTCGCCCAGGCCGCCCGTGCCGAGGCGCAGATCGAAGCGGCCAAGCTCACCGAGACCCTCCCGCTGCTCGACGAGCAGATTGCCGCCAACGAGAAGCTGCTCGAAAAGGGCTATGTCTCGAAGCTGCGCGTGATCGAGATGCGCCGCCAGCGCCTCAGCGCCGCGCGCGACCGCGACGCCGCCCTCGCCACCGCACGCAAGGCGGAGGCGCAGATCGCGGTGACAGGCGGCAATTCGAGCCAGTCCACCGCGGAGGCGCGCGCCCGCGTCCTCGCCGATCTCGCCAAGGCCGAGAGCGACGCGCGGCTGCGCAGGGAGGAACTGACCAAGGCCACCAAACGCAGCAGCCTCCAACGCCTGGTCAGCCCGGTCGACGGCACGGTCACGCAACTGGCCGTCCACACCGTCGGCGGCGTGGTCGAGGCGGCCAAGCCGATCATGGTGATCGTGCCCGCGCGCGGGGCGCTGGTCGCCGAAGTGGCGATCGCCAACAAGGATGTCGGCTTCGTGGGTCCCGGCCAACCGGTCGCGCTCAAGATCGAGGCCTTTCCTTTCACGCGCTATGGCGCCGTGCAGGGCAGGCTCGAGCAGATCAGCTCGGACGCGATACAGGACGATAAACGCGGACTGATCTACACCGCGCGGGTGACGCTGGACCGTGCGACGATCCAGCGGGACGGTGCTACAGTCGCCCTTACCCCCGGCATGGCGGTCACCGCCGATATCCGCACCGGCCGTCGTTCGCTCGTCTCCTATCTGCTGAGCCCGATCGACGAGATCCGCAAGACGGCCGCGCGGGAGCACTAACGCCGGCTCTCTCAGAGCAAATGCCCACTCGTTGGGAGACGGACCGCTAACGCGCGCAATGCCGCCGTCGAGAGACAAGTTCGCTTCAGACTGGCAGCACCTCCCGAAATGTTGGCGCACTTGCATCGCGAAGACGACGAGCGCGGATCGGGCGCGCCGTCGAGCGCGGCCGCACGCCATCGACAGCATCTACCTTAGCGGCGGCGCGCCGTAAAAGTCGGGAGCGCGGTCGAGCCGCACATCGATTCGGTCGAGGATAAACCCGGGATCCATCGCGAAGACTCTGAGCCGATGTTTACCTTTTGCAAGCTGACTGATCCCGACGGTTCGAACGGCAGTGTTTGTGAGAACGTTCTGCTTCCATTCGTCGCTGCGGCCGGAAGTTTTGTAATCGAGCAGTTGGACCGGCCGGTCATCGAGTTGCACCGCAAGTCGCAGGTTATCCTCGGAGGTGAGTGGGTGAACCGGAACGGTGACGATCTTCAATTGGGCATCGGACGTGCCGTCGATCTCAAAGCTGTAGGTCAACGGCGGCGCTGCACTCACGTCGTTACGTGACGGCAGGTCGAGCTTGGACCGCAGAGCTCCGTCACGTGAGCCGAGGCCGGGCACCTTCTCCCAGTCCGGACTGTCGGCGATCGCGGCGGTGAGCGACACAATGTGGTCGATTTCGACCGGCGCGTCCGAGGCTGTAGTTGCGACTTGCGTCACATCGACCCGAAGTGGCTTGCCGCCGCAGGTGATGGTGCCGCCGTCGATGGCGCCGCTGCCATCATACCTGACTCGCACCCGCTGCTCGAACCCGTTGGCGGCATCGAGCCGACCTTCGCTAGCCGAGAGCGCGAGGCCTTTCTGGCCGCTCGCCAACCAGTCGGCGGCGCTACCGCGGGTATAGACCGTCAGCACATGCATGGCCGGACGGCCGGTGACGAAGGTCAACTCCGACGCATCAACCACGCAGCCCGGCCGATCGGGGGTTGTCACGTGCGGATAGAGCGGCTCCTCGAATACCGGCAGATTGCGCGGCGCCATGTTCATGATCCCGCGCCACTTGCCGTGATTGAGCCCGTTGTAGGTCGCGGTATCGGCGACGATTTGGTCATGAGCATCTTTTGCGCGATCCGAATAGATGTTGACGCTGGCGCGGCCTTCGCGCGCGTAGAGCGCGGCGAGGTCGAGCAGCAGGTTGCGCTCGTTGAGGCTTGCCGCCGCACGCACAGGGTAGAGCACGAGTTCGAAAAAAGCGTCTCGGCGATCGGCGGGAAGGCGGTTCGCCACCGCCGCGGCGCGGGCGCTGATCTCCCGATACCGGTCGATGCGGTTATGCGCTTCGCCGCCGCCGGTGCGGATGTAGTCGCTTGTCCGGTTGGGCGTTATCGGCTCGACCTGGCCGAACCCCATGAACTCGGGTCGCCGCTCGAACGCTAGGTCGTAATATTCCGTCAGGACCGCCGCAATCTCGCTGGCTTCCGCCTCGCCAAACTGCCTCGCCGCCCAGCCGGTGAGGTAGGCCTGCGGAGTCTGCGCGGCCAATTTGTGATCGAAGGCGAGAGCGAGGAAATATTGAAGCAGAATCTCGCCCGGCTTGATGTCGCCGACATTGACGACCCACAACCTTCGGTCGTCCATGCGCCAGGCCCGGTCGAGCTGCTCGCGGATCAGCGCGGGATGCGTGGTCCCGAGCCACAGATAATCGTGCGGCCGCCCCCAATAGGAAATGTGATAATAGAGGCCGGAACCACCGCCGCGCCGGCGCTCCGCTGCGTTCGAGAGCTGGCTGATGTAGCCGTAATTGTCGTCCGGCCAGACCAGCGTCACATCGTCGGGCACTTTTAAGCCCGTGTTGTAGATGTCGAGCACTTCCTTGTACGGAATGAATATCTGCGGCACCGCGTCCGCCGGCCGGCCCAAGACGCTCGAGAGCAGTCCGCGCTGGATCGCTATCGCCTGGCCGGTCGCGACGAGCGCGTCCTCCGGCGTCTTCGCGCCCTCCAGTGCCGAGTCACTCCTGCCGCGCAGGCCGATGGTGTAGACATTCTCGAAGTCCTTCACCTGTTCCACGCGCTGACGCCAGTAACCGACCATCGCCGCGCGGTTGGTGAAGAAGTTGAACGGCCCGTTCTTGTCGTCCCATTCGCGCACGTTGTTGCGAAGCATCGGCTCGTCGTGCGCGCTGCCGTCGACGATCGCATAATCGTGCGCGGCCTCGGCATTGCCCGGGATTTGGTAGAATGGCTTGGTCGACGGATGCATCGCGGGCCAGATGGTGTTGGCCTTCAATCGCCACAGCAGTTCGAAAATCCGCGCGTAGGTCTTGGGGCCTATATTGCCCGTTTCGGGCTCATAGGTGTTGGCGGCCCAGGGCTCGAGCCCCCAGTCCTCGTCGTTGAGGAAGATACCGCGATATTTGACCGAAGGCGGATCCGAAAGCCGGCGATCGCCGTCGACCGTGAGCCGCCCGACCCGGCGCGGCGTGACGTCTGCCCACCACTCCCAGGCCGAAACACCGAGCTCCTGGGTCAGGTCGACAATGCCCCAGATCGTGCCGCGCGTATCCGACCCGGCAATCAGGAGATAACGCGTCCCAGGGTCGCGCTTCGAGCGCACCAGAATACGCTCATACCGCTCCCATTGCCCCCTCAGCGGGCTAAGATCGACGCCAGCCTCGCTGGCAATTCCGCGCACCAGATCGGAATCATAGCGGCCGAGAACAATGCAGAGCTGGTGACATGCGGAAATATCGGAGGACACGACGGGCGTCTGCCCGGTGAGTGCCGTAAGATCATGCGTCAGCATATTTCCGGCCAACGTCATCGTACGATCATTATCGCGGATGATCGTCGGTACGTTGCGGCCGTCGTAAAGAACCGTCTCTCTAGCGAGTGCGCTCAAAGGATGGATGGCGGCGGCCACGGCAAGAACAGCCCACGCGCCGATCACTTGTCGTCTCATTCCAGTTCCTCGTCTCGGGCCATATCGCGCCGATCTGTTCTGAGGGCAGCACGCTTTTTTTGAAGCTGATGCCTTCATCGACAAGGAACCACCAGCGAATGCGGCTTCCGGGCCACGCTTGCACCACACCGAAATGACAAAAAAAGAGCCCGCCTCGAAGAGGCGGGCTCAGTGGAATCCTCCAGGGGTGGAGGGAAGGTCAGAAGTTGAGAGTGACTCCGACGGCGACCTGGCGGCCGAGCGAGTCGTAGCGCGCCGACAGCGTGTTGCTGCGCGACAGGCCGTAATTGTAGGAATTCGGCAGAATCGGCGGGGTCCGGTCGAACAGGTTGTTCGCCGAGATACGGAACGAATACGCCTTGTTGACCCGGAAGCTGAGCGCCAGATCGATATAGTCGTACGCCGGGATCCGATAGAAGGTCGTGCGCACACCCTCCGGCGTCCAGCCGAGCGCCGGATCGCCCGAGTTCGTCACGTTGGTGAGCGGTCCCAAATGGCGCCAGTTCACCGAAGCGCTGAAGAACTTGTCGTTGGTCGTATAGGTCGCCCGCAGTTCATGCGACCATTTGGGGATCAGCTGGCCGCAGCCGCCGCCATAATAACCGGCGCAGTTATATTTCGGCAGGATCGGCGAATCCTGACCGCCGGCCAGCGTGGTCAACGAGCCGGTAAAGTCGAAGTCCAGCCGCCCCGCACCGCCCAGCGACAGCGCATATTGGCCCTGGAAATCCCAGCCGTGCGACTTGCTCTTGTAATAGTTGGTCGTACCGCCACGCAGGAAGCCGGTCGCCGGATTGGTCGACGGGGTGCTGTAGAGCGTGCCGTCGGCGTTGCGCACGAACATCTTGCAGAAGAAGTCGCTGCCGGTAGCAAGGCAGCCGTTCGAGAAATAGTCATAGTCGTTGTAGCCGATCGAGTCGTTGAGATTGATCACGAAGCGATCGACCGACACGGTCAGGCCCGGCAGGAAGCGCGGCTTCAGCACAACGCCGAGGGTCTTGGTATAAGCCGTTTCCGGATTCACCGTGAAGCCGCCGCGCCGCACGGTGCAGCCGACATCGGTCGGGCACAGCAAGGTCGGGCTGCCGTACAGATTGGCGGGCAGGCCGGTGGCGGCGCAGACCGCTTGCGACGCCTGGGGAGCGCCATAGATCGGAATCTGCTGACCGGTATTGGGATCCGTCGTGGTCCCGATCGGGGTCGGCCCGCAAATGTCGTTATAAGCGGTCGTGATGCGGTCGTAGCTGATGTTGCTGCCCTGGAACGCCTCGACCACGGTCGGCGCGCGTTGCGCGCGGTTGATCGACCCGCGGAAGGTGATGTCCGGGATCGGCGCCCACAAGGCTTCCGCCTTCCAGGTCGAGAAAGTATCTGGATTGCTGCTATATTTCGACAGGCGGAACGCGCCGTTCACCTGCAAGAGATCGGCGAACGGCTTGTGCTGCGCGATCGGGGCCTGGAGCTCGACCATCCCTTCCCAGACATGCTGGGAGAGATTCTGGTCGCTACCGCCCATATTGGCGCGCCACAGCGCGTCGGCGGTGCTCTCCAGCTCGTCCTTACGATATTCGGCGCTGAACGCGATGGCCACGCCTTGCTCGGCCCAAGGAGCCTTGATGCCATAGGTACCCAGGTCGCCCTGCACCGTCGCGACGACGTTGTAGAGGCGGTTCACCGTGCTCTGGGTGCCGTAGCTGCCATTCACCAGATAGTTGAACACGCCGATATTGTTGACCGGCGAGAGCGAGCTGAACGGATCGAGCGGGAGACACCCGTCCGCCGTTCCCGACGCGCAGGTCGGCACGCCATTGACGTTGACGACGTTGAGCGCGTTGTTGACCCGGTCGATCGACGGGAAGGACCAGCTATAGTCCTGCTGGTTGCGCGCATAGACACCGCCGACATCGTAGCTCCACCCCTGGGCGATCTGGCCACGGATACCGCCGGTGAGGCGCAGCCCCTCGTTCATGTAGCGGTCGTCGAGATCCGGCACACCGGCAAAGCGGTAGCGAAGCTCGACCGGTACCATCGCGCTGGTTCCGGCCTGCGCGCCGCAGATCACCTGCGACTGCGAGGCGGAGAGGTAGGGGTTGTTGCAATTGACCTGATAGGGCGTCGAGCCGAAGGCGGTGTAGCTGTAGACCCGCGCCGGGAAGCCGTTGACCGACTTGTCGCGGAACCACATCGCGCTGGTATAGATTTCCGCGGCGTCGGAGATCTTGAACGAGGCGAAGCCGCCCGCATTCCAGCGTTCGTTGGCGCGCTGGAAGGAATAATCGGAATAGGGGTTGGCGGCCACGGCAGTCGAATACGGAATGAACGTACGCGTGCCGTTCGGATTGTTCACATAGGCGTTGCCGGCGTTGGGCCCGCTCAGCGGCGACACATAGCCGTTATAGGTGTAGGTCGAGGTCGAGCAGGTCAGCGGGCCGTCCTTGACGGCCTCGACCAGCTGGCAGCCCGAAGTCTCGCGCGCGTCATAGGGAACGAGGTTGGCCTTGCGGTAATTGACATAGCCCGAGATGTGGAAGCGATCGTTGAACAGCTTGGTGCCTGCGGTCAGCGACAAATCGGCGCGACCGCCGTCGTTGGTGAAACCGCGGGCCGGTTGGGCGAACCCGTATTGGCTCGCAACCTGCGAGATCAGGCCAGGCTTGTTCTGATGCGCGTATAAATTGTAATTCGCGTTGAGCTGGATGCCCGTGAAGTCGTCCTTCATGATGAAATTGACGACGCCGGCAACCGCGTCCGAGCCATAGACCGCCGAGGCGCCGCCGGTCAGGACGTCGACGCGCTCGATCAGCGCGGTCGGGATCATGTTGAGGTCGACGCCGTTCATCGTCCCGGCGCGCTTGCCGTCGATCAGCGTGAGCGTGCGCTCGAAGCCCAGGTTGCGCAGCTTGACGCGCTGGCGGCCGTCCGAATCCTGATAATTCTGCTGGCTGTCCGGCGCGATCTGCGGAAGGCGGTTGAGCACTTCCTCGATATTGACCGCGGCCTGGGCGCGAATCGCATCGGAGGTGACCGACGTGACCGGCGCAGCGGCACTGGTATTGGGACGCGTGATACGGCTGCCGGTGACGATGATGTCGACATTGTTGGTCGGCGCGGTTTCGGGGGCCGGCGGATTGGCCGCCTCCTGTGCCATCGCAGGCACGGCGAACAGGCCGGCGGCGCAAGTGGTGCTCAATAACAGCTTGTGCAAACGCATGACTAAATCCCTCTTGTTTTTCGATCCCTGACAATCACTTCGTTCCACCGGGCCCTTTGGGCTCTCGGCGGCTTGGACTTACGAGCCCCCTGCTTGGCTGTTCATTGCAAAGGCTAGGCCGGGCCGCAGCGCAGCGGCGCTCGCCCGGCGGTCGAACTTCAAGGCCACGCCATTGGCGGCGGAATCGAGATTCAAGGTCGCGACGATGACGGCTGGCCGCGCCGGCGCCGGCTGCGCGACAGCCGCTGAGGCTCCGGCAAGTCCGAAGTCAAATGCGCCGCGGCGAGACATCCCCATCGCTATCAATCCCAGATCCTTCGCGACCTGCCAGAGGCTCAAAACGCCCCAATCGTCCCCGGAAACTCTTTCCGTGTGCAACAGAATTTCTCATATATAAAAATTCAATTCAATACCAAAAATTACTTTGGTTTATCATTTTCGCACCATTTGCATACCAACTCGCCGCTTCCGGTCGCATGGAAACGCGGCCGCGCCGCGCGCAGGGCCGTCAGTCCGGCAATTATTCAAAGGGTTGGAAGCCGGTGATGGCGTCGACTTGGGAAGCGTTCGGCGCTATGGGCGCGCGACAAATCCGCCTATGCCCGCGATCGCGAGCTTCGCTGCCGGCACAGCCGCTTCAGCAAAGGTCAACCGCAGATAGCGAGTGCGGCGCCTTCTTGCGAAGGCGATTCGCTGTGTGGACAGCGCATAAGCGATATTGGCGAATTCGCCCGCCGCCGCTGGTTCCCAATTGGTATTATCCAGGCTCGTTTCGGCGATATAGCCTTTGGGTGGCGCTGCGTCGGTCATCACCTGACGCGAGGGAGTGAGGCTGAATCCAGCGAGGTTGGTATCCGCACCCAGATCGATCGTCACCTGCGCGGGCGCATCAGGCGTCGGGCGCGCCTGCACCCAGATCGTCGCTGCATCATTGTCGAGCAATCTCTCCGCACCAGGCGCGCTGGCGGACACGACCTTCCATTTGGTCACGTCGAGCACATTGGGGTCGCTCGAGACGATCGCCGGCACCGGCACCGGCGCGACCGCACGGAACAACGCGAACTCGCTGATCGCCGGACAGACCGGCGCATCCAGCACGCGCAGCCGCACGCGGCGCGGCGCGATCGGCGCGTCGAGCCGGATCACGCGCTGTGCCGAGATGCAGTCATGCTCCGCCATCGTGCGCCAGGCGCCATCGATCTCCGCATCGACCGCGAAGCGCGTCACCCGCACGCCGAGCGGCAGATACTCACGCAGGCGAATCACATCGAAGCGCGTCCCCGGCTTGAGATCGAGCGTCAGCGTCGGACCGACCACGCCGTCGGGGCTTGCCCAATAGGTCTCGCGATCGCCGTCGAGCACGCGCGCCGGCTCGAAGCCGGGGCCACGGCTGTGGCTGGCATGCGCGACCGCATCCCGCGCCAGATCGCGGGCAAAGGTGGCGCGGATCGCGTCGCCAAACGACTTGAGGATCCGCACGTCCTGGTCGGGAATCCGCCCACGGCGATCGGGCGGGATGTTGAGGTTCAGATTGGTCCCACGCCCCACCGATTCGTCGTGGAGCCGGATCAGCCGTTCGGGGCTTTTGACCTTGGAATCCTCGTCGGCATGATAGAACCAGCCCGGGCGGATCGACACGTCGGTTTCCGCGGGCCACCAGATTGCGCCACCGCGGACCCCCGCATTGCCGTTCTTCTGGTCATAGGGCTCGTTGGGCATGGTCGGCCAGCAGGGGTCGCCGGCAACGCCGTCCTCATTGCCGACCCAACGGATGTCGGCACCCAGCGGGTCGAAGGTGCAGGCATCGGGCTGGAGCTTGTGGACCAAGGCGACGATCGACGGCCAATCGTAATAGCGCGGCGCATCGATCTTCCGCGCCTCGCGCGCGCCGCCATAATAACCGTCGCCGCCATTGGCGCCGTCGAACCACACTTCGAACAATGCGCCGTAGCGGGTGCATAATTCGGTCAGCTGGGCGCGATAATAATCGACATAAGCGGGGCGGCCATAATCGGCGTGGTTGCGGTCCCAGGGCGAGAGATAGACACCGAACGGCAGTTTCGCACGGCGGCAGGCGTCCGCCATCTCGCGCACGATGTCGCCCTGGCCGGCCTTGTACGGGCTGTTGCGGATGCAATGCTCGGTCAGCCTGGTCGGCCACAGGCAGAAGCCGTCATGATGCTTGGCGGTGAGGATCAGCCCCGTGAGCCCACCCGTTTTGGCGGCGGCAACGATCTGGTCGGCATCGAAGTCGCTGGGGTTGAAGATCTTGGGGTCCTCGTCGCCATAACCCCATTCCTTGTCGGTGAAGGTGTTGATCGAGAAATGGACGAAGGCATATTGCTCGCGGCCATGCCAGCGCCACTGCCGCGGGCTGGGCACCGCGCCGAACGGCTTGGGCGCAGCCGAACGCGCGGCTGCCATTGCCGGAAGTGCGGGCACGGCGCCGGCCGCCAGACCAGTGGCGATCAGGCTGCGCCGGGAAAGCTCGGTCATGCGGATTCTCTCAGCGGGAGTATAACGATGGCGGCCGGTCGGCGAGCGCGGGAAGGCTGATGGCGAAGGTGCGATGGTCGATCATTTCGGCAATGCCTGTGCTTCCCCGCCGAGCGTGAAATCGACCCATTGGCCAGGCGCCATGCCTGGCTGGCCGCCGCCCACCCAGAGGCGATAGGGGCCCGGCAGGACGCGACGCGTGCCGTCGCGCGCAACCGTGCTGATGCTGCGCGAATCGAGCGTGAAGCGCAGCGTCTGGGTCTTGCCGGGAGCCAGCGGCACGCGGCGGAAAGCGACCAGCTGGCGCTGCAGCACGGGCGCTGTGAACGTCGTGCCTTTTTCGGCCGGCGGCACGAGATAGGCCTGCACGACTTCCTCACCTGCCCGCGCGCCGCTGTTGCGCACGGTGACGCGCACATCGACCGGCGCGGCGGTGCCGATCGCCTTCGCCATCACCCCGGCATAGCCGAAGCGGGTGTAGCTCAAGCCATAGCCGAACCCCCAGAGCGGCGTACCGGTGAAGAAGCGATAAGTGCGCTCCTTCATCCCGTAATCGACGAAGGCGGGCAGGTCCGAAGTCGACCGGTAGAAAGTCACGGGCAGGCGTCCCGAGGGGTTGTTCAGCCCCGCCAGCGTCTCGGCCAGCGCCGTTCCGCCCGCTTCGCCCGGATACCATGATGCGAGGATCGCATCGGCCATGCCTGGATCCACCGAGACTGCGCTGCCGCTGGCCAGCACCAGCACCACCGGCTTGCCGGTATCGCGAAGCGCCTGGAGCAGCCGCTGCTGCGCCAGCGGCAAGGCGATGTCGGTCCGGTCGCCGCCGACAAAGCCGGGCACACTCACCGGCAGCGCCTCGCCTTCGAGATCGGGCGAGAGTCCGAGCACCGCCACCACCACGTCCGAATCGCGGGCGGCCGCCACCGCCTGGGCGAGCAAGGGCTCGGCCGGCGGGACCCATAGCAGCCTGATCCCCTCATCCTCGCCGTGATGGTCGAGTTCGAGCCGGAAATCGTGGTGGCGTCCGTCGCTGACGAATGGAAGCTCGACGCGCCCCTTGCCGAGCGGCCCCTGGTGGAGCGGCTTGCCGTCGATCCACAGCCGCACCGCGTCGTGCGTCTTGCAATCCTTCCAGCACGCCGGAATATCAATCGCCAGCGTGTAGCGGCCCGGGCCCGGCGGCACGAGCACCCCCGTCCAGCGCACCGCGAAGCCCCGAGGGTCGAGCCCGGCAAGCGGCGCGGCGCGCGTATAGTTGAAGTCGATCCGCCGATCCTGCCGCACCGCGACCGGTGTGCCGGCCACGGTCGCGCTCGCGAAATATTCAGCCTTCAGCCCGGGCTTGCCGTCTGTCGTGAACGCGGTCTCGGGTACCAGCACGGGCGCGCCATCGACCAGTGTCGAGCCTTGGGCATAACGCACATTGGTCGCGCCGAACTGGCGACGGATGCCCTCCAGCGGCGTGACGGGATCGACGGCAGTGCCATGGTAATTGGCTTCGAGGATGTTCAGATCGTCGGCATCGGCGCCGATCACGGCGACGCGACTGCCCGGCGCGAGCGGCAGCCGTCCGGCGTCGTTCTTGAGCAGCACGATCGCCTTGCGCGCCGCCTCCAGCGCCAGCGCGCGATGCGCCGGCGCGCCGACCGCGTCGGGAGCAATCCGGTTCCAGGGGCTGGCGGCGCCAAAGACGATGCCGAGCGCCTGCCGCGCCGAGAGCGCGCGGACGAGTGCGGTGTCGATCTCGGCCTCGCTCACCAGCCCGCGCTTCACCGCCTGCGGCAAGGCGGCATAGGCCGATCCGCAATTGAGATCGGTGCCGCCCTTGATCGCCGCGGCGGCGGCCGCCGCCGTGTCGAGCCGGTAATGGTGATACAGAGAGATGTTTGCGACGGCATCGCAGTCGGAAACGGTAAAGCCGGTAAAACCCCAATCGCGGCGCAGGCGGTCGATCATCAGTGACGGCAGCGCGCAGGCGGGAACGCCATGGATCGCGTTGTACGCGCACATCAGCGACCGCGCCTTGCCCTCCGTCACCGCCAGCCGGAAAGCGGGGAGATAGGTCGATTCCAGGTCCTGCGGACTGGGATCGACGTCGAAGCCGTCGCGCCCCGCCTCGGGGCCGCTATGCACCACGAAATGCTTGGGCGTGGCGATCACCTTGGGGTGGGCGGGGTCGGGACCCTGCAAGCCCTGGATGAAGGCTACGCCGAGATGCCCGGTCAGATACGGGTCCTCGCCATAGGTTTCCTGGCCGCGGCCCCAACGCGGATCGCGGAAGATATTGATATTGGGCGACCAGATCGTCAGCCCTTCATAGATCCGCCGATCGGCGCCGATCGGGCGCGCGTTGAACTTGGCGCGTGCCTCGGTCGCGACCACGTCGCCGACGCGCCGCATCAGGTCGGTGTCCCAGGTCGCGGCCAACCCGATCGCCTGGGGAAAGACGGTCGCGTCGCCGTCGCGCGCCAGCCCGTGCAGCCCCTCGTTCCACCAGTCATAGGCGGGAAGCCCGGCCTCGGCATCCGCGGGGGCCGTATTCTGGAGTTGTGCCGCCTTCTCCTCGACGGTCATCGTGTCGACCGCCTTGGCCACGGCGTCGGGATCGGGCCCGAACAAGGCGAGCAGGATCAGCGGAATGCTCATTGCGGTCCCAACGTGCGCAAAGTGAGGGCCTTGCTGAGCGCCGCAGCGGATGCGTCGGATACCACGTCGATTGTCACGCTCTCGCCGGCGAGCAGGTCGAACCCATCATCGCTCGGCTGCGCGGCGAGGTCGCCGAAGTCGAGCATCACCGCGCGAGCAAACGCGCCCGCCGTGATCGTCACGCGCTTGCCGTCCCAGCGCGCGGTGAGCCCGGGTGCCGGATAGGCCATATCCTTGGGCAGCGCGCGTTCGACGATCGTGCGCGAGACGCCGCGTCCGTCGACCAGCAACTCGGCGACGGCGAAGCTCGCTTTGGGATCGGCGCTCGCGAACAGATCGGCGTCGGCGATGCTCGCCGCTTCCTGCGCGCCCAACGGCGCGAGCGTCACTTGCGCGCTCATGGCGCCGAGCGGCTTGCCGGCCATGTCGAATGCGCGGACGCGCCATTCGGCCGCGATCGGCGAAGTCGCGTCGGAGACGAGCGCGATGCGTGTGGCGCCGTCCTTATGCTCGGCGACGATCGCCTGCGGCGCGAAGAAACGCCGCGCCGCATATTGGAGCAGTTTCCACTGCCCATTATAGTCGATGCTCGACCACGAGATTGCCGGCCAGGTGTCGTTGAGCTGCCAATAGAGCGAGCCCAGGGTCACCGGACGGCACGCGCGGTGGTGCCGCGCCGCCATCTCGATCGCCTGGGCCTGGTTGACCTGCGTGAGATAGACCAAATCGGCGAAGTCCCGGGGCTTGCGCAGCCTCTGGTCGAGATAGAGTTGGAGGCGACTATTGCCCTCGCCGGCCAGGAACTTCTGATGCGCCTTGAGCACCGGGCTGTCGATCGCGAGCGGACCCTTGCCCGCGAAGCCGCGGATCGTCGACAGGTTCGGCATCGCCTGGAAACCATATTCGGACATGAAGCGCGGACAGGAATCAAGATAGCGCTCGACCGGTTTGGAGCCCGACCACACGTCCCAGAAATGCCGGTCACCGTCCTTGCCGGTGTCGATCGGTCCTTCATAATCGGTCGAGGGCGAGCCCGGCCAATAGGGCGTGCCCGGTGCTCGGGTCAGCACGGCGTCGCGCAACACGCGGTCGAACAGCACCGCCATGCCCGTACCGATCCGCTCCTGTTCGTCGGCGCCGACGCGCTTCTTGAAGTCCTTGCGGTCGGACCAATTCTCCCAGCCCGCCAGGATCTCGTTGCCGCCCGACCAGCCGACCAAAGCGGGATGCGGCTGGAGCCGCTCGACCTGCTCCCCGGCCTCGACCCGCACATTGTCGCGGAACGCCGCATCGGGCGGCGTCACCGCTCCGCCGAACATGAAGTCCTGCCAGATCATCAGGCCCATCTCGTCGGCGAGCGTATAGAAAGCATCGTCCAGATAATAACCGCCGCCCCAGACCCGGATCATGTTCATATTGGCGTCGCGCGCGCTTTGCAGGATCTGGCGCATCTGCGCCTCGGGCACGCGCGCCGGGAAGCTGTCGAACGGGACAAGGTTCGCGCCCTTGGCGAAGATCGGCACGCCGTTGATCCGGAAACCGAAGCTGCCGTCCTTGCGGATCAGCTCGGCGGTGCGCAGCCCGATCCGCTGGGCCACGCGGTCGCTGGTCTCGCCGCCGGTATCGAGCAATGCCTCGACCGAATAGAGCGGCTGTGCGCCATAGCCGACAGGCCACCAGCGCTCAGGCTTCTCGATCGTGATCGGGGCGCTGACCCAATTCTCACCGGCTATCAGGCTGGCGGCGCGGCTGACCTCGATGGTCCTGCCGTCCGGTCCCGTCACCCGCGCCCGCACCGCCACGTTGGCCGGGCGATCGGCCATGATCCGCCAGCGCGCGACCAGCCGCGCCTCATTGTCGTTGACCGCTTCCTGGTCGACGCGGAAGCCGTCGATCCGCGCCTCGTCCCACGCCTCGAGCCGCACCGGCCGCCATAGGCCAATGGCGACCAGCCGCGGCGCCCAGTCCCAGCTGTACTGATATTTGGGCTTGCGGATGTAAGGCGAGGTCTGCTTGCCCTTGGGCTCGTCGCCGAACGCGGAATCATATTCGCCCGGCAGCGGATTGGGCGTGGCCAGCACCATCGGCTGGAGCGTCCGGATCGGCGAGGCGATGGCGACGATCAGCTCGTTGCGCCCCGGCTTCAGCACCGCTTTGGCATCGACCCGCCAGCGCCGATGCGCATTGTCGGTGGTCAGTAATTGCCTGCCGTTCACGGTCACCGTCGCGAATGTGTCGAGCCCGTCGAACACCAGATCGACATGCCCGCGCGCCAGCATCGCTGGCGTCACGTCGATCACCCGGCGAAACTGCCAGTTCGTCAGCCCTGCCCATTGGATCGGTGCCTCGTTGATCCCCTTGAAAGGATCCGGGACCCGACCGGCGGCGATCAGGTCCTGCTGGACGCTGCCCGGCACGTGCGCAGGAAACCATCGCGCCTCTTTAGGGTGCGCCTTCGCCGCTTGGTCGACAGGGTCGATCCGCACTTCCCACGCGCCGTCGAGCGATACCGTCTCGCGCGGTGCCGCCCAGGCGGATACGCTGACGAGGAGCGCCGGCAGCAACAGCGCGAGCCTACCCCACCTCATTTCGTCGTCTCCCGGAGTATCGCGCGTTCGACCGCATAATAGGGGCCGGACAGCGGCGCGGTGAACTGGAAGCAGAGATCCTCGTCACCCGCCATCGCCGGCAGAGCGCCCGAGACGCTGAACCGCGCGGGCGCCGCCGCCGGGTCGGGCAGCGGGAAGGTGGCGACCACGATCGGCGCGATTGCCTTGTCCTTGGCTGCGGCGATGCAGCGCGCGACGATCACCAATTCGCCATAAGTGGTGACATTATAATGGTCGCGCAGCGCTTTGGCCTCGTGCGCGAGTCCGTAATGCCGTGGCAGCCGGGTGACGTCGATCGTGAAGCTTTTCGCCAGATCGAGCGGTGCCGCCGGATAGGCACTGCACGTGTCGAACAAATTGACGTTGAACGTGGGCGCGTTGTCGGTTGCTTCCGAGGTCAGCGGAACGCGCAGGCCGAAGGCGCCGTGGGGACAGGCGACCAGCTCGGAACTCGTCCGCGTGAGCAGCGCCGTCCGGCCAGTGTCGAAGCTACGCGGCTGAGCGGTCGCTTGCCCGGCGGCGTCGAACGCCGCCGCGCGGATCGTCACGCCGGGCTTGAGCTCCAGTGGCGTCTTGTAGACGGGCGATGTCGCGCCGGGCGCCTTGCCGTCGAGCGTATAGCGGATCGTGCCGTAAGGCGCCTGGGTCGCGAGCGCGACACGCACCCGGTTCGTGCGCAATGCTGCGCCGCGCGTGCCCTCGAGCCGGAATCCCACCGCGAAGGCGCTGTCGGCCACCTCCACGCCCGAGCGCCGCCAGCGCTGGATCTGGGGATCGAGGCGCGCGAGGAAATCGGGGAAATCGCGCTTCCCCTTCGCCGACCAGGTGATCTCGGCGAGCGCCGCGGCGCGCGGGAAGATCACATGCTGCACCTGATAGGGCGTGACGAGGAATTCGCTCCAGGCATTGGCCTGCGCACCGAGCACATGTTTCGCCTTGTCGGCGTCGATCCCCGCGGGCATCGGCTCATATTTATAGACGTCGGCGAGCGTCTGGATCGACAGCCGCCCCGGCGGTTCGTCGGCGCGATCGCTCTGCAGGCTGTCGAAATACAAGGTCGGCGCGGGGCTCAGCACCACGTCGTGATTCTGGTTGGCGGCGTCGACCGCGCCCTTCTCGCCGCGCCACGACATCACCGAGGCCGATGGCGGCAGCCCACCCTCGAGGATCTCGTCCCAGCCGATCAGGCGCCGACCTTTGGTGGCCAGGTAATTGCCGAACTCGTCGATCAGCCAGCTCTGCAGCTGATCCTCGTCCTTCAGCCCGAGTGCCTTGATTTGGGCCTGGACTTGTGGGGACCGCTGCCACTGATCCTTGATCGCCTCGTCGCCGCCGAGATGGATATAGGTACCGGGGAACACCGCGATCAGCTCGTCGAGCACCTGCTTGACGAAGGCGACGCCCTCGGGACCGGGGTTGAGCAGATAGGGATTGACCCCCCAGTCGTGGGAGACGCCGGGCCGGTCGCCGAACACGCCGAACTCGGGATAGGCCGCGACCAGTGCCTGGGCATGGCCGGGCAGGTCGATTTCGGGGACGATGGTGATGCCCCGATCGGCGGCATAGGCGACCAGCGCCTTCAATTGTTCCTGGGTGTAGAAGCCGCCCACCTTGGCGCCAGGCGAACCACCGGCCGAAGGGGGCGTGCGCCACGCGCCCAGCTCGGTGAGCTTGGGATAGCGTTTCACTTCGAAGCGCCAGCCCTGGTCGTCGGTCAGATGCAGGTGCAGCGTGTTGAGCTTCACCGACGCCATCTGGTCGACCACTACATAGATCGCCTCGATCGGCTGATAGTGGCGAGCAACGTCGAGCATCAGCCCGCGCCAGCCGAAGCGGGGCGCATCTTCGACCGTCACCGCCGGCACCTTGACCGGCGCGCCGAAGCGGCGATCGGGGCTCAACAGCTGGGCGACGGTCATCGCGCCGTAGAGCAATCCGCGGTCACCCGAGGCGCTGATGCGGATGCCCCGCGCGTCGACCACCAGCCGATAGGCTTCGTCGCCGCGGATCGAAGCGTCGCGCGCAAGCGTGATCATGCCTGCGCCTTCCCGCGGATTCAGTAGCAGTCCGCGCTCGATCCTCACATGCGCCGCCAGCACGCGCGCCGCGGCCTTGGCGCCACTGTCGTCCGGTGCGGTACCGATCGTCGCACCGTTCGACACAGTGAAGCTACCCGTGCCGCGCACCACGGACTGGGGAAGAGGTGTCAACGGGAGCGGATCGGATGCCTGTGCGAAAGCCGCGGAACTGCAGAACGCCATCGCCCAAGTCAGATTCCGCAGCCGCATCCCGGCAATCCGCATCTTCATCCTCCGCCGGCCGGCGCGGCCGCCGAACGTGTAACCAATATAGATCCTATGGCACAATAGGAGACTGTTACCGCTCCCACTTTTTTGCTCCTGCCCCTACGCCAACCTCTACTCAGGAGCGGTTTCATCGGTAGATACCAATATAAATCCACTACCATCCCATTGCCCGACCGGGCCGGTTGCGATAGCGTTACCTCATGCGAGGCAGCGATGGCGACAAGATGCCTCCCGGGGGGAGGAGTTGATGGCGTTTTCGGATCAGATAGGACGTTTGCGCGAGGACAATCCGTCCCCGCTTTACCTCCAGCTCGAACAGCTCATTCGCGACGCGATCGGCGCCGACATCCTCGTCGCCGGCAACGCGATCCCTCCCGAGCGCGATCTCGCCACCGAATATAACGTGTCGCGCATCACCGTGCGCAAGGCGATCGGCCGGCTCGTCGAGGAGGGGCTGCTCACCCGCCGGCGCGGCGCCGGCACCTTCGTTGCCGGGCGTGTCGAAAAGAGTTTCTCCAAGCTCTCCTCCTTCACCGAGGACATGGCGGCGCGTGGCCGCCGGGCGAGCAGCAGCTGGATTTCGCGCGCACCCGGCCAGGTGAACCCGGAAGAAGCGATGATGCTGGGGCTGTCGCCAGGCGCGCCGGTGCTCCGCTTCGCGCGCATCCGCTATGCCGATGACGAACCGATGGCGCTCGAATTCTCGACCATCGCGGGCTATTGCCTCGCCTCGGTCGATGCGGTCGAGGACTCGCTCTATGGCGCGCTCGAAAAAGTCGGCAATCGGCCGGTGCGCGCGCTGCAGCGACTCAGGGCTGTACCTTTTGGCGGCGAGCATGCCCGCATGCTCGGTGTCGATCCCGGCCATGCCGGCCTGCTGATCGAGCGCCGCGCCTTTCTGCGCGATGGCCGCCCGGCCGAAGTCACCCGCTCTTATTATCGCGGCGACGCCTATGATTTCGTCGCCGAATTGAGCGACGTCTAGCGCCCCGCATTCCCCGCATCGTGTTGGAGTATCAGCAATGGATCGTCGCCAACTTCTCCTCGGAGGTGCCGGTGTCGGCGCGCTGCTTGCGGTGCCCGGACAGGCGGCGATTGCCACGCACGGGAGCGGCGATGGCGACGGCTTTCCGATGCCGGAGCCCCAGCGGCGCCTCCTGCCGCGGCTCCCCGAGCCCGATCCCTCACGCACGCGCCTCGAATTGGGCTGGCGTTTCCATCAAGGCGACGTCCCGACGCCGGAGCCGCAGGGGCACGATGACACCTATATGAGCGTCAAGGCCGGCAATGCGCGCGGCGCGGCGGCGATGGCCTATGACGATTCGGACTGGGCGGAAGTGCGGCTGCCGCACGACTGGGCGGCGGCGCAACCCTTCGTCCGCACCGCGAACGTCTCGCAAGGGTATCGCCCGCGCGGCATTGGCTGGTACCGGCGCGCGCTGCGGCTCGACCCGGCCGATCGCGGCAAGACGATCGAGCTCCATTTCGACGGCATCGCCACCAACGCGACGATCTGGGTCAATGGCAGCCTCGCTGCGCATAATTGGTCGGGCTATAACAGCATCTATGTCGATCTGACGCCGTTCGCGCGCTTCGGCGACGAGACCAACATGATCGTCGTTCGCGCCGATGCCGATGTCAAAGAGGGCTGGTGGTATGAGGGCGCCGGCCTCTACCGCCATGTCTGGCTGGTTCGCCGCGCCCCCGTCGCCATCGTCAGCGACGGTGTCCATTGCGATCCGCGCCAGGGGCCCGACGGACACTGGCGCGTCCCCGTCACCGCGACGCTCGCCAACATCGATCGCGCCGCTGCGAACGTGACGGTCGAGGCGGCCCTGCTCGATCCCGACGGCCGCGAGATCGCGACGGAACGGGCCGACGTGGCCGTCCCCGTGCTGGGACGAGCCGATGCCGCGCTGACTCTCGATGCCGGCACCCCCGCGCGCTGGTCGGTCGAGACGCCGACGCTCCATACGGTGCGGACCCGCGTGCTGCGCGGTGGCGAGATCGTCGACGAGCGCCGCGTCGCGATCGGCTTCCGCACGATACGCTTCGATGCCGACAAGGGGCTGTTCGTCAACGACCGACCGGTCAAGCTCAAGGGAGTCTGCCTCCATCAGGACCATGCCGGGGTCGGCGTCGCGATGCCCGATGCGCTGCTCGCCTGGCGGTTGGAGCGGCTCAAGGCGATGGGTTGCAACGCGATCCGCATGTCGCACAACGCGCCCACTGCCGAGCTGCTCGACTGGTGCGACCGGATGGGTTTCCTCGTCATGGACGAGAATCGCAACTTCAATCCGGCGCCCGACTATCTCGCCCAGCTCGAATGGCTCGTCCGGCGCGACCGCAACCACCCCAGCGTGATTCTCTGGTCGGTGTTCAACGAAGAGCCGATGCAGGGCACCGAGGCCGGGGTGGAGATGGTGCGCCGTATGTCGGCCGCTGTCCGCCGGCTCGACGACAGCCGGCCGATCACCGCGGCGATGAACGGCTCGTTCTACACTCCTTCCAACGTGTCGTCCGTCGTCGACGTGATGGGGTTCAACTATTACCAGGGCGATTACGACAAGTTTCACCGGCTGAACCCGACCAAGCCGATGACGAGCTCGGAGGACACCAGCGCCTTCGAGACGCGCGGCGCCTTCGCCACCGATCCCGCCGGGCATGTCATCACGTCCTACGACACCGATGCCGCAAGCTGGGGCGGCACGCATCGCGCATCGTGGAAGAACATCGCCGAGCGCCCCTTCGTCGCGGGCGGCTTCGTCTGGACCGGGTTCGACTATCATGGCGAGCCGACGCCGCACGAATGGCCGACCATCTCCAGCTTCTTCGGCATTCTCGACCTGTGCGGCTTTCCCAAGACCGCGTTCGACATCCACAGCGCGCACTGGATCGACGACCGGCCAGTGGTGGCGATCGCGCCGCATTGGACCTGGCCCGGTCGCGAGGGTCAGCCGATCAAGGTCTTCGTCACCAGCAACGCCGAGACCGTGGCGCTAATGCTCAACGGCCGCGACCTTGGCGTGCAGCGGGTCGACCGCGTCATGGGGAACGAATGGACCGTTCCCTATGCTCCCGGCCGGATCGAGGCGCGGGCAATGCGCGGCGGCAAGGTGGTGGCGGCCGCGGTGCACGAGACCGCGGGCCCGCCGGCGGCGCTGCGGCTTACCCCCGCGCGCATGGTCATGGCCGGCGACGACGGGGACGCCCAGCCGATCACCATCGACGCGATCGATGCGCGCGGCCGTCACGTCCCGACCGCCAATCTGGCGACGCGCTTCACGGTCGAGGGTGCGACTTTATTGGGTGTCGGCAATGGCGATCCCAACAGTCACGAGCCCGAGCAGTTTGCGGGGCCAGCAGGCGAACGGTCGCTGTTCAATGGCCTGGCCCAGGTGATCGTCCGCGCCGATGCGGGCCGGGGACGCATCACCGTCCGCGCCACAGCGTCCGGGCTGAAACCCGCCGTGCTGAAGCTCGATCGCGCCGATATCGCCCCGCGCCCGCAGGTCGCGGTCGTTCCGGCCGTGTTGAAGCTACGCGATTGGCGCCGTTCGCCGACCTTCACCCAACGCCCCGATCCCGGTTTCGCCCCCGCCGATGGCGACAACAACAGCTGGGACTTCATCCATAGCGGCGACCCCACGCCCGGAGAGGCGCAGCCCGGGTGGCGCCTCTATCGAGCGCGCATCCTGCCCTGGAAGCGCATCGCGGCCGAGGGAGGCGTGATCGCGTTCGACGCGGTTGGCGGCAGGGCCGAACTCTGGATCGACGGCACCCGAACAGCCATCAAGGACGGCACCGATACCGCTCCCCTGCGCGCACCGATCGCGCCCGGCGCCGGACCGCGCATCGTCGCGCTGCTCGTCTATGCACCGGCTGGCCAGCCCTCCGGCATCCTGGGCCCGGTGGCGGTCACCGCGCGCTAGAAGCCTGACACGCCAACATTAGCCATTCGGTGTGCGGGTTGCATCAGCATCGGAGAGGGTCACGGGAGCCGCGGGTGCCAGCTTATAAAAGGCCGCCGCATTATTGTAGAAAATGTCGCTCTTCTGCTCCTCGGTCAGGAACGTCGCGGCCTCGACATGTTCAACCGCGAGCCCGATCCCATCGGGCCAGTACATGTGGTCGGACCCGAACATCACCCGTTTGCCGAAGCCGGCATCGACCAGCCGACGCAGATAGTCGTGAAAGGCCGGCCGCGGCAGCAGCCATGACAGCGCGCCTGTGTCGATATTGACGTTGTCGTAGAGCATCATCATCGCCTCGGCTTCTTCGATATAGGGCCAGCCACTGTGCATCAGGTTGACGCGCAGTTTCGGGTGCTTGTTGAGCGCGCCCTCCACCGTTTCGGGATGCCCGAACGCCGCTCGCGCCGTGCGGCAGCACGGGTCGAACGTGGTGCCCGCGGGCATCGTGCCGAGATGGATCGCCACGGGGGCGTCGAATTCCTCGGCGAGGGCCAGATAGGGGTCGTATTTGGGATCGCTGATCGACAGGCCGGCATATTGCGCGGTGATCTCGCCCAAGACCTTCAGCTTGCCCGTGGCGAAGGCGCTGCGCAGCGTTTCGAGCGGCGGCAGCGGCGTGTCGTCCGAGCCGCGGATGCCGGCGCCGGCGACAATGCGTGCGGGATCGCGATCATGCCAATCATAGGCTGCCTGCAAGCGGTCGCCATCGCCGCCGCTGACCACGCCCTTGACGATATTGTACCGCCGCATCTGCTCGAGACAGGCGGTGAGATGGTCTGCGCCGGTGATGATCGAGCTCTTCACGCCGGTGATCGGATTCACGATCGGCACGGGCAGCTTCATCGTGGCCGGATAGGCATGCATGTGGACGTCGATGATTGGCTTGCGAGCAGCATTGGCGGCAGGCAGCACTCCGGGAAGCGCGAGCGCCGCCACCGTGCCGCCGCCATATTTCAGGAAGTCCCTGCGCGCGATCTGCATATCATCACTCCGAACTGAAACGCGCCTTCGCGCCGTCCGGATCGGTTACCAAGCGCACGGCCACCGCGACATGACCCCGCAGGTCATGCCGCGGCACAGAGCGTTGGCTCCCTCTAGGGGAATGCGCCGATGGCTTTGCCGGCGGCTGAGGTGAAGTGCCAGCTTCCAGCTCGGTGGTAGAAATCGATCTTTCTGCGTATCGTAACGCCATGTCTGACAAACTCGAGGACTTGGCGACGGCCATCGAAGATGTGCTCAAGCTTCTGCTAAGCCACAGCGATAGCGCAACCGCGCCGAGGTTACCTGCTCTTGTCGATCGTTTGCGCCGCGGCGATCAATCGGCAATTATCTCCGCGCTGTCGGAAGCGACAGGCGGAATGGGGTCACTGAACGACAGGTACCTCTGTCCTGAGAATGGTGACCGGATCGCACCTTCTGAGGTTCAAGTAGTCAATGAGCGTCTCGCCAAATTGGTCGGAAGCGTAGAGGATAAAGCGCGTTCCGCAGCGACTGAATACGGGGTCATGACAGCTCGTTAGCGACCGCTCCACCTAAGGGGCCGCCATCGTCGGACGGGTTCGGCTTTGCCGACCCGCCGGCCGTGCCGGGCGCTGCCGCCGAAGGCGGCATCGGGCCGGACGTAGCCGGCCCCTGCGCCCGTCAGTACATATGCTGCCCGCCGTTGATGCTCAGCGTCGAGCCGGTAACGAACCCACCATCTTCGGAACACAGGAACGCCACGCCGCGCGCGATCTCCTGCGCCTGACCCAAGCGCCCGACCGGGATCTTGGCCACGATCTTCTCGAGCACGTCGGCCGGCACCGCCGCCACCATGTCGGTATCGATATAGCCCGGCGCGATCGCGTTGACCGTCACGCCGGCCCGCGCACCTTCCTGCGCCAGCGCCTTGGTGAAGCCGTGAATACCCGATTTCGCCGCGGCATAATTAACCTGGCCATATTGCCCGGCCTGGCCGTTGATCGAGCCGATATTGACGATCCGACCCCATTTGCGCTCGCGCATGCCCGGGAAAGTCGCCTTGGCCATATTGAAGCAACCGCCCAGATTGGTGTCCATGACCTCTTTCCACATCTGGTAGGTCATTTTGAGGATCGTGCCGTCGCGAGTGATGCCGGCATTGTTGACCACCACATCGACCGGGCCGAGTTCTTCCTCGACCTGCTTCACGCCATCCTGGCACGCATCATAGTCGCCGACGTCCCATTTGAACGCCTTGATCCCGGTGCGGTCGGAAAATTCGCGAGCGCGCTCGTCATTGCCGGCATAATTCGCCGCCACGGTCATCCCCATGTCCTTCAGCGCCAGGCTGATCGCCTCGCCGATCCCGCGCGTTCCGCCGGTTACGATCGCTACGCGTGCCATTTTTCTCTCCTATTGGCCCTGATTCGGGCGGTGTCGTCGGGTCGAGGCTATTGAGCGCTGATCCAACCGGCAAGTTCCCGCGACAGGATTTCGCGAAGCATCTTTATGCCAATCTCGCCATCGTTGAGACATGGAAGATAGGCGAATTGCGTGCCGCCCGCGGCGAGATAAGTGTCGCGACCCCGAATCGCGAGCTCCTCCAGCGTTTCCAGGCAATCGGCCGAGAATCCGGGCGCGATGATCGCAACCCTTTTGATTCCCTTCCCCGGCAGCGCGGTGAGCGTGGTATCGGTCGCAGGCTCGAGCCATTTGGCCCGACCGAAGCGCGACTGAAAGCTGACGATCAACTCGCGCCCCAGCGCTTCGCCGAGCAGGCGTGCGGTCTTCTGGCAATGGCAATGATAGGGGTCGCCAAGCTCGAGCGTGCGCGCCGGCATGCCGTGGAAACTCGCCATCAATGCCTCAGGCTCGAAATCGAGCGCAGCGAGCGAGGCGCGCACCGACTGCGCCAGCGCGTCTATATAGGCGGGATCATCGTGATAAGGCGGCAAGGTGCGGATCGCCGGCTGCCAGCGCATCGCGGCCAATGCCTCGAACGCCTTGTCGTTGGCGGTCGCGGTCGTCGCGGCGCAATATTGCGGGTAGAGGGGCGCGATCAGGATGCGATCGCATCCGGCCGCCTTCATCGCCTCCAATTGGTCGCCGATCGCCGGGGTGCCGTAGCGCATCGCCCAGTCGACGGTGACGCCGGGCCACGCATCTTTCAGCGCTTCCGCCTGCGCACGGGTGACGGCGGCAAGCGGCGATCCCGCGTCGGTCCAGACCTGTTGATAGGCATGCGCCGACTTCTTCGGGCGGGTGTTGAGGACGATACCGCGCAGAATCGGTTGCCAGGCCAGCGGGGGAATCTCCACCACCCGGCGATCGGACAGGAATTCGGCGAGGTAGCGCTTCACCGCTTTCGGACTGGCCTCGTCAGGCGTGCCGAGATTGACCAGCAGGATGCCGACGCGGGGGGGCGAGATCGGGGGATGATTGGGGGGAATCGTCATGTCAAAACCCCACCGTCATGCCGGGCTTGTCCCGGCACCCAACGTGCAACAACGGCTGAATTCCGTAGAGGAGGGTTGGTGTTCGAGCGAGATCGTGTCCCCCGGACACGATCTTGGCTTGCCGGGGGCAAGCCAAAGCTCGAACACGGGACAAGCCCGGGGTGACGATTGAGAGGATCGTCCAAAACTACGCTTCCCCAACCTTGAGCGGCAGGCTGCGAATCCTGAACCCCGTCGCCGATTGCAGCGCATTGGCGATGGCCGGGGCGACCGGCGGCACCGCCAGTTCCGACACGCCACCGGGATCGGCTTCGCTGGCGATCAGCTCGACGGTGATGTCGGGCATATCCGCCAGCACCGGCAGATCGAGATCGCCGAACCCCCGCACGGTGGCAAGGCCGTCCTTGAACCGGGTCGAGGCTCCGAGCGCCTGGGCGATGCCGAATACCAACCCGCCTTCGATATTCTGGCGGACGATGTCGGGATTGATCTGCCGCCCGCAATCGATCGCGGCGACGATGCGGTCGATCCCGATCGACTGGTCCTCCTCGATATGCGCTTCGGCGAACACCGCGATATGGCTGCCGCGAAAACTGTGGCAGGCGATCCCCTGCCCGCTCCCCGCCACACCGCCTTCCCAGCCGCCGAGCGCGGCCACCGTCGTCAGGCAGCGCGCCAGCCGGGCATTACCGCCCAGCATCGCGACGCGGAATGACAGCGGCTCGGTATTGGCGGCGTGGGCCAGTTCGTCGATGAAACATTCGGTGAAGAAGCAGGTGTAGCTGTGCGCGCCCGACCGCCAATGGCCCGTCGGGATACCGACGTCAGCAGGATGATGATCGAGCGCCCAATTGGGGATCTGGTAGAAGGGCGTGCCGCCAGCGACCGCATAGGCATCGCCATTGGCGGGCAGCGCCAGCGCGGCCTGCGCCGCCTTGTCGCTCGCCAGTAGCCGCGCGGCGAGTTCGTGCCCGGTCGACGGCGCGGCGATCTTCGCGAGCAGCCCGACCAGCCGTCCGTTCTGGTCGACCCGCCCGGTCATCCGTGCCGCGGCGGGCGCGCGGAAGCGGTCATGCACGCAATCCTCGGCACGCGACCAGGTCAATTGCACCGGCCGATCGACTGCGCGGGCGATCGCCGCGGCTTGCACCCCGGCGTCCGATTCGAGTCCGATCCCGAACCCGCCACCGATCGGCATCGGATGGACGATCACCGCATCCTCGCCGACGCCCATCGCCGCCGCGACCGCCGATCGCGCAAGCCCGGGGGCGAGCGTCGGCATCCACAATTCAACCGACCCATCGCTCCAGGCGGCAGTCGCCGTGCGCGATTCGATCGCGGCGTGGAGTGCCGGCGCGGCGCGATATTCCGCGCTCACCACTTGCACGCCACGAAAGGCGGCGCCGACATCGCCGGCGGCGCCGATCCGGACGCCGTCGCCGTTCAGCGCCGCGTCGAGCGCGCTGCGGATCGAATAATCGCTTGCCCCACCGACCGGCGCGGCAAATCGCGGGGCGAGTGCGCCGAGCGCCCGGTTGGCGGCCCACCAATTGTCGGCGACGGCAGCGACCCAATGCTCGCCCTCGACCACCTTCAGCACACCGCGCACGCGGTCCGCCGCGCCCTTGTCGGCGCTGACCAGCCGGCTGTCCGGCGTCGGCCCCTGGCGGATCGCGGCGAACACCATGCCGGGCAAGCGCATGTCGGCGGCGAAATTGACCGAGCCGTCGATCTTGGCCGGGCTGTCGAGCCGTTGCAGCGACTGGCCCGAAAGCCGGCCGTTTTCGCCGGCGCGCAACGGCAGCGGATCGGGCAGACTGCCGCCGACCGCCTCGGCCGCCAGTTCGCCGAACCGCAATTTGTCCTTGTCGTGAACGACGAAGCCCTGCGCGGTACCGGTTGCCTGCCAATCGGTATTCCACCGTTTCGCCGCCGCTTTCTGCAGCAGCACGCGCGCCGCGGCGCCCGCATCGCGCAGATCGCCTTCGAACTGGCGCACCGATGTCGAGCTGGCGGTCAGCATCAGCGCCGACCGCGTGACATGGCCTTCGCGTATATTCTGCGGCAATCGATCGAACACGCCGTCGAACAATTCCGATGCCGCCAGCGGGTTGGCGTAGAGCGGGTTGAGCGGCGCCGGCTCGACCGCGACGGTGCGCCAGTCGGCGCCAAGCTCATCGGCGACGATCTGCGGCAGGGTGGTCCAGCTCCCCTGGCCGTGCTCGGCTTGCGGCACCGCGACGGTGACATGCCCGTCTTCGCCGATCTTCAGCCAGGCATTGAAGATGTGCTCGCCTTTCGCGGCCGTCAGGTTCGGGCCGTAGCGCCGGGGCCAGACTGTCCAAGCGATCACCAGCCCGACTCCGACGCCGCCACCGATCAGCAACTGGCGACGCGTCAGGCTTTTTTTGGGCGGGATTTCGTCGGCCATTACCGCTGCTCTATCGCCCGGGTGAGCAAGGGGGAAGCCTGCGGGTTGGCGGTATTGAGCCCCTCCCCTTCAGGGGAGGGGTTGGGGTGGGGCAGTGCCGCAAGCTAATCGCCCCTGGATAGGCCCCACCCCCAACCCCTCCCCTGAAGGGGAGGGGTTCCAGATGACTCATCCCGCCACCACCGCGCGATATTTGGCGCGCAGCCCGACCTTATCAATCTTCTCCGTCCCCAGCCGCGGCAGCGGGTCGGGCGCGATCCAGATCCGCGCCGGCACCTTGAACGCCGCGATATGCTCGCACAAAAAGCCCTGCAGTGCGGCTTCGTCGACCGTCTCGCCATCATGGAAATGGACGACGGCGCCGGGCACTTCGCCGAAACGCTCATCGGGCAGGCCGAACACCGCCGCCTCGGCGACCAGCGGATGCTCGTAGATCGCCGCCTCGACTTCCTGGCAACTGATATTCTCGCCACCGCGGATGATGATGTCCTTCTTGCGGTCAACGATGAACAGATAGCCGTCCTCGTCGAGATAGCCGATATCGCCGGTCAGGAAATAACCATGCTTGCTGAACGCCGCGGCAGTCGCATCGGGCCGGTGCCAATATTCGCGAAAATTGCAGATCGAGCGGATCGCCACCTCGCCGCGCTCGAGCGCCGCGACCTTGTCACCGGCATCGTCGAGGATCGCAAGATCGACCAGCGGCGCCGAGGCACGTCCGGTCGAATTGGGCTTGGCGAGATAATTTTCGCGCCAATTGCCGCAGCCGACGCCATTGGTCTCGGTCAGGCCATAGCCGATCAGCGGCGCACCCCCGCCCATTTCCTCGTTGATCCGGCGGACATGGTCGATCGGGCGCGGCGCCCCGCCGGCGGCGAAATCGGTCACCGTCGACAGATCGTAGTTGGCGCGATTGGGATGCGTCAGGATCTCGAAGCTCATCAGCGGGACGCCGACGAAATAGCTGATCTGCTCGCGCTCGATCAACCGCATCGCGTCCTCGGCATCCCATTTCGGCATCAGCACCAGCTTGCGGCCCATTGCGAAGCTTTGCAGCATCACCGGCACCTCGGCGGTGACATGAAAAAGCGGCACGTTGAGCAGAGTCGATGGCTGGCCTTGCGGCGGATTGCCGTCTTCCGTCGCGAAACCCAGCATCATCAGCGCCTGGGTGAGGTAATTGAGCGTCGCCTGCAGCACTGCGCGATGATCGCTGAGCGCGCCTTTGCATTGCCCGGTCGAGCCGCTGGTGAATAGGATCGTGGCAAGATCGTCGGGACCGAGCTCGGGCAGCGCCGTCTCCGCGTTGCCCATCGTCGTGGCGAGCGCCTCGGACAGCGGCTTGAAATCGTCGATCACCACCACCCTGGCGGTCAGGCCCTCGATGTCAGCCAGCCTTTTGCCGCGCGGCGGATCGGCGAACACGATCGAACATTCGACCTCGGCCAGCGCGTTGGCGAATTCCTCCGACTGCCACCAGCCGTTGAGCAGCACCGCGATGCCGCCCGCCAACAGCACGCCCATATAAAGCGCGATCCAGGACGGCGAATTGCGCATCGCGATGCCGACCCGGTCACCGCGCTTGATTCCCTGCGCCACCAACGACCGCGCGACGCCGCCAGCCTGGTCGTACACCTGTCCGAACGTCAGCCGCTCCTCGCCCGCCACCAGGAACGTCACGTCGGCGTGCTGGGCGCAGAAATGCGCGAAATAATGCGCCAGGCTGGGCGGTGCCGCGGCGATCGCCGGATAGGTCCGACCGCGCACCTCGATCTCGCTCACCGCCATCGGCGCGCCGGGACCGGTCAGCTTTGCGATTCCGCGGTCCATCCGTAGATCGAGCGCACTCGGCATCGGCATTCTCTCCACCTGGTCTTTGTCGACTTGGGACCCTGACCCCCTTATGGGAGCGACAAAGCCCGGGGAAAAGCCTTGATCCTGCATGCACTGACCGCGATCGATTTCAACGACCTGCACCTTAACCCGGTGCTGCTGCACATCCATTTGTTCGGGCGCGATATATTCGACATCAAATGGTATTCGATTGCGTACATCGCCGGCATCGTCGTCGGCTGGATGTACCTGATGCGCATGCTGCGCGCGCCGGGCGCGCCGATGGCGAAGCGGCACGTCGAGGATTTGGTGTTCTACGCGACGCTCGGCATCATTCTCGGCGGACGGATCGGCTATGTGCTGTTCTACGACACACATTTCCCCAGCCTGCTGTTTTCATTTGGCTTCTTCAAATTATGGGAAGGTGGGATGTCCTTCCACGGCGGTGTGATCGGCACCTCGCTCGGCATCTTCTGGTTCGCGCGGCGGAACAAGCTCAGCTGGCTCCGCGTCCATGACTATGTCGCCTGCTGCGCCCCGTTCGGGCTATTCTTCGGTCGTCTGGCCAATTTCGTGAACGGCGAATTGTGGGGCAAGCCCACCGATGCCAGCCTGCCCTGGGCAATGATCTTCCCCAATGCCGGTCCGATGCCGCGCCATCCCAGCCAGCTTTACGAGGCACTGCTCGAAGGCGTCGTGCTGGCCGCGCTGCTCGCCTACGCCTTCTGGCGAACCAAGGCGCGCTACGAGCCGGGCAAGCTCGTCGGGCTGTTCCTGACCGGCTACGGCCTTGCGCGCTTCATCGTCGAATTCTTCCGCGAGCCCGACGCCCAGTTCCAGGGGACGATCTTCGACAATGGCTATCTGCACATGGGCCAATGGCTGTGCGTGCCGATGATTCTGGGTGGCATCTATCTGATCTGGACGGCCAAAGGCCGGCGCGATCGCGTCACCCCGATCGCCGGGGACGAAAGCGTCGCCTGAGATGGACGGGTCGCTGCCCGATCGGCTGTCGCGCGCCATCACCATGGCGGGGCCGATCCCATTGTCGCAGTACATGGCAGCGGCCAATGCCGAATATTATGCGACCCGCGACCCGTTGGGATCGGCGGGCGATTTCACCACCGCGCCCGAAGTCAGCCAGATGTTCGGCGAGCTGATCGGACTATGGGCCGCCGATCTGTGGCAGCGCGCAGGCGAGCCTGACATCTATTGGGTCGAACTCGGCCCCGGGCGCGGCACGCTGACCGCCGATGCGATGCGCGCGATGGGCCGGGTCGGGCTCGATCCGCCGGTCCATTTCGTCGAAACCAGCCCGACGCTGCGCGCCCGGCAGCGCGCTGCGGTCCCCTATGCCACCTGGCACGACGATATCACGCAATTGCCCGACGACCGGCCGATCATCGCGGTCGCCAACGAATTCTTCGACGCGCTGCCGATCCGCCAATTGGTCAAGGCGGGCGATGCCTGGCGCGAGCGGTTGGTCGCTTGTCAGGACCTGATGTTCCTGCCGATCGCCGGCAAGGACGTGCCCGCCAGCGTGATCCCGGAAAATTTGCGCGATGCGCCGGTCGGATCGGTGATCGAAACCTCGCCGGCGTCGGTGGCGATTGGTCGCGCGCTGGCGCAGCGCCTGATGCTGCACGGCGGGGCCGCCTTGGTGGTCGATTATGGTTATGACGGTCCGGCAATCGGCGACACGTTGCAGGCGGTGAGCGGACACCAATTCGCCAATCCGTTCGAGGAACCGGGCAGCCGCGACCTGACCGCCCATGTCGATTTCGCCACTCTGGCCGCCGCCGCCGGGATCGAGGGCGTGAGGGTCGACGGCCCGGTCGGGCAAGGCGCATTTCTAACTGCATTGGGGATCGCTCCGCGCGCCGAGGCGCTGGCGCGATCGACGCCAGAAAAGGCCGAGGCGATCGCCGCCGATCGCGCGCGGCTGGTCGAGCACGACCAGATGGGAACATTGTTCAGGGCGATGGCCTGGACCGCGCGCGACTGGCCAATTCCAGCAGGATTCCTATGATCGAATATCGCGATGCTACCCCCGCCGATGGCGACGCGCTTGACGCCATGGCGCAGGCAATTTGGATCGAGACGTTCGCGCACGGCGTCTCGGCCGAGGATGCGGCCACCTATCTCGCCCAGGCCTATGGCCCCAACGGCAAGCTGCTCGCCGATCTGTCGAGCGGCGCGGCACGCTTTCACCTCGCGCTCGTTGACGGCCGGGTGGTCGGCTATGCCAAGGTCAACCCGCCCTGGCTGCCCGATGCCGAGCCCAGCGCGCTGCAATTGAGCCAGATCTATGTCAGCAGCGACCAGCATGGCGCCGGCGTCGGCAAGGCGTTGCTCGACTGGGCGATCGCTACCGCGCGGGCGGAAGGCGCGACGGCGTTGCTGCTGACGGTGTGGGAGGAAAACCACCGCGCGGCCGCTTTCTATCGCAAGCACGGCTTCGACCATATCGGCGACTATGCCTTCGCGGTCGGCACCCAGGTCGACACCGACCATATCATGCGGCTGGCGCTGTGAGCGGGGCGATCACCTATCGCGACGCGACACCCACCGATGGACCGGAACTCGCGGCGATGGCGCGGCGCAGCTTCACCGATACCTTCGGCACGCTCTATCGCCAGCAGGATCTCGCGCAGTTCCTCGATGCGGCGTTCGGATCGGCGGGGTTGCCCGCAGACCTGACCGACCCCGCTTATCGCGTCCGCGTCGCGACCGACAACGACACGATCGTCGGTTATTGCAAGATCGGCCCGGTCACCTTTCCCGGTGACTGGCCGGATAAAGCGATCGAGCTGCACCAACTCTATATCCTTGGCGATCATCACGGCGCGGGCCTGGCGCCGGTGCTGATGGACTGGGCGCTCGATCAGGCGCGGGCGCGCGGCGCCAGCGAGATGATCCTGTCGGTCTATATCGACAATCATCGCGCGCGGCGGTTCTACGAACGCTATGGCTTCGAGGAAATCGGCCAATACAAATTCATGGTCGGCGAACAGGAAGACGACGACCGGCTGATGCGGCTGGCGCTGTGACGGTCGAGATCAATCGCGCTCGCGCGCTCGATGGCGTGGCGCATGGGTTCCTCGGGCGCCGCGGCGGCGTCTCTACCGGCATCACCGCGGGGCTCGATCTCGGCCGGCGCGGGCAAGTCGAAATCGGCCCCGACCTTGCCGAGAATCGCCGCCGTGCGGTCGCCGCGGTGCTGCCGGGCGCCGAGCTCGTCACACTCTATCAGGTCCATTCAGCGGACTGTGTGACGCTCGCCACGACCTGGGACGATACCGATCGGCCGCATGCCGACGCGATGGTGACCGACCGTCCCGGGTTCGCGCTCGGCATCCTGACCGCGGATTGCGCGCCTGTCCTGCTCGCCGATCGCGATGCCGGGATCGTTGGTGCGGCGCATGCCGGATGGAAAGGCGCGATCGGCGGCGTCACCGACGCGGCCGTCGCCGCGATGGAAAAGCTCGGCGCCGACCGCGACCGCATCGTCGCCGCGATCGGCCCGTGCATCGCGCGCGCCAGTTATGAAGTCGACGAGGCGTTCCAGCGCCGCTTCGAGGCCGAGGACCCCGCCAACGAACGCTTCTTCACGTCGGGCCGTGAGGGCCATGCCCAGTTCGACCTGGAAGGCTATGTCGCGCATCGCCTCGCCGCCGCCGGGGTGCCGACCATCGAAATGATGGGGCTCGACACTTATGCCGACGCGGATCGTTTCTACAGCTTCCGCCGCGCGACGCACCGGGGTGAGCCCGATTATGGACGACAGATTTCGATCATCGGGATTTAGTTTCTTCTGAAACCACACGGCGCTACAGCGTCGGCCAAAGGAGTAGATGATGTCCAAGAAGCCGACCCAGACCGAAGCCGATTTGACCGGGGTCGAGGCCCTCGCACCCAAGAAGACCGAGCCGGCATCGATCGGCGGGCGGCAACTCAAGCCATCGACCTTGATGATGGGCCATGGCTATGATCCGACACTGTCCGAAGGATCGCTCAAGCCGCCGATCTTCCTGACCTCGACCTTCGTGTTCCCCAACGCCGCCGCCGGCAAGCGCCATTTCGAGGGCGTGACGGGTAAGCGCCCGGGTGGCGCCGAGGGTTTGGTCTATTCGCGCTTCAACGGCCCAAACCAGGAAATCCTCGAGGATCGCCTGGGCATCTGGGAAGGCGCCGAGGATGCGCTTGCCTTCTCCTCAGGTATGTCGGCAATCGCGACCCTGTTTCTCGCCATGGTCAAGCCCGGCGACACGATCGTCCATTCGGGTCCGCTTTACGCTGCGACCGAGACGCTGATCGCACGCATTCTTGGTCGCTTCGGCGTCCATTGGCTCGACTTCCCGGCCGGCGCGACGCGCGCCGAGATCGACGCGGTGCTGCAAAAGGCGTCGTCGGGCAATGTCCCGCTGATCTATCTCGAAAGCCCGGCCAACCCGACCAACGCTTTGGTCGATGTCGAGGCGGTCGCCGCCAGCCGCGACGCGATCTTCACCGGCGCCAACAAGCCGCCGATCGCGATCGACAATACCTTCCTGGGGCCACTGTGGCACAAGCCGCTCGAACATGGCGCCGACATCGTCGTCTATTCGCTGACCAAATATGCCGGCGGCCATTCGGACCTCGTCGCAGGCGGCGTGCTCGGGTCGAAGGAGCACATCAACACGATCCGATTGATGCGCAACACGATCGGCACGATCTGCGATCCCAACACCGCCTGGATGCTGCTGCGCAGCCTGGAGACGCTCGAACTGCGAATGAGCCGCGCCGGCGAGAATGCCGTCAAGGTCTGCGAATTCCTGCGCGATCATCCCAAGGTCGAGAAGGTCGGCTATCTCGGCTTCCTCAAGGACGGCAAGGACAAGCGCCAGGCGGATATCTACGAGCGGCATTGCTCGGGCGCCGGGTCGACTTTCTCGCTCTACCTCAAGGGCGGCGAGAAAGAGGCATTTGCCTTCCTCGACGCGCTCAAGATCGCCAAGCTGGCGGTCAGCCTGGGTGGGACGGAAACGCTGGCGTCGCATCCCGCCGGAATGACCCATTTGTCGGTGCCCGACGCGCGCAAACAGGCGCTGGGGATTACCGACAATCTGGTCCGCATCTCGATCGGCGTCGAGGATGCCGACGATCTGATCGCCGATTTCGCGGCGGCGCTGGAAACGGTGTGAGCGAACGGCCCGACAGCTACGCACACGTCCAGCCGACTGCGTCGTGACGTACGATCCGGAAGCGATCAGTCCGATCGACCTGCTCGGTCAGTTCACGACCAGTCTGTGGCTGCCGCATTATCGCGCCGGTACTTGGGGCGAATGGTCGCTACGGGTCGCGTTCCTCGCGGCCGGACGTGGATATTGGGGACAAACCTATGCCACGCTGGGCAGTGCGGTGCTCAGCGGCCCCGTCCGCGACGGCGACGCCACCTGGATGTCGATCGTCCCGATGGAGGTCGAAAGCCAGGAAATCGGCATCGCCGCCGCAAGCGGCCATACCGTGGTGCTCGGGCTGGGCATGGGCTGGGCCGCGGCCAATGTGGCGCTGAACCCCAAAGTCGATCGCGTCACCGTGATTGAGCGGGACGCCGACGTGATCGCGCTGATCGCCGAGCAGGGCGTTTTCGACCAGCTTCCCAGCGCCGCCCGCGACAAGGTAACGATCGTCAATGCCGACGCCTTCGACTGGCGCCCCGACGCCGCGGTCGACAGCCTCCAGGCGGACATCTGGGCCAAGATCGTCGAGCCCGGCAAATGGGACGACGTCCACCGCCTTCAGGCCAATATCGGCGCGAGCTCGCTCTATTTCTGGGGACAGGAGATGGAACTCTTTCGTCTCGCCTGTCGCGAGGCTGGCGGGATGCCGACCGACTTTTCCGACGCCGACGTCGAACGCCTGGCGGCGCAAACCGGCCTGCCGCTCGTGTTGTCTCGGGAATCCGGGCTCGCCGCGCGCATCACCGCCGGCGCGCCATGGTGGACGCCCAACAAAGATGGATGGTGGGAGGTGTAGAGTCACTTCTCCCCATTGTGACCTCAAACGCGATTTCGGGTGGCCAACAAACCGGCTATGACCGAGCCCGACTGACCTTGCAGCGGGGGAGTAAGGGCATGGGGAAGCCGTTCAATTTCGTCCAGGCCGCAATCCTGAAGGCGCTGGCCGAAGCACTGTTCCACGATACCGACATGGCGATCCCCTCGAGCCAGGTGGTCGCCAACCTCCAGCGCCAGTTCGCGCTGGTGAAAGGCGGCAAGGCGACCGAGATCGGGCTCAGCCTCTATCTGCTCTGCCTGGTGATGGGCGGGCCGTTGTTCCTGATCCTGAGCCCGGCCTGGCGCGCGCGGCAAGTCGCCAGGCGGCTCGAGCGCACGCGCAACGACCTGATGCAGGATCTCGCCCGCGTGCGGAGCGTGGTTTATGCCGGCTATTACGGCCATTGGCAGGGCGAGACCCAGGACGATAACCGCGACAATCCGGTATTCGCGCAGATCGGCTTTACCCTGCCCGCTCATCGCGATCGCTCGGCGCCGGGCGAAGTGCCGATCACCGATTTTCCCGGCCGCGATTTGACCGATGCCGACATTCTGAAAGAGGCGCCCGACGAAGCCGGGGTGATCGTGATCGGATCGGGTGCCGGCGGCGCGGTCGCCGCAGCGACGCTGGCGACGCAAGGGCACGACGTGCTGGTGGTGGAAGCTGGTCCCTTTTACCCTTCTTCGAAGATCAATCACCGCGAATGGGAAATGACCGCGCGGCTGTTCGTCGATGGCGGCGTGCAGACCAGCCGCGACCATGACGTGGTCGTGTTCCAGGGCCGCGTCGTCGGCGGATCGACCGTGCTCAACAATGGCATCTGCCTGCGCGTCAACCAGCCCGGGCTGACGCACCCGCAAGCGCCCGACATCTTCGCCAAATGGGCCGAGCTCGGCGCGCCGGTCGACCGCGACCGGTTCGATGCCGCTTATCGTGCAGTGGAACAACGCTTGTCGGTCGGTCCGATCGACGCGCGCGCCGGGCGCAATAACGGTCCGCATCTGCAACGAGGCTGGGCGGCACATGCGGCCGCGACCGGTCTCCCAGGCGACCAGTCTTCGCCCACGCCCTGGTTCAGCAAGAATTACGGCCCCGATTCCGCCGGAGCGGCATGCGCCTATTGCGGCTATTGCAACACCGGCTGCCCCTATGGCCGCAAGCAGGGCATGGCGCAGTCCTTCCTGCTCGACGCACGCAGGAGCGGCGCGCATATTTTGGCCGATACCAAGGTCACGGCGATCCGCTGGGAAACCCCGCTCGACTGGGACAAGCGGCGCGCGACCGGAGTGGAGGTCGTGCTGGCCGACGGCCGCAAGCATTTCATCCGCGCGCGTGAAGGCGTGGTGGTCGCGGCCGGCACGATGGCGTCGAGCCGCATCCTCGCGGCGAGCGGGATCGACGGCACCGGCACCGGTATCTCGCTCAACATCGCCTGCCCGGTGGTCGCGCTGATGCCCGGCGAGCAGTCGATGCGCAGCTGGGACGAGGACCAGATGGCGACCTATGTCGATCGCGGCGACTTCCTGCTCGAATCGCATTTCCAGCCGCCGATGAGCATGTCGACCCTGATGCCCGGCTGGTTCGGCGACCATGCCCAGCGGATGCGCAATTACGGCCGGCTGGCGTCGGCCGGCATCCTGATCCCCGCCGATCGCTGCGGCCAGCTGATCGATTCCGGCCTGAGTTTCAAATTGCGCAACGATGTCGAAATTCCGTTGATCAAACGCGCGCTGTCAGCACTGACCAAGGTCCATTTCGCGGCCGGCGCGGAGGAAGTCTATCCGGCGCTCGCGCGCGGTCAGACGCTCAAGCCCGGCGACGATGTCGATGCCTTTTTCGACAGCGCGATCAGCGAGGCCGACGATATTACTCTGTCGAGCTCGCATCCCCAAGGCGGCAATGCCCGTGGCAAGGATCGCGAGCATGGCGTGGTCGACCTCGATTGCCGCGTCCACGGCACCGCCAACGTGCTCGTCACCGATGCCAGCACCTTCGCCAGCTGTATCCGGGTCAATGCACAGCTGACGACGATGGCGATGGCGCATTACGCGACGGCGATCGCACCGTTCTGAGCGTCAGCCGGCCAGTGCGTCGTCGAGCAAACGGAGGTCCCTGCCCTTGGTTTCGCGGCCGAACCAGGCACACAGACCGAGCGCGAGCGCCGTCGGCACGATGATCAGCCCCGCGGTCACGCCCATCGCCGGGACCAAAGCGGTGATGCTGAGCGCCTGAGCCGCGACGCCGCCGCCTTTGGTGCACGCCGCGACCCAGCCGGTGGCGCGACCGCGGACGCGCAGTGGGAAGCTTTCCGCGGTATAAGGCAGCAGAATCGCGATGATCCCGTTCGATCCGACGATGAGCAATGCCACCGGCAGGACCGGGCTGCCGATCCCGGCGAACTCCAGCCGCAGCACGCCGACCAACCCCAACAAAGTGACGCCGATCATCGTGACCAGCGACCATTTGGTGCTCCAGCGGCTGTACATCAGCGCCGCGACGAACACCGTCGGAAAGGCGATCAGCGCCGATTCGGCAAGCAGCTTGCTCGACACCGCGACCGAATATCCCTTGGCGACGAGATCGGCGGGCAACCACAGCAGCAACCCGAAATTGACCAGCCCCCAGGCGATCGCCGCGATCGACAAAGCGGCCAACTTGCCGACCAGCTTGGCCCCGGTCAGCGCATGGCTCACTGTCCCCGCGGGCAGCGGCGGCAGCGCTGCCAGCCGCTTCGCGGTCGAGCCGAACCGCGCCATCACTGTCCGCGCCTCGGCATCACGGCCGCGCGCCAACAGGAACTTGGCCGATTCGGGAATCAAGCCGCCAAGCAGGACGAGGATCAACCCGCTCGGCAAATTGAGCAGCCACAATATCCGCCAGCCGAATTGGGGCTGGAGCAACGCGGACAGCCCGCTCGCGGCGAAATAGCCGCCGACCGCGCCGAGCCCGCCGACCAGCACCAGGCTCCAGCCGCGATGCTTGTTGGGCATCATCTCGGCGAGCAGCGCATAGGTCACCGGCAGCATCCCGCCGGCGGCCGCGCCCATCATGAAGCACATGCCGATATTCCAGGCGAGGCTGGGCATCGCACCGCAGATCGACGTGCCGACGAACATCACCGCCGACAACAGGATCGACGCCTTGCGGCCGTAGATGTCGGCGATCACGCCCCATAGCACCGATCCGGTCACGGTGCCGATCAAGGCGAAGAATGGCACCAGGCTGACCGTCGCTTTGGGCACGCCATATTCGCTGACCATGCCGGGCACGGTGAAGCCCAGCGAGGCAGGCTTCATCACGTCGATGATCAGCGCGATGACCAGCACCAGCATCAACCGCCAATGCGCCCAGCTCAACGGCGCGTCCTCGGGCGCGGAAATCTCGATCGCACCGCTCTCGGCCCGCTGCCTGCCGATGTCGCGCGGCAACAGGCCGTAAGCGGCGACGCCAACACCGGCGATGATCAGCCCCATGCCGAGCACCATGTCCCAGCCCATCGCCATGCCGGCGAGCCGGTAGTGCATCGTCCGGCCCATCAGGAACATCGGGATATGCATGGCCACGCCGGCGGTCACCGCGACGCATCCCAGCACAAACGCCCAGAGCGCCTGGCGGTCGCTGAGCGTCGTGCTGAACCCCCTAACCGTCATGGATCAGCCGTCGCCGACGCGTTCGATATCGGCGCCGACCGCCGACAATTTCTCCTCGAGTCGCTCATAGCCGCGATCGAGGTGATAGACGCGGCTGACCTCGGTCTGGCCGTCGGCGACCAGCCCGGCGATGATCAGGCTCATCGACGCCCGCAGATCGGTCGCCATCACCGGCGCGCCGACCAAATGGTCGACCCCGCGCACGACGGCGGTACGGCCGCGCACCTGGATGTCCGCCCCCATTCGCGCCAGCTCGGGCACGTGCATGTAGCGGTTCTCGAAGATCGTCTCGGTCAGCACGCTGGCGCCGTCGGCCTTGCACAGCATCGCCATGAATTGCGCCTGCATGTCGGTGGCGAAGCCGGGAAACGGGGCGGTCGACAGCGTCAGCGGCTTGAGCTTGCCGTCCGACGATACGAACAGCGAGCTGCCCTTTTCCTCGACCTTGACGCCGGCGTCGATCAAGGCCGCGATGGTCGCGCGCATATCGTCGGCCTTGACCCCGATCAATTCGACGTCGCCGCCGGTGATCGCAGCGGCGCAAGCATAGCTGCCGGCCTCGATGCGGTCGGGCATCACGCGATAGGTGGCGCCGTGCAAACGGTCGACGCCTTCGATCTCCAGCCGCTCGGTCCCGACGCCGGAAATCGACGCGCCCATCGCGAGCAGCAGATTGCACAAATCGACGATCTCGGGCTCGCGTGCCGCATTCTCGATCACCGTACCGCCCTTGGCGAGCACCGCCGCCATCACCGCATTCTCGGTCGCGCCGACCGACACGATCGGGAAGGCGACGCGACCGCCCGGCAGGCGCCCGCCTGGCGCGATCGCCTTGACATAGCCGGCGGCGAGTTCGATCCGCGCGCCCATCGCCTCGAGCGCCTTGAGGTGGAGGTCGATCGGGCGGTTGCCGATCGAGCAACCACCAGGCAGCGACACCGTCGCCTCGCCCGCGCGGGCGACCAGCGGGCCCAGCACCAGGATCGACGCGCGCATCTTGCGCACGATGTCGTACGGCGCCTCGGTCGAGGTCAGCCGCCCGGCGCGCATCGTCATGACGCGGCCGAAATCGCTCGGCCGCGCGCCTTCGATCTCGGTCGACACGCCGAGTTGGTTGAGCAGATGCCCGAAGCTGTCGACATCGGCGAGCCGCGGCAAATTGCGCAGCGTCACCGGCTCCTCGGTCAGCAATGCACACGGCATCAGCGTCAACGCCGAATTCTTGGCGCCCGAAATCGGCAGTTTGCCCGTCAGGCGATTACCGCCGCGAATGAGGATACGGTCCATCCAAAGGCTTCTATCGCCCGCCGCACCACAAGCAAGCGTAACGCGTCTCTTGTGTTTCAGCGGAGCTGAAACGGTTGCCGCACCGGCCCGCTCCCCCACCCGACCGCCCAACAGCGTATTCTATGGGTGGTCGGGTGGGGGCGCATTGGATCTGCCATGCCCCCGGCATTGGGTGAACAGCGCGGGGCGCTGTTCACCCAATGCGGGCCGGTGCCAACTCAGCGAAGCTGCAAACAACGCCACCACACCCATTGATCGACTTTAATGCACAGGTCCGCGCGCGCTGCTCTGTAGCCTCCAAGGTCCGGGGGAGTTTGCGTCGACGTGTCAGGCAGTTGTTTCGCCGAAAGATTGGGCGATCTGGTTACTCTTACTCCGGCAGAACATGCGGCGCTCGAGCGGCTGGAGGAGCGCGAGCGACCGGTCCGGCGGGGTGCCACAATCCAGCGAGAAAATGATCGCGCCGGCGAGATGTTCATCGTTCGCAAGGGTATGCTGATGTCGTCGATGCTGCTCGACGACGGCAGCCGCCAAATCCTGCGGTTCTTGTTCCCCGGCGATGTGATCGCGCTGTCGAGCCTGGTCTATCGCGAGACGCCCGAGACGCTCACCGCGCTGAGCGACGCGGTCGTCGCGCCGTTCGAGCGATCGATGTTGAGCGACGTCATCGCGGCGCATCCGCGACTCGCGGCGCTGCTGCTGGTCTATAGCCAGATCGAGCGCGCGGCGCTGACCGACCGGCTTGCGGCGCTCGGCCGCACCTCGGCCAAGACCCGTGTCGCCGCGATGCTGATCGATATGCGCAACCGCCTGCGCGCGGGTGACAAGTCGATCACCGACACTTTCACGATCGGCCTGACCCAGGAAGAGATCGGCGACGCGACCGGCCTGACCGCGGTCCATGTCAACCGCATGCTGCGTCAGATCGAGGAAGAAGGGCTGATCGCGCGCGTGAACGGGCGTGTCACCTTCACCAACGAACGCGGGCTGCTGCGCGCGGCCAATTATATCGACCGCTATGAGGGTCTCGACCTGAGCTGGCTGCCGGCACCGCGTTAGAGCTCGGAGGGGGCGTCGGGGGGATGGGCAACCGTTCCCCCGACGTTAATTGGGTGCCCCGCCCCTAGCCCTAGCCGTCACCCCGGCCTTGTGCCGGGGTCCACTCCTCCTCACGCCCCTGGCGCTTGCGGCTCGGTGGATGCCGGCACAAGGCCGGCATGACGGAGGGCGCTATCGCAACGTCGTGCTGTCCAGATTGACCTTGTCCGCCGGGATCACCTCGACATTCGGATATTTCTTGCGGAGATCGTCGAGGAACAATTTCGCGTCACCAACGACGATGACGCTGGCGTCGGTCGGATCGAGCAGCCGTTGCGCGACACGCTGCACCTCCGCCGCATCGACGCCTTCGATCTTGGGCGTGAACGCCTTGAGTTCAGACAGGGGCACGTTCTCGACGACATAATCGCCCAGCACGCCGGCAATCCCCCCGGTCGTTTCGGTATCGCGGCCGAAATCGCCGATCAGCACCGCCTTGCGCGAGGCGAGTTCGTCATTCGGCACCGGCGCCGATCCCATCCCCTTCATCGTGTCGATGATCAGCCCGACCACTTCGGGCGCCGAGGGGTTCTTGGTCTGGGTGTTGGCCGCGACATAGCCGGGCTGGCGCCGCGCCGCGATGCCGCTGCCCGCGCCATAAGCGAGGCCGCGCTTGATGCGGATTTCCTGGTTGAGCCGCGACGAGAAACCGACGCCCAAAGTGGCATTGGCGACGCTCGCCGCGTAGAAATCCGGGTCGCTGCGGGCAATGCCTGGGCGGGCAACGACGACCCCAGCCTGGCCGGCATTGGGCATATCGACGACGATGATCCGCGGCGTTGCGGTGGCGGAATCGGTCTTGGGCGCGGCGACCGGCGCGGCCTTAGCCTGCCAGCTGCCGAAATTGGCCTCGACGAGCGCCTTCGCCGCCGCCGGCGTGATGTCGCCGACCATCACCATGGTCGCGCGCGCCGGCGCCCAGGTGCGCGCATAGGCGGTCTGCACTTCGCTTCGCGTGATCGCCTTGAGCGAGGTCGGCGTACCCGCGATGGGATGACCATAAGGCCCGCCGCCCATTACCGTCCGCGCCGCGACCAAAGAGGCGAGCCGGCCCGGATTCTTGAGCTGGACCTGGACGCTGTCGATCGTCTGCGCGCGATCGCGTTCGAGTTCCTCGGCCGTGAAGACCGGATTGCGCGCGACGTCGGCGAGCACTGCCATCGCCGGAGCGATCTGGTCGGACTTGACCTGCAGCGTCACCGCCGCCGCATCCCAGGCGACGGCCGAGCTGATCGATCCGCCGAGCTTCTCGACCTCATTGGCGATCTGCGTCGCCGAGCGCGTCTTGGTCCCCTTGGTCATCAAATCGGCGGCCAGGCTGTTGAGCCCGGCGCGGTCGGCCGGGTCCGCGGCGCCGCCGCCATTGGCGAGGACCTGCGTGGTGATCAGCGGCAGATCGTGCTTTTCGACCACGATCAGCTTCATGCCGTTGGCCAAAGTCGCCGTCACCGGCGCCGGCAGTGCCGCGACCACCGGCTTGGCCGGCGCGGGCACGGCGACGCGGTCGGCATCGCTCGCCGGCTTGACGACCTCGACATTGCCCGGCGTCTTCAGCTCGGCGACCTCGACCGTATCGGCGACCGCGATCTTGTCGCCCTTCGTCCCGTCCTTGGGCGCCATTTCGGCGGGCATATAGTTGATCATCGCCGAGCCATTGTCGGTCAGATATTTGCGCGCGACACGCTGGATGTCGGCGGCAGTCACCTTGCCGATCGCGGCAAGCTGCTTGTCGGCGGCGGCGGGATCGCCGTCGATGATCACCGATCGCGCGATCGTCGACGCCTTGCCATCGGCGGTCTCACGGCTCTCGATCGTCGCGGTGATCAGCTGATTCTTGGCGCGGGTCAGCTCGGCCGGGGTGACTAAGGTGTCGCGCGCGCGGGCGACCTCGGCACGTAACGCCTTCTCGCCATCGGCGACGCTCTTGCCGTCAGCCATCGTCGCGGTGACGACGAACGAGCCGGTGCCCTGTTTGGTATCGAGGAAAGTATTGGCCGATTGCGCGAGCTGATCGCGATAGACCAGGTCCTGATATAGCCGCGAGCTATCGCCGCGCGACAGGATCGCGTCGAGCAGAGTCAGTGCCGGGATGTCGGCATTGTTGTCCGACGGCACCTGATAGCTGATCAGTACCGCAGGCAGCGGCGTGTTGGCCTCATAGACCGTATAGCGGGTAGGCGTGGTGCGCGGGGGCTCGGCGACGGTCACGCGCGGGATCGGGCGGTCGGTCTTCTTGATCCCCGCGAAATATTTGTCGACCCATCGATCGAGCTCGGCGGGATCGAAATTGCCCGCCACCACCAGTACCGCATTGTCGGGGCGGTAATAGGTCGCGTGGAACGCCCGAACGTCGTCGATCGTCGCAGCTTCGAGATTCTCCAGGCTGCCGATCCCGGGTCGCGCATAGGGATGCACGCGGTAACTGATCTCGGGATAGTAGATCGAATAGAGCTTGCCGTACGGCGTCGCCAAGGTGCGGAGGCGAAGCTCTTCCTTCACCACGTCGCGCTCGGAGGCGTAGCTGACCGGTTCGACCACCAGGCTCGCCATGCGATCCGCCTCGGCGAACAGCAGCCGCTCGAGATGGTTGGCCGGGACGACCTCGAAATAATTGGTGTAATCGTCGTTGGTCGAGGCGTTGTTATAGCCGCCGACATCCTCGGTCAGGCGGTCGAAATTCTCCGATTTCAGATTCTTCGTCGCCTTGAACATCAGATGTTCGAACATGTGCGCGAAGCCCGATTTGCCCTTGGGATCGTCCTTCGAGCCGACATCGTACCAGACCTGCACCGAGACATTGGCGGTCTTGGTGTCGCGGATCGCATAGACGCGCAGGCCATTGGCAAGCGTGCGGACGGTATAGGCGATCGGCTTGACCGCCGTCGCACTGGTGGCCGCCGCCGTTTTTGGAGCGAGCTTCCGGGCGGGCGTGGCGGCGGTGGCGGCGACGGGAATCAGGGCGGCGCCCATTAACAGGGCGGCACGAGTCAGACGCATTCAATTCTCCGCAAAGGAGGTGAGGATGACGCCGATGTGTCGCGCTAAAACACCGCGAGTCAATCGCCCGCCGAACCTGGCTCCGCCCGCCGCCATCGCCGACGAACAATCGTCAGCGATCAGACGGGAGAAGTCTTCAACGCTTCTTGTTGCGATTGGCGTAGAGCACTGCCGCGGCGATCGCCGCCGATCCGACACCCGCGCCCAGTGCCGCCAGGCCCCATTTGCTGAGCTTGGCCGGCTCGGGCGTGCCCTCGGCGCCTTTCTGGCGCTCCTTGGCAATCCGCGCCGCGGCCATGATCTCATTCTCTTCTTCGGGCTTGTCGCTCACGCTCACTCTCCTCGACCCTGTCCGTAGCGTGCCCGGAATCCGCTCGCAAATGCGTTGAGCGTTCCAGCGGCAATCGCTGCGCGCAAGTCCGCCATCAACGCCTGATAGAACCAAATGTTGTGCTCGGTCATCAACATCGCGCCCAGAATCTCGCCGGCGCGCACCAGATGGTGGAGATAGGCGCGTTCCCAGGTGGCGCAGACCGGGCAGCCACATTCGGGATCGAGCGGCCCCTGATCCTCGCCGAACTTCGCGTTGCGGATGTTGATCGGACCGGTCCGTGTGAACGCCTGGCCGGTGCGGCCCGAGCGCGTCGGCAGCACGCAGTCGAACATGTCGACCCCGCGCTCGACCGCACCGACGATGTCGTCCGGTTTGCCCACCCCCATCAGGTAACGCGGCTTATCGGCGGGAAGCTGGCTCGGCGCGAAATCGAGACAGCCGAACATCGCCGCCTGCCCTTCTCCCACCGCAAGCCCACCGATCGCATAGCCGTCAAACCCGATCTCGGTCAGCGCCGCCGCGCTTTCGCCACGCAATTGCTCGTTCAGCGCGCCCTGCTGAATGCCGAATTGCGCTGCGTTCTCGGCATGTTCGCCGCCGCCAAGGAATGCCTCGCGCGAGCGCCGCGCCCAGCGCATCGACCGTGCCATCGCCGCCGCCTGCACCTCGGCCGTCGAGGTCGTCGGCACCAATTCGTCGAACGCCATGACGATGTCTGATCCGAGCAGCCGCTGGATCTCCATCGAGCGCTCGGGACTCATCAGGTGCCGCGTGCCGTCGAGATGGCTCTTGAACTCGACTCCATTCTCGTCCCGCTTGGTGAGTTCGGACAGGCTCATCACCTGATAGCCGCCGCTGTCGGTCAGGATAGGCCGGTCCCAGCCCATGAAATGATGCAATCCGCCCAGCCGCGCGACGCGCTCGGCGGTCGGGCGCAGCATCAGATGATAGGTGTTGCCCAGGATGATGTCGGCGCCGGCGGCCCGGACATCGCCCGGCTTCATCGCCTTGACCGTCGCGGCGGTGCCGACCGGCATGAAGGCAGGCGTGCGGATCGTGCCGCGGCGCATCGCGATCTCGCCGGTGCGCGCCTTGCCGTCGGTGGCGTGGATGGTGAAGTCGAAGCGGGGAGTCATGCGGGAGCCAGTTCGTCGAGAAGGTCGAGGAAAACGCGATCGGCGACGCGGCGTCGTTCTTCCGGCGAGACCGGATCGACGGCAACCGGCGGATCAGTGGCAAGCGCTGCATCGATCAGCGCAGCGATGGCGGGTGGCACCGGCCCACCTCCTAGCTCGACTGTGACTGACTTGCGTTCGATCAGCGAATCGATCTCGGCACGGAGCGCCAGGGGCAGATCGATCGCAGCGAGCGACTGCGTGAACGCCATCGGTGCCACGACCTCGCCGGGATGGCGGTCGAGCCAAGTCATCGCAACGACTGGACGCAACGCATAAAGGAGCTTCTTGAGCGGGACATCGTGCGTTTCGCGATCGAGCGGCACCCAAGACGCTTTGGCCAGATTGTAATAATGCCGTCGGACCGCGGCCCGATCGGTCACATCACGCGCCAGATCCAGCAGGCGGTTGGCGATACGCTGGTCGAATCGATAGCGGATCGGCGAGGTCAGCCATTCGATCGCAACAGCATTGCCCCTGACCATCAGCTTGATAAGCTTGCCAAGATCCCAACCGCCGACATCATAGATCGCATCAAGGGGCGTCTCAATCACATCGCGTGGTTGCCAGAGCGAACGATAATCGTCCTGGCTCCGCACAAACACAAACCGACAGTCATAGTCGCTGTCGGGCGACGGGAAACCCCAGGCACGACTGCCGCTCTCGATCGCTATCGGGATATGGACAAGTTCGTCGCGCTCCGCCTCGGAGAGGCGCGCATCGATGCCCGCGACGATCTCAGGATCGAAACTATCGGGAATAGAGCGCTGGGGAGACATCGCCGTCGCTCTAGCGGCGGGGTCTGCGGTTTGTCGACCTCAGGTCAGATAGTCGACCACCTCTTGCGGTGTCGCGAACGTCTTGTCGGGCTTCATCGCCAACAGCATTTCGGGATTGGCATAGCCCCATAACACCGCGCCGGCGCCGATCCCGACTGCGCGCGCGGCATCGACGTCGCGGGTTTCGTCGCCGATCGACAAGATCGCGCTGGGCGGGAGCCCGCTTGCCTTGATCGCCTGGCGGAATTTGCGCACTTTGCCGAACAGGCCCGAGCCGCAGAAGAAACGCTCGATCCTGGCGCAATCCTCCAGTCCCAGGACTGCGCGGACATTGGCTTCCGAATTGGACGAACAGACGAACATCCGGACGTTCGTCTCGCTGATCGCCTTCAGCATGTCGCGGATGCCGTCGAACAGCTGGATTTCATCCGTGTGCCGACCGAACCGCGCTCGAACGTGGCGCGCGATCAACGGCAATTTCCAGCGCGAGATGCCAAGATGGTCGATCACTTCGCGCGTCGTGCGCTTGCGCAATCCCTCTACCTCGTCGGGATGGACGCTGCGGAACCGGAAGCGTTCGGCGAGATCGTCGACGATCGACAGGAACCAGTGGCCGCTGTCGGACAGCGTCCCGTCGAAATCGAAAATGACCAGCTGATATGGATGCCGAGCGGCTACCACGATTATCCGCCTCGTTTCCCGCGTTTCCCGCCATCGCCCATCGGGAAGGCGCGGATCGTCAGCAGTTCGGCGCGAGTCAGGACGCCATCCTTGTCCTTGTCGAGCCGGGTGAAGATCTGGTCGAACTTCGTCTGGAGTTCGGCCAGCGTGATCTGGTTGTCGCTGTCGCTGTCGGTCTCGTACGCGCCGGGCAGCGCGTTGGGATCGCCGAGCCATTTCTGCGCCCAGTCGGAAAAGGCGATATAGCCGAGCTTGCCGGTATTGGCCGTGTCGATCGCGGCGAAACTCCTCGCCACACCCTTGCGCATCTCGTCGCGCGTCACGCGGCCATCGCCGTCCGCGTCGAACGCGGCGATCATCATCGCCACCGGCTCGACCACCAGGATCGGCGGCGCGGCGATCGATACCGGCGCGCCTTTCTTGCTGCCGAGCGGTACGGGCACGCGATTATCGTTCTGCGCGGCGGCTGGGCTCGACAAGCCGATCGCCACCAGGGCGGAGGCAAGCACGAAAGTCCGAGGAGCCAGGGCAAAGCCGCGGCGGATGGCTGGCGTAAAGCGATTCGGCGGCATGAGACAGGCTGTGCCCCAGCGGGCCGGGCTCGGCAACAGCCACTGACTGGCGATGTGCTGCGTTACTGCATCGGAACCGATGCCCCGGCATAGGGATCATAGGGCGCCGGCGTCTTGCTCGGCTGGACGTGTGGAGGCGGCGGCGGCGGAGGTGCGGCGACGATTACCGGCGGCGGGTCATACCCCCCGACGCCGCTGGCCGCATAACGCAGTCCGTTGACGATGGTCGACGCGCCGAACAGGATGAAGCAGCCGAGGATGACGGTCGCACCATGGCGGATATTGACTCGCCCGGTCAGCATCCCGAACCCGATCGCCGCGATCGCGATCACCGCGATCGACGTCGCCGCCGTGCCGAGCAGCACATCCTGCAGCCAGGATATCGCCGCGACGAGCACGCTGGACCCGGCGGGGGAATCGGCGAGCGAAATCGGGGCGTAGGATAGGATCACATCCGGATTTTATGCCGAAGGCGCGGAAAGGAACAGCGCGCATTGTGCCGCATTCAGTCGCGAAAGCTCGATCGCGATCGCGCCGACTGGAAACAGGCTCGCCCACCCCAACCTTGGCAGGATTTCGGGGCCATGCTTAAGAGCGCGATAACCAACTCATATTAGACTGCCGTAGTCGTGGGGGGCGTGAGTTGGACGTAGTCGGCAAGAAATTCGATGGGTTGCTCGGCCCGCTGCTGACCCTGATCGGTCTGGCGGCGACGGGCGCGGCACTGGTCGTCGTCTCGCTGGTGCATCGCGTCGACAGCAACGATTCCGCCACCATGCACACGTTGGTGTCCGGCGCCGTCAAGCGCGAGACGCGGAGCCTGGCCGACTCGACGTCAACCACCGCCCATTGGGACGACGCCGTCGATCACCTCTATGGCCGCGTCGATGCGGAATGGGCCCGCACCAACCTTTCCTATCCGATGCACAGTTACATCATCGACGATCAGGGTAACACGCTCTGGGCTTGCCCGCCCAACGGCAAGGGGAAGCCTGTGCCGCTTGCCGGCGCGATCGGCAGCACCCTTGCCGCCCTGATGTCGCGCCTTCCGCACAGCCAGCGCATAGCCGAAAGGATGACCACCGGCACCGCCTTCCCGATCCGTTTTCAGGGCCGGCCGGCGGTGATTTCGGGCATGCCGATCTTGCCTCTTTTGCGGCCCAGGCAAGTAGGGCGGCTGCGCTATTTGGTGCTAGTGCGCGAGTTGGATAGCCGAGTGCTGTCAGCATGGGGCGACGCCTATGGCCTGGCCAGCATCGGCTGGTCGTCCATGACGGGCGATGCGCCCAATAGGTTGACGGTGCGCGATGCCGCTAATGTGCCGATCGGGACGATAACCTGGCCGCTGGCCACCGCCGGGCAGGACGCGCTGCGCGGCATCCTTCCTATACTGCTCGCGGTCGGCGGCGCGTTCGCGCTGACCTCCGCCTGGTTGTTGCGGCTGATCCTCCGGTCGCGCCGACGCCTGGAGGACAGCATGCGCGCCGCGCAAGCCGAGGCAAGCCGCGCCGAACGCAGCGCCGCCGAAACGGCCAACGCGCTCCGCCAGGCCGAGGAAGCGAGAGTTCGCGCCGATCGGCTCGCCGCCCACGCGGTCGAGGAACAAGCGCGCCACGAGGTCCAGCTGCGCGAAAGCCAGCGCGACGTCGCGGAAGAATTGCGCCGCTCGCTGGCCAGCCTCGTCACCGATCTGATCGATTCCGCCGGCGCGCTGGAACGCAGCGCCGACACAATGCTTTCCGTCATCGCCGACCAGCAGGCGCAAACCGGTGCAATCCGCGATCGCTCGCACGAGGCGAGCCGCGCGACGCAATCCATCTCCGATACGCTGACCGAGCTTTCCTCCTCGATCGGCGAGATCGGCACGGCTTCCGAGCGGGCACGCGTCGCCGTCAACGATGCAAGCCAGCAATCCGCCCGAGCGCGGAGCACCAATGGCAACCTCGTCCGCAACGTCGATCTGATCCGCGAGGCGGCCGAGCTGATCGCCCAGATCGCCGGCCAGACCAACCTGTTGGCGCTCAACGCCACTATCGAGGCGGCGCGCGCCGGCGAGGCAGGGCGGGGCTTCGCCGTGGTAGCGGGCGAAGTAAAGGGACTCGCCAAGCAGGTCGGCGACACGACGTCGGCGATCAAGGGGCGCGTCGATGGCGTCTCCTCGGCGGTGCGCGAGACAGTCGCGCTGGTCGATCAGGTGGACGGCATCATGGGCGCCTTGCTCGACGCCGTCGGAAAGGCGGCGACGACTGCCCACCAGCAGCATCAGGCGGTGGGCGCGATCCAGCGCAACTCGATCGGCATTGCCGACAATGTCCGCACTTCCGAAGAAGCGATCACGGCAATCTCCGCCGCGCTGGATCAGGTGGCCGACACTGCCGGCTCGACCCGGGTGATCGGACTCGCGGTCCGGAGGCATGCCGAAAAGCTTGACGCCCGCTTCGCCGCCCTGGTCGAACGGCTGGAGGCCGCCGCCTAGGGATCGTCGGTCGGAGTCATTGCGCAGGGTCCGGATAATCCAGGTCAAGCTGGACCGCCCGATTCGCATCGGCGTCAGCGCCGCGCCGGTTGCCCTGTTCGCGCCGCAGGACGCTGCGATTGTAATAGCCGCGCGCCGCATAGGGCGCATATTTGATCGCGAGATCGAGATCGGCGGCGGCGCGCGCCGGCTCTCCCTGGCGCTGATAGGCCAGTCCCCGGTTGAGATATGCGAAGGCGAATCTGGGCTTGAGGGCGATGGCCTGATCGAACGCGGCGATCGCGCCGTCCAAGTCTCCACGCCAGGCAAGCGCCAGACCATTGGCAAGCCGCGCCGCCGCCTCGCCCGCCGGTCCCTTCGCACCAATGCCAAGCACGCTCTTGCAGCCGCGCAGGCTTTCCTCGGGATCGATCACCGTGCAGGCATTCCAATCGCCACGCGCGGCATAGGCATTCGGACGCCTTCGCGCACCCGTTACCACGACGTCGCGAGGCCCTTCATCTTCATCAGCCTTCTTGCTTGCCATACTGACCGGACTCGCGGACTCGATCGCTTTCGGTTGCGCCACGCGCCCGGCAGCAGCGACCGGACTCTCGTCAGCTGGCGGAGCCGGTGCCGCGCTCCGTGGCGCGAACTGCATCGGCGGTGGTGCCATGGCTGCGGGGGGCGCAGGCGACGGCGGAGGTGGCGGCGAGGCGGACCGTGCCAGGTCCTCGGAGGCGCGACGATCAGCACCGCCGGCCAAGGTGACCGGGGCAGCCGGAGCGGTCGGCTTTTGGATTGGCGGCTCCGGCTTGACGGCAGGCGTCGACTCTTTGGCTGCACTGGTCGCCGGCGGTTTTGAAACGCCGGGGCGATCAGGCGCCGGCGCCGAGCGCGGCGCGATGTCGGCCGGGGGCTGCTCGACCTTGCCGGGCTGCAGACCACCGGGCCGGTTGAGCGCGATCGACAGGCTGATCCCGGCGACGAGGATGATCGAGGCGAACGCACCGATCTGCTTGCCGGACACCCATCGCGTTGGACGCCGAGCGGGAGCAGCGGCGGGCGTCGGATCGGAGACGCCGTCGAAGCGACGCATCGCAGCCGTGATCGCCGCATCGCGCGCGGCGGGCCGCGGCGGTGGCGAGTCGGGGAGCAGGCGGGCGAGATCGCTGTCGTCGGCCATTCAACGCCCCCAAATGACGAACCGGCAATGGCCGGCGCCGCTGAGGCAAGGAAGGCGGGAAACGGACATCGATCGGTCTATAACGGCAATCTTTGCCCGGTCTAAGCCATGATCGCGAACGGCGATGCGGGACGCCGCAACCGCAGCGTCCCGTTCCACATCATTGCCCGGTCGCCGCAATGCCGTTGGCAATTCGGGCGGTGCGGACGAGCTGGATGAACTCGGTCCGATAGCCGAATTCGTCCTTGCCCTTGGCGCCGCTCGCCATGCGCAGGACGTCGTCATAGCTGAGCGCGCCGTTATAGCGCCCGCCGCGGAGCAATTCGGCGAAACCGGCGACGGCGGTGGCGAAGCGCGCATCCTGCGGCGCGTCTTCGAACCGCGCGAACTGGACGCGCCGATCGATCGGCGTCGACAATAACAGGCTCGCGTCCGACTTGGGCAGCTTGTAGCGGATCTTCACGAAGCCGAGTTCGCCGCTTAATCCCGCCGCGGCAACCGGGGCCGGCGCGGCATAGCGCAAATCGCCATTCGCCCGCGGCCCGCCGACCGGCACGACCTCGTACAACGCCGTCACGGTCTGGCCCGACCCAACATCGCCGGCATCGACCTTGTCATTGTCGAAATCCTCGCGCTTGAGCATCCGCGTCTCGTAACCGATCAGGCGATATTCGGCGACGGTGCGGGGATTGAACTCGACCTGGATCTTCACGTCCTTGGCGATCGGGAACAGGGTCGAGGTCGCCTCGTCGACCAAGGTCTTCCGCGCTTCGTTGACCGTGTCGATATAGGCAGCGGTGCCGTTGCCGTTCTGCGCCAGCGTCTGCATCATCGCGTCGTTGTAATTGCCCATGCCGAAGCCGAGCACCGACAGGAACACGCCCTTGCCGCGCTCGCGCTCGATATAGCCCTTGAGCTCGTCCTGATTGGTGATGCCGACGTTGAAGTCGCCGTCGGTGGTCAGGATCACGCGGTTGACGCCCTTGGCATCGAAATGCTGCTCGGCCAGCCGATAGGCCTGGCGGATACCCTCGGCACCGGCGGTGCTGCCGCCCGCGCCCAGCCCCTCGATCACGGCCTTGATCCTGGCCTTCTCGCTGGCCGGCGTCGGCTCGAGCGCGGTACCGGCGCTGCCGGCATAAGTGACGATCGCAACGCTGTCGTTGCCGTCGAGCTGATCGAGCAGCATTTCGAGCGATTGCTTGACCAGCGGCAGCTTGTTGGGCGCGTACATCGATCCCGACGTGTCGATCAGGAATACCAGGTTCGCGCGCGGCCGCGTCCTGCGCCCGATCTCATAGCCCTTCACGCCGATCCGGACGAGCTTGCGGCCGGGCGTCCAGGGACTCGGGAATACCGCGACATTGGTGCTGAACGGCTGCGACGCGCCGGCCGCGGGCGCATAGTCATAAGGGAAGTAATTGACCATCTCCTCGGTCCGCACCGCCGCTGGCTGCGGCAGCGTGTTCTGGTTGAGCGAGGCACGGACGAACGAATAGGAGGCGGTGTCGACATCGAGCGAGAAGGTCGAGACCGGCTCTTCCTTGACGATCTTGAACGCATTCTGGTCGACGCTGGTGAACTTGTCGCGGCCGACATCCTGATAATAAGGGGGATAAGGCCGCGGCTCCGGCGCTGCGCGCTTGGCAAGCCGACTGGTGGTCATCACGGGCGACGGCACCGAGGGCTGCTGCGGGGACGATAGCGATGGCGGCGGTGCGGGCGGAGCTGGCGGGGCGAAGGTCGATATTCGCGACGCTCTGTCCGTCGGCGCATTGGCGATGCTCTGTCCGGTGACGACGATCTCAGCGGCGCCTTCATCCGCTTTGGCCTCCCCTTTTGCGTCCGACGCGGATGTGAGGCGGGTGTCAGATCCGGCGCAGGACGCGAGCAATGTCAGAGCCAGCCCGGTGGCGACTGCCCGATACAGATGGGACATATCATTCTCCCTTGGTTGCAGCGGGCAGGATCGTCCGCATTCCCCTTCGACGCGGCTCGGCGGGGATTCCTTGGACAAGGGTCGAGATTTTTTTCGCGCGCCTCTTGCCAGGCGTCAGGCTTCGGCGGCCTCCTTCCCGGCGAGCATCCGCCGCGCTTCGTGCATCCGCCACGACACGGTGGTCTCGGCCACCCCCAGGATCGCCGCAGCTTCGGCATGCGACAACTGCTGTCCGGCGACCAGCACCACCGTGTCGCGATACGCGGGCGGCAGGCCGGCGATCGCGCTCTTCACCCACATCGCGTCATGCAGATCGCGGCCGTCGGGACCCCGCGCCAGCCCCGCCAGCACCGCAAGGCGCGCGGCGAACCCGCCCAGGGATTTGCGGCGGCGATGAAAGTCGCGGCACGCATTGAAGACAATGCCGCACAGCCAGGTGGTGAACTTGGCCTCGCCGCGAAACGATCCGATCCGCTCGACCAGCGCGCAACACACGTCCTGCGCGATATCGTCGGCATCGGCGCGCGTCCCGGTCAATTGCCAGGCCAGGCCGTGAATGCGGTCATAATGACGTTCGAGCAGCGCGCTGAATGCCGCGCGGTCACCGGCAACCGCGCCGGCCACCAAGTCTGCGTCAGGATCATCGCCGCGACCCGCCATGGGTCAGCGGCTACCGCAGCGGCGAGATGGTTTCCCGGACCAAGGCGACGCCATTTCCCCCGACATGACTTGCTTTGTGCCTCATTCGCGCCGCCGATGCCATCGCTCCGATAGGTCCAACCGCACGGCAACAGCACCGTCACGGCAACAGCAGTGAGGCATCCCCGTACGAATAGAAGCGGTAGCCGTTCTCGATCGCGTGCGCGTACGCTGCCTGCATCCGCTCCAGCCCCATCAACGCCGAAACCAGCATGAACAAGGTCGATTTCGGCAAATGGAAGTTGGTCATCAGCCCGTCGATCCCGCGGATTCGAACTCCCGGGGTGATGAAGATCGCGGTATCGCCCTCGAACGGGTGGACCCGGCCCGCTTCATCCGCCGCGCTCTCGATCAGGCGGAGGCTGGTAGTGCCGACCGCGATGACGCGGCCGCCGGCGGCGCGGGTCGCGTTGATGCGATCGGCGGTGGCGGCGTCGATGCGACCCCATTCGGCGTGCATCTTGTGCTCATCGGTGTCCTCGACCTTGACCGGCAGGAACGTGCCCGCGCCGACATGAAGCGTCAGCGTGACGTGCCCGACGCCTGCCGCCTCCAGCGCCGCCATCAGGCCGGGGGTGAAGTGCAACGCGGCGGTCGGCGCCGCGACCGCGCCAGGCTCGTTCGCGAACATCGTCTGATAATCGTCGGCGTCCCGCGCATCGGTCGGGCGGCGCGCGGCGATGTACGGCGGGAGCGGCATCCGACCGGCGCGCTCGAGCAGCAATTCGATGGGCTCATCACCGGCGAAGTCGAGCGCGAAGCTGCCATCCTCTGCGCGGTCCGTTGCGATCGCGGTGACGCCCGCGCCGAAATCGATCGTCTCGCCGTCGCGCAGTCGCTTGGCGTTGCGGATGAACGCACGCCAGCGCCGTGCGCCTTCGCGCTTATGCAGCGTCGCCCCGATCCGCGCCTCGCCACGCTTGCCTTCAAGCTGCGCCGGGATCACCCTGGTGTCGTTGAACACCAGCAGGTCGCCGCGCCGCAGTTCGCCCGGCAGGTCGCTGACCAGCCGGTCGCGCGTCGCGCCGTCGGGTCCCGCCCCGTCTAGTACGAGCATTCGCGCCGCGTCGCGCGGGCTCGCCGGACGCAGCGCGATCCGCTCGGGCGGCAAGTCGAAGTCGAACAGGTCGACGTCCACGCCGCCCTCGCGTCAGTTGGTCGTGATTACTTCTTGGCCGGAGCCGGAGTCGGCGCCGGCGTCGTTGCTGCCGGTGCTTTCTCAGCCGGCACCTTGGCCGCAGGCGCCTTCTTGCCGGGCGCCAAGGTCGGCGTTGTCAGCGTCGGCGCGGGCGCCAGCACGGGGGCCGGCGGCGGCGGAGGCGGCGGGGGTGCCGAGTAAGGCGGCGGGTTGTCCGCGGCGACATAGGCATGGAAGATCGTCGACGGGTTCGCCGGCGGCTCGCCACGCTCGACCGCGTCGACATATTCCATCCCGGAGATGACGCGGCCGAAGACGGTGTACTTCTTGTCGAGCGCCAGCTTGGGCAGGAACACGATGAAGAACTGGCTGTTGGCGCTGTTCTCCGCCTTGGTCTTGTCCTCGGGCGAGGCGTCCGGCGCCGCACCCTCACGCGCCGCCGCCACCGCGCCGCGCACGTGCGGCAGATAGTTGAACTCGGCGGGCAGGTCGGGAAGCGTCGAGCCGCCGGTGCCGTCGCCTTTGGGATCGCCGGTCTGCGCCATGAAACCGTCGATCACGCGGTGGAATTTGAGGCCGTCATAGAAATGCTGGCGAGTCAGCGTCTTGACCCGCTCGACCATCTTGGGCGCGACATCGGGGCGCAGCCAGATCACCACGCGGCCGCCGGTCGACAAATCGAGATAGAGCAGATTTTCCTTGTCGGTCATCGGCGGCGGAGCGAGCCGCGGCGCCGCCGGCGGAGTCGGAGGCGCCTTCTGCTTCTTGGCAGCGATCGAAGGACTGCCGGCGATCGCGACACTCATCATCGCAATCAGGCCGAAAAAGAAACGCATGGGCACTCCGGAAAAGACGGTCATTCGGTGTGGGGGCTTAGAGCAATTATCGCCAAGCGCCAATGCGCAGTACGTGCGGCTTTTTTGAGGCAAAGCGACGCCTGCGCCTGACATAGGCGAGCGCGCCAAATAATGATTCACGCGGAGGCGCGGAGGCGCGAAGAAGAGTGGTTTCGCGGAGAGCGCGGAGAGCGCTGAGGTGTTTCTCTTGGCTGCGTCAGCAGCCTTTCAATCAACGATGACGGGAAACGAAAGCGCGCTGTCGCGCGCAACTTCTCCGCGTTCTCGGCGCCTCTGCGCGAACAAAATCTTAGCGCCTTCGCGCGAGTTAAACCCGCCGCAAGCCGTCGCGATCGATTCGCGCGATTACCTCGTCGCGGATGCTGGGGGTGACGAATTTGGAGATGTCGCCGCCGAACACCGCGATTTCCTTGACCAGCCGGCTGGCGATCGGCTGGAGCGACACGTCGGCCATCAGGAACACCGTTTCGACGCGGTGATTGAGTTGCCGGTTCATGCCCGTGAGCTGATATTCATATTCGAAGTCGGTGACGCCGCGAATGCCGCGGATGACGATCGACGCCCCCTGACTGTCGGCGAAGTCCATCAGCAGCGAGCTGAACCCGACCACCTCGATATTGTCGATGCCGGTCGCCTCGACCTCGCGGCGGACGATCGCGATTCGCTCGTCGTCAGCGAACAAGGGTGACTTGGCGATATTGGTGGTAACCCCGATCACCAGCCGATCGACCAGCTTCGCGCTGCGCCGGATGATGTCCATATGCCCCAGCGTAATCGGATCGAACGTGCCGGGATAGACCCCGGTGCGAATGGTCATGCCCCCCTCCCTTCGGCTAGCGGTCGCGCTCTAGCACATAGCGCGCGATGCTGCGCAGCAGGTCGGCCTCCTGCCCATAACCGCGCAGATGATCGATCGCCTGATCGACCAGCATCCGGGCCTGGCCGCGTGCGCGATCGACGCCGAGCAGGGAGACGAACGTCTCTTTCCCCGCGCCTTGGTCCTTCCGCAGCTTCTTGCCCGCCTTTTCCTCGTCGCCCTCGACGTCGAGCAAATCGTCGGAGATCTGGAACGCGAGCCCGATATCGCGGGCATAGCCACGCAGCCCCGTCCGCCCCTCGGGCGCGACGCGGCCCAGGATCGCGCCCATCTCCACCGCGCAGCTGATCAGCGCGCCGGTCTTCATCGCCTGCAGCCGCGTGACGGTGTTGAGGTCGAACGTCTGGGTTTCGGCCTTCAAGTCCATCGCCTGCCCGCCGGCCATCCCGCCGGGCCCCGCCGCGCGCGCGAGCTCGAGCACCAATTCGGCGCGGACATAGGGATCGGGATGGGTCGCCGGATCGGCGAGCCATTCGAACCCGAGGGCATGCAGGCCGTCGCCCGCGAGTATCGCCGCCGCTTCGCTGAAAGCGCGATGCACGGTCGGCTTGCCGCGGCGCATATCGTCATTGTCCATCGCCGGCAGATCGTCATGGATCAGCGAATAGACATGGATTGCCTCGATCGCGCAGGCGGTGCGCGCGGTGCATTCGCGATCGACCCCGAACAGGCCGGCGGTGGCGAAGACCAGCAACGGCCGCAGCCGCTTGCCGCCACCGATCGCCGCATGCCGCATCGCCTGGTACAATTCAGCGCGCGGATCGTCGGGTACCGCGAGCATCACGTCGAAGCGGCGATCGACCTCCGCGCCCACCTGGGTCAACGCGGCCTTGAGCGACGGGGAGGTTGCCACGGCGCCGACGCTCATGCGGCGTTGAACGGCGCGACACCCGCGGGGCGGCCATCCGAATCGAGCCGGATCGCCTCGATTCGCGCCTGCGCCGCGTCGAGCCGCTCGGTGCATTTCTGACGGAGGCGCGTCCCTTCCTCGTAGAGGCGGATGGCGTCATCCAGTTTCGCCTCGCCGCTTTCGAGCTGGCGGACGATTTCCTCGAGGCGCTTCAGCGCGTCCTCGAACGACAGGTCATCGATCGGAGTGTCCATCCGCCACGCTATGCGGCAGCGAACCGGCGGGGGCAACCCGCCGATCCGCCACTTGTGATCAAGCGATATGCAGCAGCCGCGCGACGAAGATCAGCACCATGCCGCCAAGGATCGATGCGATAAGACCCGCCGGATGGAACGGCTCGCTCGCCCTGCGATTGAGCAGCTGCAAAACGAAACCGGCAACGAACGAACCGGCGATGCCCAGCAAGATCGTGACGATCCAACCGACGTGGACGGGACCGGGATAGAACCAGCGCGCCAGCGCGCCGACGATCAATCCGACGATGATCATGCGGATGATACCCATTACTCTCTCTCCCTAAGGCCATGTGGCGTCAGCAGGATTGCATGACCATTCCGGTTGCACAATGACTCGTTCGAGAAGTCGTTCCCTGGAGAATGCGGACCACGGGACCCGCCATCGGAGCCGTGCGTTCGGCTGACCGAAACGAGAGGCAACCCTATGTTCACCAGCATCAACCCTGCCACCAATGAGCCCGGTCGCAGCTTCGCCGAACTGACCGATGCGCAGGTCGAAGCACGACTGGCCAAGGCGCACGAGGCCTTCCTCGCCTGGCGCAGCAGCGATCTCGCCGACCGCATGACCCTGCTCCGCCACATCGCCGAGCGGTTCGAGGACGACAAGGATCGGCTGGCGCGGATCGCTACCGGGGAAATGGGCAAGACGCTGAAATCGGCAGTCGCCGAAGTGGAGAAATGCGCGTCCGCCTTTCGTTACTATGCGCGGCACGGGGCGCAACTGCTCAAGGTGGTCGAAGTCGACACGCCGGTCGGCCATGCCGTCGCGCGCTGGCTGCCGATGGGGCCGGTGCTCGCGGTGATGCCGTGGAATTTTCCCTATTGGCAAGTGGTGCGCTTCGCCGCACCGGCGATCATGGCCGGCAATGTCGGGCTGTTGAAACACGCTTCTTCGGTCCAGGGCTGCGCCGCCGCGCTGGAGGAGACGATCCTGGCGGCCGGAGCGCCCGAAGGCCTGTTCCAGAATCTGGCGATCAAATCGGCCAAGGTCGGCGAGCTGATCGCCGACGACCGTATCGTCGCGGTGACGCTGACCGGCAGCGAAGGAGCAGGTGCCAAGGTTGCCGAGGCTGCGGGTCGCGCACTCAAGAAAATCGTGCTCGAACTCGGCGGATCGGACCCGTTCGTCGTCATGCCGTCAGCCGATATCGCGCTCGCCGCCAAGACCGCGGTCACCGCGCGCACGCAGAATACAGGCCAGTCGTGCATCTGCGCCAAGCGGATGATCGTCCACGCCGATGTCTATGATGATTTCATGGAGACATTCTCGGCGGGGATGAAGGCGGTGAAGACCGGCGACCCGATGGATCCGGCAACCGAGATGGGACCGCTATCGTCGGAAGAGCAACGTGATACCGTGCTTGGCCAAATCGCCAAGTTTCGCGATTCCGGCGCAACCCTGCTGTTCGGCGCGGAGAAACCCGATTTGCCCGGCGCCTATTTGACGCCCGGTGTGCTGGTCGATGTCGATCCCGACAGCGAGGTCGCCAAGGAGGAAGTGTTCGGTCCGGTCGCGATGGTGTTCAAGGTGAGCGACATCGACGAGGCGATCGCGCTCGCGAACGACGTGCCGTTCGGGCTGGGATCGTCGGTCTGGACCAATGACGATGCCGAAAAGGAGCGCTTCGCCCGCGACATCGCCGCCGGCATGACCGCGGTCAATCGCATGCTCTCCTCGACCCCCGAAGCGCCGTTCGGCGGGATCAAACGATCGGGCCATGGCCGCGAACTCGGGCCCTGGGGCCTGCATGAATTCATGAACCTGAAAGCCGTGATCGGCTGATCGCCTGGTCGCCGTCATCCCAGCGAAAGCTGGGATCTCAAGCCGCATCGCGCAATTGCCTGAGACCCCAGCTTTCGCTGGGGTGACTAGGATGCTGCGCTACGCATCCTTGACGACCAACTCAATTCGTCTATGAAACAGCACGGTTCGTCGACGGAGCAAGCGCATGCAGCCCGATACCACCTCTCAACGATCCCCCGGATTGAAGCTCATCCTGGCGATCGTCATCGCCATGATGCTGACCGTTCCGCTCTTCGCGATCTACCTTCTGGTCTATGATCGCCAGCATCAGTCCGACACCGCGCGCAGTTCGATCGCACAGGGCTGGGGCGGACCGCAGACGCTGATCGGGCCGCTGCTGGTCATCCCCTATCGGGCGGAGACCACTACCACCGAGACGGTCGACGGCAAGCAGGTGACCAAGACGGGTGTCGAGACGCGCGAGCTGGTCCTCTCGCCGGAAACCGCCGATGTCGTGACCAAGATCGCGCCCGAGGTTCGCAAGCGGTCGATCTATGAGGCCGTCGTCTATGGCGCGCATACCGCCGGGCGCGCGCGCTTCGCGTTACCTGCCGACCTGCAGCGCTATGGCGTCGCCGCCGACAAACTCCAGCTCGATCGCGCCGAACTGCGCTTCGGCGTATCCGATCCGCGTGGCCTCTACGGTGCGCCGCCCAAGGTCACGATCGACGGCGCCGCGCGCTCGCTCCAGCCCGGCAAGGGGCCTGGCGAAACCAACGGCGCCGGCTTCTATACCTGGCTCGACGCCACCACGCTGACGACCAAGCCGATGATCGCCGATTTCGCCTTCGACCTGCGCGGCAACGCGTCGCTGGCGCTGGTTCCGCGCGCCGGCGACACGCGCTGGGCGATCACCTCGCCTTGGCCCAATCCCAGCTTCCAGGGCGGCTTCCTGCCGACCGATCGTCATGTCGCAGCCAATGGCTTCACTGCGACCTATCGCGTCGGCAACCTCGCACTCGGTCGGACATTGGTCGATACCGGCGACACGGCCGCCGCGCCGGTCGTCCCGGCATCGCCCGGCTCCCCGTCGGTCGAGCGTGCCGCCGCCGCCGGCCCGCAGGCGATGACCGCGCAGGTCGACCTGGTCACGCCGGTCGACCTGTACGACCAGGTCAACCGCTCGGTGAAATACGGTTTCCTGTTCATCGGCTTCACCTTCATGGCGTTCCTGATGTTCGACGTGGTCGGCGGGGTGCGCGTCGCGACGGTCGAATATCTGCTAGTCGGCGCTGGCCTGATCCTGTTCTTCGTGATGCTGCTGGCGTTCGCGGAAGTCGTCGGCTTCACCCTCGCCTATCTAATCGCCGCGGGTGCGATCGTCGGCCTGCTGACGGCCTATTCGGCGGCGGTGCTCAAGAGCCGCCGGCGCGCCGGGTTCATCCTCGGCCTGCTCGTGGCGCTCTACGCGGTGCTCTATATCCTGCTCAGCCTGGAGGCCTATTCACTGCTGATCGGATCGCTGCTCTTGTTCGCGGCCCTGGCGGCGGTGATGTTCCTCACCCGCAACATCGACTGGGGACGGGTCACGCCGCCGGTTCCGGTGTAAGCCCAAACACGTGAAAGCCCCTCCCTGTCCGGGGAGGGGCTTTCTGTTCTCCGCTGCGCCTCAGATCGTCGTGCCGCCGTCGATCGTCAGCGTCGTGCCGGTGATGTACGTTGCATCCGGCCCCGCCAGGAAAGCGGCGGCTCCAGCGATTTCCTCGGCCTCGCCGAAGCGGCCGAGCGGCACCTTGGAGATCAGCAGATCGTAGACCGGCCCCTCGCTTGGCGCCAAATCGGTGGCGATCGGCCCCGGCTGGATGACGTTGACCAGGATCTTGCGGGCGGCGAGATCCCTCGCCCAACCGCGCCCCAGCCCGGCCACCGCCGCCTTGGTCGCGCCATAGGTCGCGATGCCCGGAAATGCCGCGGTGTCGCCGGCGATCGATCCGATCAGAATGATCCGCCCGCCGTCGGGGATGTGCGGCAGCGCCGCGCGCGTTCCGACGTGCAGGCCGCGGACATTCACCCCGAACTGGTGGGCGAACGACTCGTCAGTATCCTGATCGACCTCGAAGAATTCGGCGACGCCGGCATTGTGGACCAGGATGTCGATCCCGCCCAACGCCTTGGCCGCCGCATCGATCCCGGCGCGCTGTGAGGCATCGTCGGCGGCGTCGGCCTGGATCGCCACTGCCTTGCCGCCTGCTTGCTCGATGATCGCTACGGTCGCGTCGGCCGCCGCCTTGTTGCCGGCATAAGTGATCGCGACCTCGGCGCCATCGGCGGCCAGCCGCTTGGCGATCGCCGATCCGATCCCGCGCGATCCACCCGTGACCAGCGCCTTCTTGCCGCCGAGGATTTTGCTATGGGACATGTGTCTTCTCCGAATATCTACCCGCGATCACGATGTCGTGCGCTGCCGGCGGACCGCGATCTGGGAAGCTCGATTCAATAGTTCAATATTCCCGAACTATGAAAACGACGAACCTTTCCTATATTCCTCGCATGCCTCGCTTTACCCATCCCCGGTTGGAGGACGTGCCGCTCGACCTGGCGCTTCATGCGCTGGCCGATGCCAATCGTCTGGCGATCGTCGCGCGGCTGGCCGCGGCGGCTGGGCTGAGCTGTTCGAACGCGGCGCCGTGCGACGCACCGGTTCCCAAAAGCACGCTGTCCAACCATTTGAAGACGCTGCGCGCCGCCGGATTGATCGAAACCACCCAATCGGGCCGCGAGATGATCAACGTGCTGCGCCGCACCGAGTTCGACCGGCGCTTTCCCGGCCTGCTCGATGCGATACTTGTCAACAACGCGGTTTGACGGGGTTGCACTCCGCTGCCGAAAGGCATAGCCGCACCGCAGCACCGCGATAGGGACACGCAATGGCCGAGTTCAGCCTGCCGAAGAATAGCAAGATCCGCAAGAACGGCACGGTCCACAAGGCACCCGAAGGCGCCACCAATATCCGGCGCTTCAAAATCTATCGCTACGATCCCGATACCGGCGAGAATCCGCGCTACGACACGTTCGAGGTCGACCTCGACACCTGCGGCCCGATGGTGCTCGACGCCCTGATCAAGATGAAGTCCGAGCAGGATTCGTCGCTGACTTTCCGCCGCTCGTGCCGCGAAGGGATTTGCGGATCGTGCTCGATGAACATGGACGGCAAGAACGGCCTCGCCTGCACCACCGCGATCGAGGACTGCAAGTCGGAGGTGACGATTACCCCGCTGCCGCACATGGAAGTGATCAAGGACCTGGTTCCCGACTTCACCCATTTCTATGCGCAATATGCCTCGATCAAGCCGTGGCTACAGACCGTGACGCCGGCACCCGCGGGCAAGGAGCGGCTGCAGAGCCCGCAGGACCGCGAGAAGCTCGACGGCCTCTACGAATGCATATTGTGCGCTTGCTGCTCGACCAGCTGCCCGAGCTATTGGTGGAACAGCGACAAGTTCCTCGGCCCGGCGATCCTGCTCCAGGCCTATCGCTGGCTCGCCGACAGCCGCGACGAGATGACCGGCGACCGGCTCGACCAGCTCGAGGATCCGTTCCGCCTCTATCGCTGCCACACGATCATGAATTGCGCCAACGCCTGTCCCAAGGGTCTCAACCCGGCCAAGGCGATCGCCGAGATCAAGAAGATGGAAGCCGAGCGGATTGTCTGACACCCCGGCCGGACCAGATGTGACCGACGCGCCGAGCCCGCTCTTCCTCTATGACGACGATCCCGATCTGCCGGGCTGGAAGCGCTGGCAGTTCCGCGACTCGACCCGGTTCAATTCCTTCCTCGAACCGCTCCAGGTGAAACTAGAGGGCGGTATCGCGCGGGTCCGCATGATGCCGCGCCACGACCATTCGAACATGCGCGACAATGTCCATGGCGGTGCGCTGCTCGGCTTCATGGATGTCTCCTTGTTCGCCGCCAGCCGCGCCTTCGGATGCCTGAGCGCCGGTGGCGCGGTTACGCTGGACCTGTCGGCGCAATTCATCGGCGGCGGCATGATCGGCGAGCCGCTCGAGGCGCATATCGAATTGCTGCGCGAAACCAGCCGCATGCTGTTTCTGCGCGGGCTGATCGTCCAGGAAGGCGCACCGACGATCGCGAGTTTTACGGGGACGTTGCGCAAATCGTCTCCTCCGAGCGGCAACCAATGAGGCGCTCCTTCTCCCTCTCCCCATCGGGGAGAGCGAGTTGAAGGTCATCGACCAATATCACGCCCTAATCGCCGCCGGCGAACTGCGCGCTGACCCAGACCAGGAAGCCGCCGCCCGGCGCCTCGACCGGCTCCAACAGGAACTCGAGGCCCAGCCCAAACGCGGATCGGTCTTGTGGCGCGCGCTCGGCCGCAAGCCCGACTCCCCGCGCGGCATCTATATGTGGGGTGATGTCGGGCGCGGAAAATCGATGCTGATGGACCTGTTCTTCGGGTGCCTGGCAATCAACCGCAAACGCCGCGTCCATTTCGCAGAGTTCATGCTCGAGGTGCACCAGCGCATCGGCGAGGAGCGCAAGAAGGAGGTGGGCGACCCCATCACTCCCGTCGCCGCCGCGCTCGCCGATGAAGCGCGGCTGCTCGCGTTCGACGAGATGATGGTGACGAATTCGCCCGATGCGATGATCCTGTCGCGACTGTTCACCGCGCTGATCGAAGCCGGCGTGACCGTCGTCACCACCTCCAACCGGCCGCCGAAGGACCTCTACAAGAACGGCCTCAACCGCGAGCATTTCCTGCCCTTTATCGACCTGATCGAGCAGCGGCTCGACGTCCTGCCCTTGAACGGCCCGGTCGATTATCGCCGCGACCGGCTCGGCCAGCAGGAAACCTGGCTGGTGCCCAACGGTCCCGAAGTGACCAAGGAATTGTCCGCCGCTTTCTTCCGCCTGACCGACTATCCGCCCGAGGACGCCGCGCATGTGCCGAGCGAGGATATCCCGGTCCAGGGCGGACGGACGCTGCATGTGCCCAAGTCGCTCAAGGGCGTCGCCGTGTTCAGCTTCAAGCGATTATGCGCGGAAGCGCGTGGAAGCGCCGATTATCTCGCGATCGCACGGCGCTATCATACCGTGATCGTGGTCGGCATCCCCAAACTCGGGCCCGACAACCGCAACGAGGCGGCGCGCTTCGTCTCGCTGATCGACGCCCTCTACGAGCACAAGGTCAAATTGCTCGCCGCCGCCGATGCCGAACCCGCCGACCTCTACCCCAAGGGCGACGGCCGCTTCGAGTTCGAGCGCACCGTCAGCCGGCTCGAGGAAATGCGCTCCGACGACTATTTGGCGCAAGGTCACGGGCTGGGTGACGCCGGCTTCCACGCGGCGTCAAAGTAGCGACCGCATTATCGCCGCATCGCCCGGTACAGACGGATGGTGCCAGTCGGCGTGTCGAACGCCCGTGTCTCGACAATGTCCGTGAAGCCCGCTTCGGCGATCAGGTCCGGCAGGATGCCGTCGGCTTGCGGACCCGTATCGGCGACCCCGTCGACCATCTGCACCGTCATCCGGAACAGCAGACGCATCACGGCGCCGGCTTGTCGCCCGTAATCGGCGATGTGCAGCTCGCCGCCCGGCAGCAGCAGATCGTATGCCGCTGCCAGGGTCGCGCGTTTTTCGACCAGCGGCACCTGGTGCAGCACCAGGCTCGACAGGATCTTGGTCACGCCCCAGCCGCCGAACAGGCCGGCGACATCGCGCCCGAAACCGTCGAGCAGTTGCAGCGAAACCCCGGCAGCGGCAGCCTTGCGATGCGCGAGCCGCAAGATCGCCGGGTCGGGATCGACCCCCATCAGGCTTGCCCCCGAATCCGCGGCCGCCAACCGGATCAGCATCGATCCCGTCCCGCACCCCAAGTCGACGATCACGTCGTCGCGTGCTGGCGCGACTTGTGCGACGAGCGCGTCTCGCCACGCCTTCTCGCGCGTCAGCAAAATGACCAGCCCGTCGTACAAGGGCGTCAGCCAGCGGCAGCCGGCAGCCGGCGTGAATCGGGCGGGCGCGGGCAGAGTATCCTCGGTCATCAACCTTCTCCTCGCGCCGGGGCCTAGCCGGGAAGCGGGGCGAGCGGCTTGAACGAAACGCCTGCTATCGCGCGGCGCGTATCCTGAACGAGGCCAGGCCACGCGCGGGCGACACACCGAACCAGCGCCGGAGCTGGCGCGTGAAATGCGCCTGATCGGCATAGCCTGCTGCTGCGGCCGCCTCGGCCAGGCCGGCACCGTCCATGAGGGCGCGGGCCGCGGTCTTGAGGCGCCCCCATTGCCGCAGCCGGATCGGCGGGGCGCCAAGCAATTCGACGCATAGCGCGCGGAAGCGGCTGGGAGACAAGTTCCATGCCCTGGCCCAATCGCGTGGCCCCTGCTCGGTCGGCGCATTCTCGATCAGCGCCCGCAACCGTGCCGCCCTGCCGTCGCTGCCGACTACGAGCTGACCGGCCAGTGCGACCAGGTCGGCCGCGCCGCCCATCATGCGCCGTACACCAAGCCGCCCCGCGAACAAGCGCGCCAGGGGCAATTGCGGTTCGACATAGACGGACCGCACACGCCGTCCGATCGGACCCATCCAATGCCGCGTATTGGGCGCGATCAGGACCGCATCGGCAACGAATCTGGTTTCGCCTTCTCCGACCAGCTCGATCGGTCCGTCGAGACCGATGCTGAGTTGGAACGCGAGATGGCTGTGCGCCGCATTCTCGCCGATCCAGCCGTCCAGATCGATATAGCCGTCGCCGACGAACAGCGTCCCCACGGCATCTGAGGACGCTTCGTCGGGTCCGGGCATACCCGAGTCTTTGCCAACCCTGTCCTGCATCGACCATTCCGCCAAAAGGTGTGCGCAGCTTTATCAGGCTTGCCGTTCAAGGCCATCCGAATACAAATACGCTGGGCGATTGCGTGCCGCCGGCATCCGGCAAAGCCGCGCCCTCACGATGGAATTGCGCCCGCCCCAATCCAGGAGAAGCTGCATGATCGTCACCACTACCGAGAACGTCGCCGGCCACAACGTCGTCAGGAATCTGGGCCAGGTGTTCGGCGTCGTCGTCCGCAGCCGGGGCCTGGGCGGCAATATCACCGCCGGCCTGCGCTCGATCGTCGGCGGCGAGATTCCCGAATATACCAAGCTGGTCGAGGATGCGCGGCGGCACGCGATCGACCGCATGATTCAGAACGCGACCGTGATGGGCGCCAATGCCGTCGTCATGATGCGCTTCGACTCGGGCGAGATCGCGCAGGCGATGAACGAGGTCGTCGCTTATGGCACGGCGGTCGTCCTCGACCCGGCCCCCTGACATGTTGCGCAACGTCGTCCTGGCACTCGGCCTTGCCTGGCTGGCGGTCGGGCTGTGGGTCACCTTGGTCGACGCCGCCGGCTGGCCGATGCTGATTGTCCCGGCGATCCTCGTCGCCGGGATCGTGTTCGAACGCGTCAATTACCGCGGCAATGCCAGCACGCCGCTCGACGCCAATTGGCGACCGACCAACGAACGCTTTCTCGACGAGGCGACCGGGCGGCCGATCACTGTCTGGTTCAACGCATCAACCGGCGAGCGCCGTTATATCGATGATTGACGCGCTATTGCACTTGCGAATGAATTGCAGTAATGCAAGTTAATTCCTCCCGTTTAGCGGTTGCTTCGGGGCCGCCAAGCGCCTAAGCGCCGTCGCGTCCCGCGCGCCTTGGGGTGCGCCCACTCGCGCTTAGGAGTGCTCATGGCCCGCAAGAAGATCGCGCTGATCGGCGCCGGCAATATCGGCGGCACGCTCGCCCATCTCGCCGCCCAGAAGGAATTGGGCGACATCGTCCTGTTCGATGTCGTCGAGGGTGTGCCCCAGGGCAAGGCGCTCGACCTCAGCCAGTGCGGCCCGATCGAGGGCTTCGACGCGAAGATCACCGGCTCGAACGATTACAAGGATATCGCAGGCGCGGACGTCATCATCGTCACCGCCGGCGTCGCCCGCAAGCCGGGCATGAGCCGCGACGATCTGCTCGGTATCAACCTCAAGGTAATGAAGGCGGTCGGTGAGGGCATCAAGAACAACGCCCCCGACGCGTTCGTCATCTGCATCACCAACCCGCTCGACGCGATGGTCTGGGCGCTGCGCGAATTCTCCGGCCTGCCGCACAACAAGGTCGTCGGCATGGCGGGCGTGCTCGACTCGGCGCGCTTCAGCCATTTCATCGCCGACGAGTTCGGCGTGTCGGCGCGCGACGTCACCACCTTCGTGCTCGGCGGCCATGGCGACACGATGGTCCCGGTGGTGCAATATTCGACCGTCGCGGGCATCCCGGTCCCCGACCTGATCAAGATGGGCAAGTCGACGCAGGAGCGGATCGACGCGATCGTCAAGCGCACCCGCGGTGGCGGCGGCGAGATCGTTGCTTTGCTCGGCACCGGCTCGGCTTATTACGCCCCCGCGACCAGCGGCATCGCGATGGCCGAAGCCTATCTCGGCGACCAGAAGCGGCTGCTGCCATGCGCCGCTTATGTCGACGGCAAATATGGTCTCGACGGCCTTTATGTCGGCGTGCCGGTGATCATCGGCGCCGGCGGTGTCGAGGAGATCGTCGAGATCGCGCTGGACGATGAAGCCAAGGCGAACCTCGGTGTCTCGGTCGACGCGGTCAAGGAATTGCTGGTGGCTTGCAAGGGCATCGACGGCTCGCTGGCGTGATACCGATGCGTTCCTCCTTGGGGCTGGCAGGCTGCGTTACAGCGGCGCTGATTCTCGCCACCGCGCCGGCCGCAGCGGCGGACGATCCGAACCTGCAACCGGCCCCGCAGGCGACGATCGTCGCTGCAGCAAAGGCTTGCCTGGGTACGACGACCGACCCCGCCAGCCAGGCGACTCGCTTCGCGGGCTGGACACCCGCGACGGCCGACCAGAGCAAGGGGCTTGATAACGGCCCCGACGGCACCGTCCTGCAGCGCGACAACGTCCTGGTGATCTACAAGACCGGGATCGATGGCGGCTGCGTCGTGATGGCCAAGGGCGACGCCTCGTTCAATCCGGCGACCTTCTATCCGCAAGTCAGTGCGGCGGTCGGCGCCACGGTGCAGGCCCCGATACCGGGCGGCCAACCGACGCCGATCGCGCTCCCGAACAGCGAATTGATTATCCCGGTCGTCACACCGAAGACCGATAGCACCGCCTCCACCATCATCCTCGTCATCGGCAACAGTGCCGCCAAAGACGCGAAGAAGGAAAACTGATGTCCATCCTCGTCGACAAGAACACCAAGGTCATCACCCAGGGGATGACTGGCGAAACCGGCAGCTTCCACACCAAGGCGGCGCTCGATTACGGCACGCAGATGGTCGGTGGCGTGACGCCGGGCAAGGGCGGCACCGAGCATCTCGGCCTGCCGGTCTACGACACCGTCGCCGAGGCGGTGAGCAAGACCGGCGCGACCGCGTCGGTGATCTACGTCCCGCCGCCCTTCGCCGCGGATTCGATCCTCGAGGCGATCGACGCCGAAGTGCCGCTGATCGTGACGATCACCGAAGGCATTCCGGTGCTCGACATGGTCAAGGTCAAGCGCGCTTTGTCCGGCTCCAAGTCGCGGCTGATCGGCCCGAACTGTCCCGGCGTGCTGACGCCCGGCGAGTGCAAGATCGGCATCATGCCGGGCAGCATCTTCAAGAAGGGCTCCGTGGGCGTTGTAAGCCGCTCGGGTACGCTTACCTATGAAGCCGTGTTCCAGACCTCGAATGCAGGGCTTGGCCAGACCACCGCGGTCGGGATCGGCGGCGACCCGGTCAACGGCACCAATTTCATCGACGTGCTCGAACTGTTCCTGGCCGATGACGAGACCAAGTCGATCATCATGATCGGCGAGATCGGCGGATCGGCCGAAGAAGAAGCGGCGCAGTTCCTGAAGGACGAAGCCAAGCGCGGCCGCAAGAAGCCGATGGCCGGCTTCATCGCCGGCCGCACGGCGCCTCCGGGCCGCCGCATGGGCCATGCCGGGGCGATCGTGTCGGGCGGCCAGGGCGGCGCCGAGGACAAGATCGCGGCGATGGAATCGGCCGGCATCAAGGTTTCGGCCAGCCCGAGCCTGCTCGGCGAGACGCTGCTCGAGGTGTTGAAGGGGTGAAGTTTCGATCCTTCTCCAGAGGGAGAAGGATACGAAGGCTTGGCAGCTTGCTGCCTAGCCGAAGTTGGATGAGGGGACCCGCTCTCGAAAGGGTGATCCCCTCACCCAGCTCCGACTAAGGCCCTGACGGGCCTAAGTCTGCGCAACCCTCTCCCGACGGGAGAGGGAAGGAGTGTCAAATGGGATACGAAGGTCTGGATTTCAGCGAGATCGCGGCGGGTGTATCGCCTGCGTTCGTCGAAGCGCTGTACAGGAAGTTCAAGGAATCGCCTGAGTCAGTCGAGCCCTCGTGGCGCGGCTGGTTCGAAGGGCTGGAGAACGGCCCGTCGACCGCGAGCTGGGCGAACCCTGCTTGGCCGCTGGCGTCGACCGATGACCTGACCGCGGCGCTCGACCCGACCCAGATGGAGCCAGCGGCCAAGCCCGCGCGCGGCGGCGCTCCCGCGCCTGCTCCGGCTGCCAAGCCCGCCAGTCAGGACGATATCGTCAAAGCGGCGAGCGACTCGATCCGCGCGATGCTGTTGATCCGCACCTATCGCGTGCGCGGTCACCTCGCGGCGACGCTCGATCCGCTCGGCCTTATCCGCCAGGACCTGCCCGACGACCTCAAGACCGAATATTACGGCTTTTCCGAAAGCGACATCGATCGCCCGGTCTACATGGGCGGCACGATGGGGCTGCAATGGGCGACGATCCGCGAGCTGGTCGACATCCTGCGCGCCAATTATTGCGGCAATGTCGGCCTCGAATATATGCACATCGCCGATGTCGAGGAACGCCGCTTCCTGCAGGAACGGATGGAGGGCAAGGACAAGGCCATCCAGTTCACCGTCGACGGCAAGAAGGCGATCCTCAACAAGGTGATCGAAGCCGAGCAATGGGAACGCTTTGCCGGCAAGAAGTTCGTCGGCACCAAGCGCTTCGGTCTCGACGGCGGCGAAGCGATGATCCCCGCGCTCGAAAGCGTGATCAAATATGGCGGCGCGATGGGCGTCAACGAGATCGTGTTCGGCATGGCGCATCGCGGCCGCCTCAACGTGCTGGCCAATGTCATGGCCAAGCCGCTGCGCGTGATCTTTCACGAATTCGGCGGCGGGTCGGCCAATCCCGAGGATGTCGGCGGGTCGGGTGACGTGAAGTATCACCTCGGCACTTCGACCGACCGCGAGTTCGACGGGATCAAGGTCCATATGTCGCTGGTCGCCAACCCCTCGCACCTCGAGGCGGAGGATCCGGTCGTGCTGGGCAAGGTTCGCGCGATCCAGACCCTGGCTGGCGACCTCGAGGAGCATAGCCACTCGCTGCCCGTGCTGATCCATGGCGACGCGGCCTTCGCGGGCCAGGGCATCGTCTGGGAATGCTTCGGCTTCTCCGGCATCCGCGGTTACAATACTGGTGGCTGCATCCATTTCGTCATCAACAACCAGATCGGCTTCACCACCAGCCCGCAATTCGCGCGCTCGTCGCCTTATTGCTCGGATGTCGCCAAGGGCGTCCAGGCGCCGATCTTCCACGTCAATGGCGACGATCCCGAAGCGGTGACTTTCGCCTGCAAGATGGCGATCGAGTTCCGCCAGAAATTCCATCGCGACATCGTCATCGACATGTGGTGCTATCGCCGCTTCGGCCATAACGAAGGCGACGAGCCGAGCTTCACCCAGCCGCTGATGTACAAGGCGATCCGCCAGCATCCCGGCGTCAGCGAAGTCTATGGCAAGCGCCTGATCGCCGAGGGCGTGGTCGACCAGGCCTGGATCGACACGATCACCCACCAGTTCGACACCTTGCTCGAAGGCGAGTTCGAAGCGGGCGCATCGTACAAGGCGAACAAGGCCGACTGGTTCGCCGGCCGCTGGTCGGGGCTGCACGCGCCGGCCGATGCCGAGAGCGCACGGCGCAACGTCGAGACCGGGATCGAACGCAAATTGTTCGACAGCCTGGGCCGCACGCTGACCACGATCCCCGAGGATTTGACCGTCCACAAGGCGCTCAACCGCGTGATCGACGCCAAGCGCGAGATGTTCAAGTCGGGCGAGAATTTCGACTGGGCGACCGGCGAGGCGCTGGCGTTCGGATCGCTGCTGTCCGAAGGCTATGGCGTCCGCCTGTCGGGCCAGGATTCGGGCCGCGGCACCTTCTCGCAGCGCCATGCCGTCTGGGTCGACCAGAATGACGAGCACAAATATGTGCCGCTATGGAGCGTCGAGCACGGCAATTTCGAAGTGCTCGATTCGCCGCTCAGCGAATATGGCGTGCTCGGGTTCGAGTACGGCTATGCGCTCGCCGATCCCAAGACCCTGGTGATCTGGGAAGCCCAGTTCGGCGATTTCGCCAACGGCGCGCAGATTATGATCGACCAGTTCATCGCGTCGGGCGAGGCCAAGTGGCTGCGCGCCAACGGCCTGGTGATGATGCTGCCGCACGGTTACGAAGGCCAGGGCCCCGAGCACAGCTCGGCGCGCCCCGAGCGTTTCCTCCAGCTGTGCGCCGGCGACAATATGCAGGTCGCCAATTGCACCACGCCGGCCAACATCTTCCATCTGTTGCGCCGCCAGATGCACCGGACGTTCCGCAAGCCCTTGGTGATCTTCACCCCCAAGTCGCTGCTGCGCCATAAGCGCGCGGTGTCGAAAGCCGAGGATTTCCTGGGCGACAGCCACTTCCGCCGGCTGTTGTCGGATCCGGATGCGGCGCCGGATATCGAGACGAAGCGCCTGGTGCTGTGTTCGGGCAAGGTCGCCTATGACCTGTTCGAGGCGCGCGACGCGGCCGGCGACAAGAACACCCAGATCGTCCGCGTCGAGCAACTCTATCCGTTCCCGGGCGATCCGCTCGCCGAGCGCGTCCGCCGGATGCCCAATCTCGAAGAGATCGTCTGGGCGCAGGAAGAGCCGCGCAACAACGGTTATTGGTTCTTCGTCGAGCCGCTGATCGAGGAAGCGCTGACCGCCGCCAAGTGCAAGGTGAAGCGCGCGCGCTACGCCGGCCGCGCTGCTTCGGCGTCGCCCGCGACGGGCCTCGCCAAGCGCCACCAGACCGAACAGGCCGCGCTCGTCGCCGACGCGCTGGGCCATAACGTACGCGAAGAAATCCGCCGCACGCGGAAGAGCTAATCCGCCCGTCACCCCAGCGAAAGCCGGGGTTTCGAGCGGCAGATACCAATCATGAGATCCCGGCTTCCGCTGGGATGACGAGGTGAAGATGGCAACCGAAGTCAATGTCCCCACGCTGGGCGAATCGATCGTCGAGGCAACTGTCGGCGAATGGCTGAAACAGCCGGGCGATCCGGTGAAGGCCGACGAACCCATCGTCAGCCTGGAAACCGACAAGGTCGCGGTCGAAGTGCCCTCGCCGGTCGCCGGCGTGATGGGCCAGCATGCGGTTGCGGTCGGCGACAATGTCGCGGTCGGCGCGTTGCTCGCCACGATCGAGGCAGGCGGTGCCGGCGCCGCCGCACCGGCCCCTGCCCCGGCGGCGCCCGCGCCGACGCTCGCCTCTTCCCCCGCCGCGACCGCCGGTCCGCAGGCGCCGGCATCGGGCGATACACCCGCCGCGCTCAGCCCCTCGGTGCGCCGTGCGGTGCTCGAAACCGGCGTCGATCCCGCGACGGTCAAGGGCACCGGCAAGGACGGCCGGCTGACCAAGGACGACGTGCTCGCTGCCGCCGCAACCCCCGCCGCACCCGCGCCAGCTGCCGAGCCGGTCCAGACCCCATCGGTCGCCGCCTCAACCGGCCGCAAGGAAGAGCGCGTCCGCATGACGCGCCTGCGCCAGACCGTCGCCAAGCGGCTCAAGGACGCGCAAAACACCGCGGCGATGCTGACGACGTTCAACGACGTCGACATGTCGGCGGTGATCGAAGCGCGGACCAAGTATAAGGATCTGTTCGAGAAGAAGCACGGCGTCCGGTTGGGCTTCATGGGCTTCTTCGTGAAGGCCGCCTGCATGGCGCTGAAGGACGTGCCCGCGGTCAACGGCCAGATCGACGGCGAGGAAATCGTCTATCACGATTATGCCGACATCTCGGTCGCCGTCTCGGCGCCGCAGGGCCTGGTCGTGCCGGTGATCCGCGACGCCGACCAGCTCTCGGTCGCCGGCATCGAGAAGACGATCGGCGATTTCGGCAAGCGCGCCAAGGACGGCACGCTCAAGATGGAGGAGATGAAGGGCGGTACCTTCACCATCTCTAACGGCGGCGTGTTCGGCTCGCTGATGTCGACCCCGATCATCAACCCGCCGCAATCGGCGGTGCTCGGCCTCCACCGTATCGAGGACCGCCCGGTAGTCCGCGACGGCCAGGTGGTGGTGCGCCCGATGATGTATCTCGCGCTCAGCTACGACCATCGCCTGATCGACGGTCGCGAGGCGGTGACCTTCCTGGTCGCGCTTAAGAACGCGATTGAGGACCCGACGCGGATTTTGATCGACCTGTAACTATATACGCTAGGAAACGAGATATCCGTCATGCCAGCGAAAGCTGGCATCTCACGCGGCGAAGGTTCGCCGGTGGCATGAGACCCCTGCTTTCGCTGGGGTGACGGCGGAGGAAAACATGGCTGACTATGATTTCGACGTCCTGGTGATCGGCTCCGGCCCCGGCGGCTATGTCGCGGCGATCCGCGCGGCGCAGCTCGGGCTCAAGACCGGGTGCGTGGAGAGCCGTGAGACGCTGGGCGGAACCTGCCTCAACGTCGGCTGCATCCCGTCCAAGGCGATGCTGCACGCGAGCGAATTTTACGACCACGCCGCCAACGGCATGATGGCCAAATTGGGCATCAAGGTCACGCCCGAGCTCGACCTCGACACGATGCACGGCCAGCGCAAGGATGCGGTCAAGCAGCTGACCGGCGGCATCGAATTCCTGTTCAAGAAGAACAAGGTCGAGTGGATCAAGGGCCATGCCGCGTTCACCGGCACCGATACCGTCCAGGTCGGCGACCGCAGCGTGCGCGCGAAGAACATCGTCATCGCCACCGGCTCGTCGGTCACCCCGCTCCCCGGCGTCGAGATCGATCAGAAAGTGGTGGTCGATTCGACCGGCGCGCTCGAACTGCCCAAGGTGCCGGAGCAGATGGTCGTGATCGGCGGCGGCGTGATCGGGCTCGAGCTCGGCAGCGTGTGGCGCCGGCTCGGCGCCAAGGTCATTGTGGTCGAATTCCTTGACCAGATCCTGCCCGGCTTCGACGGTGAGGTCCGCAAGGAATCGAACAAGATCCTCAAGAAACAGGGTCTCGAGTTTAAGCTGTCGACCAAGGTCACCGGCGTCACGGTGAAGGGCGACAAGGCCACTGTGACGATCGAGCCAGCCGCCGGCGGCGCGGCCGAGACGATCGAGGCGGATACCGTCCTGGTGTCGATCGGTCGCAAGCCGAACACCGATGGCCTGGCGCTCGACAAGGCTGGGCTCAGCACCAATCAGCGCGGCCAGATCGAGATCGACCACGACTTCCGCACCTCGGTCCCCGGCATTTGGGCGATCGGCGACGTCGTTCCCGGCCCAATGCTCGCGCACAAGGCCGAGGACGAAGGCATCGCGGTCGCGGAGAACATTGCCGGCCAGCACGGCATCGTGAACCACGATGTCATCCCGTCGGTGGTCTATACTTGGCCCGAAATCGCCGGTGTCGGCCTGACCGAGGAAGCGGCGAAGGAGCGCGGCGAAGTGAAGGTGGGCAAATTCCCGATGCTGGCCAACAGCCGCGCCAAGACCAATCACGAGCCCGACGGCTTCGTGAAGGTGATCGCCGATGCCAAGACCGATCGCGTGCTGGGAGTCTGGTGCATCGCCAGCGTCGCCGGCACGATGATCGCCCAGGCCGCGCAGGCAATGGAGTTCGGCGCGACCAGCGAGGACATCGCCTATACCTGCCACGCGCATCCGACGCACAGCGAGGCGATCAAGGAAGCGGCGATGGCGGTGACGGGCAAACCCATCCACATTTAGCCTGCGGCTAAATGTGGATCAAAGGGGTTTGCCCCGGCCGGCGGGCGGGCGCAGCCCGGCCCGTCCGACGGCGCGGCTTTGCCGCGCCGCCTAGCCCTTCGTCAGCTCAGCGATAGCGCCAGCCACCGTTCCACCGCTCGCGGTGCCACCAATAGCGGCGGCCATCCCAATAGCCGCGATTGGGATAATAATTGCCGATGACCAGTCGGACATTCGGGCCGCCCGCATAATAGCCCGGTCCACGATTGGGCACGCAGCGGTCATGCCAACCGCGATGGAAACCACGGCCGCATCCGTCGCGCGCCATGGCTGGGGTAGCGGCGACCAGCATCGTGCCGGCGGCAGCCAAAGCCAGAATCATCTTGTTACGCATGGTGACCTCTCACTTCTTCTTACACGCCCGGTTACACGTCAAACGCCGCCGGACATGTCATCAACGCACGACCGCGGAATTCCCTCCGATCGCGCGGCAGGTGAAACGATTTTAGGTGCGGTCGGTTGCAGTTTGGACACGCACGTCGCGCCGGCTCCGGAGCGGGCGCGGGACCCTTCCGCCGCGAGAGCAACCGGGGTGATCATGCCGGTAAGGCTATTTGTCTCTGCCCTTGCCGCCGGGCCTGTTGCCGCCATCGCCCCGCGGCGATCCGACGTTGCGTGGCCCGGAAGCCAGGCCGCCTGGTCGCGCGGCCGGCGGCGCCGGAGCGACTCGCGCCGCCGCCGGTGGCGAAGGCGGAGAGGGTGGCGGTGAGGGCGGCGCCGAGACGGGTGCGCGCGGCGGTGTGAAGCTCGGCCGCGGCGCGATCGAAACGGGCGGCGGGAAGCGCCGAGGCTCGGGGCGCGGCGATACGGCCCGCACTTCGGGCGGGGGCGAGTCGGTCGCTCCCCCGCGGTCTATCTTCGCCATCGGCGGCTGTGGCGCGATGCGGACCGGCCGTTCGAAGCGCCCGCCGCCGCGCATCGCGCCAGGTGCTGGTGCCGGAGCGGGTGCGGGCGCAGCCGGCGGCGCAACTATAGTCGGCCGATCGCCATCGCGCTGAATCCGAGGCCAGCGCATCGGGCGGCCGCCACGGTCGCCGTCCGGCGCCGGGGAAACGGCGACCGGCGGCGGCGCGGAGGTCTCGGGAGCAGTGGGAGCGGTCGGCATGGGTGACCCCGGGACCGGCCGGTCGAAGCGCGGCGGATAGGGGCGGCGACCCGGTCCGGCATTGTCGCCGCGACCCGGCCAGCCGGGTTTCGCCCCCGGCGCACTCGGCGTCGGAGCAATGACTGGCGGCGGAGAGGTCACGGGAGCGGCGGGAGCGGTCGGCATGGGCGAACCCGGGACCGGCCGGCCAAAGCGCGGCGGGTACGGCCGGCGACCTGGCCCGGCACCGTCACCGCGACCCGGCCAGCCCGGTGTCGCTCCAGGCGTGCCTGGCGTCGGGGGTGCGACCGGCCGTGGGCGCCCGATCCAATGGCCTCTGCCAGGCCAATTGCCAGGGCCGATGTCCTTGCCCGGCTGCGCGCCGCCCGGCGTGGTGACCCATTTGCCGCCATCTTGCGGCCGGCCGCGATAGCCGCCACGCCGCCACCGGTCGAACCACTCGGCGCGCTCACGCCGCTTTTGGCCCTCGGCACCGAGCTTCTCGCGCCAGTCGCGATGATGCCACCGTCCCGGTCCGGCGCGATAGCGAACCCAGCCCGGCCGATTGCGCCAGGTGTCGAGCCGCAGCTCGATCGCGCCGAACCAGCCGATGCTGTCGGCCCAGTCGCCGGCATAGACCGGCTCGGGAGTCTGCATCGCCCGCTTCATGCCGAAACCGCGATCCGACAGCCAAGCCGCCCCGTCGGCGATGTCGTCGGACGGATCGATCAGGTCGCCGTTGTCGCCATAGACCGCGGCGAGCGTCCGCCCGTCAAAGCCATAGGCATAGGTCCGGTCGCCGACGAAGAAGGGATAATCGTCGCCGGGGGCGAAGATGTAATAGCGGTAATCGTCGCCGAGCGGCTCGGCGAGGATCGTCGAGCCATCGGCCATCACCCAGGCCCAGCAATCCACACCGTCGAACCTGAAGCCGTGATCGGGCGGCGAGGTGCCCATCGCGTCGAGCAGCGCATCGGCATCGTCGATATAGCGATAAGCGTCGTCGGATGCGGATGCGGCGACGGAAGGTCCATCCTGCGCGGCGGCCATGCCGGGTAGCGCCACACTCGCCAACAGCACGAAAATCGCCCCTGTCACCGAACCGATCCGCTTCCGCGTCATCATCTGCCCCACTCCTGCCGACACCGCCGAGGTCATCGCACAATGTCAATGAACTGACCCTGTCGCGCTCGTTCAGCCCGCGTTGTCTTGATCACGCCCCATATCTACGCCGCAGCCTGACGTGCGGCGGCATGGAGTCAATCGCTGCCGTCACCGCTCGCACCGCCGCCTTGCATCGCGGCGTAGCGCAGTTAGGGTCGCGGCAAGCGGCACCGCCGCAGCAGGAGAGCGCGATGGCGACGGTACGCCTGACACAAGCAGCCAAGGCGTTCGGGCCGGTCGAGGTCCTGAAGGGAATCGATCTGGATATCGCCGATGGCGAGTTCGTCGTGTTCGTGGGACCTTCGGGCTGCGGCAAATCGACCCTGTTGCGCAGCATTGCCGGTCTGGAATCTCTCAGTTCGGGGACGGTCGAGATTGACGACCGCGCGGTCAATGACGTGGCGCCGTCGGAGCGCGGCATCGCCATGGTGTTCCAATCCTACGCGCTTTACCCGCATATGAGCGTGCGCGAGAATATGGGCTTCGCGCTCAAGCTGGCCGGACGATCGAAGGCGGAAATTGCGGGGGCGGTCGATGCCGCTGCGGCGACGCTGGACATCGCGCATCTGCTCGACCGGCGGCCCAAGGAATTGTCGGGCGGCCAGCGCCAGCGCGTCGCGATCGGTCGCGCGATCGTCCGCCAGCCCAAGGTCTTCCTGTTCGACGAGCCTTTGTCCAATCTCGACGCCGCGCTGCGCGTGCGCATGCGCTACGAATTCGCCAGCCTGCACAAGGCGCTGGGAACGACCATGATCTACGTCACGCACGACCAGATCGAGGCGATGACCCTGGCCGATCGCATCGTCGTGCTGAACGGCGGCGTGATCGAACAGGTCGGCACGCCCGACGATCTGTATGCACGGCCCGACACGATGTTCGTCGCGGGGTTCATCGGATCGCCGACGATGAACCTGATTCCGGCGACCTATGCCGGACCGGGTGCGAAGGGCGCGACGGTCAGATTGGCCGGCGGTCTGGTCATCGAAACCATGATCGCCACCGAGGTGATCGCGAACGGAACAATCCTGACGCTGGGCGTCCGGCCCGAGCATGTAGGAACCGACGGCGCGACGAACCGACTGACAGGCACGGTTGGGATGGTCGAATCGCTTGGTGCGGTGCATCACGTCCATCTCGCGATCGAGGGGCTCGCCGAACCGCTGGTCGCCTCGCTGCCAACACGACCGGCGGGTGAGACGCTCAGTATCGCGCTGGCGCCAGAGACGCTGCACCTGTTCGACGAATACGGTCGTGCGCTGCCGCGGCCGATGCCGGCTGTCCCACGCGCTGCCGCTTAGCATCGATACGTTCATAAAAAGCCGCTTGGCGCGGCGCCCGATTGGGGCTTAGAAGAGTTCGTGGAAACGGTTACACGCGCAGCCCGCGGGCGCGTTGGGGAGGAATAGATGTCGGCCGTCACCATTCGCGATGTCGCTCGCCGCGCCGCGGTTTCGGTCGCCTCCGCCAGCCGCGCGCTCAACAATCATGCCAGCGTCACCCCAGCGACGCGCCAGCGCGTGATCGAGGCGGCGCGCGCGCTCGATTACGTGCCGCATCTCGGCGCGCGCAGCCTGTCGCGCGGCCGCTCCAACACGATCGGCGTCGTGCTGCCCGATCTGTTCGGCGAGTTCTTCTCCGAAATCATCCGCGGCATCGATTACGCCGCGCATCGCCGCGGACTTCAGCTGCTGCTGTCCAACATGCATGGCAGCGCCGACGAGACCGAGTTGGCGATCCGGGCGATGCGCGGGCGAGTCGACGGATTGCTCGTCATGTCACCGCAAGTCGATGCCGAATTCCTTGGTCGCAACTTGCCCAAGGGGCTGCCCGCGATCGTCATGAACGCCGCGGCGAGCGACGGCACGCATCCGACCATCGCGATCGACAATCTGGCCGGCGCGCGCGAGGCAGTCGCGCATCTGGTGGCGCAGGGCTGCAAGCGGATCGCGCACGTCACCGGGCCGCAAGGCAATGCCGACGCCGATGCGCGCCGCGCCGGGTTCCGCGCGGCGGTGACCGAGTTGCTCGGCGCCGACGCAGCAATCGAGATCGAAGGCGATTTCAGCGAAGCCTCGGGAATCGACGCGGCATGGCAGATCCTCAGCCAACGCCCGCATATCGACGGCGTGTTCGCGGCCAACGACATGATGGCGGTCGCGTGCATGGCAACCCTGGCCGAAGGCGGCATGCGCGCGCCCGACGATGTCGCGATCATCGGTTTCGACGGCGTGCCGATCGCGCAATATGTCACGCCCGCTTTGTCGACGATGGCGCTCAACCTCGCCGAACTCGGCGAGCGCGCGCTCGAAAAGCTCGTCGCGATCACCGAGTCCGAAGATACTGTCGAGGCGACCACCGAAATGCTCAAGCCCGAACTCGTCATCCGCGCGTCCAGCCGTCGCCATGCTTGACCGTCGCCAGTTGCTGCTTGCCGGAGGCGCTACGGCGCTGCTCGGCGGCTGTTCCACCGATCTGATGAGCGGTGCGCCGTCGAGCTCCGCGTCCCCGGCGCCGGCGGCGATGTCGACCGCCGATCTGCTCACCGACATGCAACAGCGCACGTTCCGGTTCTTCTGGGAACGGTCGAACCCGGCCAACGGCCTGATGGTCGATCGCTGGCCGACGCCGAGCTTCTCGAGCATCGCCGCGACCGGATTCGCGCTGACCGCTTATCCGATCGGCGTGAAGCACGGCTGGATCACGCGAGATCAGGCGCGCGAGCGTACGCTGGCGACGTTGCGTTTCTTCTGGACCGCGCCGCAAGGCGACGCGCCGAGCGGGATGGCGGGCTACAAGGGCTTCTTCTACCACTTCCTCGATATGGATACCGGGCTGCGCTTCCGGCAGAACGAATTGTCCTCGGTCGACACCAGCTGGTTGCTCGCTGGCGTGCTGTTCGCCGGACAATATTACGACCGGGTCGACGAGGCCGAGATCCGCGACCTCTCGGCCAAGATCTACGCACGATGCGACTGGCGCTGGTTTCAGCAACAGGACACGCACAAGCGCGTCTCGATGGGCTGGCACCCCGAGAGCGGGTTCATCGCGACGCCGTGGTTCGGCTATACCGAGGGGCAGATTCTCTACGTCCTCGCGCTTGGTGCGCCCGATTTCTACCTCGACAAAGACGCCTATGACGGGTGGTGCTCGACCTATCCCAACAGCTGGCGCGGCAGCGGCGACACGCGCCATCTCGGCTTCGGCCCGCACTTTGCGCACCAATATACTCAGTGTTGGCTCGACATGCGTGGCATCCGCGACGCGACGATGCGCGAGGCGGGGTTCGACTATTTCGAGAACAGCCGCCGCGCGACCTATTGGCAACGCGACTACGCGACACGGAACCCCGGCAGGTGGGTCGGCTATTCGCAGGACATCTGGGGTCTGACCGCGTGCGACGGACCCGGCGGCGTGCAGGGGATGGTCAACGGCACGCAACGCCAGTTCACCGGCTATTCGGCGCGCGGTCCGATCGGCTTGCCCGACGGGTTCGACGACGGCACGATCGCGCCGACCGCCGTGGTCGGCTCGTTGCCCTTCGCGCCGGAAATCGTCGAGCCCGCCACTCAGGCGCTGTACACGCGCTACGGTAGCGCGATTTACGGCCAGTACGGCTTCCTCGACGCGTTCAACCCGAGCTTCACCTTCGCCGACCAGCCGCATGAGCACGGCACGATCACGGCGACGGCGGGTTGGGTCGACAGCGACTTTCTCGGCTTCGACCAGGGCCCGATCGTGACGATGATCGAGAACCAGCGGAGCGGCATGATCTGGGACGCGATGCGCAGCCACCCCGCGATCAGGCGCGGGCTGCAGCGCGCGGGATTCTCTGGCGGCTGGCTGGGGTGAATCGGCTGCTGCCCCTGGTCTTCGGGTTGGTCTCGATCTTCCTGGGATCGTGCTCGGCCGCGCCATCGGCGACGGTGCTCGACGTCTGGGCGATGGGCCGCGAGGGCGAGGTGATCGGCGATCTCGTCCCCGAATTCGAACGCGAGAATCCGGGGGTGAAGGTCCGCATCCAGCAGCTGCCGTTCACCGCCGCCCACGAGAAATTGCTGACCGCGTTCGTCGGCGACGCGATGCCCGACCTGGCGCAATTGGGGAATAGCTGGGTACCCGAGTTCGCCACGCTCGGCGCGCTCGAACCGCTCGACGCGCGGATCGCGGCGACCCCGGCGATCCCGCGCGCGGACTATTATCCGGGCATCTGGGACTCGAATGTCGTCGACGGCAAGCTCTACGGCGTGCCCTGGTATGTCGACACGCGATTACTGTTCTATCGCCGCGATATCCTCAAGCGGGCGGGCTTCGACCATCCGCCGCGCGACTGGGCGGAATGGCGCCGCCAGATGGTGGCGATCAAGAAACTGGTCGGGCCCGACAAATACGCCGCCTATTTGCCGCTCAACGAATATGAGCCGCTCGAAATCCTCGGACTGCAGGCATCCGAGCCGATGGTTACCGACGATGCGCGCGGCAATTTTCGCAGCGCGGGGTTCCGCAAGGCGCTCGATTTCTACCTGAGCACGATGCGCGACGGGCTCGCGCCGGTCGCGGCGACCACCCAGGTCGCAAATGTCTGGGACGAATTCGATCGCGGCTGGTTCAGCTTCTACATCACCGGCCCGTGGCAGATCGGCGAGTTCAAGCGCCGCCTGCCGCTCGCACACCAAAGCGAATGGATGACTGCGCCGATGCCCGGCCCCGACGGCCCCGGCGTGTCGAATGCTGGCGGGTCCAGCCTGGTGCTGTTCAAAACCTCGACCAAGAAGGATGCGGCGTGGAAGCTGGTCGCGTTCCTGTCGCGTCCCGACATCCAGATTCGCTTCCATGCGCTGACCGGCGATATGCCGCCCAGGATCAGTGTGTGGAAAACGCCCGAACTCGCCAACGACCCTTATGCCAAGGCGTTCGGCGAACAGATGACGCGGGTGCGTGCCACGCCCAAGGTCCCGGAATGGGAGCGGATCGCGACCGAGCTCAAACTCGTCTCCGAGAAGGCCGCGCACGGTGAGCTGACCACCGACCAGACCGTCGCCGAGCTGGACAAGCGCGCCGATGAGATACTCGCCAAACGGCGGTGGATATTGGCGCGCAAGAAGCAAGTCGGCGTGCTCGCGGAGGTACGGTCATGAACCAGGAGCGCGCAGCCTGGGGATTCGTCGCGCCAGCGCTGGTTGCGCTGGGGCTGTTCTTCTTCCTGCCGGTCGCCGCCGCGCTGATCCTGAGCTTCACCGATTTCGACATCTATGCGGTGGCGGATATCGGCAATCTGCGCTTCGTCGGGTTCGATAATTACCTCCACCTGCTCGAGACGCCGTTATTCTGGAAAGCGCTGGGCAACACCGCCTGGTTCGTGGTGCTGGGCGTGCCGCTGTCGATCATGATGTCGCTCGCCGCCGCCTTGCTGCTCGACAACAAGCTGGCGCGGTTCAAGGGCTTCTTCCGCACCGTCTATTTCGCGCCGGTGGTCACCACGCTCGTCGCGGTGGCGGTGATCTGGCGCTATTTGCTCCACACTAAATACGGTCTGATCAATTGGGCGCTGGGTGGGATCGGTGTCGCGCCGATCGACTGGCTGGGCGATCCGCATTGGTCGATGCCCGCGATCGTGCTGTTCGCGGTGTGGAAGAATTTCGGCTACAACATGATCATCATCCTGGCGGGGTTGCAGACCATCCCCGAGGAGTTGCACGAAGCGGCGCGGATCGATGGCGCCAACGCCTTCCAGCGCCTCCGCCACGTCACTCTTCCCGGCCTCGCCCCGGTGCTGCTGGTGGTGTCGATCCTGACCATGGCCGGCTATTTCCAGCTCTTCGCCGAGCCTTATGTCATGACCCAGGGCGGCCCGGTCGAGAGCACCGTTTCGATCCTCTATTTCATGTACGAGCAGGGATTCCGTTGGTGGAACCTGGGCTTCGCCAGCGCGATCGCCTTCGTGCTGTTCCTGATCATGTTCGCGCTGACCCTGGTGCAGCTGCGCGTCAGCGAGCGGTGGACGCAATGAAGCGCGGCGGTGTCCTGCCCAATCTGGCACTGTGGGCCATCGCGCTGTTCGCGATGGCGCCATTGCTGTGGATGGTATCGGTCAGCCTGATGACCCCGGGCGAGGCCTCGTCCTTCCCGCCGCCCCTGCTCCCGGCGCATCCGACCCTTGCCAATTTCGTCGAACTCTTCGCCAGCACCGACATGGCGCGATACCTCGTCAACAGCCTGACGCTGGCCACGCTCGCCACGCTGATGTCGCTGACCTTCAACGTGATGGCAGGATACGCTTTCGCCAAATTGCGGTTCCGCGGGCGCGAGCGGCTGTTCCGCTTCCTGCTGACCGCGCTCGTCATCCCGGCGCAGGTCGCGATGATTCCGCTGTTCCTGATCTGCAAGTCGCTCGACATCGTCAACAGCTTCGCCGGCGTGCTGGTACCGTCGATCGCGACGGTGTTCGGCATCTTCCTGGTCCGCCAATATGCATTGTCGATCCCAGACGAGATGCTCGAGGCCGCGCGCATCGACGGCGCAAGCGAGGGCAGGATCTTCCGCTCGATCGTGCTGCCGACCTTGAAGCCGATCCTGGCCACCCTGGCGACGTTCAGCTTCCTCGGCTCATGGTCCGATTTCCTCTGGCCGCTGATCATCCTCAACGACAGCCAGAAGCAGACCTTGCCGGTAGCGCTCGCCAACCTCAGCCGCGAGCATGTCCAGGATGTCGAGCTGATGATGGCCGGCACCGTAGTGACGCTCATCCCCGTCCTCCTGCTCTTCCTGTTGTTGCAGCGTTACTACATTGCCGGGCTGATGGCGGGGAGCGTCAAGGGATGAGGAGACTGATCTTGGCCCTGGCCGCCGCGGCGACGATCGCCGCGACCAAACACCCTTCCGCCCCTCCCCCGCTTCCCGAAGGCGTGCAGACCGCGCAGCCGGCGCCGGCTGAAGGCGGCTATCCCTATTTGATCTTCAAGCCGCGCGGTTACGATGCCGACAAGACGCAGCAATGGCCGCTGGTGATCTTCCTTCACGGATCGGGCGAGCGCGGCAGCGATATCGAGGCGGTCAAACGCAACGGCCCGCCCAAGATCATCGCGCAGAATCCCGGATCGCCTTTCATCCTCGTCTCGCCGCAGCTCGAAGCCGCCAGCGACGAAGACAAACGGTGGGACACGGCCAAGCTCGACCAATTGCTCGCCGCCGTCCGCAAGCAGTATCGCGTCGACCCCAGCCGCATCTACCTGACCGGGCTCAGCCTGGGCGGCTATGCCACCTGGGCCTGGGCGCTCAGGCACCCGGAATTATTCGCCGCGATCGTGCCGGTCGCCGGCCTTTCCGAGGACAAGGACCTCGACCCCTGCGTGCTCAAGGACATGCCGATCTGGGCGTTCCACGGCGACCAGGATGACGTTGTCGATCCCCAGCAAGGCTTCGCGATCGTCAAGAAGGTCGATGCCTGCAAGGGCAGTGTCCGCCCGAAGATGACGATCTATCCGCAGATGACCCACGGATCGTGGGAGCCTGCTTATGACGATCCGACGATGTGGCGCTGGCTGCTCGAGCAGCGCCGCACCGTTCCCGCCCCAGGCGGTCCCCAGAAAACCAGCAAGAAGAAGGCCCGAGACACATGAGTAATCCGTTCCCCGACGATTTCCTGTGGGGATGCGCGACCGCGGCATACCAGATCGAGGGCTCACCGCTCGCCGATGGCGCCGGCGCGTCGATTTGGCAGCGCTTCAGCCACGATCCGCGGCTGATGGCGGCCAAGGGCGATACCGGCGATGTCGCCTGCGATCATTATAACCGCATGGCCGACGACGTCGCGCTGATGAAGCGGCTGGGGCTCAAGGCCTATCGCTTCTCGGTCGCCTGGGGCCGCGTGCTGCCCGACGGCATCGGCCAGGTGAACGAAGCCGGGCTGGGCTTTTACGAGCGACTGGTCGACACGTTGCTCGCCAACGGCATCGAGCCGTTGTGCACGCTTTATCATTGGGACCTGCCGGCCGCCCTCGACGACAGAGGCGGCTGGCTGAATCGTGATAGTGCGGACTGGTTCGCCGATTACGGCCGCGTACTGTTCGACCGGCTCGATGGCCGAGTGACGAAGTGGGTGACGCTCAACGAACCCTGGGTGGTGACCGATGGCGGCTATCTTCATGGCGCGCTCGCGCCGGGACACAAGAATGTGTTCGAAGCGCCGATCGCCAGCCGCAATTTGATGCGCGCGCACGGCGCCGCGGTGAAAGCCTATCGCGAGATCGGCAAGCACGAGATCGGGCTGGTGGTGAATCTCGAGCCCAAATATCCGGCGTCGGATTCGCCCGAGGACCAGGCCGCGACCGCGCGCGCCACGGCATATATGAACCGCCAATATCTCGACCCCGCCATCCAGGGCACGAACCCGCCCGAACTCGCCGACGTGTTCGGCGAGGCCTGGATCGATTGGTCGGCGGAGGATCTGGCGCTGGCCAAACAGCCGATCGATTTCGTCGGGGTCAATTACTACACCCGCAACGTCACCAAGGCCGACGACAGTTTCCCGGTCCGCGCGGGAATGGTTGTCCAGCCTCAGGCGACTTACACCACCACCGGCTGGGAAGTATTCGGCCAGGGCCTGACCGACGTGCTGTTGTGGGTGAAGGACAATTACGGCGATCCGGCGATCTACATCACCGAGAATGGCGCCGCTTTCTACGACCCCCCCGCCGCATCGCAAGGCCGGGTCGAAGACCCGTTGCGCGCCGCCTATCTACGCGAACATGTCGCCGCGGTCGGCAAGGCGATCGAGCAGGGCGCGCGGATCAAGGGCTATATGTTATGGTCGTTGTTCGACAATCTCGAATGGTCGCTCGGCTATTCGAAACGGTTCGGCATCGTCCACGTCAATTTCGAGACGCAGGAACGGACGTTCAAGGATTCCGCCAAGCTGTACAGCGAAGTGATCGCGACCAATGGGGCGTGTCTGGGGTAGCTAGAGTCGAACGCGGACGAGCTGAACGTCGTCCGTTCGACGCCACTGACTGCGTCACCCCGGCCTTGTGCCCGTTCGAGCTTTGGCTTGCCCCCGGCAAGCCAAGATCGTGTGCGGGGGACACGATCTCGCTCGAACGCCACCGGGCGGCAAGCCCAGGAAAAGAAGCTCCTGCTACGCGCTAACCTGCACAGTGGATGCCGGGACGAGCCCGGCATGACGATCGAGCATGGTCCTCCACCGTCTCAAATCTGCAGGCGCCGGATGAGATTTCGGAGCGGCCCTTTATCCCCCGATCGGCGCGCACTTCGCCAACAGCCACGCCCGTTCGTCGGCACCGAGCTCCGGCCCCAGCACGTCGAGCACGCGGCCATGATAGGCGTCGAGCCACGCACGCTCGGCCTGGGTCAGCATCGCCGGCTCGATCAGCCGGCGCTCGATCGGCGCGAAGGTCAGCGTCTCGAACCCCATCATCGGCTGTTCGGCGCCGGGAATGTCGCGCCGCTCGACCAGCACGAGATTCTCGATGCGGATACCGTATTCGCCCGCTTTGTAATAACCCGGCTCGTTCGAGATGATCATGCCGAGACGAAGCGGCTCGGCCGGACCACCGCCGGGATAATTGGGCTTGGCGATGCGCTGCGGCCCTTCGTGCACCGCAAGGTACGAGCCGACGCCATGGCCGGTGCCGTGCGCGAAATCGAGACCGGCCTCCCACAAGGGCCGGCGCGCGAAACTGTCGAGCTGACCGCCATTGGTGCCTTCGGGGAACACCGCGGTGGCGAGCGCGATATGGCCCTGCAGCACGCGAGTGAAGCGGTCGCGCATCTCCGGGGTCGGCTCGCCTACCGGCACGACGCGCGTCACGTCGGTGGTGCCGTCGGCATATTGCCCGCCCGAATCGACCAGGTAGAGCTGGCCAGTCTCGATCTTGAGGTTCGAGTCTTCGTCGACACGGTAATGCGGGCTCGCGCCGTGCGGGCCGGTCGCTGAGATCGTGTCGAAGCTCAGATCCTTGAGTAGACCGGTCGCTTCGCGCAACTCCTGCAGCTTGGCCGCCGCGGACAATTCGGTCTCGGTCCCCTTGGGCAGCGCCTCCTCGCACCATTTGAGGAAGCGGGTCAGTGCCGCGCCGTCGCGCACGCTCGCGGCGCGATGCCCTGCTGCCTCGGCCGGGTTCTTGATCGCCTTGGCCAGCACCACCGGGTCGCGCAATGCGAGCACCGTCGCCCCGCCGCGCTGCAGCCCGTCGAAGATCGCCGCCACAGCGCGTTCCGGGTCGGCAGCGACGCGCTTGCCGCCATAAGCCGCCAGCGCCGGCGCGAAATCGTTGCGGTCATGGACGCGCACCGCATTGCCGAGATGCGCGGCGACCTCGTCGCTCATCTTCTCGGGCGCGACATAAAGGTCGACCGTGCCATCGGCATTGGCGATGGCATAAGCGAGCGCGACCGGCGTGCGATCGACATCGGCGCCGCGCACATTGAGCGTCCAGGCAATCGAATCGAGCGCCGACAGCACGACCGCATCGGCCTGCTGTTCGGTCAGCCAGTCGACGATATCGGCGCGCTTTTCCGCCGAGGACTTGCCCGCGAGCGCATCGGGCTGAACGACCAGCCGCGCGTCCGATGGTGCCGGACGATCGGGCCACACCGCGTCGACCGGATTGGTGTCGACCGCGACCAGCGTCGCACCCTTCGCCGCCAGCGCCTTTTCGGCTTCCTTCACCCAGGCCGAAGTGTGCAGCCAGGGATCGTAGCCGATCCGCGCGCCCTGTCCGGCATGGCGGCCGAGCCAATCGGACACGCTGGTCTCCGGCACGCCGACGAATTGCCAGTGATCGCCGTCGACCTGCTCGCGCACCTGGAGCGTGTAGCGCCCGTCGGTGAAGATCGCCGCTTCCGCCGGCAACACCACCGCGGTCCCTGCCGATCCCTGGAACCCGGTCAGCCAGGCCAGCCGCTGCGCATAGGCGCCGACATATTCGGACATGTGTTCGTCGGTCAGCGGCACGACGAAACCGTCGAGGCGCTCGCGCTTCAATTGCTCGCGAAGAGCAGTAAGGCGGTCGGCATAAGTGGACATCAGGCTATTTCCATCGGCGGCGTCCCCGGGACGACAGGGTGGTTAACGCGCGAAAAGCGCAATGGCGCACATTTGCGCGCGAGACGCAGAGGTCAAGCGACGATACGCGCGGCGGGAACACAACGCCCGGCGCTGTGGCAGAACGGGACAGGCGTGTGCCTGCCTTTCCCGTCACGCAAGGCCTTCGACAAGTGCCGCGGCGTCGCTATGTCGGTGCCATGACCGACCAGCCCAAGCCGCCCGTCGCGGCGATCCGTCCGCACTCCTTCACCACCCACGGCATCATGATCGAGGACCCCTGGGCCTGGCTCAAGGACCCCAGCTATCCTGACGTGAAAGACAAGGATGTGCTCGCCTATCTCGAGGCGGAGAACGCCTATTTCGAGGCAATGATGGCGCCGCACAAGCCGCTGACCGACCGGCTCTACGAAGAGATGAAGGGGCGGATAAAAGAGGACGATGCCTCGGTCCCGCAAAAGGACGGCGACTGGCTCTATTGGACCGCGTACGAGACCGGCGGCCAGTATCGCAAATGGTGGCGCAAGCCCGTCGCGGGCGGTCCCGACGATTTGCTGCTCGACGAACCCGCGCTCGCCGAAGGCAAGGAATATTTCCGCCTCGGCGCCTTTTCGGTGTCGAACGACGGCAAGCTGCTCGCCTATGCGATCGACGACAGCGGCTCGGAGCGTTTCACCATCCGGGTCAGGAACCTGGCGACCGGCGAGCATCTGCCCGACACCATCCCGGGCATGCTGTCGGAGATCGTCTGGACCGCCGACGACAGCGCGTTTCTCTATGGCCTGGCCAACGAGCAATGGCGCACCGACAATGCCCGACTGCACAAGCTCGGCACCGATCCCACGGCCGACGTGGAACTCTATCACGAGGATGACGAAGGCTTCCGGGTCGGGGTCAGCGAGACCAGCGACCGCAAATGGATCGTCATCGCCACGGGCGATCATGTCACCAGCGAAGTCTATTTGCTCCCGGCAAGCGACCCGATGGCCAAGCCGATCTGCGTCGCGCCGCGCAAGACCGACCGCGAATATGATGTCGAGACGCATGGCGACACGCTCTACATCCACACCAACGACACCGATCCGATGTGGCGCCTGTGCACCGCGCCGATTGCCAATCCGGGCAATTGGAGCGAGCTGATCCCGCCGTCGGAGCATTTCTACATGACCGGGGTCGAATGCTATCGCGACTATTTCGTCGTCGAGGGGCGCGAGGACGGGCTCGATCAGATCTGGATCCATCGTTACGACCCGGCCATCGCGCCGCAGCGGATCACGTTTCCGGAGGCGAGCTACACCGCTGGGCTGGGCGACAATCCGGAATATGACATGCCGGTCATCCGGCTCGGCTACGAATCGATGGTCACGCCGGGAACGGTCTACGACTATGACGTCGCGACGGGTGAGATGACCACGCTCAAGGTCCAGGAGATCCCCTCGGGCTACGACGCCGACAAATACGATACCGAGCGGCTCAAGATAAAGGCGCGCGACGGCACCGAAGTGCCGGTGTCGATCGTCTATCCCAAGGACTTTCCGAAAGACGGGTCGCGCCCGCTCTTCCTCTACGCTTATGGCGCGTACGGTTACGCCATCCCGCCGGGCTTCTCGACCGGGCGGCTGTCGCTGCTCGACCGCGGCTTCGCTTATGCCATCGCGCATATTCGCGGCGGCGACGATCTCGGCCAGCAATGGTATCACGACGGCAAGCTCGAAAAGCGCAGCAACACGTTCAACGACTTCGTCGATGTGGCGAACGCGCTGGTGGCGGATGGCTGGACCTGCGCCGGCAAGATCGCCATCGCCGGCCGCTCGGCGGGCGGCGAATTGATGGGCGCAGTGGTCAATTCGGACCCCGATCTGTGGGGCGCGGTGATCGCCGACGTGCCGTTCGTCGACGTGCTCAACACGATGCTCGACGACAGCTTGCCGCTGACTCCCGGCGAATGGCCCGAATGGGGCAATCCAATCGAGGACAAGGCGGCGTTCGAGCTGATCCGCTCCTATTCGCCCTACGACAATGTCACTGCCCAGGCCTATCCGCCGATGTTCATCAGCGGAGGACTCAACGACCCGCGCGTGACCTATTGGGAGCCAGCCAAATGGGCGGCGAAGCTGCGTGCGACCAAGACCGACGACAATCTATTGCTGCTCAAGACCAATATGGGCGCAGGCCATGGCGGCAAGTCGGGGCGGTTCGACAGCCTGTACGAAGGCGCCGAGGAGCATTGCTTCGTGTTGTGGCAAATGGGGGTCGAGGAGTGAAGGCCTCACACCGTCATGCCGGACTTGTTCCGGCATCCAACGCGCAACAACGGCGGGATTCCGTTGCGGAGATTTGGACCCCGGAACAAGTCCGGGGTGACGACTATTGAGATGGCGGGGCTAAGTTACCCCATCACCGCGACCGAGGCGGACATCGACGAACTCGGCCATGTCAACAATGCGGTCTGGGTGAAGTGGATCCAGGATATTGCGGTGGCGCATTGGAACACGATCGCCACGCCTGAACAGCGCGACGCCATGATCTGGGTCGTGACGCGGCACGAGATCGATTATCGCGGCAACGTGTCGGTCGGAGAGACGGTGACAGCCGAGACCTGGGTGTCGGAGCCGCCGCAAGGCGCGCGGTTCGACCGCCATGTCCGGTTCACCGGCGCGGATGGGAAAGTGAAGGTCGAGGCGGTCACGACCTGGGCGCTGATCGACCGGGCGACGGGCCGCCTGATGCGGGTCAGGCCCGAGCTTGCGGCGCCGTTTCTCGACTGACGCCGCAGTTCCGTGTGACGCAACGGCGACGCTCGCGGCGCGAGCTTGGGAGCCCGCGCCGCGCCGCATCATTTAATAGCGGTAGTCGTCATAGCCCCAGTAGCGCCGGTGATGGCGATGCTCGCGGCGCCATTCGCGCTCGCGCTCCCAGCGCCGCCGCGCTTCCCAACGCTCGCGGCGTTCGCGCCAATGGTCGCGCCCGCCATCGCGATAATAGCCGTCATTATAGCCGTAGTGCCGATAGCCGTCGCCATACGAGCCCCAGCGCTGCGCCGAGGCAGTGGTGGGCAGGAAGGCAAGGAGGCTACCCGCCACCGCCGTCGAAAGAAACATCATGGTACGCGTCATTACAACCTCCTGTCGGTGCTGACCCGACGGGATGTATCAGCCGCAACCTTGGCCAGCCCTGAACCGGCCGTACAGGCAGGGTTTAGGATCGGTCTGGGTGCTCGCTCTTCGCTTTTTCTCCGGAGATGACTGGAAGGACGGCGCGGTTCTGTCCCGATCTTCTTCGTTCGTGTGAAGTCGTGCATACCATCGTCATGAGGAGATACCTGCTCCCGTTGATCGCCGGGTTGGGCAGCTGCAGCCAAGCGCAGCTCTGCACGTCGGACGTCGTACAGGTGGCCCGCGACCCCGGCAGCGATCGTTACGCCGTCACCGAATCGCGCAATTGCGGCGCCACCACCGATTTCGCGACCGTCGTCCGCGTCGGCCGGGCCGGCCTACCGCAGGACGACGCGCAAGAGGTGTTCGTAGCCGACGATGGAGGAGCGGCGGGCGGGAAGCGCGGGACGATCTGGACCAATGTTGTCTGGACCGGCCCTGGCCATCTCCTGATCGCCCGGGCATCCCGTGCGCGCGTCTTCAAGCAATTGGCGACATCCAATGGGGCTGCGATCAGTTATCGCGCAACGGATCCGATCGCTCCGTCGCCCGTGCCCTGAAAGAGATTCACCCAGGTTCGTCATTCGCTTTGCATCGCGTGTCCGCTATCGACCATTCCACGCCGTTAAGCGCTGCCTTACGCTTGTCTGAAAGCGGTCATCGATTCAGCTTTCAAGAATGCCGGGCAGCGACGCTATCGGGGGTAAGCTCTTCATGCATTTTCAACCGTTCGGGTACCGTTTCGAAGTCAGGTCGCCGCATTCAGCGGCTGAGGTAGCGGCGGCCATCCGGTCACGCAAGAAAGGTTGGTTCGATCCTAAGAACGGCGCTCGCGGCTGGATTGCCGGACCATTTATATGCCTCTGGCTCAGTGCTTTCGACCAAAATGGTCCTATGTTGTTCGGAGTTATTTCGGGCGACGGTGTCGGGACGCGTGTGCGCGGTCGAGCTGGCTCTGACCTCAACGGCGTCGTTATGTTTTCGCTCCTGATCCCGCTAATGGCGTTCATAGTACATGAATTGATCGCCGAGGGATCAGCATCGCTTCGTCAATTACTGGTCATCGCGGCTGTCTTCCTTTTTGGTGGGCCGTTCATCTATTGGTCCGCGCACAAAGACAGGAGGGAGGCCGAGCCGCTGGTCCGTTTTATTCGCGATGCTGCGGCCTCTTCTGACCGAACGCCTCGACGAAAGTCAGCCGCAGTGACGATCTCGAAAGGGCTTACGCTGAGTGTCGAAGGGGAGAGGTTTACAGGAATGATCAAGCCGAGCGCAATTCACGACGCCTTGATCGGAGTTGGCGCGGGAAGTTTTGTGATCTTGGAGTCCGGCCCCGAGACCTATATCCAAACCGCCTCCCGCAAGGGTGGTTATGCGGTAGAGAAGAGAGAAGGGAGTAGCCGGCAACATTTCCGCGCGGCACACCGGAATGACGACCCTGACATGGCGACGCGCGCCGACGACATCTTCGAATTTGAGGAGGTGCTCGAAGTCTTCATGGCCTACGCCTCAGCAACTCCATTACCGCACTTCATTACCTGGGAACGAATGCACCCGACCGAGTAAGGCGAGTGGCCGCTTTTGCGCGGCTATTCTCTAAAACCTGCCCGACTGGAAACCCTCCACTTCCAGACGTTCAAAACCAAAAAGCGCCCCACCAATGACTTCTTCCTCACGTATACGGCGCGGCAACCGGCAGCCACGCCTCACCCTTCCCGCTTCACCTCGGCGATCGCCGTCCGGCTCTGCCTTGCCCAGGTCTCGCGGCCGGTCAGGAACGCCTTCCAGCCCAGGATCGCGCCCCAGTGGCGGAATAGCTGGAAACTGAACGGCTCGAGCACTGCCGCCGCCAGTGCCGGCCCGAAACGCAGCCCCTTGGTCTGGCCGGTCCAGCGCGAATAGAGGTGGAGCGAGGTCAGATGGAAGGTCAGGTCGACCAGGATCTTGACCGCCATGATGATCAGGATCGGCAGCACGATGTGGAAGCGGCCGCTGAACAGCACCACCAGCAGGATGACGAACGCGGTCAGGCCGAACACCGGCTGCACCGTATCGGCCGCCTTGACCGGCAGCATCGCGGTGCCGAGCTTCCCGAAATGCCCATTGGCAACCATGTCGCGGTTCCAATGCTGCGTCTGCAGGAACCCGCCGAACCAGCGGCGGCGCTGGCGCAGGAACGCGGGAAGCGTCGCCGGCGCGTCGGTCGAGGCGAGCGCGTCGCCGACCACCCGGACTTGCCAATCGCGACCCGTGTCGTGCGCGACGCGGTGCAGGCGATGGATCAGCTCGTAATCCTCGACCAGGCAATCGGGATCGAACCCGCCGACCTCGACCACTGCCCTGGTCCGGAACGCGGCGAACGCGCCCGACACCAGCAGCAGGCCGTTCAGTCGCTCCCAGGCGTAACGCGACAGGAAGTTGCGGACATATTCATAGGTCTGGAACCACTCGAACAGCCGGCCGGACAGGCTGGGCCCGCACATCGGGCGGATCACGCCGGTTGCGGCGACCAGTTCGGGTTCGGCGGCGAAGGCGTTGCGCATCGCGGCGATCGCGCCGGGCTCGAGCAACGTATCGGCATCGACCGTGACGACGATCTCTTCACTGACATGCAGGATCGCGGCGTTGAGCGCGCGCGCTTTCCCGCCATGCGGCAGCCGCAGCCAGCGTAGCGACGGCAGGCCGGGCGCCGGCGGGCTGATCGTGCCCAGCGCTGGCTGCTCTAGGCCATAGCGCGCGAGCGTCTCCGGCGTCGCGTCGTCCGATCCGTCATCGGCGATCAGGATCAGATCGGGCGCGTCCTTCTGCGCGGCCAGGCGATCGATCGTCACGTCGAGCACCGCGGCTTCGTTGCGCGCCGCGACGATGATGGCGAGGCTGGACCGGGCGTCGGACGGGGGTGCGGGTCGCGCACCGTGGCGCAGCGGCCAGATCTGCACTGCGGTGAAGATCAACAGCGCGGTGTCATAGAGGATATAGCCGACGCCGACCGACCAGACCAGGAAGCCCTGGCGCAGGAACGCCTGAACCACCAAGGCGGCGAAAGCCACATATACGAGTGCCGTCACCCCGCGGCTCGGCCACCCCACGCGGCGGGGATTGAGGCGCGGGGAAAGCTTGGCGAAGGACTGGGCGAGCGCGTCCGCCGGGGTACGCTGAATCATGGAGAACACGACTTCATTTGGGGGCGCCATATCCCTAGCGTTCGTTACGGCGCCGGACTAGCCGGAATGGTAATTGCTTACGGGAGTACGTCGTGGAGAACGAACGGTTCACGAAAACCGCAATCTGGTTGCACTGGTTGATCGCGATCGGCGTGGTGACCAACGTCACCCTTGCCTGGGTCTGGCCGCTCGGCGATCATAACGACGCGATCGGCGAATATGTCCGGCCGATGATCGACATCCACAAATCGACCGGCGTCACCATTCTGGCGCTCGCCATCCTGCGGCTGTTGTGGCGGATCGGGCACAAGCCGCCTCCCTTTCCCGCCCGCTACAAGCCATGGGAGCGGATCTCGGCGCATATCGTCCATTGGGGGCTCTATGTCGTCATCCTGGCGATGCCGATCACCGGGTGGGTGATGGATTCGGCATGGAAGGACGCGGCGACGCATCCGATGCTGTTCTTCGGCACGTTCGAATGGCCGCGGCTGGGCTTCATCATGAGCATGGCGCCTGACACCAAAGAATGGATCCATTCCACTTTCGGCGAAGCGCACGAGTTGATCGCCTATCTGGTCTACCTATTGTTCGTCCTGCATCTCGCCGGCGCGATCAAGCACCAGATGGAAGGGCATAAGGAGCTGCAGCGCATGGGGATTGGACGCTAAATGGCATTGAGCGCAAGGGCCGGGAAGCCGGCGGTCGGTGGCGCGCCTAGATCCTTGGTCCAAGCCACGAAGGACCAAGCCATGACCTTTGCTTTCACCAGCTACGCCTCCCCGGTCGGCATGCTCAAGCTCGTCGCGAGCGACCGCGGGCTAGCCGCGATCCTGTGGGAGAATGACGATCCCGATCGCGTCCGGCTGGGCGCGATGACCGAACAGGCCGACCACCCGGTGCTGGTCGAGACAATGCGCCAGTTGAGCGACTATTTCGCTGGCACGCGCACCCATTTCGACCTGCCGCTCGATTTCCACGGCACCGATTTCCAGAAGAGCGTGTGGGCGGCATTGCTGACCATCCCGTTCGGCGAGACGCGGTCCTATGCCGAGATCGCCCGCCAGCTCGGCCGCCCGACCGCGTTCCGCGCGGTGGGTGCGGCGAACGGCAAGAATCCGATCTCGATCGTGGCGCCCTGCCATCGCGTGATCGGCACCAACGGCGCGCTGACCGGCTTTGCCGGGGGCTTGGAAGGCAAAGCCTTCCTGCTTGAACTGGAGGGCGCGGCCTGACCTTCCACCCGTCATCCCAGCGAAAGCTGGGATCTCAAGCAGAAGCGCGATATGCTTGAGACCAGCATCGGGTCGGATCGTCCCCCGGACGATCCTTGAGCATGCGGGGCATGCTCAACCCGATACTCTTTCGCTGGGGTGACGGTTAAGGGGGACACATGCCGTTTCGTCATGCCGGATGGGCGTTGCTGCTGCTGGTGCCGATGATCGCGGTCGCGTTCTGGCCGCAATATCTCCATGACCTGCCGCACGCCGCATTCGCGCTTCATGCCCACGGCCTCACCGCCGCCTTGTGGATCGCCCTGGTCTTCTTTCAGCATTGGTCGATCCATCAGCGACGCAATGCCCTTCATCGCACGGCCGGCCTGGCGGTGTTCGCCGTCGTGCCGCTGTTCATGGCGGGCGCGCTGCTGGCAATGCAGAGCATGGCGGCGAAAGCACTCGCCGGGCATCCCTTCTACGCCCCGTTCGGCGCGATGCTGGGGCTCGACGACGCGATCGCCAGTATCGCGCTCCTGTTCTTCGTCCGCGCCGCGTTGCTCGATCGCCGCCAGGTCTGGCTGCATGCCGGCTACATGTTATCGACTTTGTTGCTGGTCTTGCCGCCGATCGTGACCCGGCTGTTGCCGCCAATGGCCGTTCCCGGGCTGAGCCCGTTCGATGCCGCTTACCTGACCGCCGAATTGGGCGCCGGCGTGGTCGCCGTCCTGCTCGCTCTGGCCTATCCCCGCAGCCGGAGGCCGTTCCTGACGGTCGCCGCGATCACCGTTGCGCAGGCCGCTCTGGTCGAAAGCTTCGGGCGTAGCGCGGCCTGGATCGAGGCCTTTGCCGCGCTGACCCGGGTTCCGGTAGCGGCGCTGGCCGCGATCGGCATCCTGGCCGGGGCAGCGTCGTTATGGTCCGCTTGGCCGAAGCCGCGCGCAGCAATGCGCGCCGCTTGATCGCTTAATCAACGCTCGGAAGATCGGCCGGCATATCGCCGGCATCCGCCGGCCCCACGCCGCGATGGACACGGACATTGCCCGTCGAGGCCATCGCGCTGCTCACACGGATGCGCTTGCCCATCGGCAGCGGCGCGACCGGAACCGGGGCCGACAGCGCCGCGGTCTCGGGCGCAGGAGCGGTCGCGCCGCCGCGATGGACGACCACCCCCGAATCGACTTCCTGCGCATTAAAGCCGGCATAGGTTGCCGCGAGGGCAGTGCCGCTGTCGCCGCCTGGCCATGGCGTTGTGCGGCCAGTGACGCTGGGCTCCAGGCCCGAATAATTCTGGCTGTTGGCGAGCGCGCCTTCCAGCCCGCCGCGCCAGCGGTAGAAGATATGGGCGCCGACCGTCGCGATGCGATCCATGCTCGATGCCCACCAGGGCAGCACGTAATTGGCGTGATAAAAGGTTGCCGAGCCGACCGGCGCATAGACCTGGCCGGACAGCGCCGAAACCGCGATGTCGCGGGCATGCGCCCAGGAAGCGGGATCACGGCGGAACGCCATCGATCCGTCGCAGGTGAAGCTGAACTGGCATCCGGTGCGCCGGGTCGATCCCTGATAGACCACGCCGCACACGCTGTCGGGAAAGGCGCGATCGCGCACGCGATTGAGCACGACCTGCGCGACGGCGCGCTGGCCGTCGTCATTCTGCGACCGTGCTTCATAATAGACCGCCGCGGTCATGCATTCGATCGCGCGCGCGGCATCGTCGGGGCTGCGCGTCGTCGACAGCGCCAGCAGCGGCTGGGCGGCGCTGATCGCGGCATTGGAAACCGTCGCATCGACCAAAGCCGGAAGCTTGGCAGCGATATCGGCCGGCAAGTCGAGCGCGAGGCGATTGATCATCGTCACCGTCGCGATCGGACGCTGGGTGCTTTGCAGCGGTACACCGGCCTGGGGCAGGCACGACGCGACCATCGCCAGCAGGCCGAAGCCTGCCGGAATACGCGTTCGAAGGAGGAACCAGCGCCGTGACACGCCCGCCGCAGTAACGGCAGGATGTTAGAAGCTGGTTAACCAGAGACGCGTCTTCAGCCTGAATTTCGCAATGCCGTGGCGATTGCATTGATCGACAGCAGGATGCCTTCGCCGATCCGTGGATCGTCCTCCCCCGCACGGTGGCGCTTCATCAGCTCGATTTGGAGCAGGTTGAGCGGCTCGATATAGGGCAGGCGCAAGCGGATCGAGGCATCGAGGCCAGGATTCCTTTCGAGCAGCCGCGATTGTCCGGTCGCGTCGAGCAGGCCATCGCGGGTCAATTTCCAGCCGTCGCGGATGCGCGGGAAGATCGCGTCGGCCAGCGCGCGGTCCTTGACCAGCGAGCAATAGCGTTCGGCGATGTCCATGTCGGATTTGACGATCACTTGCTCCATATTGTCGAGCGTCGCCGCGAAGAACGGCCAAGCTTGCGCCATTTCGCGCAACAGCGCCTTGTCCTCGAACGCTGCCAGCGCCTGTCCGACCCCATACCAGCCCGGCAGCATTACGCGCGCCTGCGCCCAGCTGAACACCCAGGGGATCGCGCGCAGATCCTCGATCGCATCCGATTTCTTGCGGCTTGCCGGGCGGCTACCGATCTTGAGATTGGCGATCTCCGCGATCGGGGTCATTTCGCGGAAGAAAGTGCGGAAGCCCTCGGTTCCATAGACCAGGTCGCGATAGGCCTTGAACGCTGTCGCCGACAGCTCGTCCATCGCCGTGCCGAACCGCTTGCGATCAGCATCCGATAGCGCGGGAGGCGCGAGGCTGGCGAGCAGGGTTGCAGCGGCCATCGCCTCGAGATTGGTAGTGGCGCTTTCGCGGGTGCCGTATTTGGCGGCGATCACTTCGCCTTGTTCGGTGATGCGGATGCGCCCCTGGACCGATCCCGGCGGCTGCGCCTGGATCGCCGCGAAGGACGACCCGCCGCCGCGGCCGACCGCGCCGCCGCGGCCATGGAACAATTGCATGCCGACATGCGCCTGTTCGAACACCGGCTCGAGCGCTTCCGACGCTCGGCTCAATTGCCAGGTCGAGGTCAGATAGCCGCCATCCTTGTTCGAGTCCGAATAGCCGATCATCACTTCCTGGACGCCGCGCCCGACCGCGAGCCCGGCGATTTCGGGCAGCGCGAACCACTCGGCCATGATCGCCGGTGCCGCTTCCAGATCGCCGACCGTCTCGAACAGCGGCACCGCCATGATCGCCGCGGTCGGCGGATCGCCGGGCACATAGAGCCCCACTTCCTTGAGCATCAGATGGACTTCGAGCAGGTCGCTGACCGACATCGCCATCGAGACGATATATTGGCGGATGCAGGCCGGCCCGTATTTGCCATGCGCCTCCGCCGCCGCGCGCAGGATCGCGAGTTCGGACGCGGTGTCGGCGCTATAGGTCGCATAGGGACTGACCAATGGGCGGACATTGGCGAGTTCGCGGCGCAGCAGCGCCACGCGCGCGGCTTCGTCGAGCGCGATATAATCGGCCTCGACCCCGGCAACCTTGAGCAATTCGGCGACGGTGCGTTCGTGGACCGCGCTGTTCTGGCGCAGGTCGAGCGTCGCCAGATGGAAGCCGAACGTATCGACCGCGCGGATCAGCCGGCCAAGCGCGCCGCCCGAGGCGAGCGGCCCCGCGCCTTCGTCCGCCAAAGCGTGAGCGATGATGACCAAGTCGCGGCGCAGCGCCTGCGGATCGGCATAAGCCTCGCCCTTGAGCGCGGCCGGACGCGGTGCGGACTTGCCGGTCAGCGCGCGATGCGTCGCCGCGAGCCGGGCATAGACCCCCGACAACGCGCGGCGATACGGCTCGTCGTCGCGGCTCGGCGCATCGTCGCCGCTCGCCGCCGCCAGCTGGAGCAACTCATCGCTGACTCGCGCATGATCGGTCGAGATCGACAATTCGGCGCCGAGCGCATGGACCGCGTCGAGATAATAGCCAAGGACCGCCTCGCACGAACGGGCCAGTGCCGCGGTCAGCGATTCCGCGACGACATTGGGATTTCCGTCGCGATCGCCGCCGATCCAGCTGCCCGGCTTGAGGAAGCTCGGCGTACGTTCCCCGAGCGCGCGGTCCCAGCGCTGATAGAGGCCGGGCAACACCGGCAGGAACACGTCGCGCAGATAGGAGAGCGCGGTCTCCACCTCGTCGGCGACATAGAGCCGCTCGCGCCGCAGCACGCGCGTCTGCCACAAGAGCGCGATCTGCCGCGTGATCGCCTGCTCGACATCGTCGCCTTCCTGGGTCGTCGCCACCTTGCGATCGCGCAGCGCCATCAATTGCGCGATGCGGTTGCGATGGTCGATCATCGACTTGCGCCGCACTTCGGTCGGATGCGCGGTCAGGACGGGCGCGACCAAAGCGTGGTCGAGCAGATGCATGACCTTGTCCTTGCCGATCCCCTCATCCGCCAGCCGTTGCAGCGCCGCCGCGACATCCGCGCCCGGCTCGGCGGCGACGCCCTGCCGGTCCTCGGCCAGGTTGGCGAGCATCGAGAACAGCATGAAACCGCGAACGAAATCGAGCGTCTCGTCGAGCGACAGCCGGTCGAGCCCGAGATCGACATCGCCGCCGACGCCGCGATGGCGATCGACCGAGGCCGACCGGATATATTCGGTGCGCTTGAACAGCGCCTCGCCGCCATAAGCGCGGATCACGTCGCCGAGCAATTTGCCCAGGAACCGCACGTCGGGATTGTTGGTGATGGTGGGGAGGTCGGCCATGTCGCCCTGCTGCACTGCAGCGCGATTTGGGTCAATCATTTCGTTATCGGACCCGCTCATGGCATTTTATTCCAAAATGCGCTCACGGAGGGCGCATACGTTTGCATGAAACAGATCAGCAAGCGTCTATATCCCAACCGTCATCCCGGCCTTGTGCCGGGATCCACCGTGCCGCCGGCGCAGGACGAGGAACTCAGGCCGTTCGGTCTGCCGCACAGTGGATGCCGGGACGAGCCCGGCATGACGGGTTGAGTTCACCCAGCCGCGTCATTTTGCTCGAATAATGCCCGGGAATGACTGTTTTCGGGGCCGCAGCCCCTAAGCCTCCAGCTCGACATCCCAATACAACCAGTCATGCCACGTATCGTGCAGATGGTTCGGCGGAAAACTCCGCCCATGTTCCTGCAATTGCCAGCTGGTCGGGCGGATCGGCTCGACATGCAGCGGCATCTTCGCCTCGCGCGGCGTCCGCCCGCCCTTGCGCAGATTGCACGGCGCGCAGGCGGTGGCGACATTCTCCCACGTCGTGCGCCCGCCATAAGCGCGCGGGATGACATGGTCGAAGGTGAGATCCTTGTGCGTGCCGCAATATTGGCATTGGAAACGGTCGCGCAGGAACAGGTTGAACCGGGTGAAGGCCGGGAACGCGCTCGGCCGGACATATTGCTTGAGCGCGATCACGCTGGGCAGCTTCAACGCGAAGGTCGGACTGCGCACTTCGCGTTCGTAATGCGCGACGATATCGACCCGATCCAAAAAGACCGCCTTGACGGCGGTCTGCCATGGCCAGACGGAGAGCGGGTAATAGCTGAGCGGGGTATAATCCGCGTTCAGCACCAACGCCGGGCAACTGTCCGGATGTCGCATTAGGTCGGGATGAAACACACCTTCCCCCTTCGCTTTCCTGGCGGGCGTAAAGCCGATCAGGATGACGCCATGATGACAGCACAGGCCATGACTCGTGGTCAAGAGTCGCCGCGATGATCGTCAGCCGTTTCGCGCCGAGCCCGACCGGAGGGTTGCATTTGGGCCACGCCTGGTCGGCGATCCAGGCGCACGACCGCGCGCGCGACCATGGTGGGTGCTTCCTGCTCAGGATCGAGGATACCGATGTGACGCGGTCCCGCCCCGAGCATGTCGGCGGTATTGTCGAGGATCTCGAATGGCTCGGGCTCGGCTGGGATGCGATGTCGGTGCAATCCGAGCGGTTGCCGCTGTACGATGCCGCGCTCGATCGATTGCGCGATGCCGGACTCGCCTATCCCTGTTTCTGCACCCGCGCCGAGATCGCACGCGAAGTCGCCGCCAGCCTGCACGCGCCGCATGGTCCCGACGGACCGCTTTACCCCGGCACGTGCCGAGTGATCGATCCGGCGACCCGCGCGGCGCGGATGGCCAGCGAGGCCTACGCCTGGCGGCTCGATGCGGGCGAAGCGGCGCGGCGCGCGGGGCCGCTCGCCTGGACCGACGAACTGGCCGGCACGACGCCGGTCGATCCGCAACTGCTCGGCGACCTGGTGCTCAAGGGCAAGGATCGCCCGGCGAGCTATCACCTCGCTGTGGTGGTCGACGACGCCGCGCAAGGCGTCACCCATATCGTGCGCGGGCGCGACATCATGCCCTCGACCCACGCGCATCGCCTGCTCCAAGCCGTGCTCAGTCTGCCCGAGCCGCGCTATCGGCATCATAGCCTAGTGCTGGATGCCGAGGGCAACCGCCTCGCCAAGCGCCATAGCGCGCCCACGCTGGCTGACTGGCGGGCCGAAGGGATGGATGGCATCGCGCTGGTCGAGCGATTGCGGGTCGGTGAATTACCTTTCGGATATAGGCTCGACCAAGCGTAGCGGACGGGAAATATACGCTGGCAAGGACGGCTAAGTAACGCATTGGCTGCTCCCTCTCCCGCTAGCGGGAGAGGGAGGGGCCCGCCGCGAAGCGGTGGGAAGGTGAGGGTCTTCTTTCTTCTTTTTTGGTTCTACCTGCTTGGAAGAAAGAAGACCCTCACCCAAACCCTCTCCCGCAAGCGGGAGAGGGCTCAGAAAACGCCGACCGGCGAACGGCGCGGTCGCCAAATGAACGCCCCTCCCCATTGGCTTCGCACTCGACCAAGCCTAGATAAACCCCATGACCACTTTCCTCGCCCTCCTGCTGATCGCCGCGATGATCGCGACCGTCGTCGCCTTGGTCCGCGGCGTCATCCTGTTCCTCAAGGGCGCGACCGACGATGTGAAGAGCGGCGAAGGCCCCAGCGCGACCTCGATCCGGTCGAACCAGATGATGATGTACCGCATCATCTTTCAGGCGGTAGCGATCCTGATCGCGGTGCTGTTATTGTTGCTCGTCGGCCGCCAGCATTGAGCGGCTGACCGTTGGTCAAGCTCAACAAGATCTACACGCGCACCGGCGACGACGGCACCACCGGGCTGGTCGGCGGCGGGCGCATCTCCAAGGCCGATCCGCTGATGGCGGCGATCGGCGACGTCGATGAGGCGAACAGCGCGATTGGCGTGGCGCTGGTGTCGATCGACGACGAGAGCACCGTGGTACCCTTGCGGCGCGTCCAGAACGAATTGTTCGACCTCGGCGCCGATCTCGCGACGCCGCTCGACATGGACGGCGGGTTGCGCGTGACGTCCGAGCAGATCGACCGGCTGGAGCGCGAGATCGACGCGATGAACGCCGCTCTTTCGCCGCTGACCAGCTTCGTCCTGCCCGGCGGAGCGGCCGGGGCGGCGCAGCTTCATTTGGCGCGCGCGATCGTCCGCCGCGCCGAGCGCAGCGCGGTCGCCGCTACAGCCGACAATGCGCTCAGTCCCAAGGCCTTGACCTATATCAATCGCCTGTCCGACTGGCTGTTCGTCGCCGCGCGGCGATTGAACAATTTGGGCGCCAGCGACGTTCTTTGGGTTCCTGGCGCCTCGCGCTGACCCACTTGGGTTTCGGCCCGTATTTCCTATGTGAGCGATTGACTCCGTCGGCGAAACGACCGAAAAGAGGAACATAATGAGAACGCGACTTGGCCTCCGCCCGACTCCGGAAGCGCTTGGCGCCCGTTATGCGGCGGTGCGCGGACTGAGCGTGGCGCTCGTCGCGCCGCTGTCCGACGCGGACGCGACGGTGCAGTCGATGGAGGATGCGTCGCCAGCCAAATGGCATCTGGCGCATACGACCTGGTTCTTCGAAACGTTCGTGCTGCGCGATTTCGTGCCCGGCTATACGCTCCACGACGATCGCTTCCCGTTCCTGTTCAACAGTTATTACGAGGCGGAGGGCCGTCGTCACAGCCGCGCGCGGCGCGGCATGGTGACGCGGCCGAGCCTGGATGAGGTGCTGGGCTATCGCGCCGCGGTCGACGCCGCGCTGGCGGCGGCGTTGCCGACATTGCCGGAAGAGGCGCGCGAACTGGTCCGTCTCGGCTGTCATCATGAGGAGCAGCATCAGGAATTGCTGCTGACCGACATCCTCCATCTGTTTTCGGAAAATCCGATCGAGCCGGCGATCTGGCCGGGCGCACGCAAGGTACCGGTCGGCATGCCCGATGCGCTGGGCTGGATCGAGCATCCGGGCGGCGTGGTCGAGATCGGGCATGACAGCCCGCATTTCGCGTTCGATTGCGAAGGGCCGCGCCACAGCGCGCTGCTCCACCCGCATGCCATCGCCGACCGTACCGTGACCAATGGCGAATGGGCCGCATTCATCGCCGATGGCGGCTATGCCGAGCCGCGCCACTGGCTGTCCGACGGCTGGGCCTGGGTGCAACGCGAGGGCGTGACGGCGCCGCTTTATTGGGAACAGCGCGAGGACGCCTGGACCCGCTTTGGGCTTGACGGGCGGCGGCCGATCGACCCCGCCGCGCCGGTCACGCACGTCAGCTTCTTCGAGGCGGATGCTTATGCCAGTTGGGCCGGCGCGCGATTGCCGACCGAAGTCGAATGGGAAGCCGCCGCGGCGGCCTACGATCCTGACAGCGGCAATCAGCTCGACGTCGCCGGACCGGTTGAACCACGTCCCTCCCCTGGCGGCCCCGCGTTTTTCGGCGACGTCTGGGAATGGACCGGCAGCGCCTATCGCCCTTATCCGGGCTTCCACCCGGCCGAGGGCGCGGTCGGCGAATATAACGGCAAGTTCATGAGCGGGCAGTTCGTGCTGCGCGGCGGATCGTGCGCCACGCCGCGCGGTCACGCCCGCGCCAGCTACCGCAACTTCTTCTACCCCCATCAGCGCTGGCAGTTCACCGGCGTGCGCCTTGCCAAGGATATCTGATGCTCAAACAGGAAATCGAGGACGGCACTCGAAGTTTCGCGGATCCTGCTTTCCGCGCCGACGTGATCGACGGGCTGGCGCGACGACCGCGCGCGATTCCGGCGCGCTGGTTCTATGATCATCGCGGCTCCGAATTGTTCGAGGCGATCACCGAATTGCCCGAATATTATCCGACACGGACGGAGACCGCTTTGCTGCGCTCGGTCGCGGAAGAGATTGCCGAGCGTGTCGGACCGGGCCGCGCGGTGGTGGAATTCGGGTCAGGATCGTCGACCAAGACACCAATCGTGCTCCAGGCGCTCGATCCTTCGGCCTATGTGCCGATCGATATTTCGGGCGATTTCCTGCGCGAATCCTCGCGCGCGCTGGCTGAGAGATTCCCCGGCCTGCCGGTCTTCCCGGTCGAGGCCGATTTCCTCAAACCGATCGCGTTGCCGCAACAAGTCCGCACGGCGCCCAAGCTGGGCTTCTTTCCGGGATCGACGATCGGCAACATGATCCCCTTGTCGTCGACCGACCTGCTGCGCGCGATGCGCGCGTCGCTCGACCAGGGCGCGATGCTGCTCATCGGGATGGACCGGATCAAGGACGTAAGCGTGCTCGAACGCGCTTATGACGATGCCGCCGGGGTCACCGCGCAGTTCAACCTCAACCTGCTCGAACGGATCAATCGCGAGCTCGACGGGACGATCCCGGTCGAGGCATTCCGCCACCGTGCGATCTGGAACGACGATCGCGCGCGGATCGAAATGCACTTGGAAGCCGTGCGCGATGTGCGGTTCATGGTCGAGGATCGACCGTTCGAGATGGCGGCGGGCGAGACGATCCACACCGAGAACAGTCACAAATACGGACCGCGCGACGCGCGTCTGCTGCTGCGATCGGGCGGCTGGACGCCGATCGCCGAATGGACCGACCCCAACGACCAGTTCGCGCTCTATCTTGCCGAGGCCCAGCCGCCGCGCCCCGCGCCGTGACGACAGCCGGCGTGCATCGCGCCGCCGCGACCGGATTCGCGGACGGCGCAGACGTTTATGCCGCGAGCAGGCCGGCCTATCCGGGCGAGGCGCTCGACTGGCTTCGCGACCGGATCGGAATCGGGCCGGACAGCCGCGTGGTGGAAGTCGGCGCAGGCACCGGGCTGTTCACGCGCCTGATCCTGGAAACCGGCGCCAAGGTTCTCGCGACTGATCCTGTGGCGGAGATGCTTGCCCATCTCGCGGCGGCAGTGCCGGGCGCCGCAACCGCTATCGCCACGGCCGAGGAGTTGGCGATAGCCGCGGAGTCGGTCGATGCCGTGATCTGCGCCACCGCCTTCCACTGGTTCGCGACTCCGCAGGCGCTCGCGGAATTCCATCGCGTGCTGCGTCCGGGCGGTACGCTCGGGCTGATCTGGAACGTGCGCGATATCGAGGTTCCCTGGGTGCGGCGATTGTCGGAGATCACCGACCGCTATCAGGACGACGCCCCGCGCCAGAAATCCCAGGCGTGGCTTGGCGTGTTCCCGGCGCCTGGCTTCACGCCGCTCCACGAAACCGCGATGCACTACGACCATGCCGGCACCGCCGAGGAGGTGATCGTCGGCCGCACCTTGTCGACCAGTTTCATCGCCGCCTTGCCCGACGATCGCCGCGACGCCCTGGTCGAGGAGGTTCGCGCGATGATCGCCGCGACGCCCGAACTGGCCGGCAAGCACGAGGTCCACTTCCCTTATGTCACGCGCGGCTATGATTGCCACCGGATCGACTGACCGGCTTGCCGCGCGCGCGCCGCTATGGCTAGGGCGGACCGGATCGGCATCGGCCGCGAAACCATTTGCGAGGAAATGACATGCAGAGCGTCGGCGTGATCGGAGCGGGACAAATGGGCGCAGGCATCGCGCAGGTATCGGCACAGGCCGGCTATCACGTGCTCCTAGCGGACGTGACCAAGGAACGCGCCGATGCCGGCAAGGCGGGAATTGCTGCGCAGCTGGCGCGCGCGGTATCGAAGGAAAAGATCACCGCGGAGGTCGCCGATCAGACGCTGGCGCGGATCGAGACGATCGAGGGCCCGTCGGCGATGGGCAAATGCGGGCTGATCATCGAAGCGGCAACCGAGCGCGAGGAAATCAAGCGCGCGATCTTCGCTGAGGTCGGCAAGGTGCTCGGCGCCCACGCAGTGCTGGCCTCGAACACATCATCGATCCCGATCACCCGGCTCGCCCAGGCCACACCCGATCCCAAGCGCTTCATCGGCGTCCATTTCTTCAATCCCGTCCCGGTCATGGGGCTGATCGAGATCATCCGCGGCCTCGCCACCAGCGACGAGACGGTGACGTTGATCGAGACTTATGCCGCCGCGCTCGGCAAGCAGGTAGTGCGCGCCAACGACGCGCCCGGCTTCATCGTCAACCGCATCCTGATGCCGATGCTCAACGAGGCTTGCTTCGCGCTCGGCGAAGGCGTCGCGACGATCCACGACATCGATCTCGCCTGCCAGCTCGGGCTCAACCACCCGATGGGGCCGTTGACCCTCGCCGATTTCATCGGGCTCGATACCTGTCTGGAAATCACTCGCGTGCTGTTCGAAGGCACCGGCGACCCCAAGTTCCGCCCGGCGCCGCTGCTGGTCAAATATGTCGAAGCCGGCTGGTATGGCCGCAAGACCGGGCGCGGCTTCTACGATTATTCGGGCGCGGAGCCGGTGCCGACGCGGTGAGGCGCAAGCCGGCGTTCCGCTAATTCCAGTACGCGTGGCCTCCTTACGGAATCAGCATCCCCGCCAGCGCCGCCGACATCAGATTGGCCAGGCTCCCCGCCGCCAGCGCGCGCAGGCCAAGCTTGGCGATCATCGGGCGTTGGTTGGGCGCGAGGCTGCCGGTCGAGGCCATCTGGATCGCGATCGACGAGAAATTGGCGAAACCGCACAGTGCAAAAGTGACGATCGCGGTGGTGCGCGGCGACAAATTCTTCATCTGGCCGAGATCGATAAACGCGACGAATTCGTTGAGCACGATCTTCTGCCCGAACAATTGCCCGGCGGCGCCGGTCTCGTTCCACGGGATGTTGAGCAAATACATGATCGGCGCGAAGATATCGCCGAGGAGTCCCTGGAAGCTCAGCGTCGGATAGCCGAACCAGCTGCCGACCCAACCAAGCAGGCCGTTGGCGAGGGCGACCAGCGAGACGAAGGCGAGCACCATCGCCGCCACCGCAACCGCGATCTTGACGCCGGTCTGCGCGCCCATCGCCGCCGCCATGATGACGTTCGACGCGCGTTCTTCCTCGATCTGAACCTCGGCAACACGGATCGCGTCATCCTCGTGCGCCAGGAGGGCCGCGCCGCCCTCGAGCGGCAATTCGCCGGCGGGCACCAGCTCATCGGGCATGATCAGCTTGGCCATCAGCAGCCCGCCCGGCGCCGACATGAACGAGGCGGCCAGCAGATAGGGTAGCGAGGTCGGCCCAAGCAGCGACGCATAGGCCGCAAGGATCGTCCCCGCGACGCCAGCCATGCCGACCGACATCACCGTGAACAGCTGCGCCGGCGTCAGCGCGGCGAGATACGGCCTGATCACCAGCGGCGCCTCGGATTGGCCGACGAAGATATTGGCGGCGGCGCACAAGGATTCGACCTTGCTGACGCCGACTACTTTCTCGATCGCACCGCCCAGCCAGCGCACGATCAACTGCATGATGCCGAGGTGATAGAGCACCGACACCAAAGCGGCGAAAAAGATGATCACCGGAAGCGCGGAAATCGCAAAGGCATTGCCGAATTTGGGATCGGTCGCCAGCGGACCGAGAATCAGATTGGTGCCTTCATGCGCGTAATTGAGCAGCGCGGTGACCCCGCCCGCCATCTTCTCGATCACGACCTTGCCCGCCGGGACGTAGAGGACCAGCCAGGCGATGACTGCCTGCAGCGCGAACGCCGCGCCGACGACGCGCAGCCGGATAGCCTTGCGGTTGGTGGAAAGCAGATAGGCGATCGCCAGAATGACAAGGATGCCGGCAACGCCGATCAGGAAACGTGGCATGTGTTGGTAAGCCCCCACTCACTCATCTGGTGCCCGTGGCGGGCATACCCCGCGCCCGCGCATGCGATCGTTCGAATTGCCGGCAACTATGGCGGCAAAAATCGGACTAGGACAGCCCCTTGGCCGACGTCTTTACCAACAGCTTCTTCGGCGCATAAATTCAGTCATCTGGCGTTCATCTTCGCGGGATCACGCCGTATAAAACAGGCAGCCCGCGCCGCGTGGCAGGGGGCGTCTGCGAGGGAGCATGAAACGATGACTCATATCATGAAGATCGCGGTGGCCGCGGCGATGCTAGCGGGGATCGGCACCGCCGCTCCTGCGTTCGCCGCCGACAACGCGATGAAGGTGTGTGGCGCCAAATACCAGGCCGCCAAGACCGCCAAGACCCTGCCCGCGGGCCAGACCTGGAACCAGTATCTGGCGCAATGCCGGGCATCCTTGCCCAAGCCGGCCGCGGTGACGACGCCGGCCAAGCCAATGGTCGTCGCCAAGCCGGCCGCTGCGGCGAAACCGGCCCCGACGCGCGTCGCTGTGGCCAAGCCGCCTAAGACCCCGGGCCAGCCGAGCCCTGCGCAGGCCGCCATGTATGCGCGCGAACGTCAGTGCGGCGCGCAATATCGCGCCGAGAAAGCTGCCGGCAAACTTCCCGCCGGCCAGACCTGGCCGCAATATTGGAGCGCGTGCAACAAGCGTATGAAATAACTGCTCCAAGCGCCCGGCCGGCGGCAACCGGCCGGGCCGTTTACGGTGGATTGTCGGCACGCTTGGGTTTGGCGCAACGCAGAAAGCCCACTTCGCCGTCTTTGCCTCCTAGTTGCCCCCAACGGTGCGTATCTCAGTTCGCGGCACGAGCCGGGAACGAATATGGAACAAATTGATCGGTTTTGGAGGCAATCGCGGACTCGGATGCACCGAGTGCGGTATCTCCCATCCCACGGCCGCCGGTATCCTCCGGTCGGCCACCGCCGGCGGCGAACAAGTCGCAAAGGAAGGATGTGGGATGACGATGATGGTGAAGACCGCGATGGCTGCGATCACGATTACAGGCCTTGGTGTGCTGGCGACTCCGGCGCTGGCCGCCGACAATCCGATGAAGATTTGCGGCGCCAAATACCGGGAAGCGAAGACCGCCGGCACCTTGCCCGCCGGACAGACCTGGATGCAGTTCCTCGCGCAATGCCGTGCCTCATTGCCCAAATCCTCCGCCGTTAGTGGCGACAAACCAGCCGCATCGACTGGCGCCAGGCGTCCTCGCAGCGCGGCGCAGACCGCGACCGCATCTCGTCAGCACGAGTGCGGCAACCAGTGGAAGGCCGACAAGGCTGCCGGCAAGATCGCACCGGGCCAGACCTGGCCGCAATATTGGAGCGCCTGCAACAAGCGGCTGAAGTGACCCACGGGGGCGGCCCGGTCGATCCCCCTGTCGGCCGGGCCGTTTGACGTTAGCGGAATTGCCGCTAGCGTTGAGCCGCATGGAAACACCCTCTCCCGCCCTAGAGGTAAAGCTGCCTCGTTCGCTCTTCGTCTTTTCGATCCTCTATGGCGGCATGGTCTGCATGGCGGGCGTGCTGGGCGTCAAACAAGTCGCGCTGGGACCACTCGCGGTCGAGGCGGGTATTTTCGGCTTCCTGTTGCTGGTTGTGCTGTCGAGCGCGGTCGCCGAGATTCATGGGCAAAAGACCGCGACGATGCTGGTCCGGCTCGGCTTCGTGCCCCTGTTCACCTCGGCCGCGCTGATCCAGATCGTGCTCGCGCTGCCGCACGATCCGGGCATGTATCCGCCGGCGATCGACGCGTTCCCGATCGTCGTCGGTCAGAGCGTGCGGATGATGCTGGCGGGATTCGTCTCCTACGGCACCTCCCAGACCTTGAACGTCTTCATCTTCTCCAAGCTCAAGGGCCAGGAAGGCAAGGGCCGCCTGGTCTGGTTCCGCGGCATGGTGGCGAGCGTGATCAGCCAGATCGTCGATACCCTGCTGTTCATCACCATCTCCTTCTACGGCGAGCGCCCGATCCTTGGCCTAATGGAAGGGCAGATGCTGACCAAAATCGTGCTGTCGATCGTGCTGGTGCCGTTCCTGATCACCGGGTTCGTCGCGCTGGGGAAAAGGCTGGATCGCGCCTGACTCTTCACCGTCACCCCGGCCTTGTGCCGGGGTCCACCGTGCCGCCAGCCGAGAAGCAAGAGGCTTGAGCGCTAGGAGCGGTGCCCGGTGGATGCCGGGACAAGCCCGGCATGACGGATTGCGGATGTGGGGTGGTCGGATCGATCCACTTGGGGTCGCCCTGTCAGCGGAAACTGGCATCTCTCGCCGTCGATCGAACCAGATCCGATTGAGCATGACACCCAAGCCTAGATCGTCCGAGACAGGAGCCTCCTGATATTCTTTCACTGCAGTGACGGAATGAGTATGGCGCGCCCATGACCGATCACGCGCCCTCGCCCCAATTGCTCGCCAAGGCCGAAACGCTCGTCGAGGCGCTGCCGTACATGCAGCGCTATGCGGGCCAGACCTTCGTCATCAAATATGGCGGCCACGCGATGGGCGATCCCGAGGCGCAGCGCGATTTCGCCGAGGATGTGGTGCTGCTGAAAGCGGTCGGGATCAACCCGGTGGTCGTCCATGGCGGCGGCCCGCAGATCGGCGCGATGCTCAAGCGGCTCGGCGTCGAATCGGAATTCATCGGCGGGCTGCGCGTCACCGACGCCGCCACTGCCGAGGTCGCGGAGATGGTCCTGGCCGGCAAGATCAACAAGGAAATCGTCGGCTGGATCGCCGCGCTGGGCGGCCGCGCGGTCGGTATTTCGGGCAAGGACGCCAATCTGGTGATTGCCGAGAAGGTCACCCGCACCGAGCCCGACCGCAATTCGGGGATCGAGCGGCATGTCGACCTCGGCTTCGTCGGTGAGCCGGTGAAGGTCGATCCCTCGATCCTCAAGAACCTCGCGCGTGACGGCTTCATCCCGATCGTCGCGCCGGTCGCGCTGGGCGCGGATGGCGAAACCTACAATATCAACGCGGACACGATGGCGGGCGCGATCGCCGGCGCGCTGGGCGCGACGCGCTTCTTCCTGCTGACCGATGTCGCCGGCGTGCTCAACAAGGCAGGTGAGCTCCAGACCGACCTCGACCGCGCAGCGATCGAGGCGATGAAGGATGACGGCACCATCTCCGGCGGGATGATCCCCAAGGTCGATACCTGCGTCGCCGCGGTCGAGGCCGGGGTCGAAGCGGCGGTCATCCTGGATGGCCGCGTGCCCCACGGCATGCTGCTGGAAATCTTCACCCGGCGCGGCGCGGGCACCCTGGTTCGCGCCTGAGAATCTGTTTGGAAATGCGCTGTGGGCGCATTTCGCGGACCGGCACCGTCTTAAAACTCGCTCCACCGCGAGTTTTCAAACAGTCGCTGAGGGCTGTTCGCGGCCGGTTCGTTCCTATATCGATCCGGACAGGGCCGCACGTCCGGAGACAAACTTGATTACCATCCTCAGTATCCTGCAGGTCCTGCTGACCGTCGCGCAGTGGATCATCATCATCCAGGCGATCCTGTCCTGGCTCATCTCGTTCAATGTCATCAACACGCACAACGACACCGTGCGCGCGATCTGGACGGCGCTCGATCGGATCACCGAGCCCTTCTATCGGCCGATCCGGCGCATCCTGCCCGATTTTGGCGCGCTCGACCTGTCGCCGCTGGTCGTGTTGCTGATCATCTGGTGTATCCAGATCGCGATCGGGCGGCTGGCATTGTGGTGGGTCGGCGCGGGCGCACTCTGAGCGGCTGGCGCACGACACCTGACGGAATCGAGATCGCGGTGCGCGTGACACCGCGATCGTCGCGCAATGAATTGTCGCCGGGTCCGGGCCACGCCGTGGCGCGACTCAACGCGCCGCCGGTCGACGGTGCCGCCAACACCGCGCTGATCGACCTCGCGGCTAAGCATTTCGGGGTGGCGAAGCGCGACGTCCGGCTGATCGCCGGTGATCGCGCCAGATTGAAGCGACTGGCGATCGCTGGAGACGCCGAAGCGCTGGCGAAGATCGCCGCCGCGCTCTATCAGGCCGGGCCATGACGGCGAGCATCATCGATGGGAAAGCGTTCGCGCAGGGATTGCGCGAACGCGTGGCGCAACAGGTCGCGAGCTTCCGCGCGGCGGCGGGCCGCGCGCCCGGGCTGGCGGTGGTGCTGGTCGGCGAAGACCCCGCCTCGGCGGTCTATGTCCGCAACAAGCACAAAGCGACCATCGGCGCGGGAATGGAAAGCTTCGAGTACAAGCTTCCCGCCGATACGTCGCAGGCCGATCTGATCGCGCTAGTCGACCGGCTGAATGCTGATCCCGCGGTCGACGGCATCCTGGTCCAGCTGCCACTGCCCAGCCATATCGACGAGCGCGCGGTGACCACGCGGATCGATCCCGACAAGGACATCGATGGCTTCCACCCGGTCAATGCCGGGCGGCTGGCGACCGGGCTTTATGGCTTCGTGCCCTGCACGCCGCTCGGCTGCCTGATGCTGCTCAAAGATCAATTGGGCGACCTCGCCGGGCTCGACGCGGTGGTGATCGGACGCTCGAACATCGTCGGCAAGCCGATGGCGCAGCTCCTGATCAAGGAAAGCTGCACGGTCACCGTGGCGCATTCGAAGACCCGCGACCTGTCGAGCGTGGTCAAGCGCGCCGACATCGTGGTGGCAGCAGTCGGCCGACCGGAAATGGTCAAGGGCGAGTGGATCAAGCCCGGCGCGACCGTGATCGACGTCGGCATTAACCGCACCGAACGGGGCCTGGTCGGCGATGTCGACTTTGCCGGCGCGCTCAGCGTCGCGGGCGCGGTCACCCCGGTGCCGGGCGGCGTCGGACCGATGACGATCGCGGTGTTGCTCCGGAACACATTGGTGTCCGCGCATCGCCGCGCGGGTGTGGCGTATGACAAGGGGGCGCTATGATTCCGTTGTTGCTGATGCTGGCGGGGGCCGATGCGCCGGCAACGACGGCCGTCGACGCCGAGCGCGCTTTCGCCGCGGATGCCAAGACGATCGGACAATGGACCGCCTTCCGCAAATGGTCGACCGACGATGCGGTGATGTTCGTGCCGCAGCCGGCCAACGCCCACGATTTCCTCAAGAACCGCAAGGATCCACCCCAGGCGATCGATTGGTGGCCGACCGCGAGCTATCTTTCGTGTGATGGCAAGCTGGCGGTGAATACCGGCGGCTGGCAGCGTCCCGACGGCAAGGTCGGTTATTTTTCGACCGTATGGCGACTTCAGCCCGATGGCGGATGGAAGTGGATCGTCGATGGTGGGGACGACCTAAAAGTCGCTCGCAGGCGCCCAACCGCGCCGCGGGTCAAGATCGCGCAGTGCTTGAGGAGCGGTGACGCCGTCGGAACCGTCGCCAACGCTCCCAGCGCAAAGACCGCAAGAGGAGAGTCCGATGACGGTTCGCTGCAATGGCTTTGGGTCGTCATGCCGAACGGCGAGCGCCAGTTCACGGTCTTTTCTTACAATGGAAAGAAGCTCGTCACCGTAATCGACGACCGGATCGCAGCCGAAAAGTGATCGAACTCTACCTCTCCGCACTCGTCACCTTCTTCGTCGTCATCGATCCGCCCGGTTGCGCGCCGATCTATGCCGGGCTGACGCATGGCGCGACGCCCGCGCATCGCCGATCGATGGCGATCCGCGCGGTGGTCGTCGCCGCGATCATCCTGTTCGTGTTCGCCGCGGTCGGCGAGGCGATGCTCAAGGCGCTGGGCGTCAGCCTGGCGGCCTTCCGCATCGCCGGCGGCATCATGCTGTTCCTGATCGCGCTCGAAATGGTGTTCGAGAAACGCACCGAACGCCGCGAGGACCGTGCCGCCAAGGTCGCGCAGAGCCCCGAAGTCGAGGACGTGTCGATCTTCCCGATGGCGATGCCGATGATCGCCGGGCCGGGATCGATCGCCTCGGTCATGCTGATGATGAGCCGCAACCATGGCTTCGAGAGAGTGGCCGTGGTGCTCGCCGCGCTGGCGACCATCCTGGCGCTGACCCTGGCTGCCTTGCTCGCCGCCGGGCCGCTGATGCGGTTGCTCGGCGCACGGATCGAGGCCGTCATCACGCGCATTCTTGGCGTGCTGCTCGGCGCGCTGGCGGTGCAGTTCGTGATCGACGGGATTCGGATCAGCCTGGGGCTGACTTGATACGTCACCCCAGCCCCTCTCTTAATCCGTCACCCCAGCGCCTTTTACCGTCATCCCAGCGAAAGCTGGGATCTCAAGCAAAGGCGCGATACGGCTTGAGACCCCAGCTTGCGCTGGGGTGACGGATGGGGGTGCTGGGGAATGCGCGCCTAATTGATCCGGAACAACCGCAACGGCGAATTCTTCGGCAGTTCCAGCGGCTCAAGGAACGCGAACGTCTCGCCCTTGGCCATGCGATCGTAGAATCCGCCCGGATTGCGGACACGATAAATCGTCGATTCGGCCATGTTCGGACAGATCAACAGCAAGGTCGCGCCATGCTTCTTGGCGATCGCGCGGAACTGGTCGGGCGATCCGCCGAAAGCGTGCTGGACGTCCAGGATCGCGTCGCCGTTGCGGTGATAGGGCCCCGCCACCGCTTTGTGATGCGTGACGACGATGATCCTCGGCCCGAGATCGACGAAGCTGAAAATCGTCGCGCTCGGATATCGATTGAGCGGCGCGAGGCTGGTGATGGCGGGGCATCGCGCGCTCGCACGGTTGATCGTCGTCATCCGCGCATCGGGCTTATCGATCGGCAGGTATCTGAGCGACAGCCCGCTGAACATGCCCGAGGCGATCAGCACCACCGCAACCGGCCCGAGCACGCGGACCAGGATATTAGGGCTGTCGAGCAGCAACGGCACCGCGATCCAGATCAACGCCGCCGCTCCGGGCACCGCGAGCAATTGCGCGGCTGGCCCAGCACGCGTCTGCCACAACAGCATCAGGCAGGCGAACAGCGTGAATAGCGTCACTGCCGACCAGCCGACCATATTCGGCGCGCGACCGTCGATGGCACGCTTGGTCGCGATTGCCGCGCCCAGCAGGCCGATGATCGGCAGGGTGACGATCGGAAACGCCTGGCGGAAGGGATGCTGGTAGATCGGCTTGGCCTCGCGCACATTGTCGAGCCAGTTGCGCACGAGTTCGGGCGATACCTGTTCGGGCCGGCCCAAGCATTGCGGGAACAGCCAAGCGAAGCCGGCGACGATCACTGCGCCCGCTGCCACCGCCAGCCCCAACCGCGCCCAACGCGACGCCGGGCTCAACCAGGCGAGGACGAACAGCAAGCCGCCCGCCACCAGCATCACGGTCAAATAGACCGGCGTCAGCGCGTCGCAGCGCATCACCGAATTGGCATAGGACGCGAACGCGCCGTAGCCGAGCGCGGTGCCGCTCGCCAGGCTGACGCCATAGGCAGCGACGCGCCGTGCCTCACCGCGATCCCAGATCCATTGCAGCGCGATGATCGCCCCCGCCATCGCGGCATAAGGCAGCATTTCGAGGCCGATCGAGATGCTCACCGCGCTCGCCAGCCCGACGATCACGCCGCCGCGCGCGCCCTTGGGATCGCACAGCCCGGCGACGGTCAGGCTGAGCATCGCCAGTTGCCAGCCGTGATGATCGATCCGATCGGGCGCGAACATCAGCATCGTCGGCGTGCACGCGCAGACCAGCAGCGCCATCGCGAGCGGCCAGGCATGCGGGCTGACCAGCCGGCGGACGGTGGCGCCCAGGCCGATAAACGCGATCGACAGCGGCAGCAGCGGCGCGATGCCGCACGCGACCCGCTCCGCCCAAGGCGTGCCGACGAACGGCCGCAGGATCAGGATCAGCCCGGCGATCGGCAAGTCGACGATGCGGCTCCAATGGATGTCGAAGCCGCCCGGCGGATTGAGGTAATAATCGCGCAGATCGTACCAATCCTGCCCGTTGAGCAGCGCGCGGACCTGCATCAGCCGCATATTGTCGTCGGTATCGCCGAGCCCCAGCGACCGGATCTGCGGCCAGGAGCTGATGACGTACCACAGGCTGACGATGAACCAGGCGAGCAGCGCGTATTTGATCCAGTGCCGGTCGAGTTCAGCGACCAGGTCGGACCACCAGCTTTCGATCTTGCTCAAAATGCTTCCCTCGCGCCTTGGCTCGCTTTAGGGGGACCCCCACTCCCGGGGCAAGCGTGTGACGGCAATTCTCAAACAAATCGATACGTGGCGGGAAAGCGGCCTCATGGGCCAGCTGGTGCGCTTCGGCGTCGCCGGCGGGATTTCGACGCTGATCTATTCGGTGGTCTATCTGCCGCTCACCACCTGGGTGTTCCGCGGCGCGCACGCAGTCTATGCCGTTCCCTTCGCCTTTGCCGTCGCGGTGACCGCCGGTTTCTTCCTGCACAGCCGCTGGAGCTTCAAGGGCCACGGCACGCGTCAACCGGGCGGCGCACAGCAGGTCAAGTTCGTCATGGTGCAGGCGTCGGGCATGGGGCTCAATGCCCTGATCACCTGGGTCGGGACCGCGTTGCTCGGCTATCCCGCCTGGGCACCGCTCTTGCCGGCGATCGCCTTGGCAACGATCTTCACGTTCATCCTCAATCGCTGGCTGGTGTTCGCTTAATGGACCGTATCGTTTACGACCGCATGGCGGAGCATGATTCGTCGCATTGGTGGTATGTCGCGCGTCGCGATATCCTGCACGATTATGTCGCGCGCTACGCCGATCTGCCCAAACAGGCGCGTATCCTGGAGATCGGCTGCGGCACCGGGCACAATCTGGCGATGTTGCAGCAATTCGGGGATGTCGACGCGATCGAGATCGATCCCGCCGCCGCCGCGATCGCCAGCAAAAGGCTCAACAAGCCGGTCAGCAACGCGCCGCTGCCGACGCTGCCGGGGATCGAACGCGGCGCCTATGACATGATCGCGGTGCTCGACGTGGTCGAGCATATCGATGACGACGTTGCCGCGCTGCACGCGATGAAGGATTGCCTGAGGCCCGGCGGCAAGATCCTGATCGCGGTGCCCGCGCACCAATGGATGTGGTCGGCGCACGACGTCGTGAACCATCACCATCGCCGCTATTCGAAGGGGAGCTTGAAAAAAGCGATCCATGCCGCCGGGCTGGAGACGCGCAAGTTCGGCTATTTCAACTCGCTACTGTTCCCGCTCGCCGCCGCCGCGCGTGTCGCCGGCCGGATGACCGGTCGCGACGACAGCGACGATTCGCCGCCGCCAGGTCCGGTCAACAAATTGTTCGAGACGATCTTCCGGCTCGAGCGCCACATGGTCGGACGCGTGCCGATGACGCCGGGTCTGTCGATCCTGACGCTGGCAATGCCGAAGGGGTAAAATCCTCCCCGCATTGCGGGGAGGGGGACCGCGCGACGAAGTCGCGTGGTGGAGGGGGTTCGCCTCCTCGGATTCCGGCAGCCGCCTGCCCCCTCCACCAACCCGCTACGCGGCTTGGTCCCCCTCCCCGTGAACGGGGAGGATTTTAGCCGTCTGCTCGCGGTCCTCGGCGCGATAGCCCAAGGTCGCCTTGCCCTGCACCGGCCCCGCGACATCCGACACCAGATACAGCGGCCGTCGCTTCGACTCGACGTACAGCCGACCGAGATACTCCCCGATCATCCCCAGCACGAACATCTGCACCGCGCCCAGCAGCACGACGATGAACGCGAGCGACGTCCAGCCCGGCACTGCGGTCCCCGAGAAGAAGCCGACCGCAATATAGATCAGCAGCAGGAACGACGCCCCGGTCAGCGCGAGGCCGACATGGCTGGCAAAAGTCAGCGGCTTGGTCGAAAATCCGGTCATCGCGTCGAACGCGAGTCGCAGCATCTTCGACAGCGGATAATTGGTCTCGCCGGCGAAGCGCTCTGCGCGGTCATACGGGAACGGCACCTGGCGAAAGCCGATCCAGGCGACCATGCCGCGAATGAAACGCGCTTGTTCGGGCAGAGCCAGAAACGCATCGAGCGCGCGGCGCGACATCAACCGGAAATCGCCGGTGTCGAGCGGGATCGGCGTGTCGGTGACGCGATCGAGCAGGCGATAGAAGGCGGCGGCGGTCGCCTTCTTGAACAAGGTCTCGCCCTCGCGCTTGCGGCGCACGGCATAGACCACATCGGCATCCTCCGCGGCCATCATCTTGCGCATATCGCCGAGCAATTCGGGCGGGTCCTGCAGATCGGCGTCGATGATCAGGATCTGCTGCCCCGCGCACAGATCGAGCCCGGCGGTCAGTGCAAGCTGGTGGCCGTGATTGCGCGACAGGTTGATCGCGACCAAACGCGGATCGCTTTGCGACAGCCGGCGCATGATCGACCAGCTATCGTCCTTCGATCCGTCATTGATCAGGACAAGTTCGTAATCTTCGCCGACCTCCGCCTTGGCGGCGGCAGTGACGCGGCCGTGCAAAGTCTCGAGGGTGAGCGCCTCGTTATAACAGGGGACGACGATCGACAGTTTGGGACGGTGCATGGCGGTGCTGCTTAATCGTCTGCGCGGTCCGCGTCATCGCCTTTCGTGGTTTCCACGGCCACGCCCTCACGCGCCTGCGCCTTGCGACGGCGCAGATTGGCGCGCAATTGCTCGGCCAGGCGGGCGGCACGGTCCGGTTTGTCGTTCTTGGCGGTCATCAGGCGGAATCACCTAAACCCGCCGACCGCGCCTTGACAATATCCGGGTCGACGGACATAGGCGCGCCTCCGTCGGGGCCTTTGGTCCCGCGTGAGTGCTGCCGTAGCTCAGTGGTAGAGCGCATCCTTGGTAAGGCTGAGGTCGTGAGTTCAATCCTCACCGGCAGCACCATTTTTCCGATAATTGGCTGATATCAAACCCCTGCCGTCGCCTCCCGGGCGGCATGGGCAACGCATGAGACAATGCGCGCCCGATGCCGGCATTGGATTGACCTGGCGTACCCAGCCTCCCATTCTCGCGAACGAGCGGACGAAAAGCCGCCATGATCGGGGCGGCAATGGGCATGGATATCGGCAAGGAACAGGACGCGGTGGATCCAACTCACCCGACGACCGCCGCGGAAGACCCTGAAGACCGCGCGTTCAAGGCGCTCCGTGGACCCTGGGCCGGTACGCCGCATCATTTCGATGCCCCCTTCTGGCCGACGCCCGAGCCGCTGGTCGAGCGCATGCTCGATCTCGCCAGGGTCGGGCCCGGCGATCATCTCATCGACCTCGGTTGCGGCGACGGCCGCGTCGTCATTGCCGCCGCGCGGCGTGGCGCCACCGCGCTTGGCGTCGACATCGATTCGGAGCGCATCGCCGAAGCCGAGGCGGCAGCGCATAAAGCGGGCCTCGAGCATCTCGTCGGGTTCCGCTGCGAAGACCTGTTCGCGACGCGGCTGGACGGCGCCAGCGTGGTCACGCTCTATCTGCTGCCGCTTCCCAATCGACTGCTCGCCGCGCGTCTGCGCGCCGAGCTTGCCTCGGGCAGCCGCGTCCTCAGCCATGCCTTTGCGATGCCTGACTGGGCGCCGCGCGCCCACGAGACCGTCGATGGACGCGAAGTATTCCTCTGGGTCGTCGACTGACCCCGCTTACGGCTTGAACTCCGCGACGAGATCGTAGCGATCGCCGCGAAACAGCTGGCGCACGTGTGTGACGACCTGGCCGGCGCGCCAGGTCGTGCGGTCGAGCTCGAGGCAGGCGCCGCGCGGCCGCAGCCTCAAAGCCCTCGCCTCCGCTGTCGTCGCCTCGACCGCGCGGATTCGGTGGCGCGCGGCGGTCCAGGGGACGTGGTGGAGAAGCCAGGTGCCTGGCGCTTCGTCGGCGAAACTCTCCTGCGCGGCGTCGGGGACCGCGCCCAGCGCGATCAATCGGTGTTCGAGCGCGAAGGGTTCGCCGCCGCCATGATGCACGCCTTCGACCAGCAAAGCCGGAAGCGGGACGTCTTCGGCGTGGTCTACGATGTAGCGATTGGTCAACTGCCAGCGATATTCCTCGCCTCGCGCGGCGATGACTTGCGCGAGATCGGGGACTTCGAGCACCGCGGAATGGACCTGGGGATACGCAACGAACGATCCGGCCTTGCGGCGGCGTTCGATCAGGCCGTCCTTGGCGAGACCGCCCAGCGCCTTGCTGACGGTCGCGCGGGCGCAGCCATAGGTCGCGACCAGCTCGTGTTCGAACGGGATGCGATGGCCGGGCTTCCATTCGCCCGAATGGATGCGCGCCTCGATATCGTGACGGATGCGCGCCTCGACCGTCATGCCAGCAGAGCGGCGACGGTGCGGCGATAGCGGTCGGCGATCGTGTCGGCCGCTATGTGGCGGCCGTGGTCGACCAGCTTGCGACCCGCGCGCCAGACCGAATCTATCGCGCCCGGCCGCGCGGCGAAGATCCAGCGGTCGAGCAAGTCGCTGCCGGCTCCGACCAAGGCGGGGTGCTGGAGGTCGAGCGAGACGATGTCGGCGGCGTTCCCCACAGCAATGCCGCTGGCCACGCCGAGCGCCTGCGCTCCCCCGGCCTGCGCCTTGGCGAACAGGGTCGCGCCGACCGAGGGCTCGGCCCCGTTGACCAGCAGGGCGCGCTTTCTGAGCGTCAGTCGCTGCGAATATTCGAGTCCGCGGAGTTCGCTAGGGGCGTCGATCAGGATGTTCGAATCGGTGCCGACGCCGAACCGCCCGCCAGCCGCGAGATAGTCGACCGCAGGGAAGACGCCGTCGCCCAGATTGGCCTCGGTCACCGGACACAGGCCGGCAACCGCGCCGCTTGCCGCGAGACGCGCGGCCTCGTGTGCATCGACATGGGTCGAGTGGATCAGACACCAGCGATGGTCGACCGCCGCATGATCGAGCAGCCACTCGACCGGCCGCGCGCCGCTCCACGCGAGGCAGGCCTCGACCTCGCGGACCTGTTCGGCGGCGTGGATGTGGAGCGGACCGCCATCGGCCAACGGCAGGATCGCGGCGAGTTCGTCGGGCGTCACCGCGCGGAGCGAGTGCGGCGCGATGCCGAGCGCGGCATCGGCGGGCAATTTGGCGCGACTCGCCTCGACCAGGCGCGCGAAGCCGTCGACGTCCGAGATGAAGCGGCGCTGCCCTGGCGCGGGCGGAGCGCCGCCGAAATCGGCATGCGCGTAGAAGACGGGCAGCAGCGTCAGCCCGATCCCGGTCGCTTCCGCCGCTGCGATGATCGCGCCAGCGGTCTCCGCCGGATCGGCGTAGCGTGCGCCATCAACGTCATTGTGGAGGTAATGGAACTCGCCGACGCGGGTGAAGCCGCCTTCGAGCATCTCGACATAGGCCTGGGTAGTGATCGCGGCGATGTCGTCGGGGGTAAGGCGGTCGAGGAAGCGGTACATCACCTCGCGCCAGCTCCAGAAATCGTCGTCGGGCCGGCCGCGACGTTCGGACAGGCCCGCCATACCGCGCTGGAAACCGTGACTGTGGACGTTGCACAGGCCGGGGAGCGCCGCGCCATGCCGCTGATCGCCGGGCTGGGGCATGACGCCGGTGTCGATGGCGAATATGGTCGCGCCATCGATCGCGATGCGGACCCGTTCGGCCCAGCCATCCGGCAGCAATGCGCGTTCGAACCAGAGATACGGCATCGGGCCCTCCTGTCGATTATGTCTAGACATAATAATGCACCCAGGCAAGGATGGAGCTCATGGAGCGGACCTGGACCAATGCCCGACTCGCGACCATGGCCGGCGACGGGCTGGGCGTGGTCGAGGATGGCGTGGTCGCGAGCCGCGACGGCGCGATCACCTACGCCGGCCCCCGTGCCGATGCGCCCGCGACGGCCGGTGAGATCGTGGATTGCGGCGGGCGCTGGATCACCCCGGGGCTGATCGATTGCCACACGCATTTGGTCCATGCCGGCGACCGCTCGGGCGAATGGGCGATGCGGCTCGACGGCGCGTCCTATGAGGAGATCGCGCGCGCCGGGGGCGGCATCGTGTCGACGATGCGCGCGACGCGGGCGACGAGCGAGGCCGATCTGGTCGCGATCGCGTTGCCGCGGCTGGATGCCTTGCTTGCCGAGGGCGTGACGACGATCGAGATCAAGTCGGGTTATGGCCTGACGGTCGCCGACGAACTCAAGATGCTGCGCGCCGCGCGGTCGCTGGGCGATCAACGCCGGGTGCGTGTCGCGACCACGTTGCTTGGCGCGCATGCGTTGCCTCCCGAATATGCCGGGCGGCCCGACGATTACGTCGCGCTGGTCACTGAGGAGATGATCCCCGCAGCGAACGGCCTCGCCGATGCGGTCGACGCTTTTTGCGAAGGGATCGGCTTCTCGCCCGAGCAGACCGGGCGCGTATTGGCGGCGGCGCGTCAGGCCGGCTTGTCGGTCAAGCTCCATGCCGAGCAATTGTCGGCGCTCCACGGCGCCAGCCTCGCCGCAAGCTTTGGCGCATTATCCGCCGATCACCTCGAATATGCCGATGAGGCCGACGCCAAGGCGATGGCGGCGGCGGGGACGGTTGCGGTGCTGCTGCCCGGCGCCTTCTATTTCATGCGCGAAACCAAATTGCCGCCGGTCGACCTGTTCCGCGCGCATCACGTGCCGATCGCGATCGCCACCGACTGCAACCCCGGCACCTCGCCGACCACTTCGCTGCTGCTGATGCTCAACATGGCGGCGACGCTGTTCCGGCTGACCGTGACCGAGGCGTTGCGCGGCGTGACAGTCAATGCCGCCCGCGCTTTGGGTCTCGCCGACACGATCGGCACGCTCGAACCCGGCAAGGCCTGCGACCTGGCGGTGTGGGACATCTCCGCGCCGGCGGAGCTGGTCTACCGGATCGGCTTCAACCCTCTCCATCTACGCGTGAAGGACGGCGAATGCTGCTGACTCCCGGTGCCGTCCCCTATTCGGCGTGGCAAGCGATCTATGAAGGTGCCGTGCCGGCGCTCGATCCCGCCTGCCGCCCGGCGATCGCCGAAAGCGCGGCGGCGGTGGGGCGCATCCTGGCGCGGCATGAGCCGGTCTATGGCATCAATACCGGGTTCGGGAAGCTCGCCAGCGTCAGGATCGGTGACGAGGATCTGGCGAGGCTCCAGCGCAACATCGTGCTGAGCCATGCCGCCGGCGTCGGCGATCCGATGCCGGTGCCGATCGCGCGGCTGATGATGGCGCTGAAGCTCGCCAGCCTGGCGCGCGGCGCGTCGGGTGTGGCGCCGGCGACGGTCGAGTTGCTCGAAGCGATGCTGGCCAAAGGCCTGATGCCGGTAGTGCCCGCGCAAGGATCGGTCGGCGCGTCGGGCGACCTCGCACCGCTCGCGCACATGACCGCGGCGATGATCGGGGTCGGCGAGATGTTTGTCGGCGACCAGCGCCTGCCCGCGACGGACGCACTGGTGCAGGCAGGGCTCGAGCCGCTCGAACTCGGCCCCAAGGAAGGGCTGGCGCTGCTCAACGGCACGCAGTTCTCGACTGCTTATGCGCTCGCCGCCTTGTTCGAGGCCGAGCGACTGTACCGCGTCGCGCTGGTCACCGGCATCCTGTCGACCGAGGCGGCCAAAGGCTCCGACGCGCCGTTCGACCACCGCATCCATGCATTGCGTGGCCATCGCGGTCAGATCGAGACGGCGGACGCGCTGCGCCGGATAATGGAGGGGTCGGCGATCCGCGCCTCGCACCGCGAAGGCGATACGCGCGTCCAGGATCCTTATTGCCTGCGTTGCCAACCCCAGGTGATGGGTGCGGCGCTGACCATCTTGCGCCAGGCAGGTGAGACGCTGGTGACCGAAGCCAATGGCGTATCGGACAATCCGCTGATCTTCCCGGAAACCGACGAGGCTTTGTCGGGCGGCAATTTCCATGCCGAGCCGGTCGCCTTCGCCGCCGACATGATCGCGCTCGCCATCTGCGAGATCGGGAGTCTCGCCGAACGCCGCGTCGCGATGCTGGTCGATCCGGCCTTGTCGGGGCTACCGGCGTTCCTGACGCCGAAACCCGGGCTCAATTCGGGCTTCATGATCCCGCAAGTGACCGCGGCAGCCTTGGTGTCCGAGAATAAGCAACGCGCGACGCCCGCCAGCGTCGATTCGATCCCGACCTCGGCCAATCAGGAGGATCATGTCTCGATGGCGGCGCACGGCGCGCGGCGGCTGATCGAGATGGCGGCGAATGTCGACGCGGTGCTGGGGATCGAATTGCTCGCTGGCGTGCAGGGCTGCGATTTCCATACGCCGATGCTGTCGAGCGAGCCGGTCGAGCATGTGCGGCGGTTGCTGCGGGAACGCGTGCCGATGCTGACCGACGACCGGCACATGGCACCCGACATGGCGATCGCAACCGAGCTGGTGCGATCGAAGCGGTTGTTGGTGGCGGTGGGGGAATTGCCGGGAGTGGTGGGATGATCGGGCCCCGTCTCCTTACCCGTCACCCCGGCCTTGTGCCGGGGTCCACTGCGCAACCGAGCGCGAAGCTTGAGCCCCTTGTCCAGGGTTCGCGGCACGGTGGATCCCGGCACAAGGCCGGGATGACGTTGGGAGTTGGCGCGAGCGGAGGGCACACAGCATGACCTGGCTCCACGTCCAGCGCAGCGACTCCCCGCTGATCCTCGCCTTCCCCCATGGCGGAACTGAGATCCCAGACCTCCTGCTCCCTGATTTCCGCTCGCGCTGGTGGGCGGTCCGCGATGCGGACTGGCATATCCGCGCGCTGTACGACGGCCTCGCCGACGCGACGTTGATCTGGACCGACGTGTCGCGCAGCGTGATCGACTGCAATCGCGATCCCTCCGGCGCGTCGCTCTATCCCGGGCAGGCGACGACTGGCCTGTGCCCGACGGAGACGTTCGATGGCGAGCCGCTCTATCGCGACGGTGCCGCGCCCGAGGTCACGACGCGTCGCGATACCTGGTTCACGCCTTATCACGCCGCGATCGCGGCCGAGATCGCGCGCCTCCGCACTCTCCATCCGTGCGTCGTGCTGTACGACTGCCACTCGATCCGAAGCCACGTCCCACGGCTGTTCGACGGCGAGCTTCCCGAACTCAATATCGGCACCGACAACGGCGCGACGTGCGATCCGGCGCTGAGCAATGCGGTGGTCGCCGCCTGCGCCGGCCGCAGCCACGTCCTCAACGGCCGTTTCCGCGGCGGCTGGACGACGCGCCATTACGGCCAGCCCGAGCAAGGCGTCCACGCGATCCAGATGGAAATCGCGATGCGCGCCTATCTCGACGAGCCGCAAGGCGAGCCCGACGAGAGCAACTGGCCGCCCGCTTACAATCCCGATTTCGCCGCCCCGCTGCGCGCCGACCTTGCGCACGTGCTCGCCGCCGCTCTTTCGTTCGCCAAGGACCAAGCATGACCCGCATCGACAATCAGCGTCACATCCAGGCCGCAACCGGCACCGAACTCTCGGCCAAATCCTGGTTGACCGAAGCGCCGCTGCGCATGTTGATGAACAATCTCGACGCGCGCGTGGCGGAGAATCCGCAGGAACTGGTCGTCTATGGCGGTATCGGTCGCGCCGCGCGCGACTGGGAAAGCTATGATGGCATCGTCGAGACGCTGCGCCGGCTGGAGAGCGACGAGACGCTGCTGATCCAGTCGGGCAAGCCGGTGGGCGTGTTCCGTACCCACGAGAATGCGCCGCGCGTGCTGCTGGCGAACTCGAATCTCGTCCCGCATTGGGCGACCTGGGAGCATTTCGCCGAGCTCGATCGCGCCGGGCTGATGATGTACGGCCAGATGACCGCCGGATCGTGGATCTATATCGGCACCCAAGGCATCGTTCAGGGCACTTATGAGACGTTCGTCGAAATGGGCCGCCAGCATTATGACGGCGACCTGCCCGGCCGCTGGCTGCTGACCGCCGGGCTCGGCGGGATGGGCGGCGCGCAGCCGCTCGCGGCGGTGATGGCGGGCGCCTCGTGCCTGGCGATCGAATGCCAGCCGAGTCGGATCGAGATGCGGCTGGCGACCGGCTATCTCGACTATAAAGCGGACACGATCGAGGAAGCGATGGCGATCCTCGACCGCGCCAAGGCAGAGGGCAAGGCGGTCTCGGTCGGCCTGCTCGGCAACGCCGCCGAATTGCTGCCCGAAATGTTCCGCCGCGGCATCCGCCCCGATCTGCTGACCGACCAGACCTCGGCGCACGATCCGGTCAACGGCTACCTCCCGATCGGCTGGACGCTCGATCAATGGTTCGAAGGACGCGAGCGCGATCCTGACGCCGTAGCGAAGGCTGCCAAGGCATCAATGGCGACGCACGTCCGCGCGATGCTCGATTTCCAGGCGGCGGGCGTGCCGACGGTCGATTACGGCAACAATATCCGCCAGGTTGCGAAGGACGAAGGCGTCGCCAACGCCTTCGATTTCCCCGGTTTCGTCCCCGCCTATATCCGCCCGCTGTTCTGCCGCGGCATCGGCCCGTTCCGTTGGGTCGCGCTGTCGGGCGATCCCGAGGATATCTACAAGACCGACGCCAAGGTGAAGGAGTTGCTGCCCGACAATGCGCCTCTCCACCGCTGGCTCGACATGGCGCGCGAGCGAATCCATTTCCAGGGCTTGCCCGCGCGGATTTGCTGGGTCGGCCTGGGCGATCGCCATCGCCTCGGCCTCGCGTTCAACGAGATGGTGGCCAGCGGCGAATTGAAGGCACCGGTGGTGATCGGCCGCGACCATCTCGATTCGGGATCGGTCGCCAGCCCCAATCGCGAGACCGAGGCGATGCGCGACGGCTCCGACGCGGTCAGCGACTGGCCGCTGCTCAATGCGCTCCTCAACACCGCCAGCGGCGCGACCTGGGTGTCGCTCCACCACGGTGGCGGCGTGGGCATGGGCTATTCACAGCACGCCGGCATGGTGATCGTCGCCGACGGCACGCCCGGGGCGGCAAAGCGGCTCGAGCGCGTGCTGTGGAACGACCCTGCGACTGGCGTGATGCGCCACGCCGATGCCGGCTACGACATCGCGATCGACTGCGCGCGTGAGAAGGGCCTCGACCTGCCGAGCCTTCGCTAGGTCCAACATCGGAACGTCCCCGGCCACCAAGGCGTTCGTGCCCCTCGAAGGAGAGAAAGCATGAACGCCAAACTTAGCTTCGGCGCACTCGCGCTCATCGCGGCCCTCGGCGCCTGCTCGCAAAAGGCGCAGGACACGACCACCAATGCGGTGACCGATATCGGGTCCGACATCGGCAATACGACCAGTGGCGCCATCGACGCGGCGGGCAACGTCGCCGGCAATGCGCTCGATGCCGCCGGCAACGCGCTGAATCCCACGCCCAGCGGACAAGAATTCGCCGACAAGGCGGCCAAGAGCGACGCATTCGAGATCGCCGCGGCCAAGCTCGCCAAGACCAATGCCGAGTCGGCCGACGTCAAGACATTCGCCGCGGCGATGATCGAGGCGCACACCGGATCAACCACCAAGATCAAGGCCGCCGCCGCCAAGGCGACCCCCGAGATCAAGCCCGATCCGGCCCTTACCAGCAACCTGCAGTCGAAACTCGACGATCTCGCCAAGCTCAAGGGCGCCGATTTCGACAAGGCCTATATCGACGGCCAGGTTTCGGCACACGAAGACGCCCTGTCCCTGATGAAAAACTATGCCGACAAGGGCGATACGCCGAGCCTGAAGGCAGCGGCGGGCGAGATTCTGCCCAAGGTGCGGGAGCACCTCGATATGGCGAAGAAGCTGAAGAAGTAGGGCTCATCAAGCCCCTGGAGGGGCTTAGAAGCCTAACTACTCGTCCGCTCGACCAGCGGCGCAAAGCGGGCGACTTGCCGCCCGATCAGGCACAATTGCTCGACCACTGCCGGGTCGGTCGCCCCGCCCTGGCCATCGAACTGCGTGACCTGGGTATTGATCGCCGCCGCGAACGGCGTCGGCCAGCCGCGTAGCGCGTGGACGATCGAGCGCAGCGCCGCGATCGTCGACCCCGTCGCTTGCCAGCCATAAGCGGTGGCGATCAGCCCTACCGGCATGTCGGCGAGGTAAGGTCGATCGTCCTTGGCGGTCTCCTCGAGCAAATCGAGCGCGTTCTTGACCACGCCCGACAGGCTGCCGTGATAGCCGGGACTGGCGATGATCACGCCGGAGGCCTTGCGCACCGCGTCGACGAACTCGCGTTCCTGCGAGGTCCGCGAGGTCGCACGCGGGTCATAGAGCGGCAGCCGCGCCATATCCTCGCCGCCGAACAATCGGGTCGTGAATCCTTCGCGTTCGACCGCATCGAGCGCGATCCTGAGCGCGCGTTCGGTCGACGAAACCGCGCCGATCGTTCCTCCGATTCCGACGATCAACGGTTTGTCCGGCATCCCAACTCCTTCGCCACGCATTGTCCCGCGATAGCCTCCCTGCGCGCGATCTGCTACAGCGGCATTGCACGGTCTGTGTTATTCTAGTAATACGCCTGTTGGCCCCGTGGGCCGTGTGGAAGCAGTGGATGCGCGACGACCCCTTTGACGGCAACCGACGACCCGACCCCCGCTGGGGCGCGCATTCGGCCTATCCCGACGATTATCTGAGCCAGGCGGCAACGGCGGTTCCTCCACCCGATTCGACGGGCGGTACGGGCCAGCCTGAGCCCGGCTACACCACCAACCTGCCGGTCGTTCGCAAGAAGCGCCGCTGGGGCCGCATCATCGTGCGCGCGCTGGCCGCGTGCGTGGTACTGTTCGTGATCCTGGTCGGCTGGCTGGCGATCACCGCGCCGCTCTCCAAGTCGTTGCAGCCGCCTACCCCACCCTCGGTGACCTTGCTCGCCGCGGACGGCACGCCGATCGCGCGGCGGGGCGCAACGGTCGACAAACCCGTCGATGCGTCGAAATTGCCCAAATACGTGCCAGGCGCGTTCATCGCGATCGAGGACCGCCGCTTCTATTCGCATTGGGGCGTCGATCCCTGGGGTATCATGCGCGCGATGGCGCACAATGTGATGGCCGGCGGCGTGCGCGAAGGCGGCAGCACGATCACCCAACAGCTGGCCAAGAACGCCTTTCTCGATTCGGATCGCACCGCCGGGCGCAAACTGCGCGAGGCGCTGATCGCCTTCTGGCTCGAAGCGTGGCTGTCGAAGAACGAGATCCTGTCGCGCTATCTGTCCAACGTCTATTTCGGCGACAACGTCTATGGCCTGCGCGCCGCCTCGCTCCATTATTTCAACGTCGAACCCGAGCAGTTGAGCGTCAGCCAGGCGGCGATGCTGGCGGGGCTGGTCAAGGCGCCGTCCAAGCTGGCGCCGACCGGCAATCTGCGGGGCGCTCAGGATCGGGAGAAGGTAGTGCTCGGCGCGATGGTCGCCGCCGGCGTCCTGACCAAGGATCAGGCCGATGTGCGGCTGGCTTCGGTCCGCGTACGGCCGGTCAAGGAATTGCCCGACGGCACCTATTTCGCCGACTGGGTCCTGCCAGAGGCGCGCGATACGCAAGGCGATCTCAGCCAGGAAACCAGGGTCGTCACCACGCTTGAACCTCGCTTGCAAAAGGCTGCCGAGCGCGCGGTCAGGCGCGCGGGCCTGCGCCAGGCACAAGTCGCGATCGTCGCGATGCGCCCCGACGGCCGCGTCGTCGCGATGGTCGGCGGCAAGGATTACAAGACCAGCCCGTTCAACCGCGCGACGCAAGCGCGCCGCCAGCCCGGATCGACCTTCAAATTGTTCGTTTACCTGGCGGCGATGCGCGCGGGGATGACTCCCGACGATATGGTCGAGGACGAACCCATCACGATCGGCGGTTGGAGCCCCAAGAACAGCGACGGCCGCTACGAAGGCCAGATCACGCTGCGCCGAGCCTTTCAGAAATCGAGCAATGTCGCCGCGGCGCGGCTGATCCAGAAGGTCGGAATCGACAACGTCATCAAGGCGGCGCGCGACCTCGGCATCTCGACTCCGATCGCTCACGACGCGTCGATCGCGCTCGGCACCTCGACCGGGTCGCTACTCGAACTGACCAGTGCGTTCGCGGCGATCGCCGGCGACGGCTATCCGGTCAGCGCGCGCGGCATCGAGGCGACCGAGGGCAAGGCCTGGTATTCGAACATCGTCGGCGGCCCGCGCTCGCTCGGCGGCAATATCCGCGACGAAATGCTCGACCTGCTGTCGTCCTCGACCGACGGGGGCACCGGACGGCAGGCGGCTTTGTCGGTCCCGACCTATGGCAAGACCGGGACGACGCAGGACAATCGCGACGCCTTGTTCGTCGGCTTCGCCAAGGACCTTGTGGTCGGCGTGTGGGTCGGCAATGACGACAATACCCCCAATGCCGGCCTGTCGGGCGGCGGCATTCCGGCGCGGGTATGGAAGGACTTCATGCAGAACGCGCTGGGCATCGCCCCGCCGCCACCGCCGGCCGTCCCGGCCACGGTCGACGACAATGCGACCGATGGCGACGAGGACGGCACGACGATCGACCCCGGCACCGGCCCGCTTCCGGTCGAGGGCAATATCTCGGGGCTCGGCGTCAACCTCCAGGTCAAGCGCGATGGCACCCTGCGCCTGTCGCCCGCCCCCGACCCCGGCGACCGCCCGCCGCGGCCGCCCAATGAGGATGATGGCGAGCATTAAGCTCTAGCTCGACCTCTTGTTTCCCCTCTCCCGCGTGCGGGAGAGGGAGGGGCCCGCCGCGCAGCGGTGGGAGGGTGAGGGTCTTCTTTCTTCTTCGATCGACGCGATGAGAAAGAAGAAGAAAGAAGACCCTCACCCAACCCTCTCCCGCCAGCGGGAGAGGGCTAGGAGGATATTTCCCTCTTCCCTCTCGCCCCCGCATGAAAGATGGAGCCACTATGCGCTTCTTCTCCGACAACGCCGCCCCGGCCTGCCCCGCGGTGATCGACGCGATCTCTGCCGCTAATGTCCTCGACACCGCTTATGACGGCGACCGCTGGTCGAAGCAGCTCAACGGGCGCTTCTCCGACCTGTTCGGAACGCAGGTGGAGGTGTTGTGGACACCCTCGGGCACCTCGGCCAATTGCCTCGCGCTGGCGGCGCTCTGCCAGCCGCACGGCGCGGTCATCTGTCACCGTGAGGCGCATATCAACAATGACGAGGCGGGAGCGCCGGGCTTCTACCTCCACGGCGCCAAATTGCTGCTGGCCGAGGGGCCGGGCGCCAAGGTGACGCCGGACGCGGTCAAGGGGGTGCTCGCCGGCATCCGCAACGACGTCCACCAGGTCCAGGCGCATGCGCTATCGATCACCAACGCGACCGAATACGGCCTCAGCTACACGCCCGATGAAGTCGCCGCACTGGGTAACCTCGCCAAGGCGCGCGGGCTCGGCTTCCATATGGACGGCGCGCGCTTCGCCAATGCCGTGGTGCATTCGGGCGCCGATCTCGCCGATTTGACCTGGCGCGCCGGGGTTGATGCGCTGAGCTTCGGGTTCATCAAGAATGGCGGGATGACCGCCGATGCATTGGTGTTCTTCAAGCCCGAGCTGGCCACGGCGACCCATTATCGCCGCAAGCGCGCGGGGTTGCTCGCGTCGAAAGGGCGCTACCTGGCGGCGCAGATCCTGGCGATGCTCGACAATGACGTGTGGCTGAAGAATGCGCTTGCCGCCAATGCCGGCGCTGCGCTGCTGGCGCGCGCGGCGGGTGACCGACTGGTCTATCCGGTCGAAGCGAACGAGGTGTTCCTGCGCGCGACACCGGCGGAAGCGGCGAGTTTGCGTGCTCTGGGCTTCGACTTCTACGACTGGGCGCCCGGCGAAGTGCGACTGGTCACCTGCTGGGACCAGGCCGAGGACGCGATCCGCCCGCTGGCGGACGCGATCGCGGCTTTGCCGTAATTCCCTCTCCCGCTTGCGGGAGAGGGAGGGGCCCGCGAAGCGGGAGGGTGAGGGTCTTCTTTCTTCTTTTGAGTGCTCTTTTTGAGTGCTCTCGCTTGGAAGAAGAAAGAAGACCCTCACCCAAACCCTCTCCCGCAAGCGGGAGAGGGCCTAAAAAAAGGCGGTCGTCCATAGACTCACCTTTTCATCCGACAAGCAGAAGCCGGGTTGTTACGCCCACACACCACGGTAGAGCGGAATCGTGCTCCAGCCGCCCCAAGCCAAGCCCCGCTCCACCACGCTCAGCGTGCTGGTACCGTTCGGCATCGTCACTCTGATCTGGGGATCGACCTGGCTGGTGATCCGCGATCAATTGGGCGTGGTGCCGCCGAGCTGGTCGGTAACCTATCGCTTTCTGGTCGCCGGCATCTGCATGGCCGGCTGGGCGCTGTGGAAGCACGAGAGCTGGCGGCTGGGCGCGCGCGGTTATGGCTTCGCGGCTTTGCTCGGGCTGCTCCAATTCTCCGGTAATTTCAATTTCGTCTATCGCGCCGAACAGCACGTCACCTCGGGCCTGGTGTCGGTGGTGTTCGCGATGCTGCTGATCCCCAATGCGCTGTTCGGCCGCGTCTTTCTCGGTCAGAAGCTCGGCCGCCAGCTGATGATGGGATCGGCGATCGCGATGGCGGGCGTCATCCTGCTGTTCGTGCGCGAAGCGCGAGTCGATCCGCATGGACCGGGCCAGGTGCTCGCCGGGATCGGCTTCACTTTGTGCGCGATCCTGTGTGCGTCGACCGCCAACGTCATGCAGGCGACGCCGACCGCAGCACGCTACCCGATGGGCACCACTGTCGCGGTCGCGATGCTCGCGGGCGCGGCGATTGATGCGATATTTGCCTATGCCACCACCGGCGCGCCGGTGATCGAGCATCGCGCCATCTATTGGGTCGGCACGCTCTATCTCGGCATCTTCGCCTCGGCGCTCGCTTTCCCGCTCTATTTCGGGGTGATCCGCACGATCGGCCCGGCCAAGGCGGCCTATTCGAGCGTGATCGTGCCGGTCATCGCGATGATGCTGTCGACCCTGTTCGAAGGCTATCGCTGGTCGGGGCTGGCGATCGGCGGCGCCGCGCTGGCCGCATTCGGGCTGGTCGTCGCCCTCAGGGCCAGAAGGCCCAATCGCTAAACCAGAGCGCGCAGGCCCAACCGATAGTCGGCATAGACCGGCCGCCAGCCCAGCACGCGTTTCGCCTTCAGGTTCGACACCCGCCGGTTCTCGGCGTGGAAGGCGCGCGCTTCGGGCGTCAGCGCATCGAGCGCGACGATCGGCGGCGGATCGATGCCGAGCAAATTCGCGGCGAACTCGATCACCGCATCCTGGCTCATGGGCATGTCATCGGACAGATTATAGGCACCAGGCGGCGCGTCGAACCCGGCGATCACGCCGGCGGCGAGATCGTCGACATGGATGCGGCTGAACACTTGCCCGGCGATTCCGGTCCGGTGTGCCCGTCCGCTCCGCACGCGATCGAGCGGCGAACGGCCCGGACCGTAAATGCCCGGCAGGCGGAACACCCGCGCGCCGAGCGACAGCCAATCGGCATCCGCGCGGTTGCGGGCCTGCCGCCGCCCAAGGATCGGCGCGCTTTCGTCGACCCAGGCCCCTCCGGCGTCGCCATAGACGCCGGTCGAGGAGAGATAGCCGAGCCACTTGCCGCCATCCGCCAGCGCCGCGCCGTAGCGTGCGAGGACGGGATCGACCGCGTCGGGCGGCACCGAGGACAGGATATGCGTCGCGCGATCGATCGCCGCGATCACGCCGTCGCGATCGTCGAAATCGAGATTGCCCGCGCTCCCGGTCGCGACGACCTCCCAGCCTTGGAGCCGGGCGGCGACGACGCTCGCCGCATAGCCCAAGCCAAAGATCAGAAGGTTATTTCGCGCCATAACCGCCGAAATACGTCCCGAAATAATCGCCCTTGTTCCAGCGCGGCCGCTCGTCGTTATCGGCGATTTCGCGCGCGATCGTGTAATTGACCGTCACGAACCGCACCCCTTGCGCCCAATCGAGCGGCTGCGACAGGTCGTCCGACGGCTGATGGTAATGATTGGCCATGAAGTCGTCCCAGGCCGCCTTGCCCGCGCCCTTCTCACCCGGCCACAGGAAGACCGAGGGAATGCCTTTCTGGACGAAACGGAAATGGTCGGAGCGCACGAAGATGCCCTGCTCCGGCATCGGGTCGGGCGACATCGACACGCCGACCGATCCCGCCGCGCGCTCGACGATCGGCCCCAGCGTCGAGCGCTGCGCCCCGAACACCACCATGTCCTCGAACGGATAGGTGATCAGCGGCATGTCGAGATTGACGTCGGCGACGATCGACTTGAGCGGCACGGTCGGGTTGTTGGCGAAATAGTCCGAGCCGATCAGGCCCTTTTCCTCGGCGGTCACCGCCAGGAACAGGATCGTTCGCCGCGGCGGCTTGCCCGACGCGACGAACCGCTTCGCCTCTTCGATCAGGCTGGCGATGCCGATGGCGTTATCCTCGGCGCCATTGTTGATCGTGTCGCCGGTCTTGTCGGGGGCACCGACGCCGATATGGTCAAGGTGCGCCGACAGGATGACGACTTCATCCTGCAACTTGGGGTCGCTTCCGGGCAGGACGCCGATCACGTTCGACGACGGCATCGGTCGCGTCTCGGTCTTGATCGCGACCGACAAGGTACCGTTGAGCGCGACCGGCTTGAACGCTGCATCGTCACTGTCCGCTGCCTTGCGTATCTGATCCCAGCCGATCCTGGCGCCGGCGAACATCTTCGCAGCGGCGCCCGTAGACAAGGTCCCCAGCACCGGCACGCCCTCGGCGCCGCCGGTGCTCTTGCCGTTGGACCAGGTCACCCGTTCGCGGTCCCAGGACCGCGCCAGCGCCGCGATCGGGAAATTGCCGCGCCCGCCGCGCGGGCTTTCGATCTGGACCGCGCCGATCGCGCCATGGTCGGCGGCGATCCGCGCCTTGGTCGCCGCACTCGAGAAGAAGGCTCTTTCTTCGCCGTCATATTTGGTCGGCGCGCCGCTGACAAAAGCGACGATCTTTCCCTTCACATCGACGCCGCGATAATCGTCGCGTTTGTAATCGGGCGCGACGATGCCGTAGCCGACGAAGACGATCGACGCGTTGACGCTGGTCTCCGCCTTGGCGGCATTGGCCGAGGGCACGAAATCCTCGCCGAACACGAGCGTCTGTGGTTTCCCGCCGGACGGCGTCCAGACGAAATTGCCCTTGTCGGCCAGCTTGACGCCGATCAGCGGCACCTTCTGAAGATAGCCGCCATCATCGCCCCCAGGGCGCAGCCCGGCGGCGTAGAATTGCGCCGCGACATATTGCGCGGCGATGTCGAATTCGGCGCTACCCGCTTCCCGCCCGCGCATCGCGTCGGACGCCAGGAACATGACATGGGCTTTCATCGCCGCTTGGTCGGCGGGAAGCGGCGCATTGACCCGCTCGTTGATCGACCTGGCGCTCTCCTTTTTCGGAGTCGGGATGCCCGGAACCTTCCCGGTCTGCGCCAGCGCAGTCCCGGCGGCGAGCGTCAATGCGACCGCGCCGATCAGTCTCAACATGGCTTTCCTCTTGGCTGTCCCTGTCGCGGCGCGTAGCAGACCGATGAAACTTGGCAACGCTGCGTGATGTTTACGATAAAGCCAGGCCAACGAGAACGAACGAGAACAGAATGATCGACGCCCAATCCGCCCTTGCCAACCCAGTCGTGACGCGCCGCGAGGATTACAGCGCGCCCGATTGGCTGGTCCCGGACATCGCGCTCGATTTCGAGCTCGATCCGGCGACGACGCGGGTCAAGGCGGCGCTCGATGTGACGCGCAGCGGCGATCACGATCGCCCGCTCCGGCTCGATGGCGACGGGCAGGTGCCGCTGTCGGTCAGCGTCGACGGCAATCCGCACAATGACTGGCGGATGGACGGGTCGGACCTGGTCATCGACCTTCCCGCCGGCAAGCACCGGGTCGAGACCGAGGTCGAGATCCATCCCGACCGCAATACCCAGCTGATGGGGCTCTACGCGTCGGGCGGCAATCTGTGCACGCAATGCGAGGCGGAAGGGTTTCGCCGCATCACCTTCTTTCCCGACCGGCCCGATGTGCTCGCGCGCTATTCGGTCAGGATGACGGCGGACAAGAAGCGCTTCCCGATCCTGCTCGCCAATGGCGATCCGATCGCCTCGGGCGATCTCGACCCAGAAGAAGGGAAACCGACCCGCCACTGGGCCGAATGGCGCGACCCTTTTCCCAAGCCAAGCTATCTGTTCGCTATGGTCGCGGGCAACCTTGCCGCCAATCGCGCGACCTTCACCACCATGTCGGGGCGCAGGGTCGAGCTCGGCATCTGGGTGCGCGAACGCGATCTGGCCAAGACCAAGCATGCGCTCGACGCGCTGCAACTGGCGATGGCGTGGGACGAGAAAGTCTATGGCCGTGAATATGATCTCGATGTGTTCAACATCGTCGCGGTCGACGATTTCAACTTCGGCGCGATGGAAAATAAGGGGCTGAACATCTTCAACAGCCGCTACATCCTGGCCGATCCCGACACCGCGACCGATTACGATTACGACGCGATCGCCGCGGTTGTGGCGCACGAATATTTCCACAATTGGTCGGGCAATCGCGTGACCTGCCGTGACTGGTTCCAGCTCAGCTTGAAGGAAGGCTTCACCGTCTTTCGCGACCAGAGCTTCTCGGCCGACCAGGGATCGGCGGCGGTCAAAAGGATCGAGGATGTGCGCGGCCTGCGCGCCAGCCAGTTCCCCGAGGATAACGGCCCGCTGGCACATCCGGTACGGCCCGAAAGCTATATCGAAATCTCCAACTTCTACACCGCGACGATCTACAACAAGGGTGCGGAGCTGATCCGAATGATGGCGACGATCCTGGGCAAGGATCGCTTCCGCCGCGCCACCGACCTCTATTTCGATCGCTTCGACGGGACGGCCGCGACCTGCGAAGATTTCGTCCGCTGCATGGAAGAAGGCGGCGACATCGACCTGACCCAGTTCCGCTTATGGTATTCGCAGGCGGGAACGCCGCGTGTCTCCGCCGCGCTCGATCACGATGCGGGATCGGGCCGCGCCACCTTGCGCCTCGCGCAACACACGCCGCCCACGCCCGGCCAGTCGGTCAAGGAACCCATGGTCCTGCCGCTCAAGCTCAAGCTGTTCGGCAGCGCGACTGGCGCGGCGCTGGGTCAAGAGCAACTCTACTTGCTCGATCAGCCGACCAGCGAGATCGTGTTCGACGGCGTGAGCGAAGCGCCGGTGCTGTCGATCAACCGCAGCTTCTCCGCGCCGGTCATCATCGACAGCGACCGTTCGGCGCGCGACCTTGCGTTCCTCTCGGCGCACGACGACGACTCGTTCGCGCGCTACGAAGCGATGCAACAGCTGATGCTCGATACGTTGGTGACTGCGACGCAGCTCGGCCGCGCCGATCATGGCCCGCTGATCGAGGCGGTGCGCCGCACGCTCGAGGATGAGGCGCTCGACCATGCCTTTGTCGCGGAAGCGGTGTTACTCCCGTCGGACAGCTTCATCGGCGACCAGCTCGAGCGGGTCGATCCCGAGGCGGTGTTTCGCGCGCGCGAGGCGCTGCGCCGCGACCTGGGCAAGACGCTCGCACCCTTATGGCGCCAAGCCTATGTCGATGCCTCGACCGGCGCCCCGTTCGTCTATTCGCCCGCCGCCAAGGCCGATCGCCGGATGCGCACCGTCGCTCTCGGCTATATCGCCGCCTCGGGCGCCGACGATGCCGCCGATGTGGCGTTCGCCCAGTTCGAGACAGCGGACAATATGACCGACCGCCAGGGCGCGCTGACCACGCTCGCCAACGGTATGTCGGACAAGCGGATCGCCGCGCTCGACATCTTCTACAATCGCTATTCGACCGACGCGCTGGTGCTCGACAAATGGTTCCAGACCCAGGCGCTGTCGTCGCGCGACGACACCCCGGCGACGGTCGAGGAACTGGCGCGGCATCCCGACTTCACGCTGGCCAATCCCAACCGCGCGCGCTCGCTGGTCGGCGCGTTCAGCGTCAACCAGCGCGCGTTCCACGCCGCGGGCGGCGCGGGCTATCGCTTCCTGGCGGACAATCTGATCGCGCTCGACCGGCTCAATCCGCAGACCGCCGCCAAGCTGCTGCCGCCGCTGGGTCGCTGGCGCCGGTTCGACGAGACTCGCGCGGCACTGATGAAGGCGGAGCTGGAGCGGATCCTGGCAACGCCGGGCCTGTCGAAGGATCTGTTCGAGCAGGCGTCGAAGAGTTTGGAGGGGTAGTGCCAAATAAACCCTCCCCCCTTGTGGGAGAGGGATACGGAGACTTGGGTCCGTCAGGACCCTAGTCGTAGTTGGGAGAGGGGAAGCGGTCGCGACGCGACCGCGCTCCGCTTCCCCTCACCAAGCTACGCTAGCGAGCAAGCTCGCAAGCTTCGCTATCCTCTCCCACAAGGGGAGAGGATTTAATGGCTAAAACAACCGCCCGCCGTTGGGCACCGGCTCGCTCGGCCCGATCAGCACCACCTTGCCGCCCGAATCCGGAAACCCCAGCGTCAGCACCTCCGACCTCATCGGCCCGATCTGGCGCGGCGGAAAATTGACCACGGCGGCGACCTGGCGGCCGATCAGATCCTCCAGCGCATAATGTTCGGTGATCTGCGCCGACGAGCGTTTGGTGCCGATCGGATCGCCGAAATCGATCGTCAGCTTGAACGCCGGCTTGCGCGCCTCGGGGAAGGGCTCGGCGGCGACGATCGTGCCGACGCGGATGTCGACCTTGAGGAAATCGTCGAAGGCGATCGTCTCGGCCGCCGGCGCGGCGCTGTCGTGGGTGACGTGCATCAGAAATTCACATCATGATAATGCGGCGAGGCGGGAATGCCTTCCATCCGCTCGCTCAACAGCGGGCGGAAGCTCGGGCGGCTCTTCATGCCACCATACCAGCGCGCGGTCTGTTCGTGATTCTTCCAGTCGATCCCGCCGAGATAGTCGGCGACCGAGATCTGCGCCGCGGCCGCCAGATCGGCGAGGCTGAGCGTCGCGCCGCCCATCCAATTATGCCGATCGAGTAGGTAGTCGGTGTAATCGAGATATTCGACCGCCGACTTCATCGCCTCGCGCAGCACGCGCGCGTCGGGGCTCGCCTTGGTGACGACGCGCTTGAGCATGCGCTCGCCCAGCAGTCGCTCGGTCACGTCGCGGAAGAAGAAGGTGTCGAACCAAGTCGCCAGGCGGCGGATCTCGGCGCGCTGGATCGCGGTGCCGTTGATCATCTGCGCCTTATCAACCGTCTCCTCGAAATATTCGCAGATGACCAGCGAATCGATCAGCCGGATGTCCCGCTGGGCGTCGGTGATCACCGGCGTCTGTCCCGCCGGGTTCATGTCGATGAACTCGTCGCGCCGCTCCCACGGATTCTCGCGCACCAATGTATAGCCGACCCCCTTCTCCCCGAGGAGCAGCCGGACCTTGCGCGAGAAGGGGCAGAGCGGGAATTGAAGGAGTTGCCACATCCTACCGCTGTTATAAGCTGGCGACGGGCGGGGGAAGATGGCTTGGCAGACTATTCGTTCGACGATCGCTTCGAGACCGTCGCAATCACCTGGAGCCAACCCGAAGCCGCGGTGATGCTGTCGATGTTCGACTTCTACGGCATCCCGGCGTTTGCACTCGGGCGCCGGCATGTTTCGGCACAGGGTCCGATCCTGACCGCGCTGCAGGGTATCCAGATACGCGTCGCCCTGGGGTCCCTGAATGAGGCACTCGACCTGCTCGCCGAAGTCGCCGAGCGGCCCGCGGCGGTTCGACCCTACGCGTTCGGACTGCCCGGATTGTATCGCATCATCGTCGTTCTGGCATTGCTTGCGGCCACGGCGATGCCCGTGGCGCTCGTCCTGATCGGTCCGGACGACGGCATGGCGACGATTGCGCTGGTGCTGCTCACGCAGCTGTTGCTGGTGTTCAACGGCGCGCCGCCACCGCGCACGCCGTCCTACTTCATGCTATGGAAGCGGACCGCGACGGCGTAAAATCTCTATCCGGCAGAATCGTATTTAGACCACCCCGGCGAAGGCTGGGGCCCAGCCGCGATCCGCTCCCAGCGGCGCCATCCCCATACTGGCCCCCAGCCTTCCCCGGGGTGGAATTCAATCCATACCAATCAGGCTTGACCAATCCCCGCGCCCATCACCAGCGCGACCCTGCCGGCGACGCGCCCGGTCATCGCGGGAAGTCCGCGTCGAGCATTTGCCCGTCGTCGAGTTGCACCCCGAAGCTGTTCAGGAACATCGACACCTGGGTGTATTGGCCGACGGTGAAGACCGCATCCATCCGCTGGCGCTCACTCAAATCGCTCAGGCCCGCCCAGGTCGCGTCGCTGACGAAGAAATCGCGCACCAGATCGTCGGCGACGCGCATCAGGGCGGCATCGGCCGCGCTCCAGCCCGGGGCGTCGGGGCCGAGCTTGATACGGTCGATCTCTTCCTGGCTGAGCCCCGATTGCAGCCCGATCCGCGTGTGCTGCACCCATTCATAGCCCGAGCGGCACAGCCAGCCGGAGCGCAGGATCAGCAATTCGCGCTCGCGCGGCGCCAGCGAATTGCGGTCGGACAGGATATACCCGCCCCACAGGTTGAACCGCTTCAGCGCCTTGGGCGCGCGCGCCATCGTGCGGAAGATATTGAGCACGCGTCCACCGAACGGTGCCAGCACCTCGCGTTGTTCGTCGTCGAGTTCGCTATCGGCGAGCGGCGCCACTCGCGGCTGGCTGAGCCTCATCGATCCCTCTCCTTATGTTGGAGAAGGGTAGCCGATACCCATCGTTCGACAAGCCCGACAGCAACGCCATCAGGTCACCATATTCGGTTTTCCGAGTGGGTCAGTTAGGGTTGGTCGTCCCCAGCACCCGGCGAATGCGCTCGGTCGTCGCCTTGAGCTCGTCCGACACCGCCACCGCGGCGCCTGCGGTCCGGCCGGCCGCGACCACCGTCTGCTTGGCGTTACGGTGAATCTCGTTGCGGTAATCGGGATTGCGGCGCGCCGCCATGCTGTCGAGCGTGTCGCTGGGACGGATGCTCGAATCGGGCGCGATCGCGGCCATTGGGCCGACTCGCGTCTGCATCACTGCATCGGTCAGCGCGTCGATCAGTCCGACGACGCCATTCTGCACCATCGGGTTGTTGAGCGCATTGGCCGCCGCGCGCGCGTCCATCTGCGGCGGCGGGGCATCGCGATCTTGCGCGATCGCCGGAGTCGCGGCGAAAGCGAGGACGGGAAGCAGCATATAGTTACGCATGACACATCACCCGAGAAACGACCGGTGAGTCGCCTTATAGCACCGATCGCCCCTTCAACGCTACTCTGCGGCCTGGAGTTCCTCGCTGTCGTCGAGCGCGTGCGGTAATCGCTCGAGCATCTCCTTCGGGATAACTTGCCAGAACTTGGTGCGCGCGCGATCCCAATCGTCGAGAATCCCTTGCGACCAATTGCTGTCGGTCGCCGCGGCATGCGCGCGGACCAGGTTCTTGAGCACCGCTTCCCAATGCGCCGAAGCCAGCCGCTGCCAAACGATCGAGTCGCCATTGGCGCGCCGCTCGAAGCTGGCGCCGGCGTCGTAGACGAACGCCATCCCGCCGGTCATGCCGGCGCCGAAATTGGCCCCGACCGCGCCGAGCACGACCGCGATGCCGCCGGTCATATATTCGCAGCCATTGGCGCCGCAGCCCTCGACGACGACACTCGCTCCCGAATTGCGCACCGCGAACCGCTCGCCGGCCTGCCCCGCCGCGAACAACCGCCCGCTGGTCGCGCCATAGAGCACGGTGTTGCCGATGATGGTGTTTTCCTGGCTCGCCAGCGGCGAAGAGACGACCGGGCGAACAACGATCGTGCCGCCCGACAGCCCCTTGCCGACATAGTCGTTGGCGTCACCGAACACTTCCAACGTGATGCCCTTGCACAGGAACGCGCCGAGACTCTGCCCGGCCGAGCCGCGCAACCGCACGGTAACATGGCCGTCGGCGAGTTTGTCCATCCCGAAGGTACGCGTGATCTCGCTGGAGAGACGCGTCCCGACCGCGCGGTGCGTGTTGCGCACCGAATAGGTCAGCTGCATCTTCTCGCCGCGCGAGAAGACATGCGCCGCATCCTTGATCATCTGCGCGTCGAGGCTGTCGGGCACTTCGTTGCGCCAGGTCTGCAGGCTGAAACGGCGCTGGTCCTCATCGGCATCGACCTTGGCCAGGATCGGGTTGAGGTCGAGATCGTCGAGATGTTCGGCGCCGCGGCTGACCTGACGCAGCAATTCGGTGCGGCCGATGATCTCGTCGAGGCTGCGCACGCCGAGCCGCGCCAGGATGTCGCGCACTTCCTCGGCGATGAAGGTCATCAGGTTGATGACCTTTTCCGGGCTTCCGGTGAACTTGTCGCGCAGCTTGGCATCCTGGGTGCAGACGCCGACCGGGCAGGTGTTGGAATGGCATTGCCGCACCATGATGCAGCCCATCGCGACCAGGCTGAGCGTGCCGATGCCGAATTCCTCGGCCCCCAGGATCGCGGCGATGACGATGTCGCGTCCGGTCTTGAGCCCGCCATCGGTGCGCAGCTTCACCCGGCCGCGCAAGCCGTTGAGCGTCAGCGTCTGGTTGACTTCGGACAACCCCATTTCCCACGGCGTGCCGGCATATTTGATGCTGGTCTGGGGCGACGCGCCGGTGCCGCCGACATGGCCCGACACCAGGATGACGTCGGCATGCGCCTTGGCGACGCCGGCTGCCACGGTGCCGATTCCCGCCGAGCTGACCAGCTTCACGCAGACCCGGGCGCGCGGATTGATCTGCTTCAGATCGTAGATCAGCTGCGCCAGATCCTCGATCGAATAGATGTCGTGATGCGGCGGCGGGCTGATCAGGGTCACGCCGGGCGTGGCGTGGCGCAATTTGGCGATGAATTCGGTGACCTTGAAGCCGGGCAGCTGGCCGCCCTCGCCGGGCTTGGCGCCCTGCGCGACCTTGATCTCGATCTCGTCGCAAGCATTGAGATATTCCGCCGTCACGCCGAACCGGCCCGAGGCGATCTGCTTGACGCCCGAATTGGCGTTGTCGCCGTTTTCGTAGGGCTGGTAGCGTAGCTTGTCCTCGCCGCCCTCGCCCGACACCGCCTTGGCGCCGATCCGGTTCATCGCGATGGCCAGCGTCTCATGCGCTTCGGGCGACAGCGCGCCCAGGCTCATGCCCGGGGTGACGAAGCGCTTGCGGATCTCGGTGATCGGCTCGACCTGGTCGATCGCGATCCCTTCGTCGGGGAAATTGAACTGGAGCAGGTCGCGCAGATAGACCGGCGGCAAATCGGCTACCCCGCGCGAGAATTTCTGATAGGTCGAATAGCTGTCGGTTCCGACCGCGGTTTGCAGCAGATGCATCAGCTGCGCCGAATAAGCATGCGTCTCGCCGCCATAGCGCTGCCGGTAGAAGCCGCCGATCGGCAAGGTCGCCACGCCCGTATCGAACGCCTGCTGATGACGCAGTTCGGCATTGAGGTGGAGCGAGGCATAGCCCTCGCCCGAAATCTTCGCCGGCATGCCCGGGAACAAATCGGCGACCAGGCTGCGCGACAGACCGACGGCTTCGAAATTATAGCCGCCGCGATAGCTGGAGATCACCGCGATCCCCATCTTGGACATGATCTTGAGCAGGCCTTCCTCGACTGCCTTGCGATGATTGCCGAGGCACTTGTCGAGGCTGAGGTCGCCGAACAGTCCACGCGCATGACGATCGGCGATCGCCGCTTCGGACAGATAGGCATAGACCGTAGTCGCGCCGACCCCGATCAGCACCGCATAATAATGCGTGTCAAGGCATTCGGCGGTCTCGATATTGACCGAGCAATAAGAGCGCAGGCCCCGGCGGACGAGGTGCGTGTGCACCGCCGCCGCCGCCAGCACGCCGGCGATCGCGACCTTGTCCGGGCCGATCGCGCGGTCGGACAGGAAGATCTCGCTCTTGCCCTCGCGCACGGCTTGTTCAGCCTGGTTGCGGATGCGCTGGATTGCGGTGCGCAGCGCATCGGGCCCGCCGCCCGCGGCGAAGGTGCAATCGATCTCGGCGGTCTGGCTGCCGAAATGTGCCTTGAGCTTGGCCCAGTCGGCGCCGGTCAGCACCGGACTTTCGAGCACCAGCACGCGGTCCTGCCGCACGCCGGTGTCGAGGATATTGGCCAAATTGCCGAAGCGCGTCTTGAGCGACATTACGTGGCGCTCGCGCAGACTGTCGATCGGCGGGTTGGTGACCTGCGAGAAATTCTGGCGGAAGAACTGGCTGATCAGTCGCGGCTTGTCCGAGATGACCGCAAGCGGCGTATCGTCGCCCATCGATCCGATCGCTTCCTTGGCGGTCTCGACCATCGGCGACAGGATCAACTCCATGTCTTCCAACGTCTGGCCGGCAGCGACCTGGCGCCGCAGCAGCTCGGCGCGGTCGAAACGGGTGACCGTTTCGCCCTTGGGCGCCGGAAGTTCATCGACGGTCAGGAACTCGCCGATCATCGTGGCGTAATCGTGCTCGTCGGCGATGCGATCCTTGACCTCGCGGTCGTGGAGCAGGCGCCCTTGCTCGAGATCGACCGCAATCATCTGGCCCGGTCCGAGCCGGCCCTTTTCGACGATCATCGTTTCGGGCACGACGACCATGCCCGCTTCCGACCCGACGATCAGCAGCCCGTCGGAAGTCTGGGTATAGCGCAACGGCCGGAGCGCATTGCGGTCCATGCCGGCGACCGCCCAGCGGCCGTCGGTCATCGCCAGCGCGGCGGGGCCGTCCCACGGCTCCATCACCGAGCCGAGATATTTGAACATGTCGAGATGCTTCTTCGGCATCTCGCCCTTCGGTCCCCATGCCTCGGGCACCAGCATCAGCTTGGCGGTGGGCGCGTCGCGGCCAGAGCGGCAGATCGCCTCGAACACCGCGTCAAGCGCCGCGGTGTCCGACGCCCCCGCCGGGATCACCGGCTTGATGTCTTCCGACGCTTCGCCGAACGCGTTCGCCGCCATCTTGATCTCGTGGCTGAGCATCCAGTTCTTGTTGCCGCGGATCGTGTTGATCTCGCCATTGTGCGCGAGGCAGCGGAACGGCTGCGCCAGCCACCATTGCGGGAAGGTGTTGGTCGAATAACGCTGATGGAAGATCGCGACGCGGCTCTCAAACCGCGGGTCCTTGAGGTCGGGGTAGAAGACCGACAGGCTCTCGGCCAGGAACAGCCCCTTATAGACGATCGAGCGGCAGCTCAGCGAACAGATGTAGAAGCCGTTGATCTGCGCGGCGATGACGCGCTTTTCGATGCGGCGGCGAACGAGATACAGATCCTTCTCGAACTCCTCGGCCGATTGCGTGCCCGGCAAGGGGCCGGCGATCATGATCTGCTCGATTTCGGGCCGCGTTTCCTGCGCCTTGCGGCCGATTACCGACACGTCGACCGGCACCTGCCGCCAGCCATAGATCGAATAGCCCGCCTCGATGATCACGCTTTCGACGATCGTGCGGCACGATTCCTGTGCGCCAAGATCGGTGCGCGGCAGGAAGATCATGCCGACCGCGAGCTGGTTGTCGGCGACCTTGTGCCCCGACGCCTGGATCGCCTCGTCGAAGAATTTGTGCGGCAAGTCGACATGGAGGCCGGCGCCATCGCCGGTCTTGCCATCGGCATCGACCGCGCCGCGGTGCCATACCGCCTTCAGCGCATCGATCGCCGACTGCACGACCCGGCGCGACGGCTGGCCGTCGGTCGCGGCGACAAGGCCGACGCCACAGGCATCGGATTCGAATTCGGGACGGTACATCCCCTCGGCAGCGAGGCGGGCGCGTTGATCGGTCATTGCGCTGTCTTTCTCTTTGGGGGCGGCAGATCCTTGGTCGCCGCCTCGACCTTGGCCATGATCGTCGGCATCCGCTCGATCATCTTCGGTGCGAAAGCCTGCATCGCCTTCATCATGTCCGGACCCATCATCAGCGTCATCGATTCGCGCGCGTATATCTGGCCGGTCGGAGTCTGAAAGAAGGTGTGGAGGTCATTGAGCTGGGCGACGGTAAATCGCCGTGCATAGGCATTCGCAAACGCGACTCGCACGTCGGGCTCGACCTCGTTCATCAGGGCGGTCATTTCACCCATCATGACGTTCATCGACCGGCGCATACGCTCCTCGAAAAAGGGATCGTCCTCAGCCAAGACTTGGCGAAACGTCTTGCCTGTCGATTTATCGGGGCCGTCCGCCTTCAATCCCTTGGCGAACGTGTCTGCAGGCATGTCGTACATGCTGGCCATCGTCCCGTTCACCATCTGGTCCATGACCGCCCGCATGATGCGCTCGTAGGTCCCCAGCGGCCAGACCTGGTCGATAACCTGTCGCGCAGCCGCCAGCCGCGCGGGGTCGACCGGTCCGAGGTCGGCCGGGCCAGCTACAGGCGAAGATGCTGCCGACGGCACGCTTTGCGCAGACGCCGGTGCGGCGAGGAACATTGTCGCGATGGTGAAAAGGGGTGCCCTAATCATGGCAGTTTCCCCCGCGCGTCCGCGCACCCCGTCATGCCGCCTTCCTTTCGATCGCCCTCTTCGCGCGCAAATATTTGTCCATATGCGCCGCGACATCGCGCCCGTCGCGCACCGCCCACACCACCAGGCTCGCGCCGCGAACGATGTCGCCGGCGGCAAACACGCCATCCAGGCTGGTCATCAGCGTGGCATTGTCGACCAGCAACGTCCCCCAGCGCGTCACCCCGAGCTCGGGCGCGTTAAACAATCGCGGCAGATCCTCAGCGTCGAAGCCAAGCGCCTTGATCACCAGATCGGCCCGACGAACTTCGCTCTCGCCACCATCGGGTTCCGGCGCGCGGCGACCGCTGGCGTCGGGCGCGCCGAGCCGCATCCGCGCGATCGATACGCTGTCGACCGTATCGCTACCGCCGAATGCCTCGGGCGCCGATAGCCAGACGAATTCGACGCCTTCCTCCTCGGCATTGCCGACCTCGCGCCGCGAGCCGGGCATGTTGGCGCGGTCGCGGCGATAGAGGCAGGCGACCGAGGCCGCGCCCTGGCGCACTGCGGTCCGCACGCAATCCATCGCGGTGTCGCCGCCGCCGACCACGATCACATTCTTGCCAGCCGCATTGAGCGCACCGCTGTCGAAATCGGGCACGGCGTCGCCGAAGCTCTTGCGGTTCGACGCGGTCAGATAGTCGAGTGCCTCGACCACGCCGTTCGCCTCGACCCCCGGGGCGGCAAGACCGCGCGCCTTGTACACGCCGGTCGCGACCAGGATGGCGTCGTGCTTGGTCCGCAATTCCTCGAGTCCGGCTTCGCGCCCGACCTCGAACCCTTCGTGAAACACGATGCCGCCCGCTTTCAGGCGATCGACGCGACGCATCACCACCGGCTTTTCAAGCTTGAACCCGGGGATGCCATAGGTCAGCAATCCGCCCGCGCGGTCGTGTCGGTCATAGATATGGACTTCATACCCAGCGACACGCAGCAGCTCGGCCGCGGTCAGCCCGGCCGGTCCCGCACCAATGATGCCGACTGACTGGCCGCGCGCCGGCCCCGGCACGATCGGTTCGACCCAGCCATTTTCCCAGGCGGTGTCGGTGATAAATTTCTCGACCGAGCCAATCGTCACCGCGCCATGGCCGGAGAACTCGATCACGCAATTGCCTTCGCACAACCGGTCCTGCGGGCAGATGCGGCCGCAAATCTCCGGCATGGTCGAGGTCGCGTTGCTGAGCTCATAGGCCTCGCGCAACCGACCCTCGGCCGTCAGCCGCAGCCAATCGGGGATGTGATTGTGCAGCGGACAATGCACCGAACAATAAGGCACGCCGCACTGCGAGCAGCGCGCCGACTGTTCCTCGGCAGCGGGAACGCGATAACGGTCGGCGATCTCGCGAAAGTCCTCCGCGCGCTGTTGAGCGTCGCGCTTGGCCGGATAGGCCTGCGTTACACCCACGAATTTCAGCATATCACCGGCCATCGCCCGCTCCCTTCGGAACGGCCGCTAGCCTGTTTCTCTCCGTTCGTCACGCAAATTCGGTCCGATACGGCAGTTATACTGCCTTATTTAACCGTCATTCTGGGTTGTTCCGCCGCATAGCGTGGAGAAGATCATCTATTTAGTTCCGATGCGGACTTATTTGAGCAGGAACACCAGTGCCAAGGCGCCGACAGCGATTCGGTACCAGCCGAACGGGCTGAACCCCGTCTTGCCGACCAGCCCGACGAACCACCTGACCACGAGCAAGGCGACGACGAACGCGACCACGAAACCGACGGCGATCAGGCCGAACCCGACGCTGTTCGCGGCCATCAGTTCGTGCCGCTTGGTGACGAGTTCGAGCACGGTCGCGCCGAGCATGGTCGGGATGGCGAGAAAGAAACTGAATTCGGCCGCCGTCCGGCGTTCGACCCCCAGACTCAACGCGCCGAGGATCGTCGCGCCCGAACGGCTGACGCCGGGGATCATCGCCAGGCATTGGATGAAGCCGATGCCGATTACCTTGGGCAGCGGAATCTCGGCGACGCCCTTGATCCGGCCTTCCCTGACCGTGCGTTCGATGCCGATGATCGCGATGCCGCCGACGATCAGCGCAATCGCCACCGTCAGCGGCGATCCGAGCAGTTTCTCGATCTGCTTGTGCAAGACGAGCCCGATCACTGCGGCGGGCAGGAACGCGACGAGCAGGTTGCGGACGAAGCGGACCGAGGTCGGATCGAACCGCAACAGCCCCTGGAGCACGGCCCAGAAGGTCCGCCAATAGAGGACGACGATCGCCAGAATCGCGCCCAATTGGATGACGATGTTGAACAGCGCCCAATATTCGGAATTATAGCCGAGCAGCGCGCTGGCCAGAATGAGGTGCCCGGTCGAGGAAACCGGCAGGAATTCGGTCACGCCCTCGACAATGCCGAGGATGATGGCGGTAATCACGTCGTTCACGGGGGATACTCCCTATACGCGGGCGCAGCCGCGAACGGATGTCTGTTGGAAGGTCAGGCCGCCTTGGCACGCAGGCCGAACCGGCCCGCCTTGCGATATTGCACCAGCCAGGACCCCGCGACCGCCTCCATCGGCGTCGGCGTGATGCCAAGCGATTCGAGCCCCGGAAGCGTGCCGCCGGCGACATTGTCGGTCTTGAGCATCTTCCACTGGTCGAGCTTGATCGGCGCGCCCGGCAGGAAGCCGGCGTAAGCGATCGCCTGGCCGGCAATATCGGGCAATTCGATGAAGTCGGCCTCGCGCCCGATCGTCTCGGACAGCCAGCGCAGCAGTTCGCGCATCGTAATGACTTCGGGACCGGTCGCCTCGATCGTCCGGCCAGCCTGCGAATCGCTCTCTTCCAAAGCCCGCACGACCGCGCGCGCGACGTCGACGACATGGACCGGCTGGAATTTAGCGCCCGCGCGCAACACCGGCACCGCCGCGCGGCCGAACACGCCCGGGGCACTGCTGATCATCCCGGCGAAGCGGTTGAGGAACTTGTCTTCAGGCCCGAACACGACCGAGGGACGGAGCACGAGGGCATCCGGAAAAACCTCGCGCGCCGCGGCTTCGCCCGCTGCCTTGCTGGCATAATAACGCGACGGCGACTCGGCATCGGCACCGAGCGCCGAGAGATGGAGGAACGCCGCCGCGCCGGTATCGCGCGCCGCCTTCGCCGCCCCGCGCACGCCCGCGACGTGGATGCCGTGGAAATCGGGACCCCAGGTTCCCACCAGATAGACCACGGCGTCCGAGCCGGCGACCGCACGCGAGATCGTGTCCGGCTTCGTCACGTCGGCGGCGACGAACTGCGTCTGACCGAGCCCGCCCAGCGGCTTCAGGAACCAGGCGCGGCGCGGATCGCGCTCGACCACGCGAATCCGCGCGCCCGCGGCGAGCAATTCCTGCGCGACGTAACGGCCGATGAATCCGCCTCCGCCGATCAGTGTTACCAGCTTGTCCTTCATGACGATCCTCGACACCATGCCTGGCCTCCCCATGCCGCGACCCGCGCCGTGCCGCAAGCGTCGCGGTCGCTGTTGACAACCAGCAGGTGCGCCAATAGAGCGCGCCCCCTACCCCGTGCCCAGATGGCGGAATTGGTAGACGCACCAGCTTCAGGTGCTGGCGCTCGCAAGGGCGTGGAGGTTCGAGTCCTCTTCTGGGCACCAGGGACCTTCCGGCATCGTCCGGAAAGGTCCACCGAGCGGCTGGTTTACGGCATATTTTTATCGAAAATCGCCGAATGGACCTGCCGCTATGGGAGCGCGCGGAGCGCCCAGCGTTGAATCGCACGTGTGCTACGGAATCACCGTCGCATGGACCAATCGGGATGTTGTCGACTGAACGACGGGACTGCGGACGCGGGCGCCATACGGAGACGGGCAATGACATTTTCCGGTCAGCTGGTCCGAATTTGTGACGGAAGCGCCGACGGTGAGCGCGATTAGCGAGCCGGCCGGTTCGCGGCGACGAAGAAGTCTATGAACGCGCGAACTGCCGGACGTACGTGACGGCGACTGGCATGGTATAGATAATAGCCGGGAAAAGGCGGGCAATTATCGGGAAACAGTTCCACCAATTCGCCGCTGGCCAGGTAATCCGCGACCCGATGTTCGTGGAGGAAGGCGATCCCCATGCCATCGAGCGTGGCGCGGACCATGAGCTGATCGTCATTGGTGGTGAAGGAGTCTCGAGCGGCGCCCAGCGTGATTTCCGCGCCATCGCGGACCACTTCCCATTGATAGACGCCGCCGCCGGTGAAGCGGCGAACCAGGCACCGATGCCGCGCCAGATCCTCGAGCGCCAGGGGAGCGCCGTGGCGGTCGATATAGGCTGGGGCGGCGACGATCGTGAAGCGTTGTGGTCCGCCAATCCGTGTGGCGATCATGTCCGGTTGCAGGTTTTCGCCGAGGCGAAGCCCGACGTCGAAGCCATCGGCGACGATATCGACGAAGCGATCCTCGACGACCAGATCGATCGCCACCGACGGATAGGCCTCGGCAAAGGCGGCAAGATGCGGTCCGATCATCTGCAGCGTGGCAGAGCGCGGCGCGGTCACGCGCACAGGACCAGCGGGGGTGGTGTCGGTAGCGTGCGCATCGCGCATCGCTTCCTCGATCTCGCCCAATGCCGGACCGAGCCGGCCGAGCAGCCGCTGCCCGGCTTCGGTCAGCGCTAGGCTGCGCGTGGTGCGATTGAGCAAACGCATGCCCAGCCGCGCCTCCAGCGCGCCGACCGTGTGACTGACCGCCGATGGCGACATGCCGAGTTGGCGGGCGGCGGCGCGAAAGCCGCCGGTGCGGGCGACTTCGGCAAACAAGGCAAGCTGGGGCAGGCGGTCGCGATCCATTGATCGATCTCATCGAACAGGATGTACGATATAGATGGCCTAATCCGGACAGTCGAGCACGCCATATCGCTGGCGCACTTTCTGATGGAGACGTGATCATGCAAATGCGAAAACTCGGACCTCTGGATGTTTCGGCCATCGGGCTCGGTTGCATGGGCTTCACCGCGGCTTACGGCGGCCAGGACGAAGGCGCGTCGGTCGCGACGCTGCACCGCGCGGTCGAACTCGGCGTCACCCTGTTCGATACTGCCGAGGTGTACGGCCCTTATGAGAACGAACCGATCGTCGGCCGCGGGCTGAAGGAGGTTCGGGACAAGGTTCAGATTGCGACCAAATTCGGCTTCCGGATCGGCAACGAGGGCATCGGCTTCCAGCGGACCACCGGGCTGGATGGATCGGCGGCCAATGCAAAGCGCGTCGCCGAGGCGTCACTGAAGCGGCTGGGCACCGACGTGATCGATCTCTATTATCTCCACCGCCCCGATCCGGCGACCCCGATCGAGGACTCGGTCGGCGCGATGGCGGACCTGGTCCGGGAAGGAAAGGTGCGGGCGATCGGCTTGTCCGAAGTTACCGCCGATCAGCTGCGGCGCGCGCATGCGGTCCATCCGATCGCCGCGTTGCAGAGCGAATATTCGCTGTGGCAACGCGACGTAGAGGCAAGCATCCTGCCGGCGTGTCGCGAACTCGGCATCGGGTTCGTGCCCTATAGCCCGCTCGGACGCGGGTTCCTGTCGGGCCAGATTCGCAGTAGGGAAGATCTCGAGCAGGATGATTTCCGCTCGACCCTACCCCGCTTTGCCGAGGGCAATCTGGAGGCGAACCTGTCGCTGGTCGACACCCTCTCGGCCATGGCGGGCGAGCGGGGCGTCTCGGCGGCACAACTGGCGCTCGCCTGGGTGCTGGCGCAGGGCGATGACGTGGTGCCGATCCCCGGCGCGCGCAAAATCCCGCATCTGGAAGACAATGTCGCCGCGGCCGACATCGCATTGTCGGATGACGACATCGCCCGTATCGGCGGCGTCATGGCTGAGGTGCGGGGCGAGCGCTATGGCCAGCGCGAGGCGGCGCTGGTCGACCGGAAGTGATCTCGTCGGCAACAATCAGGCCACAACAAAACGATCCTAAAAAAACCGCGTGGTGTCTGCTCGATGGCAGAGGCCGCGCGGCCGGGATTCAGTTCGCTCGCCGCTAGGTTGAAACGTTCAGCGGGATCGCGGATCGGGTGGTGAGCAATCGTTGCAACACTGTGGAGATGCCGGCCGGTTTGTTGCTAGGGCATCCGCATGCTCGTGAAATCGCCGCGCAAGGTCGCCATCTTTTTGGGTCTGATCGTCCTCGCGGCGGCGGGGAGCGTGGTTTGGCTTCTGATGACGCTGGGCTGGTTCACGCCGCCGCCGACGCGGTTCGGTTGGCCGGTCGCCATGACCAATGTCGCCGGCGAGGGAGTGCGAGGGCAGACCGACGGCGGCGCGGCAAAGGCGCGCTTCGGCGATCCCTTCGCGGTCGTCCTGGATGCGCGCGGTACTTTATTCGTGGCGGACGCCGGTGACACCGGCCGTATCCGCAAGATCGATCCCGACGGCAAGGTGACGACCTTGCCGGGATCGTTCGATACGCCATCCGGCCTTGCGCTCGACGCCGCTGGCAACCTCTTCGTTGCGGACACCGGCGCCAATACGATCCGCAAGATCAGTCCCGACGGGGTGGTGACGACACTCGCTGGAGACGGAGCGGCGGGGTATCGCGATGGCCCCGCTGCAACCGCGCGCTTCAATGGGCCGATCGGCGTGGCGGCCGATGACAAAGGTAATGTCTATGTCGCGGACAGCTATAACGACCGTATCCGCGTCATCACGCCGGAAGGCCGGGTGCGGACGCTGGCGGGCCAGGACGCGCCGGGCTTTGCCGATGGACAAAGCGCGGCCGCGGCGTTCGACACGCCAACCGGGATCGCGCTCGATCGGCACGGCGCGCTGCTCGTTGCCGATTCGGGCAACAATGCGATCCGTAAGGTCAAGAAGGACGGGCGGGTTTCGACGCTCGCCCGTACCGATCCCAATGACGGCGCCGGCCTGTTGCAAGGGATCATCGGACTGGCGCCGACCTGGGACGGGTTCGTCTATATCACTTCCTATCGCCGAGGGCGGATCGTCGAAATGTCGCCCGCGGGATCGCTGCGCGTGCTCGCCGGACCGGGATCGACAATTGACGGCAATGCCGCGCTGCCGCTAATCGGGCCGGCCGGGCTCGCGATCGATGGCGCGGGCGGTCTCTATATTGCCGACGCCTCGGCCTATGCCATTCGCAAGCTCAGTCCGCGCGTTGCCGGTACCGCCCCGATCCCTGCGGCCATTCCCGAACCCGTTGCCCCCGCGCTGGTCGCAAAGCCAGTCTTCCCCTGGCCGGTCGGTCCACAATTCGGCTGGCACGAGGTGGTCGGCGACATGGGTGAAGTGCGTGGCAATTATGACGGCGAAAGCCGCGACCACCTCCATGCCGGCCTGGATATCAGCGCGCCGGTCGGAGGGACGGTGCTCGCCACGGCGGACGAGACGGTGCGGGATCCGCTTCCCAATTGGGATGTCGAGGGTCTGAGCGAAGGCCTGCGCGTCGACCAGATGACCTATATCCACATGCGCGTCGGCCGCACCGCGACCGGCGTTCCGCTGGACACGAATCGGTTCCAGATCGTCCGCGACGGCGAAGGCCATGTCGTCCGGGTCCGGGTCAAGCGCGGCACTCGTTTCCAGGTCGGCGATCCGCTCGGCACGATCAACCGCATGGCGCATGTCCATCTCGAACTCGGGGCCGCGCGCGCCAAGGTCAATGCGCTGTTGCTGCACTTCCCCAATTTCGGCGATCACGTCGCGCCGCATATCGACGACATCTATGTGCTCGATGCCAATGGTCAGCGCCTCAGCGAAAAGCAGGATGGCCGGCTGATCGTTCCCGCCGCAGGCGGCGCGGTCGGGATCGTTGCCGACGCATGGGACCAAGTCGACGAGAATGCCGCGCGCCGCCGTCTCGGTCTCTATGCGGCAGGCTTCCAGATCCTGAAACAAGACGGCACGCCGGTGGCCGGGTTCGAACGGCCGCGCATCACGATCGAGTTCGATCGCATGCCGACCGCGCCTTTGGCGGCGAAAATCGCCTACGCGCCGTCCAGCGGCGATACCGTCCATAGCGACCAGCGGACGCGCTTTCTCTACGTCGTCACCAATGTTGTGCGACATGGCCGCGTCAGTCCCGGCGGCTGGAACCCGGCGGATGTCGCTCCCGGCAATTACACGATCCGTATCCATGCTGCGGACCGCGCCGGAAACGTCGCATCCGCCGGGCGCGATCTGCCGATCACGATCCGCTGAAGCTGGACACCGGCCGGATGTGGAGCGCGGCCGCGGCGCGCTCCACGATCTCGATCAATAATCCATCGTCGGCATCGGCGCGGCCTTTTCCTCCCTCGGCAGCTCGGCGACCAAAACTTCGGTCGTGATCAGCAACGACGTCACCGACGCGGCGTCCTGCAGCGCCGTCCGCACCACCTATTCGCGTAGGGCGTTCTCGCTCATGCTGGTTCTTTGTGAGTTCGTAGAAGTACCGATAAGGTAATAGCCAGCCAGATTGTCGCGGCAATTGCGAAGATGATTAGCGTTTCGGAAGCCAATCCCAACAGGATAGAAACGGCGCCGGCAGCCGCGAAGAAGTCCCGCATCGTTATCCAGGTCAGCACTTGCATGAGCCGCGACGGCTTTGCGCGAAAATGATCCTTTACCGCATCGAAAGTGAAGGGTCCGCCTCTTAAATGCGCGCGTCGGCCGATCAGGATTAGTCCCAACGTCAGCATCGCAAGACCTTCCGCGCCCGCGGCGGCGGCGATGTGCCGGCCTTGGATCCCCAGATTGATCGTCAGTCCCGCAATGAAGGCGAGGTTTGTGGCGGCATCCGTAACACTGTCGAGCATCGCGCCCTTCGCCGACGTTCGAAAAGTAGCGCGCGCAATCTCGCCGTCGACGCCATCGAAGATTGACGCCGCCTGGAACAGCACAGCGCCCCAGATCAAGCCCATTGAATGGCCCAGGAACAAGCAGGCCGCCATCGCAATGCCGAGTGCCGCCGTACCGAAGGTGGCATGCAGCGGCGTGATGCCGGGCACGCATAGCAGAACTCGGCTGATGGTCCGGGAAATCGGACGGTTGATCGTGCGCGATACGATGCCGTCGCTCGGTTTTGCCGTTGCGAGCAAGATCTCCCCGCTCCGTCTGTTCAATTCGGCAAGGGATTTCCTCACCGAGCCGGGGTCGGCCATGTGGGCCAGATCAAATTGATCACGGCAGATCCCGGGCAATGCCGCGAGCGGATTTGTTATCGCTGCTATAATGTCGGGCGCACGCGAAAGCGCTTCGCCGCGCAGATAAAGCGCGTCGGAGAGCGGGCCTAACAGGCAAGCGTCGGCAATAGTCCAGGTGCAGTCGGGCGCGAGTCGTTTTAGTTCCGCTTCGCATCGGGCATTCGGGCTCCAGCCGCCGGGCACAGCGATAATGCATCGCCCGATCGCGTCGATCTCGCGGCCCGCCAGCGAAACCTCCCGCGCGGCACGGGCAGCCGCCGGTACGCCGGCGACGAGATAATTGGCGGTATCCGCTCGTGAAAACACGAGCACCAGACTGGTCACGGTGCGAGGAGCTCCGAAAAAGAATGCGCCGACGCTATTCCCGTCGGGCGAACTCTTATGCAAGTGGAGAAAGGTGCCGATGCGATTGATTCAGAGGGTATAAAATGTCGCGGCAGATATTTGTGGGGACAATAGGCGAAAAGAAGGCGCGAATCCGATGAGCCGCCCATCGCGTCCGCGCGAGTTGCAGGATGCGCTGAACTACCATCTATACCACCCGCTCGCCTGGTGGCTCGCTCGGCGGCTCGCTAGGACACCGATCACGCCGAACATGATTTCGGTCGCTGGGGGCCTGTGCATCGTAGCCGCAGCGATCGCCTATACCCGGCTGGCCTGGCCGTTATCCGCGGCCCTCGGGTTGCTATTTCACATGGCCTGGCATGTCCTGGACGGCGCCGATGGCGACGTCGCGCGTCTCACCGGACGGAGCGGACCGATCGGGGAAGTGATCGACGGCATTTGCGACTATGCAGGGCATGTCGTCCTGTATCTCGCGCTGGGCGCAATGCTGCAGAGAGCGATCGGCCCAATTGCCTGGATGCCGGCGATTGCCGCAGGGATGAGCCGCATCCTGCAGGCCAATCATTTTGAGGTCGAGCGGCGTCAGTATCAATGGTGGGTGTATGCCGTGCCCTGGTTGCGCAATGCGCCCCGCGGCGAATTCCGTAACAAAGGCGGTTTGTTCGTTCTGGGCGCAGCTTATCTGGCGGTGGCAAACAGTGTGGCTCCTACATCGAGACGGATCGACGACGCCATCGAAGCCGCCGCAAACGATCCCGCGGCGCTGGAGAAAATTCGTTCGGTCGTGCGCGGACAGTTCCTCAAGCCCTTGGCCGAGTTGCAACTGCTCGGCGCGAATCAGCGAACGTTGATGCTCGGCCTTTCCATGCTCTTTGGGTCACCGATCTATTATTTCCTCTATGAATCGATAATCCTGAACCTACTGCTGTTCCGGTCGATCGGCCGCTGTAGGACCGCGACGATCCGCGTTGACGCTCTGATCGGTCAACCGCGCGCCAGCGTTTTGCGATAAACGTCCAGATTGGCCCTGGCGAAATCGCGCCAGCTCAGTTCGGCGGCGCGTGCCAGACCGCGTTCGCGCATTTGGCGCGCCTGCCCGGGATCCTCGGCGATACGCCGGAGCGCCCCGGCAATCTCCAGCGGATTGCGCGGATCGACCAGGATGGCGGCACCTCCGGTGGTTTCCGGCATTGCCGAACAATTGCTCGTGACGACCGGGCAGCCACACGCCATCGCCTCGGCAAGCGGGTTGCCAAATCCTTCACATAGCGACGGGTGGAGCAACGCAAGCGCGGCGGAATAGAGATGCACGAGTTCCTCGCGATCGATCTTTCCCAGCAAGTGCACCCTCCCCGAAATGCCGAGTGATTGGGCGAGCCGTAACAGCCGCCCGGTGCCCCGGCTCATTCGTTGCACGAGGACAATGTCGATCTCATCACGGTCAGCAAAGGCCGCGGCGAAGGCGCGGAGAGCGCCTTCATGATTTTTGTAGGGCGCGAACTGACCGACCGTCAGTACAAAGCGCTTCCCCGCAGGCAATCCGAGCGACGCGAGCAGCGTCGGATCTGGGTCGACCGGGCGAAACGCCGGCGAAACGCCCGATCGCGTCACCGCGATCCGATCCGCAGCATCCGGCAACCAAGCGGCGATGGCATCCCGGCTTGCCGCGCTGACCGTCATGATCGCCGCCGAGTAGCGCAGGGCGCGATCGATTCCGCGGGTATAGAAAGTTCGTTTGACTGGTGCGAACATCCCGGAAGCGCACCATTCCGGATTCGAAAGCCACATGATGTCGTGAACGGTCGTGACGCACGGCATCGAAAGGCGACCGGGCATGATGTTGAAAGGAGCATGGAACAGGTCGACGCCCGACAAATCGGCGCAACGCGACATCCACCATAAGGTGGCGGGGCCGTTGGCGGCTTGTCGGACAATTATCTCGCGGACATTCTCTGCCATGCTGAGCCGCTTTGCAGAAGGATTGCGGAGCAGCAGGAATCGAAGGTCAGGGGCAAGACCCGGCAGGAAGTCGACCAGACCTTGCACCACCTCGCCAATGCCGCTGGGACGCGGCCCGATATACCGGCAGTCGATGCAGACGGTCGTCATGCGGCACGGATAATGGATCGGGGTTGCTCTCTCATCGGTCCCAGCCAGGCTGCTCGCCGACGAAGCGATGCTTTACCATTTTGGGGAGCCGTAAACGCATCAGGGACGAACCACGAAAACACTCCCTAGCCCGCCGTCTTTCCTAGCCGATGGGCTCGCGGCCATTGGCCAGCGAAAATGCGCCGCGGCGATGCCGCAATAGGTGGAAAATATCCCATCCGCAAAGCCCAACCGTGCCTGTGATTGGATAACCTGCGAAAATGGATGGAATTTCCGTTCCCTGGCAAACTTACTCTGGTATCAACGAGCAGGTCGTCCTACCCGCGCCGAGATTTGAAGGCGAGTAAATGAGTGAGGTAAAATGAAATCGATTCGCGTCGCGCTTGTCGGCATCGGAAATTGCGCAAGCTCGCTGGTACAGGGGGTATATCATTACCGGGGCGATGCGTCGCGGGGACTAATCCATGAGACGATCGGGCGGTACGGTGCGGGTGACGTGCAGTTCGTGCTCGGCATCGATGTCGACGCCCGCAAGGTAGGCAAGGACATTGCGGAGGCGATTTACGCCGCGCCCAACAACACCACGGTGTTCAATCCCGATGTGCCGTTGACGGGCGCGACGGTGATCCGTGGACGCGCGCTTGACGGCGTCGCTCCGCATATGACCACAGCCGGGGAGCGCGGGTTCGTGCTCGCCGATGGACCGGATGCCACCAAGGAAGGCATCGTCGAGGCGCTGAGGCAATCCAACGCGGAGATACTCGTCAACTTCCTGCCCGTCGGATCGCAGGATGCTACTGAATTCTATATGGAATGCGCCCTTGAGGCAGGTTTGGCGGTCGTCAATTGCATGCCCGTCTTCATCGCCAGCGACCCCTATTGGGAGGCTCGTTTCGCTGAGCGCAGGCTTCCGATCGTCGGTGACGACATCAAGGCGCAGGTTGGCGCGACGATCGTCCACCGCGCGCTCTCAAGCCTGTTCACCGCCCGGGGCGTGACCGTTCAGCGCACTTATCAGATCAACACCGGCGGCAATACCGACTTCATGAACATGCTGGATCGTCAACGCCTCACCAGCAAGAAACTATCCAAGACCGAAGCCGTACAGGCCGCGCTTGCCGAACGGCTGGAAGACGAAAACATTCTGATCGGTCCGTCCGAATACGTGCCGTGGCAGAAGGACAACAAGGTCTGCTTCCTCCGGGTCGAGGGTACGCAATGGGGCGATGTGCCCTTCAACGTCGAAGTGCGGCTGTCCGTGGAAGACAGCCCGAACGCCGCGGCGTGCGTGATCGATGCTATCCGTTGCTGCAAGATCGCGCTCGAGCGCGGCGAAGGCGGCGTGCTGATCGCGCCCTCGGCCTATTTCTGCAAGCATCCGCCGCAGCAATTCAATGACGAAGTCGCGGGCCGCATGCTCGACGCCTACATCGTCGAAGTCGCGCGCGCCGTGGGCTGATGCCCGAGCCGATACCTGTTGCCGATCTCCGGATGATGCTTCGATGGACGCGCTGATCATCGCGGCCGGCTTCGGCAGCAGACTGCGTTCCGTTTCCGACTCCAAGCCGCTGACCCCGATATTGGGAGTGGCGCTGCTGGAACTCGGCATCCGGCAGGCGGCAAGTGCAGGCGCGCAGCGCGCCGTCGTCGTGACCGGACATGGCGCTGACGCGGTCGAGGCGGCTCTGCCCGCCTTTGCGCGCGGCGCGGGAATTCCGGTGATCGCGCAGCGGGTCGAGGATTGGTCGTTACCCAATGGCTATTCGGTGATGGCGGGTGCCGCGCGCATCGAGGGCAATTATCTGCTGATGATGGCGGACCATCTTTTTACGCGATCGATCCTCGCCGATCTGGTCGGTCGGGGCGGAACCGATCGCGACGTGACGCTGGCGATAGATCGCCGGGTCGACAGTCCCCTGGTCGATCCGGAGGATGCCACCTGGGTCAGGCTGGATGAGCGTGGGTTCATTACGGCGATCGGCAAAACGGTTTCGCCATATGATGCGGTGGACTGCGGTGCGTTCCTGGCGACGCCGGCGCTGTCGTCCGCGATTGCCGAGGCGATTGCGGCCGGCCGGCCGGGCAGCCTCTCCGACGGCATGCAGCGATTGGCGGACCGTGGGCGAGCGGCGACGATGGAGATCGACGGAGCCTGGTGGCTCGACGTGGATGATCCGCGCGCGTTGACGATTGCCGAAGCCGAGGCGCCGGCGCGCTTGGCCGATCTCTATGCGGACCGCGCGATTGCTGCGACGGGCTGTCCATGACCGTCGAGCTTGACCCAGCCCTCAGCGAGCCGGTGACCGCACTTTCGCCGCTTTCGTCCAAAAGCAATCACCTGGCCCTGGTCGGTGGGCTGCCGTGCTCGGCGACCTATTTCGCCGCCGAACTCTGCCGCGACCTGTTGTCGCGCAAATACGGCGCGTGCGAAGTGATCCCGCTCAACGATCTCGGCGAAGCGACGCTCGAAAAGATCGCATCCGCCAGCCATCCCGCCATGTTTCTCTCGGAAGTTCCCGACGCCGCCGTCGCCGAGGCGATCGGTCGGTTCGACTTTCCCGTGCTTATAATCGACCAGAGTTTCTCCGAAGCAAGCCTGGATTTCATTGCGGCGCGCGACGCGAAGCTGCTCGATACGGTGCGGACGATGGCCCGTGCGCAGATCGGTTTGGATGCATTGCTTGAGATCCCGCGGAGCGAGTTGCTGGCGGCGAGCCATCGGGAACCCGTTTCGGCTCTCGCCGGACGCATCGCGGCCATTTGCAATGTCGACCCGGCAATGTGTCAGGCGATGATCGATGAACGCGATCTCCATCGCCCGCTGCGCGATGTTCTCGCTTCGCATTTCAACTACGAACGGCAACAACCTTCCGAGGAGGTTACCGAGCTATTATGCCGACTTGATCGCTTCTACAGCTTTCATTCCGAGCGGCGCGATCCGGCATGGCACCTTCCACTCGAACTGTTGATTGAGGCGGCGCCCCCTTATTTGCCCGCGACCCATCCGTTCGACCTGCTCGGCCCCGCGCGGTGTTTGAGTATCGGACCATATCTCCATTTGCCCAGGGGCGACTGGAAGAGCGTTCTCACCTTCTCCTCGTCGGACAACCGATCGACGAACGTGATTGGCTTCGATGTTACCGCTGATGAGCAAATCAAGCTGGAGGAAAATTTCGAAATAGAAGTTGATGGTAAGTTCTCTATCGAGTTTCGGTTCAAAATAGACGATCCATATTATCCGTTCGAGTTCCGAAGCCATTTACGCCGCGGGTCGATCGAGGGAGGGCTAAAGTTGCACTCGCTTGCCCTGGAGCGCTACAGCCAGTGATGCCGATAGAACTATCGAACAGTTCTCCAGCGCATCATGAGCGCGCGGGGCGCACATCCATGTTGTTCGCGCCGGGTTCATGCGTGCCGTCGAGAAGGATTTGACGTTACTCAATCCGCTCGACGATCATTCTTTTCAGGTCCAATTGCTCGAGATCGTCGCGCTTGCGCAACACGATTTCGAAAGCCTCGACCGGGCGGGGCAGCGTGAAGTTGATTTTGCTATCCCAATGCGAAAGCGTTTTCGACAAAATGATCGAATGACCGAAATCGGTCGTGATCGACAAATCCGCGGTGCCGATCGCATCGGCATCGATCCTCAGCGTGTAATTTCCTGCAGGCAAGCTCACATAAGGCCCGAAAAACAAACTGGGCTCAGCAACGTCAGGGTGATCCGCGCGGCGATATCGGAAGGTGCCGTCCGAACGAAGCAAGGCTCCGTCGCCTTCCGCGAAGACAGCGTGATAGTGCAACCCTGCAGGCTTGATCGACATTGCGGTCGGCGACTGCATTGCGTCATTTTCCGGTGTTCGGGTCGCTAGAAGATAGATGTTCCCCGTCGGAATTTCGCCCTCCGGGACGACCCGCAGCGTTCCGCTACCTTCGACGACGCACAGACCCAGACCAAGATGCCGGACAAATTCTACGACATTGCGTCCGTATTCGGTGATCTCGTTCGTGTTGGTATAATATTCGAGCAGAAGACGAATGTCAGGCGACCGCCTGATGGTTTTTTCCATACCCTTCAGAACAGGGAGTTCATGACTCTCAACGTCCACTTTGACGAAATTGGGATTGATGTCACTGGGCAGGAAATTGTCGATCGTAATCGAACGGACTTTGATGACCGTCTGGGTGTCGCTTGTGTCGCCCGGGTTGCGAATATGACCCGCACCAAGGTGCTCGGGATCGTATGCAAATTCCAATTCGCCATCCTGATCGGCGACGGCGAGGTTTTCCCAATGATATTGGGGTAACCAAATCAACCGGTTGGCCATCGCCGATCGGCGAAGAAATTTGTACGTATGCGGGTTGGCCTCGAACGCGAAGACCTCCCCTTTGCTCCCGATGATTTCGCTCGCGATCATCGAGTACAGGCCGAAATTCGCGCCGATATCAAGGAAAACGTCACCGGGCGAAAGGAAGCGTCGCATGACGGAAACCTCATGCGGTTCGACTGGATATCCCTGGATGTAGGTCAACGACTCCCACGATCGCGTATCCACGCAGATCAGGCTCGAAGAGCCGTGAAGCCTGGCCATACCAGTGGAATTTCCGAGGTAGTAATATTCATTCACCGCCAATGCCCCGACTCTTTATTAAGCAATGCGGTCATTGCTTAATCGCTATGATGCCGAAGCATGTCACGGGAATACCATCCGCAGTTAATTTGATGTGATTGGCATCCCCAACCCAGGCATTTGCTTGGGCAAAGTTCCAGTCATGCGGATAAGGCGCCACGTCGATAAATTTGTCCAGCGGCTTCGACCCTACGTCGAAGTTAAGCGGTGCCACCACGCAGCCTTTCGCTTCCAATCTACGCTTCATCTCTTCGAAGTGCCGGCGCTGGAACAGAACTGTATTCCAATTGTCCACCGTTTCCAGGTCGTTCATAAAATTGAACTCGGTCGTATGGACGGAGACGCCCCCCGGCTTCAGCACATCCACCGCCTTGTCGATGAAATCGATGCCGGTTTCGATAGAGCCCAGATGTTCAAAGGCGCAGATCGACCAGCAGAAATCATAGTCGCGCAAGTGATCAGGAATTTTCGTCATGTCGACATACTGGAAATCGACCAGTTTATCGAAAGTGGCACGGTCGAGAAATTCGGATCGGAACGCCCTATCGACACTGGCATGTTGATCTGTTGCGACCCAACCCGCAGCGCGCTCGTCGGTGGGTTCAAGGTCAGTAACGGTGACCTCGCATCCCTTCGAAGCGAGATACGACGGCAATGGTTCCTCCCCGCAGCCGAAGCCAAGCCCGCGCCGTCCGGGCTGCATATTGCCGGTCTGCCAGATGACCTGAAGCACGTAGGCCAGCTCCCAGATTTTTCGATGCATGACATGCGTAACGCGGAGCTCAGAGGACCAATGGCGCGTCCAGTTCGCCTCCAAATCGGCCTGGGTCGACGGTTTAGATTCGAGGTCGACGTCAAATGGTCCGTTACTCGGCAACGGTGGCAGTGCTTCCGCGAGCGTTTTTGCTAATTCATAACCGAAAAATTTCATGTTGAACTTCATGGCGCTGAAGTCACGCAGAAGCTCGGTCAGAGCGTTGATATTAGGATGTCCCTCGGCGTTCGTAAGGCTGAGCAACTCCGGCAATTGGTCACGAACAGAAGGCACTGATTCGGAAGGCAACTCCGGCCGTGCACCGACTTTCTCTGGGGATTGCGGAGGCGTTTGAGTGCGTCGCGCGAAGGGGTTTTGGGGAAGCGACATACAATATTACTCCATTAGTATTCAAAAAAAAGAAGAAGAGAGCAAGATATAAGAACGGAATTTTCGATGCACACGAATACCGTTTGGTATAACTAAATTAATTCGTCACCTGCCTCGCGATCACGATCGGCGTGAACACCTGCCCAATAATCTGCAGCAGCTTCGCTGGCTGGTTCGCTTCCGCGCCAGCGACGTAGAGCACGTCCTTGTCAGTCAGAAAGAATTGCTGGGCGAGAAAATAGGAGGCGGGTTTCAACATGTTGAAGTGATAGACCATCGGACGCTCGGTCCCGTTCTCCCCGCTCTTTTCGAACCGGAAGATAAACACCGCGGCGGGGTCGGCGAGATTCTCATTGGGTCCGCCCGACAATGCCAGAGCCTGAACTAGCGAAAAGCGCCGCAACGGAAGATCATATTGGTTGACCTTGTTCGCGCTGCCCAGAACCGAATAGCTGCGCGGCTGGCGGATCAGCTCGACCCGGTCGCCCGGCTGCATCGCCATGCCGCCGATATTGGCATAAGTCAGATTCTCGAACGGTACGTCACTGATCGTGCCCTGGCGGTTGATCTGGACGAGGATGTCCGCCGCCGAACCGCGATGCCCGCCGGCCAGGTTGATGATGTCGAGCAGCTTCTCATGAGCGCCGCTCAGCCGGACCCGGCCGGGGCTGCCGATCTCGCCGCCGACGATCACCGAACTGCCGTTCGCAGCTTCCAGGCGGACGATGACCTGCGGGTTTTCGGATTTTCCACGCAGGCTGGCTTCGACATCACGCGCCAATTGCGTTGGCGTGCGTCCCGCTGCCCGTATCGTGCCGGTATAGGGCAGGCGAATCTGGCCATTCTCATCTACCTCGATCGGCCCGACCCGCTGCTCCTTGGCCGCCGGGTCGAACGCGCTCCCCGGTGCCGACCCGCCACCGGAAAAGACGCGCGCGCCAACCTCGTAATAGATGACACTGATCACATCGCCCGGCGCAATCGCGCCGACATCTTGTGCCCCAACCGCCGGTAGCGGCGCATAATCGGGCGCGGCCGGCAGCGGCGGGAGCGCAGCGCCTGTATCCACTTCCACCACGGTGAACGCCCCCCGCTCGCCAGCGCGGGTAATCGTCTTGCCGATCGGACCGGCTTGCGGAAGCGCGGCGCAACCGCTCATCATCGTCAAGCAGGCGCAGGCCACGGCCTTGGTCATTTTGCTGCGGTTGGCCCGGCGCATCATTTTCTCCTGCAGTCCTTCAACGGTGCGCACGAACCCGGCTCCTCGCCCGTCGGCATCTCGGTAATCATCAGAGGGTGGCATAAATGTTGATCGCCAGATCGAGATCTTCGAATTCGCGGCCGTGGCCATTTTTGAGCACCAGCGCCGAGCTGCAATATTCCCGAATGATGCCAGTGTCATGGCTGACAAGGATCATCGCCGCGTCGCGCCGGTCCCGGAACAACGCGTCGTGGCACTTCTGGTGGAAGCGCTGGTCGCCGACGGCAATGACCTCGTCGATCAGGAAACAGTCGAAATCGATCGCGAGAGTCAGAGCGAACGCCAGACGCGCACGCATGCCGGACGAGTAATATTTCACCGGGAGCAGCAGGTTTTTTCCCAATTCGGCAAAATCGTCGACCCGCTCGATCGTCTCCTCGATCGGATGATTATAGATCCGCGCGATGAACCGGATGTTGTCCAACCCGGTCATGCTCACTTCGAAGCCACCGCCAAATGCCAGCGGCCACGACATCGACATGCCGCGACGGATCTCACCGGTCGTGGGCCGCTCGACACCGCCGATGATCTTGACCAGCGTCGACTTCCCGGCGCCGTTACGGCCGAGCACCGCGAGCTTCTGACCTCGCGCGATCGTGAAGTCGATATCGGTAAGCACCTTTTTCGGCCCAGTGGGCGTCTCGTAAATCTTGCTGATCCGACGCGCGGTTATCGCACCGTCGCGCCGCTTGGGAGCGACGGGTTTTTCCCGAGGCGGGATGAGAAGGTCCGGCAAACTAGTCATGGTCGAGAAACAATTCCGAAAGCGAGCGGACGATCCACAGCACGCCAAGAGCGAGCGCCATGGTGATCAGCAAATTGACCAAACCCCGCGGATACCGAGGCTCATCGGGAAGATTGGGTTGCGAAATGCGTTCCACATATAATTGCGTCCGCCCTGCGCTCGCCCGTGCGCTGGCAAGCGCCAGGCTGGCCGCCAGCAGGTGCTTTTCGGCGATGTCACGCTTGGCATTCAATTCCTCGTACGGGCGGGTCCGCTCGGCTAGCGAGCCAGGAGCGCCTGCCGACGCATATATCTGCCGCGACAATTCGGCCTCGAGCGCGGCGCGACGGGCGCGCAACTGGCCCATCGCGGGGCTGTTCGGAGCGACGCGCATCGTCTGAGCGAGCTCGACATTGCTCCGCGCCAGTTCGCTGGCGACGCCCGACGAATTCTTGATCGCGGCGCCAGCCTCCAACTTGGGTTCGAGCAGCCGAAGGTCGTTGCGCGTGCGGTTGAGCTGGTCCAGCGTGCTCGTCAGCGACGCGTTGGCGGTGTCGACCTCCTTTTCCGCGGAGGTGACGAGGCTGGCCCTTGCCCGGTCATTGAGCGCGTTCACCATTTGCTCGGACGCCTGCATCACGCGGAGGGCGATGGCCTGAGCCTCGCCGGGAGAGAAGGCTTGGACCTCGACATGGGTGATATTGGTCGATTGATCGAACGACGCGCGAACATAATGCTGAAAATGACGGTATAGATCTTCCCGGCTATGCCCGGAGACAAAGGACGGAAACGCGGAAAAGACATCGATGCCCTTCGCGGCGAACATGCGCGTTATGAGGCCATCGCGATCGATCAGGGCCAACATGTCGCGGGACCCCACGAATGACACGATCGCTTCGCTATTGTCGCTTCCGCCGCCGGTCGCGGCAACGTTCAGAATGCTGAAGCGCTCGTGCGAACTGTCGAGCGAGCGGACGACATAACTGAACTCGGAGCTGTAGCGCGGGGTCGCAATCACGAAATTGTACAGCGCCGCCCCCAGCGCCACGACCAGAAACACACCCAACAGGAAGAGGTCGCGACGGCGCGCGGTCACGTCCTCGCGATCGTCGATGCCCTGGGCCCCTTCTAGGAGCACCAGCTGACGATGGTGTTTGACGGTGTCCGACGTCTCGTCCGTCACTTTAGGGTTTCCAGCTCGCATCGTGGCGTCATTCCAGCTCAATATGCCGCTGCGCCTTGAGCACCAACACCCACCCGATGGCATTCACCGCGATCACCCACACGACGACGTAGCCAACGTCCCACGTCGTCGGCACGTCGGCACCGAAATAGCCCGCCCTGAACATCTCGATTATGTTCACGAGCGGCGAATAGGACACGATCATCTGCAACGACGCCGGCAGCCAATAGACCATGTAGAACACGCCGGTGAGGGGCAGGATCAGGTACATGATCGGCTGGACCACGCGGTCGAACGCGTCCGAAAAATGCGCCAAGGCGGTGATGATCATCGCCACCCCGAACGAAAACGCGCACATCAGCGTCCAGGCGCTCAGCAGAATGAGATAGTCGTCCACGGGCTGAATCACGTCGAGCAACGCCAATGGGATATAGGCGACGAAGAACGAGATGATCGTCCCGATACTCTCGAGCAAACCACGCGCCACGAGTATGTCGGCCGGCTTGACGTTCCGGTGAAACAACAATCCCGAGCCGTGTCGGAATGCGTGCGTCAGGCGCGCCACCATATGTCGCCACAGCGTCAGATAAGTATATCCGGTGAGCACGAGCGGGATCACACGGACGCCGTGATTGCGCTCGCCGTAGATGAACGACCAGGAGATCATCACGCCGAGCGTGAGCATCAGCGGCTCGATCACCTGCCACAAAAAGCCGATATTGTGGTGGCCGAAACGCGCCATCAGTTCGCGGATCAGCAGCGCGTTGATAGTCCGCGCCTTTTTCCGGAGCCGGGGGAAAGAGAGAGAAGCCGCCATCGCTAATTCAAATTCAAATGTTCGCGGCTGCCCGAGAGCAGAAGGTAAAGGATGAGGAAGGCCCAGAACGACAGCAACGCGGCCGTCATTATGTAGCGCAACCTGCGCGGCTCCTGAGGGTCGTCCGACAGGTTCGGCCGCGCGATCAATTCGATGAAGACCTGCTGGCGATCCGCTTCCGAGCGTGCGGTATCGAATTGCTTCTGCGCGGCTTCATAGGCCTTTTCGGCCAATTCGCGTTCGACTTGCTGCTGTTCGTAATCGCCCAGCTTGCCGGACAGAGACCCTTGCCGGCCGGTCAATTGGTTCTGTTGCGCCGTCACTTGCCCGGCAAGTGCGGCGATGCGCTGGCGCAGCGCCGGAATCGATGGATTGCCGGGCGCCCGCGCCACCATGGTCTGCAGGGTGACCCGCAATTGGGCAAGTTCCTGCTGAAGCGAAGAGCTGCGATCGACCGTGGCGCCCGCGCTCTGCTGCGGATCGACGGTACCGGCAATCTCGCGAGCGCGAGTGACATCCACCGTCGCCTGGGCCAGTCGGCGTGCCGCGTCGTCCATCGCCCGTTGGGAATCGGCCAGGCTGTCGCGCCGCGCCCGGACATTGAGCTGGTTGACCCGAGCTTCGCTCAGCGCGACGATCCGATCGAGCAGCGCCTTGGCGTCTTCCGGTCGATAGGCGCTGACCTTCACCGCCGTAATCCCGCTTTCGGGGTCCTTCTCGACCGCGACTTGTCGGATGAAATAGCGGAACAACGCTTCGTCGGACTTCGCCCTACCCGATAGACCGCCGACACGGCTGAAAATGTCGGCGCCAGGGCGCGAATAGACGGCGGGAATGTCGATCTGCTTTTCGATCGCCTGCATCACATCGCGCGAATGGATGTAATCGGCGATCGCGAATGCATCGTCATTGGCGCGCGTGATGCCGAAATCCTGCAGGTACGCGGCCGCGCCCTGCGATGCTGGCTTGTCGGCCGAGCGCACGATGAAGCGCGCTTCCGAAATATATCGATCCGATGCGACGAGCCCAAAATAGATGGCGGCCAACAATGTCGGAAGAATAAAGACCGCGACGAACAGGACGCGGCCGTAATGCGCCGAGAGATAGGTGCGCAGTGGCCCGCGTTTTTCTTCCGTCGTGAAACGAAGCGATTGCAGTTTGGCTTGGCCGGCGCTCATTCGCTTTCCGCCGCGAGATATCGATAGGTCGCCGCCACGCCATCGCGCAGGCTCGTGGCGGGAATCGGTGCGCCGATTCCGGCGAGCTTCTCCATCCGTGCCTCGGTAAAATATTGGTATCGCCCGACCAGCGTCGGGGGCATATCGACGAATTCGACCGCCGGGTCGCGTTCCAACGCGGCGAACATGGCATCGCTCACGTCGAGCCATGTCCGCGCCTTGCCGGTACCCACATTGTAGAGATCCGCCGGAAATTCGTGGTCGAGCATCCAGGAAATCACTCCGACACAGTCGTCGACATAGACGAAGTCGCGCTTCTGTCCGCCATCGGGGTAATCCGGTCGATCGGAACGGAAAAGGCGAAGGCTTCCGCCATCGCGCAGCGAATCGAAATTGCTGGTCATCACCGACCGCATCGATCCCTTGTGCTGCTCGCGCGGGCCATAGACGTTGAAAAACTTCAACCCTGCCCAACGCGGCGGCGCTGCTTCGCCTCGGCGCACGATATCGAGGACCATGCGGTCGAAGGCGAGCTTGCTCCAACCATAGGGGTTCAGCGGACGCAATTGGCCGAGATGGGCGTCGTCGGAGCGATCGTCGAAACCGAAGCTGCCATCGCCATAGGTGGCAGCCGATGAGGCGTAGATGAAGGGGATGCCACGGCGGGCGCAGAAGGCCCAAAGCGTACGGCTCAGGTGGAGGTTGGTTCGTACGATAAGATCGACGTCCCGCTCGGTCGTCGCGCTTATCGCGCCCATATGGACGACGCTCGACAGCGCGGGCCCGTGCTCGGCCAGGAACGCGTCAAGCTCCTCGGGGAAGACATAGTGATCGACCCGTGCATGACGGAGATTCTTCCACTTGTCGTCGGCGCTGAACCTGTCCAGCACCGCGATGGGCTCGCGTCCCTGCAAAGCGACGGCGATATTCGCGCCGATGAAGCCCGCGCCCCCCGTAATTAGAATCATGACCGACCGTTACCTGTTCTCGTGTACGCGCGACTCAACATGCAATTCAGGCCTTCAGATTCGGTAGGACGGCGCCAATTCCCCGCGAATGCGTTTGACCGCGCGCGTGGTGGAAAGCCCAGGGATCAGGTCGATCAGGTGCACCCGGCCGCCGGCAGACTTGACCTCATGAGCCCCCACTACCGCATCTTCGCTATAGTCGGCACCCTTGATCAGTTCGGTCGGCATCAAGGTCTTGATCAAGTTCAGCGGCGTGTCTTCGTCGAAGACCACGACCAGATCGACCGCGTCGATCGCCGCCAGCACCTGCGCGCGCGATGACTCGGGCTGGATCGGCCGGTCGGGCCCCTTCAACCGCGACACCGACGCGTCACTGTTGAGCCCCACGACCAAACGATCGCATCGAGCACGCGATTGCCGCAGGATCTCGATGTGACCGGCATGCACGATGTCGAAACAGCCGTTGGTGAAGCCGACACGCAGCCCTTCGAGTTTCCAGTGCGCCACCTGCATCGCGGCGTCCTCTTGGCTGCAGACCGCCCCGATCCGGGGATCGCCCACCGCATGGACGGCCCGGGTCAGTTCGAGACGGTTCAATGTAGCGGTGCCGAGCTTGCGCACGACGGCGCCGGCACCGGCATTGGCCAGCATCACGCACTCGTCCATCGGCAAGCCCGCCGCGATGCCCGCGGCAAAAATCGCCAGCGCGGTGTCTCCCGCGCCGGAGACATCGTACACTTCCGTCGCGGTAGCGTGAAAATGCTGCATTTCCATGTTCGGTCTGAACAGGGCCATGCCATCTTCGGAGAGTGTGAGCAGAATTGCCGACCCCGTCGCCTCCATGGCCTTATCGGCCGCTACACGGCTTGACGAAAGGTCACGGCAAGGCCTGCCGACATAGGCTGCGAGTTCGGCCCGGTTCGGCTTGATGACGGTGGCGCCCGCATAGACCCCGAAATCGCGCCGTTTGGGGTCGACTATGACCGGAATGCCGGCCTCGCGGCAGCGGGAAATCACGTGCCGAAGCACTCGATCGCTGAGGACCCCTTTCGCATAGTCCGAGATCGCAACCGCCGTATAGCCCAGGATGACCTCGTCAAATCGCTCGATGATCGATGCCTCGAGCTCGGCATCGATGGGCGTCGCATCTTCTTCGTCGCACCGCAGGAGTTGGTGGCTACCGCTGACGAGCCGCGTTTTTTGGGTCGTCATGCGGGTCGGCGCAGTGACCAACAACTCAGGGTTCGCCCCCACCTTCTCGATCAACCGCCGGCAATGCCGACCCGGTTCATCCTCTCCCACCACCGCGATCAGTCCGCAGGCGCAGTCCAAGGCGGCGAGATTCGCCAGCACGTTGCCGGCTCCGCCGAGCATCGCCTGCTCGCTGGAAACATGCATGACAGGCACTGGCGCTTCCGGGGAAATCCGGTTGACCGACCCATAGCGGAATTTGTCGAGCATGATGTCGCCGATCACGAGCACGCGCGCGCCGTCGAACGAGAAGTGCTGGGGCAGGTACGTCGACATATCAGCTCTCGTTACGCCATCAGATGCGGGATTCTCGGCGGTGCCGCCGACCGGAGTGAACCGCGCTGTTACCATGGAAGCCCGCTGAATTGCGGGTGACCCCCGCGATCGCGGAGCAATTCGGAAAAGCCAAAAAACAGATGGTAGAGCGTGGACGCGGGCACATGGTCGCCTTTCGGTCGATAGCCCTGCGCTTCGACACAATCGATCCACATCCCATCCTGGAGTCCGGCCATGATATCGTCCGCTGGCGACCTCAGGAAATATGACCAGATACGGTTGATGTTTGTTTCGATCGCCGCCTCATTGAAGCCGGGCCGGCTTCCTCTGAGTTCGCGCATGGCGATTTGGGCCTTCAGAAATTCGGTGTTCGGCCAGGCGCGCAGGTCGGTTCCGAGCGATTCCCCCGTGGACGAGACGGCAGCAAGGACCAGCCCCGTGCGGACGTCATGGCCGTGGCGAAGGGCGAAATCGAATAGTCGGTCAGCGATCGCAAAAGCCCGCGGTTGATCTGCAAGGGCGCTGTACCGGTGGAGGAGCCAGACCCATTCGTAATGATGGCCAGGCTCCACGAGCACGGCCCCGTCAGTTGCGATCGGCCGCCATTCGTCATCGAAAAATTCGGCCAGCGTGTCCGTGCCACGGTCGATCAGCACGTCTTCCGCCAGCGCGAACAACTCGTCGGCCAGGGCGCGGAATGCCGGTCGCGCCGAAAATGCTGTGAGGAAGATCGCGGCTTCGAAAAGGTGCATGTGCGGGTTCTGTTCGTGCCGGCCCGTGCCGCCCGCCCTTGCCTCGAAACCCCGTCCGGAGGGACTGGCGAGGTGTTCCCGAAGATGCGCGATCGATTGCTCGGCCACGGAGAGAGCGATTTCGTCACCGGAATAGCGATACCACCATGCCATCGCGAAGAGGCCGAACGCGATGTCGTACAAGTCCGCCGTTGAATCGAGCACTGCCCCGTCCGGACCAAGCCGACAATGGAACTGGCCGGCGTCCACACCGTGATCCATCAGCGCACGGGCAGCACGCGGAGCCGCTGCGGCAGCCGAGGGGCTCCCACCGATCGCGGCATGGCTCAAGACATATGTCTGCCGCGCCATAACGCGGACGCGGCGAAAGCCGGGCTCGACGGGACGACCCGACCAGTCGAACCGCTCGACCACCGGTAATTTCGCAGGTTGAAGCAAACGCTCATAGTCGAAAAGCTGGAGCCAGACCCGCGGGTCGAAGGGCGTGCCGATATCGGCGTGGCGCAAATTTTCTGCGTACATCACGTCACTTATCTCTGCTTTTGGCGACTCGTGGGGTCCGCGCAGTTAGACCGGGCGGCACAGCCAAGTCCAGATAAGTCGCCAAACGCGGGGGCAATACGACGAGCATCATGCGAGGTCCTCTGGCGAGATAGCGGCTATGCTCGAAACGAACCGCACGTGCGGCATAGCTCCCCCCGCTTTCTGGTCCGCGACCCATTGCTCCACCGCATCGCGTTCACTCGCGCCGTGTCCCGTCAGAACGTGTATCGCGACGCCGACGCCGGCGTTTGCCGCGGCCATGATGTCGGTCAGGCTGTCGCCCACCATCACGGATCGGGTAAGATCCAACCGCAGATGCTCTGCGGCGGCCGTTATCATGCCCCCATTTGGTTTGCGCCAGTCATGGTCGCCGCCATATTGTCCTTCGCCTTCGGGATGATAGGGGCAGGCATAGGTCGCGTTGACAAATCCTCGACCCAGTTGCTCCCGGGTCGCCGCATCCACCGCATTGTACTGCTCCGGACTGATCAGCCCTCGCGCAACGCCGGATTGATTGGTGACGATGACCACCGCGAAGCCGGCACTATGGAATGCATTGATCGCGTCGGTCGCCCCGGGGATCGGGGAGACCGCATCGGCGTCCGAAAGGTAGGGGACATTTTCGATGATCGTTCCGTCGCGATCGAGGAACAGCGCCCGCGAATCCGCCGCCGGTTGCGTCGCGATCTGCACCCATGGCTTCAGAGCATCATCCAGGTCCGTCATCGCGGCGATCCGATTGCTTTTGCCGTCGCGTCGAGCACTTCTTCGGCTGTGATGGCCGCAAGGCATGGGCTGAGCGAGCGCTGTCCGGTAATTCGACAAGGGATGTCCTCATTGCGCCAGCAAGGGACGCATCCGAAGATTTGAGGCTTCCACAAAATTGTTACATCGCGATGATGCCTGGTAAAGGTTCGCGCGTCGGTCGGGCCAAAAAGCGCGATGGTCGGGATGTGATGTGCAGCAGCTGCGTGGAGAAACGCACTATCCACGCAGACCATGGCATCTAGCCGCGAGACAAGTGCCAGAGAATTGGCAAGAGCCGTACCCGCGGTAGTGGCGACGCCCGGCCCCTGGGGCAGTCCGTCGGCGACATGATGGAAGATCAGGACATCATAATGCACCGCCAATGCCGCGATGATCCCGCGGATATTGGGGTGATCCTTGTAGCTGTCGCGTGAATAGGGCTGAACACCCACGATGGGCCGCGCGCCCAGATCTCTTTCGGCCAAGAACGCGTCGCAAAAAGCTTCCCGCTCCGCATCAACGAACTGATCGATATGCCAGCCCTGCTTCTGCAATTCGGACGACCGAATTCCCATCGCTCGCGCGAAAATCTCTACCCGGCCTCGCTTCACGAAAGGACGTGTGCGGCTTTCATACTGGCCTGCGGGGCAAAAACTCAGGTTCACGAACCGCCGATAGGCAGAGATATCGATTGCCGGTCCGTCGATATCGATCAGTCGGACGTGCGGATTGTTGGCGAAAACCGGAAAGAACTTCCGCGGGATGGCGAAATCCACCGCGACCTTTTCCCGCTCGGCCAGCGCCGCCAGGCCGGGGGCCATCATCAGCAAATCGCCGATTCCGCCCATTCCGCGAGTGATGAGGGTTTTTCCCGCCTGGTTCATTCGTAGCGAGAAGGGTGCATTGCGACCAGGCGCGCGGCGCAGGGTCAGGTAGCCCAACGTCATCAGCCCGAGATAGAGGTTCCGCCTTAAGAAGGCCGAGACGTTGCTTCGAATCCCGATATGACCACGTATAGCCCGCAAATACCCAGCGGTTGCCCACCGGATCAGCCGCAACCTGAAGGGCGCGGCGCCCTCTGAGCGCTCGTTGTTGACATAAGGCGCCATCCTTTTCGCCACGGCGGCTGTGGACGGCCCTTTCGCCTGCGCCAACAACCAAGCGCCGAAGGCAATGAAGGAGAGCGGCTGCTCTGCAACTGAGCCCCGTTGCAAATGGGCTTGCCCGAACAATTCGACCAATTCGATGCAATGCCCGAGGTTATTTTCGACCGCATAGGGGCGGAGAGCGAGGTGGGAGACGAGCTCAATCACCCGTTCGATCCGGCCCATGAACAGAAGAACTTTACCGTGCAACACCAGCACCGCGGCTGCCTCGCTCGGATAGATGGAGCGGCAAAAGGCGTGAAAGGCGCCGATCAATTCCTCGAATCGTTCGGTGATCCTGACATCGCACGTCCGGAATTGTGGCCGGCACTGCTCGAAAAACTCGTCGAGCGATCTCGTGATCCGGGCGCAGTCGCTCGGACGGATAACCGGATACCCCGAAACCGTTGCACCCTGTTCGCGCAAATTATCGAATAGGCGCTCGATCCTGCGGAATTCGGAAAACGCGTTCTCGTCGAGAAATTCGGCGAAGAAACGAGCCAGCAGGTCCGCGCCTTCGGCGCGATCGTGAATGTGGGTCATGATATCCATGGTCAGGAGCCCAGCGACCAGGCCGCTTGTGCACGCGTCTCGATCCACTGTTGATCAAGTCGCACTCGTGATCGCTCGATCTTTGCCGGCTCAGAAGTCGCCTGAGTAAAAAGGTGAAGCGGGCTCATCGCAGCTCGGCGGTCGTCCGGCGGCTTTCTGAAATTGCGCCCATTCGGACCAGCGGCAGCCAAGCTCGGCAACCTGCGACCGGCGCCATGGCGCGGCAATGTTTCGAGCCACGCCTCCACTTGCGCGAAATGGTCCGTCCAGGTTGGCGCCCGATAGTCACGCAAAAGGCGATATTGACGACTGCGATCCGGCCCGTTGTCCAGGAATCCCGTGATCGTCTGCTCCCATGCCATTGCATCGAGCGGGTCCAGCAACGTGGGGATGCCAGCGCCGATCTCGCGGAAGCATGGCAAGTCGCTGGCGATCACGGGAGTGCCGATTTGCAACGCCTCGATTATCGGCAGGCCGAAACCCTCGGCGAACGACGGCATCAACAGGGCTCGTGCAGCGCCGATCCAACGCCCCAGTTCCTCATCGGAACAATATGGCAGGGTGATCACATGATCTTGGATGGCTGTGCATCGCTCGATCATATTTTCGACATGGCTCGCCTGGGCACCCTTTTGGCCGATAATCACCAGCCGTGGCGCGGCAGCGCCCAAACGTTCCACCAGCCTGCGCCAAATCTGAAGCAGGAGGTAATGATTCTTGCGCGCCTCGATTGTCCCCACACACACGAAATAAGAGTGCGCCGCGAACGGTAACGCATCGGGCTTTTCGATCCGCGCGCCGCCGAGCCAGACCGGAATGACGGGCGGGAGGCGCAGACCCTCCGCGACAGCAAAGCGCTCCAAATCCCGCGCCGATGCGTTCGAATTCGTAATGATGCCGGCGGCATGATTGAGTGCATTGGTCACGCGACCGCGATGACGGACGATCGAACTCGGGTTGCAGAATTCCGAATGCGTCAGGGGAATCAAGTCGTGGATTAGATAAATGGATCGCAACCCGCAGGTATCGATCCAGCGCATCGATCGATCGAGATCGATATCCGTATGCCCGACGTTGATGTAATAGGCGCCATCACAGTTCAGTACGGATTGCGAATCGCTCAACGCCTTGGGCGCGAGCGCCAGCAACCTTCTTCTGAAATTCTCACCATCATCATCATCATCGAGAAGGATTTTGAACAGCGCGTCGGAATGGCCGGCCGAAAGAAAACGAGCGACGCCGCGATATTGAACCACCGCCTGCGAGCGATCTCCGAAGTATTCCAGATATGCGCGGCAAACGCGGTCTATGCCCGTCGCCAAGCGTCGCGACCAACTGCGCCAAACCAGGCGACTCACGTCAAGAGCAAATTCCCGTTCCAGCATGCAGTCCGCCTCGATACGCCACTACGTCAACATACCCGCGACCAACGGAGTCACCGTCATGGCAACCCCGCCCGCGGCGAGCGCGGAAGACACAGGAAAAGGTTCGCTTGAGTCCTGCTGTTTGGCAAAGAAATCCTGTAGGAACGATAGGTTGGCTTACGCGCAAATTTTGCCGGCCGTCAATGTGTCCCCGGGGAATTCGGTCCATATCGGCGTCGTTTCGGCGTTTTGGCGAGCCGCTGCTAAGGAAACTGACGACAGGGGAAGCGCTCTGGTTGCGCCGCAGCGAAAGCGCGAGCGCGCCGCCGACCGCGAACAGCAGCAGGACGAAGCCGGCGATCGTCACCGAACGCAATACCAGGCTGCGGCGCTGGCTGCATTAGACGCCGGCGGTCAGGCTGGCAAAGACGACCGCCGTCTCGATCGGTCCAATCGTGACGAAACTAGACAGGATGCTCGAAGCGACCTGCATCGAGAGGGAATGCGGTGAAGAGATTGTGATCGTGGCTCAGCGCCCGCGCCGCTAGGCGATGGTCGAGGAAGGGAAGTGGAGAGCGGCCCGGAGGCCGCACTCGCGATGTCAGATCGTCGGCGCCGCGTCGTGCGGCTTTGCCGCCGCGAAAGCTAAACTTCGGGAGTGTTCTGGACTTTCGCCCTCACCAGCCTGCGCTACTGGCCAATCGAGCGAAAGCTGATAACTCTGGGCGGCCGGCGGTGGGTGGCCGGGATGCCAGGGGCAGATGCGTGACGGACTATGTCTTCAAGCCGCACGAAAGGCCGACGCTGCCCGGGTCGCCGGCCAATCCCGATCACCCGGCAAGCCGCCGGTTGCTCTATTTCCTGATCGGTTGCCTGATCGGGATCACCGGCGGACTGGGCAATGCGCTGGTCACGGTAAACCTGAATTTCGCGCAGGGGACGCTCGACCTCTACACCAATGAGATCGCCTGGCTGACCGGCGCCTATTTCATGACCAACGTCACCGCCAATTTGTTGCTGGTCAAATACCGCCAGCAATTCGGGCTGCAGCCGTTCATCCGCTATTCGCTGGTCGTCTATGCCGCGACGACGCTGATGCATTTGTTCGTCCACGATTTCTGGACGTCCGTAGCGGTGCGGGCGATGAGCGGTATCGCGGCGAGCGGCCTGACGACCTTGACGATCCTCTATTTCTTCCAGTCGCTGCCCGCGGCCAAGCGCCTCGCCGGGGTGATGATCGGGATCTGCATCCCGCAACTGGCGACGCCGTTCGCCCGGATTCTGTCGCCGCACCTGCTCGAATGGGGCGATTGGCACAATCTCTACTGGCTGGAATTGGGGCTGGCGCTGGCGACATTGGCGGCGGTGATGAGCCTGCCGTTACCCCCTAGCGAGCGCGAAAAAGCGTTCGAGCCGGCCGATTTCCTGACCTTCGGGCTGCTCGCCCCGGGGCTGTGGCTGCTGATCGCGGTCCTGTCGGAGGGGCGGATCGAATGGTGGACCGACCAGCCCTGGATTGGCTGGGCGCTCGCCGCCAGCATCGCGCTGATCGCGGGCGCGGTGATCGTCGAACACCAGCGCGCCAATCCGCTGATCAATACGCGCTGGCTGGGCAGCCGCGAGATCGTACGATTGATGGTGGTCGCCGCGTCGGTACGCATCCTCCTGTCCGAACAGGCATTCGGGTCGGTTGGCCTGCTCAACGTGCTCGGGCTGATCAACGACCAGATGGTCACCTTGAACTGGATCATCGTGCTCGCCTCGATCGCCGGACTGGTCACCGCGGTGCTGACCTTCCGACCGAGCGACGTCGGACTACCGATCAGTATCGCGGTGATCCTGATCGTGATCGGCGCGTTCATGGACGCCGATGCCACCAACCTGACCCGGCCGAGCAGCTTCTATGTCAGCCAGGCCCTGATCGGCTTCGCCTCCTTGCTGTTCCTGGCCCAGGCGATGGTGATCGGCATCGCGCGAACCTTGCTCGCCGGCGGCCGCAACTTCGTCAGTTTCGTCGTGCTGTTCGGCTTGAGCCAGAGCGTCGGCGGATTGCTCGGCGGCACGTTGCTCGGCACGTTTCAGGTGATGCGCGAGAAATTCCATTCGCACGAACTGGTCCAGCGCATCGTGGCGACCGATCCCCTGGTCGCGGCGCGGCTGCGCGCGAGCGGCGGCGCGATCGCCGGCGTAGTGGGCGATCCAACCTTGCGCAGCGCCCAGGGCGCGGCCCTGCTGAGCCAACAGGTCTCGCGCGAGGCCAATATCCTGGCGTTCAACGACGTTTTCCTGTTGGTCGGGGTGCTTGCCATCCTGATGGCGCTGTGGGGTTTCGTGATCCGCTGGTCGATCTGGCGGCGTGGCGAAGCATCGCCGGTTGTGTTGCTCCAGCAGCAGATGCAGGCTCAGGCGCAAGCGCAAAAGGGGCAATGAGATGAGCGACCAACCGTTGCCAGCGGAACCAGTACCCGACGCTCAGGTCGATCCAGCACCATCGAGTTGGCGTCCGCCGGCCAAGTCGCGCGCGACCGTGGCGGCGATCATCGTGCTCGCACTCTGCGCGATCCTGGCGATCCTCTATGCGTGGCGGTTGCCGCCCTTCGCCGGCTGGTCGGAAAAGACCGACAATGCCTATGTCCGTGGTCGCGTCACGATCATCAGTCCGCAAGTCAGCGGCTATGTGATGCACGTCACCGTTCAGGACTTTGCCGAGGTCAAGGCAGGCCAGGTGCTGGCGACGATCGACGACCGCATCTATCGCGCCCGCGTCGCCCAGGCCGAAGCCAATGTCGCGGCACAGCAAGCCTCGTTGGCCAATTCGGCGCAGGCGCAACGCTCGCGCGAAGTCGCGACCGAAGCGCAGAATGCCGGCATCGCCAACGCCCAGGCGCAATTGGTCAAGGCGCAGGCCGATATGCGCCGCGCCCGCGCGCTGGTCGCCGATGGATCGATCTCGACGCGCGAATTCGACCAGACCCGCGCCGCCTTGCTGGCCGCCCAGGCCGGCGTGCGCCAGGCCCAGGCCAGCCGCGCGATCGGCACGCAGGACGTCCGCACTGTCGTCGTCGGTCGCGCCGGGCTGGAGGCATCGGTCGAATCGGCCAAGGCGCAGCTTCGCCTTGCCCAGATCGATCTCGACAACACGATCATTCGCGCGCCGGTCGATGGCCAATTGTCCGAGATCGGGGTGCGCGACGGCGCCTATGTCACCGCCGGCACGCAATTGCTGTCGATCGTGCCGCACAATGTCTGGGTGATCGCCAATTACAAGGAGACACAGACGCGCGACATGGCAATCGGCCAGCGCGCGACGTTCAAGGTCGATGCGCTTGGCGGGGCGCGGCTCAACGGCCGGATCGAGAATTTGTCGCCGGCGGCGGGATCTGAATTCTCGGTACTCAAGCCCGACAATGCCACGGGCAATTTCGTCAAGGTCGCGCAACGTATCGCGGTCCGCATCGCGATCGACCCGAGACAGGCCGCGGCGGCGCGGCTCAGGCCCGGCATGTCGGTCGAGGTCAGCATCGACACGCGTGGCGGGCGGCAACGATGAAGCTGCGGTACGCCACGCCGCTGCTCGCGCTGGTGGTAGCGCTGGCGTCCTGCGCCGGCCCTCCGGTGAGGACCGCCGCGGTGCCGCCGGTGGCGCCGCCTCCAACCTGGCGCACCGATGCCGGTCCGGTGGCGCCGATCGACCGCGCCTGGTGGCAGTCGTTCGGCGACCCGGCGATGACTGCGCTGATCGACAAGGCGCTGGCCAACAACACCGATATCGGCGCCGCAATGGGGCGGGTGCGCGAACTGGAGGCCAATCTGGCGCTCGCGCGCGCGCAATTGCTGCCGACGATCGATGCCAGTCTCAGCGGCGCGCGGTCGCGCTCGGTCAACGCGTTCGGCCTGCCGTCGGTGCAGAATGCCGCGCAACCCCAGGTCCAGGCCGCTTACGAGGTCGACCTGTTCGGCCGGCTCGCCGACCAGAAAGCAGCGGCCAGGGACGCCTGGTTCGCCGGCCAGGCGGCGCGCGATTCGGTGCGGCTATCGGTCGCCGCCGCGGTGGCGAGCGGCTATATTTCCCTGCGCGGGCTCGACGCCCGGCTGGAGGTCGCGAAGGCCACCGTCACGGCGCGGGCGGAATCGCTCCGGCTGGCGAAGTCGCGGGTTGGGCGCGGCTATTCGCCCAAGCTCGAGCTCCAGCAGGCGCTGGCCGAATATGACGCCACCGCGCAGATCGTGCCACAGATCGAGCTCGCCATCGCGCGGACCGAGGATTCACTCAGCCAGCTGACCGGGGAGACGCCGCAAGCGATCGATCGCGGCCTCCCGCTCGACCGATTGGCCGTACCGCTTGTTCCCGCCGGACTGCCGTCGGAATTGCTGCGCCGGCGGCCCGACGTGGCGCAAGCCGAGTTCCAGCTCGCCGCGTCGGACAAGTCGCTCGCCGCCGCGCGCAAACGCTTCCTGCCGCAAGTCAGGCTTAGCGCCGCCGCCGGTGCCGCCTTTTCCACCCTGCTCAAGGACCCGATCACGATCTGGTCCGTTGGCGGCAGCATCCTGGCCCCGCTTTTCGAGGGCGGCCGGCTGACCGCGCAGGCTGAAGCGGCCGGCGCGCAGCGCGACCAAGCGGCGTTCTCCTATCGCCGCGCCGCACTGACCGCGTTCCGCGAGGTCGAGGATGCCTTGGCCAGCGCCAAGCGGCTCGACGAGCAAGTGGGCCTCGCCCGCGCGCAGCAGGATGCGCTGGCGGAAGGACTACGGCTGGCGACCAACCGCTATCGCGAAGGCTATTCGCCTTATCTCGAACAGCTCGATGCCCAACGCGGGCTGCTCGGCGCCCAGCTGTCGCTGATCCAGCTTCGTTCCGACGCACTCACCGCGCGCGTCCAACTGTTCCAGGCAATGGGCGGCGGCTGGCAACGATGCCCGACGGCGGGAGATACCTGCGTGCCGGAAATTGCCGGCTATTGATCGAGCCCGGCCTAACCCGCCGGGCTTTTTCATGATATGTGTGCGCCGCATGTGGAGCCGACTGCCTCTGCCATTGCGCTCTTTCCTGTCCACGATCTCGGCGTTCGCCGCCGGCTATCTGATCGCAGTAGGTGCGTATGACATATGGCGTGGCCGCGCCGATCCCCCGTCAATCTTCATCGCGTCACTCTTTGTTGCAATCGCGGTGGGCAGTGCGTTGCGCAGCTTCAAGATCAAAAACACCGACGAGCCAACTACTGACCCTGCCTAGAATTGGGTCAAGCAGGTATATAGGTCCCTTCAGGGCAGGGGCTTAAAGTACATAATCCGCAGCTTTTTTCGCCGTCACGGCTTGCCCTTCGATGGCGGTTGCCACCATGCGCGGGGCAATGACGTTCCAGATCGATATGGGGATCGATTCGAGCGGCCGGCCGGCATGCGTCGATCTCGAAGAACTTCTCGCCACCCGTTTGCTCGTCCAGGGCAATTCGGGATCGGGTAAGTCGCATCTGTTGCGCCGCCTGCTCGAAGGCAGCGCGCGCCAGGTGCAGCAGGTCATCGTCGATCCCGAGGGCGACTTCGTCACTTTCGCCGGCCCCTATGGTCACGTCGCGATCGAGGCGGTCGATTATTCGCTGGCCGAGATTGCCCGCTTCGCGGCGCGTTGCCGCGAGCATCGCACCTCGGTCGTGCTCAGCCTCGAAGGGCTCGAAATGGAAGGGCAGATGCGTTGCGCCGCGACCTTCCTGTCGGCGTTGTTCGATGCGCCGCGCGACTATTGGTATCCGGCGCTGGTGGTGATCGACGAGGCGCAGATCTTCGCGCCGGCGGCCGGGGCCGAAGTCGCCGAGGACGTCCGCCGCGCCTCATTGGGCGCGATGACCAACCTGATGTCGCGCGGGCGCAAGCGCGGACTAGCCGGGATCATCGCCACGCAACGATTGGCGAAACTGTCGAAGAACGTCGCCGCCGAAGCGAGCAACTTCCTGATGGGACGGACCTTTCTCGACATCGACATGGCGCGCGCCGCCGATCTGCTCGGCATGGAGCGGCGCCAGGCCGAGGCGATCCGCGACTTGCCGCGCGGTACCTTCCTGGGGCTTGGCCCGGCGGTGGCGCGGCGCCCGGTGACGATCCGCATCGGTGAGGTCGAGACCAGCGCGCGCAGTTCGAGCCCCAAGCTGGTGCCGCTCCCCGACCAAAGCCCGGCCGAGGACATGCGCGACTTCATCCTGGCGCCGGTCGAGGAAACGCTGTCGCTTCCGCTGCCTCCCCCGCCCCCGCCGCGCCCGGCACCCGCAGCCGAATTGCTCGAGGCGCTGGCCGCGACTCCCGCGGCCGAGCCCGAGGATGCCGACCCGGTCGATGCCCATGCGGTCATGGCCGATGCGCTGCACGGCATCGTCGCCGATCCCGACAGCGCGCTGCGTCCCGCCGCCGCCTTGTTCCAGGATTTCCAGGTACGCTGCCGGATGGCCGGGCTGCGCCGCATCGCGCTCGACCCGTCGAGCTTCGCGCGCCGGCTGGCCGCGGCGCGCGCGGGAATCTACCAGCCCGAGGACGAGCAATGGGCGCCGGCGATGACCGCCGCCGCCGCGGTGCCCGACGAGATGCTCGGCGCCTTCCTGCTGATCGCCCGCGCCGCACGCGAAAACGCCCCCTGCCCGAGCGACGAGGAGATCGCGCGCATCTATGGCACCAGCTCGCTCGGCCGCGCGCGCCGCGTGCTCGCTTATATGGAGGATCGCGACGTCATCGTGACGCGCACCGATCTGTCGGGGCGGCGGTCAGTGACGATCCCGCGCCTCGGCTGGACGACCGCGTCGACCGACGCGTGACGCGCGCTAAAGTTCGGTCCGCACGTGCCATAATTCGGGAAACAGCTCGACTTCGAGCATCCGGCGCAAATAGGCGACGCCCTGGGTGCCGCCGGTGCCACGCTTGAGGCCGATCACGCGCTCGACCGTGGTGACGTGGTTGAACCGCCAGCGCCGGAAATAATCCTCGAGATCGACCAGTTTCTCGGCCAGTTCGTAGAGCGGCCAATGCGTATCGGGATCGCGGTAGATCGCTGCCCAGGCAGCGCGAAGCTTGTCGCTTTCGACGCGCTGCTCACCCAGGTCGGCACGCTCCGGTCCGACGTCGAAGCCGGAGCGCGCAAGCAGGCGGATCGCCTCGTCATACAGGCTCGGCCGCGACAGGATGCCTTCGAGCTCTGCCATGACCTCGGCGCGGTGGGCGTGCGGCTTGAGCATCGCGGCATTGCGATTGCCACAGAGGAATTCGATCGCGCGATATTGATGCGACTGGAACCCCGAGGACTGGCCGAGATCGGCACGGAATTCGGTATATTCGCTCGGCGTCAGCGTGCGCAGGACGTCCCAGGCATTGTTGAGCTGTTCGAGGATGCGCGAGACGCGCGCGAGCATCTTGAAGGCATGCGGCAATTTGTCGTTGGCGATCGCGTCGCACGCCGATTCGAGTTCGTGCACCGCGAGCTTCATCCACAGTTCCGACGTCTGGTGCTGGATGATGAACAGCATCTCGTCATGCGCGGCAGAGCGCGGCTGCTGTGCGCCGAGGATCAGGTCGAGGCGCAGATAGTCGCCATAGGCCATCTTATCGGCGAAGTCGGTTTCTGGCCCGCCGGCGTCGCCGGCATTTGAATGGTGGTCGGTCATGTCACTTTGGACCGCGTGGCATAGGCGGGGTCGTCCCACAAGCGCTCGGTCATCACACGTTCGAGCACTTTCGCCGCCGCGACGACATCCTCCTTCGACAGATAGAGCGGGGTGAAGCCGAAGCGGATCAGATCGGGCGCGCGGAAATCGCCGATCACATTGTTGGCGATCAACGCCTGCATGATCGCATAGCCTTGCGGGTGGCGGAACGAGACCTGGCTGCCGCGCGCCTGCGGGTCGCGCGGCGAGGCGAGCGTCAGGTCAGGGCAACGCGCCTCGACCTCGGCGATGAAGCGCTCGCTCAAGCCGATCGAGGCGGCGCGGACATCGGCCATATCGACCCCGTCCCACGCATCGAGCGCGGCATCGAGCACCGCCAGCGCCAGCACCGGCGGCGTGCCGACGCGCATCCGCTCGACGCTGGCATGCGGGCGGTAATCCAGGTCGAACGCGAACGGCGCTTCATGCCCCATCCAGCCGGACAGGATCGGCCGCGCGCTGTCGGCAAAGCGCGGCGCGACATAGATGAAGGCGGGCGCGCCGGGGCCGCCGTTGAGATATTTGTAGGTGCAACCAACCGCGAAATCCGCATCAGCGGTGGTCAGGTCGACCGGCACCGCCCCGGCCGAGTGCGCGAGATCCCACACCGTCACCGCGCCCGCCGCATGCGCCCTGGCGGTCAGCGCTTTCATGTCGTGGCAGCGGCCGGTGCGGTAATCGACTTCGGTGATCAACGTCACCGCGACGCTCTCGTCGATCGCACCTTCGACGTCTTCGGGCTCCACCAACCGCAATTCAAGCCCGCCGCCCAGCGCCTGGAGCAACCCGCTGGCGATATAGAGGTCCGAGGGAAAGTTGCCGGTGTCCGACAACACCACCTTGCGATCGCGCCGCAGCGCCAGCGCAGCGGCGAGCGCCTGGAACACCTTGACCGACAAAGTATCGCCAGTCGCCACGCTGCCCTCGGGCGCGCCGATTAACTTGCAGATGCGGTTACCGACGCGCGCAGGCAAATTGATCCAATCGGCTGTGTTCCACGCCTTGATCAGTTGATTACCCCATTCGCTCGTCATCACCTCATGCACGCGCGCCTCCGCCGCGAGCGGCAGCGGCCCGAGCGAATTGCCGTCGAGGTAAAGCACACCCCCGGGCAGATGGAACAACCGCCGGGTCGTCGCGAAATCGGTCATTCGGCCTCCGCCAGAATCCACTCGCCGAACGCGGCGATCTGGAGTCACCTATACGCTCGGTGCGGCACAGGAAGCAGAAGCACACGCTGGTGTCGACCTTGATCGAAAGGACTTAACTAACCGAAAATGCCCTTCAGGCGCGTGACGGCGTTGATGGGTGAAGCGGAGATCGCGGTGGCGGCGTGGCCGGTCGCATCATAATTTTGGCGGTACAACGATCGATTGGGGTGGCGATGCTGGAGATAAAAGACGGGGGGTCGGAGTTCCATATCTCGAAGGGGAGACTCGTCGGATGCGGATTCAGCCTTTTGGTTTTTCCGATTTTCCTGGCGTTCATCCCATTCCATCAAATCAACCGCGGCGTTGCGGCTGCGATGCTCACATTCGATCTGCTGACGGTATTGTATGTAAAACGTCGCATCATTCACGACGCGCGTTTCACAGCGACGATGATATTCTTGTTCTTGGTAGAGGTGTTTATTGCAATGCAACCGAAGATCGAAACTTTCGACCCCACCTTGCTTGCAGTCTTCCTTGCCGTCCCGGTCGGATTTTTCATGATATTTGTGGCTGGCTTGGTCGAGAAGATATTCAATATTGGATCACCGGGCTCATGATGCTGAGCTAGGTTGCGCATCGCGCGACCGCCGCTCCTCCGTGGTGGCCGATGGCGATGTGTTTGATTAGACCAGCGCAATGACAGACATCCACAACATCGTCATCCTGACCGGCGCGGGCATTTCCGCCGAGAGCGGTATTGCAACGTTTCGTGGACCGGGCGGGCTGTGGGAAGGGCATCGGGTCGAGGATGTCTGCACGCCGCAGGCGCTGACGCGCGATCCTGAGTTGGTGCACCGCTTCTACGACCTCCGGCGTGCGGCGCTGGCCGGGGTCGACCCCAATCTGGCGCATCATGCGCTGGCCAGGCTAGATGCCGAGTGGACGGGCGAGTTGTTGATCGTCACGCAGAATGTCGATGATCTGCACGAGCGCGCGGGCGCCAAACGGCTGCTTCATATGCACGGCGAGTTGAAGTCGGCATTGTGCGCGGTGTGCGAGCACCGCCAGGTGTGGGAAGGCGAGATGCCACCGGGGACAATCTGCGCGGCGTGCGGCGCGACGGCGGTGCGGCCCGACATCGTGTTCTTCGGGGAGATGCCTTACGCGATGGATGTGATCGAGCGCGCGATCTCCCGCGCCGATCTGTTCGTATCGGTCGGGACGTCGGGCGCGGTCTATCCGGCGGCGGGGTTCGTCCAGACCGCGAAGTATCACGGGGCGCGGACGCTGGAGCTCAACCTCGATCGATCCGAGGGCAGCGGGTGGTTTCACGAGAGTCGCTTGGGGCCGGCGGGAGTGCTGGTGCCGGAGTGGGTGGAGTCGGTGCTGGCCTAGTCACACTCGTCATCCCAGCGAAAGCTGGGATCTCAAGCCGCATCGCATACCGCACGAGACCCCAGCTTTCGCTGAGGTGACGGGAGGGTAGGCCGCGCTGAGGGAAGAGTTAGCTGGGGCGACAGAAGTATGCCGGAGTGACCGGAGGGTCAGTCGACCCAATCCAACCCGATATCGCGATAGACCTCGCGATCCTCGTCCCAGCCCGGCTTGACCTTGACGTGCAGGTACAGATGCACCGGGCGATCGAGCAATTCGTTCAATTGCGCCCGCGCCCGCGCGCCGATCTCCTTGATCCGGCTGCCGCCTTTGCCCAGCACGATCGCACGCTGGGTCGGGCGTTCGACCAGGATCTGCTGGCGGATCTCGACCGATCCGTCTTCGCGTTCGGTGAACGCCTCGGTCTCGACCGCGCTGGCATAAGGCAATTCGGCATGGAGCTGGAGGTAGAGCTGTTCGCGCGTCACTTCGGCCGCCATCGCGCGTTCGGTCGCGTCGCTGACCTGATCCTCGGGGAAATGCCATGGCCCTTCGGGCATGGCGTAGCTCAACGCCTGTTTGAGTTCGGCCAGACCGTCGCCGGTCGAGGCTGAGACGAAGAAGGTCTCATCGAAATGCGTCGCCGCGTTGATCCGCTCGGCATGGACCAGCAGCCGAGCCTTGTCGGCGATATCGACCTTGTTGAGCACCAGGAACTTGCGTTCGGGGCGGCCCGCGATGCTCTCGACGATCGGCATCACCTTGGGGCCGAGCCCGCCCTTGGCATCGACTACCAAAGCGGTCACGTCGGCCCCCTCGGTCCCACCCCAGGCGGCCGCGACCATCGCGCGGTCGAACCGGCGCTGCGGTTCGAAAATGCCCGGCGTGTCGACCAACAGGATCTGCGTCTCACCCTCGATCGCCACACCGAGCAGCCGCGTGCGTGTGGTCTGCGCCTTGGGGCTGACGATCGCGACCTTCTGCCCGACCAGCGCATTGACCAGGGTCGACTTGCCGGCATTGGGCGCACCGAGCACGGCGACGAGGCCGCAATGTTGCGTCATGGTTGCACCTGCGCGAGGAGCACGCGGGCGGCGGCGGTTTCCGCTTCCTGCTTGCTCGATCCTTCGGCGTCGGCGCTGGCGAAGGCACCGAGCGACACGCGCACCGTGAAACGCGGAGCGTGCTGCGGGCCGGATCGCGTGATGACTTCGTAGACCGGCGACTTGCGATTGTGCGCGGCGGCCCATTCCTGCAGCGCCGATTTGGGGTGTTGCGGCGCGCGGGCATCGGCATGGACGCGATCGGCCCAGCGCGCGCGGACGAAATCGCGCGCCGGCTCGAACCCGCCGTCCAGATAGAGCGCACCGATCAGCGCCTCCATCACGTCGCCCAGCACATTGTCGCTATCGGCAGCGCCATCGTCGCGCGCCTGTTTGCCCAGCCCGAGGAAGGGCCGCACCCCGATCTCGCGCGCGACGTCGGCGCAGACCGGCCCGGTGACCAGCGCGTTGAGGCGTTTCGACAAGCTGCCCTCAGGCTCATCGGGGAACAGTTCGTACAACCATTCGGCCATGGCCAGCCCAAGTACGCGGTCGCCGAGGAATTCGAGCCGCTCGTAATTCGCGCTCGCCTGGCTGCCATGCGTCAGCGCGCGCTCGAACCGCGCGAGGTCGCCGGGCGCACGGCCGAAGGTCGCGACGATCCAGCCGGCAAGTTCCTTGGTCGTCACGTGGCTATTCCCCGATCGAGGGGCAGCGGTCAAAAGCCCTGTCCCAAGCGGCTCCAGCGCGCCGCCGAGAACCAGGTCCAGGGCAGCAGCCATTGCGCATTGCCGTCGGTCGACCAGAAAGTGACGACTGCCTTGCCCTCCAGATTCTCCAGCGGGACCATGCCGATCGCACCATTTTCCTGCGCGGGAAAGCGGCTGTCGCCCGAATCGTCGCGATTGTCGCCCATCAGGAAGACGTGGCCGGCGGGCACCGTATAGACATCGGTATCGTCGCGGTCAGGGAATTCGCCGCGGTCGAGTACGGTGTAGCTGACCCCGTTGGGCAGGGTTTCCTTGAACTGCATGTAGCGGCAGATCGGCGTGCCCGCGCTGTCGGTCGCCTGGAATTCGGCCGGGCATTCCTTGCCGGCGGGATAATTGGGCGTCAGCGGGATGACGAAGTCGGCGACACGCACCTTGGGCACCGCGACGCCGTTCAGGATCAATTGGCCGTGGCGCATCTGGATGGTGTCGCCGGGCAGGCCGATGACGCGCTTGATATAATCCTGATCATTGCCCGGCGGCGCCTTGAACACCACGACGTCGCCCGGCGTCGGATTACGGCCGAGGATTCGCCCCGGGATCAGCGGCACGCTGAACGGCAGCGAATGCTTGGAAAAGCCGTAATTCCATTTCGAGATGAACAGATAGTCGCCGATATAGAGCCGCGGCAGCATCGATTGCGACGGAATCGAGAAAGGCGAGAACAGAAAGCTGCGGAAGATCACAACGACGACGACCAGCTTGATGATGAAGCTGAACGTGTCTTTCCAATCCTCTTCCTTCTTGGGTTTCTTGGCGGCGGGCGCAGGCGTGCCGGCGGGCGCCACAACGGGATCGAGCGCGGCGTCGGTCGGGGTCGCCTGAGGTGTATCGGTCATGGCGCGCGGTTTGCGCATCCGCGTTGCGCGCGTCAAGCTTAGCTCGGGACGCCGCGCTTCCTTGAACGGGACGGCCGGAACGCCCATTGAGGCCCCAGTGTCGAATAAGGAACCCAAACATGGCCGATTGGAGCGAGATCGAGGCGCTGAAGCGCATCCCCCTGACCAAGCTGTTCGCCGACGATCCCGAGCGGCTGGGCAAATATTCGGCCGACGTTTCCGGCATTCATTTCGATTGGTCGAAGACGCATCTGACCGATGAGGCGATCAAGGCGTTCGAGAAACTGGCCAAGGCGAGCGACCTCGCCGGCAAGCGCGAGGCGCTGTTTTCGGGCCAGGTGATCAACGTCACCGAGAACCGCGCCGTCACCCACACCGCCGAGCGCGGCGAAGGTGCCAAGGACGACGTCGCCGCGGCGCAGGCACTCCACGCCCGGATGCGCGCGCTGATCGACGCGATCGAGGCCGAGGCGCTGGGGCCGATCCGCAATATCCTGCACGTCGGGATCGGCGGGTCGGCGCTGGGTCCCGATCTGCTGATCGACGCGCTGGGGCGCGACGCCAATCGCTACGAAGTGGCGATCGTCTCGAACGTCGACGGGCTGGCGCTGGAGGAAGCGTTCAAGCGGTTCGACCCGAGCGCGACCGTACTGGCGATCGCGTCCAAGACCTTCACCACCACCGAGACGATGCTCAACGCCGAAAGCGTGATCGAGTGGATGCAGGCGGGCGGAGTCGAGGACCCTTATGGCCGCGTCGTCGCGCTGACCGCCGATCCCGACAAGGCGATCGAATGGGGCGTCGACGAGACCCGCGTCCTGCCGTTCGCGGATACGGTCGGCGGGCGCTATTCGCTCTGGTCGTCGATCGGTTTCCCGGCGGCAATGGCGCTCGGTTGGGACGCTTTTTCCGAACTGCTCGAGGGTGCGGCCGAGATGGACCGCCATTTCCGGCTGTCGGCGCTGCACGAAAACGTCCCCGCGCTCGCCGCCTTCACCGACCTGCTCTACACCCAGGCGTTCGGCTGCGAGACGCGCGGCGTCTTCTGCTACGACGAGCGGCTGCGGCTGCTCCCCTCCTATCTCCAGCAACTCGAGATGGAATCGAACGGCAAGGGGGCGACGATCGAGGGCAAGCCCGTCGGTCGTCCAACCGCGCCGATCACCTGGGGCGGGGTCGGCACCGACCAGCAGCATGCGGTGTTCCAGTTGCTCCACCAGGGCACGCATCTCGTCCCGCTCGAATTCATCGGCGTGATCGAACAGGCCGATACGCTGAGCGAGGACCATCACAAGACCCTGCTCAACAGCATGTTCGCGCAGGGCGCCGCGCTGATGAAGGGCCGCGAGAATCCCGACGACCTCGCCCGCGCCTATCCCGGCGACCGGCCGTCGACCACCTTGCTGCTCGACGAACTCGACGCGCGCACCCTTGGCGCGCTGATCGCCTATCACGAGCATCGCGTGTTCGTGTCGGGCGTGCTGCTCGGGATCAATTCGTTCGATCAGTTCGGCGTCGAATTGGGCAAGGAAATGGCCAAGGCGGCGGCCAAGGGCGGCGGCGATTTCGACGCCTCGACCCAGGATTTGATCAAGCGGGCGTTTGGGTAACAACCGTCATCCCAGCGAAAGCTGGGATCTCAGGCGGGGAAATACGGCACGAGACCCCAGCGTTCGCTGGGGTGACGAAGGAAGAGTGAATGGCTGACTACGACTACGACCTGTTCGTCATCGGCATCGGATCTGGCGGCACGCGCGCGGCGCGGGTAGCGGCGGCGCATGGCGCGCGGGTCGCGGCGGCGGAGGAATATCGCGTTGGCGGCACCTGCGTGATCCGCGGCTGCGTTCCCAAGAAGCTGCTCGTCTATGGCGCGCATTTCGCCGAAGATCTGATGGACGCGCGGCGCTTCGGCTGGGATGTCCCGGCCGACTGCAAGTTCGATTGGAAGACGCTGACCGGCAATGTGTTCGAGGAAGTCGACCGGATCAGCAAGGCGTACAACACCACGCTCGACAGCCATAAGGTCGAGGTCATCAACGAGCGCGCCGAGCTGACCGGCCCCAATTCGATCCGCCTGGCATCGGGACGCGAGGTCACCTCCAAATACATATTGATCGCGACCGGCGCGCGGCCGCACATCCCGACCTGCCCCGGCCACGAATACGGCATCACCTCGAACGAGGCGTTCCACCTGGAAAGCGTGCCCAAGCGCATCCTGATCGCGGGGGCCGGTTATATCGCCAACGAATTCGCCGGCATCTTCCACGAATTCGGCGCCAAGGTGACCCTGATCAACCGCAGCGACCAGATCCTGCGCGGCTATGACGAGCAGATCCGCGACCGGCTGCTACAGATCAGCATGATGAAGGGGATCGATTTCCGCTTCAACGCCAAGTTCGAAGGGATCGAGAAGCAGGCCGACGGGTCCTTGAAGGTGTCGATGTCGAACCATGCGCCAATCGAGGTCGATTGCGTGATGTTCGCCACCGGCCGCGTGCCCAATACCGAGAATCTCGGGCTCGACGCGGCGGGAGTCGAACTCAATGAGAAAGGCGCGATCAAGGTCGACGAGGACAATCGCTCGACCGTGTCGAGCATCTACGCCGTGGGCGACGTCACCGACCGCATCCAGCTGACCCCGATCGCCATCCGCGAAGGCCAAGCCTTTGCCGACACGATCTTCGGCAACAAGCCGACCAAGGTCGATTATCACTGCGTCCCCGCCGCGGTGTTCAGCCACCCGCAGATGGCCGGCGTCGGCTTCACCGAGAGCCAGGCCAAGATAAAATTCGGTTCGGTCAAAGTCTATGTCAGCGACTTCCGCCCGATGAAGAACGTCCTGGCCGGCCGCAACGAGCGCGCGCTCTACAAGATGATCTGCGACGGCGAGACCAACAAGATCCTCGGCATCCACATGATCGGGCCGGAGGCGGCGGAGATCCTCCAGGCGGCGGCGGTCGCGGTGAAAGCGGGACTGACCAAGGACGCGTTCGACCAGACGGTGGCACTGCATCCGACGATGGCGGAGGAATTGGTGCTGATGAAGTAGCGGACGGCCCGGATTTGCCCGCGGCAAATCCGGGACTCGTCACGTCGGGCGGCGGGCCGCACGTCCGACGGCGTGGCGCACGACGGCCGGCGCGACGTCACTATCCCTGGAACGCAGGCATCGGACAGGATAGAAAGCGCGCATGGGCTCGTTCGTGCAAAGCTGTGCCGCGCGCACGCCGTACAGGATAGCGTCGGTCATCTTGTTGCTTGCCGCCTTCGGGCTTCCTGCGATCCTCAACATGCTGGGCGGTCCCGACTGGATCGGCGCGCTGATCGGAATCGCGCTCTACATCCTGCTGATCGTGATCACATATTACCGGCTACGCGACGCAGCACTGGCGGGTGCGTGGATCGGCCTGATGATCATCAGCTTTAATGTCGGGCCGGGATGGCACGGCTGGCACATCGGTAGCCTGGTCAATCTCGTGCCGATCGTCCTCGCCTGGACCGTGAAACGCGGTGCCGGCGCTCACCCGCAGGCGGCGCGACCGGACCAGCTCAGGGCCTGATCACGCTGCAAATCCGACATGCTCCCATCTGGCGCGGTCGCCTTCGATCCAGCTTAACGCCTTAAATCTGGCGCGATTTCCTCTCCCTTTGGGAGAGGAAGGGGCCCGCTCGGCGCAGCCGAGTTGGAAGGTGAGGGCAGGCTGGTGGGCGTCGCTATGCCCTCACCCTTCCGCGCCTTCGGCGCTCCCTCTCTCTCCCAAAGGGAGAGGGAATTCAGCTCAACGCCACCCCCGAAATCGTAATGCGGTGCATCACCCTCCGATGCCCCTGATAATCGTTCATCGCGCAATGCCAGGTCGAGCGATTGTCCCAGATCGCGAGCGAGCCCGGCGCCCATTGCAGCCGACATTGGAACTCCGGCCGCATGCCGACCGAATAGAGATAGGCGAGCAACGGCATGCTCTCCTCGCGCGTCCAGCCTTCGAAATGGAGCGTGAAGGCGGGGTTGACGTAGAGGATCTTGCGGCCCGTCACCGGGTGGCGGATCACCACGGGATGGACCGCATTGGCGCGGATCTCATGCCCCTTGAGATCGGCGGCCTGGTCGGTCTTCGCGTAGATGCCGTCATGGCCATAGATGTGATCGGCCGAATGCACCGCCCGCAGCCCCTCGAGCGTCGCCTTGAGCCCGTCCGACAGCGAATCATGGGCCGCGCCCAGGCTCGCAAACAGCGTGTCGCCACCGGTCGGCGGGGTTTCCCGCGCGAGCAGGATCGAGCCCATTGCCGGGACCTGATCATAGCTGTGATCGGTATGCCAGCCACCGCCGATATTGGTGGTCTGCGTCTCGGCCTTGCGCACCTCGGCGATCTCGGGGTGGCCGCCGTTCGCCGGGAAGTAATTGTTGATGTCGATCGTGCCCCAGCGCCGAGCGAAGGCGATATGATCCTCAGGCGTCAGCTCCTGATCGCGAATGAACAGCACGCCGCGATCGGCGAGCGCCGCCTTGAGCGTTTCGATCTCGGCGTTGTCGAGGTCGCGCAGGTCGATGCCGCTGGCTTCGGCGCCGCAATGATCGGCGATCGGGCGAATCTGGATGGTCATGAGTCCTCTCCTTTGCCCGCGACACTATCGCGCCGCTTGCGACTGAATTGCTACGATCGTAGCAATTGACCGATGGAATTGCTCAACACTCTGCGCCACGGCCGCTGGTTTGCCACGCTCGACCCCGCGCTCGCCGCCGAACTGATCGCAGCCGGACGTGTCGCCATGCTCGACGCCGGGCAATGGATCTATTCGGAGGGCGATGAGGAGCCGGGTTTGTGTCTAGTAATCGAGGGCGTGTTGCGACTGGAGGCGAGCGTCGGCCCCGACCGCGACGTGCTGCTCGGGCTGGCGGGGCCGGGCCAGGCGATCGGCCAGTCCCGACGCTTCGGCGGCGGACGGCGGATCGTGACCGCGCGCGCCCAGCGTGCGGCGCGCGTGCTGCTGGTCCCCGACGCCGCCTTGCCGGGGATCGCGGCGCGCCAGCCGGGTGCGTGGCCGGCGACGATGGCCTTGCTCTACGACCAGCTAGACGTCGCGGTGCATAATGCGGCGCTCAACCTCTGTTTGTCGCCGCGCGAACGCGTCGCGGCGCGGCTGGCACAACTGGCCGACGACAAGGGTGAGGTTCCCGCGACCCAGGCCGATCTCGCCGAAATGTGCGGGCTCAGCCGCAAATCGGCGAGCGGGCATATTCTGGCACTGGCCAAACGCGGCTGGGTCGCGCCGGGCTATCGGTCGCTGCGGGTGCTCGACGCGGCGGCGCTACGCGGCGTTGCGGGGATCTAGGCCATATCGACGTTACGATTCTCCCCTCCCTGCAAGGGAGGGGATCAAGGGGTGGGTTTGGCGACGGCCTATGAGTCTTTGTGAGCGCGCGGACACGCGCACCCACCCCCAACCCCTCCCTTGCAGGGAGGGGAGCTGGAAAACTGAATGCCTCACCCTAAAGCCCGAACAACCGGTCGAACGCCGCCGCGCCGCGCTGGCCGAAATCGATCACCCTGCCCTCGCCGCGCCGTGCCCAGCCTTCGTCGAGCGCGCGGCTCAAGATCTGCGCACCGAGCGCACCGCCGAGATGGTGCCGCCGCTCGCTCCAATCGAGACAGGTGCGGCAGAACGGCCGCCGCCCGTCCCCGCGTACGAACCCACGCTCGGCAAGCCAGGCGCGACCGGCATCGGTCAGTCCGTGGTCGACCATCATCCCCTCGTCCGCCAGCTTCGCCGCCACCGCCACCGCGCGCGCGCCGGCGAGATGGTCGTAGCACACCCGCGCCTCGCGCAGCGCCGGATCGCGCGGTCCCGTCCGCACCCTGACCGCGCCGGTGCGCTGGGCAAGCTCCATCAGCGCCTCGAGCGCGGTGGCGACATCCGGCCCCGACAGCCGCAGATAGCGATGCCGCCCCTGTTTCTCTGCGGCGAGCAGCCCCGCCGTCTCCATCCGCGATATATGCCCGCTCGCGGTCGGCAGGGTGATGCCCGCGACCTGCGCCAGCTCGCTCACCGTCAGCGCGCGTCCATCCATCAGCGCGGTCAGCATGTTGGTGCGTGCGGGGTCGCCGATCAGTGCGGCGATTTCGGCGATATAGGGTCCTTCTCTCATGGTTCGATCTGTACCGAACCATCGCCGCGGCCGGAATCGCTAAAGTGCCCGCACACTTTGGAGAAGACCGAATGATCACCTGCTTCATCCGCTACGATATCGAGCCCTGGGGCCGCGACGCGTTCGTCGATTATGCCCGCGCCTGGGGCCAGGCGATCCCCGAATGCGGCGCCGATCTGATCGGCTATTTCGCCCCGCATGAGGGATCGGCGACCACCGCTTATGGCGTCTACAACATCGAGAGCCTGGCCGAGTACGAAGCCTATCGCGCGCGGCTCAAGGACCATCCGCTCGGGCGCAAGAACTTCGCCTTTGCGCAGGGCGAGCGCTTCATCCGGCGCGAGGACCGCATCTTCCTGGCGAGGGTCGACCGATGATCGCGGTGATCTTCGAGGTCGAGCCCGCCGCGGGACAGCGCGACAGCTATCTCGACATCGCCGCACGGCTGAAACCCGAACTGGAGGCGGTCGACGGCTTCATCTCGGTCGAGCGGTTCGAGAGCCTGGCCAATCCCGGCAAAATGCTGTCGCTGAGCTTCTTTCGTGACGAGGCGGCGGTGGCCGCGTGGCGCAACACCGAGGACCATCGCCATGCGCAGGCGGCGGGGCGCGGCGGGGTGTTCGCGGATTATCGGCTTCGCGTGGCGCGGGTGCTGCGGGACTATGGGATGGAGGAGCGGGACGAAGCACCGAAGGACAGTCGCGCGGCGCATCAGATTTAGGTGCTATTGGTTACGCGACCCCAAGCTAAAATATAGCGTTGACTATTGTTTTGATGCGCTCTTTGATCAGGCTAACTACCCCGCTTGTGCCGCCGCGGCCGAGACCATGGGGAGGTGGGAGAGCGAGCATGCGGAGGCGTGAATTCGTACTGGCGACGGGCGCGACGATCGCGGCACCTGGCCTGATCGCGGCGTCGAAGTCCGGGGCACAACCCGCCATGCCGGCGTTCCCACGCGATTTTCTATGGGGAGTGGCAGCGTCCTCCTATCAGATCGAAGGCGCCGTAAACGAGGACGGTCGCGGCGCGTCGATCTGGGACACGTTCTGCCGCCAACCCGGTACTATCGCGGGTAACGCCAATGGCGACATCGCGTGCGATCACTATCATCGTTATCGCGAGGACGTGGAGTTGATCGGCCAACTCGGCGCGCGGGCCTATCGGTTCTCGATCGCATGGCCCCGGATTCAAGCCGAGGGCCGCGGCGCGGCCAATCCCAAGGGTCTCGATTTCTATTCGCGGCTGGTCGACGAATTGCTGGCCAAGGGCATCGCGCCGATGCCGACGCTGTTTCACTGGGATTTGCCGCAAAAGTTGCAGGATGCCGGCGGCTGGCAGAACCGCGACACGTGCGATCGGTTCGCCGATTATGCGCGCATCATGGCGGAGCATCTCGGCGATCGCGTGCCGCGCTGGATCACGCATAACGAGACCTTCATGCACCATGTCCTCGGGCACGTTCTCGGCGTCAACGCGCCGGGGCTGAAGCTCGACATGCCGCAATCCTTCCCGGTCGCGCATCACTTGCTGTTGTCGCACGGCAAGGCCGTCCAGGCGCTCCGCGCGACGGTGAAACGCAAGGCGCAGATCGGCATCGCCCAGAATTTGGCGATGGTGCGGCCGGCCGATCCGGCGCGGGACGAACCGGCTGCCCAGGCAATGACGCTCTATTATTGGGGATTGCACGTCGATCCGCTGCTGCTCGGCCGCTACCCCGCCGAATTGCCCGCTTCCCTCACCGCGACGGCGGTCCGCGACGGCGACCTCGCGGCGATCGCGCAGCCGCTCGATTTCCTCGGCGTCAATTATTACAACACCAACTTCATGCGCGTCAGTCCGCCGGGCAGCGCCCAGCCGATCGAGGAAGCGCCGCCGCCGGCGAAATTCGCGCGAACCGCGATGGGCTGGCCAGTCGATCCGCAGGGAATGACCGACCTGCTGCTGGGGTTACGCGATCGCTACGGCTCCGCCTTGCCCCCGATCGTGATCACGGAAAACGGCGCGGCCTTCACCGATGATGTCGTGCGAGGCGCGGTGCATGACGCCGACCGGATCGCGTTCCTCGACGCCCATATCCGCGCGGTCAGGAAGGCGATGGACGCCGGCATCGATGTGCACGGCTATCTGGTGTGGTCGATCCTCGACAATTTCGAATGGGCCGACGGCTATGGACCACGCTTCGGCCTCGTGCGCGTCGATTACGCCACGCAACGCCGGACGCCGAAGGATTCGTATTATTGGTATCGCAAGCTGATCGCGGATCAGACCGGTGCCGCGAAATGATGGATTTCGGCGACGTGGGTATCGCGGCTGGCTTGCATTCGAGCGACTTTCATCAACCTGACCATCAAAGCACATGCCGACCGGCTATGAAGGCTGAGGCGCATTTGGCGACGTCCATTCGGCATCAAAAACGGACCGCCATCGGGCGGCCGGCATAGGTGATGCGCTTGGCGGCCGCGGCGGGGGCCAGCCCACCCTGGCCGGCGGTCGCAACAAGCACGAGATCAAGCTCCCGCGTCTTCACTATGCCCGGAAACGCCCCCTGCCGCGCACCGACCCTCAGGGTGCGGGCTTTGTCGTCCCAGACGAGATCGTATGTCGCGCGCTGACCCTTCTCGTAATCGTAGGTCTCGTTGTCGTCCTCATAAACCGTGAACCGGGCATCGGCGCCCGGATAGATGCGCACCTCATAAGGGGCGTCAGCCTGGGCGGTGGCATATTGCACTTCCGGCCCCATCGGCACGATCGAGCCGGCGCGGACATAAAGCGGGACTATGTCGAGCGGCGCGTCCCGCGTCACCGTTCGCCCGCCGGAGAGACGCTGGTTGTTCCAGAAATCGAACCAGTCAGCACCCTTGGGCAGATAGGTCGAAACCGAGGTATCGAGTACCTGGGTAGCGTTTCCCGTAGCGTTCAACTCGCTCGGCAGTCGCCAGCCGAAGCGCAGCGAACGATTGCCGCCACCCTGAAAATACTCGATCTTGACGGCAACCTGCTGCCCCTTGCGGAAGGACAGTTTGGCGCCCTCGTAGCGCGCGGCGCCAACCTGCCAGTTCGACACTATCGTCTTGCCGTCGACGATCAGGCGGAACCCGTCATCGCCTTCCAGCCCAAGTTCGTAAGTGCCGTCCTCGGGCGCGGTCAGCGTGCCTTGCCAGCGGACCGAAAAGTCACTGAGGCTGGCGAGGCCGCCGGGAATGTCCGCTAGGGGCGGGTCGGGCCAGTTGTGATCGATCTTGGTATCGACGAAGCGGCCTTTCGGCGTTTCGAACTTTTCGCCCTCGAAATACTGGCCGGCAAGCCCCGGCCGGCCATCGGGCGTGCGCAGATACTCGGTCGGCACCGTCGCCGCCGGCGGCGGCAGGATGTGATACATTGCTCGCGTTACGGGATGGACGAGCAAAGATGGCCCGAACATGAAGCTGTCGTCGATCGTGTCGGTCGCCCGATCGTCGGGGAAGTCCATCATCAGCGGCCGCATCAGCGTGTAGCCCGCCGACGTGACCTTCCAGCTCAAGCCATAGATATAGGGTAGCAGCCGATAGCGCAGGCGCGTGCTGTCGAGCAGCGAGGCATAGACTTGCGGGTCGAGCGTCTTGAAACGCCAGGGCTCGCGCTCGACGTCGGTGCCGTGAATGCGCATGATCGGGTTGAACGCCGCGAACTGCAACCATCGCGCGAACAGCTCTCGCCATGCCGGATTCTGCTCGCCGCCGGGGAAATCTGAAACGAAGAAGCCGCCAGTGTCGTTGGTCCAATAGGGGTTGCCCGTCACGGTCACGTCGACGCCACCGGCGATCTGCTGCTTGAGCGTTTTCCAGCTCGCGGAGATGTCGCCGCTCCACGACGCCGCGCCCGTACGCTGTGCGCCGGCCCAAGCCGATCGGGTGAGGGTAAAGACGCGCTTGTTGCTCGTCGCGCGCTCGCCGTCATAGGTCCCCTGCGTCGTCAGCAACGAATAGGGGTTGAGATAGCGCGAGAAGTCGCCGAGCGCGTTGGAGCCGAGCGCCTTGGTGTCGCGGATATTGTCGGCCGCGTTCCACATGGCGCTGCTCACCTCGACCTCGGTGCCGTCCATCCACAATGCATCGACGCCTTGATCGAGCAGGCCTGACTTGATGTACTTGAAATAGATTTGCCGCCCGAGCGGGCTATAGGCGTCGTAGACACGCGCATGCTTCGAGATCCAGTGCAGCGGCTCGAAGCGCAGATGGTGCGCGTCCAACGCGCGCGCGAGCGTGGTATCGTTGCCGATCGACGGCCAGATCGACACCATCAGCTTCAGGTTCATGTCGTGGAGCTGGCGAGTCATGCTGCCCGGATCGGGATAGCGGGTCGGGTCCCATGTCATCCCGCTCCAGCTGCCGTCTTTGTCCGAGCCCCAATATTGCCAGTCCTGTACGATGTAATCGAGCGGGAACCTCTCCTTGCGGAAGGTGCGCGCGATATCGAGCAGCTGCGCCTGGGTCTTGTAACGCTCCTTGCTCATGAACAGGCCGAACGCCTGCTTCGGATACATCGGCACCTGTCCGGTGAGTGCACGATAGGCGGCGACCACGTCGTCCGCCGACGTGCCCGCCATGAAGTAATAATCGACGCCCCCCGGCGCGCTTTCGGCCCAGAGGGAGGCGCCGCCCGCATCATCCTTGAAGCGCATCTGGGAATAAGTATCCCACATTATGCCGTAACGCCGGGTCGACATCATGACGGGAATGATGATGCCGACATTGGTCTGGACGAGGAGCAGGTCCTTGCCGCGCCGGTTGCTGGTATCGTCGCCAGTGAAACCGAAGCCGTAGATCGCCTCGTCCGGGCGCAGGGTGAAGCTGTTGGTCGCCTCATAGCTAGGGGCGCCCGCGATGGTGACTTTCTTCAGCTCCTGCGGCCCATCCGCCTTTTCCTGAGTGAAGAGCCCCCCCTTCGGATCGAGGAAGCGCAAGGCCCCTGTCGCCTTGTCCACCTCGATCCGCAGCTTCTGACCGATGATCGCCAGGGTTCTCGGCGTCTCGGCGATCGTGAAGGGAACCGGCTGCGGTTTCTTGACAATGACGATGCTGGGCGCCGTCCAGTAATTCTCGCCCAGATTGGCGTTCACCCGCACCGTGTCGGGGCCGTAGAAGATGATATTCTTGGTGACACCATTGACATGCAATTGCAGGCCATCGGCGAGGCGTTGGTAAGCGAAGGCACGGTCGCCTTTTGGCGAGACTAGCTTGAGGTGCCCATTCGCATCGAGTCCTGTCGGAATCTCCTTCGCGTTGGCCGCGCCGCTACCGGCGATCAGCGCTATCGCCGCCACACGGAGCGCGAAAACCACGATACTGCCGCCGCCCATCCGGTTCTCTCCCACTTCAATTGTTCGCTACGGCCTTGCTTGGAAGGGCGCGCCGACTATGATAGCGCTATCAGTTGCAAAACATGCCCTGCATGGCAATCGCCAAATGGGATCGGCACGACGAACATTCCGCGGGCCGCCGACGGCTGTCCAGATTCGCGAGTGATTGATCTCAGTAAAGGGGTTGTTGCACGTGTTGTCTAATTGATATTGGCATGATGTGGTTTTTCTCAAGTATGCGCGACCGTCATCTATGGTTGTCTTCGAGGTCATCGACTGACTGAGGAGCTGTGATTGTCGATGCCATCATGGTTGCGGTCAGGCGGTAACTATCGAGCGCCTCCAGGTCACCGACGAGCTTGATGCTCTACACGTGCAACGAGGTCGCTCGTCTGGATGTCCGGTCAGTCTGAGCCTTCAGGCCCATTGGAAGCTATTGCCGGATATCCAGAGTCGGTGGAGCAGGACGGCAAGCTTGCGGGCGACCGCGACACGGGCGCGCTTGGCGCCCTTGGTCGCGACGAGTGCCTTACCCCAAGTCTGCAGGTGGCATGGCCGCTTGACCCTGCAGAGCAGGTTGTTGGCTGCCTCGTAGAGCGCCGAGCGTAGCATCGGATCGCCGGCCTTGGATATGCGGCCATGAACGTCGCGCTCGCCGGACTGGCTTCGTCTCGGTGCAAGGCCAGCGAACGCCCCCACATCCTCGCCGCGTTCGAAGCGTGTGGGATCCTCGATGCTGCTCTTGAACGTTAGCGCCGTGATCGGTCCGGTACCCGGTGTGGTCATCAGCAGCGCGACCACCGGATCGGCCGCGGCGCGCGCCTTGATGCTGCGCGTCGAGGCTGCGATCTGCACATCCAGCGCCTCCAGTCCCGCCACCAGCGGCGCGAGGATCGGCCGTAACTCCGGCTTCTGGGCGAGCAGCGCTTCCAGGCGTTCGGCGCGCTTGCCCGGTGTGGTGACCTTGCCCATCCGCAGGCCGAACAGCTTCAATAGCCCGCGCAGTTGGTTGGCCATCGCCAGGCGCGCACGGATCAGCTGCTCGCGCACCTTGAGTTGCGCCCGGTCGAGGTGGGTCGCGCTCCCCTTGATATGCACCGCTTTGAACCAGCCAGTGCGTGCCAGTTGCGCGAGGCCCTCGGCATCATGCACATCGCTCTTGTTGACCCGCACCGACAGCGCGCCCTTGGCGTGGCGCGCACAGATGCACACCACCGGCACCTCGCGCTCGACCAGCCCGTGATAGAGGAATGCCGATAGCGGACCGGTCTCCAGAACTACCCGCTCCACCCCGGCCGCATGCCGCTCGAGCGTGGACGCCACCACGTCGGGGTCGGTCGCACAGACCCCACGCCACACGACCGCGCCTTCGCCATCCAGCACGCAAATGTGCGTGGCCTTGTCCCCAACATCCAATGCTGCGAAAATCTTCATCGGTCATCCTCCTGCCTGGAGCACCTGCCTGGGCGACTCCGCATATGCAGGAGGATGGCTACCTCAATTACGCCACGTCRCCGTAATTGGCGGAATTGCCGGACGCCCTCACCGCGAGGGCCGTGCGGGACGGCGACTTGGCGACGATCGCCCAGCCGCTCGATTTTCTCGGCGTCAATTATTACAATACCAACTTCATGCGCGTCAGTCCGCCAGGCAGCGCCCAGCCGATCGAGGAAGCGCCGCCGCCGGCGAAATTCGCGCGAACCGCGATGGGCTGGCCAGTCGACCCGCAAGGCATGACCGACGTGCTGCTCGGGCTGCGCGATCGCTACGGCACCGCCTTGCCGCCGATCGTCATTACCGAAAACGGCGCGGCGTACACCGACACCGTTGCGCGGGGCGCGGTGCATGACGCCGACCGGATCGCGTTCCTCGATGCCCATATCCGCGCGGTCAGGAAGGCGATGGATGCCGGCATCGATGTGCGCGGCTATCTGGTGTGGTCGATCCTCGACAATTTCGAATGGGCCGACGGCTATGGACCACGCTTCGGTCTCGTGCGGGTCGATTACGCCACGCAACGCCGGACGCCGAAGGATTCGTATTATTGGTATCGCAAGCTGATCGCGGAGCAGGCCAGTGCCGGGAAATGATGGCGAACGGCGGCAATACGCCCAGATCTCCGCGCCAGCCTTGCGCGCGGCTTCGGCTAACAGATCGCTATACAGCTGGTAATCGCCATCCTCGAAGAAGGTCTGCTGCCGGCGATGGCCGCGCTGGGTCACATGATAGGGAAAGCCGGGTAGCACCAAGCGGGGAAGACGAGCCATGCGGCTATCCTAGCGAGCCATATGACGCGCGGCGGCAAACTGACTCCAATTTGGTGTATTTAGTAAACTGTCACCGTAATTCCACCCACGCGCCGGGCATTTAGTAAACTATCACTTTAGTTCCAATCCATTCAAAATTTCTGACACCTTCTCACGCCAACCACCGGAGAACTTAGTCCGTAACGTTCTCAACATATTCAGACCGCGGTCGCCTTCTCCCCTTCGATGGTATAGCAGAGCAAGGTATATAGCCTCGGGAGGATAGCTCCTGGCTGACGGGTTGCTCTCCAACGATTCGATCATTCGATCGATGCTGTGGCTAAGCCGCAGAAAGGGAATTGCAGAATTATCAATTCCGTATAGGACTTCCTCAATACTGCTTTCTTCCCTGAGCGACCACCAGACATCTCTGCCACACGCCAACTCTCCCAAACGAGCACGGATCGTACATGCGGATTCCGCAACAAATTCTAAGCTATCCGGACCCCAGCATTTAATAAGAACTGACTTTTCTGCCGCCCCAACGTTGATGGTAAAAGTGTCTCCCGATTTAGCGACTTGTAGATCAATTACATCGATAAAATCACCGGATTCCCGGTTCCAGGTCGCGTCGAGTTTTCGGAACTGATATTTCTCTAGAAGATCATTTATCTCTAATAAGAGTTTCTTTTTCAACATCACCAAAACTTCCACCAAGGTTTAGGAGTGGGCGGAGGGGGTGGCTTATAATATATGGGACGTGCAGGTCGTCCGAGTTGTTCACTGTATTTATTTGCCTGTCTAGCGCCAGCAGCGCGCCCCGAAGGTGTGTTAGGCTTAAGCTCCATGATTCTGCCACGCGGCGTGACTACATCGGGTTTGTAAGTCTTTCCATCAGCGCCTTTCATCCTAGGCTCAGATCGCCACCCAGGCTTTTGAGCAACACGCTCCGCCAATTCTCGATGAGCCTGACGCCCTGCCGCCGCTGCAGCAGTCTCTCCGCCTCTTACTTCTGCTGATAGCGCCCTAGCTCCTCGGATTGTCGCTGCCGCCGCCACGTCTCCCACTGGGTCTTCTGGCCCTCCACCTAGGGCAATCTCCACTCCGGCTAAGACATATCCTGCGGCATCGATAACATCGCCAAGCGACGGCAAATTGCCGCCCACCATACCACAAGAAGCCCCTGAATTTCCATAGCAACTCCCGGCTTCTTTTCCCGTGGGATCGGTCTTGTTCACCGGATCATTCCCGACATAAGCATAAAGATTATTCTGATCCTTATACCCGATCGGATCGGTCTGCATGAACCGCCCGATTGTAGGGCAGTAGAACCGGGCCTTGTAATACCAGCAGCCCACCTGGGGGATCCATACCTGCCCGGTGAAGCCGTACTTGCCGAATTGCGACCACGGGATGCCATATTCGTCGTAGGAGTTGATCGAGAGTAAAGTACCTGCGGCGTTCACCACCGACGTGATCGACCCCCGCTCGTCCGCTTGCAGCGATCGCCGGTCGCTCAGGGTCGAACCGTCATACCAGAACAGCGGATTGTCCTCGCCCGCGCCAAGCACATAGCGTTTCGACAGGACCGCGCCGTCATATTCGGCGATCCGTTGGTCGCCGTCATATAGGACGGTCTTTGTCGCCGACCCCTGGATCGAGCCATAATAGCGCCCCAGGGGATCATAGAGCAGCGTCGCACCGGTATCGAACGTCGTCGCTACCATTCGGTTCTCGACATCGTACGTGTAGCTTGCGGTTCCGTCCGACGTGAGGTTGCCGTTCGCATCATAAGCGAACGTCGCGCTGCCCGCCGTCGCATATTGGTTGAGACCATTTGCCGCGTATGGCCGGCTGACGTTCACATAACCGGGCCAGGCATAGCTGGCGTTCGTCCGGGTGCGGCTGATCAACTGGCTGGCGGGACTATAGGACAGGGTCGTCGTGATGTCGTTGGTCGTGCCTCCGGGAAGATCGTCCGACAATGACGACAGCCGCCCGATCGCGTCATAGCCGAACGTCGTCGCCACGCCGCCGCGCGTCTCGCTACCCTCTAGGCCCGCCGCATTGTACGCCATCGTCGCGATGGTTGTTGTCCCGTTCTCCTTGACCGCCGCCACACGGCCCAACCCGTCATAATCGTACGTCCAGTAATTGCCGTCGGGATGGGTGATCCGCATCTTGTTGCCGTCAGCGTCGTAGAGATAGCTCACCGAGCGACTTGCCCCGCCAATCGCCGTCGTCTGCGAGGAAAGCTGCCCAAACCCGTCAAACACATTGTCGACCGTATCGGCGCCCGTCGCCGAGCCGAAGCGCGCGAACGTCTGAAGGCCGCGCAGGTCATAACCGTAATAGACGTCGGCCGCGGTTCCGCCCGGGATGTCCTTGATCGTGTTGCGATCGAGCGCGTCGAACGCGTAGCGGATGACGTTGCCGTCGCGCTTCATCAGCTTGGCGCGGTTGCCGTTGCGGTCGTAGGCGTATTTCTCGCAGTCGTCGCCGGCGGCCCTCGTTTCCGATGGACCGGCCACCGTATTGCCAAACGCGTCGGTCGCCTCCGCGATCGTCCCGATCGTGCACGCCGCCGAACTGCCGGTCGTCGCCTTCGACGGGAACGCCCAAGCGGCCAGCCGGTCGAACCCATCATAGGTATAGGTCGCAAGATTGCCGTTGGCGTCCTTCAGCGTCTTCTGCTTGCCGTTATCGGTATAGGTGTAAGTGACGTAATCCTGCTGCAGGCCGGCCACGCCATAGGCCTTGATGACCTTCAGCAATTGCCCGGCATCGTCGTAGACGTTCTTGGTGATGCGATCGGGACCGTAGGTGGCGCTGGTCGTCGCCATTGCGCACGCCGATGTCGGTAGAGCACCCCACGTCGCCGGATTCATCCGAACAGCGATGCATTCGAGCTCGCCCGATGTGTCGTAGCTATATTGAGTGGCGCCGCTCTGGACCCAAGCCGAAGCGGTAGCATCCCAGCCCCAGCTCGTTTCCAGCACCTTGCGGTCGAGCGCGTCGTAGCTCGTCTCCGTCTTCGCGGCCAAGGTGAACCCGGGCCACGACGCCGGCGCGACGGCTTCCCATTGCCAGCTCGCGAGTTCGCCCTTTTCGATTCGGATCAGTCGGCCGGCATCGTCATAGGTATTGCGGGTCGCCGCGTAATGGAGTGATCCGGCCCCGTCGGGATCGGGCGCGATCGAGCCCGTCACCCGCCGCGCCGCGTCGTATCGCGTTGCCGAGGTAAAAGCGGAGGGCGAGGCCTGCGCGCTCGCCGCCATCGGCAGGAGGATTGCCAGCGCGGCGGCGACCGCGGCCGCCCAGAGACGCCGCGCGCTCACGGGCACACCGTCAAGCCAGCGCGCGGCTTGGTCTCGCTGATCTTGTTGCCGAGCGCGTCATAGCAGAAGCAGGAGCGCAGCGTAGTGATCGTCCCGCCGACATCGGCGGTGACCGTCGTTCCCCTGAGTATCAGGGTGTTGGGTCCGCTATCCGGTCCATAATCATAGGCAGTCACCACCTCGTCCGCCGCGCCGCCGGCGCAATTGTCGGTCGAGAGGTTGGTTGCGGTCGACCTGCACGTCTTCTCGCTGGTCAGCAGATAGACACCATCGGTGTTCTGGGTGTAGCCTCCCGCGCCGTTGCTGACCCACGCCTTGCGCAAGGTGTAGCCGTAGCGCTTGACCGCCGCGATCGACGTGCCCGCGCCGTTCACTGATACCGCGGGCTCGGTCTCTGTCAGAATGCCGCCATGGGTCGGATCGTAGGTATAGGTGGTTACATTCCCCTTGGCGTCGGTCGTTGAGGTTGGTTTGGCGCACGATGCCCGATGAGTGCAGTCATAGGTTGCGGAGGTGGTGACATCCGCCAGTCCGCTGCCCGACTTGGCTACCTTACGGATCTGCAGGATGTTCTGGTCGACATTGTCCCAAGTGTAATAGGTCTTGATGCCTTCGGGATCGAGCATCCACTGCAATTGGGTCACGTAGCAGCGATTATGATAGGTCGGAGGCAGGTTCGCCTCCGCATTCAAATCGCAGTAATGAAACTTGGTCGTGCGGTTGAGCGGATCGGTAACGGTGACAGGTCCGCTGGTTTGTTGAAATTCGACCATTCAGACATTGGTCGGCGTGCACGGATAAAGGTGGCAAACTCCCCCTGCGCCAGTGCCGGGTGTAACGGGGAAATCGAACACCACGCTGCTCGTGCGTCCATTGTTGTCGGTATAGCTGCCGCCGGCAACGCTGATCGGAACGCCATCGACTTCTGGCGGGAAATTATAGGTGTAAGTATAGCTCCTCCCGTCGGCGAAGCTCTGATAGCCGACATTCTCTTGCGCCACGCCTTCGCTATTGGGTCGCACGTCGATATAGTTGGTCAGCCACGGTGCGCCGGCACCAGGTTTCTTGAACCCCATCGCCATGGCGGTTCCCGAAGTGGCATAAGTATATGACCAGGTCTTCCCGACCGCATCGATCACGCTAGCCAGCCGATCGCCATTATAGGACGTATAGCCGTAACTGACTGTTGCCGCCGCCCCAATCGGGCAGGACCCCGATGTCGGCATCGGCGCGAGCGCGAGATTGAGGACGCAGGCTTTCGACGCCAGATTCCAGTTGGCGCCCGTATATTCGAACAAGAGGGCGTAACCTCGCGAGCTCTGCACCGTCTTGAGACGCGCGCGGTTCGTCCCGGTCGACTGCGTTTCGTAGGCCAGGGCGTATTTCGTGCCGTCCGCAAGAAGTATAGACGACGCGAAGGCGCAGGCGATCATCGCCGAACAATCGCTGTTTCCCGGCGATCTGAACACGATCTGCGTCCCATCACTCGCGGCATAAGTGTAGATGGCCGTGCCCGCATTGCGATCGCCGCTATACGTAAGGCCGCCCCAACCCGCCTTGGACTCGACGGAAAAGGGACTGGTTGACCCGGCCCGAAACGTCTGCGCGCGACCGCCGTAATAGATGCTGACCTGATAATCCTGTCCGGAGCCGTCGTAATAATTGCCTTGCTGAATATTGATACGCTTCTGGGTCAGCATGATGTCCCAGCTGTGGGAGAAGTTGGCGAAGGGATTGATATGCCCGTTAACCTGATATTCCAGGCTACGCGTCAGCGCCAACGTCCCGCCGCCATCCGCCGGTCCCGCGGAAAGATCAGTGCTCTTGTAGACATATTGGCCGGTTCGCATGTCGACGCCCCCCGGAGTGACCGCGTATTTCTCGGCGGGAACCGTTTTTAACGTTCCCGTGCCGTCCTGGGCCGACGCATTGGTCGTCATCAGGGCCGCAGTAAGAACCACGATGCATGCGACTAGGAATTTCATCTTTCCCCCGAAATTCAGCAAATCGTACCGACCCTTCCCCGACTGGGCTCAAGGCGTGGAGGTCGGGGTCGGCGTCGGCGTCGGACACACCGCGGGAGTGCTGGTCGCCACGTCATAACGCGTGCGATTGCCCGCCGCGTCAAAACATGTTCCCGTCTTGCGGCCATTGTTGGTTCCGCCCGCGATCGTCGAGCCCTGGAGCCGGCCCAAACCGTCATAGGAGTAGGTGGTCGTCTCCTGCGCCAAAGCGCTGCACGACATAATAGTCACGGCAGCGACCGATCCCCTCAGCCAAGATGCGATGCGGCTCATGGATGCTCCCTGTTCGAAGCTCGCAGAGAGCATAGTGGGCAAGTCCGGTGCAACCGGAGATGCATCCATTTTAGAGCAGGTTACTGGTTGACGCTCGCGAAATTGACCTCCGCAAAGTAGCCGAATCGCTCCCCAGGACGAGGAATGACGGGCCCGCGAGGGGGCGTGACGTTTGCACGAGCCGGTCCGCGCTGCGGCATTGCCTGGCCAACGCCAGGTTCAATCATTCGATCTGGGGCTCGCCTGAAAAGTCACCCGCCCCCTCAAACCGCCTTCGCCAGCGCCTTCTTCAACCGCGCATGCGCCGACGCCTTGATCTGGCACACGCGCGCGGCGCCGACGCCCAGCACATGCCCGATCTCCTCGAGGTTGAGTTCCTCGACATAATAAAGCTGCACCACCTGCGCCTCGCGCTCCGGCAGCGCGGCGATCGCGCCGACCAGCGTCTCGCGCAGATCGGCCTCGGCGAGTTGTTCGAACGCGTCGGGCTCGTCGGACATGAACCACGGGCCGTCGTCGGTATAGACCTCATCCAAGGAGTCGAACCGGACCGCCTCCGCGCTCGCATAATCGGCGCGCAGTTTCTCGACGCTGACGCCGAGTTTCTCGGCGACATCGGCCTCGGCCGGCGGCTTGCGGTCGACGGTCAGCGACGCGACCGTTTCCTGATATTGCTTGCGCCGGCGCATCGCGCCGCGCGTCAGCGTCGCCTGGCGGCGGAGCTGGTCGATCATCGCGCCGCGCAGGCGCGTGGCGAGATATTGTTCGAACGTCACCTGGCCGCGATCCTCGAAACCGTGGATCGCCTCGACCAAGGCGACCAGCCCGATCTGGACCAGATCCTCGACCTCGCACACGCCTGAAATGCTGCCATGGACATGCCAGGCGATGCGGCGGACGAGCGGCGAATGCTTGCGCACCAAGGCGTCGATATCGGCGCCGGTGCGGCCATAGGTCAGCGGGCCGGGGATCGGTTGGGCGTTGGCGAACGCGCCCATCATCGGTTCCGCGCTCATGCCGCGAGCGCCTGGGGAGCGCCGATCACGGCGACGACTTCGACTGATTTCTCTTCAGGCACTTCGAAGAAACTCATCACTGGAGTGTCGGGGAGGCAGGTCTTGACCAGCTTGCGGATCGCGAGGCGGATCGAGGGCTGGACGACGAGCGCGAAGGGTTTGGCTTCGGCGACGAGCGGTGCCGCCGCTTGGGTCAGCGCGTCGACGATGCGGCGGCCGAGATCGGGTTCGATCGTGTGGCGGCGCGACGGGTCCGAGCGGACCGCCTGGCCGAGCAGCCCTTCGAGCTGCCCCTCCAGCGTCATCACGCGCAACGGCTCGTGCACGCCGCACAATTTCTGGATGATCAGCCCGCCGAGATCGGGGCGGATCGCCTCGATAATCTCTTCGGCGTCGACCGTGCGCTGTGCGGCGACCGCGATGGCCGAGGCGATGCGGCGGAATTCCTTGAGGCTGATGCCCTCGGCCAGCAGGCCCTTGAGCACCTGGGTCAAGGTGGTCAGCGGCAGCGGCGCCGGGGTCAGCGCGGCGACGAGTTGCGGATTGCGTTCCTTCAGCCCCTCGAGCAGCTGCTGGACCTCGTCCGCGCCGAGCATGTCGGAGGCGTTCTGGCCGAGCTGATGGTTGAGGTGCGTCGCGACCACGGTGCCGGCATCGACCACCAGATAGCCCTGGCCGGTCGCGGCATCGGCGTCGCCCGGCTGGATCCAGGTCGCGTCGAGCCCGAAGGTCGGGTCCTTGGCCTTCTTGCCGCGCAATTCGCCGACGCCCTGGCCGGTATCGAGCGCGAGCATCTCGTCGGCCGATGCCTGGTCCTCGGCGATGACGACGCCGCCGACGATGATGCGATAGGTGTAGGGCGCGAGGTTGATGTCGTCGCGGACGCGCACTTGCGGCACGACGAAGCCAAGGTCCTTGCTGAGCTGACGGCGGACGCCGGTGATGCGGCCCATCAGCGGCGCACCGCGGCGTTCATCGACCAGCGGCACCAGGCCGTAACCGATGTCGAGATGGATCTGCATGCCGTCGCTGACTTCGTCCCAGCCGATCTTCGACAGATCGGGAGCAGGCGCGGCGGGCGCGGGCGGCGGCGGGCGATGCGCGATCTGGCGCAGTTTCCATGCGGCGAATCCGGCGATCGCGGCGGCCGACAGCAGTACCAGATGCGGCATGCCCGGCAGCACGCCGAGCAGGCCGAGGATGCCCGCGACCGGGGTCCAGGTGCGCGCGGAGCCGAACTGGGTGCCGATCTGGCCGGCCAAATCCTGGCTCGAGGTAACGCGGGTAACGATCGCGGCGGCAGCGATCGAGAGCATGAGCGACGGCAGCTGCGCGACCAGCGCGTCGCCGATCGCCAGCAGAATGTAGTTATGCGCCGCATCGCTGATCGACATGCCGTGGCTGACCGGCCCCAGGATCAGGCCGCCGATGATGTTGGCGAACAGGATCAGCAGGCCGGCGACCGCGTCGCCCTTCACGAACTTGGACGAACCGTCCATCGATCCGTAGAAATCGGCCTCGGTCGACACTTCGATGCGGCGCGCCTTGGCTTCGTCGGGCGTGATCAGGCCGGCATTGAGATCGGCGTCGATCGCCATCTGCTTGCCGGGCAAGGCGTCCAGGGTGAAGCGCGCCGACACTTCGGACACGCGCCCCGCGCCCTTGGTCACCACGATCAGGTTGATGATCACCAGGATCGAGAAGACGAAGATGCCGACGACATAGTCGCCACCGATCAGGAACGATCCGAACGCCTCGATGACATGGCCGGCCGCGCTCTCGCCCTCATGGCCATGGACCAAGACGACGCGGGTCGAGGCGACGTTGAGGCCGAGGCGGAACAGGGTCGCGAACAACAAAACGGTCGGGAAGGCGGAGAAATCGAGCGGCTTTTGCGCGTTCAACGCGACCATCAGCACCGCGAGGCTGATCGCGATGTTGGTCACGAAGAAGATGTCGAGCATGGCGGCCGGGATCGGCACCACCATGAGGACGACGAGCAGCAGGATGGCGCCCGGCAGGGCGGCGTTGCGGACGTTGCCGGCGAGGAGATTCTTCAGGACAGGCGGCACGCGTTACGCTCCCAGGCTCGCAAGCATCAGATAGGCCAGCCGCGCATTGTCGGGCGTCGGCCGGAGAAGGTTGACCGCGCTGGCGGAATTGGCGGGATCGGTCGGCGCGCCGGTCGAGGCCTGCGCGCCGTTGACGCGCATCAGCGCCGCCTTGGCCCAGGCCGCGGCGCTGCCGCTGGTATCCGCCGATCCGGTGATGACCTGCGCGTCGCCCAGCCCGGTGCCCAGCCCAGTGACCGAGGCGAGCGAGGCGAAATTCGCCTTAGCGGTCTCGAACGCGCTGATGCCATAGGCCTTGGCGAACGCGGTCGCGCCCGATCCGTCGAGCGCGTCGGAGGCCAGGCTGGTCGCCCCGACCTTGGCCGCGCCCTTGTCGAGCTTGGCGGCGAAGCGCTGATAGATGTCGCTCAGGCTGCGGGCATTGCCGCCGGCGTCGTAGAAGATCGAGCGGTTGGCGCGGGCGGCGGCCGGGAACATCGCCGCGCCCGATGCGCCGGGATTGCTCTGCATCGTCTGGAGGAACGACTTGGCGCCGGCCAGGCCGAGGAAATGCGCCATATAGAGGTCGGTGCCGGTGGCGCCGCGGCCAAGCGAGCTTTCGAGCGACGCCTGATTGTCCGCGGCGAATTCGGCGGCCATCGTGGCGGAGACTTCGGGATTGTTGCGCAGGTTGAGGATCGCGCTCTTCATCTGCGGATCGCTCACCACCCAGCGGTTGCCCGAGCGGGTGATCGCGTTCGACGCCCAGCCCAGGCCGTTTTCGGCGCCGTGCTGCTTGACGATGCCGAGCCAGGATTGGTCGATGAATTGGTAAAGCCCGGTGGCCGACGAGGTGCCGGCGCGCGCGCCCGGGTTCAGCCCGCTCTCAAGCTGGGCCTGACCGAGCAGATAGTCGAAATCCATGCCGGTCGAGCGACTCGCATTCGCGATCGCCGTCCTGACGCGGTCGACATTTCCGGTAAGTGCTACGACGCCGCCCATGGGGTTTGGCTGAATGCTCCCTGTTACGGGGAACACTCAGCAAGCAGCGTGCCAGTTTAGGTTAAACTCCCCTCCCGCTCGCGGGAGGGGTTGGGGGAGGGCGTGTCGAAACAGCGCCGCCCCCCCGAGAAACATGCCCTCCCCTAGCCCCTCCCGCAGGCGGGAGGGGAAGTAGAAGACCATCAGATTTCGTTGAATAAAATTACGCGTACGCCGCGAGATGCCCGTTGGCGCGGTAGCCACCGGCAGCGTCACCGGCAAGAATTTGCAGGCGGCGACGGACATTTGCCGCCAACAGGTTGCAATAGATCCGCGCGGTCTCGTTCAGCCGCTGTGCTTCCTCGGCGAGTTCGCGCACACCGGGTTCCAGCATACCGCCGTCGATCGCCGCCAAGTCGTTGAGCGCGGCCAGCTTGGCATTGGTCGCCTTGTCCAACGCGTCGACGTCGTTCGACTTCATCGCCGCAATCTCGGCGTGAAGCAGGTCGATTACCTTGATCAGGCCATCACACCGCGTCATCGATCCATTCCCCCCTTAACGACAACATCCGGTCCGCGACCTTCTGCGGGTCGGGCTGGAAGCTGCCATCGGCGATCGCCCGGCGGAACCGGTCGACGCGGTCCGCATCCACCGGTGGCTTGGCGGCGAGTTCCTGCGCCAGCTGACCGACCGGGTGCGACGCCTGCATCTGCTGCTCGGGCGTGGCGATGGCCGACGCGATTTTCGCGGCGGCCGCCGCTCCGAGCACCGGAGCGATACGGGCATTGGGCGTTGAGCCCTTCGGTCCGATCGAGTCCACCATTGTCCACCCTGAAGCGTATCTGGATCATCGAACGTCCGCCTGCCCAAATTCTTTAGAAAAAATTATTCCGCGCCGGGAATCATCGCTTTGCCCGGCTCGACCGCAATCGCCTGGATCGGCGGCTTGCCGTCCTGGACGCGGATCAGCACGCGCGCGCCGGCCGCCGCGTCGGTCGTCGCGATACCGTCGCGCGTCACCGAAAAGCCGCCATCGCCCGCGACCACTGTCACCGGATCGCCGCGCTTGATGACGATCGCCGCCTTGGCCGCGACGACGGGCGCCGCCGCTGCCGGCGTCGCGGCAGGCACGGGCCGTGCCGGCATCATCACGGGCACGAAGATGCGCCATTGCGGATCGGTGCAAGTCACCACCACCGAATCGTGGCTGTCGGTGCGCCAATTGAGCGAGACCATCGGACAGGTCGCAAGTTTCAGCCGCGTGTCGACCGCGGTGCGCGCGCCGCCCGACTCGCCGATCGCATGGCCGGTGAAACCCCCGACCGCTTTGTCGATCAGCATGGTGCTCTGAAAATTCTGCGCCGCGGCGGGGCTCGCCGCAAGCATCAGCGCGATGAAGAATGGAGTGCGAGTCATGGTTGTTTCCTGACGGGATCGCCAGTGAAGCTCATCGTCACCAGCGCGATGCGGCGACCGGTTCCCGGCGTCGCGATCATGATACGGTCGGCGGCAACGCCGTGGGCGATCAGCCAGCTTGCGGTCGCGCGGGCGCGGTCGCTGGCCAGGATCTGAGCGCTGCCGGTGGTTGGGTCGCTATCGGCCTTCGTCCCCTCGGCACTGCCGGCGATACGCAAGGTGACGCGCGGATCGCGCAGGCTTTCCATCGCGAAGTCGAGCAGGCCGTCGGTGATGACGATCCTGGCCGAGCCGGGAGCGAACCCGGCGGCGGCGGAAGCGAGCGGGATCGGATCGGCGGGGGTGGAGATCGCAGCGGTCGTCGCCGGCTTGCCGCCGAACCCCTCGCGCAAGCCCCTGGCCAGCGCCTGGCGATCGGTCGCCTGGACGAGCACGAAGAAGCCGACCAGCAACAAGGCCAGATCGGCCAGCGTCCATAGCCAGAGCGGCCGCGCGGGCGGCGGATCGAGCAGATCGATCTCGCTCATACCGCCGCCGGCGTGAAGCTGGTGGGCGCCTTGACGCGCCCCTTTTCGGCCAGCGCGGCGAGCGGCGCGACGAGCCGCGTGCGCTCTTCGGCTTCGGCGCGCGCGCGGCGGCGCAGGCGCACCGCGATCGGCATCGCGATCAGATTGGCGACCAGCGCACCATAGAGTGTTGCGAGCAAGGCGACCGCCATCCCCGCGCCGATCGCGGCGGGGTCGGTCATCGCCCAGAACATCTTCACCAGCCCGACCAGGGTACCGACCATGCCCATGGCGGGCGCGACCTCGGCGGCGCCTGCCCACATGTCGGCGGCGGCGGCGTGGCGCAGGATGCGCGCGCGACGGCGTTCGTCGAGCTGGCGCGTGATCTCGTCGGGCGTCGCGCCGTCGACGATCCCGGCAACCGCCGCGGCGACGTCGCGGTCGGCGATCACCGAGCGATCGAGCGCATGCATGCCGTGACGGCGCGCGATCCGGCCGAGCGCGGCGATCTGGTCGACCAAAGGCGTCGCGTCGAACGGTTTGCGCGCCAGCGCGCCGAGCGCGCCAACACCGCGCCCGACATCGCCGAGCGAGGTCCGCAACAAGGTCGCGACCACAGTGCCGCCGGCGACAATGCCGATCGCGGCAGGGTCGAGGAAAGCGCCGAGCGTGATGGGATCCGTCGTCATATGCGCGATGTACTGCAAGCATGGTGCCAGTTTGACCCGTCAGACTCCCCTCCCTGCAAGGGAGGGGTCGGGGGTGGGTGCGAGCGCAGCGAGCTTCTGCCCGTGCGGTAGGAGGAAATTCCCTCCGCTCAAGCCGTCTCGCGCCCGACCCACCCCTAACCCCTCCCTGGCCAGGGAGGGGAATGGGAAGCGGCAAACCGGCAATCCACCTTGCCGTTCCCGGCAAGCTTTTGCCGTTTTGGCCGCTCTCCCTCGGCAAAACCGGCCCAACCGCCTCCCGGACGGCAATTGGCACGCCCCTTGCTGACCTATCGCGCAGGATTTCACGCGAGGTGACGGCAATGGCCGACAACACTCTGTTCGGGATACATGGGGCGGCGCTCGAAGTGCGCGGTCAGCGCATGGGCGTGCTTGCCTCCAATATCGCGAACGCCTCGACCCCCGGGTTCAAGGCGCGCGACATCGACTTTCAGCAGGCACTGTCCTCGGCGACCGGCTCGGGCGGGCTGACCGACACCGGGCTCGCGGGCGCGACGAAATATCGCGTGCCGCTGCAGCCCAGCCTCGACGGCAATACGGTCGACCTGTCGACCGAGCAGACCGCCTTTGCCGAGAACGCCGTCCAGTATCAGACGACCTTGTCTTTCCTGAACGGGCGGATCGGCCAGATCACCCGCGCGCTGAGGGGCGAATAATCATGGGCAACGGACCGCTCACGATCTTCCAGGTCTCGGGCCGCGCGATGAGCGCGCAGCTCGTGCGTATGAATACAACAGCCTCCAACCTGGCCAATGCCGGGTCGGTCGCGAGTTCGGCCGACACTGCTTATCGCACGATCAAGCCGGTGTTCCGCACCAGCTTCGACAAGGCATCGGGCATGTCGACGGTCGACGTCGAAAGCGTCGTCACTGCCGGCGAGACCCCGACGAAACGCTACGACCCCGCCAATCCGATGGCCGACAAGGACGGCAATGTCTGGGAATCGGCGGTCGATGAGACCCGCGAACTGGTCGACATGATGGAGACCAGCCGCAGCTACCAGAACAATGTCGAAGTCATGCAGACCGCCAAGTCGCTGATCCTCGATACCCTCAAGCTTGGGAAATAAGAGATGACCTCGACCTTCGATACCACGCTCGCCAATATCGGCATCGGACGGACCGGCGCATCGACGCCGACAGTCGCGCCGGCCGGATCCGGGCAAACGCTCGGTCAGGCCGATTTCCTGAAGCTGATGACCGCGCAGATGCAGAACCAGGACCCGTTCAACCCGGTCGATAATACCCAGATGGTTGCGCAGATGGCGCAATTCTCGTCGCTGTCAGGCATCTCGCAGATGAACACGACGCTGCAGTCGATCGCCGACAAGCTGACCGGCACCTCGGCCAACGACGCGCTTGCCTATGTCGGCAAGACCGTGCTGACCCAAGGCGATACCGCGTTCGGCCGCACTACCGGCGGCATTGCCGGTGCGGTCGATGTCGACAGCGCCGCGAGCGACCTCAAGGTCACGATCCAGGACCAGGATGGCAACACGCTCAAGACCCTCGACCTCGGCGCGCAGACCAAAGGCACGGTCAATTTCGACTGGGACGGCAAGACCGAGGCCGGCACCGACGCCGGCGCGGGCCCGTTCAAGGTCGTCAGCAACGCCAATGCCAATGGCGCCACGGTCGCCACCCACACTTTGGTCTGGGCACCGGTCACCTCGGTCTCGATGCCCAGCTCGGGCAGCCCCGTCCTCAACGTCGCCGGGATCGGCAACGTCGACCTCTCCGCCGTTCGCCAGATCGGCTGATCCAAATAAACTCCCAAGGAGCCTGAACCATGTCCTTTTACACGTCGCTTTCCGGCCTCACCGCCGCCCAGACCCAGATGTCGACGATCTCGCACAACCTCGCCAACGTCGACACCAACGGCTTCAAGAAGAGCGTCACCGAATTCGCCGACGTCATCGCCTCGAGCGTCAACCTGTCGCCGACGATGATGGTCGGCGCCGGCACGATGGTGAAGGGCAACGTCCAGCAATTCAGCCAGGGCAATTTCATCCAGTCGGCATCCGCGCTCGATCTCGCCATTTCGGGTGACGGCTTCTTCGCGATCAAGCCGCAGCTCAACGGGTCGAACGTCAATTACACTCGCAACGGCGGCTTCAAGGTCGACCCCGACCATTATGTCACCGACGCCCAGGGCGATTATCTCCAGGTCTATCCGGTCGACGGATCGGGCGCGGTCGTCGCGAGCGGGCTCGACCAGGCCATCAGCCTGCAGCTGCCGGCCACCAGCGGCACGCCCAGCCCGACCCAGAATGTCGGCATGACGGTCAATATGCCGTCGAGCGCCGCGGTGCCGACCACCGCGACTTTCGATCGCTTCGATCCGTCGAGCTACAATCAATCGGCGCAGACCACCGTCTATGACTCGGCGGGCAATCCGCAGACCATGACCACCTATTTCAAGCGCGAGACGACCGGTGCGCCATCGACCTGGTCGGCCTATAGCTTCATCGGCGACAAGCCGCTGACCGCGGGCGGGTCGGACCATATCACCATGTCGTTCGATGCGACTGGTGCGATGACCGCGCCGACCGGCGCTACGACGTTCGATCCGGTCACCCCGACGGGCGCCACCGCGGCGCAGTCGATCAACTTCACCCTGGGCGCTGCGAGCGCACAGACGCCGACAGCGTTCAATATAACCTCGCGCAGCGCCGACGGCGCCGCGATCGGCCAGCTCCAGGGCGTCACGGTCGACGGCGACGGCATGGTCAAGGCCAGCTTCTCGAACGGCGACGTCAAGTCGCTGGGCAAGGTCGTGCTGGCGAACTTCACCAATCCGGCCGGCCTTCGCCAGCTGGGCGACTCGACCTGGGCGGCGACTGGTGTGTCGGGCGCGCCGGTGGTCGGTTCGCCGGGCAGCGACGGCTTCGGCAATCTGATGTCGTCGACGATCGAACGGTCGAACGTCGACATCACCGAGGAACTGGTCAGCCTGATCGCGGCGCAGCGCAACTTCCAGGCGAATGCCAAGGCGCTCGATACGGCCAGCCAGATTTCCGAGACGATCTTCAACATCCGCAGCTGATGATCGAGGCATTGGGGGCTAAAGCATGGACAAGCTGATCTATACCGCGGCGTCGGGGCTGAAGAGCCACATGGCGGCGCAGGCGGCGATCGCCAACAATATGGCGAATGCGTCGACGATCGGCTTCCGGGCCGAGAAGGTCAATTTCAACAGCCTGCTACTCAAGGGCGCGGGCTTCGACAGCCGCCAGCCGGCGTCGGAGAACATAACCGATTTCGACCGCAGCGCCGGCGCCGTCACCACCACCGGGCGCAACCTCGATATTGCCATTCCGGGTGACCAGTGGATGGCGGTTCAGGCGAATGATGGTAGTGAGGGCTATACGCGCCGCGGCGATCTAAGCATCTCTGCGACGGGCGTTTTGGAAACCGGCGACGGTTTCCCGGTGATGGGGTCGGGGGGCCCCATCACCGTGCCGCCCGCGACTTCGGTCTCGATCGCGCAGGATGGGACGATCTCGATCATCCCGGTCGGCGGCGACGCCAAGAACCCGCAGGTTATCGACCGCATCAAATTCGCCAGCGCGCAAGGATCGCAGACCAGCAAGGGGCTCGACAATCTGATCCACGTGCAGGGCGGCGGTATCCTGCCGACCGACGAGAATGCCAAGTGCATCTCGGGCGCACTCGAACAATCGAACGTCAACATGACGCAGTCGCTGGTCGACATGATCGAGAACCAGCGCAGCTACGAAGTACAGGCCAATTTGATGAAATCGGCCAAGGACATGGACGAAAGCGCCGCATCCGTGATGCGGATGCCGAGCTAAGGAGTAGAATGAGATGAGCAGCGCAGCGATGCACATCGCCCGCACCGGCCTGGACGCCCAGGACATGCGGATGCGGGTGATCTCGAACAACCTGGCCAACGTCAATACGACGGGGTTCAAGAAGGACCGCGCGTCGTTCGCGACGCTGTCCTATCAGACGGTGACCGCCGCCGGCGCGCAATCGTCGAGCGACAGCAAATACGCCACCGGGCTCAACCTCGGCACCGGCGTGCGCATCCAGGGCACGTCGCGGATGGAAACCCAGGGAACGATGCAGCAGACCGGCAACGCGCTCGATCTGGCGCTCGACGGCGACGGCTATTTCCAGGTGCAGCTGCCCGGCGGCCAGCTCGGCTATACCCGCTCGGGCAATTTCTCGCGCTCGCCCGAAGGCCTCTTGGTCACCAACGAAGGCTATCAGGTGATGCCCGGCATCACCGTGCCCGAGGGTGCGACCCAGATCACCGTCGGCACCGACGGCACCGTGTCGGCGACGATCGCCGGCCAGACCGAACCTGCCCAGCTCGGCCAGCTTCAGGTCGCGAACTTCCCCAATGCCGCCGGGCTGCAGTCAAAGGGCGACAATTACATGCTCGAGACCGCGTCGTCGGGCGCCGCCAATCTCGGCGTGCCGGGCGAAGATGGTCGCGGCACCGTCCGCCAGGGCATGCTCGAGGCGTCGAACGTCAATGTCGTCGAGGAACTGGTCGACATGATCGAATGCCAGCGCGCCTACGAGGTCAATTCCAAGATGATCTCGGCCACCGACGACATGCTCAAATACGTCAATCAGAACCTCTGATGCGCATCGTCACCACCATCGCCCTCGGCACCGCCGCGATCGGGCTCGCTCTGTCGGCCGGCGCGCCCGCCGAGGCGCGCCTGTTCGGCAAGAAGAAGCCGGCCGAGGATTATTCCGCCGCCCCGCCAGTGGCACCGCCGTCGGCGCCCGCCAACGGATCGATCTTCCAGCCGCAGAACGGCTATGCCGCGCTGTATGAAGGCTCGGTGGCGAGGAAGGTCGGCGATCCGCTGACCATCGTCCTGGTCGAGAACACCCAGGCGTCGAAATCCTCGTCCTCCAAGCTCGATTCGGGCGGCGGGTTCAGCCTGACCCCGCCGAGCACTGGCGCGCTGTCGTTGTTCAAGCCCAGCGACGCATCGGTCAGCGGCGCGCGCAACTTCAACGGCAAGGGCACCGCCGACCAGTCGAACTCGCTGTCGGGCGAAGTCTCGGTCACGGTCGTCGCGGTCTATCCCAACAACACCATGCTGGTGCAGGGGCAGAAGCGCGTCACGCTCAACCGCGGCGACGAGTTTGTCCAGATCAAGGGCCTCGTCCGCTTCGCGGATATCAGCGCCGACAATCGTGTGCTGTCGACCCGCGTCGCCGATGCCCGCATCGCCTATACCGGCAAGGGCGACGTCGCTCGCGCCGGCCGCCAGGGCTGGCTCGGCCGCTTCTTCTCGGTGATCAGCCCGTTTTGATGGTTAGCGTCCTCTTAACCATCTCCATGCGACATGCCGACCTAATCGAATGATTGGATAAACTCCCATGCTGCGTGCCCTGCTCGTCTTCCTGACTCTGATGACCGGTTTCGCCGCGACCCCGGCCGCCGCCGATCGCGTCAAGGACCTGGGCGGATTCCAGGGCATCCGCAGCAACCAGCTGACCGGTTACGGCATCGTCGTCGGTCTGGCCGGCACGGGCGACGACAATCTCGAATATACCATGCAATCGATGAAGGCGGTCGCGTCGCGCTTCGGCCTGCAGCTGCCCGCCGGCGTCAATCCCGGCCTCAAGAACGCCGCGGTAGTGATGATCACCGCCGAATTGCCGGCCTTCGCCAAGCCCGGTCAACGGATCGACATCACCGTCGCGTCAATGGGCAAGGCCAAGTCGCTGCGCGGCGGCGCCTTGATCATGACCCCGCTGATGGGTGCCGACGGCCAGATCTATGCGATGGCGCAGGGCAACCTCGCGGTCGGTGGCCTGGGCATTGAGGGCAAGGACGGATCGTCGGTCGTCGTCAACGTCCCCTCGACCGGCCGTATCCCCGAAGGCGCCACGGTCGAACGCACGGTCGATACCGGGTTCGAAACCGCGCCGACGCTCGTCTTCAACCTCGCCCGCGCCGATTTCACGACCGCGCAGAATGTCGCCACCGCGATCAACGCGCGGTTCGGCGGCGGCGTCGCCGACGCGGTCGACGGCGTGTCGATCAAGGTCAACGCCCCTGCCGGCGCCGATGTCCGCGCGACGATGATGAGCGAGATCGAGAACCTGACTGTCACCTCGGCCGACCCACCCGCGCGCGTGATCGTCAATGCCCGGACCGGTACGGTCGTGATCAATTCAACCGTCCGCGTCGGCGCCGCCGCGATCACGCATGGCAAGCTGACCGTCCGCATCGACGAGAAGCAGACCGTGGTCCAGCCCGCCCCGTTCAGCCAGGGCCAGACCGCCAACGAACAGAAATCCGGCGTCAGTGTCGAGGAAGAGAAGCGTCCGATGTTCCTGATGAACCCGGGACCCAAGCTGGCCGATATCGTCAAGGCGGTGAACGCGATCGGCGCCACGCCGTCGGACCTCGTAGCGATCCTCGAGGCGCTCAAGGAAGCGGGTGCGCTCAAAGCGGACCTGATCATCCTGTGACCGATATTCCTTCACCGACCCAGCCCTTGGCCCAGCCGACGGCGGGCATCTCGACCGACACCAGCCGGCTGACGTCGCGTGCCAATCTTAAAAAGGCCGGCCAGCAGTTCGAATCGGTGTTCATCGGGATGATGCTGAAGTCGATGCGCCAGGCCAATCTGGGCGACGGATTGTTCGACTCCAAGAATTCGGAAACCTTTCGCGACATGCAGGACAAGCAAGTCGCGGAGAGCATGGCCGCGCATCAGCCGATCGGCATCGGCAAGGCGATGACCGAGTTCCTCGCGAAATCGCAAAAGGCGCTGCAGGATGCAGCGGCCGCCTCAGCCACATCGGCGGCGTCCCCCGCACCGGCCACGCCTGACGCAGGAACCACGTCATGAGCGACATGCTGTCGATCGGCGCGAGCGGGCTCAAGGCCTATCAGGTCGCGCTCAACACCGTGTCGGAGAATATCTCCAACGCCGGCACGGTTGGCTATTCGCGCCGCTCCGCTTCGACCTCCGAGGTGGCCGCGGTCGGCAAGAACACGTCGCTCAACGGCATGGGCTCACTGGTTACCGGGATCGTCCGCGCCGGCGATTTCTACGCCGCGGCCCAGGTTCGCACCGCGGGTTCCGACCTGGCGCGGACCGAGACCAGCGTCACCTGGCTCGACCGCATCGAATCGAGCCTCGACGGCAATCAGCTGAGCACCCGACTGTCGGACTTCTTCACCGCCTCGACCACGCTCGCCGCCGATCCGACATCGCTGGGCGCGCGCGCCTCGATGCTCGAAGCCGCGTCCGGCGTCGCCAGCGCGTTTTCGAGTACCGGCAAGGCGCTCGATCAGGTTGCCCAGGATCTCGACGGCACCGCGCGCTCGTCGGTCGAATCGCTCAATTCCGCAACTGCCACGCTCGCCCGGATCAATGACGGCCTCAGTCGCGCCGCCGCCGGCACTGCGGGCGCCGCGGCGTTGCTCGACCAGCGCGACCAGGTGCTCGAACAGATGAGCGCGCTGACCGACATCTCGGTCGACTTCGATGCGATCGGCCGCGCCACCGTGCATGGCGGCGGCAGCGCCGGCCCCGTCCTGGTCTCCGGCGCGCAGGCCGCGACGGTCATCTACACCTCCAATTCGGCCGGCGCGGTGTCGTTCAATGTGCTCAACGGCGCCGCGCAACAGAGTCTCGCCCCGAGCGGCGGCGCGCTGGCGGGCGTGGTCGATTCGATGCAGCGGGTGGTCGACGCCAAGAGCCAACTTCAGGCCGTGGCCCAGGATTTTGCCACTGGGGTCAACACGGTCCAGGCCGGCGGGCGCGACCTCGACGGCAATCCCGGCCAGCCGCTGTTCGCGCTCGGCACTGGCGGTACCGCCGACATGATGGTCACCCTCGACGACCCGCGCGGCATCGCCGCGGCAGCGGTCGGCGGCGGGACTCGCGACAACACCAACCTCACGGCACTCGCCGCGCTGCGCACGTCTGCCGGTTACGAGAATCGCATCGTCGACATGACGACCGCCAATGCCGCGACCCTGTCGCAGCGCAAGGCGGTGGCCGCGGCGCAGAACACGATCCACAGCAACGCCGTCGCGGCGCGCGATAGCGCTTCCGGCGTCAATCTCGACAGCGAGGCGGTCGACCTGATGCGCTTCCAGCAGGCCTATGCGGCGACCAGCCGCGTCATCCAGGTCGCGCGCGAAACGATGCAGACGATCCTCGATATCAGGTAGCCCCGATGCAGATCTCGACCAACCAATTCTACGCGTTCAACCAACAGAATATGCAGTCGCTGACCACGACCGCGGATCAATTGCAGACGCAGATTGCGACGACCAAGCGGATCAACGCGCCATCCGACGACGCGGTGTCCTGGCGGCGGCTGCAGAGCCTCGCGCGCGATGGCGCCGACGACCTCGCTTATGGCGGCAATTTGACGCTCGCCGGCACGACCTTGAGCCAGGCCGACAGCACGCTGAGCTCGATCACCGACGCGCTCCAGCAAGCCAAGGAGCTCGCGGTCAAGGCGAACAGTGGTACGCTGTCGCCAAGCGATCGCGTGGCGATCGCCGACCAGCTCGACGCCATCGTCACCAATCTGGTCAGCTATGCCAACGTCAAGGATTCGCGCGGCGCTGCGGTGTTCGCCAATGGCGACGCCGATGCCGTGACCAGGAATGCCGATGGCACGTTCAGCTTCGCGGCCACCGGCCCGACATCGATCCCGGTCGGCGCCAACGAGTCGATCCAGCCCGGCGATTCGGCCGCGCGCGTGTTCGTCGATTCGAGCGGTGGCAACATTCTCTCCACCATTTCCTCGCTCTCGGCCGCACTCAGGGGCTCCGGTAACGTCTCGACCATCGCCGGCGCGACCGGCGACGCGCTGCAGGCAGCCAACGACCAGGCGGCGAGCGTCCAGGCCGGGCTCGGCGCCCGCGCAGCGCGAGTCGATCTGGAAACCTCGCGACTCAAGGATATCGCCACCAATCGCGAAGCGGCCCGATCGGCGCTCGAGGACACCGACGTCACCGCGACGATCACCAATTTGCAGAAGACGATGACGGTCTTGCAGGCGACCCAGGCGAGCTTCACCAAGCTCGCCAGCATGTCGCTGTTCGACTTCCTGAAATAAGTCCGGCGGCGCCACCCTCCGCAGCCGCTCCAGCGATGCTGCGGAGGGTGGCGCCGCACCCGGTTCAGCTCCGCTGAATCGACAAACCGCAACGTCCTTAACCGGTTGGCTACGAAAAGCCGGTTAACCATCGATCGAACCGGTCGTTATCCGGTTAGGCCGTGATTGCAGGGGGTAAGTAGAGCTAAGATGTTTCCGGCAATCGGCCTCGTTGTCCTACTGGCGATGGTCTTCGGCGGGTTCGTCTTCACCGGCGGCGCGCTGGGGCCCGTGCTCGAGGCCATTCCCCACGAAATGCTCATCATCGGCGGCGCCGGGGCCGGCGCGCTGATCATCGGCAACTCGCCCAAGGAGCTGAAAGGCCTGGGCAGCGGCATCATGAAAGTGATGAAGGGGCCGAAATACAAGAAACAGGATTATCTCGACGTCATCTTCCTCGTCTCAAAGCTGATGAAGATGCTGCGGATGGACGGGCCGATCGCGCTCGAACCGCATGTCGAGGACCCCAAATCGTCGGCGATCTTCGCCGAATATCCCCGCCTGCTCGCCGACCACACCTTGGTCAATCTGATCGCGGACACGTTGCGCCTCGTCGTCGTTTCGTCGGGCACGCTTGACGTCCACGCGGTCGAGGAAGTGATGGATAACGCGATCAAGACCCACCACCACGAAGTCGAGGGGCCGCAGGGGACGCTGCAGAACCTGGCCGACGCGCTGCCCGCTTTGGGTATCGTCGCGGCGGTGCTCGGCGTCGTGAAAACGATGGGCTCGATCGACAAGCCGCCCGCGATCCTGGGCGCGATGATCGGCTCGGCGCTGGTCGGTACCTTCCTGGGCGTGTTGCTTGCTTATGGCATGGTCGGCCCGCTGGCGACGCGCCTCAAGCAGATCATCGAAGCCGACGCGGCGATCTATCACGTCGTCAAGCAGATCATCATCGCCTCGCTGCACGGTCACCCGCAGCCGCTGGTGATCGAGGCCGCGCGCTCGGGCATCGCGCATTCGAACCAGCCCGCGTTCGCCGAGGTCTTCGACGGTCTGCGTGGACGCTGATCGTGCAGAGGCCGGCGTTCGTCCTTGATATTCGCGCAGAGGCGCAGAGGACGCAAAGGCGTTCACCCGCGCATCAGCGCAGCTATTCCGGGCCGCTCAGAGCGAAGGGCCGCCGGCGCGGCCGGGCAACGCCTCTCGGCGTCGTCCGCGCCTCTGCGCGAACCAATATCCTGCTGAAAGCGGAGGTCGCCTGATGGCCGCGCGCGCTCCCCACGGCAGCAATCAGCCCCCGAAGATCATCGTCAAGAAGATCTATATCGAGGCCCATGGCGCGCATCATGGCGGCGCCTGGAAAGTCGCCTATGCCGACTTCGTAACCGCGATGATGGCGTTCTTCCTATTGCTGTGGATCCTCGGCGCGACGACCGAGAAGCAGCGCAGAGGCATCGCCGACTATTTCTCCCCGACCTTGGTCAACATGAAGGAGAATAGCGCGGGGTCGAACGGCATGTTTGGCGGATCGTCGATCACCGACAAGGACAATTACCCGCACAAGGCCTCGCAGACCGGCACCAAGTCGCTGACCATTCCCGTCGGCGCGACCGGCGGGTCCAATATCGGCTCGGGCGAAAAGGGCTCGCTCAAGGCACGGCTGACCGCCGAGGATCAGAAGAATTTCCAGGACATGAAACGCAAGCTCGAACAGGCGATGAAGTCGCCTGCCTTCGCCAAGCTCGCGAGCCACGTGAAATTCGTCCAGACCCGCGACGGCTTGCGCATCGACCTGGTCGACGACGCCGATTATTCGATGTTCTCGCTCGGCACGACCCAGCTCGTGCCGGAAGCAAGCAACCTGATCGGCATGATCGCGGGATCGGTCAAGGCGATGGAAAATCCGATCATGATCCGCGGCCACACCGACAATCTGGCCTATGGCAATCCGCTGGCGATGAACAACTGGATGCTGTCGACCGGCCGCGCCGAAGCGACGCGCCGCCGGCTGGCATCGGGCGGACTGGTCGAGGATCGCTTCTACCGCATCGAGGGCGTCGCCGACCGCGAGCCGATGATCGAGAACAACCCCGCCGACCCGCGCAATCGCCGCGTGTCGATCACCTTGCTCTATCGCGCCGGGTCGTTCGACGATGGCGGCCGCACAAGCATTCCGACAGGGCCGGGAGCGCTCAGCAAATAGCCGCTCCGGGGCAGGACACGGCAAGAGTGCGAAGTGCGACGGCCCCGATTGCCAGGGGCGGCGGTTGCGATATCCTTCGTTGCTCCCCGGAGAATGACGATGCTGCTTAGCGCTGTGGCCCTGCTTCTCGCCGAAACCTCCAGACCCTATTCGCCACAACGCGCCCATGGACGATATACGAGCCAGAATTATGCGCTCGCTTTCCCATCGCTGCGCGAAACCTGGACATGCCCAATTCCAACCGACTGGACAGGAACGGACCATGGGACGATCCTTTTCCTCACTCCGCCTCGCCGGTGTTACGGCATCGGTTTCCCGTCGATCGCACGTGGTTTCGAACCTGGCACGACGCCGCGTATCGAGGTCTATTACGACAGGACATTCATCGACGACGGTATTCGCCCGCTAACCGCAAGATCGTGCCGCCAGGTCGCGACCATGCGCCTGTTCGGCAGCGAGCGCCCGGTCTGCGCCATGAAGGCAAAGGCGGGGCTGAGGATCGTCAGAATCGCCTCGCTCTACCGTCAAAAAGAATATGAGGTGGAGCTGACGCTCGTAACCACCCCGGCGCGATACCAGCGTGATTTCGCTACGTTGCAGCGTCTCACGTCCGTCATAGGGACCTGCGACCAGAATCGCGACAAGGGTCCCGGTGCGTGTACCGGCATCTACTGAGGCACTGCCACGCGGCAGTACTCAATCCGGTCGTGCACATGACGAATGCGACGGCCATTGCCGAGAACACCGGCGCGCCTTAGCCTCGTCCCATGCTGTCGTTCCTCCTGTTCGCCGCGGCGAGCGCTGCGCAACCCGTCGCTTCGGTTCGTGTCACGTTCGACCGCAAGGGCGAGACCTCGGCCCGCACCGAGGGCTTCGCCGATCCGGCGGTCAATCGCGGCGTAACGCCGGACGACCCGGTGCGGATCGCCTCGATCTCCAAGCTTGTGACGGCGATCGGGGTGATGCGATTGGTCGAGCAGGGCAAGCTCGATCTCGATTCGGACATATCCAAGTGGCTCGGCTACACCTTTCGCAATCCGGCTTTCCCGGACACACCGATCACACTCCGCTTGCTGCTGTCGCATCGTTCGAGCCTGACCGACACGATCGACTATGTCCTGCCGCTAGATGGCGACATGCGCGCGACCTTGGCCAATCCCAAGGCATGGGACGCCGAGCACGCCCCGGGCAGCTTCTTCCGCTACACCAATTTCAACTTCCCGGTCGTGGCCGCGGTGATGGAACGGGCGACCGGCGAACGCTTCGACCGGCTGATGGATCGGCTGGTGATCAAGCCGCTCCGGCTCAACGCTTGCTACCAATGGGATACGTGCGACGACGCCACGATCGCGCATGGCGTGGTGCTGTTCCGCGGCGGTCAGGTGACGCGCGACGACAATCACGGCAAGCGCCCCGCCTGCCCGGTCACACCGGCGACCGACGGCAGCTGCGACCTCTCGCGCTGGAAGGCGGGCGCAAATGGCGCTATCTTCGCGCCGCAATCGGGGCTGCATATCTCGGCGCGCGGGCTCGAGCGGATCGGGCGGATGCTGCTCGGCAACGGCAAGGTCGACGGTGTGCGGCTGCTCTCGCCCGCGTCGCTCAAGATGATGGAGACGCCCGCCTGGACCTATGACGGCAAGAACGGCGACATCGGCGACGGCTGGGTGTGCAGCTATGGCCTCGGCATGTTCGTGATTCCGACGCCGCAAGCGGGGTGTCGCGACGATCCGTTCGGCGACGGCAAGCGGCGGTTCGGGCATCTTGGCGACGCTTATGGTCTCAAATCCGGATTGTGGGTCGACTCCGCCAGCGGCACCGGCGTGGCCTATTTCGCGACCGACGTGCCGACCGACAAGGGTATGCACTCGAGCTATACCATCACCGAGGAATCGCTAGCCCATCCTTGACGCCGACTGCCGCGACCGAAAGGATCGCGGCCATGAAGTTGCGCCTCGCTCTTACCGCCACCTTGCTCGCCGGTTGTTCGATCGGCGCCGCACCCTCCCCCGCCATGCAAGCCGACCTGATCCTGCGCGGCGGCACCGTCTATACCGGCGATGCCGCACCCTTCACGGGCGATGTCGCGATCAAGGACGACAAGATCGTCGCGGTCGGGCCGAGCCTGAAAATCGCCGCCGCGCGGACGATCGACGCGACCGGCATGATCGTCGCGCCCGGCTTCATCGATCCGCACACCCATGCCGGCCCCTGGCTCGCCTCGGCCGACGCGAAGACGCGGCTGATCCCCGCCTTCCTGCTCCAGGGCGTGACCACCGCGTTCATCGGCAACGATGGCGGCGGCGGCACCGATGTCGCCGCGACCTTGGCGACGCCCAAGACCAAGCCGGTCGGGCCCAACTTCGTCACCTATGTCGGCTTCGGCGCGATCCGCAGCCAAGTGATCGGCGGTGCCAATCGCGCGCCGACGCCGGCCGAGCTCGACAAGGAAAAGGCGCTGGTCGCCAAGGGCATGTGCGAAGGCGCGATCGGCTTTTCGACCGGGCTCTTCTACGCGCCGCAGAGCTTTTCCAAGACCGACGAAGTGATCGCGCTGTCGCAAGAGGCGGCCAAGCGCGGCGGCTATTATGACAGCCATATCCGCGACGAATCGAGCTACACCGTCGGCCTCGCCGCCGCGATCGACGAAGCGATCGAGATCGGCAAGGCGACCGGGATGCCGATCCATATCAGTCACATCAAGGCGCTGGGCGTCGATGTCCAGGGCATGGCGCCGGCGATCATCGCCAAGATCGACGCCGCGCGCGCGGCCGGGGTCAACATCACCGCCAGCCAATATCCCTGGTCCGCCTCAGGCACGAGCCTGGTCGCCTCCTTGATCCCGCTCTGGGCGCAGGACGGTGGCGATGCCGCGCTGATCAAGCGGTTCGATGATCCCGCGCTCAAGCAGAAGCTGCGGGAAGGCATCGCCGAAAATATGCGCAAGCGTGGCGGGCCGCATTCGCTGCTGATCACGGAGGGGCAATGGCGCGGCAAACGCCTCGACGAGATTGCCGCGGTAATGAAGACCGATCCGGTCTCGGCCGCGATCGCGGCGATCCGGGTGCACGATGCCGGGGTCGTCTCGTTCAACCAGAGCGAAGCCGACATCGCCGCGTTCATGAAGCAGCCCTGGGTGATGACCGACAGCGACGCGTCGAGCGGCCACCCCCGCGTCTGGGGGACGTTCGCGCGCAAATATGCCAAATATGTCGTCGCGGATAAGGTGATCAGCCTGCGCGATTTCATCGAGCGCAGTTCGTCGGTCACCGCCAAATGGTTCGGACTGACCGGACGCGGCGAGCTCAAGCCTGGGGCGTTCGCCGACGTCGTGATGTTCGACCCGAAGACCTATGCCGCGCAGGCGACCTACGAGCAGCCGACTTTGCCGGCGACCGGCGTGAAGACCGTCGTCGTCAATGGCAAGGTCGCGGTCGACAACGGCAAGCTGACCGGCTCCGCCGCCGGCCGCGCGCTGCCGCATACGCCGACGCCCGGCACCTGTTCATAATGCTGCCCTCACCCTTCCGGCGCTTCGCGCCTCCCTCCCTCTCCCGCATGCGGGAGAGGGAAGGGGCCCATCGCGCCAGCGATGGGAAGGGTGAGAGCCTGTGAACCCTCTGCGCTTCTGGTTCGCCATCCCCTTGTGGCAGCGCGTCGTCGGCGCGCTCATCCTCGGCGTGATCTTCGCGCTCGCCTGGCCGGCGGGCGCCCCGTACGTCCAGTTCATCGGCGACCTGTTCGTCCGCGCGATCCGCATGCTGGTCGCGCCGATCGTGCTGGTGACGATCGCCGCCGGCATCACCAGCCTCGCCGATCCCAGGAAGCTCGGCAGCCTTGGCGCGCGCACGATCGGGCTGTTCGCGGCGACCACCGCGATCGCGGTGTCGGTCGGCATGCTGGTCGCGACCGTGATCCGCCCCGGCGCCGGCGCCCCGCTCGGCACCGCCGCGCCGCACGCGCTGGGCACGCCGGTCACGCCCTATGACCAATTGATCGCTATCATTCCGCTCAACATCGTCGATGCGCTGGCCAAGGGCGACATGCTCGCCCTCATCTTCGTCGCGATCCTGTTCGGGGTCGGCACGGTGCTGACCGGGGAAGCGGGCAAGCCATTCGCCACGTTCCTCCAGGCGACCTCGGCGGTGCTGCTCAAGGTCGTGACGATCGTGATGGAAGCGACTCCGTTCGGCGTGTTCGCACTGATCGCCAATGCGGTCGCGGCCAATGGCGCCGCGGTTTTCGTCCATGTCGGCTGGCTCGCGCTGGCGGTGGTCGTCGGGTCGCTGATCCAGATGCTGGTGGTGCACAGCCTGTTGCTGCGCCTGGTCGCCAAGCTACCGGTGCTGCCCTTCTTCCGCGGCATCGTCGACGCGCTGGTCGTCGCCTTTTCGACCGCGTCGAGCGGGGCGACGCTCCCCGTCGCGATGCGCGTGTCCGAGGACAATCTCGGCATCAGCCGTCCGGTCTATTCGACCGTGCTGCCCTTGGGCGCGAGCATCGGCAAGGACGGCACCGCGATGTATGTCGGGCTGCTCAGCCTGTTCGCGCTCCAGGCGTTCGGCACACCGTTGACGCCCTCGGTATACCTGCTCGTCCTGCTCACCGGATCGCTCGCCGCGTTTGGCACCGCGCCGGTCCCCTCCGCGTCGCTGTTCATGCTCGCCGCGGTGCTGTCGGCGGTCGGCGTCCCGCCCGAGCAGACCGCGCTCGTCGTCGGCTTCGTCCTACCGTTCGACCGCCTGCTCGACATGACCCGCACCGTGCCCAGCGCGTGTGCCAACCTCGCCGTCGCCACGACCGTCGCGCGCTGGGAAGGCGAGCTCGACGAAGACATCTATCGCTCGGCCGACGATGAGTGACGCCCCGCTGATCGAAGCGAGCCTGATCGCGCTCGACGGCCGCGAGGCCGCGATGCGCGGGCTGTTGTTCGACCGCTTCTTCGCGCGCTTTCCCGAGCGCCGCGCGATCTTCATCCATGTCGACGCCACCTCGGTGCGGATGACCGACGAGACGCTGCAATGGATGTACGGGCTGGCACAGGATCGTAAATGGGTCTGGAGCCAGGTTGCCGAACTCGTCTTCAACCACCGCAATTACGGCGAGCTCCGCCAGGACGAATATGATGTGTTCGTCGACTTCGCGATCGATGCGCTGCGCGACACGATCGACCATTGGGACGCGGCGACCGAGGGCGCGTGGCGGCGGCAGGCAGCGACGCTCAAGACATTGATCGCGCGGGCACGCGCCGAATGGGCGGCGTCGCCGCTCGCTTTTTCGTGAGCACAAATCGCGATACCGTTGTTCCGACAGGAATCATTGTTGACTACAGATGTAGTCGATCTACCCTTTCAGCGAATCATCCTTTCGCTGGAGACCCGAAAATGACCGCCCCTCGCTTCGCGATCGTCGCCTTGCTCGCATCGGCAACGTCCATGCCCGTCCAAGCACAACGCGCGGCGCCTACCGCGGTGGCACGCACCGGTACCGCCATCGCGCTGACGCCAGCGGCACGTAACGCCGCGATCGACCAGATCATCGGCACGATCGAAAAAGGCTATGTCTTTCCCGACCGCGTTCCCGCGATCGTCGCCAGGCTGAAGGAGGGGCTCACCCAGCGCTACGACACCGCCGATCCCAGCGTCTTCGCCGAACGGGTAACGACCGATCTCCGCGCCGCCAGCAACGACCGGCACATGTATCTCAACTACGCGCCTGACGAATTCGCCGCAGCGGGGAACGCCGGGACCGCCGCAAACGACCAGAAGGAGAGCCCGGCGCTGGCAGCGATCCACCGCCGCACCGCGATCCGCGCCAATCATGGCCTGGCCCGGATGGACATCCTGCCGGGCAATGTCCGCTATCTGAAGATCACCGGGTTCGAGTGGGTCGATGACCAGACCGGCGCAGCGTACGATTCCGCCATGCGCTTCCTGCGCGACGGCGATGCCGTCATCATCGACTTGCGCGGCAATGGCGGCGGCTCGCATGCCGCGGTCCGCTATCTGCTCAGCCACTTCATGGACGGCGACACGCTCGACATGACCTTCCTTCAGGCCGGCGAGCCGCCGTCGCAGTCGCGGACGCTGGAATATCTTCCGGCCGGACGGCTCAAGGGCAAGCCGCTCTATGTGCTGATCGACCAATATGTCGGGTCGGCCGCGGAGGCCTTTGCCTATGACGTCCAGCAATTTCGGCTGGGAACATTGATCGGCGCGACGACCGCGGGTGCGGCGAACAACAACCGCTTTTCGCCGATCGCACCCGGATTCATGCTGAGCGTCTCGTTCGGCCGACCGGTCCATCCGATATCGCAGTCGAACTGGGAGAAGAACGGTGTGTCGCCCGACGTGGCGATCGATCCCGGCCTGGCATTGGATACCGCCCAGTCGCTGGCGCTGGCATCGCTCGCCGCTCGGCCCAACGCGGACGCCGGCGATCGTGCCGATTGGCAATGGGCGCGCATCGCCATCGATGCCCGCCTGCGTCCGCCGGTAATCGCCGAGGCCAAGCTCCGGTCATGGACCGGCGTCTATGGCACCAACCGCATCGGGTTTCAGAATGGCGGCCTGACCTACCAGCGGACCAACGGTCAGGTGGTGAAGCTGGTACCGCTGACCGCCGACGGGCTGTTCTCGATCGAGGGCTATGACGATCATCTCCGAGTTCGCCTGACCGGCGATGCCATGGAGCGGCAATGGATCGACGAGCCCAGCGCGACCCGCATTCCCAAACAATAGAGGATCCGATGGCGACATTGCCGACGAAGAAAACCACGCTCGCCCTGCTCGCTGCGCTGACCGTCTCGGTTCCCGCGACGGCGCAGGACAAGGACCTCACGGCGCGGGTCGAGGCGACGCTGGCACAGCTGGCCGGGCCGGGGACGCGGTTCGGCATCGTCGTGGTCGACGACCAGGGCCGCGACGTGGTCGCGATCAACCCCGATGCGCGCTTCATCCCGGCGTCGAACACCAAGATGTTCACCACCGCGACGGCGCTGGCGACGATGGGCGACCTGACCCAGCCCGACACGACCGGGGGTGCCGCTGTGCGGCTCGACGGGCGCGACGTCGTGCTGATCGGCAATGGCGACGCGCGGCTGTCGGGCGCCGACGATTGCACGGTCGATTGCCTGACGACGCTCGCCGATGCGGTCGCGAAAAAGACGCGCGTGGTCGGCGATGTCATCGGCGACGACACCCTTTTGCCCGACGAGCGCTGGGGCCCGGGGATGAGCTGGAACAACATCCCGACGCGATCGGGTACCGGCACCTCGGCGCTGACGATGGACGACAATGAATTACCGGTGACCATCACGCCCGGCCCGGTCGGTTCGGTGCCCAAGGTCGAGCTGCCGGCTTATTACACGGTCGATAACCGTCTGATCACCGTTCCCGGCGCGAAAAGCTCGGTCGAGTTCGATCGCGCGCCCAATGGCTTTGAGCTTCGCCTGACCGGCACGGTCGGCGCCGACGCCAAGCCCGAAAAGCTGCGCGTCGGGATCGACGATCCGGCGCGCTACGCCGCCTGGCGCTTCGTCCAGTTGTTGAAGGCACGCGGTGTCCGCGTCACCGGCAAGGTCAACGTCCGCCACCGTCCATTGATGCCCGGCGACGATCCGGCGATCCGCGGCAACGCGCCGCCCGCCCGGCCGCCATTGCCCCCGGTACTCGCCAAGCTGACTCCGCCGCCGCTGATCGATGACATGCATCTGACGATGAAGGTCAGCCAGAATCTCCACGCCGAACTGTTCCTGCGCCGCTCGTCGCTGGTCGCCGGCAGCGGATCGATCGCCGATGGCCAGGTCGCGGTGCGCGCGATGCTCTCCAAGGCCGGCGTGCCGCGCGCGGCATTCGACTTCTCGGATGGGTCGGGCATGTCGAGCTACAACCGCGTCGCACCGCGCGGCGCGGTGATCATGCTGCGCTGGATCGCGACGCAGCCCTGGGGCGCGGCGTGGCGCGAGACTTTGCCTGTCGGCGGGGTCGACGGCACGCTGGCAAAGCGCTTCGGCGGGACTTTGCTCGACCACAAATTGTTCGCCAAGACCGGCACGCTCAACGCCTCGGCTGCCTTGTCGGGCTATATGATTGCCAAGAGCGGCCGTACGTTGACCTTCTCGACTTATGCCAACGACATCCCACCGGGCGTCGAAGCGACCAAGGCGGTGGACGCCGCGCTGGAACTGATCGCCGCGGAGAATTGAAGGACACCAAAGCGGAGCGACACGGCTGGTCAGTCAGCCTAACCAACCACGCACATTGCCCGTCGGAAAAAATTTGCGAACTCATGTCGATTTCCGACACACTCGTTCGTCGTCCCGATGAGACGCCAATTGGGGCCGGCTCGACCAAGGAGACAGACGATGCGTGTAATGGTGCTGGTGAAAGGCAACGAGGACACCGAAGCGGGCCTCGCGCCCACCCCCGAAATGCTGGAAGCGTTCGCGGCGATGGACCGGTTCACCGAGGAACTGGTCGAGGCCGGCATCTTCATCGCCGGCGCCGGGCTCAAGCCCGGCACCGAATCGAAGCGTATCGCGTACGAGGGCGGCAGCAGCACGGTCACCGACGGGCCGTTCGCCGAAGCGCGCGAGCTGATCGCGGGCTTCTCGATCTGGGAAGTCAGGGACATGGACGAGGCCGTGGCCTGGGCCACGCGCTACCCCATGATGGCCGGCAGCGAGGTCGAAATCCGGCCATTCTACGAAGCGGCGGACCTGGCCGATTTCGTCGCGCCCGAGGAACTCGCCAGCCCGCGCGGCGGCGACCGCGGCAAGCTTGGCGTCGCCTGAACCGGTCGGCTGGGGCGGCAAGGCCTCTCCAGCCGGCTTCACTCTGATTGGCGGCCGATGATCGTTTCGTCGACACGCCTTGCCATCATCGGAGATTGACGATGACCATCACCATCACTGCGTTCGAACGGTCGCCCGACGGCGGCAAAGGCCTGGCACGTGATACGCGGGTTCGCTGGGCGCTCGAAGAAGCAGGGCTGCCGTACGACGTTCGTTTCGTTTCCTTCGCCGAGATGAAGGAACCGGCACATCTGGCGGTGCATCCGTTCGGCCAGATACCCACATTCGAGGAAGGCGATCTCGCCTTGTTCGAGACCGGCGCGATCGTCTTCCACATCGCGGAGCGACACACGGCCCTGCTGCCCGAGGACCCTGATGCCCGGGCGCGCGCAATTACCTGGATGTTCGCCGCGCTCAGCAGCGTCGAGCCGCCGATCCTCGACCTCCAGACGGCCAAATTCGCGGAAGGCGACAAGCCATGGGCGCAGGAGCGGATGCAGCTGGTCTTCGACCGCATCCGCGCCCGGTTGCGCCAGCTGGCCGATCGCCTGGGCGATGCCGAGTGGCTCGACGGCAGGTTCAGCGCAGGTGACCTGCTGATGGTGTCGGTGCTGCTGCGGCTGCGGATGTCGGGGATTCTGGATGAGTTTCCGACCCTGGCCGCCTATGTCGCACGCGGCGAAGCGCGCCCGGCCTATCAGCGGGCGTTCGCCGCGCAATTGGCGGTGAACGCGCCGCCGACCAGCTGAATAACGGCCTGCTTGCGTCGTCGCCGCCCCTGACGGACAAGGGGCGGCGTGACGGCAGGCGAGACGTATACCGGCGAAACCCATCAGGCGATCGAGGCGACCTTTCGCATCGAACGGGCCAGGCTCATCGCCGGCCTCGCCCGCATGGTGCGTGACATCGACCGGGCCGAGGAACTGGCGCAGGAAGCGCTGATCGTCGCGTTGTCCGATTGGCCGAAGACCGGCGTTCCGGCCAATCCGGGCGCCTGGCTGATGGCCGTCGCCAAGCGGCGCGCGATCGACGCCATCCGGCACGACCAGATGCGGATGCGCAAGCACGAGGAAATCGCGCGGACGCTCGATGAGGAAGCCGAGGATGCGACAGCGGCGATCGACGCCGCGCTGGACGACGACCTCGGCGACGAATTGCTCGGGCTGATCTTCACCGCCTGTCATCCGATGCTGTCGGCCGATGCCCGCGCGGCGCTCACGCTGCGGGTGGTCGGCGGGCTGACGACCGACGAGATCGCCCGCGCTTTTTTGTCGAGCGAAGCGACGATCGCACAGCGCATCGTTCGCGCCAAGAAGGCGATCGCCAAGGCCGGCCTGGCGTTCGAGGTGCCGCGGGGCGCCGAGCGGGCGGCGCGGCTGCCCGCGGTGCTTGAGGTCCTCTATCTCATCTTCAACGAAGGCTATGCGGCGACGGCGGGCGACGACCTGGTCCGGCCGGGGCTGGCGCAGGAGGCGCAGCGGTTGGGGCGCATCCTGGCGGGGTTGATGCCCGAGGAAGCTGAAGTACTAGGCCTGCTGGCGCTGATGGAGATCCAGGCGTCGCGGCTGAACGCGCGCACCGGGCCGGACGGCGCGTTCGTGCCCATCACCGAGCAGGATCGCGCGCGCTGGGATCAGTTGCTGATCCTGCGCGGGCTCGACGCGCTGGCCCGCGCCGACGCGCTCGGCGGTCAGGGGCCTTATGTACTGCAGGCCGCACTCGCCGCCTGCCATGCGCGCGCGCGCCGGGCCGCCGATACCGATTGGACGCGCATCGCCGCGCTCTACGATCGGCTGCGCGTCGTGACCCCCTCGCCCGTGGTCGACCTCAATCGCGCGATCGCGCACAGTATGGCGTTCGGACCGGACGCAGGGCTCAGGCTGATCGACGAGATTCCCGATGCCGACGCCTTGCGCTACTATGCGCCATTCCCGGCGGCGAGAGGCGATTTCCTGTTCCGGGCGGGCCGGCTGGCCGAGGCGCGGACGGCATTCGAGGCTGCCGCCGCGCTTACCCGCAACGCGCGCGAGCAGGCGTTTCTGCTCGGGCGAGCGGATGCTTGCGGCGGCAACTAGCCCAGTCGGTCGCCGCCGCTAAGCCTGACGCTGCGCGTCCCAGGCCGCGATCACTGCATCGCCGGTCGCCGGCCTGACCTCGAAAATGCTCTTCCCTGCCTCGCTATGTCGCGACGGATGGACACGGTTGGTCAGCAAGGTCCACGCGATGCCGCGGTCGAAATCGACCCACAGGCCGGTACCGGTGAAGCCGGTATGGCCGATCGTCTCGCCCGAACAGGCCGCCCCGCCCGACCAGCCGTCGAAGCACCGTTCCCAGCCGCAGGTGCGGTGGCCGTAATAGGGCGTGCGCATCGCCTCGAGCATCGCCGACGACGCGCCGCTGCCGTCGAGCAGCCCCAAAGCGAAATCGAGCACCCCCGAGACCGTGCCGAACAGCCCGGCATGACCGGTCTCGCCACCCATCGCGAAGCAATTCTCGTCATGCACTTCGCCCTTGAGGACGCGTCCGCGCCACTGGCAAAGCTCGGTCGCGACAGCGGGACCCGGCGGCGGGCCGTAGCTCAACCCCGTCCCGAGCGGCCAGGCCGAGAGCGGCCGCCCGGTGATCCGCTCGATCGCGATCCCCAGCAGGATGAAGTTGATGTCCGAATAGACCGGCGGTCCATGCCGCCACTCGCGCTGCAACACGAACGCGCGCAGCCGCGCCGGGTCATCGCCATACGTGTAGATCGGCTCGACCGCGGGAAGGAAGCTGCGATGCGCCAGGCAGTCGCGAAAGCTGAGCTTGCGCTCGGCGGCGTTGGCGACGTCGTACTGACGCAGATCGGGGATGGCGTCGGTCAGCGGGCGGTCGAGGTCGAGCCTGCCCTGATCGGCAAGGCGCAAGATCATCGTCGTCGTCGCGATCACTTTCGACACCGAGGCGAGGTCGAACCAATGGTCGAGCGTCAACGCCTCGGGCTCGGGCAGCAGCGCGGCCATCCCGGCATGCGTCACCCAGCGCCGCCCGTCGGCTGCCACCACGCCCAGCGTCGCACCGGGAATCCTGCCCGCCACGACCGCGGCGGCGGCAGGAGCGAAGGCCTGTTCGATCATGCCGCCACGGCTCCGGTCGCGTTGGGATCATCGTCGGGTCGCGGCTTCGCGCGGACAATGAACGGCAGCAGGACCAGCACTGCTACGCTCATCGTGCCCGCCATGATGAAGAAGCCGTCATAGCCGATTGCCTTCTGGAACACCCCCGACAACCCTGCGAGCAATCTAGGAATGAGGAAGGCGAGCCCGGAGAACAGCGCATATTGCGCGGCGGGATAGCGCGGATTGACGAGCAGCGAGAGGTACACGACGAACACCGCGCCTTCGAATCCGTGCCCGAATTGATCGACCGCCATGGCGAGATAGAGATCGAGATCGCCGGCGGTCACGCCGAGGCCGAACAGCGAGAACAATACCGGCCCGCCGGGCGCCTGATGCGCGAGCCACGCGAAGATCCAGTTGCTGAGCGCGGACATCACCCCGCCGATCACCAGCGCCCAGCCCATCGACACCCGAGCCGCCAGCAGCCCGCCCAAGGTCACGCCGAGCAACCCCGACACCAAAGCGACGACGCCGTCGGCGGCGCTGATCTGCTTGAGCCCATAGCCCAGGAAATTGAACATCGGATGCGACAGCGTGTTCGCCATCACATCGCCGGTCCGATAGATCGAGATGAACAGCAGGATCGGGATGACGACGAGGCCGTATCGCCACGCCACGTCGACATAGGGGCCGACCGCCAGCGACCGGCGCAGCGGTGCGTGCCAGGGTAGCTTGCGAAGCCAGGGCACTGCCGCGCCGAGCACCAGGAACGGCAGCAGCCCGAGCCCGGCCACCCAATATTTCATGATGTCGGGATTATCGATCCCGACCGAGCCGATCGCGGACAGCAGCACCCAGCCGATCACCGCGGTCGCCGCGGTGATGGCGGCGATTGCTGCCGCGCTGGTCAGCAAACCGCTCAGCAGCGCGTGGATCCGACCGTCGACGCGGCCGCTCTCGGACCGCATCGCCGCCAGTAACGGAAAAGGCAGGAACGCCAGCACGCCGATAGCCAGATAGGCGAAGGTCCAGTCGGATATCGCGGCGACGTAGATCGCGCCGCCGCCGGCCACTACCATCGAGATGCGATAGCCCCATTGGTTGACCGCAACGAGCGGCCCCTGCTCTTCGGCGGTCGGCGCCAGTTCGACCCGCCACCCATCCGCCGCGATCTCGAGCGTGCTGGTCCAGAAGGCGAGCAGCAAGGCGAACAAGGCGGTCAGCGGCAGGCTCTTGTCCGAGGCGGTGAACGCCATGCCGATCGTCGACAGGAAGATGCCGAGCTGGGAAACCATGATCCAGCCTCGCCGCCGACCCCAGAAGCGACCAAACCCCGGCATGTCATATTTGTCGAGCAACGGCGCCCAGGCGAATTTGAACGTCGGCAGCAGCGATACCCAGGCGAAATAGCCGATCGTGACGATGTCGACATTGTGCCGCGCGAGACGCAGGAACAGCACGGTGTTGAACATGTAGAACGGCAAGCCGGCCGAAAAGCCGAGCAGCGTGTACAGCGCCAGCCGCCCGAAACCCGGACGCAGCGCAGTGCGCTCGGCCGCACCGGAATCCATCGCTCCTGCCGTCATGCGCGCGGTCCGATCTTGCGGCTGATCAAATGCTGCACCGGCGATCCTCTCTCACGCATTGGAGCCACGGTCCGATGCCCGCCCGGCCGCGTCAATGGCTGCTGTGTTGCAACCACGCAACGCTTTGCCCCTTCTGCACACAAAAAGGGAACCGGTTTCATCTCTTGGCGCAAAAGGAAGGTGACAAGACTTGTCCATTTTGATGCTTAATGTCGCCAATGAAAGCGCCTCGGGAAGGGCGCGTCCAGGGGGACCATATCATGACAGGATCGAACTCGCTTCGTCTCGTGCTGGCGTCGGGGACGGCGCTTGCCGCCTTGTGCTTGCTGCCGAACGCTGCCTTCGCGCAATCGACCAATAGCGATCAGACCACGGCGCCCGCCGCGACTCCGACGGGTGCGGCGGCGCCGGTGGTCAACGACCAGGAGGACCGAGGCAGCGGCAAAGAGATCATCATCACGGGTTCGCGTATCAAGCAGGACCCGAACAATAGCGCGCTGCCGTTGACGATCATCACCAACCAGGACCTGCAACGCAACTCGATCAGCAGTCCCGAACAGCTGATCATGTTCCTGCCGACCAACGGCAGCGGCGCGGACAACCTTGCATCGAATTCGGACGTGGTCAGCGGTGCGCAGCGCGGCACCAATGGCCTGTCGGCGGCGAACCTGCGCGGCCAGGGGTCGGCTGCGACTCTGGTGCTGCTGAACGGCCGCCGCGTCGCCGCGCACGGTCTGTCGGGATCGGCGGTCGACGTGAACCAGATTCCCTTCGCCGCGATCGACCGGATCGAGGTGCTGAAGGACGGTGCCTCAGCGATCTACGGCACCGACGCGGTCGGCGGCGTGATCAACTTCATCACCAAGAAAAACTTCACCGGCCTGGATGTCCAGGGCTTTACCGACACGACCGAGCAGGGCGACGGCAACATCTACCGTTTGTCGGGCGTGGTCGGCTATGGCGACCTGAACAAGAACGGCTTCAATATCATGGCCGCGGTCAGCTACAGCTGGAACCAGATCCTGCGCGGATCGGACCGCGATTTCGTCAACGGCAACCAACCCAATCGCGGCCTGTCGATCGACACCCGCGGCACGCCGATCGCCACCATCTTCAACACCGGCGCCAGCGTGCTGCAGCCCCGCAACTCGCTCAACCCGTTGCTGACGGGCACGCTGACTGGCGGCCTGACGCTGACAGCCCCCAATGGTGCGAATGCCGCTGCCGGCGGCATCAACACGCTCGATCTGCCCGGCGGCGCCGGTTGCGCCTCGATCGATGGCGGGATGGCGTATGACGAGGTGCTGTGGAACGCGCCGACGGCCTATTATGCCTGTTCCTGGGACACCGGCCGTGCTGCCGTCATCCAACAGCCGATCAAGACTCTGACCTATTATGGCCGCGGCGTGGTCAAGCTCGGGGCGAGCGAGTTATCGCTCGAAGTGACCGGATCGGATGCAAAGTCGGCCAAGAGTTTCTCCAATGCGCAGCTGTCGGGCAATACGACCAGTCTGCCGGTCGCCTACCCGCTCAATTCGATCACCAAATCGACCTATGACTCGATCTTCAATGCGCTCCTGACCAACTTCCCCGGTGCGACGGCGGGGCTTAACGCCAATTACGGCAAGCCGATCGGCTTCCGCTGGCGTTGCGCCGCCTGCGGTCCGCGCGAATATGTGACCGACACCAAGACGCTCCGGATCGCGGCAGGATTGGAAGGGCCCCTGCCGCTCAAAGGTTGGGATTATCGCGCCGGCGCTTCCTATGCGCGCAGCGAATCCTCGTCGGTGCTGGGAAGCGGTTATTATTATTCGGGCATCCTCGCCACGACTAGCGGCACGCCCCCCGTCACCACTTATTCAAACGATCCCAAGGCACCAATCGCACCCGGCGCGACCCAGCCTGGCCTGGTCGGCCTGATCAACAGCGGCATCCTCAATCCGTTCTCGCTGACCCAATCCCAGGCGGCAATCGATGGACTAGCGGCGGTCTCGGCCAAGGGCACGACGCTCTATGGCGGCAAATATGAGGTGAAGCAGTTCGACGCTTCCATCTCGGGCCCGCTCTTCCCGATCGGGGGCCGCGACATCCAGCTTGCATTGGGGGTAGACTATCGCCGTGAGACCTATTCGTTCAATGGGTCGCCGGCGGCAGCCGCAGGCCAGCCGACGATCTTCCTGGCGGCGTTCGATAACGTCAACGCACTGACGCCCAAGGAACGCACCGTTAAGGCGGCCTATGCCGAAATGCTGGTACCGATCCTACCGGGCCTCGACGTAACCGGAGCCGTGCGCGTCGACGACTATACCGGCTTTGGCACGACGACCAATCCGAAGGTGTCGTTCAAGTTCCGGCCGGTCCAGCAGATCATGTTTCGCGGATCGTACAATACAAGCTTCCGCGTGCCGACCTTCAACCAGATATTCAACGGCATCACCGAATCGCCTTACGCGGGCAGCGACTTGGCCGATCCCGTCAAATGCTCGGGCGGCGTGCCTAACCTGACGAATCCGGCCTGCGCGTTCATCCGACCGAATATCTGGACTGGCGGCACGCTGAGTCTGAAGCCCGAAACCGCCAAGCAGTTCAACCTCGGCGTGGTGCTGCAGCCAGTCAAGAACGTCAGCCTGTCGGTCGACTGGTGGTCGATCAGCGTCGACAACACCATCCAACTGCTGACCCTACGTCAGCTGATCGACAATGCATCGTTGTTCCAGGATCGGTTCATCCGCGATTCGACCGATACGATCGTGACGATCGACGATCGCTGGATCAACGCCGGGTCGCGACGCACCCAAGGCCTCGAATTCACCTATCGCGGCTCGTTCGACGCGCTGGGTGGCACAATCAGCACCGGGCTCGACGGCTCGTTGCTGCTCAAGAAGCGCGAGAAGCTCACTCCGACCTCGGCTTACGGGCCGAGCCTGATCGGCGTGTTCACCTTCGCTGGCGACCTGGGCATCCGGTGGAAGCACAACGCCTTCGTCGCCTGGTCGAACAACAATGTCAGCGTTTCGCTGACCCAGATTTTCCGCAAGGGCTATAAGAATTTCGCTTTGCCGGGGATCGCCGCGGGCACCGTCTCGCGGCCCGATTACAACCAGTTCGTCGACGACTACATCATCTACAACGCATCATTGGCCTATACTGGTCTCAAGGGCTTCAAGATCGCGTTGGGCGTCAAGAACCTGTTCAACACCGATCCGCCCTTCGCCATCACCTATGACGGCAACACTGGCGCCGGTAGCTCATGGGAACCCCGCGTTACCGATCCGCGTGGCCGGTCGTACACCATGTCAGTCGAGGTGAAGTTCTGACGCCAACGACCATCGCGCATAAAATTAGAGGGGCGTCCGGCAACAGGCGCCCCTTTTTCTGTCCGGCCGAGAGCGTGATGCGAGTGAGTGGAATCCGTCTAATCGCGTGTCTAGCAGGCTGAATCGCCGACCGAATCGTACCGATTGTCGCCCGAGCGCACAGACTCAAAGCCAAAAACTGCGTAAATTGCGCAGTTGGCCTTCTGCCCCCGTCAACGGTCGCGCAATGCGCGTGCGCGCAAACCCCTCGCCCATCATCGAAAAGGTTTGCATGCGACCGACGGCGACATTCTCACCCGGCCCTTCCAGTCCCTGGCCAGCGCTCGCGCCGGTCGGATTGTTCCTGGTCGTCGCCGCCGTGCTGATCGTCGGACGCACGTCGCCGCCGATGATGTGGCTGGCGCCGATGTGCTTCGGCGCCTTCGCCTCGCTGATCCTGGTGTGGCGATCCGGGGCGCCGGTATTCATCCAATCGGGCGTGTCGATGCTCGTTATCACCGAACTCATGATGGTCGGGGTGCGCAGCGACGCACTGGGGATGCGCCAGGTCGAAGGCAAAGTGTCGACCGCGATCGCATCCTCCGACGCCGAGGGCAGTGACCCGGCGGCTGCGACCACGCCCGCGCCGGCATCGCGCGTGTCGATCGCGACGACCTCCACGGATGCCGCGGGCGAAGCCGACGACTTGTCACGCCGGATCCAGCAAAATCTTCCCGAGCACCTGCGTAACAGCGAAATACGAGGCGAATTGAAGGTCGACCGGCTCCGCTCGGACACCAGGTTGGCGCTGTCATGGTCGGTCGGACCGGCGGGCAGCGCGACCTGGTGCGGATCGACCAGCGTGTTCGCTGCCAACGCCCAAGCCGGAGTCGCACTGCTCGCCGCGGAAGTGGCGAAACGGCTGTCGCCGCCGCCCGGTGCGCGCCCCGGATGCGGCAGCCAGCACGCGTAAAACTGCGCAGTTTGAGCAATTGCATCGAACAGGCCGCTAGCGATTTCGGCAATGCCCCTCGCCTAACCATGTCGTCATGACGAGCCGTAACGCCTTCCTGTCTCGCCACCGCGGCGGTCGCCGGCGACTTCTTCAAGACGAACGCGGTGCGGCGCTGGTCGAGATGGCGATGGTCCTGCCCGTGCTGCTGCTGCTGATCATGGGGATCATCGTCTACGGACAATGGCTGGCCTGTGCGAACGCCCTGCAACAAAGTGCGAATGAAGGCGCGCGCGCCAGCTTGTCGGGCCTGTCGCAGGAAGAACGCGCGCTGACCGCGCGGCAGACGGTTACCGACTCGCTGTCGCATTATGACGGCATCGACCAGCGCAAGGTGGTTGTCGGCATCCAGGACGACGGCGCCACGCTCAACGTCACGGTCAATTACGACATGTCGGACCAGCCGGTGATGAAGCTGCCGTTCGCACCCATTCCCGACAAGGTCCTATCGCGCAGCGCCGCCGTGCGGTTGAGCAATTTTTGAAGGGGGCAAGAATGCGCGTCAGATCTTCCCTGTTCGCCTCGACCAGCGGCAACGTCACGATCCTGTTCGGCGGCGGCCTGCTCGCGTTCCTGGGGGTCGCTTCGCTCGCGGTCGACGCGACCAATCTTTATTTGGCCAAGCGCCATGCTCAGGGGATCGCCGATGCGGCGGCGCTGGCGGCGGCGGGTAATATTGACGATGCGAGCGGCGCCGCAGCCGCGGCGCGCAACGCCAATTCGATGCAGGGGCTCTCGATCGTCAGCGTCGAGCCTGGCAAATATACCGACGATCCGAAGATTGCGGCAAGCACACGCTTCGTCGTGGGTGCCGATGGCGCCAACGCCGCGCGCGTCCGTGTCCATGTCGACGTGCCGCTCTATTTCGCCCGGATTTTCGGCAAGCCGACCGTGCCGGTCGAAGCGCGCGGCACCGCCGCCCGGATCGATCTGGTCGCCTTCTCGATCGGCTCGCGGCTGGCGGGGGTCAGCGGCGGTCTGCCCAACGCCATGCTGTCGCAACTCGCGGGCACCGACCTGCAACTGAGCGCAATGGACTATCAGGCACTCGCCGGCGGCCAGCTCGACATCCTCAAATTCAGCGAGGCGCTGCGCTCGCAACTCAACGTCCAGACCGCGACCTTTGGCGAGCTGATGAACATGGAGGCCAGCTTGCCCCAGATTTCGCGCGCGATGGCGGCATCGGTCACCGACGCCCAGGCGTCGTCGGTGCTGAGTGCCGTCGCCAACCGGTTGCCGCAAAACTCGACCAAATTGTCTTCGCTGATCGACCTCGGTCCACTCGCGGAAGAGACCAAGTCCGACCCGTCGCGGCCGATTACCGTCGATGCTTTCTCGATGCTGCGCGGCACGCTCGAGCTTGGCGGGCAGCATCAGATCAGTACCGATCTCGGCGCGACGGTGCCGGGCCTCACCTCGACCAAGATCTGGATCGCGATTGGTGAACGGCCGGCAAATTCGCCTTGGCTCAGGGTCACCGCGGCGCATGATGTCGAGGTACGTACGGCGCAGACGCGGATCTATCTGGATACCCAGGTCGCGCCGCAACTCGGCCTCGCCTCGCTCAGAGTGCCGATCTATGTCGAACTGGCCGCCGCCAGTGCGAGATTGAAGGAGGTGTCCTGCTCCGCGGGAGCGAGCAAGGCGACGGTCAAGCTGACCGTGACGCCTTCGCTGGGCGAAGCCGCGATCGCCGATGTCGATCCGACCACGCTGGGAAATTTCCAGGCGGCGCCCACGCTCAACCGCGTGACGATGCTGCGCACGCCGCTCGCCAGCGTGTCCGGCTTCGCCGACGTCAAGCTGGGCGGCGCCGATCCACAGGATGTGTTCTTTTCGGCGAGCGACATTGCCAACCACACCGTGAAGCAGGTCAGCACCAACGACCTGCTCCAAGGCGTGGCATCCTCGCTGATTTCGCGGATCGACCTCAACGTCAATGTGCTGGGACTGGGGCTGAACGTGGGGACGCTGACGGCATTGGTCGGCCAGGTGCTCAATCTGGCGGCCGCACCGCTAGACGGTGTGTTTGGCCAGGTCACGTCGCTGCTGGGGGTTCACGTCGGGCAAGCGGACGTGTGGGTAAATGGTGTGCGATGCGGCACGCCGGTGTTGGTCGGATAGCGACCGGGGTGGGGAGGAAATGGGTAGATCGAATTTAGTCTTCAGGCGCGACGATACCTGGCGGCCGCTCAGCTATCGGCTCGAATTGCCGGCCGAAATCCGCGAATTCCGGTCGTGCCGCCTCGACATCTTGCTGCTCGAACTGTCGGTCGCCGGCTGCGGATTATGGGCCGGATTCAAGATCCGGGTCGAACGACCGATCACCTTGTTCGTCGATGGCTTCGCGCCGATCAAGGCGAGTACCGCCTGGAGCGACAGCGGTTTCGCCGAACTGATGTTCGACCAGCATCTGCACCTCAGCGTCGTTCAGCACATGGCTCGGGAGTCGGCGGCCTGTTGCCGTCGTGTCATGCCGTACGGCGTGCCGAGCGCCGCGCATGCCGAGTACGCCGCGCTATCGCAGGAACTGGGAAAACCGCTGGATATCTGAGCCTCATGCGGCAGGGCGGGTTCGGCGTCGCCCGAGTAAATCTATTTGCGCGTCACCACCATCACCGCGCCTTCGCTGCCATAGACGCCGCGCAGGTCCTTGATCGCCCCGACTGCCGGGACGGTGGTACCGTCGTTGCGCAGGAATTCGGTCTCGAACCGTTGCGTGCCGCCGTGGCTCAGCACGGTCTCGATCGCCTCGCGCAGCATCACGCGCTGCCCAACCGGCACGAGATCGACGACGGAGACGTTGGACAGTCGTTCGCGGGGAAGCTGGAGCAGGTCGCTCATCGCGGCGTCGACTTCCTCGATCCGTCCGCGCACGTTGAACCAGATATAGCCGATCCCACCATGCGCCAGGATCGCTTCGATCAGCGCCTTCTTCGTGTCGGCCAGCCGATAGGCTTTCACGTCATCGGTAATGTCGCGCGCGAGCATCACGACGCCCTGATGTGTCCGGAACGTCTCCATCCGATGCCAGGTGTCCGACCCGAACAGCCCCGGCAGTTCGAACGAACACGGCTCACCCGAGCGCTCGGTCCGATTGCAATAGCTCTCGAACATGGTTTCCCTGAGCGCCGGAAAGGCCTCGAACAAGCCGCGCCCGGGAAGCGCCCCTTCCGCCTTGCGCGCCATCGCATGCGCGGTGCGGTTGGCCATGATGATATTCCGCCCTTCATCGACGACGACGAGCAATAATGGCAGCCAGTCGGCGAGTTCCTGGTTGGAAAAGAGCGAGTCATGATCGTCGCTTTTCGCGGTGGCGATAAATTCGTGATAATTGGCGATCGGGAGCAGAGCATGGGTTTCGCGCCCATGATGTGTGACGAATACTGTCCTACCAGCCTGACTCAGGTGGCCGAATTGGCGCGCAAATTCCGACGCTCTTACAAAAATACCTTGCACTACGTCCCCCGTACGGCTGACGCTTTATACTCCCGGCATCGAATACCACGCTAGTCAACTTGAGATTATAACCTATGTATCAGACAATCACTATCTTCTGGTAAATCGAAGCCAAAATGAGCAAGATTTATACGTCCAGTATATCGAAAGATATTGGCCGATGTCGCTTCCGTACTATTACGGTAGCGTGCAGGAGCCGCTCGGCCTTAAAGAAGGCTGGGAGATTATCGGGTCTGTCCGAGTCCCTACCAGATCGCCGCCCGATTGCCGGGCGCCAGATATAGCGGGTCGGCCGCCCTGACTCCGAACGCGCGCACCCATGCCTCCATGTTGCGCGCGGTCCACACGCGTTGCGCGGCGGGAGCATGCGGGTTGGTCAACAAGCGCCGCCTGAGGTCGGCGTCGCGATATTTCAGCCGCCAGATCTGCGCCCAGCCGAGAAAGAACCGCTGGTCGCCGGTCAGGCCGTCGATCACCGGCGCTTCTCGTCCGCCCAGCGAAGCGCGATAGGCGTCATAAGCGATCGTCAGTCCACCCAGGTCGGCGATATTCTCGCCGAGCGTCAGTGCGCCGTTGACGTGCAGGCCGGGCAATGGCTCGTAGCGGTCGAATTGCGCGGTCAGCACCGCGGTGCGTTTCGCGAACGCGGCGCGATCGGCGGCCGACCACCAGGATGCCAGCCGCCCCTGTTCGTCATATTTGGCGCCCTGATCGTCGAACTGGTGCGTCATCTCGTGCGCGATCGACGCGCCGATGCCGCCATAATTGACCGCGGGATCGATTCTGGGATCGAAGAAAGGCGGCTGCAGGATCGCTGCGGGAAAGGTGATCGCGACCTTTGGGTAATTGGCAAAGGCGTCGACCGTCATCGGCGTCGCGCTCCATTCCCAGCGATAGATAGCTCGCCCGATTTTGGCCGCTTCCCAATCGTGGCGAAACTCGGCGGCGCGCATGGCATTGCCGAACGCATCGCCGTCGCGCATCGTGAGGCCGGCATAATCGTGCCAGCGATCGGGATAACCGATCTGGGCATGGAAGGCCGCCAGTTTGCGGTGTGCGCGCGCCTTCGTCTCCGGCGTCATCCAGTCGAGCGCGTCGATCCGGTGGCTAAAGGCCGCAACCAGGTTGCGCACCATCGCCTCGGCGGCGGTGCGCGTCGCCGGCGCGAAATGGCGCGCGACATGGATTTTGCTGACCTCGTCCGGCACCGCGTCGAGCACGAAGGCGATGGCGCGGCGCCAGCGCGGTTCCGGCGTGTCGACGCCATCGATCACGTGACCGTAGAATGCGAAATCGGCCGCCCGAGCGTCTGCAGGCAGGACTTCAGCATAATGATGGAGCGTGCGGACGATCAGTATGGCGCGCAACGTCGCGACCGGGGCCGCATCGATCAGGCGCAACGTGGCGGCGATGGCATCGGGCTGGCGCACGATGATCCGCGGCGTGCGATAGCCCAGCGCCCGCACCAGCGTGGCGACGCGATAGCGGGAGCGCCCGGCATCGAGCGCCGACACGGCAACCGGATTGTAGGTCCGGGCGGCATCGCGGCTGTCGGCTGCCGACCATTGGGTTGCCGCGATCGCCGTCTCCAGGCGAAAGACGGCGTCCGCGGCGCTGTCCGGCGCCGCGACGCCCGCGACCGTCAGCATCCGGATCAGGTAATCGCGATACGCGGCGCGCGCCTGCCGCATCGTCGGGGTGTCGGAGGTATAATAATCGCGATCGGGCATGCCGAGCACGCCTTGCGACACGGTGAGCGCATAATGGCCGGGATCGCGGTCGTCGGGTTCGACCGCGAAGGCAAGCGGCAGATCGACCCCGCGCCGGCCGGCCTGGGCGGCGGCGGCCCAATAATCGTCCGGCGACCGGACCGCCCGCAGCTTATTGAGCCAAGCGTTCGCCGACGCCATGCCCAGCCGGTCGATACGATCCTGGTCGAGGAACGCGCGATAGGCGGTGCCGGCGCGGCTCGCTCGGTCGCGTGCCAGTTCGTCGAGGATGGCATGGACCTGGGTCCGGCTGAGATCGTCGAGTTGGCCGATCGTGCCGATGCTCGACCGGTCGGCGGGAATCGCGGTGCGGCGCTCCCAACCACCATTGGCGTAGCGGAAGAAATCGGCCCCCGGCGCGACGCTGCGGTCCATGCCGCTGGCGTCGAATCCGGAGCCTCCGATCGGACCGTCCGCGCCGCCACGCCCGGGGATCGCGATCGCTGCTGCAATGGCTAAGGCTGGCGCGCTCCCGCGGGCAATGCCGACCAGTCGCGCGATCGCAGGCCGTTGAATTGGTTGACGCATCCGTCGCGGCTCCTCGCGAACCGCCTAGCAGCGCGCGGCCCGCCCGGGCTAGTCCAACAATTCGGCGAAGCGCGCAGCGAAGGTATGTGCGTCGCCCGGCCAGCGCGCGGAGACATACTTGCCGTCGCGCACGATCCAGGCCGGGCGGGCATCGTCGATCGTATCGCGCGCCAGCCCGCTCGTCTTGCGCCGGAAATCGGACGCATCGCGCGGCACGTCGACATAATCGCCGGGGCTTGCCAGCGCGCGCGTCACCTCTGCCTCGACCGACATATGGCCCTTGGGCTGACCGGGTTCTTCGACATAGGTGCGGTAATAATCGCGATCCCACCAGCGCCCAACATGCGCGAGCGCGCTGGCGGCGCGCTCCTGCGCCCAGGTCAGCGACGCGGTGCGGCGGCCGTGCAGCACCGACTTGCCGTCGCCGCGCAGGCTGCGCGCGGCGAGCAGCACGCCGTGGCAGATAGCGCCGACCGGCTTGTCGGCATCGAAGAAGGCAACCACCAGCCGCTGCAGCATCGCGCTTTCGAGATAATCGCGCATCCCGCGCGCGCGATGTCCGCCGGGTAGCACTAGCCCATCGAAATCGCCGGCCGATGCCTGATCCCAGCGCAGCGGCGTACGGAAATGCGGATCGCGCTCGAGCTCGGCGTAAGCCCGCCGCGCATCGCGATTGGCGCGCAGCACCAACCCGATCAGGCGGATACGGCGTAGTCCCGGCACGCGACTCCAAAGATCGAGCCCGATGCCGTCGAGCATGATCGGATCGGCCGTTGCGGGTCCGCCATCCGGCGTCGCGAACCACACCTCATGTCCGCGATCGGTCAGCACGCGCCAACTGACCGCCACTTCCGACGGATCGAAATCGCGATGCGGCAGCGGCATGACCACCCGGGCCATCGGCAATCCCTCCCATCGATCGGCGGATCGTGCCGCAGCGACCGGGGCAAGGCAATCGACGGAATGGCGGCGACTCATGGCCACGAATCGACTGAAAACCGTCGGCCGGCCCAATCTTCCTCATTTCGTCGCACCCCGATCACGTTTCACCGCTGATTTGGCTCGACTCGTCGCGCGAATTGTCGCGAGATAAAGTGTCGTCGCCGAAACGATATCGGTTTTAGTCGCGAGAATCGCCGGAGCCTCGGAAAAACAGCGGAAAACGGTGACGGATAGTAACGCGATCGAATACTGACCGGCGATTCTTGCTAAATTGCCGTGGATAGATCGCGCCATATACGTGGATAGGACATTTAGCCTGCCCCAATTTGCACAACCTATTGATGGAGATTAAATATAGCCTGCCATTTCTTCAAGTAATTATGAGATAATATCAATAAAATACTATTGCCCGTTCGTATGATTCGGCGTACCTGGATATCGCACTCGAACTAACGGGTTCACCATGCCATTGCCATTCATAGTATTGGACCGCTCTGCGGTCCTTCTCCTCGGCGTGTGCGCCGGGGCCGCCATAGGTCTCGGCTTTGTCGGGCACGCCGGTTCTGGCGCGTCCGCAGTAAAAGCCCCTGTCTGCGCGATTCCCGCCAAGACGAACGCCGCGCCGCCGGAAGTCGCCGCCGCGCGCTTATGCGGATCGGTTCCGCAAAAACAGTTGATCGCCACCTTGCACCAAGGCCGCCCGGTACGTGTAGCGGTGTTCGGCGATTCGTACGGCGACGGTGTCTGGTCGGGGCTACAGCGGCAATTGTCGCGCGCGAACTTCGAGGTCGTCAAATACAGTCAGCCGGCAACCGGCTTCACGCGCTACAAGCGGCTCAATATCGAGGCACATACCGCCGAGCAGCTCGGCGCCGAGCCGATCGATATCGCTGTGATCTCGTTCGGCGCCAACGACGTCCAGGGCATCATCACCGATGACGGCAAATATGGCCCGATGCTCGGCGACCGCTGGAAGGCGCAGATCGCGACCCGGATCGACCGTTTCGTCGGCCTGCTCCGCCGCCACCATGCGATGGTCTATTGGGTCGGCCTGCCGCGCATGCGCGAGGCGCAGACCGACAGCGACATGGGCGCGATCAACGACTTTTACGCGAGCGAAATGGCCAGGCTCGGCGTGCCGTTTGTCGACACCCGCCCGCTCGCCTCGGACAAGAACGGCCAATATGCCGCCTATCTGCCCGATCCCAAGACTGGCGAGCGCACTTTGGTCCGCGAAGGCGACGGCGTGCACATGTCGATGACCGGCTATCTGTGGATCACCAAGGGGCTGGCGGCGCGCATCCGCGACTATGTCGATGCCACGCGAGCGATCGATACCGCGCCCGCCGTCGCACCAGAGGTCGCGCAGTGAAGGCGCTCGCCTTTGCCCTGGCGTTGCTGTTGCCCGGCACCGCCGCTGCCGACAATTGCCAGCGCGAGGCGTGCAATCTCGCCACCCTCAGGCCAGTCTTCGCGCGGCTCGACGCGGCGCGGGCGGGAATCCCGGGCATGCGCCCGGTCCATATCGTCCAGATTGGCGACAGCCACACCGCCGGCGATGTGCTGACCGGCGCCTGGCGCGACCTGCTTCAGGCGCGCTACGGCAGTGGAGGGCGCGGCGTGGTCGCCGCCGGACGGCCGTGGGACGGCTATATTACGCATGGCGTGACCGCGACGATGTCGCCTGGCTGGCGGGTCGCGGCAAGTTTCGGCAAGGGTTCCGAGAACGTGGCGGTGCCGTTCGGCCTGTCGAGCTATTCGCTGACCTCGCTCCAGCCCGGCGCGACGATCGGCCTCACCACCGACAGCCCAACCATGGATTTCGACCGCTTCGTGCTGTGCGCGATGGCTGGACCCAATGATGCGACGCTGACCGTCCGGCTGAGCGGGATCGACCAACGCATCACGCTCGACGCCCCCGTCCCGACCCCGCGCTGCACGACGATTCGTAGCTCTATGCCGCAATCGTCGGTCGCCGTGACCGCCGGCGATCGCCCCGCGACGATCACCTCCTGGGCGACGTTCCGCGACCAGGGCGGCGTGGTGCTGTCCAACCTCGGCGTGGTCGGCGCGCAGCTGCGGCATTTCGGCCGCACCGACGATGCGGTGATCGCCGAGGAATTGCGCGCTTATACGCCCGATCTGATCGTGCTGGCCTTCGGCACCAATGAGGGCTTCTCGCCGTACCTGGACCCGCGCGAATACGAGACAAGCTTGCGCGGCCAGATCGACCGGATACGCACGCTCACCCCCGGCGTCCCGCTACTACTGCTCGGCGCGCCCGACGCGCTGACCCGTAACCAGACGCTCCGGAGCAATGCCGACGGCGCATTGCTCGGCTGCCCCGACGCGGTAACGCCCCCCTTGATCGCACCGCCGGCACTCGGGCGGGTTCGCGGCATCCAGCGCGAGGTCGCGCGCGATCTCGGTATCGCTTTCTGGGACTGGCAAGCAGCGATGGGCGGACCGTGCGCTGCGCGCGCGTGGACGAACGCGATGCCGCCGCTGATGCGCCCCGACCATGTCCATTTCCGCTGGCTTGGCGGTCAGGCGCTCGCCGCCCGGCTTCAAGCCGATCTCGACGCTGCGATGAGCGAGTGACGCGATGCTGTTCCCGACGCTGACCTTCGGCCTGTTCTTCCTGATCGTCTTCCCCGCGGTGTGGGCCGCGCGGTCGAACGAATGGCGAAAATTGCTCCTGCTCGTCGCCAGCTGGGTGTTCTACGGCGCGTGGGACTGGCGCTTCGTGCCGTTATTGATCGGCTCGGCGCTGATCAACTGGGGCACCGCCGCGCTGATCGCGCGCAGCGACGATGCGCGTGCGCGCAAGGCGCTGCTGATCGGCGGCGTCGCGGCCAATCTCTTGGTGCTCGGCTTCTTCAAATATTTCGACTTCTTCGCGCAGCAGGCGGGCAGCCTGCTCACCTTGTTCGGCATCGGCCAGGACGCGCCGCTGATGCAGGTGATCCTGCCGGTCGGCATCTCGTTCTTCACCTTCCAGGGGATCAGCTACGTCGTCGACGTGCATCGCGGGCGCGTTCCCGCCGCGCGATTGCTCGACATTTTGCTGCTGATGTCGTTCTTCCCGCATCTCGTCGCCGGGCCGATCGTCCGCGCCGCCGATCTCGTGCCCCAGTTCCAGCAGACCCCGAAGCTCAATCGTGGAATGGTCTCGATGGGGTTGCTGCTGATCGTCTGGGGATTGTTCAAGAAAGCGGTAATCGCGTCCGAGCTCGCGACGCAATTCGTCGACCCGGTCTTCTCGGCCCCCTCGGCGCATGGCTCGCTCGACCTGATCCTCGCGGCGTACGGCTATGCGGTCCAGATTTATTGCGACTTCTCGGCCTATTCGGACATGGCGATCGGCATCGCCGCCTTACTCGGCTACCGCTTCCCGCGCAATTTCGACCGGCCCTACCGCTCGGCCTCGCTCCAGGAATTCTGGCGGCGCTGGCATATCAGCCTGTCGCGCTGGCTGCGCGATTATCTCTATATCGAGGCGCTGGGCGGCAGCCGCGGCGGCAAGATGCGGCTCTACCGCAACCTGATGATCACCATACTGCTCGGCGGGCTGTGGCACGGCGCGGCCTGGACCTTCGTGATCTGGGGCGGACTGCACGGCGCGGCATTGGTGATAGAGCGGGTCTGGGCAACGAGCCCGCAGACCCGAAAGATCGTTCTGCCGCATTGGGCCAAGGTCGTGCTGACCTTCCACGTCGTGACCTTGGGCTGGATCTTCTTCCGCGCGGCAAGCTTCGGCGACGCGCTGGCCTATCTCGGCGGGATTGTCGCGCCGGCGACGGGCGCGGTCACCGTGACGCCATTGGTCGTCCTGCTGATCGCGTTCGGCCTCGCCATCCACGCCTTACGCTGGGACTCGATGACGCGACTGGCCGAGCGGCTGCGCGGCTTGCCCGCGCCCGCGCTCGCCGGCGCGTTGGTCGCGGCGATGCTGGTGGTCGACGCGATGCGCTTCGAAGGGATCGCCCCGTTCATCTACTTCCGCTTCTGAGAGAGCCGATCATGTCCGACCTCTACGAATTCCCCGCCAATCTTCCCGACCAAGACGATGACGGCCACGCAACGCTCAAATGGACGGGCGTGATCGTCGCCTTGGCAACGTTGGGACTGGCGTTGTTCAATCCGACCGCAATCAGCGGCTGGGTCGACGATCTACCACCGGGGCCGACCAATGTCCGCCTTACCGCAATCGGCGAAGATTGGGCCGAAACCGCTGACCGGATTGGCCTGGGCATGGGTCACGCCAGGCTTCACGCCGCCTGGAAGAGTGCCGAACGTACCAATTGGAAAGGCCGCCAGCCGGTCGAGATGGCGGCGACCGACCAGCCCGCTACGCCGTGAGGTCACGCAGGCAGGCGATCAGCGTGCGCCGCGCAAGCACGATCTTGAAATCGTTATGGCCGTACCCGCGCGCGGCCCTCAGCAGCGCGTCGGCCGCTGCCTCGAACGCTTCGGTCCCGGCAGGCTTGCCGACCAATGCGGCTTCGGCTTCGGCACTGCGCCACGGCATCGACGCAAGCCCGCCGAACGCCAGCCGCGCCGAGGTGACGACACCATCCTCGACCGCGACCGCCGCCGCGACCGACACCAGCGCAAAGGCATAGGACGCGCGGTCGCGCACCTTGCGATAGAGTTGCCGGCCAGGTGGCGGCGCGGGCAGCTCGATCGCGACGATCAGTTCGCCGGGTCTGAGATTGGTCTCGATCTCGGGCGTGTCGCCGGGCAAGCGATAGAGATCGCCGAGCGCGATCCGCCGCTCCTCGCCGTCAGGCAGCGCGGTCACCACCACCGCGTCGAGCGCGCGCAACGCCACCGCCATGTCCGACGGATGCGTCGCGATGCACGATTCCGATCCACCGAGCACCGCATGGATGCGGTTGAACCCGCCGATCGCGTCGCACCCGCTGCCCGGCTCGCGCTTGTTGCAGGCCGCCGCGGTCTCGTAGAAATAATAACAGCGCGTCCGCTGCAGCAGATTGCCGGCGGTCGACGCCTTGTTGCGCAATTGCGCCGACGCGCCCGCCAAGAGGGCCCGGCTCAGCATCGGATAGTGCGCACGGATCAGCGGATGGGCGGCGAGATCGCTATTCGGTACCAACGCGCCGATCCGCACGCCGCCGCCAGCGATCTGCTCGACGCCATCGAGTGCGAGCCGGCTGATGTCGACCAGCCTGACCGGCGTCTCGACCTGCAATTTCATCAGGTCGACCAGATTGGTCCCACCGGCAATATAACGCCCACCGTCCGCGCCGGCGGCCAAGGCGTCCTCGACGGTCGCGGCCCGCGCATAATCGAATGGCTTCATTCCGCGGCCTCCGCCACGCGCTTGGCATCCGCCACCTCGCGGATCGCCGCGACGATCGTCGGATAGGCCGAACAGCGGCAGATATTGCCGCTCATCCGCTCGCGTATCTCCATATCGTCGAACACGACATGATCGAGATCGTCGCTGACATGGCTCGGCCAGCCCTGGGCGACTTCATCGAGCATCGCAGTCGCCGAGCAGATCTGTCCCGGCGTGCAATAACCGCATTGGAAACCGTCATGATGGAGGAACGCCGCCTGCAACGGACTGAGCTGGTCGGGCGTGCCGAGTCCCTCGATCGTCACCACCTCGTCGCCTTCGTGCATCACCGCCAGGCTCAGACAGGCGTTGATCCGCCGCCCGTCGACCAGCACCGTACACGCGCCGCACTGGCCGTGATCGCATCCCTTCTTGGCGCCGGTCAGGCCGAGATGTTCGCGCAACAGGTCGAGCAAGGTGGTGCGAACGTCCGCCTCCACCTCGCGCGCTTCGCCGTTGACGGTGATCCGCATCGCCTTCTCCCCGGGACAGACCCGCCGCTACAAAGGCACCGGAACGGCACAATTCTGCGACAATTCGAATGTAGTGGCCTGCATTGCTCCCGACCAGTAGCGGATAATGAATGCGTCGTTCGATCAGCCTCGTCTTATTGCTTGCCGGCAGCGCGCCCGTCGCGCTCCACGCCCAAACCGCGCCTGCCCCAGCGCCGAACCCGGCGCCTCCGCAGTCGAAGCCCGCATCTGCGCCGCAATCGGACGACGACAGCGCGGATGAGAACGACATCGTCGTCACCGGCTCGCGCAGCCTGCCCGGCGCGGTAGTCGGCGATATCCCGCCCGAACAGTCGCTCGGGCCTGCCGATGTCCGCTCGTACGGCGTCAACAGCGTCAGCGACCTGCTCAACGAGCTCGCTCCGCAGATTCGCAGCGATCGCGGGTCGGGCGGCGCGCCGGTCGTGCTGCTCAACGGCCGCCGCATCTCGAGCTTCGCCGAAATCCGCGATCTGCCGACCGAGGCGATCGCGCGCGTCGATATCCTGCCTGAGGAAGTCGCGCTCAAATACGGCTATCCCGCCGACCAGAAGGTCGTGAACATCGTCCTGCGCCAGCGCTTCAAGTCGATCACCACCGAACTGGGCGACCAGGTCGCGACCGAAGGCGGCCGCAACACGCCATCGGTGACCGGCGATATCGTCACGATCCGCCGCAACAACCGCTTCAGCCTGCACGCTGGCTATACCGACAGTTCGCCGCTCTACGAGAATGAACGCGACATCCTGCCGCCGGTGACCAAGCAGGCCACGCCGGGAACGATCGACCTCAATCCGGGCTTCGACCAGCGGCCCTATCGCACGCTCTTGTCGTCGAGCCGCAATTTCCAGACGAACCTGGTCTACGCCCGGCCGCTGGGCAAGGTGAATGCGACGATCAACGGCACGTTCCAATATACCGAATCGACCGGCGCGCAGGGTCTGCCGACGCTCGATTTGACCTTGCCCGCGGGCAATCCGTTTTCCACCTCCGCCGGCGATGTCGAGATCGACCGCGTCGCCACCGGCTACGATCCGCTCAAGCAGCGCAATTCGGCGCTGACCTATCATCTCGGCACCGGCTTCAACGGCCAGTTCGGGACGCAATGGCGCTGGTCGCTGACCGCCAATTACGATCGCGTCGACAGCGAGACGTTCAGCGAGACGGGGTTCGACGTCAGCGCCCTTCAAGCCCGGCTCGATGCCGGCGACCCGACGTTCAATCCGCTCGGACCGATCAATCCGCTCGATTATGCGGTGGCGCCGGCCAATCGCGGGCAATCGACCTCCAATAGCGGCGGCGTCGATGCGCTGGTCAACGGCAAGCTGCTCAAGCTGCCCGCCGGCGACATTTCGACCGCGATCCGGGTCGGCGGCTCCTTGTCGAGCCTCGACAGCCAGTCGTATCGCCTCGACTCGCAGAGCGGGCTGGTCAGCACCAGCGGATCGACCACGCGCAACGAAGCTTCGGGGCAAATCAATCTCGACGTGCCGATCGCGAGCAAATCGAAGCACGTCCTGGCGTTCATCGGCGACCTGTCGCTCAACGGCAATTACGCGGTGCACCAATTGTCGGACTTCGGCACGCTGACCACCCGCGGATACGGCGCCAATTGGCAGCCGATCCAGGGCGTGCGGTTCATCGCCTCGGTGACCGACCAGGACGATGCCCCGTCCGCCGCGCAGCTTGCCAATCCCACCGTCGTCACGCCCAACGTCCGCGTGTTCGACTATATCAAGGGCGAGACGGTCAGCGTCACCAGCACGACCGGCGGCAACCCCTTCCTCAACGCCGACAGCAAGCATACGCTGAAGATCGGCCTGACGTTGAAGCCGTGGGAAAAGACCGATTTCACGCTGACCGCCAATTACGTGAAGTCGAGCGTGCGCAACGCGATCGCCGGCTTGCCGTCGGCGACTGCCGCGGTCGAGGCCGCCTTTCCCGACCGCTTCACGCGCGACGCCGATGGCGACCTCACCGCGATCGATACGCGCACGGTGAACTTCGCGCGCACCGACCGGTCCGAATTGCGCTGGGGCTTCAATTTCTCGCATCCGCTCAAATCCAAGTTGCAGAAAGAAATCGAGGCGTTCCGCGCCGGCAAGGGCCCCAACCCGTTCCAGGGCCTGCGCTTGCCCAACAACCGCCGCTTTGGCGAGCGGCCGCAGGGCGCGGGCGGTCCACCCCCGGGTGACGGCGGCACGCCCAATGCCACCACGCCGCCGGCTGACGGCAGCAATCCCAACGCGACGGGTACCCCGCCCCAGGATGGTGCGGCCGGCGGCGGCCGTCCTGGTGGCGGACGCTTTGGCGGTGGCGGGTTCGGCGGCGGTGGTTTCGGCGGCGGCGGCGGGCGCGGCGGTCGTGGTGCGTTCGGCGGCGGCGGTGGCCGGCTGCAATTCGCTTTCTACCACACCTGGCATTTCACCGACCGCGTCGAGCTTTCGCCGACGCTCCCGGTCGTCGACCTGCTCAATGGCGGTACGATCGGGCAAGGCGGCCAGTCGCGCCACGAACTGGAGGCACAGGCAGGCTATTCCAATAACGGCCTGGGCGTCCGCTTGTCGGCCGATTGGCAAAGCGGCACGCATGTGCTGGGCGGCAGTCCGGGCAATCCCAACCCGCTCGATTTTTCGAGCCTGGGGACGATCAACCTGCGGTTGTTCGCCGACCTCACCCAGCAGCTCAAGTTCCTCAAGAAGAACCCCTGGGCTGCCGGGATGCGGGTGACCCTGGCGCTCAACAACGTCCTCGATTCGCGCCAACGCGTCCGCGACGCCAACGGCAGCACGCCAATCAGCTATCAGCCCGATTATCTCGACCCGATGGGCCGGACAATCCGGCTGAGCGTGAGAAAGGTGTTCTTCTAAGGCCGAGTGCAGGGAAATAGCGGCGCTATTTCCCGCCCGGCGCTCGGCCCGGCCGGCGGCGCCAACGGCGCCGTCCGACGCGGCGAGAGGCCAGCTACTGCACAATCCCCAACTAACTCCCCTCCCTTAAAGGGAGGGGGTTGGGGGTGGGTGCACGCGTCTGCGCGCCGTAAAGACTCATTGGCCGATCGCTAGAGAGCGCCGGACGAGGCATCGAGCCTCGCCCGACGCTACACCCACCCCTTGATCCCCTCCCTTTCAGGGAGGGGAGAATGTCGTCGCCGAGATCCCTACAACCCCACCTTCTTCTCCAGCCACCGCGCCGCCGCGTCTGGGCTCTCCTTCCCCGCATCGCGATCGACCATGTAATTGGCCTCGCGCATCGCCTCGACCGGCACGCGCCCGATCAGCGGCTTCAGCGCCGCGATCATCCGCGCATCCTTCGCGTGGCGCGGAGCGATGGTCAGGATCGCATCGTAATTGGGGATCGCCCCCTTTGGATCGCTCAGCACGGTCAGCTTGTCAGCGGCGATCCGTCCGTCGGACGAGAAGGCCGAGATGACGTCCGCCTGCCCGCTTTCGAGCGCGCGATACATGAAGGTCGGATTATAGGCATGGGCCGACCCGAACCGGATCGGATAGGCGGCGCGCACCGCCTTCCATTCGGGGCGTTCGAGGAATTCGAGATCGGCGCCGAATTGCAGGTCTGGCGCCTTGGCGACCAGATCGTCGAGACTGGTAATACCCAGCGCCTCGGCGCGATCGCCGCGCATCGCGAAGGCATAGGCGTTTTCGAACCCCATTCGTCCGAGCAGATTGAGACCCTGTTTCGCTTGCCAGCTGCGGATCGCCGCCAGCATCGCATCGCGCGGCGGCGTGTCGGTCCGCTTCATCTCGTTGGTCCAGATCGTGCCGGTATAATCGACCGCGACATCGACATCGCTCGACGTCAGCGCCGCGAACATCACGCCCGATCCCAGCCCTTCCTTGTAGCGCACGCGATAGCCCGCCGCCTCGAGCCGATGGCCGATCATCCGCGCCAGGATATATTGTTCGGAGAAGCCCTTGGCGCCGATCGTCACCGTCTCCTGCCGCACCGGCAGCACCGGGAGCAAGGCGATCACGACGCCGAGCGCGAGCAGACCGAACGCGATCCATGCGCCGAGCCGTTTGCGCCGCGCGATGCCGCGCTCGATCACGCCGAGCAGCGCATCGACCGCGAGCGCCAGTCCCGCCGCCGCGGTGCACCCCGCCAGCACCAACGCCCAATTCTGCGTCTGCAGCCCGGCGAAGATCATATCGCCCAGGCTCGGCTGACCGACCGTGGTCGACAGTGTCGCCGCGCCGATCGTCCACACCGCCGCCGTGCGGATGCCGGCCATCAGCACCGGCGCGACCAATGGCGTCTCGACCAGCCGCAATTTCTGCCACGCGGTCATGCCGACACCATCGGCCGCCTCGATCACCGCCGGATCGATCCCGGCGAGCCCGGTCACGCCGTTCCTGAGGATCGGCAGCAAGGCGTAGAGCGTCAGCGCGAGGAGCGAGGGAAGGAAGCCCAATGCAGGAATTCCGCCGCCGACCAGCGTCGAGAGCGACAACAGGATCGGATAGAACAGAGCGAGCAATGCCAGGCTCGGGATCGTCTGGACCAGGCTCGCGAAGCCGAGCACGATCCGACCGACCGAAGGAACCCGCGCCGACCAAACCGCGAGCGGCAGGCTGAGGATGATCCCCAGCACCAATGCGCTCATCGCCAGCAACAGATGCTGGGCGAGGAGATCGGGGACCCGTGCAAGGGCGTCGAGGAAGTCGACCACTAAAACTCCTCCCCGGCACAGGGAGGGGGACCGCCGGGCGCAGCCCGGTGGTGGAGGGGGTAGGCCTCCAGGGATGTAGCCGGTGGCGCCCCCCCTCCACCAGCCTCCGGCTGGTTCCCCTCCCCGCAAGCGGGGAGGATTTGGGGGGAACCCATCACGCGCTCGCCTCCAGCGCGCCGAGCCGTTTCATCTGTTCGCGCGGCACCGCGACCAGCGCCTGCGCCGCTGCGCCGCCTTCACCGGCCAACAGCGCCCGAGGCACCGCATCAGCGACGATCCGACCCTTGTCCATGACCAGCACGCGGTCGGCGAGCAGCAGCGCCTCGGCCATGTCGTGCGTGACCATGATCGTGGTCAGCCCGAGCCGATCATGCAGCGCGCGGATGGCGTTGCCCAATTGATCGCGCGTGACCGGGTCGAGCGCGCCGAACGGCTCGTCCATCAGCAACAATCTGGGTTCGGTCGCTAAGGCGCGCGCGACACCTACGCGCTGGCGCTGCCCGCCTGACAAGGCATCGGGCATGCGCGTCGCGAAGTCCGCCGGCAAATCGACCAGCCCGAGCAGTTCCGCAACGCGGGCGTGCGGGTCCTTCTCTCCCTCCAGCCTGAGCCCGATCGCGACATTCTCGGCGACGGTCAAATGCGGGAACAGCCCGATATTCTGGAAGACATAGCCGATCCGCCGCCGCAGTCGGAACCGGTCCTCGGTATCGATCTGTTGCCCGTCGATCGCGATGCTGCCCGCGCTCGGCTCGATCAGCCGGTTGATCGTTTTGAGCAGAGTCGACTTGCCCGACCCCGAGCTGCCGACCAGCGCGACGAAGCTTCCCCCGGCGATCTCGACCGTCACGTCGTCGACCGCGACGGTGCCGCCGGGGTAGCTCTTGGTCACGCCGGAAAGGGCGACGGATGGGCCTGGCAGACTCACGCGGACGTTGTGCGGAACGATTGCCACAGGGTCAAACGCTCGAATTCGTCACCCCGGGCTTGTCCCGGGATCCACTGTGCCGCAATCCTGGGCCAAGAGGCTCCGTGGATGCCGGGACAAGCCCGGCATGACGACGGTACGAAAAGGGCGGGGAATGACGACCAAAGCAATCTTCATCACCGGCGGCGGATCGGGCATCGGCCGCGCGGTGGCACAGCGGTTCGCGCGGGAGGGCTGGCGGGTCGGCCTCGCCGACGTCAACGCCAAGGGACTGACCGAGACCGCCGCGTTGCTGCCTACGGGGATAAGCGACACCTATATCATGGACGTGCGCGATCGCGATTCGTGGAAGAACGATCTCGACGATTTCACGTCCAAGACCGGCGGCCGGCTCGACGTGCTGTTCAACAATGCCGGGATCGGCACCGGCGGGCGGATCACCGAGATGAGCTTCGAGGATCTCGACCGGGTCGTCCAGATCAACCTGGTCGGCGTGCTCAACGGCGCCAAGATCGGCCATGCCTATCTGGCCAAGACGCCGGGATCGTGCCTGCTCAACACCGCCTCAGCCTCGGCGATCTATGGCACGTCCGGCCTGTCGGTCTATTCGGCGACCAAGTTCGCCGTGCGTTCGCTGACCGAGGCGCTCGATGGCGAATGGTATGGCGACGGCATCAAGGTGCGCGCCCTCATTCCCGCCTTTATCGACACGCCTTTGCTCCAAGTGCCGGTCGACGGCAGCAACCGCAATATCCGCGAATCGGTGACCGCGGCCGGACTCGAATTGAGCAGCGCCGCCGACGTCGCCGATGCCGCGTGGAATGCGGTTCATGGCGACGCCGTCCACACTTATGTCGGCAAGACCGCGTTCCGGATGAAATTCGCCGCCCGCTGGATGCCAGGCCAGCTCAGGAAGATGATGCGGCGCGGGATCGGCAGCAAGGATTAGGTGGATCGACATTCAGACCTCCCCATTCTGTCCGCCGGGAGGGATTGTTGACTCAGTCATGATTCTATAGTGTTGATTCGATCAACATAATGGATTGTTGCGACATGACGGTTCGACACGAGCGGGACGTGGCCGCGCTGCGCGGCTTCAACCGCGTATATACCATGCAGTTGGGACTGCTCGACGCCCATCTCGACGACAGCCCGTTCACCCTGAGTGAAGCGCGGATTCTCTACGAACTGGCCAACCGGACCGATCCAACCGCGGCGGAAATCGCCCGCGTGCTCCGGCTCGACCCGGCGCAGATCAGTCGCACGATCAAGCGGTTCGCCAATCGCGGCCTGGTCACGATGCGTGACGATCCATCGCATGGCCGCCACCAATTGCTGTCGCTCACCGGGCCGGGCCGAGCCGCCTTTGCCGCGCTGGAAGGCAATACGCAGCGCGCGGTCGGCGCGCTGTTGGACGGATTGCCGCCCTTCCGGCGCGCGGCGATGCTCTCCGCGGCGAGGACGATAACCCGGATATTCGAACAGGATACCACGCCCCGGCCCGTGCTGCGCGGACTCAGGCCCGGCGACCTCGGCATGGTGACCGCGCGACAGGCGATCCTCTACGCGGAGGAATATGGCTGGAACGGCGACTATGAAGCGCTGGTCGCGCGCATCCTCGCCGACTTCCATCAGTCCTTCGATCCCGACCGCGACGCGGCCTGGATCGCGGAGATGGACGGGCGGATGGCGGGCTCGATCTTCCTGGTTCATGGCGACGAGCCGGACGTGGGCAAATTGCGCCTGCTTTATGTCGAGCGCGATGCGCGCGGCACGGGGGTCGGCAAGATGCTGGTCGCGGCGTGCATCGACCGTGCGCGGGCGGTCGGATACAAACGGCTCGACCTGTGGACCAACAGCGTCCTGTCCGCCGCGCGCGCGATCTACGAGCGAGCCGGTTTCGTGCTGGTCGACGAAACGCCGCACCATTCCTTCGGCAAGGACCTGGTCGGCCAGACGTGGTCGCTGGCGCTTTGACGACGCACCGGGCGCGGCCTATGGCGCTCGTCGCGAGATCGATTGGTGCGGGATCGGGAACGGGAATCGGCCCGGTGAACATCCCCGACTTCGGTGCGTTCGCTCTTGCTCTGGCCAGGAAGCGGATATTGCGGCACTAGCGAATTTATGCCCGGCGTGACCCAAGAGCGAAGGCCGACGATCAGCCTCATCATCCCCGCTTATAACGAGGAGGAATATCTTCCCGCCTGTCTCGATGCGGTGATGCGCAACGTCGCGGGCAAGGTGACCGAAATCATCGTCGTCGACAACAACAGCACCGACGGCACGCGGCAAGTGATCGAGCGCTATCCCGGCGTCACCTATGTGTTCGAGCCCGAAAAGGGCATCACCCGGGCGCGCCAGCGCGGCTTCCTCGAGGCGACCGGCGATATCCTGGCCTATGTCGATGCCGATACGCACCCGCCGGCGGGCTGGATCGAGCAGATCTGGGAACAGTTCGGCAAGCGCAAGAATCTGGCCTGCCTGTCCGGGCCGTACAGCTTTTACGACCTCAGCGGGCTGCGTAACAAGATTTCGAGCGGATGGTTCGTCGCGGCGCGGCCGTTGTACGGGATTACCGGCTATATGATGGTCGGCGGCAATTTCGCCATTCCGCGCGACGTGCTCGAGCGGATGGGCGGGTTCGACAGCTCGATCGAATTCTATGGCGAGGATGTCGACATCGCCAAGCGCGCCAAGCAACAGGGCAAAGTGCTGTTCTCGCCGCGGTTCGTCATGCCCACCTCGGGACGGCGGATGAAGAAACAGGGCTTCGCCAAGATCGCCGGTATCTATTTCCTCAATTATTTCTCGATCGTCTTCCGCGGCAAGCCCGCCACCAAGGGCTATGAGGACATCCGCTAAGCGGAACGGCCACGCAATGGCGGCGGAATCCCATCGCTAGTCGACTAACAGATCGATCGCCTCCGCCATCGCGATGTCGCGGTGCGACAATCCGCCGGCGTCGTGCGTGGTCAGCGTGATGTCGACGCGGTTCCACACGTTCGACCATTCCGGATGGTGGTCGTGCTTTTCGGCCAACAGCGCGACGCGTGTCATGAACGCGAACGCCTCGCTGAAATCGCCGAAGGTGATGCTGCGGCTGATCGCGTCGCGGCCCTCGTCATAATCCCATTCGTCGAGTTCATCGAGCGCTTCGCCGCGTTCCTCGTCGCTCAGTTGTTCGACCATCGCTTTCTCCCTTGCTTGCCGCCGCGATGGATAACGGCCTATGCCGCTCGTCATGAGCGGGCAAGAGGGCGCACATGTCGCGCCAAGCGCACAGGAGATCGAGGCGATCGCGCGCCGAACGCTCGCGGCGTTGCCCGACGCGTTTCGCCGCCATCTCGGCGAGATCGTGCTGATCGTCGAGGATTTCGCCGATGACGAGACGCTGAAGGCGCTCGATATCGAAAGTCCGTTCGACCTCACGGGCGTCTATCATGGCCGCCCGATCGGCGAGAAATCATCGATGGAGTCGGGCGCGGTACCCGACCGCATCCATCTCTATCGCCGCGCGATCCTCGACGAATGGATCGAGGACGGCGAGGATCTGACGACGCTCGTCCGCCACATCGTGATCCACGAAGTCGGGCATCATTTCGGCCTGAGCGACGACGATATGCACCGGCTCGAGGACGACGCGTGACCCTGATCGCGTTCGACGCCGTCACCTGCATTCGCGGCGGACGGGCACTGTTCCAGCGCCTGTCTTTCACGCTGGAGCAGGGTGGAGCGGCGCTGGTCACCGGCCCGAACGGCATCGGCAAGTCGAGCCTGATCCGTCTCGCCGCCGGGCTGCTCGCCCCCGCCGCCGGTCGCATCACCGGTGACGCGGCGCGTGCCCTCCTGACCGACCAGCCCTCGCTCGACGAGGAATTGCCGCTGGCCCGCGCACTCACTTTTTGGGCGCTGCTCGATCGAGCAGCGGACAATGTCGCGGCCGCACTGGACGCTCTTGCGCTGAGCGATCTCGCCGACATCCCCGTCCGCTTGCTCTCGACTGGCCAGCGCCGCCGGGCCGCGATTGCGCGCGTCATCGCTAGCGGCGCACCGCTCTGGCTGCTCGACGAGCCGGCCAACGGGTTGGATAAGGCCGCGCTCGGTCTGCTCGAAACGGCGCTCGCCAAGCATCGCGCGTCGGGCGGCGCGGTTCTGGTGGCGAGCCACACGCCGATCACGCTGCCGGACGCCCTCGCGATCGATCTTTCGCAGCACCTACCTCAGTTGGAGCCGGCGGCATGAGTTCGGCTCTCGTCCTCCTCATCGCCCGCGACCTGCGCCGCGCCTGGATCGGCGGCGGCGCGTTGCTGCCGGTGGCGTTCTTCCTGCTCGTCGCGATCCTGTTTCCGTTCGCGATCGGCCCCGACGCCAAGCTGCTCGCGCGTGTCGGCGGCGGCGTGTTGTGGGCGGCAGCGCTTCTCGCCGCGCTGATCCCGATCGAACGCCTCGTCGCGCCGGATCTGGCCAGCGGGGTGATCGACCAACTGCTGACGCGCGGCCAATCCGCCGCGACCATCGCCTTCGCCAAGCTGATCGCGCACTGGCTCGCCTTCGCCCCGCCGATCCTGCTCGCCGCGCTCCCCGCGGCGGCCCTGCTCAACCTATCCACCGAGACGCTGCTCCGGGTCGAGATCGGGCTGCTGATCGGCACCCCAGGCCTCGCCGCGCTCGCGCTGGCAACCGGGGCGCTGGTCGCGGGGCTGCGCGGCGCCGGCGCGATCGCCGGGCTGCTACTGCTGCCGCTCGCGGTGCCGTTGCTGATCTTCGGCGCGGGCAGCCTCGACGGCGGCGTCGGCGCGCTCAAGCTGCTGGCGGCGGTCAGCCTTGTGCTGGTCGCGGGAGCGCCGTTCGTCGCCGGTGCGGCGATCCGCGCCGGGCTGGATTGAACAATATTCTCGAATTACCCTCCATCGTGGAGCGGGACCGTCATTGCAAGCGAACGAACTGGCGCCATCTTCGCTGGCCGAGCCGGTACCGAGCCGTTAGCATCCAGGCATGCGCCTCGCTTCCCTCGCTTCAAAGATCGCGATCATGGTCTTTGGCATAGTGGTCGGAGCGGTCACGACATGGGCATTCGTATCCCGTCCCGCCCCGCCTGCATCGATTTCGGTATCGATGTCCGCAGAAACCCCGATACCCGAGCCGACGTCACCGCCGCCAAAGGGCAGCAGCGCCGAACTCGGCGCGAAGCTGTTGCAGCGTGTCGGACGCAACCTGATCGCCGACGACCGGGCCAGGGGCTGGCAGGACGGCCCGATCGAATTCTACGGGGCGCCCAGGCCCTATGGTGACACGCTCTGCAGGGTCGCCGTGTACACTGTCGCGCCGAAGATCATCCGTGGCGCGATTCTCGAGAAGGAAAAGTGGGACGACGATCTCAAGGTCGAAACAAGATACGGGCTGTGGAAGCGGCCATCCGCCGCCGGAGGCGACCGGGACAAAGCCTGCGTGGCATTTCGCGACTTCCGGCATCTGATCACGGAGGGCAGCCTGCTCTCGGTCGGCCGCGCTACATACGCGATGGACACGATCCTCGATCAGGCGAAGTCGGGCAAAGCCGGGTTCAAGATGTCCTGCACCATAATGTCACTGAGCTTGGGCAAACCGGTATCGTGCGATCCGCTGGCTATCCTGCGGGCATTGTCGCTTCAGGATATCTATCATGCCGAAACGACGTCCGAGGCCAAAAATGACCGATCTTCAGTGTTCCGCGATCAGGTTCTGGTCGCAGGCGACAAGATAACGAAGATATTGAAGATGAAGACTTTCATGACGACGATCAACATCGAGGACGAACAGCATTTCGGCAAGCAGAGCGTGGACGAAGCCGATGTGCGATCGGTGGAGATCGTGATCGAGGAGCTGTGCTGAGGGATCCGGCCTAGGTCGCTCGTATCGCGCTGGTCGCGGGCAGCCCAGTCGGCGTCGCGGCGATCCGGCCCCGGGGCTCCGCAGGCGCTCAGAACGACCCGCAATTGCTCGGCGCCCGCCCTCCCGCGAAGCGCGCATCGATCCAGCCGAGCGTCGCTTCCGCCTCGGTACGGGCGACAGTGCCATGCTCGCCGCCCGGCACCGAGATGAAGCGCACCGTCTTGCCTGAAGCACAGGCGGCGCGCGCGAAATCGCGCACCACGGCCGGGGCGACTATGGTGTCGCCGGTCCCGGTGGCGATCAGCGCCGGCACCTTGATGGCAGCAGCCGACGGACTGTTCTCGCGCATCAACCGTCCCCAGGGCTGTTTCGTGCCGAGGTCGAGATTGCGGATCGCGCGCTGGGCGATGACGATGCCGATGATCGTGCCGAGCTTGGGCTTCGCGTCGAAGTTGACGCAATTGTTGTCGGCCAACCGGGTCATCACGTTCTGGACCGAGCGCGGTCCCAGGATCGACATCGACGCGCCGTAATAGCGCGACCAGCTCGTCGCGGTATAGGCAGTGAGCAGGGCGCGGACACGGGCGTCGCTGCCTTCCTTGAAATTCCGGTGCAGGTCGGTCGGCGGCACGATCGCCGCGATCCCGACGAGTTGCAGATCGGGGGCGTAGCTCGACCATAGTTGTCCGGTCCACAGCGCGGCATGACCGCCTTGCGATTCGCCCCAGACGGCGAAGCGCGATCCGGCTTCGGCTTCGGGAATGCCCCGCGCCGCACGGACCGCGTCGAGCGTCGACTTACCTTCGCTGGTACCGACCAGCACGGGATGGACCATGTCGGAACCGAGTCCGGGATAATCGGGCGCGACGATGGTATAGCCGCGGCGGACGACGTCATCGAGCGCCGGGATCAGCGTGAAGTTGGTACTGCCCAGGGACGGCGCGCAGCGCTTCGAAATGCCGATCAGGCCATGCGTCCAGGCAATTACCCGTCGCGGGCCGGCACTGGAGCGATCGCGAGGGGCGATGACCATGCCCGTCACCCGGATCGGCTGGTTGCTATCCCCGCTGGTCCAATATTCGATCCGCCAGGCTCGGACATTGGCGGGAGCGTCCCCGACCGGTTGTGCGGCGATGAGCGTGCCGGCGCGCTGGGCGACGGCGGTGCGGGGTAGGATAGCCAATGTCGCTGCCAACAGGATGGTCAAGGTGCTCAGAAACCGATGCATTGGACCGCTCCCCGCAATGTCGGCGGAGAATAGCATGTTCGTCGGGCAGTGGAAAACTGGCCCCTTTCGGCTGTCGAGGCACGGGCGCGACGGATCGCGAAAGCGGGCCGACAGGCGTCTACCAGCTACGGCCGTTCACCGGCTCCAGCGCGCCCAGATCGCGGTGGGCAGCAACAGACCGCGCGCTTCCTCGCGCACCGCGAGCTCGCCCGCCTCGACCTTGCCGGGCAGATCGGAGAAGGCCTGGCTGACGAGTTCGCCGATCGCCAGCGCTGACATGCGCACGGCGTACACCGTCAGGAACAGGAACCGCGAGCGGTCGTCGAGCAATTGCCGGCAATCCTGGATCAACCCTGGCAGTCCTTCTTCAAGCCGCCACACTTCGCCTTCCGGTCCGCGACCGAATTTGGGCGGGTCGAGCAGGATCCCGTCGTAACGCCGGCCGCGTCGCACCTCGCGCGCGGCGAATTTGGTCGCGTCGTCGACCATCCAGCGCACCGGTTTGTCGTCGAGTCCCGCCAGCCGCGCGTTCGATCGCGCGCCTTCGACCGATTTCTTGGAGGCGTCGACATGGACCATCTTCACGCCCTTGGACGCCAATGCCAGGGTGCCGACACCGGTATAGCCGAACAGGTTGAGCGCCTCCGCCTCGTCCAGGCCCGCAAGCCGCTCGCGCATCCAAGTCCATACCGGCGCCATGTCGGGGAAGAAGCCGAGGTGACGGAACGGCGTGGTCTGCGCAGTGAAGCCGACATCGTCCCATTTCATCGGCCAGCCGTCGCGTGGCACCTGGCCGCTATATTGCCAGCGCCCGCCGCCGTCCTCGTCCGATCCGGGGATGAACTCGGCGTCGGCCTTCCAGTCGGGGCTTGCTGGTGCCCACATTGCCTGCGGTTCGGGGCGAATGAAGCGGAAGCGGCCATAGCGTTCGAGCTTGCGGCCATGGCCTGAGTCGACCAGGCCGTAATCGGCCCAGGGCTCGCCGATCATCGTGTCGAGTTTCATGCGGCAGCGCTCGACGACAGACCCTCACCCTTCCGCGCCTGCGGCGCTCCCTCCCTCTCCCGCATGCGGGAGAGGGAAGGGGCCCGCCCGGCGCAGCCGGGTGGGAAGGGTGAGGGTCTGTTGATCATGCCGCGACCCTAGCGATGTACTCCGTCACCGCCTCGAACGTCGCTGGCAGCGTCTCGTACCGTTCCTCGCGCTCGAACAAATCGCCCACCCGCGCCGGCAGGACCGGGCGTACGCCGGTGGCACGCTCGACCGCATCGCCGAACTTGGCCGGGTGCGCGGTCGCCAAGGTCACGATCGGAGCGTCCACGTCGACCTGCCGCGCCGCGCCGAGACCGATCGCGGTATGCGGGTCGATCACTTGCCCGGCGCGCTCGCACGCCCAGCGCATCGCCAACGCCATGTCGTCGAGGTCGATCCGCGCACTCGACAACAGATCCGCCGCGCCTTCGCGCTGTTGGTTGGTCAGCCGCATCGCCTTCGACGCCTCGAACCCCGCCATCTGCGCCGCCATCGCCGCGCCGTCGCGTCCGCCAACGTCGAACAGCAGCCGCTCGAAATTCGAGCTCACCTGAATATCCATCGACGGGGTCGGCGTCGCCACCACCCCGGCGGCCGAATAGTCGCCACTCGACAGCGCGCGGTGGAGGATGTCGTTGACGTTGGTCGCGACGATCAACTTCGCGACCGGCAGCCCCATCTTAGCCGCGACATAGCCGGCGAACACGTCGCCGAAATTGCCGGTCGGCACCGAAAAGGCGATTGCGCGCTCGGGTGCGCCGAGCCGCACACCCGCATAGAAATAATAGACCACCTGCGCCATCAGCCGCGCCCAGTTGATCGAATTGACCGCCGACAGGGTCAGATGCCCGAGCGGGCCAGTCCCGGCGGCATTGGCGTTGAACATCGCCTTCACCATCGCCTGGGCGTCGTCGAAGCTGCCCTCGATCGCGATATTGTGGACGTTGGGCGCGAACACCGTAGTCATCTGGCGGCGCTGGACGTCGGACACCCGCCCTTTCGGGTGGAGCATGAAGATTTCGACCCCGGTCCGCCCGGCGACCGCGTCGATCGCCGCCGATCCGGTATCGCCGCTGGTCGCGCCGACGATCGTCAGTTTCTGGTCGGTCCCCTGGAGGAAGCGCTCGAACAGCAGGCCGAGCAATTGCAGCGCGACGTCCTTGAACGCCAGGGTCGGCCCATGAAACAGTTCGAGCAGCCAGTGGCGGTGATCGAGCTGGACCAGCGGCGTCACCGCGTCGTGCGAGAAACGGCCGTAAGCCTGGGCGCACAGATCGCGCAGCTCGTTCTCGCTCAGCGCGTCGCCGACGAACGGCGCCATCACCCGGACCGCGGTCTCGACATAGGATAGACCAGCCAGCCCGGCGATCTCATCGCGGCTCAGCGTCGGCCACGCCTCGGGAAGGTACAATCCGCCGTCATTCGCCAGTCCGGCCAGCGTGACCTCACGAAAACCGAGCGCAGGCGCTGCCCCACGCGTACTCACATATTGCATGCTTACCCCTTACGAGCGCGGCGGCGCAGCGCCAGCAGATAGATGATCACCGCGATCCCGGCGAACAGGAACCATTGCACCGCATAGGCGAGATGGTTGTTGGGGATCGACTCGATGCTGGGCATCTCGTTCGCCGCCAGTCCCGGCGCCGGCGTATTGGCCACCAACAGCAATTCCTTGGGCGCGGCCCTGCCGAACAATGTCGCGATCAGCGGGGTGCTCGACGGCGCGTGGCTGATCATTCCGTCGACCTTGCCGCCGGTCCATTTGGGCTTGAACTCGGGATTGTGCGTCGTGCCGAGCTGGACCGAAAAGCCCGGCCCTTCGGCCCCCGTGGCGCATCGCGCGATGACACGGAACCCGGCCTTGCCCGCGCCGTCGAGCGCGAAGCTGACCGGTTTCAGGCAGAAGGTGCCGGCGCGGCGGAACAGCAAATCGTCGCCGATCGCCGGGATCGGGAAGGCGATCGGCGGCTTCGACGGGTTGGCGGCGAGCACGGCCAATTCGGCGAGCTTCTGCCCGCGCCGCTGCAATTGCCAGAACCCCAGCGCAATCATCGCGGTCACGGCCAAGGCCACCAGCACGGTCGCCACAATCGGGAAGCGCTTCATCGCGGGCCCTCGCTGCGGAATTCGCGCGCCTTGTTGCGATATTCGAGCGCGAGCAATCCTGCCTTCGACACTCGTAACGCCAGCAGCACGGCGGCCGCGCTCAGCGGAATCCAGAGCAGCACATGAACCCAGAAGGGTGGCGACAGCGACAATTCGAGCGTGATTGCCGCGGCGACGATCGCCCCGCCCAGGATCAGGATCAGGAACGCCGCCGGACCGTCGCCGACATTGAATGCCGAGATGTCGAGCGCGCAGGCAGAACAGCGATCGGCAAAGCGCACCCAACCGGAGAACAAGGTCGGCGCGCCGCAGCGCGGGCAAAGTCCACGCAGCGCGACCTGGACCGGCGCGACCGCGGCGGGCGCAGAGCCCCCGTCGGGTCGCGCCTCAGTCATCAGCCGGCGTGGACGGGCGCGCCCCAGCCACCCCAGACGTAGATCGTGATGAACAGAAACAGCCACACCACGTCGACGAAATGCCAGTACCAAGCGGCGGCCTCGAAGCCGAAATGCTGCTTCGGGGTGAAGTCGCCCTTGTACGCGCGGATCAGGTTGATGGTCAGGAAGATCGTGCCGATTAGCACGTGGAAGCCGTGGAAGCCCGTCGCCATGAAGAACGACGCGCCATAGTTGAGACCCTTGAACGGGAACGGCGCTTCCGAATACTCATACGCCTGGATCGAGCTGAACAGCACGCCGAGCACGATCGTCAGCCACAGGCCCTTCTTGACGCCGTCATTCTCGCCGACGCCCAGCAGACCCCATAGGCCCTTCATCGCGCCGCCGCGCTGATTGTGGATCAGCGCATGGTGCGCCCAGGTCACCGTCGTGCCCGACAGCAGCAGAATGATCGTGTTGAGCAACGGGAATTGGAAGGCGTTGATGACCTCGATGCCCTTGGGCGGCCAGACCGAGGCGGCGGCGATATTCTCGGTCGCCAGGCTCGCCGTCTTGCTCGCGGCGTCCCACACGACCGGCGCGGGGAACAGCGAAAAATCGAAGAACGCCCAGAACCAGCCGACGAAGAACATCACTTCGGAGGCGATGAACAGCACCATGCCGTAGCGCAGGTGGAGCTGCACGACCGGGGTGTGATCGCCCTGATGCGCTTCCTTGATGACGTTGGACCACCAGGAGAACATCGTGAACAGCACGCAAATCAGGCCGAAGCCGAACAACAGCGAACCGTAATGCGCGCCCTTCATCCACATGATACCGCCCGACGCCAGCGCCAGCGCGGACATCGCGCCGATCAGCGGCCAGGGATCGGGTTGCAGGATATGGTAATCGTGGTTCTTGGCGCCGGCCATGTCGGTCCCCGTTAGACTGGTTTGATTAAGCCTCTAGCTTGGCGTTTTCGCGGAATCTACCGGGTAAAACGTATAGCTGAGCGTGATGGTCTGGATATCGCGCGCGTCCGGGTCCTTGAGGATCGCCGGATCGACGAAGAAGATCACCGGCATGCGCTGGGTCTCGCCGGGCTTGAGCGTCTGCTGGGTGAAGCAGAAGCACTGGATTTTCTTGAAATATATCCCCGCCTGCGCCGGGGTGACGTTGAAAGTCGCGGTACCGGTCAGCGTCTGGCTGGACGTGTTGGTCGCATCGAAGAACGCCATGTCGCGCGCGCCGATATCGATCGTTTCCGACTCGTTCTCGGGCTTGAAATTCCATTTGAAGCCGGGCGCGACATTGGTGTCGAACGCGACCGTGACCTTGCCATCGACCGCGCCGGGAGCGCGCAGCGCCCGTCCGGTGGTGCCGTTGAGCCCCGTCGCCTGGCAGAACATGCGATAGAGCGGCACGCTGGCCCAGGCGAGGCCGGTCGAGCAGCATACGCCGATCACGGCCAGAAGCGCTGTACGTGTGGTCCGCTGCATCGCCATCACTCGTGCGACCAACCCAGCCCGATCTTGGCGATGGCGAGCGCGAAGATCAGGATCACCAGCACGCCGAGCACCAGCGCCAGCGCGCGCGCATTGCGGCGTTGCGCCGCGAGTCTCTGTTGGTCGGGAGTCATGCCAGCCACCGATCGGCGACAACCGCGCCAAACAGGATGAAGAGATAGGCGATCGAATAAGCGAACAGGCGCTTTTCCGGGCGCATGCGATCCTCGGCACCGGTCGTACGGAATGTGATCTGCGCCGCGAGCAGTGCGAACCAGGCTGTTGCCGCTACCGCGACCCAGCCATAGATCGCGCCGGTCAGCCCAAGCGGCCAGGGCGCCACCGCGGCAACCGCCATCGGGATGGTGTAGAGCCCGATCTGCGTCCGCGTGGCGCGCTCGCCCGCGACTACCGGCAGCATCGGGATGCCGGCATTGGCGTAATCGGTCTTCACGAACAAAGCGAGCGCCCAGAAATGCGGCGGGGTCCACAGGAATACCAGCGCGAAGAGCAGCAGCGGCAAGGGCGCGAGGCTGCCGGTCGCCGCCGCCCAGCCGATCAGCGGCGGGAAGGCACCGGCGGCACCGCCAATGACGATATTCTGCGGCGTGCGCGGCTTGAGCCAGATCGTGTAGATGAAGACGTAGAACAGGATCGACGCCGTCAGGATGCCCGCCGCGAGCAAATTGGTCGCGAGGCCCATCAGCAGCACCGAAAAGACGCCGAGCCCGACACCGAATTGCAGCGCCGAGTCGCGGCTCATCCGCCCAGCCGGCAGCGGCCGCCCACGCGTGCGCTTCATCTTGGCGTCGATATCGGCTTCATACCATTGATTGAGCGCCCCCGCCGCGCCCGCGCCGAGCGCGATGCACAGGATCGCGGTGAAGCCGATCACCGGGTGGATCGCGACCGGAGCCGCGAGCATGCCGCACAGACCGGTAAAGACGACAAGCGTCATCACCCGGGGCTTGGTCAGCGCCAGGAAATCGCGCCAGTCGGCAGGAAGGGCGATGGTCTCAGTGGTCATGGGTTGAGGGGCCTATAAGCGGCTCGCGGCGGCATGCAAAGCGGTTGCGCCGAAACGAAAACGCCCCGGAAAACTTCCGGGGCGCTTCGTTGCCGGATCAGTACCGATCAATGATGATGGGAATCACCCCCGTCTATGACGGGCAACGTCTCGAACTGGTGGAACGGCGGCGGGCTCGACAAGGTCCACTCGAGCGTCGTCGCACCTTCGCCCCAGGGATTGTCGGGCGCCTTCTTGCCCGCGAACAGCGACCAGATCAGGTTGATGAAGAAGATGGCCATGCCCGCGGCCATGATCATATAGCCGATCGTCGCGAATTTGTTGAAATATTCGAACGCGTTGGGATAGTCCGGATAGCGCCGCGGCATGCCCTGCAGGCCCAGGAAGTGCATCGGGAAGAACAGCACGTTCACGCCGATGAAGAACACCCAGAAGTGCACATGGCCGAGCAGCTCGTTGTACATCCGGCCGGACATTTTCGGGAACCAGTAATAGAAGCCCGCGAACAGCGAGAACACCGCGCCGAGGCTGAGCACGTAGTGGAAGTGCGCCACCACGTAGTACGTGTCCTGCATGTAGTCGTCGACGCCGCCATTGGCGAGCACGACGCCGGTCACGCCGCCGACGGTGAACATGAAGATGAAGCCCATCGCCCAGACCATCGGGGTCTTGAAGCTGAGCGAGCCGCCCCACATCGTCGCGATCCACGAGAAGATCTTGATGCCGGTCGGCACCGCGATCACCATCGTCGCGGCGGTGAAGTACATCTTGGTGTTCACGCTGAGGCCGGTGGTGAACATGTGGTGCGCCCACACGATGAATCCGACCACGCCGATCGCGACCATCGCGTACGCCATGCCCAGGTACCCGAACACAGGTTTCTTCGAGAAGGTGGCGATGATCTGGCTGATCATGCCGAAGCCCGGCAGGATCATGATGTACACTTCGGGGTGGCCGAAGAACCAGAACAGATGCTGGTAGAGGATCGGGTCACCGCCGCCTTCGGCCTGGAAGAAGGTCGTGCCGAAATTGCGGTCGGTCAGCAGCATGGTGATCGCCGCGGCGAGCACCGGCAGCGCCAGCAGCAGCAGGAACGCGGTGACCAGCACCGACCACACGAACAGCGGCATCTTGTGCAGGGTCATGCCCGGCGCGCGCATGTTGAAGATGGTAGTGATGAAGTTGATCGCGCCCAGGATCGAGCTCGCGCCCGCCAGGTGCAACGACAGGATCGCCATGTCGACCGATGGCCCCGCCTCCTGCGTCGATAGCGGCGCATAGACCGTCCAGCCGGTGCCCGCGCCGCCATCCGCGCCACCGAAGAAGGGCGAGGCGAGCAGCAGGGTGAAGCTGGGGATCAGCAGCCAGAACGAGATGTTGTTCATGCGCGGGAACGCCATGTCCGGCGCGCCGATCATCAGCGGCACGAACCAGTTGCCGAACCCGCCGATCATCGCCGGCATGACCATGAAGAACACCATGATCAGACCATGGGCCGTCACCAGCACGTTCCATAGATGGCGCGCCTGGTCCATGTTGACGTCGCCGCCGCCACGGATGTGGTTGAGCGTATTGGCCCATTCGCCGAGGAACTGGATGCCCGGATGCATCAATTCGGCACGCATCAGGCCCGAAATCGCACCGCCGATGATCCCCGCGGTGATCGCGAAGATCAGGTACAGCGTCCCGATATCCTTGTGGTTGGTCGACATGAACCAGCGGGCGAAGAAGCCCGGTTTGTGATCCGCGTCATGATGATGCTCGTGGCCGCCGTGATGCGCCTCGAAGGCGTTGGGCGTGAGGGCGATATCGCTCATTGTCTTACTGTCCAGTCGAATTGCCGGCAGCGGCATTGTCGGAGGCGGTCATATTGTCCGCGGGTGCGGCGGTGTTGGCATCCGCCGGAGCCGACGCATTGGCAGCAGCCGGCGCCGCGCCGGGTTCGGCCGCACCGGCGACCTTGCCGCCCTTGGCGACAACCCATTTGTTGTAGACGTCGAGCGGAACCGCTTCGACCGCGATCGGCATGTACGCATGCTTGGGACCGCACAATTCCGAGCACTGGCCGAAATAGAGGCCCTGCTTCTCGATCGTGAAGCTGGTCTCGTTGAGGCGGCCGGGGACGGCGTCGAGCTTGATCCAGAATGCCGGCATTGCCCAGCTGTGGATGACGTCGGCCGAGGTGGTGATCAGGCGGATCGGCACGCCGACCGGCAGCACGACGCGATTGTCGACCGCCAGCAGGCGGGGACCGTCGTCGTCGGTGCGCGCGCGCTCGCCCGGGCCGACCTCGTCCTTTTCCTTGAGCAGGTTGGCGGTGATTTCGAACCCGCCATTGTCCGGATAGCTATAGGTCCAATACCATTGGTTGCCGGTGACCTTGAGCGTGATGGCATTCTTCGGCGGCGGCGCGAATTGCGCCTGGAGCAGGCCGATCGACGGGATCGCCAGCAGCACGAGGATGACCACCGGGAGCAAGGTCCACACGACCTCGATCATCGTGTTGTGCGCGGTCTTCGACGGCACCGGGTTGGACCGGCGGTTATAGCGGAAGATCACCCAGAGCAGCAGGAGCAGCACGAACACCGAGATGATCGTGATCGTCCAGAGCAGCGGGCCGTTGTGGAACCAGGCGGCACGCTCGCCATTCTTGGTCACCTGCGGCTGGAGACCGATCTCACCATCGACCGGCTGGCCGATCCCTGCGACGGGCTTCATCGGTGGCGCGCCGTCCATCGACAGCAACGGATCGTTAGCCGCGGGCGCCGCCTTGGCATCCGGCGTCCCTTTGGGCACCGCCGTGACAACGATGGCCCCGGCAGGAGCGGCAGTCGTCGCCGCCGGAGTCGCGGCGGTGGCGGGCGGCGGCGCCGTGGGCGCCTGTGGCGCGGCCTGGCCGGCGCCGGCGAGCATCAGCCCCGCCGCCAGCATCGCTGTTTTCACAACCGTAAAGCGCATATTGTCGCGTCACCCTGTTCAAGCATTTGAGCCGCGGCAGCGGCCCCATAAGTCGCGGATTTGGCCCGTCTGGCCCGGGCCTATACGCCGCCCGCGTCGCAATCTTCAAGCGCGGGAGTCGATTTTCGCAGAGACATGACGTTGCGCGCCTCGAACCGGGCCCGTATCTGGGGCGTCAGATGAGCGGCTCCCCTTCCGAACGCCTGCGCCTGGGCGTCAATATCGACCATGTCGCGACCGTCCGCAACGCGCGCGGCTCCGGCTATCCCGATCCCGTGCGCGCCGCCTTGCTCGCGGCCGAGGCGGGTGCCGACGGGATCACCGCGCATCTGCGCGAGGACCGCCGCCACATCACCGACCACGATATCGCGCGGCTGTCGGCCGAGCTCCCGATCCCGCTCAACCTCGAAATGGCGGCGACCGACGAGATGCTCGAGATCGCGCTGCGTCATCGACCGCACGCGGCGTGCATCGTTCCCGAAAAGCGCGAGGAGCGCACCACCGAAGGCGGCCTCGACGCCGCGGGCCAGCACAATCACCTGGCGCCGATGGTCCGCGCGCTGGGCGCGGCCAATATCCGCGTCTCCTTGTTCATCGAGCCCGACCCGCGCCAGATCGAGGCGGCGCTGAGCCTCGGCGCGCCGGTGGTCGAGATCCATACCGGCCGCTATTGCGAGCTGGACGGTGAAGACCGCGCCGTCGAACTCCGCCGAATCGCCGATGCCGCAGCGCTCGCCGCCAAGAACGGGATCGAAGCGCATGCCGGCCACGGCCTGACCTTCGACAATGTCGTACCGATCGCCGCGATCGCGCAGATCCGCGAACTCAATATCGGGCATTTCCTGATTGGGGAGGCGATCTTCGACGGCTTGGCGCCGGTGGTGCGGCGGATGCGTGCTCTGATGGATGAGGCTAGGTGAGCCTAGCTCGATCCCGTCATCCCAGCGAAAGCTGGGATCTCAGGCCTTCGGAGCGCGCGCTTGCGGCACGAGACCCCAGCTTTCGCTGGGGCGACGGCCTGATGGGCGCGCTGATGTGCGTAGAGGCGCGCGGTGCCGGCCCGCRCSCCCACCCGGCCGCCCAGTCATGGTATCTTATGGGCGGCCGGATGGGGGTGCGGGCCGGCACCGCTTCCGCGGCAGCGGACAAAGAGTCGTGATCATCGGTCTCGGCTCAGACCTGTGCAATATCGAGCGGATCCAGAATTCGCTCGACCGTTTTGGCGAGCGATTCGAGACTCGCGTGTTCACCGAGGTCGAGCGTGCCAAGGCGAATCGCCGCCCGTTCACCAAGGCCGGCACGCTGGCCAAGCGCTTCGCCGCCAAGGAAGCCTTTTCCAAGGCGGTCGGCACCGGGTTCAAGGCCGGCGTCTTCATGCGCGATATCGGTGTGGTCAATGCGCGATCGGGCGCGCCGACCCTGGCGCTGACCGGCGGCGCGAAAGCACGGCTCGACGCGATCACACCGGCTGGCCACGTGTCTTATATACATGTAACACTAACCGACGATCATCCCTGGGCGCAGGCCTTCGTGGTGATCGAGGCGCGGCCGGCCCCGGATGATGCTATCGGGTCGAGACATGGTATCGGGAATGACGAATGAGTGACGAGTTGGCGTTGAACGACGGAAAATTCGACCCCGTGGCACCGGCCGAAACCGCCAAGCCCGCGCCCGCGGACAAGTGGCGTGCGGGCGCACACGCCGTCTGGAAAGAGATTGCCGGCATCTTCTGGCTGATCCTCGCCGTGCTCGGCTTTCACAGCTTCATCGCCAAGCCATTCTACATCCCGTCCGAATCGATGCTGCCGGGGCTCGAGGTCGGCGACCAGTTGGTCGTCGCCAAATATGCTTATGGCTGGTCGTTCATCTCGCCCACCTTGCCCAACCCCATCGCGATGTGGCGCGATCTCGTCCAGCACAAGCCGCAGGAAAGCTGGGGCGTGCAATTGCCCTTCATCCACGGCCGACTGTTCGGCCGCCTGCCCGAGCGCGGCGATGTCGTCATCGTCACGCCTCCCGGGCGCAACACCGATTACATCAAGCGCGTGATCGGGCTGCCGGGCGACCGAATCGAGGTGCGCAACGGCGTCGTGTTCATCAACAATGTACCGGTGAAGCGCGGCCCGGTTCACTATGTCGACCTGCCCGATTATGGCGGCGTGGCGCTGACAGGTGAGGAATATGGCACGACCTGCGACATCCCCGGTGGCCTGCAGGGTCCGGCGAACAAGCATTTTTGCCGGTTGCCGCTGGTCCGCGAGACCTTGCCCAACGGGCGCAGCTTCGAAACGGTCGATCTCAGCCGTGGTACGCCGGACAGCGGTCCGAGCTATTACGAAGGCGACAATTACGGCCCGCGCGTGGTGCCGCCCGACCATGTCTTCCTGATGGGCGACAACCGAGAGCGCTCGGCGGACAGCCGCATCGCGCTCGACCAGGGCGGGCTGGGCGGCCCGGTGCCGTGGGAATATATCGGCGGCCGCGCCGAGTTCGTCACCTTTTCCAAGAACGGCAGGGCGACCTGGAACCCGCTGACCTGGTGGGGCGGGCTGCGCGGCGGCCGCGCGGGTACCTCGCTCCACCCGGCACGGGATAAATAAATGGCCGACGACACCGCAGCGCTGGTCGCCGAGCCCAGCCCCAACGAAATGCGCGATCCCGAGATGCGCCGCGAGCTGAAGCGCGCGGCCGTCTGGCTGGGGCTCGCCGCGACGATGGCGCTGGTGGTGATCCTGATCCAGCCGATCCTCATCATTCTGGCGGGTCTGGTATTCGCCTCGATGCTCGACGGCGGCGTGCGGCTGTTGGGCCGCGCTTTGCCGATCGCGCGCAGCTGGCGGTTGCTGATCGTCGTCATCCTGACGATCGCCTTCATCGGAATCGTCTTTTACAAGACGGGCGCGGGCGTGGTGATCCAGTTCCAACAGCTCCAGGCCACGCTCGAAATCCAGGCCGACCGCATGTCGCAATGGGCGGCGGCGCAGGGCATCCTGCCCGGAGCCGAAGATCTCAAGGGCCTCGCGCAACAGGCGTTGGGATCGGTCGGCAAGCTCACCAGCTGGATCGGTACTGCGCTCGGTGCGGTCACGACCTTGTTCATGATCATGGTCATCGGGCTGTTCGTCGCGATGGAACCCCGCATCTATGACCGCGGGCTGCAGTGGATGGTGCCGAGCGACTATCGCGCCGAATTCTCGATCACGCTCGGGCGGATGGCATCCCAGCTCCGGCGGCTGCTGGCCGGCCGCCTGGCGGGAATGGCGTTCGAAGGCGTGCTGATGTGGATCGCGCTCAGCATCGCCGGGATTCCGATGGCGCTGGTGCTCGGCATCATCACCGGCATGCTGGCGTTCATCCCCAATGTCGGCGCCTTCGTCAGCGGTGTCCTGATGGTCTCGGTCGGTTTCAGCGCGGGTGTCGACAAGGGATTGTGGGCGATCTTCATCTATTTCGTCATCCAGACCTTCGACGGCTGGGTGGTGATCCCGTTGGTCGCGCGGCGCACGGTCGATCTGCCCCCGGCGCTGACCCTGTCGATGCAGATTCTCGCCTCGACCCTGTTCGGCGTGCTCGGCCTCGCGCTCGCCGACCCGCTGACCGCGATGATCAAGGTTGCGCTCGAGCGCAATTCGGAACGCACCGCCGAGGAGGATGCCGAAGCGGCGGCTGCCGGCATGGGGATGCTGTGACGATAAGGCTGCACGATTATTGGCGCTCGTCGGCAAGCTATCGCGTCCGCATCGCGCTGGCGATGAAGCAGGTCGACTATGAGCGCCACACCGTCAATCTGCTCAAGCGTGAGCACGTTTCACCGGAAAATCTCGCGGTCAATCCGCAGGGACTGGTGCCGACGCTGGAGATTGACGGCCATATTCTGGGCCAGAGCCTGGCGATCATCGACTATCTCGACGCGCGTTTTCCCAGTCCGCGGCTGATCCCGGCTGATGCGCTCGCCCGCGCCATGACCCTGCAACGCGCGCTGGTGATCGCCGCGGACATCCATCCGGTCGACAATCTGCGCGTCCTGCGCCGGCTGAACGAGATGGGTGTAGATCAGGCGGCGCGCGACGATTGGTACCGCCATTGGATCATCGAGGGCTTCACTGCGCTGGAGACCATGGCTGGCAGCGGCGCCTTCCTGGGCGGGAGATCGCCCGATTTGTCCGATGTCTGCCTGGTGCCCCAAATGTACAATGCGCGACGGCTGGAAACCCAACTTGAGGCCTTTCCCCGCCTGGTGGAGATCGATGCGCGGCTGACCGAGATCGACGCGGTCGCCGCGGCGCACCCCGACCGGTTCAAGCCCGCTGACTGAATAGCCGAGCGATCGGGCGGCGCTTGACCGCGTGCGAAAGCAGCCCGGCCGATCCAGGAACGGATACGCCGGTCAGTCCGCGAACGTCAGTCCGGTTAGCTTCGGCCCCGCTCCATGGTCGACGATGAATTGCGCGATGATCTGCCGCATCGCCTGGTTGGTGATGCTGTTATAGGTCGTGTTGAAATCATGCCCCGAATAGGGAAACAGGATCTGGTGGACCTCAAGACCGGCGGTATTTGCCTTGCGCACGAAATCCGTCCCGGCTTCCGGCGATAACAAGGGATCGGAGGCTCCGCCCAGGATCAGCGTCGGCGGATTGCTGGGGAATTGGAAATGGCGCAAATCGATCGCGGCGTAACGATCGGGATAATCGCGCGGCGACCCGCCGATATAGCGCGTCAGGTATGAACGCTGCTCGTCACGCAATTCGCTAGCATAATACCACGACCCGATGACATCGATCAGCGGCGCTTTGGCGACCACGACCGCGATGTGCGGAATGGCGGGGCCGCATTCCGGGTCGGTGCGCTTGGCATTGGCCAGATATCCGGCGGCCATCGCCAGGCTGCCTCCAGCGGACCCGCCGGTCAGCGTCACGCGATCGAGGTCGATGTGCAGCGCGCCCGCATTGGCGACAGTCCAGGCGAGCGCGCATTGCACGTCGCGCGTGGCCAGATTCCAGGTCGGCCGATCGTCTCTGGCCAGCCGATAGTCGATGCTGACCACGGTCCAGCCATGGTCGGCGAACCAGCGCTGGTTCGCGGCGCCGAACGATCGGCTGCCCTGGAAGAAGCCTCCGCCATGCACCGCGATCAGCACCGGACTCAAGGTGCCGGCTGGGTTTGGCGCGGGGTGGTAGATATCGAGCCACAGGTCTTCGCCGCCCGGCCGCGAATAGATTCGGCTTTCGTCGGGGCGCGCGCCGTCCCGCACTTCGCGCAAGTCGAGCGCCCGGACGACGTTGATCCGCGCGCCGTTGACCTGCGCGATATAGAGCAAGTGGAGCATCACCCAGGTTGTCGCGAGAATGGTGACGACGGCGGTCACGACGAGGGCGATCGCGGCCCGGGATTTGAACAGCGAATTCGCCAGCAACCCGATCAACAGCGCGACGATCCCCCACAGGAACAGCCACGACGTGTGGTTGGGTACGACGCCCAACGCATAGATACGAAACCACGGGATGATCGGCACGACCGCGCCGATCAGGATGAGCAGGCACGGCAACACCATGATCCAGGCGATGGTCATCATGCCCGTGCGGCACAGTCTGAACGCCGTGCTCATACCGCGCCCTCGGGTGATGCGGCATCGGGCATTCCGATCGCTGCGGCGGGAGCCGGCGAGGCGACCGGCCGCACGCCCAGCACACCTGACAAATTGGGCAAGCGCGCGATCGCCACCCAAGTCGCCAATGTCGTGCCGGCCGCGAGCGCCAGTAGAGGCGCGCCAGAAAATCCCCAGGCGGACCACAAAGCGAACACCAGCGGATGCCAAAGGTAGAAGAACAGGCTGTCCCGGCCGATCGCACTGATCAGCGGAATGTCGAACGTTATCCGCCGCAACCAGGGAAACAAGGCGATCAGCGGAACGCACAGCAGCAGTTCGGCGGCTGCCTCGGCCGGAGTTGAGGGATGATCGTACAGACGCGACCACCACAGCAGCCCGACAAACGCGACTAGCAGCAGCGGATATTCGCGCGTCGGCGCGGGGCGGCGCGCGACCCACATCCCCAGCGTGAAATAGATCGGATAGATGAAATAGCGCCGGTCGGGCGTCCAGGCGCCGAATTGCCAGACATCGTGCCCGACGCCGAACACGTACATCGAACCAATGCTCATCGGGATGGCGATCGCCAGCATCGTCGCGGGACCGAGGCGACACAGCTTCGCCGCGAACATGAAGGCCAGGATGACCGGCACGAACCACAAATGATAAGGCGGGCGGATCACCGCATAGAATGGAGAGAACCACGCGATCGAGCCGGTGATCACCACCGCCACCGCACAGGCGGCGAGCCAGGGAAGCACCATGCGATCATAATATTTCCGCAGCAGTCCCGCCGACGACAGGCTGCGCGCCAGTTCGAGGTTGAACAGATAACCGGTCAGGCCGATGAACAGCGGCATCCGGAAGCCGATGCCGAACCAGGTCAGGAAATGGTGGCGTTGGCTCAGTTCGGCGAAATGGCCGAGGATGACCAGGACGACCAGCGCGCCGCGAAACAGATCGATGCCCGAAACGCGCGGCTTGTCGACGCGCGGCGGGGGTGATGTCCACGCGACATCGCGGTTCTGAAGGCCCTCCCCCATAAGCAGGATATTGCCCGGGACGCGTTTCGATCCGTTGAGCGACGATGGTTAACGCGGCCTTCACTACTCGGCCTCTCTTAACCGCTCTTCGCCGAGCAGCGGGCACGAGAGGGTTGCCGCCGCTTTAAACGTTTCAAAACGACTGATCGGTTAAGCGCGAGCCTATGGCTAGTCAGCACAACGCATCGCTCCATTCGTCGCAGGGCGGCGAATCCCCGGCAACCCGCGCCGCCGCTTTCGTCGCGCCGCCCTTCTCGACGCCGCATGTCGTCGCGGAGATCGCCAAGCGCCATCCCGATTCCACCGCGCTGGTCGCACCCTGCGGCGTGCTCAGCTATGCCGAGCTCGACGCCCAGGCGAGCCGCGTCGCCGCCTGGCTGGCGTCGCAGGGCGTCGGTCGCGAATCGCTGGTCGGCGTGTGCCTCGAGCGCTCGTTCGACCAACTCGTCGTCGTGCTCGGCGCATGGAAAGCGGGTGCCGCCTATCTGCCACTCGATCCGAGCTGGCCCGACGGCCGCCTCCAGACGATCGTCGAGGAAGCCGCTTGTGCGCTCGTCGTCGGCCGCGGAGACACTGCCGCTCGCGTGCCCAATAGCCCGACCCCGGTCGTCACGCTCGACTGGCAGGCCCCGGAGCTCGCTACCGCCGAGCCGCTCGCCGCGGCGCCCAACGATCCCGATGCGCTCGCTTATGTCATCTATACCTCGGGCACGACCGGCAAGCCCAAAGGCGTCGAGGTCACCCACGCCAATCTCTCCTGGCTGATCGGCTGGCATAACGAGGCGTTCGGCGTCACCGCCGACGATCGCGGCAGCCACCTTGCCGGTCTCGGCTTCGACGCTTCGGTCTGGGAAGTCTGGCCGTATCTGTGCGCCGGCGCCTCGGTGGTGCTGGCGACCGACGACGTCCGCACCTCGGACGAGCGGTTGCGCGCGTGGCTGATCGTCCAGGGCGTCACCGTCGCTTTCGTTCCCACCGCGCTTGCGCAGGACCTGGTCCGCGACGATTGGGCGGTGGGCACCAAGCTCCGCTACATCCTGACCGGCGCCGATCGGCTGCTCGGTCGTCCGCGTCCGGGTCTGCCCTTCGCGTTGGTCAACAATTACGGCCCGACCGAATGCACCGTCGTCGCCACGTCGGCGATCGTGCCGCCGGGCAATGAGGAAACCGGGCTTCCCGCGATCGGCTATCCGATCAAGGGCACGACGATCCGCATCCTCGACGGCGAGCGCAAGGCCGTTGCCGATGGCGAACAGGGCGAAATCTATATCGGCGGTCCGCAAGTCGCGCGCGGCTATCGCCATCAGCCCGAGCTCTCCGCCGCCGCCTTCATCATGATCGACGGCGAGCGCTTCTACCGCACCGGCGACCGCGCCGCGTGGCGCCCCGATGGCCAGCTCACGTTCCACGGCCGCGTCGACGACCAGGCCAAGGTGCGCGGCCATCGCGTCGAGCCCGAGGAAACCGCGAGCGTCCTGCGCACCCATCCCGGCGTCCGCTCGGGCGCGGTGATCGCGGCGCCCTCGCCCGATGGCGGCGACATGCTCGTCGCCTATGTCGTCGAGAAGGACCCGCTGTCGGCCGAAGAACTGCGCGAATTCCTCGGCAAGACCCTGCCCGAATATATGATCCCCGGCGCGTTCGTCCGGATCGACGCGCTGCCGCTGACGCCCAACGGCAAGCTCGACAAGCGCGCTCTGCCCGAACCGAGCGACGCCAACGCCCTCGCCTCGGCCGGGTTCGCCGCGCCCGAGACGCCGGCCGAAGCAAAGCTCGCCGAGATACTCGAAGGCGTGCTTGGCCGCGGCAATGTCGGGGTCGACGACAATTTCTTCCTGCTCGGCGGTCACTCGCTGCTCGGCACCCAGGTGGTGCTGCGCGCGGGCGAGGCGTTCGGCATCGATCTGACGCTGCGAGACCTGTTCCAGGCGCCGACCATCCGCCAGCTCGCCGCGCGGATCGAGGAGATCGTGTTCGCGATGATCGAGGCGATGGACGACGACGAAGCCGCCACGCGCGCCCAGCAATAACGGCCCAACGGAGAGCCGAGAGATATGACCGAGCATTCGCCCATCGCCGCGGCCCAGCCGTTCGACCCGAGCCTCAGCCTGTTCCAGCTGCTCGACCCGGCAGTGCATGCCGATCCCTTCCCGTTCTACCGCCGACTCCGCGAGGAAGCGCCGGTGATGTGGGATCCGTTCATGCACACCTGGGTCGTCACTCGGTACGAGGACGTGCATTTCGTGCTGAAGGAATTCAGCGCGGACCGCACGCCCGATCCCAAGAAGATGGAGGCGCTCGGCCTGCCCTCGCTCGGCCCCGTCGCCGATCTGATGGCGCGGCAGATGCTGTTCCTCGACGCGCCGGACCACACCCGCCTGCGCAAATTGTGCATGAGCGCGTTCACCCCGCGCCGGGTCGATGCGATGGAGGACAAGGTCCGCGAGATCGCGCACGACCTGATCGACCAGGCGGTGCAAGGCGGCGAGTGCGAGCTGATCGCCGATTTCGCCGAGCCCTTCCCGGCGATCGTCACGGCCGGCCTGCTCGGCGTGCCGCTCGAGGACCATCGCCAGCTCAAGGCCTGGTCGGCGACCTTCGCCGAGATGCTCGGCAATTTCCAGCACAACCCCGACCGCGTCCGCGACGTCCTCAAGTGCGTCGCCGACATGACCGGCTATTTCCGCGATGCGGTTCGCGAGCAGGAGCGCAACCCGCATGACGGGCTGATCCGCTCGCTGATGGATGCCGAGGTCGACGGCCAGCGCCTGTCCGAGGACGAGGTCATCGCCAACACCATCGTGACGATGGTCGGCGGTCAGGAGACCACGACCAACCTGATCGGCAACGGGATCCTGACGCTCACGCGCCAGCCCGACAAGATGGCGCAATTGCGCGCGCATCCCGAAATCATCGAAAGCGCGGTCGAGGAATTGCTGCGCTATGAGACGCCGAGCCAGCACACCGCGCGTATCGTCAAGCAGGACACTGAGATCGGCGGCAAGCTGATGAAAAAGGGTGAAGCGGTGATGGCGGTGATGGCTGCCGGCAACCGCGATCCCGAACGCTTCCCCAATCCCGACGAGCTCGATCTGACCCGCACCGACAACCGTCACCTCGCCTTTGGCTGGGCGGCGCATTTCTGCTTCGGCGCGGCGCTGGCGCGGATGGAAGCGCGGATCTCGTACCTCGCCTTGCTCGCACGCATGGAGGACATTCGCGTCGCGGTGCCCGAGAGCACGCTCGAATGGCGCACCAATTCGGGTCTGCGCGGGTTGAGCGCCCTCCCGCTCGCCTTCCGCCCCGTGGAGGCCTGAACACCCATGAATGCGCATGTCGATCTGTCCGCGTCGAAGCGGGCACTGCTCGAAAAGATGATGCGGGGCGGCGGCGTGGCCGTCGCCAAGCCGCAGCAGATCGAGAAGCGCACACCGGACGCGGAGATCCCGCTGTCGGCCGACCAGCGTCAGGTGTGGCTCCACGCCATCATGGCGCCGGACGTGCCGCTCTATAACGAGTCGATCACGATCCACCGCTTCGGCAGTTTCGACCGCGGCGCGATGGAGCGCAGCGTCAACGAAATCCTGCGTCGGCACGAAGCCTGGCGCACCGCGTTCGTCGAGGAAGGCGGCGTGCTGGTGCAGCGCGTCCGCGAGCATCGCGACATCGTGCTGCCCTATGACGATGTCAGCCATCTGCCCGAAGCCGAGCGCGACGCCGCCGCGCTGGCGATCGGCCAGGAGGATGCGCGCCGCGCGATCGACCTGAACGACGCGCCGCTGTTTCGCGCGCGCATCGTCAAGCTCGCCGACGACAATCACCGGCTCTATTTCACGCTCCACCACATCATCTTCGACGGCGTCGCGATCTATCGCGTGATCGTGCCCGAGCTGGCCAAACTCTACGACGCTTTCTCGCGCGGCGCGCCCTCGCCGCTGCCGATGGCCGCGCTGCAATATGGCGATTACACGATCTGGCAGCAGGAGCATCTCAAGAGCGCGCCGATCCAGAAGCAGATCGACTATTGGCGCCGCACGTTGGCCGATGCGCCGCCCAAGCTCGAACTGGTCGGCGACCGCACCAAGCCGGCGCGCCCGACCCATGCCGGGTCGATGGAAGTGTTCGAGATTCCGAACGACCTGATCGAAAACTTGAAGCTGGTCGGACAACGCCACGGCGTCACGCTCTACATGACCCTGCTCGCCGCCTATCACGCGCAGCTCCACCTCTATTCGGGCGACGAGGATATCATCGTCGGCGGGGTTACTGACCTGCGCCGCCGCCCCGAACTCGAAAATGTCGTCGGCTATTTCCTCAACACGATCGCGCTGAGGGCTAAGCCCAAAGGCGAGACACGGTTCAGCGATTTCCTGACCGAAGTGCGCGACTCCGTGCTCGGCGCGCTCGCCGCGAGCGAAGCGCCCTTCGACGAGGTGGTCCGCGCGCTCGACGTCAAGCGCCGGCCGGGCACGCATCCCCTGTTCAATTGCCTGTTCTCGATCGAACCGCCGGTCGATCCCTTCCCCGACGGCTGGGACCTGACCCAGATGGACGTCGTGGTCGGGGGCGCCAAGTTCGACCTCTATCTCGAACTCGACGAGCGCCAGAATGAGGGGATGCACGGCCGCTTCCTCTATTCGACCGAATTGTTCGACCCGTCGACGGTGCGGCGGATGATCGGTCATTATCTGACGATCCTCGAAGGCGTGGTTGCGGATGCGACCCGGCCGCTCAAGGACCTGCCGCTGCTCGGCGAGCGCGAGCGGCAGCAATTGCTGGTCGACTGGAATGACACTGCCACGCCGCTGTCGTCGGCGATGCTGCCCGAGGCGTTCCGTGCGCAAGTCGCGGCGAGGCCCGATGCCATCGCGATCCGCTTCGGCGATCAGGCGGTCAGCTATGCCGCGCTCGACGCGCGCGCCGACGCCATTGCGGGCACCTTGCATGCAGCCGGGCTCAGGCCAGGCGATCTGGTCGGCATCTGCCTCGACCGCTCGCCCGACATGGTCGCCGCCTTGTTCGCGGTGCACCGGATCGGCGCGGCGTACCTGCCGCTCGATCCCGATTTCCCCGTCGCGCGGCTCGATTATATCGCGACCGATGCGGGCGCCGCCGCGCTGCTGACCGAGCGGCGCCTGAGCCACGTCCTGCCAAAATGCCCGCTCAAGCGCATCCTGATCGAGGACGTCGCGCCGGCCGGGACCACACGTCCATCGGTCTCCGTCCAGCCGACCGACCTCGCCTATGTCCTCTACACGTCGGGTTCGACCGGCAATCCCAAGGGTGTCGAGATCGGCCATCAAGCGCTGATCAACCTGCTGACCTCGTTCCGCGCCAACCCCGGCTTCACGTCCGAGGATTCGCTGCTCGCGGTCACCACCTTGTCGTTCGACATTGCCGCGCTCGAACTGTTCCTGCCGCTGATCAGCGGCGGCGAGCTGATCGTTGCGCCCAAGAGCGTCACCGCCGACCCGCGCCAGTTGAACGAGCTATTCGTCGGCGCCAAACCGAGCGTCATGCAGGCGACCCCCGCGACCTGGCGTGCGCTGATCGAGGCGAACTGGCAAGGATCGCCGACCCTGCGCATCCTGTGCGGCGGCGAAGCGCTGCCGCGCGACCTCGCCGAAAGCCTGGTCCAACGCTCGGGCGAGCTATGGAACGTCTACGGCCCGACCGAGACCACGATCTGGTCGACCGTCGCGCGCGTCACGTCCGGCGACGGCCCGGTGCCGATCGGCCGCCCGATCGCCAACACGACGATCCATATCCTCGACCGCTATGGCAACACCGCGCCGATCGGCGTGGTCGGCGAATTGTTCATCGGCGGCGCCGGCCTCGCGCACGGCTATCGCCACCGCGCCGACCTCACCGCCGAGCGCTTCGTCGAGATCCGTGGCGAGCGCCTCTACCGCACCGGCGACCTCGCCCGCTATCGGCCCGACGGCACGATCCTGTGCCTCGGCCGCGTCGACAATGACGAGAAGATCCGCGGCTATCGCGTCGCGGTCGAGGAGATCGAAGGCGCGCTCGCCGAGCATCCCGACATCGCCGCCGCCGCCGTGCGCAGCTGGCCCGACGCCTCGGGCGAACGCGCACTCGCGGCCTATATCGTCACCCGCGGCGACACGCCGCCGAGCCGCGCCGAGCTTCGCGAGCATCTCGCCCGGACGCTGCCCGATTACATGATCCCCTCGCATTTCGAGCATCTGCCGGCCTTGCCGATGACGCCCAATGCGAAAGTCGACCGCAAGGCGCTGCCGCAGCCTGGTGGCGCGGGTGCGCGCGAGATCGAACCGCCGCAGGGCGAGACCGAGGAGAAGCTCGCCGCGATCTGGTGCGACCTGCTGCGTATCGGCCAGGTCAGCCGCGACGACAGCTTCTTCGAACTCGGCGGGCATTCGCTGCTCGTCGCGCGGCTGCTCGTCCGCATCGAACAGCAATGGGGCCGCCGCATCGGCATGGCCGAATTCTTCCAGGCGCCGACGCTCGAAAAGCTCGCCGAGCGGATCGAGGGCAATGTCATTGCCGATCTCGGCGAGTGGGTGCCGCTCCAGCCGCTCGGCGACGAATTGCCGCTATTGTGGCTCGACGGCGGCCCGACCTTCATGGCGCTGGCGGAAGCGATGGGCACCGACCGCCCGTTCCTCGGGCTGCCGCTCGGCCCGATCCTCGAGCGCACCTTGCAGCCGGGCATGACGTTCGAGCAGATGGCGTCGGAGATCGTCACGGTGATCCGCGAGAGCCGCCCGCACGGTCCGTATCTGATCGGCGGCTGGTGCACCAACGGCATCATGGCGTTCGAGGTCGCGCGGCAATTGCGCGCTGCGGGCGAAGACGTGCCGCTGCTCGCGCTCGGCCATACGATGAACCCGGTCGCATTCCAGAAGATTACCTCGACGCAGATGCGGATGAGCAAGGCGCGCTACCATCTCGGCGTGTGGAGCAATCTGCCGATCGGCAAGCGGCTGGATTACGCCTTCGACCGCGCGCGGGGCCTGATGGAAGATGTCGGCGTCGCCGAGATCGCCGAGCGCGAGGGTCGCTACCGCGTCTTCGCCGCGCAGATGGAGCAGGCCGCGTATAGCTATTTCCCCGGCGACTATGACGGCGTGGTCGCCTTGTTCCAGCCGGCCGAACGGCTGGCGGTGCTCGACAGCCGCCCGGGTTGGTCGGAAGTCGTACGGGGCTCGCTCGAATCGTTCGACGTTCCGGGCACGCACGGCACGATGGCCGAAGCGCCCAACGTCGCGACCTTCGCGCAGCGGCTGAACGAAGCGCTCGATCGGGCCTGCCGGCCGGGCCGCCGCCTGAGGCCCTGATCATGGAGATGGTCGCGATCGACCGCGCCGCGCCGGGCATTGCGACCCTGACGTTGCTCGACCTCGACCTGCCGCGCGCGGAACTCGACGAATATCGTTGCTGGCTCGACGCGGATGAGTGTCTGCGCGCTTCGAGTTTTCGCCGGCCCATCGACCGCGACCGGTTCGTCGCGCGGCGCGGACTGATGCGCGCGCATCTCGGTCAGGAACTGGGTATCGCGCCGCAGATGGTGCGCATCGCCACGGACGAGCACGGCAAGCCGTTTCTGCGCGACGATCCCGATCTTGCCTTCAACCTGTCGCACTCGAACGGGCTGGCGCTGCTGGCGACGATGCGCGGCGGAGCGATCGGCTGCGACATCGAATGGCGCAATCCCGAACTGGCCTGTCCGCGCGTCGCCCAACGGCTGTTCGCGGCTGAAGAATATGAGACGCTGACCGCGCTCCCGAGCGAGCAATGGATGGCGGGCTTCTACAATTGCTGGACGCGCAAGGAAGCCTACGTGAAAGCGCTCGGCCTCGGCCTGTCCCATCCGCTCGACGCCTTCACCGTGTCGGTGGCACCCGGCGAGCCCGCGCGCTTCACCAGCGACGAGCCGGGCTGGACCTTGGCCTCGTTCGAGCCGGCGCCCGGCTATCAGGCGGCGCTGGTGACCTGGGCCGGCCCCTCGCCCGCGCGATAATAAGGTTTGCCGCGCACCATCGAGATCGCCTCGCGCAGAATGTCCTTCGAGAACAGCCACAGCCAGCCGAGATAGGCCACGCCGCCCGCCGCGACCAGGATAGTCAGGTGAAGCTGCACCGCCATCGCGGGCAGGATGGTGTCGATCCCGACGACCAAAGCGCCCATTGCCAGTGCCGGCGTCACGGTCGGCGCGATCGCTTTCGCCAGCGCCATCGCCGACAGCCCGAGCACCGGGAGCACGCGCCACGCGGTGATCGCCAGATAGATGATATAGGCGAAGAACCACGAGGCAGCGAGCCCGGTCACACCCCAGCGCAGCCCGACCACGAACGCCAGCGACAACAGTACCGCACCGATCATGCCGGTATGCACGTTGATCCCCGGCCGCCCCATCGCGCTGCACGCCGGGCTGAACAATACCTGGAGCGTCATCGCCGGCATCGCCACCGCGAGCAGCCGCACGAGCGGCGCGGCCTCGACCCATTTGGGCCCGAGCACGGTCGCCACCAGCGGCCCAGCAGTTACCGCCAGCCCGACATAGAAAGGCATCGCCACCAGCATCACCATTCGCGACGAGCGCGCAAAGCCTTGGGCGACGGCATCGCGATCATCCTGCATCCGCGCATAGATCGAAAAGGCGACGTCGTTGATTGCCGGCACGAACTTGGACACCAGGATCTGCGTCAGGAACAGCCCGGTCGTATAGAGCCCAAGCGTCGCCGGATCGAGCACGCGGCCGGCGATGAACACATCGGCCTGGCTCTGCAGCACCCAGAAGAACTGCCCCGCCGCCATCAGCCCGCCGAATTTGGCGAGCTCGCCCGCACCGCGGAAGTCGAACAACGGACGGTAATGATGCCCCGATACCCTGGTCATCCCGATCGCGCGCGTGGTGTAGAGGACCGCCGGCGCCAGGATCAGCGTCCACACGCCGAGACCCGCATAGGCACCCGCCAGCGCCGCCACGGCACCCGTGATCGACGACAGGAAATAGACCTTGGCCTGTTGCTTGAAATCGATCGCCCGCGCCAATAGCGCATAGGGAAACGCCACGAACGGCGTCGTGACATAGAGGAACGCCTGCACGCGCAGCAGGTCGGCGACGATCGGCTGGTGGAAATAGGCCGCGACCAATGGCGCCATCAGGAACTGCACCGCGCCCAGCCCGAAATTGAGCACGATCAGCATGCCGTACAGCTGGCGGATCGTGCGCTCGTCGGCATCGGGCTTCTGGATCAGCCCGCTCGCGAGGCCAGCGCCGTTGAGCATATTCAGCACCGCGAGCACGACCTGGGTCATCGCAAACAGGCCGTAATCGTGCGGGTCGAGGATGCGGATGACCAGGAAGGTCGCGCCCCAGGTGATGATCTGCCCGACGATCTGCGCGCCCGAGCGCCAGATCACCGCCGACCGCGCCTGCGCAAACAGCGAAGGCGACGGCGATTCCTCTTCCGGCTTGGACACGGGTGCATGCAGCATCACCGCTTCATGCACCCGACACGATTAAGTGCGCGTAAACCGCGTCGTCGCGCACTTAAGATGCCCGGCATAAGACGAAAACCGTCGCCCGTGCGCGGCACCGATGAAATGCGGCAATCCGATTCTTATCTGTGCCGTGACCGCACAGGAAAGGATGCCGAATGCCCCGGCCAATCAAGATCGATTTCGTCTCCGACATCGCCTGCCCGTGGTGCGCGGTCGGCCTCAATGGGCTGGAGGAAGCGCTGGCGCGCGCCGGCGACCTGGTCGATGCGCAGATCACCTTCCAGCCGTTCGAACTCAATCCCGACATGCCGCCCGAAGGCGAGGATTCAGTCGAGCATATCAAGCGCAAATACGGCATCAGCGCCGAGCAAGCCGCCGCCAATCGCGACACGATCCGCGACCGCGCGGCGGCGGTTGGGTTCGACATGGCAATGTTGGGCGAGCGGCGGCTGCACAATACGTTCGACGCGCACCGCCTGCTCCATTGGGCCGAGTTCGAAGGGCGTCAGCTCGCGCTCAAACATGCCTTGCTCGCGGCCAACTTCACTCGAGGCCTCGACGTGTCGGATCACGACACTCTGGTCTCGATCGCCGAGCAGGCCGGGCTCGACGGCGCCACCGCACGTGAAGTCTTGTCCTCGGGCCGCTACGCGCAAGAGGTCCGCGACGCCGAACGTCTGTGGCAGTCGCGCGGCATCAACTCGGTGCCGGCGGTCGTCATCGACGGCCGCTACCTGATCTCGGGCGGCCAGCCGCCGGAAGCGTTCGAGCGCGCGCTGCGCCAGATCGTCGCCGAAGCCGCCTGAAACCGGGCAACAAGATTCCGCTTTTGTCGGCCGCCCTAGTCTGACAACACACCGCGCGAGCGATCATCGAGCGGGGAGTTTCGTCATGGCGATCAAGCGAGTTGCTGCGCTGTTGCTGCTGGGCATGTCGGGGCTGGCGCTTGCCCAGACCGCACCCAAGCCGAAATACGGCCCGTGGGGCGTCGATTACACCTCGATGGACAAGGCAACCAAGCCCGGCGACGATTTCTTCCGATACGCCGAGGGCAGCTGGCTCAAGACCGCGCCGATCGCCCCCGACAAGGCGCGCGCCGGCTATAATTACGACATGCCCGACGAAAGCGAGGCGGAAGTCCGCAAGCTGGTCGAGGATGCCGGCGCCAACCCGGCCGACCCCAAGATGCGCCGGATCACCAATTTCTACGGCGCCTGGATGGACCAGGCCGGGATCGAGGCGCGCGGCACCGCGCCGCTCAAGCCCTGGCTCGCGCGGATCGCCACGGTCAGCAATACCAACCAGCTCGTCGCGCTGATGGCCGAGCCCGGTTTTGCCGCGCCGATCAACATCGGGGTCAGCCCCAATTCCAAGGATCCGACCCATTATACGGTCGACACCGGCCAGGCCCGGCTCGGCCTGCCGACGCGCGATTACTATCTGCTGCCCGACGCCAAGTACGTCGGCTATCGCAAGGCCTATCGCGATTATATCATCCATATCCAGGAGCTGGCCGGGATCCCGGATGCCGCGGCCAAGGCCGATGCGATCATCGCGCTCGAGACTAAGCTGGCGCAGGACCAATGGACGCCCGAGGCGCGGCGCGATCCGGTCAAGATCTACAATCCGATGGACCGCGCGGGCCTCAACAAGCTCGCCCCGCAATTCGACTGGACCCCGGTGCTGGCCAAGATCGGCCTGGGCAAGATGCCGATCGTGGTCGTCGCCGAGCCGAGCGCGGTGGCCGCGGCGGGCAAGGCGATCGGCGCGACGCCGCTCGCCACCTGGAAGGACTGGATGACCTTCCGCTTCATCAGCGACCATGCGCAATATCTGCCCAAAGCGTTCGACGACACGCGGTTCGGTTTCTACAGCCGGACGATGCAGGACGTGCAGAGCCAGCCCGAACGCTGGAAGCGCGGTGTGCGCCTGCTCAACGACTATCTCGGCGAAGCGGTCGGCGAACTCTACGCCCAGCATCACTGGACCGCCGACACCGACAAGCAGATGACCGAGCTGATCGGCGATTTGCGCGCGGCGTATAAGGAAAAGATCGACAACGCGGCGTGGATGGACGACCCGACCCGCAAGGAAGCGCTCGCCAAGCTCGCCTCGTTCGATCCGCGGATCGGGCATCCGGCCAAATATATCGATTATTCGGCGATGACGGTGTCGCGGACCGATCCGCTCGGCAATGCGATCGCCGCCGAGGATTTCCAGTGGAAGCTGGAATTGTCGCGGCTGCCCAAACCGGTCGACCGCGGGCTGTGGGACATGAACGTCCAGGAAGTGAACGCTTATTACAATCCGCTGATGAACCAGGTGACGTTCCCGGCGGCGATCCTGCAACCGCCGTTCTTCGATCCCGCCGCCGATCCCGCGGTCAATTACGGCGAGACCGGTGCCACGATCGGCCACGAAATGGGTCATGGCTTCGACGACGAAGGCCGCCAGTTCGACGCTCAGGGCAAACTCCGCGACTGGTGGACCAAGGAATCGGCCGACCGCTACACCGCGCACGCGCAAAAGCTGGTCGCGCAGTTCAACGGTTACGAGCCGATCCCCGGCGTCCACATCAAGGGCGAGCTGACCCTGGGCGAGAATCTCGGCGACCTCGGCGGGCTCGAAGCCGCATACGCTGCGTATCGGCGCTATGTCGCGCGCCATGGCGAGCCGGCGGTGATCGATGGCTATACCGGCGACCAGCGCTTCTTCATCGCTTATGCCCAGAGCTGGCAAGGCAAGGCACGCGAAGGCGCGTTACGCGCGCAACTTCTGTCCAACCCGCACAGCCCGGAGGAATATCGCGTCAACGGCATCGTCCGGAACATGGACGCCTGGTACGCCGCGTTCGGCGTCAAGCCGGGCGACAAATTGTACCTGGCGCCCGAGGATCGCGTCCACGTTTGGTAGCGGCGGCAAGGTCTCGAGCATTGGCGAGCAGGTCGGGATCGGCCTCCGCGCGCTCCACTAACGTCGCCGCCGCTGCTAGGAGACGCTGATGCGTTCGTCCCCGCGCCTCCGGCTTCGGCACTTCAAGGCGGATTCGGGCGCCACCAGTCACAGCGCCTGGGTCGAGCGGCCGTGGCCGAGCATCGGCACGCTCTATCGCACGACGCCGCACGAGCCGTTCGCCGCTTCGGCGGTGTCGCTCCTGCTCGGCGATCTGATCGTGCATCGCGCCGATTTCACGGCCCAGCGCTGGGTTCGGGATGCCCAATTGATCGCCGCGAACGATCCCGGGACGTTGAATATCGCCATCACGCTGGCCGGGCGCGCGGCAGGCGTTATGGGCGACCGCCCGTTTCGCACCGGCCCGGGCAGCGTGCATTTCGTCGACCTGTCGCAGACCTCGCGCCACGATTCGAGCGCGAGCCGGACGATCCTGGTGGCCGTTGCTCGACCGCTGGCGACCAGCAACGGCCTCGACGTCGCGGCCTTGCATGGCGTGGTCGTCCGCTCCGCCGCCGGCGCCGCGCTGATCGCCTATCTCGACCGGCTGTTGCAGACCGCCGACGCCTATTGCGAGGAAGACATTCCGCTGCTGTCGCGGACGATCATCGACCTGCTGGTATTGACCGAGCGCTCGGCGGAGCCCGAAAGCGCACAGGCAGTGCGTCGCGCTGCCGCTGCGCACGCCGCCCGGGCGCTGATCGACGCACACCTCGGATCGGCCGGCCTGACCATCGCGCGCTTGTGCCGTGACCTTGGTCTGTCGCGGACCAGCCTGCATCGGTTGTTCGACGACGATGGCGGCGTCCAGGCCTATATCCGAAACCGTCGGCTCGAAGCGGTCCACCAGCTTTTGAGCCAGCCCGGCAGCGACGAGCCGCTACAGGCGCTTGCCGACCTTTACGGGTTCAGCGACGCGGCGCACCTGTCGCGCTCGTTCCGCGCGCGCTACGGCGTCGCGCCCAGCACCTACCGGCGGCAATTGATTGGCCTGACATCGATCTGACGGTGGTTACGCACACGGAACGTGCATTCAAATGCGGTATTTCTTGGCGTGCGAATCGCGCGATGGCACCCACCGGAGCAGCCCTGAAGGTAGAGGAATTCGAGCGATATATCCGCCGAACCGGTCGAGATCTGGCCGACGAAGATCATTAACGCCGCTATCTGAAACACTCGTTCAAGTAAGCGGGCTCCGCATTCAAAGGCGCAGACGCGGAATTGCGCTAATGATCCACTCGGTGGCGCTGCGACCGGGGAACGCTGGCCAATCCGCAAGGATGGGGCCGCACCCCAGCATTTCCGGGGGGGGATGTGTCGGCGCCACCGCACTCCGACAGATCGAACCGTTGTCAGGTTCCTCGGTAATTCCCCGGCACGATCCTGTATTTCGCCATCTTGTCGTAGAGTGTCTTGCGCGGCAGGCCGAGCGCGCTCAGCACCGGCTGGATCCGTCCCCGGCTGACTTCCAGCGCGGCACGGATTTCGCTCGCCTCATAGTCGGCAACTCGCTCCGACAGCGACCGTTCGACGGCGCGACCCGGCAGATCGTCGGGCGCGATGCCCATCACCGTCTCGACCGCGAAATTGCGCAGCTCGCGGACATTGCCGGGCCAGTCGTGGTGACGCAGCCGCCCACGCGTTGCGGCATCCATCCGCCAGTCGGACTGACCGAACTGCTCGCCCGCTTCGTGCGCGAACAAGGCGAACAGCGTCAGCACGTCCTCCCCGCGTTCGCGTAACGGCGGTACGCGGATGCGCGCGGTGCTCAACCGATAGAGCAGATCGGCGCGGAATTGTCCGGCCCGCACTGCTTCGGCCAGATCGATCTTGCTGGTCGCGACGACGCGCAAATCGACCGGTTCGGGCCGCTCGGCGCCGATCGGATGGACCTCGCGTTCCTCCAGCACGCGGAGCAGCCGCGCCTGCATCGCCATCGGCATGCTGTCGATCTCGTCGAGTAGCAAGGTGCCGCCGCTCGACGCCGCGATCTGGCCGACGCGCGACAGCCGGGTGTGCGGCACGCTGTCCGAGGCATGGCCGAACAACTCGATCTCGGCGAGGCCTTCGGGCAACGCGCCGCAATTGACCGCCATCAGCGGGCGCGCACGCCGCCGTCCCCAACGGTGCAGCAAGGTGGCGACCAGTTCCTTGCCGGTCCCGGTCTCGCCTTCGACCAGCACGTCGATATCGGCCTCGGCGAGTTGACGGACGATGTGGCGCAGGCGCTGCATCGGCGGGCTGTCGCCGATCAGCGGATCGTCGGCGGGCTGCTCGGCCAGCAAGCGCAATCGGCGATTGTCCATCACCAGCGCGCGATGGTCGAGCGAGCGGCGGACCGCGGCGACCAGATGGTCGGTCGCGAACGGTTTGGTCAGGAAATCGGCCGCGCCATCGCGCATCGCTCCCACCGCCATCGCGATATCGCCGTGACCGGTGATCAGGATGACCGGGATCTCGCGGTCGATCGCTGCCACCGCCGCCAGGAATTCGAGCCCGTCCATATGCGGCATGCGGATGTCGCTGACGATCGCGCCGGGAAAGTCGCGAGTGATCGCCGCGACGGCGTGATCGGCGCGCGCGAAGGGCTTTACTTCTATCCCGGCAAGTTCGAGCGCCTGTCCCGTCGCCAGCCGCAATGCGTCGTCATCCTCGACGAAGATCACCGGGCCGGTCATGCGGTCTTCAATCGCGCGACGAAAGTGGCGCCCGCCGGACCGGGGCTGTGCGTGATGTCGCCGCCGAATTCGCGCGCGATGTCGCGGGCGATCGCCAGCCCGAGTCCAAGCCCTTCGGGTTTGGCCGACGCGAACGGCGTGAACAGGCTCGCCGCGATCGCCGGGTCCAGCCCCGGACCGTTGTCGGCGACGGTCAGCTCGACCGCCTCCTCCACCGGCGCCGCAGTCAGCATTACGCGGCCATCGGCACGCCCGTCGACCGCCTCGATCGCGTTCTGGACGAGATTGATGACGACCTGTTCGAGCCGCGTGCGATCGCCGACCAGCGGCGTGGCGAGCAGCCGGTCACCGATCTCGACCCGTACCACACCGCGCGCACGCTCACCGAGCAGGAGCAGCACGCCGTCGAGCACCGAGCCCAGCGCCGCGGTTCCGCTGGCGCCGGCCCGGCGCCGCGCAAAGGCACGCAATTCGCCGGTGATCGTGCCGATCCGCGCGGTCAGGTCGACGATCCGCACCAGATTCTCACGCGCCTTGCCGGGGGCATTGCGGTCGATGAACGTCGTGCCGTTCTCGGCAAAGGTGCGGATCGCCGCGACCGGCTGGTTGATCTCATGCGCGACCCCGGCGGTGATCTGGCCGAGCGAGGCGAGCCGGTTGGCCTGAGCGAGTTCCTCGCGCGATTCGCGATAGCGCCGGTCGGCCTCGATCCGTTCCTCGGACTCGACCACCAGCCGCGCATTGGCGTCGCTCAATTCGGCGGTGCGGCGCTTCACTTCTTCCTCGAGCGCCGCGCGCGCCGCCGCCTGCAACCGTCGCGTCTCGGCCGATCGGATCAGCAAGCCGGCGCCGACCGCGACCACCAGCAGCAGCCCCAGCCCGAGCAACAAAGCCTGGCTGCGCGCCGCCGCCAGCGGCGGATCGAGCGGCGACAAATGGTACAACCGCCCGCCACCGAGCGGCGCGGGTTCGGTCGCGACGCGATAGCGGGTCTTGCCGCCCACCAGCGCACCGGCACCGTCGAACGCAACAGGCGCGGGTGCCGGTGGAGCATTGCCGAATTGCAGCGTGCGCCTGAGGTCGGCGATCGTTGCCGCGTCGATCGGCCGGATCGCATGGAAGCGCCAGTCGGGCACCCCCGTCACCAGGATGACGCCATGCGCATCGACGACGAAGCTCATGCCCGTGTTGCGCGTCCATGCCGCCTCGACGCCGTCGAATTCGACCTTCACCACCACCACGCCGAGCGCGCGGCCATCGCGGTCGACGCGGCGGGCAAGATACAGGCCGGGGCGGCCGCTGACCGTTCCCAAGGCGAAGAATTCGGACGCCCCGTTTGCCATCGCGTCGCGGAAATAGGGCCGGAAGCCGTAATTCTGGCCGACAAAGCTGGCGGGGCTGTTCCAGTTGCTCGCCGCACGCGTCGTGCCCGCGGCGTCGACGACATAGATCGCCGCCGCGTCGGTGCGCTGCGCGAGCTGTTCGAGCGTGCGGTCGAGCCGTGCCTGCGCGGCGCCGCTTCTGTCGCCCAGTGTCGCCGCCATGTCGGGATATTCGACCAGCACCAGCGGCAGCAGACGGAATTTTTGAAGCTCGCTCGACAGCAAGGCGACATGGGTGCGTGCGGTCTGGCGCGCGGTGGCGTCGGCCACCGCCTCCGCCTGCGCCAGCGACCAGCGCGCGCCCACCCAGACCAACAGCGCGGCCAGCGCCAGCAGCACGAGCCCGATCAGCCAGACCCGGCGCCAAGCCGCGCGGACCGAAGGGGCGAAAATCCGCACTATCCCGCCGATAGTGTGCGGGAATCCACACATTTTGTCTGCGAGCGTCGACTGGAATAATCGATAATTTCCATGTTTCTCAGTCTATTAGATCGAAGCGACAAGCCGCTGGCCCGCCTCTCTCCTTGCTGCAAGAATGCACGACCAAGGCCCGGTGACAAGAGCCGCGCGGCTTGCCGCCGCCACAGAGAGGAAGAATGATCGCCCAACCCGTCGAGGCTCCCGCCGCCCCCGCGCGCACGCCTTTCTATCGCCATCTCTATGCGCAGGTGCTCGCCGCGATCGTGCTCGGCGCGCTGCTCGGCCATCTCTGGCCGACCGCGGGCGAAGCGCTCAAGCCGCTCGGCGACGGGTTCATCAAATTGGTCAAGATGATCATCGCGCCGGTCATCTTCCTGACCGTGGTCGGCGGCATCGCCGGGATGCGCGAGCTCGGCTCGGTCGGCCGCGTCGCGATCAAGGCGTTCGGTTATTTCCTGGTCTTCTCGACGCTGGCGCTGATCATCGGCCTGGTCGTCGCCAATGTCGTCCAGCCCGGCGCGGGGATGAACGTCGACCCCGCGACGCTCGATATGAAGGCGGTCGCCGGCTATGCCCACGACGCGCACGAGACCAGCGTCACCGGCTTCCTGATGGCGATCATCCCGACCACGATGGTCTCGGCACTGACCGAAGGGTCGATCCTCCAGACCTTGTTCGTCGCGATCCTGTTCGGCATTTCGCTGTCGCTGGTCGGCCGCCCCGCCGAGCCCGTGCTCGAACTGGTCGAGCGGCTCGGCCTCGTCGTGTTCAAGCTCACCAGCATCCTGATGAAAGCCGCCCCGATCGGCGCGTTCGGCGCGATCGCCTTCACCATCGGCAAATATGGCGTCGGCAGCCTGGTCAATCTCGGCGCCTTGGTCGCGACCTTCTATCTAACGTCGTTGCTGTTCGTGCTGGTCGTGCTCGGCGCGGTCGCGCGCGTGCACGGTTTCTCGATCCTCAAGCTGCTGGCCTATCTCAAAGCCGAATTGCTGCTCGTGCTCGGCACCTCGTCGTCCGAAGCTGCGCTCCCCAATCTCATCGCCAAATTGGAAGCGGCGGGCTGCGATCGCGGCGTGGTCGGACTGGTCGTGCCGACCGGCTATTCGTTCAACCTCGACGGCACCAACATCTACATGACGCTGGCCGCGCTGTTCATCGCACAGGCGACGGGCGTTCACCTATCGCTCGGCGACCAGTTGCTGCTGATGGCCGTCGCGATGCTGAGCTCGAAGGGCGCGGCCGGGGTCACCGGCGCCGGCTTCGTCACGCTGGCTGCGACTTTGTCGATCGTGCCGTCGGTGCCGGTCGCCGGCATGGCGCTGATCCTGGGCGTCGATCGCTTCATGAGCGAGTGCCGGAGTCTCACCAATTTCATCGGCAACGCGGTCGCCGCGATCGTCGTCGCGCGCTGGGAAGGGAAACTAGACCGCACCGCGCTCGACCGCGCACTCAACCAACGCCCACTCATCGAAGAGAATCTCGAAGCGGCCGTCGAGCCACAAATCATCGCATAATAACAATCGCATAATAAAATAAGGGAGAGTGACATGAACCGATCGATCGGGCGGCGCGCCTTGGCTGCCGGCACCGCGGTCGCGGCGCTGACTGCGGCAAGCGCGGCAGTCGCGCAGGACAAACCTGCCACGCTGCAGGATCAACCCGCACCGCAAGACCAGGCTGCACCGCAGGACAATGTCCCTGGCCTTACCGATTCACAGAGCAGCGACAGCCGGGCGAACGGCCAGTCCGGATCCGAAAAGGACATCGTCGTCGTCGGCACGCAAATCCGCGGCGCTAAGACCACCGCCGCGCTGCCCGTCACGGTGATCGGCAGCGACCAGATCGACGCGATGGGCGCGGCGTCGGGCGACGATCTGTTCCGCTCGATCCCGCAGGCTGGCGACGTCACCTTCAACGAAGGCAACAACCCGCAGACCAGCAACGCGGCGCGCGGCGACGTCAATTCGATCAACCTGCGCAACCTCGGCATCGGCTACACGCTCGTGCTGCTCAATGGCCGCCGCCTCGTCTCGCACCCGACCAGCCAGGCGGGCGAAGGCAATGTGCCGGTGCTCGGCTACAATGCCAATTCGCTTCCCGTCGCCGGACTGGAACGCGTCGAGATCCTGCGCGACGGCGCCGCAGCCATCTATGGCTCGGACGCGGTCGCCGGCGTGGTCAACACGGTGACCAAGACCGACCTCAACGGCGGCAGCTTCGATTTTCGCTATGGCGGTCCCGAAGGCGCCAGCCGCCGCGACTACGAAGTGACCGGTACGTACGGCAAGAATTTCGGCGGCGGCCGCGGCAACGTGTCGCTCTATCTCGACTATACCCGGCACACCGCACAGCTCGCTTCGGACCAGCCGTATACGGCGAGCGACAATCTGCTGTCGCTGTTCGCCAACAATCCCGATTTCGCCGGAAACCTGACCGCGGACGGCCGCGCCACGCAATCACCCTGGGCCAACCTCGCCGTGGTTGGCGGCCCGGGCACGATCCGCATGAGCCCGGGCAACAAGGCGCTGACCTCCTCGGCCGGCGCGTTCCACACCCAGTCGGTGCTCAACCCGGGCTGCGTGTTCGTGATCAGCGCCGACACCTGCCTCGGCACCGGTACCCGCGCGACCGCGACGACCTTGCGCTCGGAGCGGTTCGATACGCGGCCGGGCACCTCGGTCACGCCATCGCTCAATCGCTACAACAGCTTCCTGACCGCGCATTATGACGTGTCGGACCGCGTCACGCTCTATACCGAGCTCGGCTATTACCGCGCCGACACGCAGCGCATCCAGCCGCCGACGATCAACCTCAATGCCATCACCATCCCGGCGTCGAATTACTGGAACCCGTTCGGCCCGGTGAAATTCGCCAATGGCCAGACCAACCCCAACCGCATCCCGGGCCTGACCAACGTCCCCGCCGCCGGCCTGCCGGTGACCTTGAGCACCTATCGCTTCCTCGATGCCGGCTATCAGGTCGTCAACACGGTCAATTGGCAGGACCGTTTCCTGATCGGCGCCAAGGGCAAGATCGGCAGCTTCGATTTCGATACCGCCCTGCTCTATTCGGAGGCGCAGGCGACCGACAGTTCGAACGCGATCGACATGACCAAGCTGCAGAAGAATTTGGCGCTGTCGACGCCCGACGCCTATAACCCGTTCAGCGGCGGCTGCGCGGCATCGCCCAGCCTGGGCGATTGCTCGCCCGCCAGCCAGTCGACGATCGACCAGTTCAAGGTCAATCTGCGCCGCCAGTCCAAGACCACGCTAGGCCTCGCCGATTTCAAGCTGTCCAAACCGGACCTGATCAGCCTGCCCGCCGGCGGCCTGGGTATCGCGCTCGGGATCGAAGGCCGGCGCGAAACGCAGCGCGACGATCGCGACCCGAACCTCAACGGTACCGTGACCTTCACCGATACGGTGACCGGCGCGACCAACCTGTCGAACATCGCCGCGGTCAGTCCGACGTTCAGCACCCATGGCGAGCGTACGGTTTTTTCGGCGTTCGGCGAACTCGCCGTGCCGGTCATCTCGCCCGACATGAACGTGCCGCTGATCCGCCGCCTCGATGTCCAACTCGCCGGCCGCTACGAACATTACAGCGACTTCGGATCAGTGGCGAAGCCCAAGATCGCCGCCGCCTGGGACCTGATCGACGGCATCCGCCTGCGCGGGTCCTATTCGAAGGGCTTCCGCGCGCCGAACCTGGAGCAGACCAACGCGGTCGCTTTTTCGCGGCTCAACACCAACGGCGCCGCATCGACCGATTATTATCGCTGTGAAGCGGATGTTCGCGCCGGGCGGCTGGCGGCCAACAACTTCCCCGGCTGCTCGCGCACGATCGGCTATTCGATTTCGGTCAGCGGCAATCCCGACCTCAAGCCCGAGAACAGCACCAACTGGACCGCGGGCGTCGTGCTCGAACCCAAGTTCATCCCGAGTGAGTATGGCAAGCTGACCTTCACCGCCGATTACTGGTCGATCAAGCAGACCGGAATCGTCGGACAGTTCGGCGCGCAGAACGCGCTGGTGCTCGATTACTTGCTGCGCCTGCAAGGCTCGAGCAATCCCAATGTGATCCGCGCCGCACCGACCAGCGACGATACGCCGGTCTTCGCCGGCACCGGGCTTGCCCCGGCGGGCGCGGTGACGCTGATCAAAGACCAGTTCGTCAACCTGCTGCCGCAGACGGTGCGCGGCTACGATCTGACCATGCTCTACACGGTCAAGACCGGGTTTGGGCGCTTCAACCTCAACGTCAACGTCGCGCGGCTGACCAAGTATAGCCGTCAAACGCCGCCCGCGGTGCAGGCGCTGTTCGACGCGCGCGCCGCCGGCACCATCAATCCGGCTACCCCGCTGACCGATGCCAGCAGCCTGCTCCAGGTCAACGGCAAGCCCAAATGGCGCTGGTCGGGATCGCTGACCTGGACATTGGGCGGGGTCCAGCTCGGCGGCTATGCCAATTATATCGGCACGGTGTACGACACCAACTTCCTCGATGGCGCGGGCAACCCGTTCGTCGTGGACGGCCAGACCCAGTTCAACCTCTATGTGCAATACCGCTTCCGGAAAGGCCCGATGGACGGCACAAGCTTCAGGGTCGGCGCGCGCAACATCTTCGACAAGCAGCCGCCAGTCACTGAGTCGGGCTATCTCGGCTCGCTCTACGTGCCCTATGGACGCTATTGGTACATGCAGGTTGGGAAGAAGTTCTGACGATGAAGCGACTGATTGCCCTGTTTGGTCTGGCGCTCTCCACCGCCGCCGCGATCCCCGCGGCGGCGCAGGTGGCCCCGCCACCGCCGGCCCCGACCGTCGCAGCTCCGACGACGACGGCCGCCCGACCGCGCTCGATCCTGTTCATCGGCAACAGCTTCACCCAAGGGGCGCATTCGGCGGTCAAACGCTATCGCAACAACACCGTGATCGATCTGAACGGCGACGGCTATGGCGGCGTGCCGGCATTGTTCAAATTGTTCGCCGCCGAATCGGGGCTCAATTATACGGTGGCGCTGGAGACCGATGGCGGCAAGACGCTCGGCTTCCACTGGAACCAGCGCCGTCAGTTGGTCTCCCGGCAATGGGATGTCGTCGTCCTTCAGGAACTGAGCACGCTCGATCGCGATCGCCCGGGCGATGCGACCGATTATCGCACCTATGCCCCGCAATTCGCCGCGATGTTCGCGCGCAACAATCCGCGGGTCGACGTCTATCTGATGGCGACCTGGAGCCGCGCCGATCTGGTCTATCTGCCGGGCAGCCCCTGGTCGGGCAAGCCGATCACGGCAATGGCGCAGGATTTGCGTCGCGCGGCCGACGGGGTTCGCGCGCTGTCGCCTGCATTCCGCGGCATCCTCCCCGTCGGCGAGGCATGGAACCGCGCGATCGCGAGCGGAATCGCCGACCCCGATCCCTATAATGGCGTCGCGTTCGGCCAGGTCGATCTGTGGACCTACGACCATTACCACGCCAGTATCTTCGGCTATTATCTGGAGGCGTTGGTCGTGTTCGGCCGCGTCACCGGGGTCGACCCGACCAGGCTGGGCGCCAATGAGCGCGCCGCCGACGATCTCGGCATCGATCCCCGGGTCGCGGTCCAGCTGCAACAGGTCGCCAAGGCGCAACTCGCGCTGCCTTGAGCTGCGAAACGGGCGAGACGGCCTTTGAACTTGGCGGGTGGGGAAGCCCCGTTATTGCCCGATCGCTGGCTCTCCACCCTTCGCTGCGGCCGGCGCCTTCGCCACTTCCACAAGGCAAGCCTTCTTCGTCGGCATCGCCGTCTTGCCCGATTGGTGATGCCCAGCGGTCGGGGTGCATGCCGGACGGTCGCGCATGCGATAGGTGGCCGCGGGGGTCTTGCCGGCCGGGTGCCAGACCAGTTCGTGCGTTTCATCGAGCGATTGCGCGGCGGCGGGCAGCGGCAGGACAAGCGCGGCGGCCACGGCGATCAGGACGGATTTCACATTGGACTCCTTTTTGAAGAGCCCGCTTCCTGCCATTCGGTCCGTCGCGCCGCCTTGCCGCTCCGTAACAAATCATTGCCGGCCCGGGGCGGCAACCTTGAGGGCGGAGCGTCGCGCGACTAGGTCCAGCGCATGACACCGATAGAGGCCGTCCGATGACCGCCCCCAACATCGTCCTGGTCGAGGACGACCCGCCGCTCCGCACGCTCACTACCCGCGCGCTACAGGAGAATGGCTATAATGTCCGGCCCGCCGCGACCGCGCCCGAAATGTGGCGCGCGTTCGAACAAGGCCCGGTCGATCTCGTCCTGCTCGACATCATGCTGCCCGGCACCAGCGGCATCGATTTGTGCCGCGAGCTTCGCCGCACCAGCGACGTCCCGATCATCTTCATCTCGGCCAAGAGCAGCGAGACCGATCGCGTAGTGGGGCTCGAACTCGGTGCCGACGATTATCTCGCCAAGCCATTCGGCACGCGCGAGCTGGTCGCGCGCATACGCGCCGTGTTGCGCCGCCATGCGATCGAGCGCGGCCCCGCCGATCGCGAGAAAGGCGAGCTCAGCTTCGAGGGCTGGACGGTCAATCTGCCGCGCCGCGAATTGCTGTCGCCGACCGGCGCCGCGGTCGAACTGACCGGCGCCGAGTTCGATCTGCTCGTCGCCTTGTGCGACAACGCCCAGCGTGTGATCGCGCGCGAACGCCTGATCGAGCTGTCGCGCACCCGGCTCGGCGACAGTTCGGACCGCAGCGTCGACGTGCTGATCAGCCGGTTGCGCCGCAAATTGTCGAGCGCGGGCAAGCCCGCCCCGATCATCACCGTGCGTGGCGTCGGCTATATGCTCAACGTCGCGGTCGAGCGGCGTTGACGCGCCTGCCCCACCTCACCTTGGGGCTGATCGGCCGCGTCTTCGCGATCCTGCTGCTCGCGGTCCTCGTCGAATATGGCGCGAGCACCTTCCTGTACGAGCGCGCCAGCCAGTTCTCGGTGCGCCAGGACGAAGCGCACCGGCTCGCCGAGCATCTCGTCATCGCCAGCAAGCTGATCGAGGAAGCACCGATCGGCGAGCGCAACACGATGGCGTCCGAACTCACCACCTCGCGCTATGCGGTCGCGTGGCGCGCGGTACTGCCCAAATCGCCCGCGGTCGCACCGTCGCTCGACAAATTGACCGAGCAAGTGCTCGCCTGGGAACCCAATCTCGATGGGCGCGACCTCCGCCTCAGCCTGACCTCGCCGGGGCGCGACGGCTTCATCACCGGCGCGTTCCGGCTCGACGATGCCAGCTGGGTCACGTTTCGCACACGCCAACCGGTGCGTGCGCTCGACATGGCGGTCAGCCGCATCCTGCTCGCTTTGACCCCGGCGGTCGCCCTGATCCTGATCGGCGGATTGCTGGTGCGGCAGATGCTGCGTCCGATGCGCGATCTCGCCCGCGCCGCCGACCGCGTTGGCCATGGCGAGGTCGAAGCGGTACCCGAACGCGGTCCGAGCGAAGTGCGCGATGTGATCGTCGCGTTCAACGCGATGCAGGCGCGCATCCACACATTGATCGCCGACCGCACCCAGGCGCTCGCCGCGGTCGGCCACGATTTCCGCACCCCGCTCGCTCGCCTCCATCTGCGCGCCGACGCGATCGACGAGGAGGAGTTGCGCAACGCAATCCAGCACGACGTGGTCGAGATGGACCAGATGGTCGCGTCGTTGCTTGCCTATCTATCAGGCGAGGACGAAGCCGACGGGGAAGCGCCCAGCGCGACCGACCTCGCGGTGATGTGCGCGACTCTCGCCGATGACGCCGTCGATCGTGGCGGCAAGGCCAAATATCACGGCCCCGATCATTGCGAACTGATCGTCCGCCGCGTCGCGCTGAAGCGTGCGGTCACCAACCTGGTCGAGAATGCGCTTCATTACGGCAAGCGCGTCGATATTCGCCTCGACGCCACTCCCGATCGAGTGACGATCGCGGTCGAGGACAATGGCCCCGGTATCGCGCCGGAGGATCGTGCCCGCGCGCTCGAACCGTTCGTCCGCCTCGACGACGCGCGCGGCCGCGACACGCAGGGGTTCGGCCTCGGCCTCGCCATCGTCCAACGCGCGGTAGCAGCACATGGCGGCGAGTTCGCGCTGGGCGCTGCGCCGTCGGGCGGCCTCAGCGCGCGGATCACGCTGCCGCGAGGGGTGGCGGTCGTCGCGTAGCGCGCAGCGGACTGCCCAGTGGTCGACGAAACTGATATGAATCGACCATGGACCCCGATCCGATCAAGAAATCCGTGCTGAAGAGCACGTATATCGGGATCATCCTGGCGCCGTTCTTATCGGCGTTCATCATCGCCGCCATACTGGCAGCCGGGCCGGCCGAGGTGTTCAAGGCGCTGCGCGGCAAAAAACGGGACGGTTGAGTCCGACCGATGATATTCGTGCGATCGGCTCATTGAGCGGGGCCGACGCCAGGGAGGGCAATTGAGCGACATCGCGATCCGATTAGACGGCCTGTTGCTCGGGCTGGTCCTCGTCGCAGGCGGCGGGATATTCATCGTTGCCGCGCTCTTATCGGCGATCCGGACATTGCTGACCAAACCCGCGGACAAGCGTTCCTGGACAATCACTTCCGATAGCCTGTGGCTGGTCCTGGCGCACGCTGTCGCGCTGGTGCTGCTGGCCGCCTATACCGACAGCCAGACCAGTGCGCCGACCGGCCCGGACTGGATCGACTGGCTGGCGGTGCCGTGGCTTTGTTTCGTCCTGGCAGGGCTAGTCCTGCTCGTTCGTCGGCTACGGCGCGAAAACAAGCCGGACGTCAGCTGAATCTGTACCCACGCCGCAAAGGCGTCTACCGTCTCCGAATGGGGTTCATCACCCGCCACCGACCCTCTCGCGCCGCGATCGCCGCGCTGGCCGGTCTGTCACTCTCCGCCGTCGCGATCCCCTCTTCCGGCCTAGCCGGACAAACCGCGCCGGCGAACTCCTCGCAATTGGTCGGAACCTATGATGGCCACCAGATGGAAATGGCGGTCGGCCTCGAGCTGCGGGCGGATGGGCGGTTCTACTATGGATTGTCCTATGGCGCGCTGGATGAGAGCGCGAGCGGCACCTGGCGCGTGGAGGGCAATGTTGTCCTCCTGACGAGCGATCCAGTCACGCCGCCGAAGTTCACGCTGCTGGAGCAAAGACCCGCATCCGACGGGAAGACGCATCTCGTGCTCGATTTGCCCAAGGGCTGGACGAGGCAATATTTCGATGCCGAAATTAGGTTGGCCGACGGCCGCGTCGTCGGCGGCCAATTGTCCGACGACAGCGACGCGTTTCCGCTGGCGCCCGGCGATCGGCCGGTATCGCTGCGTCTGGCATTGGGCGTGTACGACCTCCGCAGCGACCCCTTTCATCTCGACGGCACGGCGGCCTCGCGTATCCACGTCCGGTTCGAGCCGCACGACCTCGGCAAGGTTGCGTTCGCCAAGACGCCGCTGCGGATCGATAACGGCAATTTGCTGCTCGAACGCTATGGCAGGTCAATCGTCTTCAAACGGGTGTACACGAGTACCGAAGCGAACTGACCGTCGCCTCTGCCGGCGACCGAGCCCGCCGCACCGTCGGCAACATTTCCTTACGCCCGCGCTGCACTGCGGCAAATTCAACACCCTAGCTCTTCCCGGCAACCAGCCAAGAGGAGCATCTGCCGTGAACGATCTGATCGGACGCGTTTTCGATTTCGAAAAGCGCGTTTTTCCCAGCAACGACCTCTATGCCAAGCTCGCGGTGGACGGGCAGAGCCCAAAGGCATTGATCATCTCGTGCGCCGACAGCCGCGTGGTGCCCGAGCTGATCATGCAGGCCGAGCCCGGCGACCTGTTCGTCTGCCGCAATGCGGGCAACATCGTCCCGCCGTTCGCGACACAGAATGGCGGCGTGTCGTCGACCGTCGAATATGCCGTGCTCGCGCTCGGCGTGCGCGACATCATCGTCTGCGGCCATTCCGACTGTGGCGCGATGAAGGCGCTGATGAACCCCGAATTGCTCGAGGGCATGCCTAACGTCGCCGCCTGGCTGCGCCACAGCCATGCCGCCGAAAGCGTCGTGCGCGCCGGCTATGGCCCGCTCACCAACAACGAGCGCGTTCGCGCCGCCAGCCTGGAGAATGTCGTCGTCCAGCTCGCGCACCTTCGCACGCACCCGGCAGTCGCGGCGGGGATCGCGCGTGGCGAAATCTCGCTCCACGGCTGGTTCGTCGATATCCATGAGGGCGTGATGCTCGGGCTCGACGGCGATACCGGGCGCTTCCTGCCGATCCGCGACGATCGCCCGCTTCCCGTGGCGCTGGCCGCCGCGCAGCGCCTGGCGATGGACGAGGATTTCGCGGAGGCGGCGGAATGAGCCTGGCCAAGCCGGCAAGCGGATTCCTCGTCCGCGACTTCACTGCCTCGATCGTCGTTTTCCTCGTCGCGATGCCGCTGTGCATGGGCATCGCCATCGCCTCGGGCGTGCCGCCCGAAAAAGGACTGATCACCGGCATCATCGGCGGCCTCGTCGTCGGCATGCTGGCGGGATCGCCGCTCCAGGTCAGCGGCCCTGCCGCCGGCCTGGCGGTGATCGTGTTCGAGCTTATCCGCGATCAGGGCCTGTCCGCGCTCGGTCCGATCCTGATCCTCGCCGGGCTGATCCAGGTCGTCGCGGGCATTTTCAAACTCGGCGGCTGGTTCCGCGCGATCTCGCCTGCCGTGGTCCATGGCATGCTCGCCGGAATCGGCGTGCTGATCGTGGTCGGTCAGTTCCACGTCTTGTTCGACGCCAAGCCACTGTCGAGCGGGCTCGAGAATCTCGCCGCCATGCCCGGCCGCCTGCTCGGCCTTGACCCAGCCAATGCCAAAGCCACTGAGCTCGCGCTGCTCATCGCGCTGCTGACGATCGTGGTGATGATCAGCTGGGAGAAATTGCGCCCAACCGCTTTGCGCCTCGTCCCCGGCGCGTTGCTCGGGGTGATTGCCGGCACGCTGGCTGCCTATCTGTTCGGGCTCGACGTCACCCGGGTCGACGTGCCGCAATCGATCGCCGCCGCGGTGTCGCTGCCCGACGCGTCCGTGTTCGCCACCTGGCTCAAGCCGTCGACGCTGGCCGCCGCGCTGGCCATTGCCTTCATCGCCAGCGCGGAAACGCTGCTGTCGGCAGCTGCGGTCGACAAGATGCACAACGGCGTCCGCACCGATTACAACAAGGAATTGCGCGCGCAGGGTATCGGCAACCTGCTGTGCGGGGCGGCCGGCGCCTTGCCGATGACCGGCGTCATCGTGCGCAGCTCGGCCAACGTTCAGGCAGGCGCGGTGACGCGGCTGTCGGCGATCCTGCATGGCGTCTGGATCCTGGGTTTCGTCGCCCTTCTGCCCTGGCTGCTGCGCGAGATTCCGATGGCTACGCTGGGCGCGGTGCTGGTCGTCACCGGCTGGAAACTGGTCAACGTGAAGCATGTTCGTGAGCTGTTCCGCCATCACGGCGTGCTGCCCGCGGTGATCTGGGCAGCCACCCTGGTGATCGTCGTCGCCGAGGATCTATTGACCGGCGTGCTGGTCGGCATCGCACTGTCGCTGATCGAAGTGATCCCGCACATCAAGCGCCTCAAGCTCGGCGTCGATCACCAGGAAGTGGACGAGCATGCCGCGATCAGCCTGTCGGGCACCGCGACCTTCGTCCAACTGCCGCGACTGAGCGACGCGCTCGACAAGGCGCCTGCCGACAAACCGCTGACGATCGACGTCCGCAGGCTGGCGGCGGTCGATCACAGTTGCGCGGAACTGTTCCGCGAGTGGCTGGCACGGCGCCGCGCGAGCGGGGCCAGTGTCACCCTGCTCGGCGCCGACGGACGGCTCGCTCGCCTCGCTGCGTAGGATTGCTCCAGCAATCTTTCGTTACGACCGGGACATGCGGCGCCGACCTCCCGCCGTTATCCCGGTTGTATCGGAACCGCCCACCCCAGCTTCCCTTTTGCATCGCAAGGGTGGGCGGTTCCGACCCCCAGATTGTTTGCCGGCAGTCTGAATACCCTAGTCCAGAGCCGAGCCTCCCTTTAGCATCGGCTTCCTTAGAGCGGGACATGGCGTTATCCGACGCCATGTCCCCTTTTTCTTCCGCCAGCGATCTGGTCGCCCGCGCCCGCGCCGCGTTTCAGTCCGGGCGCCATGCGGAGGCGGAAAAGCTGGCGGCCGAAGCGCGGTCGCAGGATCGAGCATCGCTCGATGCGATCGAAATTCTCGCTTTGACCCATAGCGGGCGCGGCGACGTGGCCGGTGCCGAACGGCTGTTGCGCGAAGCGATCGCGATCGACTCCCGCCCGCGCTGGCCGCATGACGACCTTGCCATGATGTTGTTCGACAGCGGACGCGTGGTCGCGGCGGAGGCAGCCTGCCGTGCCGCCATCGCCGCGGATCCCGGCAATCCGCAACCCGAAATGATGCTCGGCAATATCCTGTCCGAACGGGAGGAGCTGGTCGCCGGCGCCACCCATCTGCGCCGGGCGATCGCGCTGGCCGGCGAGCATCCGCAATTGCTCGCCAATCTCGGCCGCAATCTGCAGCGGCAGGGAGCGCTGTCGGACGCCGAGCCGCTGCTGCGCCGCGCCGTCGCCGCGATGCCCGACGCGTTGCCGCCGCTCGCCTGGCTGGCCGAGTTGCTCGAACAGGCCCGGCGGTTCGACGAGGCGGCGGCGATGCTCGACCGCGCCGAGCGGCTGGCACGAGCACAAGGCAGCGACGTTACCTTGCAGCGCGCAGCATTGCTGTCGCGCACCGAGGATTGGCGCGACGGGCTGGCGCTGCTCGATGCGGAGCCCGGCCTGTCGGGTGCCGCCCTGCTCCAGCGCGGGCGCATGCGCGATCGCGCCGGCCGCCACGCCGAGGCCTGGCGCGACTTCACCGACGGCAAGGCCGCGCTTTCCGCTGCGTCAGCCCGCCGCTATGCGCGCGCCGAGGTCGAGCGCCTGATCGCCGATCTCACCTCGTTTTTCCGGCCCGAGCGGTTTGCCGCACTGGCCCCCGCATCGGTCCGCGACGATGTACCGCAACCGATCTTCATCCTCGGCTTCCCGCGCTCGGGCACCACGCTGACCGAACAAGTGCTGGCGAGCCATTCCGGCGTCCGCGCTGGCGGCGAGCTGCCCTTCGCCGCCGAATTGGCGGCGATGGCGACGGAACGGACCCGCGGCGCCTTTCCCACGCATGTCAACGACCTCGACGCCGCAACCCGCGCCACATTGGCGATCGATCTGCGCGACCATTATGTTGCCCGCGCCGAAGCGTTCGGGCTGCTCGCACCCGGAACATCGTTCTTCACCGACAAGATGCCGCTCAACGAACTGTATCTGCCGCTGCTACGCCTCGCTTTTCCCGCAGCGCCTTTGGTCGCCGTCGGGCGTCATCCGCTCGACGTGATGGTGTCGGCGATGAGCCGCGATTTCACCCATGGCTTCAATTGCGGCTATCGGCTCGAGGATGCCGCGCGCCATTATGCGCTGATCGACACGCTGATGGCCGAGTGGCGGAAACTGCCGGGGATTGCGCCGCATCAGCTCCGCTACGAGAATTTCGTCGCTGCGCAGATGGGCGAAACCGAAGCGCTGATGGCGCATATCGGTCTGGCGATGGAGCCTGGTCAGCTCGCTTTCCACGAAAGCCAGCGCTTCGCCCCGACCCCGAGCTATGCGCAGGTCCAGGAACCGCTCAACGATCGTTCGATCGGGCGCTGGCGGCATTATGCGCGCGAACTCGAGCCGGCACGCGCCATCCTGGCCGAGGCAATTGCCAGGGGCGGCTACGCCGCCTGAAGCCCCGCCGCGACCGACGCGGCATCGGCGCCCAAAATCAGGTGCAGCGCATTGGCCGAGGGCCGTGCGATCATCCGCACGCCGAGTTGCCGCAGCGCCGCCTCGTCGGCGCGCGCCGGATCGGCGAGATCGACCCACAATCGGCTCGATGCCGCGCCAGATGCGGAAATATTGCCGCGTCCGCCCAACGCAGCGAGCCACGGCGCCGGATCGGCGGCCGTCACTGTCGGCCGGCTTTCGGCCACCGCTAGGGCAGCGGATAACGGCCCCGCCGCCGCGCGCATCTCCATCGCCACCGAATCGGCGATCGGACCGAGCACCACCTGCAGTCCCTGCGCGCTCGGGCGGATGAAGCCCCTGGCGCCGAGCTTCTTGAGCCGCGCTTCACTGACCTTCGCCTGATCGTTGACCACCAGGCGGAGCCGCGTCGTGCAGGCATCGATACTGGCGAGATTGCCCGCCCCGCCCAGTGCCTCGACGAACGCCAGTCCACGTTCGGCCGGCAGCGGGGCGGCACCTTCTTCCTCCGCCTCCTCGGGCTCGCGGCCTGGCGTCTTGAGGTCGAACTTCACGATCGCCCAGCGAAAGGTGCCGTAATAGATCGCGAAATAGGCCAGCCCGACCGGGAGCAACAGCAACGGCCGCGTCGACTTGGAGAAATTGAGCACGTAATCGAAGAACCCGGCCGAAAAGCCGAACCCCAGATGCACGCCCAGAATGTGCATCAGCGCCATCGCCACGCCGGTCAGGATCGTGTGCATGAAATAGAGCAACGGCGCGAGGAACATGAAGGTGAACTCGATCGGCTCGGTCACCCCGGTCAGGAAGGCCGTCAGTGCCATCGAGGTCAGCATGCCACCCACCGCCTGGCGCCGCTCGGGCAAGGCGGAGCGGTACATCGCCAGGCAGGCGGCGGGCAGGCCGAACATCATCACCGGGAAGAATCCCGACATGAACCCGCCCGCGCTGGGATCGCCGGCGAAGAAGCGGTTGAGGTCGCCGGTCTTGCCGTGGAAATCGCCGATGATGAACCAGGCGACGTTGTTGAGCACATGGTGCAGGCCGGTCACGATCAGCAGCCGGTTGAGCACGCCATAGACGAACAGCCCGATCGTTCCCGACTGGACGACGCCATAGCTCAGCCCGTCCACGCCCGCGTCAATCGGCGCGAAGCCGAAGCCGACGAAGGCCGCGAGCGCCAGCCCGGCGAACCCCGCCAGGATCGGCACGAACCGCCGGCCGCCGAAGAACGACAGATAATCCGGCAGTCTGATGGTCGAATAGCGATTGTAGAACGCCCCCGCGATCAGCCCGGAGGCGATCCCGATCGGCACCGCCAGTTTGGAGATCGCCTTGTCGCGCCACGCCGCCTCGGCCAGCGCGGCGATATCCTTGCCCATATTGGCAGTGATGTCGGGTGGCACATGAAGCAGTGTCATCGCCCCGCGCGTCGCGACCAGAAAGCAGACCAGGCCGGCCAGCCCCGCCGCACCATTATTGTCCTTGGCGATGCCGACCCCGATGCCGAGGGCGAACAGCAGGCCGAGATTGTCGAAGATCGCCCCCCCCGCCGCGGCGACGAACGGGATGTCGAGCAGATCGGGCTGGCCCAAGCGTAACAACAGCCCTGCGATCGGCAGGACCGCGATCGGCAGCATCAACGCGCGGCCGAGCGGCTGGAGCGATTGCAGCGAGAGCTTCATTGGCCTTGCTCCGACAGAGAAGAGACGAGCGAGCGCACCGCATCGGCATCGGGCGCGGTCAGCGCTTTCGCGGCGATCGCGCGGCATCGGGCGAGATCGAGCGTGCGGACCAATGCCTTGGTCTCGGCGACCGCCGCGCCCGGCACCGACAATTCGGTCACGCCCATTCCGATCAATAAAGGCACTGCCTCCGGATCGGCGGCGAGCCCGCCGCACACGCCGGTCCAGCGTCCGTGCACTGCACCCCCGCGCACCGTCTCGTCGATCAGCCGCAGGACCGCGGGATGCAGTCCATCCAACCCGGCGGCGACCGCCGGATTGGTGCGGTCGCGGGCGAGCGCATATTGCGAGAGGTCGTTGCTGCCGATCGAGAAGAAGTCGGCGTCGACCGCCAGTCCCGCCGCGGTCAGCGCTGCTGCGGGGGTTTCGACCATGATGCCAAGTTCAGGCGCTGCCACGCCAAGATCGTCGGCATGCCGCGCCAGCGCCTCGCGCGCCGCGGTCAGCTCGGCACGATCGGCGACCATCGGCAGCATCAGCTTGAGTGGCGCGTGCGCCTTCACCCGCAGCAAAGCACGCAACTGCGCATCGAGCAGATCGCGCCGCGCGAGCTGAAGCCGGATGCCGCGCAAGCCGAGCGCCGGATTCTCCTCGGCCGCGATCGTCAGATAGGGCGCCGGTTTGTCCGCGCCGATATCGAGCGTGCGCACGATCAGCGGCCGCTCGCCCAGTGCATCGGCGATCGCCTGATAGGCGGCGCGTTGCTCCTCCTCGTCGGGCGGCGTCGCGCGATCGAGGAACAGGAATTCGGTACGCAGCAACCCGCAACCCTCGGCGCCCTCCGCCACCGCAGCGCGCGCATCGGCGGCGGAGCCGAGATTGACGAACACCTCGATCCGCCTGCCGTCGGTAGTGACCGCGGGTTCGTCGGCATGCGCCAACGCTGCCTGGCGGCGCACCTGCCGCGTCTCGATCCGTGCGCGCACCGCCGCCACGTCCGCCGCATCAGGCGCGATCCGCAGCGCACCGTCCTCGATCACCAATTCGGTGCCCGGCTCGATCCGCCCCAGCGCGTCGCCGAGCGAGACCAGCATCGGCAGCCCCATCCCCGCCGCGATGATCGCGACGTGCGAGGTCGTCCCACCGCGCGAGGTCGCGATTCCAGCCAACCCCGCTTCGCCCAGCGCCATCAATTGCGAAGGATAGAGTTCATCGGCGATCAGGATCGCGCCGGGCGGCGGCGGGACCTGATCGGGTTCGCCGTGGATCGCCAGCACCACGCGGCGCCCGAGATCATTGAAATCGTCGATCCGTTCGGCGAAGCGCGCGTCGCCCGCGCCGCGCAATTGGTCGGCATAGAAATCGATCGCTTGCCGCCAGGCGAACCCCGCGCTCTTGCCCGCCACGATCGCCGTGTCCGCCGCGCTCGCCAGCTCGAGATCATCGAGCAAGGCGAGATGCGCCGCCGCGATGCCCGCGCGATCGCCCGCGCCTGCCGCATCCGCCGACAGCTCGGCACGCACACGATCCTTCGCCCCGGCCAGCGCCGCGCGCTCGGCCTCGATTCCCGAACCATTTTCGGAAATATCGGCGACCGGATCGACCGGACGGAAGGCGGGTCCGATCGCCGTTCCCGGCACCGCGGTCACGCCGTTCAGAATCGAGGGCAGCTCGGCAATTGCAGCGCTCGGCGCTGGTTCGGCAGGCCCGCCGACCGGCTTGAGCTCGCCCATCCCGGTCGCCAGCAAGTCCGCCACAGCCGCAACGCCGTCACCATCGCTACCGCGCACCGTGATCGCCGCGCCGTGCGCCAGCGCCAGCGCAAGCATCGCCACCGCGCTCCGCGCCGAGGCAGCCCGGCCCGACGACTCGACGATTTCGATCGTTCCAGGATAGCTAGCCGCGAGTTGCGCGATCCGCGCCGCCGGCCGCGCGTGCAACCCATAAGCGAGCGGCAAGTCGAGCGTTCGACTGATGGTCGCTGCCGTCGCCTCGGTCGCCGCGACCGCATCGCCGAGTGACCGGAAGCGCATCACCGTCTCGCCCGCCGCGATTGCGCGATCGCTCACCGGATCCTCGACCGCGAACGCGTCGCCATTGGTGACGATGACCGGCGTGATCAGGCTCTTCGCGGTCCGTGCCAGCCGATCGAGATCGAATTCGACCAGCAACTCGCCCGCCGCGACGCGCTGGCCGTCGGCGACCTTGGGCGCGAACCCCTCGCCGCCCAGCCCGACCGTTTCCAGACCGATATGCATCAGCAATACCGGTCCGGTATCGAGTTGCAGCGTCACCGCATGCCCCGCCGGGTGCACCGACACCACCACGCCCGCGCCAGGTGCTAGCAATCGCCCCTCGACCGGGTCGATCGCGACGCCGTCGCCCAGCATCTTCTCGGCGAACACCGGATCGGGCACCTCGGCCAATCGCGTCGCCCAGCCCGCCAGCGGGCTCGCGATGGCCAGGCTCATTTCGCCGGGCCCAAGGTCAGCCGGTCGAGCATCCACAGGGGATTGGGGCCGGTCTGGGTGAAAGTCATGCACAGATCGTGGCGTCCTTGTTGCGGCGGCAGCGATCCGTTGATCGTGCTGACGCCGGCATTGCGTATCGCGGCGCCGAGCGGAATGCTCGCGACCACCGGGCCATCGCAGCGATCGAGCCTGACCTCGAGCTCGCCGGTCGGCGTGCGCGGTTTGTCGAACACAACCTTGGTGAGGTCGGCGCCGATCGAGAAGTTGAACGGCACCTGGCCGACCTCCGCCGACAGCGAGGCGATGCCGTCGAGCGAGGCGCGCTTCCAGATCCAGCAGGGATGGAAGATGTCGCCCCAATGCACCCGGCGTAGCCCGTCGGTAACGCCGTCATCCTCGAGCCGCAGCGAGACCGCCGAGGTGCACAAGTCCATCTCAGTCGCGGCGCGAGTCCGCAGCAAGGCCGCGGTCAGCGTCCAGTCGCGCCCGGCGCCTAGCGGCTCGCTCCCGGCAAAGGCGCGCGCGCGGAGCCGGGTTCCCTCCGGCAAGGTCAGCGAACCTTCATAGACCAACGAGGCCGGGTTCGGCGCGCTTCCATCGATCGTATAGCGCAGTGTACCGACATCGGCCTGCTGGCGAAGCTTGATGGTCACTTCCCCATCCTTGCCATCGACACTCGCGAGCGGCTCGAGGGGAGTCATATTGTACCCGAGCCCCAGCCGCCGATAGCGCGCGAACTCCGCCGGCAATCGCGCGGCGAATCCCTTCCAGTCACGCTTCGCCGCCGGCGTCCAGCCGAGTTCGGCGAGCGCGGCCGCGCGCGGCCACAGCATGCGATCGGCATAGGCGGTGGTGCGGACATGCTCGGTCCACAGATTGACCTGCACGCCCAATAGATGCCGCCGCTCGTCCGCGCTCAGCGCATCGGGCAGTGGATCGAAGGTGTAGATATGCTTCCAGTCCATCACCCCGCCGCGCCCCGGCGGCTCGTCGCCTGAATCGCTCTGGATATGGTCGAGGTAGAAATCGGGCGAGGGCGACAGGATCGTGTCGTGCCCTGCCTTGGCCGCAGTGATCGCGCCGGACACGCCGTGCCATGACATCACCGTCGCCGAGGGTGGCACCTTACCCTCCAAGATCTCATCCCAGCCGACCAGCCGTCGGCCGCGCGTCTGGAGATAGTCGCCGATCCGCGCCATGAACCAGCCCTGGAGATGCTCTTCGTCCTTCAGCCCCAGCGCCTTCATCCGCGCCTGGATGCGCGGATCGGCCTTCCATTGATCCTTGACTGCCTCGTCGCCGCCGACATGGACATAGCGCGACGGGAACAGCTCGAGGACTTCGTCGAGCACATTGGCCAGGAAGGTGAAGGTCGCGTCATCGGTGTTGTACAGATTGTACATCACCCCCCAGTCGGAACTGGGAGCCTTGGGCGGCGTCGCGGTCGAACCGAGCGCAGGATAGGCAGCGATCGCCGCCGTGGCGTGCCCCGGCATGTCGACCTCTGGCACGATCGTGACGTGCCGCGCCGCGGCATAAGCGACGATCTCGCGAATCTCTGCCTTGGTGTAGAAGCCGCCATAGCGCACCTGCTTGCCGGTCTTCGGGTCGACACCGGCTGCGCCCGCCGGCTGGCGCCACGCGCCGATCGCGGTCAGGCGCGGATATTTGTCGATCTGGATCCGCCATCCCTGGTCGTCGGTCAGATGCCATTGCAGGATATTGAGCTTCTCCATCGCCAGGCGATCGATCAGCTGTTTGACATAGACCGGCGGCTGGAAATGCCTGGCGGAATCGAGCATCACCCCGCGCCAGGTGAAAGCCGGCGCGTCGTCGATCGTCATCGCGCCGATCCGGCCGTCGCGCGATGCGGCGATCAGCTGCCATAGAGTGGTCGCGCCATAATAGAGCCCGGTGTCGGTGGACGCCGATACCGTAACGCCGGCCGGCGTCACGCGCAGGCGATAGGCCTCATTCCCTTTGATCGACGCGTCGCGGCGGAACCGGATCGCGCCCCCTCTGGCCAGCGCCAGCTTCGGTCCGCCTGTGCGCGCGACAAGTTCGGCCAGGCGTCGCGCGGCGGCGGTGCCGCCGGCATCGTCGGCGGCGATCGTCGCGCGGGCAAAAGAAAAGCTGCCGACCTGCGACGTCACCGTCGCGGGCATCGGCAGCAGGGGGAGGTCAGGTGATGCCCATGCCGCCGCCGGCATGGTCGAGATCATGACGGCGGCGAACAGGGCGGTGCGCATCGGGTAATCCTATTCGGTCTTGCCGATGCGCGACAGGTCAGAAGTGGACTTTGCCACCGACCCAGAAGGTGCGGCCATTGTTGTAATAAGCGCGCGGGATCGAGGGGTCGCCGACAAAGTAATAGAGCTTGTGGTTGAGCAGATTCTGCGCGTCGGCGGTCAACGCGAAATATTTGGTCACGTTGAGCGTCAGCGAACCGTCGAGCGTGCCGAAATCGGCCTGCCACATCGGTGTCGAGCGATCGATGCCCGAGCGGAATTTCGAGCGGAACGTATAAGCGAAGCGGGTCGAGATCAGCGAATTCTCATAATAGGCCGTGACGTTGAACGTGTGCTTCGAATTGCCGTCGATGACACCGCCGTCCGCCGCCTTGGCATCGGCATAAGTGTAGTTCGCCAGCAGCCCGAACCCGCCATAGATCGGCTGTTGCCAATTGACCTCGACGCCCTTGTTGGTGCCGCCCTTTCCGTTGACCGGGCCGGTGATCAGGAAGTTCGCGCCTGCAGGATGCTGCTGCGTGATCAGGAACTGCGTCGTGGTGTTCGTCGTGATGTACGAGTCGATGTCGAGGTAGAACAAATTGACCGAGAACAGCGACTGCTTGCCGTAATACCATTCGGCCGCAAGGTTGAACTGCCAGGCACGAGTCGGATCCAGATAGGGATTGCCGCCCGAAGTACCGGTCAGCGCGAGGTCGCTGACGGTGAAGGCGCCAGCGAGCTGAGCATAGCCCGGCCGCGTCATCGTCTTGGCGGCACTTGCTCGGATCAGGAGGTTGGGCATCGCGTTCACGGTCAGGTTGGCGCTGGGCAAGAAATCCCAATAGCTACGATTGACGCGATTGGTGTCGCACCAGGCCTTCCCGTCCGACTGCGTCGGGCAGAACATCGAATAGACCGGATCGAGGCCGCCAGTAGCCAGCGGGTTCGGCGTGTATTGCGTGGTGTTGAGTTCGGTATGCACTGCACGAACGCCGATATTGCCGCGCCAGCCCTGGCTCTCGCCGCCCAGCTTGGCCATGGCATAGACCGCCTCGGTCTTCTCCTTCACCGAGAAGCTCGCCTGCGGATAGAAAGCGAATTGGCGGCCGCCCTGCGTCGCCAAGGTCGCCAGCACCTTGTCCTTGTCCGCGATCGAATAAGGCGGGAAGGCGACCAGTCCGTCGAGGAAATCGTCCGGCGTGGTGCCGCCGTTGAACACGGTGCCGAGTCCGACGCCCTTGGTGCCTGAATAGAGGCCGTTCCCGGCCCAGGAATAAGCGGTGTAGTTCACCTCACGCGTGTGGTCGGTATACCGGCCGCCGATCTTGATCGCCTTCAGGAAATCGCCGTCGAACTTATATTCGGCGTCGGCGCGAACATAGGTTTCCTTGTCGGGCGACAGGATGCGGCCGCCCCACGACCAGCTGTAATAATTGTTGAGATAGGCGGCCGACTTCGGGTCGGTCGGCAGTCCGGGATAGTTGACCGTCGCGCCCTTGCCGGCGAGCGCATAATTGACGCCGGTGTCCCAATAGGTTTCCCAGGCATAGGTGTCCTTGGTGGCACCCTCACCCTTGGTATAGCCGACCTCTCCGGTCAGCGTCAGGTGATCGGTCGGCTTCCACTCGGTTTCCAGGTTGATCACCCAGGTCGACGAATAGGCATCACGGAAGATATCGTCCTGAACGCGGCCCTGGATGGGATTACCGTTGACGTCCATGGCATTCCACGACGCTGCGGTCAGATAGCCGTTGGTGACGGTATAAGGGCCGAGCGCGTAAGGGCGTGGCAGAAACGTTACGGGGTCAATTCCCGGCGTCGAATTGCTGCCGATCACCCGGCTGATCCACGCCATCGAGTTGCGGTTGACGTTATTGGCGTCCATCCGCGTGTAGATGCCGTTGAGCGTCACCTCGAACTGATCGTTCGGCTTGTATTGCAGCGCGACGGTGCCGCCCTTGCGCACGCGCTTCTGGCTGAAATAGGCCGCGCCGATCAGATTTGGCGCGGTGACCGTCTGATTGGTGCCGGCGAAATTGTTATAGGTGGTGTAGCCGAGGAATTCCTGGCCATCGCGGCGGAACTCGCGCTCCTGATAATAGCCGGCAATCAGCAGACCGACCGTCCCCGCCTGGTTCTTCCAGCTATAGAGACCCGACACCTGCGGCTTCACCTTGTCGGCCAGGTCATTGTAATTGGCCTGGGCGGTCAGGCTGAACGAATTGGCCGGCAGATCGAGCGGGCGCCGGCTGTGAAGATTGATCGTGCCGCCGATGCCGCCTTCAGGCAGGTCGGCTTCGGACGATTTATAGACTTCCAGCTTGCCGACGATTTCCGACGGCAACAGGCTGAAGTCGAAGCTGCGCCCGCCGCTGGTCTGGTCGAGCACGAACCAGTCGCCGGTCGCGACCGAATGGCCATCGAGCAACGTCAGATTGAGCGTCGGATCGGTGCCGCGGATCGACACCGACTGATTCTCGCCGAAGCCGCCGGCATTGGCCGATCCGGTGACGACGTTGACGCCGGTCAGACGGCCGAGCGAGTCGGCGACGTTCTTGTCGGGAAACTTGCCGATATCCTGCGCGGTGACGACTTCGGAGACGACATCATTGGCGCGCTTGGAGTCGAGCGACGCCTGGATCGAGGCGCGGATGCCGCTGACGACGATGTCGTTGCTTTGGTCCTGCGGATCGGCAGTGGTGGCTTGACCGCTGCCCCCGACATCGGCAGGCGCCGCAGCCGCTGGCGCGGTCTGCGCAAAGGCAGGCGCCGCCATAGTCAGTGCGAGCATGCTTGCGGTACAGGCGAACATCGCCCGATGCGTTTTGGCTTGGAACGTGACCATGATCTTCCCCTTCAACCCCTGGATTGGACTGTACCAAAGTACGACCAACTGTCGCCAATTGCCCTGTCCGGTCTCATTTTTGGCCCGGATCAGGTCTGTTGCGAGTGTCATAAAGGCGCATTGGTCATTAAATTGCAATACCAAAATCAATACCAGTGCAAATATTTCGTACTTTGGTATTGAAATGGCATTATCCGATGGCTTAAGGAGCGTCGCGTCAAGGGGTTGTCCGCCATGTTCGTCGATCGCGTAGGAAGACTGCCGGAAGGGGATACCGCGCCGCTGTACCAGCAGCTGCAGCGCGTCCTGCGCTCCGCGATCGAGCGCCAGGTTCTTGCCCCCGACGAAGCGCTGCCGCCCGAACGCGATCTTGCCCAGGCCTATAACGTCTCACGCGTCACCGTACGCAAAGCGCTCGACGGACTGGTCGATGCGCGGATGCTGACCCGGCGCCAGGGCGCCGGCACCTTCGTCGCCGCGCGCGTCGAAAAGAATTTCGCGACGATCTCATCCTTCACCGAGGACATGCAGTCGCGCGGCCGCGTGCCGCACAGCGAGTGGCTGGCGCGCACCGAAGGCACGGTCGCGCCCGAGGAAGCGATGGCGCTGGGCCTCAGCCCCGGCAGCCAGGTTTATCGCTTCACTCGCATCCGCTATGCCGATGGCGTGTCGATGGCGCTCGAATATGCGACCGTCCCGGCGAGCTCGTTGCCCGGGCTCGATGAGGTGACCGAATCGCTCTACGACGCATTGGGCGATGACCGTCCTGTGCGTGTGCTGCAGCGCTTCCGTGCGGTGCTGTTCACCGACGAGCAGGCCGAGTTATTGGCGATCCCGCGCAACTCGCCTGGGCTCGAGATCGAACGCCGCGGCTATACCCAGGATGGCCGTACGGTCGAATTCACCAAATCCTGGTATCGCGGCGATGCTTACGACTTCGTCGCCGAACTCAACGTCCCGCCAGCCTGAGAGTCCCGTGCCGCTTCTTCCCCACAATACGCTGATGTTTGCCGAAGCCGCCGAAGCGGCGGACGCGGTTGCGCGCCAGGCGATCCGCCAGCGCGATGCGCGTATCGCCTTGGCCGCAGCGCTGCGTCAGGCGCCGCCGCGCGCGGTGGTGACCCTGGCGCGCGGCAGCTCGGACAATGCTGCAACCGTCGCACGCTATTTGGTCGAAACGCACCTACGCCTGCTGACCAGCTCGGCGGCGCCCTCGGTTTCCTCTGTCTATGATTCGGCACCCGATTATGCCGGCACCTTGATGCTGGCGGTCTCGCAATCGGGCCGCAGCCCCGATCTGATCGCCGCCGCCGAGATGGCCAAAACGGGCGGCGCGCGGCTGGTCGCGTTGGTCAACGACGAAAGCTCGCCGCTCGCAGCCCTTGCGGACACCTTCCTGCCGCTCGCCGCGGGCCCGGAAAAGAGCGTCGCCGCGACCAAGTCGTTCATCACCAGCGTCGCCGCGCTGATCCATCTGATCGCCGACTGGGCGGAGGATGACGAATTGCTCGCTGCGCTCGACGGGCTGCCGGCACTGCTGGAGCAGGCCTGGGCGCTCGATTGGTCGCCCGCGCTCGAGCCGCTGCGCAACGCCACCAATCTCTATGTCGTCGCGCGCGGCCCGGCCTTCGGCATCGCGCAGGAAATGGCGCTCAAGATCAAGGAGACTTGCGGCTTCCATGCCGAGGCGTTCAGCGCCGCCGAAGTCCGCCACGGCCCGATGGCGATCGTCGAAAAGGGCTTTCCGGTCCTGCTGCTCGGCCAGGATGACGAATCGCGCGACAGCGTCGCCGACCTCGCCCCCGAATTCGCCGAGCGCGGCGCGCTGGTGCTGAGTGCCGGGTTGAAGGATGCGCCGGGCCTGAGCTTGCCAAGCCTCGACGCGCATCCGGTGCTCCAGCCGGTTTTGCTCGTCCAGAGCTTCTACCGCCTCGCCAACGCGCTCGCCGTCGCGCGCGGCCGCGATCCCGACCGTCCTCCGCATCTCGCCAAGGTGACCGAAACGGTATGACCCGCACCGCGCTCACCAATGCCCGCGTGCTGCTGCCTTCCGGCCTGCGCGACGATGTCTGCGTCGTGATCGGCGATGGCGAGATTTGCGCGATCTCGTCCGCCTCGCCGCAGGATGCGCGGATCGTCGATCTCGGCGGCCGATTGCTGCTCCCCGGCTTCATCGACACCCAGGTCAATGGCGGCGGCGGGCGGTTGTTCAACGACGATCCCAGCGTCGAGACGATCCGCGTCATCGCCGAAACACACCGCCGCTTTGGCACCACCGGCCTGCTGCCAACCTTGATCAGCGACGATCTCTCGGTAGTCGAAGCCGGCATCCGCGCGGTCGATGCCGCGATCGATGCCGGACTGCCCGGCGTGCTCGGCATCCATATCGAGGGGCCGTTCCTGTCCAGCGCGCGGCACGGCATCCATTCGGTCGACAAGCTGCAGCCGCTCAAGGACGATTATCTCGATCTGCTGACCTCGGCCAAGCGCGGCAAGACGATGGTCACGCTCGCCCCGGAATGCGCGACGCCCGCGCAGATCGCCCATCTCGCCGCCAAGGGTGTGGTCGTCAGCGCCGGCCATTCGGACGCGCGCTATGAAACCGTCCGCGCCGCGATCGATGCGGGCCTGACCGGCTTCACCCATTTGTTCAACGCCATGTCGCAGCTCGCCAACCGCGCGCCCGGCATGGTCGGCGCCGCGCTCGAGGACGATTCCACTTATGCCGGGATCATCGCCGACGGGCACCATCTCCATGATGCCACGTTGCGCGTCGCGGTCCGCGCCAAGGGGCAACATCGCCTGATGCTGGTGACCGACGCGATGCCGAGCGTCGGCTCGGATGAGACGCGGTTCGTGCTCCAGGGCCGCGAGATCTGGCGCGACGGCGATACCTTGCATGGTGCGGACGGCGTGCTCGCGGGGTCGACTTTGACGATGGCGGGCGCGGTCAAGGGCATGATCGAGCGCGGCCGCGTCTCGCTGGCGGCGGCGGTGACGATGGCTTCGGCGACACCGGCGGCATTTCTGGGACTGAGCGGCCAGACCGGCACGATCGCCGCCGGCATGCGCGCCGATCTCGTTCTGCTGGAGGACGATTATACCGTGCGCGAAACGTGGATCGGTGGTGAGGCGAGTGGTGTGGTGCGGCCCTCCGCTGCGTTGACGAATTAGAGCTCCCCTCCCTGAAAAAGGGAGGGGAAACTACTAGATCGATTCGCGCCGACCCTACCGCGACATCATCTGCCCGAGCTGCCGCCGCACGCGAGCCTTGCTGTCCTCGCTCAGCGTCCCGCGAATGCCGCGCCGCTCCTCGGGCACATGATCGAGCGGCGGACCGAATACGAATTCGTCGAACATCGCCCGCCACGCCGCGCGCTGGTTTTCGGGCAGACCGGAAAAAGCCAGGATCGCGTGAACCATCGTGTCCAGCGGCGCGAGCCCGGGCTGCGGCGCGGGCGCTTCGTCCCACCAATAATTGACCAGGATGCTCACCGGATCGAGCGAGCGGACATGGTGCCACCACATATGGGGAATGAAGAGGGCATCGCCTGACTCGAGTTCGACGATCCGGGCACGCGCCATAGCCTCGCGCGCCAGCGGGAAGCGGTCGAAATCGGGTTCGTCGGGATCGAACAGACCGATCGGCGTGCCCGCAGGGGTAAATTCGATCGGACCGATGTAGAGATTGGCGACCTGATCGGGCGGAAACAAAGTGAAGCGTCGCCGCCCCGCCATCACCACGGCGATATTGCTGTTCATGTCATGATGCGTCGCGACCCGCACGCGATTGCCGATCCAGATGCGCGGCGCCACGCCCTCCGGCGCCAGCGGCATTCGGTTTTCCGCCTCGAAGCCCGGCAGCGCCTCGGGCACCGCCACCGCTTGCGCCGCGATCGCCGGCGGCGTTGACGCGGGTGCGGCGGTGTGGAGCCGCGCAAACAACGAGGCAAGCGTTCCCGAGTCGCGGACGAAGGTCAACGCCGACATGTCGGCATTATACCCCAGTCGTCCATTGGCCTCGGGCGGCGCGATCGCCACGCCGATCGGTTTGCCTGTGTCGAATTGCGCCAGATAGGCGCCAGGGTCGGCGGCCTTCACCGCCGGCCAGTCAGCGGCGATCCCGCGGAAAACCGCCGGCGCCGTGCGATCGGCCAGCACGATGGCGGCATCCGGCGCCAGTTCCTCGACCCTGTTCGTCATCAGCCGACTATGCCGCTAACCCGAGGGATGACAACCGCTCAAGCTGGGTAGGGCGCCGCTATGGACAAACACCGACTCGATAATTATCTACCGACCGATATGGAAACAGCCGTCCTCCGTGGCCGCCCCCGTGAATTCGACGTCGACCAGGCGTTGACGGCGGCTCTGCGCGTGTTCTGGAGCAAAGGGTATGAGGGCGCGTCAATGACCGACCTCACCGATGCGATGGGGATCACTCGTCCCAGCCTCTACGCCGCGTTCGGCAACAAGGAAGCCTTGTTCCGCAAGGCGCTCGACCTCTACGAGCGCGAGAAGCTGTGCTATATGGGCCAGGCGCTCGAGGCACCGACCGCACGCGGCGTCGCCCAGCGTTTGCTCCAGGGCAGCCTGGAAAACCAGACCAGCCGCGACGACCCACGAGGATGTCTCGGCGTGATCAGTTCGGTCGCGTGCGGCGCCGAAGCCGACTGCATCCGACAGGAAGTGCTCGAACGCGGCAGGATCGCGCACGAAGCGCTGATCGAGCGGATGGAGCGCGCGGTCGCCGAAGGCGATTTCCACACTCCGGTCGATGCCGAGGGCATCACCAAATACCTCACCGCGATCCTTCAGGGCATGGCGGTCCAGGCCGGCGCGGGCGCCTCACGCGAGGACTTGCGGCGGCTGGTCGATACCACGCTTGCTGTATGGCCAAGCCGCTGATTGACAAGCCAGGCTTCACGCCGCATTGCAAAAAATATCGCTCGGTACAGAATTTTCCCTTGAACCATTCCACCTGAGTTTCTATACTGCTCGGTATAGAAGATGGACGATCCTCCCCAGGGCGTCCTTCGGGTCGAAGGGAAGAGACCGGATGAACGGCCGAGCGGACACCCACTTCTAGCGTTTGCGTATTATAGGGATAAGCCCTCGCCCCCGAGCGCCGGATGCGGTGCCGGAGCGCGCGACTTGTCACATCTTCATCGGATCACCCCGGCGACTACCCCATCGCCGGGCATGGGCCGCCGCACGCCCCCTGCGGCGGCCCCAACAATAAGGAGGACACGCCATGGCCTATCTCGAATTCGCCCCCGCCGGCGGCGGCGCGCTGCTCGATCGGTCCCCCGTGGCACCCCGCAGCTTCACGCCGAAGCCGGCCGATTTTTCCGCGCTCGAATGGCAGGTCGTCGATCTCGCCCAGCGTGATCGGCTATCGTCGATCAACCGCCCAGGCGCGCTCGCCCGCGCGTTTCGCTGGGCATTTGGCGGCGTGGTCAAGACGGCCCTATCCGATCCGCGGCTCGAGGCATTGCGCCGCATCGCCGTGCTGAGCTGGTATCGCGGTTTCTCCGTCGCGCCGGCCGAAGTCCGCGCTTTCCTCGCCGCCGGCTTCACGCTCGAACAGTACGAAACCCTGCTCTTCCGGATCAATGCGATCCGCACCAATCTTCCCCGGAGCTTCCGCCGATGAACATGATCACCCCGATCAACGACGACGCTACCGCGCATCCGCTCGACGGTAGCGCGCCGGGACGCCGCCAGCTGTGGCAGCGTGCCGCCTGGGTCGCCGCTCCCGTTGCTTTGCTCGCCGCCGGCTATGGCCTGGTCCATCGCTCGGCCCCAGCGATGGCCGCACCGCCACCGCCGACCGTCACCGTCGCCACGCCGCTCGAACGCGACGTCACCGAATGGGACGATTATGTCGGCCGGTTCGAGCCGAGCCGCTCGGTCGAGGTGCGGCCGCGCGTCTCGGGCGCGGTGACCGCGATCCACTTCACCGACGGCCAGATCGTCCGCGCCGGCCAGCCGCTCTTCACGATCGACCCGCGTCCTTATGCCGCCGCTTTGGCGGAAGCGCGCGCCGGCGTCGCGACTGCCAGCAGCGACCTCGCGCTCGCGCGTGCCGATTACGACCGCGCGTCGCGGCTGGTCGACGTCGACGGCGTGTCGAAGAGCGAAATCGATCGCTTGCGTGCCCGCGTCCAGGCGACGACGGCCGCGGTCGCCGCTGCCCAGGCCCGCGTCCGCGCTCGTGCGCTCGACATGGAGTTCACCGTCGTTCGTGCGCCGATTTCGGGTCGGATCTCCGACCGCAAGATCGACGCCGGCAATCTTGTCGCGGCGGGCGAAGGCGGCAGCGCTACTTTGCTCACCACGATCAACGCGCTCGACCCGATCTATTTCAGCTTCGACGGATCGGAGGCCTTGTTCCTCAAGGCCAAGCGCGCCGGAGCCGGCGCCGCGTCGCCGATCGAGGTCAAATTGCAGGACGAGAGCGATTATCGCTGGAAGGGCAGGCTCGACTTCACAGATAACGGCCTCGACATGAAGTCGGGGACGATCCGCGGCCGCGCCGTGCTCGACAACCCGAACCTGTTCCTGACCCCAGGCATGTTCGGCAACATGCGCCTGGCGACCGGCGGCCGCAGCCGCGCGCTGATGGTGCCCGACACCGCGATCGTTACCGACCAGGCGCGCAAGACCGTGCTGGTCGTGGCCAAGGACGGCAGCGTCGCCGCCAAGCCGGTCCAACTCGGCCCGGTGGTCGATGGCCTCCGCGTCATCCGCGGCGGGCTCGCGACGAACGACCGGGTGGTGATCGTCGGCACGCAGATGGCACAGCCGGGGACCAAGGTGCAGACGCTCGCCGGCAAGATCGCGCCGGTCGCGCCCACTGCCACCGCGCCCCAACTGGCAGCGCCGCCCGCGGGTCAGGCCACGCTCGCCCAGTAAGACTCTACTCTTCCCTCGTTCGCCCGGGCGTATCGACGGGCGCCGAGCCTCCTCGTGCTTCGCTGGCTCGGCACGAACGGGGGAGGAGACATCCGGAATTTTCGCCTCTTTCTTCGAGGAACAGGAATCATGCGCCTGTCGCGCTTCTTCATCACGCGCCCGATCTTCGCCGCGGTCATCGCGGTGATCATCACCATCGTCGGCGCGATCGCCTGGGTCAGCCTGCCGGTGTCGCAATATCCCGACATCGTCCCGCCAACCGTCACGGTCAGCGCTTCCTATCCCGGCGCCTCGGCCGAGACGGTGGCGGAAACCGTCGCCGCGCCGATCGAGCAGGAGATCAACGGCGTCGACAACATGCTGTACCAGTCGAGCCAATCGACCGGCGACGGCAACGTCACGATCACCGTCACCTTCAAGATCGGCACCAATCTCGATGCCGCGCAGGTGCTCGTCCAGAACCGCGTCGCGATCGCCGTGCCGCGCCTGCCCGAGGAAGTGCAGCGTCTCGGCGTCGTCACGCGCAAGACCTCGCCCGACTTCCTGATGGTGGTGAACCTGGTCTCGCCCGACAATTCGCTCGATCGCGGCTATCTCTCCAATTACGCGCTGACCCAGGTGCGCGACCGGTTGAGCCGGATCGATGGCGTCGGCGACGTCCGGCTGTTCGGCAGCCGCGATTATGCGATGCGCGTCTGGATCGACCCCAATCGCGCCGCCGCACTCAACCTGACCGCGGGCGAGATCGTTCAGGCGCTCCGCGCGCAGAACGTCCAGGTCGCCGCCGGCTCGCTCGGCCAGCCGCCTTATGCCCAGGGCAACGCCTTCCAGTTCAACGTCGAGACGCAGGGCCGGCTGACCGACCCGGCGCAATTCGCTAATGTCGTTGTCCGCTCGGATCCCGATGGCCGCCAGGTCCGCGTCTCCGACGTCGCGCGCGTCGAGCTTGGCGCCGCCGATTACAATTCCAACACCTATCTGTCGGGCAAGCCGACCGTCGTGCTGGGCATCTTCCAGCGGCCCGGATCGAACGCGCTCGCCGCCGCCGAAAAGGTGAAGGCGGAAATGGACGCGATGTCGGCGAAATTCCCCAAGGGGCTAGCCTATAGCGTCATCTGGAACCCGACCGACTTCATCCAGCAATCGGTCACCGCGGTGATGCACACCCTGCTCGAGGCAATCGTGCTGGTCGTGCTGGTGATCGTCGTGTTCCTGCAGAAATGGCGCGCTGCGATCATCCCGGTAGTGGCGATTCCGGTGTCGCTGATCGGCACCTTCGCCGTCCTCGCCGCGTTCGGCTTTTCGCTCAACAACCTCTCACTGTTCGGCCTGGTGCTGGCGATCGGCATCGTCGTCGATGACGCGATCGTCGTGGTCGAGAATGTCGAGCGCAACCTCGAACACGGGCTCAGCCCATTGGAGGCGGCACGCACGTCGATGGACGAAGTGTCCGCCGCCCTGGTCGCGATCGTCCTCGTGCTCTGCGCGGTGTTCGTGCCGACCCTGTTCCTGACCGGCCTGTCGGGCGCCTTCTACCAGCAATTCGCGGTGACCATCACCACCGCGACGATCATCTCGCTGCTGCTGTCGCTGACCCTGTCGCCTGCGCTCGCCGCTTTGCTGCTGCGCCCGCGTGCACAGGACGCCAAAGGCGGCCGCTTGCACCAGTTCGTGCTGGCGGCGGGCGATCGCTTCAACCGTGGCTTCGAGCGGATGAGCAATGGCTATGCGCGGCTCACCGCGCGCCTGGTCGCGCGGCCGAAGCGGATGATGACCATCTATGCCGGCCTGATCGCCGCGACGGGCGCTCTGTTCTGGGCGACGCCGACCGGCTTCATCCCGGCGCAGGATCAGGGCTACTTCCTGACCGTCATCTCGCTGCCGCCCGGTGCCTCGGTCGAGCGCACCGATGCGGTGATGCGCAAGGTCGCCGACCGCATCCTGCCGCTCAAAGGCGTCAAGGGCGCGGTGATGTTCGCCGGGTTCGACGGGCCGTCGCAGACGCTCGCGCCAAATTCGGCCGCGGCCTATATCCCGCTCAAGTCGTTCGAGGATCGCGAGAAGCTCGGCGTCACGCTCGCGAGCATCATGGGCGAGGCGCGCAAGGCGACCGCCGACATCAACGAGGCGCGGCTGATGATCGTGCCCCCGCCGCTGATCCAGGGCATCGGCTCGGCCGGCGGCTATCGCCTGATGGTCGAGGATCGTGGCGGGCACGGTTATGCCGACCTTGCCGCCAAGTCCTACGGTCTGATCGGCAAGGCCAATCAGACGCCGGGCCTCAATCAGATCTATACCTTCTTCGACACCAACACGCCGCGCGTCTTCGCCGATATCGACCGGGCCAAGGCCGACCTGATCGGCGTGCCGCCCGAGCGCGTGTTCGAAGCACTCAACGTCTATCTCGGCTCGGCCTATGTGAACGACTTCAACCTGCTGGGACGCACCTATCGCGTCACCGCCCAGGCCGACGCCCCGTTCCGTGCGACCGTCGCCGACATCGCCAACCTAAAGACGCGGTCGAATTCCGGCGAGATGGTGCCGATCGGATCGGTCGCCAATTTCAGCGACAAGACCGGCCCGTATCGCGTCGTGCGCTACAATCTGTTCCCCGCGGTCGAGGTCGATGGCGACACCGCGCCGGGCTATTCGTCGGGCCAGTCGCTGAAGACCTTCGAGAAGCTCGCTGCGGAAAATCTCCCCGCCGATTACGGCACCGAATGGACCGGCATCGCCTATCAGCAAAAGGCCGCGGGCAGCACGGCGGGCGTGGTCTTCGCGCTGGCGGTGGTGTTCGTGTTCCTGGTGCTGGCGGCGCAGTACGAAAGTCTCGTCCTGCCGCTGTCGATCATCCTGATCGTGCCGATGTGTCTGCTCGCCGCGATGGTGGGCGTGAACCTGAGGGGAATGGACAATAACGTCCTGACCCAGATCGGCCTGGTCGTGCTGATCGCGCTGGCAGCGAAGAACGCGATCCTGATCGTCGAGTTCGCCAAACAGGGCGAAGAGCAGGAAGGCCTGTCCCCGGCCCGTGCCGCGATCCAGGCGGCGCAGACCCGGTTGCGGCCGATCCTGATGACCAGCTTCGCCTTCATCCTGGGCACCGTGCCGCTGCTGATCGCGAGCGGCGCGGGATCCGAACTCCGCCAGGCGCTCGGTACCGCCGTGTTCTTCGGGATGATCGGCGTCACTGCCTTCGGCCTGCTGTTCACCCCCACTTTCTACGTCGTGTGCCGAGCGCTGGGCGACCGCATCGCCCGCGCACGCGGCAAGCGGCCGGCCGCCGGCCCGGACCTGTCCGGATCGCTGCAGCCGGCTGAATGAGGAGGAATTCGATGCGTTCGTTTGATGTGAAGCAAACACTCCCTCTCCCCTCTGGAGGGACGGTTACCGAAGCTTGGCCCGCCGACGCAGTCGGCGCGCCTAGCGAAGGTTGGGAGAGGGGTAGGAAGCACTCCGGACAGCGTGCTTCCTCACCCCTCCCCCAGCTCCGACTAAGCCCGCACTTCGCGCGCGCTAAGTCTGCGCAACCCTCTCCCCTTCCGGGGCGAGGGAGGAAACTGCGGCTGGTTCTCACCGCTGTTTCCGCGCTGTCGCTCGCCGCCTGCGCGGTGGGGCCGAACTACGTCGCCCCGATCACGCCGCCGACCGCGGCCGGCCAGTTCGTCTCGGCCAATTCTCCCGCGCTCAGCAATGATCCGGCGGCGTCGAATTGGTGGCGGCTCTATCAGGACCCCGTCCTCGACGGGCTGATCGCCGATGCGCTCAAGTCGAACACCGACATCCGCGTCGCGGTGGCGAATCTCGAACGCGCCCGAGCCTCGTTGCGCGGCGCGCGCGGCGACCGGCTGCCGTCGACCGGCCTCAATGCCGGCGCGACCTATGGCCGCCTGCCCGAAAGCCAACGCGCGCCCGGCAGCCCGCGTGAGGATTGGTCGATCGATACCGGCTTGTCGGTGTCGTACGAGGTCGACCTGTTCGGCCGCGTCAAGCGCGGGATCGAGGCCGCGCGTGGCGACGAAGCCGCCGCCGCGGCCGATGCCGATGCGGTCCGCCTCGCGGTGGTCGCCGACACCACGCGCGCTTATGCCGACGCCGCCTCGGGCGCGGCGCGGCTCAAGGTCGCCAATCAGATCGTCGACCTGCTCGACAAATCGCTGCTGCTGACCCAGCGGCGGCACGAGGCCGGCCTTGCCACCCAGCTCGACGTCTCGCGTATCGCCACGCTCCGCCAACAGCGTGCGGCCGACATTCCGGCGCTCGAAGCCGATCGCCAGGCCGCCCTGTTCCGCCTCGCGACCTTGACGGGTCGGCCACCGGCCGACCTTCCGACTGCCGCCGCCGAACGCGTCGTCGGGCTCGAGATCACCCAGCCGATTCCGGTTGGTGACGGCGCTGCCCTGCTCAAGCGCCGCCCCGACGTCCTCGCCGCCGACCGCCGGCTCGCTGCCGACACCGCGCGGATCGGGGTCGCCACTGCCGATCTCTATCCGCGTATCAGCCTGGGAGGATCGATCGGTTCGACCGGTCCCAATATCGGTGACGTGTTCGGCGGCGGGCCGCTGCGCTGGCTGCTTGGGCCGTTGATCAACTGGGCCTTTCCCAACCAGGAAGGCGCGCGCGCCAAGATCGCCGCCGCCAAGGCCGACACCCAGGCGTCGCTCGCGACCTTCGATGGCACCGTGTTGCGCGCGCTCGAAGAGACCGAGACCGCGCTCAACAGCTACGCCCGAGCGCTCGACCGCCGTACCGCGCTCAAGGCGGCGCGCGACGAAGCGGCACGCGCCGCGGCGATCACGCGCGCGCAACAGCGGGAAGGCGCAGTCGACTCGCTCGCCTGGCTCGACGCCGAGCGGACCTATGCCGAGACCGAGGCGACGCTCGCCCAGCAGGACGCGCGGATCGCCGACGCCCAGATCGACGTGTTCCGCGCCCTGGCAGGCGGCTGGTCGTAAGCGACCGGCCGGCCCTCCCAAGGCAGTTCAGTCGGTCGCTCCCGCCAGGGCCGCCTTCAGCGCATCGAATTCCGCTTGCAGGCAACCGCCGACGAGTTCCACGCCCTTGGACGTCAATCCGACCAGCGTGCGGCGCGCATCGTCCGGGTCCGGTACTCTGGTGACATAACCCGCTTCCATCAGGAAGATGAGGTGACGCAGCGCGGTCGAATGCGGTGCCGAACTGGCGAGACAGGCATCGCCGGTCGGCACCGCCCGCCGCTCGAAGGCGGAAATGAACAAGTCGAGCAGGATACTCCACTGCGCGCTGACCAGGCGGAGGTCCGACGCTACCTTCGTCCGTCGTCCCGCCGTCTTGAGCAGGAACTTGGCGTAGGCGATTAGACCGGAATCGGCGGGCGAGGCCCGGAGTTCATGCCGCCTGACGTCTCCCACACTCGACGTTGCCGATGCGCGGAAATCACTCCGATCAACAGGCTCACCAGCAGTGGCAGTGCCCAATAGGGTTGCGTGCTGACGTAGAGTTCCTTGGGAAATGCCGGATTCATGATTGCGGGAAAGTGCGCGAGGCACCCTCCCAATTGAGATGCTGCTGTCCATAGCGGCCAGAACCTTGTGCTTTGACGCGCGATCACGACGAGGATGATCAGGAATATGACGTCGACGACGATCACGCCCCAATTGGGTCCATGCCAATGGTTGCCGAACAGGCCGGCGGAGATCGAGGCGATGGCGGCAATCATATAAGAGGTTGCCACCCGTCGCTCGGTCACGCCGCCTCGAAACCATGCGAATACGCATAGTGCCGGAAACGCGATGACGTAGACGACAAGACCGATATAGAGATAGAGTTGCATAGGATCCGATTCCTATATCGGTCGACGAATTTACGCAGCCCTAGCCTTGCGGCCTGCCCCCATCAGTTTGTCGGTCCCGCAGCCGACATCGGACCCGTCCAGCCCCAGTACATCACGTGTGACGGCGAGACGCTGATGGCATTTGATCGTGTCCTCGCGAGCCTCGAATAGATGGGCGAGCGAATGCGCCGCCAGAACCGCCGCGTCGTGACCCACCTCAATCGACGCGCCCATTTCCATACGGCCACGGACGATCGAGCCGATCAGGTCGGTTTGGGCGATGATCGCGCTGTCGATGCCGGTTTCTGCCGGCAGCAACGCACGCATGATCCTCCGTGCCACTGCCAGGTTGGTTGTCGGAATGTCGGCGAGACTGCTAGTTTGCATTGATGCAACGGACATGATTCCCCCTCCGCCGGGACCACTGGTCCGGCCAATCAAAAATCGACTGCTGGATGCGCGCCTAGAGGCGCTCGATGAGCATGCGGATGGCGAGCATGTAGAGAGACACTGCCGTCACCATCAGCGACGCCGCGATTAGGATGGCGGCGATCGTCCCAGGATAGTTCAAGTCATTGGTCGGCCTTTCTCGCGTCGGGAACGGCCAGGGCAGCCGTCCGAGCCACGAGGAAGGCGCGTTAGAAACCTCATTCTCAACGCCGGAAATTGCCGATGAGGAAAAACCCCCTACCATCGCGCTACTGCTCATCAGTGCCCGAACCGCGCTGTCGCGATCGGAGAAACCGAGCTTTCGCACCGCATTGGCAATGTATGCGTCGACCGTTTTGGGGGAGAGTTGCAGGTCGGCCGCAATGTCCTTGGTGCGCTTGTGTTGCGCGACACCCTTCAAACATTCGATCTCCCGAGGGGTCAACGAAGAGAAGCGCGAATCATCCATGATGCTAAGCTAGCCCAATGCTGAACCATTTTGGACCGTTTAGTATTTTTGCGATACCAAGAAATAGTCGCGGTCAGCGTCCCCGGCCCTTTCCGGAGAGCGAGCACCCGACAGGCACCGCGCTATTCAGCTTCGCGGGAGAAGGTGTTTGAGCATCGATATGCTGGTTTGGCCGCTCCCGACGACGGTCGCGAGGAAGTCCGGGAAGGATGGGGCCATTGATTCGCTCGAATGAGTTCTGCTTCGACCAAAACACTGCCGCTCTTGCCGATAGCCGACACCAATTACATAGATCGACGATGGCACCTGTTCATCATTGGCCGCGCCGAACGGCGCGACGGCTATCGGCATGATCTCCATCCTGGCCCTTTCGCTCGCACTGGCACCGGCGACCGACGCGCTGGTTCGTCCCGGCATGATTTCGACCGCCGCGGCGGAAGTGCGAATCGCCCATAGCCCCGATGGCAGACGTATTTTGTGGGGCACGATCGGACGCGATGCCGCGGCAGACCAGCAGGATATCTGGGAAATCCACCGCATTCGCGGGGGATGGTCGGCGCCGGCACGGGTGTCGTTCGATACCGACGCGGCCGAATTCGATCCCGCTTTCTCGCCGGACGGCCGTTGGGTGTACTTCCAGTCCGACCGCGCCGGTGGCCTGGGCGGTAGCGACCTCTATGTCGTGTCGATCGATCCGGTCAGCGGCCGCTTCGGCACGCCGCGCAACCTGGGCCCGCAGGTCAACACACCCGGAGAGGAATGGGCCGCGACGCCAACGCCTGCGGGCGGGCTGATCTTTTCCTCAAACGGCTGGGGCGGCCGCGGCAAGCACGATCTGTACGAGGTCGATCTTCGCACGCCCGGTGCAAAGCCGGCCAATCTAGGCGATGTGATCAACGGCCCGCTCGACGAACTCGATGCCGCGGTTACGCCCAATGGCCGCACGCTTGTTTTCAGCGTTGGAGACATGGATGCGGATACGGCCGACGTGCGGCTGTTCGTATCTTATCGTACGCGATCGGGTTGGACGTCGAGGCGCCCGCTGGGCATCGGTTGCTCGCCTTTCATCCTCGGCGCGGCGATCGACCGGCGAACGCCGGAGCGGCTTTATTATGCGGCGCATTGTGCGGACAGTCCGGGCCGCATGGACGTGCACGTAGCCAATCTCAGGCGAGTCGTGGGGACGCCGGCGATGCCAGCCAGCAACGAAAGCCAGCGCTAAGCTTGTCGCCCTATCCAGGCGGTGCCGAGCGCAGCAGGGCGTGCTCGCTTGCCAGGTCGTTGCGGATCGTGGTCGCCGCTACACCGCCTTCGCCCATCGCGTGGCTGATCTGGTCGAGCCCCTTGACCACGTCTCCCGCGGCATAAAGGCGCGCGACATTGGTGCGTTGGTGCGCGTCAACGATCAGGCAGCCTTCCTCCGACCGCGCCGCGCCGAGGCCAGCGGCCACCCCCGAATTGATGTCCGAGCCGAGCGCCGGATAGAGGCTGTCGAAGCGCCAATCGCGGTCGGCTGCCCGCAGGCTGATCTTGTCACTGTCGATCGCAAAAGCAGTGGCCGGACCGTGGACCGTTGGCACCCCGCATTGCGCCAATAGTGCGCGTTCGGCAGTGGTGAGGTCGTGCCTTCCCGCCGGTGCGATCAACGTCACGTCGGCGGTGTAACCGCGCAGGAACACCGCTTCGCGCGTGCCATGATCGCCAGTGCCGAGCACGCCGACGCGGCGATCGGTGACTTCATAGCCATCGCAGATCGGGCAATAGCGCAGCAATCCCCGCGCCAAGGCGGTCGCATGCAGATCGTCGGGCATCGGCGGGCGGCGATTGACCACCCCGGTCGCGAGCAAGACACTCCGCGTCGCGATGACCTCGTCACCGACCGAAACGTGCAGGCCGTCGACAACCGCCTTTAGCCCGGTGACCTCGGCCCGCACCAACGCCGCGCCATAGCGCCGGGCTTGCGTCCGCATGCGGTCGAGCAGATCGGTGCCGGCAATGCCATCGGGAAATCCGGCATGGTTGCGCGTCATCGGGATTGCCGCCGCGCGGCTGTTACCGGCATCGATCACGCGCACGTCGAGATGGAAGCGCGCGAGATAGATCGCCGCGGTCAGCCCGGCCGGGCCGCCGCCCACCACCACGCAGTCAAGCATGGCAACACGACGGCCCGGTTCGTGACGAACGGACGGGCGCGGCGGTCAGACGGTCGCCTCGGTGAAGGTGGTGGTTTCGGGCTTGGCGAGCCCGCCCGCTTTGTACCCGGCGATCAATTCTTCCTTCCGTGCGCGGAGTTGATCGCCGAGCGCATCCATGTCCAATCCGGCGTGGCGCGCCTGGCTGAACATGCCTTCCATCCGCTTTTCTTCCTCTTCGACATGGTGCTCGATCTGCTCCGACAGCACCTTGACCTTGGCGTCGTAGAAGTCGTCGCTCGGCGCGCCCGCTTCGATCTCGGCGATCAGCACCTTGGCGCCGTCATGTTCGACATAGGCTTCCTTGAGCAGATCTTCCTCAACCTTACCCTCGCAAGCGGGGTAGAATATCTCTTCCTCGATCTGGGCATGGACCGTCAGCTCGAGGCAGATTTCGAGCGCGATCTTCTGCTTGCGACCCTCACCGCTCGCCTTCTCGAATTGCTCGAACAGGTCTTCGACCTTGCGGTGATCGGCTTTCAGCAGCGCGATCGCATCCTGTTTGTCGACCATGGTGTCTCTCCTGAATTTCCCCCATCAACTGCGTCGAGGTCGGGTTCGTTCCAGGAGTCGCTTTGTTGCGAGTCGTTTGCAGGCTAGGCCGGATCCCGTGCAACGACCCGCAAAACGCTCGTCGCGTTCGCTTATTCGTCGCTCATCGCTCCCGCCGCCGCCAGCACTTCACGCACGCGCGCCAGCGCAGCGCCGTGCGGATCGTGTTCCTCGAGCAGCGCGAACGTGCCGTTGAGCGCGAACACGCAATGGCCATGCACAGTGGCGAGCAACGATCGCGCCAAGGCGGCGGAGCGATCGCGGCGGTCGTCGGGCAGCACTGCGGCGATTTCACCTCGCAGGATGTCGGTCAGCACCCCGCGCTGACGCGCATAACGTTCGGGAAGCGGTACGCCGACCGGCAGGCGGTGGTCGTAGATCGCCATCCAAAGATTGCGGTTGCTCGTCGCGAAATCGAAATAGGAGGCGACCAGCAATGCGATGCGATCGGGACCGGCATTCTGCAGCGACCGGGCGATCGTTTCCGCCCAGATCAGGAAGGTGCGGCCGTTGATCGCCAGCATGAGGTCGTCGAGGCTGTCGAACACATTGTAGATCGTGCCGACCGAATAGCCGATCCGTTTCGCCACCTCACGCGCCGAGAAGCGCTGATAGCCGACCTCGGCCAGCAAGGTATGCCCCGCGCCGATTATCAGCTGTTCGAGTTCGTCGCGCGTATGATCTGACCGCCGTCCCATGGAGTCCGCCTAAAAGCTTAATTGAACACTGTCTAATATTTTTATTGAACACCGCTCAGTTTATGCTATCCAGCGCGCCATCCTGGAGGAGGCTCGGGCAATGACGGCGTTGGTGCTGATCGGTCTGATCGTGGTGGCAGCGGTTTTGTGGCAGCGCGACGATGCGCTCAAACTGCGGATCGCCTCGCTTGAGCTCGCGCTCGATCGCGGGGAGCGGATCGCGCGAGATGCCATGTCTGATCAGGCAAGATTCGCGCGCGCCGACTGGATTGCGCCGGAGCCGGGACCGCCGTCATCTGCCGAGGCAGAGCCAATCCCCCAAGCGATCGCCGAGACCGAACCGGTGACGCGCTATGCCGCGCCCGAATCCGAAACCCTCCCCTCTGCCCCGGCTATCGAACCGGTGACGCACGTCGCCGCGCCGGTCGAACATTACGCAAGGCGCTTCGGGTTCGAGGATATCTTCGGGCGCTACCTGCCGATCTGGGCGGGCGGCATCACGCTCGCGGTGGCCGGGTTCCTGATCGTCAAATATTCGATCGATGCCGGGCTATTGTCGCCGCCAGTGCGTGTGATCCTGGGCCTGGCGTTCGGCAGCGCCCTGATCGCCGGCGCGGAACTCGCGCTGCGCCGCGACGACGTGGCGCGCGATCCGCGCATCCGCCAGGCTTTGTCGGGCGCGGGCATCGCGACGCTCTATGCCTCCGTCCTGGTCGCGGCGAACCTCTATCATTTGATCGGGCCGATGACCGCCTTCGCCGGGTTGGCCGCAATCACCTTGCTCGCCGGGTTGCTGTCGGTCCGCTTCGGCGCCCCGAGCGCAATATTGGGGCTGGTCGGCGGTCTCGCCGCGCCGGCGCTGGTCGGATCGGCTTCCCCAGACGTGCCGTTGCTGGCGAGCTGGCTCGCGTTGACCGCCGGCGGATTGTCGATGCTCGGGCGGCGCCAAGGCTGGTGGTGGCTCGGCGCGCTCGCGGTGGCGGGCGGATTCGGCTGGGGTCTGGTGTTGATCGCCACCGGGTTGCACGACATCGCATCATTGCTGTCGACCGGCATGCTGATCCTGATGCTCGCGATCGTCTTTCCGCTTGCGATGGCCGGTGATCCCGGGCGCGTGGTCCGCGTGATCGCCGCCTTGTTCGGTTGCGCGCAAATGGCGGCGATCGTTGCGCTCGGCGGTTTCACCCCGCTTGACTGGGGCCTGTTCGCCTTGCTGTCGGCGGCGATGATCTGGCTGGCACGACGTGAGCCCAGCTTTGCCGAATTGCCGCTAGCCGGATTGGTGGTCGGGCTGCTGCTCACCGCTGTCTGGCCAGGCCCTGACGGCATGATGCTGGCGCTGGTGCTGGCCGGCGGGTCGGCGATCTATGGCTTGCCCGCCTTGTGGCGGCTGTGGCGCCCCGACGGCCGGTTGAGCGACGCGGCACAGGTCGCGGTGCTCGGCTTTGCCGGCGTATTGATCCCCGCGAGCCATTTCTGGCTCCAGCAGCCGCGCGCCGATTTCGCCCCGCTGGCGCTCGTCACCGCGATCGTGACCGGCGCAGCAGCCGGCTGGGGCTGGCGGATAGTCGATCGGCGCGATGATGCGCGGTTCGCGATCCTGGGTATTAGCGCGGTCGTGTTGGCGGGGCTCGGCGCCAGCCTGACGGTGCCGGTATGGGCGATCGGGCCGATCGTCGCGCTGGGTGCGGCCGCTATGCTGTTGCTCGGCCGCACCGCGGACGATGCTCGTATCGGCAACGCGTCGTTCGTGGCGGGAATGACTGCCATGGCGTTGCTCGTCGGCTATGACGCCAATGAGATCGGACGCGCGGTCGGCCTGGTGCAGGATCGCGATGCCGGCATCGCCTTGCTGCGCTGGACCGTCGGGGCGGCAGCGGCGACAAGCTTCGCCCGCTGGTCGATCGACCGGGGAGCACGTCAGGTCAGTGCCGCGATCGCCGTCCTGCTCGTGTATGTCGCCGCGGCGCAGATCGTGCCGGCAACTTGGCTGGCGCTGGTGCCAGCGGCGATGCTTGCCGGCGCGGCGCTGGCGGGCCGGCGCGCACCGCTGACCGTGGCGCCTACGGCTGCCTTGTTGTCGATCGGCTGGGCGGTGCAGCCGCTGCTGATCTGGGCAACCGGCGCGGGCGGAGCGGTTGTCGGCATACCCTTCCTCGTCACGGCGACCCCGGCGATCGACATGACGCTGATCCGCGTCGCCGTGCCGGCCAGCGTGCTGATCGCCCTGCTGCTCCGTAATATCCTGCCCGAGCGGCTGCGCGAGATCGGATCGATTGTCGCGATCGTGCTCAGCCTGATCGCCACCCACTCGCTGTGGAAGCATGTCCTGGCGATCGCCGACGCGGCGCGATTCGCCGCTGCCGGCATGGCCGAGCGAAGCCTGTGGGAAGCCTTGCTCGCCGCCACCGCTTTCGGCGCCTGGCGGCTCGGCGCCCAGCGCATCGCGATCGGACTGGGCGTCGCGGCCTTGCTCCACTTCGCGTGGTTCACCGGCGCGATGCACAACCCGTTATGGACCGACCAGTGGGTTGGGCCCTGGCTGGTGCCGGCTTATAGTCTGGCTTTCGTCTTGCTGTGGCTGTCGAGCCATGCCTTCCCCGAGCCGGGCGCGGACCGCGCACGCGATGGAATACGGATGGCGCTGATCCTGATGCTCGCAGCGTCGCTGCTCCGCCAGGCGTTCCACGGCTCGTTGCTGTCGGAAGCGGGGGTGAGCCAGGCTGAGGATATTGGTCGGTCGCTGACCGCGATCGTGATCGCGATCGGCTTCCTGCAACGGGGCATCCGTCGTGCGTCGCGCGACTGGCGGATCGTCTCGCTGGTGCTGATGCTGGCGGCAGTGGGCAAGGTGTTCCTGCTCGACGCCGCGGGTCTTGACGGACTGCTGCGCATCGCCTCGTTCGCCGCGCTTGGCTTCAGCCTGATCGGGGTGGGATGGCTCTACAGCCGCTATCTTCCCGATGCAGCATTGACCGACGCCGCGTTGACCGAAGAGTCATACTCGGCCGATACCGTTCCTGCCGACACCCGGGGGTAACATGTCCGCACCTGATTTCTCGCTGCTCGCGAAGCGCCGCTTCGGGCCGATGTTCGTCGTCCAGTTCATCGGCGCGTTCAACGACAACGCGCTCAAATATGCGATGCTCTTCCTCGTCACCTTCACCCTCTACAAGGGCGACGAGAATGGCGCGGCGTCGCTTGCGGCGCTCGCCACTGGCCTGTTCATCCTGCCCTATTTCCTGTTCTCCGCGCTGGCCGGGCAGATTGCCGACGGGTGGGACAAGGCGAAATTGATGCGCATCGTGAAGGGCGCGGAAATCGTCTTCATGGCGCTCGGTCTTGCGGGGCTTGCACTGCAATCGGTGCCGCTGCTGCTGACCGTCTTGTTTCTGATGGGGTGCCATTCGACCATTTTCGGCCCGGTCAAATATTCGATCCTGCCTCAGCATCTCGGCCCCAACGAGATCATGGGCGGCACGGGCATGATCGAGGCCGGGACGTTCCTGGCGATCCTCGGCGGCCAGTTGATGCCCAATTTCATCCCGCCCTGGGAAGCCGGGCTGGTCGCGACCGGGATGGCGGTGCTGGGATTCCTTGCCAGCCTGGCGATCCCGCCGGCACCGGCCGCGCCAGGCGTCGTCCGGGTCGAGCGCAATGTGTTCCGCAGCACATGGCATGTGCTCAAATCGGCGCATGACGGGCGCGACGCCTGGCTGTGCATCCTGGGAATCAGCTGGTTCTTCGCGATCGGCGCGGTGCTGCTCAACGATTTCGCGCCGCTGGTGACCAATCGGCTCGGCGCGGACAAACCGGTCGTGACCCTGTTCCTGTTGGTCTTCTCGATCTCGATCGCGATCGGCTCGCTTGCGGTCAACCGCTTGCTCAAGGGCAAGGTATCGGCGCGCTACGTGCCCTTGTCGGCGCTGCTGATGGCCGGGTTCATGATCGACCTGTGGCTGGCCACGCGCGGCTTCGTCGTCACCGCGCCCGGTGCCGATATCGCGCGCTTCGTGGCAGCGCCGGGCAGCTGGCGCATCCTGATCGACCTCGCCGGCCTCGCCTTTGCCGGCGGCATGTTCATCGTCCCGCTCTACGCGTTGCTCCAGACCAACAGCCCGGTCGCCGAGCGGTCGCGGATCATCGCCGCCAACAATATCGTCAATTCGCTCGTCATCGTGCTGGTCATGGCGGTGGTGATCGCGATGGCGCATTATGGTGCAGCGATCCCCGCGGTGATCGCGACGATGGGCTTCGCGACATTGATCGTCGCCTTGGTCAGTTGCTGGCTCCTCCCCGAAACGGTGATCAAGCGGCTGATCCGGACCGTGCTGGAGATCGCCTATCGCGTCGAAGTCCATGGTGCCGAAAATATGCCCAGGCCCGGCGAGCGCGCGGTCGTCGTGGTCAACCATGTGTCGTGGCTCGACGGCCTGCTGCTCGCGGTGTTCCTGCCGGGCAAGCCGGTGTTCGCGGTACACAGCGCGGTGGTCGCGAGCTGGTGGATCAAGCCTGCGCTCAAGCTGTTCCGCGCTTTTCCGGTCGACCCGACCAACCCGATGTCGACCAAGGCGATGGTCAAGGCGGTCAAGGACGGCAACACGCTGGTGATCTTCCCAGAGGGACGGATTACCGTCACCGGCGCGCTGATGAAGGTGTTCGACGGCCCCGGCATGGTCGCCGACAAGGCCGATGCGCCGATCATCCCGGTACGCATCGACGGGGCGCAATATTCCACCTTCTCCAAGCTGCGCGGCAAGGTCCGATTGAAGTTGTTCCCCAAGATCACGCTGACCGTACTGCCGCCGCGGCGGTTCGAGATCCTGGGCGAGATGACCGCGCGCGCGCGCCGCGCGATCGCCGGGCGCCGTCTCTATGACGAGATGAGCAACATGATCTTCGCGACGTCGGACACGGACACGACGTTGTTCCAGGCGCTGCTCGATGCCAAGGACGTCAATGGCGGCAAGTCGGCGATCGTCGAGGACATCAAGCGCGAGCCGATGACCTACAAGAAACTGGTCGTCGGCAGCATGGCGCTGGGCCGCGCCTTCGATCCGATGACGAAGCAGGGCGAAGCGGTCGGCGTGCTGCTGCCCAATGTCGCGGGCGTGGTCGCGACCTTCTTCGCATTGCAGCGGATCGGGCGCGTGCCGGCGATGCTCAACTACACTGCCGGGCTGACCAATTTGAAGGCGGCGTGCCAGGCGGCTGAAGTCAAAACGATCATTACGGCACGCGCCTTCGTCACACAGGGCAAGCTCGAGCCGATCGTCGAAGGACTTGAGGCCGATGGCCGCACAATCGTTTATCTCGAGGATATCGGCGCGGGCATCGGCACGATCGCTAAGCTGCGCGCCTTGGTCGCGGCGCGCTGGGCGGGGCGGCTGCATCGCCGCCGCAAGGTCTCGCCCGACGACGCCGCGGTGATCCTGTTCACCAGCGGGTCGGAGGGGCTGCCCAAGGGCGTCGTGCTGACCCACTGCAACCTGCTGTCCAACTGCAAGCAATTGTCGGCGCGGATCGATTTCAATTCGTCCGACCTGGTGCTCAACGCGCTGCCGGTGTTCCACAGTTTCGGGCTGACCGGGGGAACATTGCTGCCGATCCTGAGCGGAATCCGCACCCTGCTCTATCCCAATCCGCTCCACTACCGGATCGTCCCGGCGTTGGCCTATGATGCCAATGCGACGATCCTGTTCGGCACCGACACGTTCCTGGCCGGCTATGCGCGGATGGGGCACAGTTTCGACTTCTATTCGGTCCGCTACGTCTTTGCCGGCGCCGAGCGCGTCCGCGACGAGACGCGCAAGGCGTGGGCCGAGAAATTCGGCGTGCGCATCTTCGAAGGCTATGGCGCGACCGAGGCGTCGCCGGTGATCGCGGTCAACACGCCGATGCATTTCAAGGCGGGCAGCGTCGGGCGCCTGCTGCCGGGGATCGAGGCCAAGGTCGAGCCGGTCGAGGGTATCTGGGAAGGCGGCAAATTGTCGATCCGCGGGCCCAATATCATGGCCGGCTATATGAAGGCCGACCGCCCCGGCATGCTGCAGCCGCCGGTCGAGGGCTGGCACGATACCGGCGATATCGTGACGATCGACGAGATGGGGTTCATCACCATCCGTGGCCGCGCCAAGCGCTTCGCCAAGATCGGCGGGGAGATGGTCTCGCTGCCCGCGGTCGAGGGCTATGCCGCCGCGGTGTGGCCCGACGCCGACCATGCCGTCGTGACGCGCGCCGATCCGCGCAAGGGCGAGCAACTCGTGCTGTTCACCACCGCCAAGGGCGCGAAGGCGCCGGAGTTGCAGGCCTGGGGCAAGGGCAACGGTATCGCAGAACTCGCCATCCCGCGAGACGTCAGGGTGGTCGAGGCATTGCCGGTGCTGGGAACGGGCAAGCTCGATTATGTGACAATGGGGACGATGGCGGCCGCCAACTAAATCCCCTCACTGGAGGGGAAGGAAAACTCGGGTGCGGCCGCCTGTCTCCTAACGTCACCCCGGCCTTGTGCCGGGGTCCGCCGGGAGGCAGGCGCTGGACAAGAGGCTCTCGCTTCGCGGACGGCGGCACCGTGGATCCCGGGACAAGCCCGGGATGACGATGTAGTGATGGCGGCCATATGCGTATTCTGCTGACCGTCTTTTTGCTTTTCTTCGCGGTTCTGCCCAGCATGGCGAACGCGCAGACCATCGAAACCCAGGCGGAAGCTCTGACCCGCGACGCCGCCGAATACGCCAGGCTGTTCGCCGTCCCGCAGGATGAAGCCGAACGCCGCCTCATCGCGCTCGACGCCAGCGTCCCCGTCACCGACGCAATCGAAGCCAAATATCGCGACCGCATCGCCGGCATCTCGATCCAGCACCGACCCGACTTCCGTATCAACGTTTATCTGACCGGCAGCGACGCCGTTCCCAACGAGACGCTGCGACTGGGCGGGATGACCGTTCCCGTCACCTTCCGCACCGGCGCGCGCGCCTCGCGCGACCGCGTGATCTGGGCGGTGACCTGGCACCAGGCGCAGATCCGCGCGATGTTCTCACGCCCGCCCGCCATGGGCCTCGACCCGCGTACCGGCGAATTGGTCGTGCTGATCACCAGCGGCGAGGCGAAGAGCGGTGTCGAGCAATGGCGCCAGAAGGTCGAGCGCGTGGCGGGCGTGCCGGTCAGCATCCGCGTGGCCGATCAGGTCGACGTCAACCTGGGCGCTGCGGTCGGCGGCGCGCGGCTCGAAGGTACCAGCCCCGACGACGGCAAGCGTTATCTGTGCACCAGCGGCTTCGTCGTCACGGATGGCGCGCGCTACGGGGTCGCCACCGCCGCGCACTGCCTCGACAAGATGAGCTTCATCGCCCCCGACCACAGTGAGGTGCCACTCGATTTCGTCGGCCAATGGGGATGGGGCTATCACGACATCCAGATCGGCACCGTGCAGGGGCCGCTCGCCGGGCTATTCTACGCCGATACCGCCAAGACGATCGAGCGCCCGGTGACGGGATCGCGCACCCGCGACCAGACGCGTGCGGGCGACTTCGTCTGTCATCGCGGCGAGCGCACCGGCTATAGTTGCGCATTGGTCGAGCTGACCGATTTCGCGCCGGCCGGCGATCTGTGCGGGGGCGCCTGCCTGCCGACCTGGGTCACGGTTTCGGGACCGACCTGCAAGGGCGGCGACAGCGGGTCGCCGGTGTTCTCGGGCACCACCGCGCTCGGCATCCTCAAGGGCGCGACCTATCGCCCCGACGGCAGCTGCGCCTTTTATTTCTACATGTCGGTCGACTATCTGCCCCAGCCTTGGTCGCTGGTCCTGGGCACCGCGCCTCAGATCCCTCCCATACCCCCTGTCGCACCGCCGGAGTTTGGTGCAAGGGAACAGCCATGACCGCGATAGGGATTCTGGGGAGCGAGGGCCGGATGGGCCGCGCGATCGCCGCGATCGCCGCCGATTTTGGCGCGACCGTGGCGGGGGGCGTCGATGCCGGCGGCAACCCGTTGACGCTGGCGCGCGGTGCCGATGTCCTGGTCGATTTCACCGCGCCGTCCGCGCTCGAAGCCAATCTGGCGGCGGCATGCGAGGCGGGGACGCCGATCGTCGTCGGCACGACCGGACTGGGCCCGCAGCATCACGATTTGATCGACAATGCCGCCGCGCGCGTCGCGGTGCTGCAGACCAGCACGACCTCGCTCGGCATCACGCTTCTCACCCGACTTGTCGCCGATGCCGCCGCGCGGCTCGGGCCCGATTGGGACATCGAAATCGTCGAGGCGCATCATCGCCACAAAGTCGACGCGCCGTCGGGCACCGCCCTGCTGCTCGGCGAAGCAGCAGCCGAGGGGCGCGGCGCCGCGCTCGCCGATCTCAAGGTCGTCGACCGCGCCGGGCTGAGCGGGGCACGGAGCGAAGGGACGATCGGCTTCTGCGCGATCCGCGGCGGGTCGATCGCGGGCGATCACCAGGTGATTTTCGCCGGACCCGGCGAGCGGTTGGAACTGATCCATCGCGCCGAAAGCCGCGAGATGTTCGCGCGCGGTGCGGTCCGCGCGGCTTTGTGGCTCGCCGACCAGCCGGCCGGGCGCTATACGATGCCCGAGGTGTTGGGCCTGTGACGCAAACGGTGAGGGCCGCATGAACAAGGCCGACGTGGTCGAGTTCTTCAGCCGCCTCGCCGCCGACAATCCGCATCCCGAAACCGAACTCGAATCGGGCAATCCCTATCAATTGCTCGTCGCGGTCGTGCTGTCGGCGCAGGCGACCGATGTCGGGGTCAACAAGGCGACGCGCAAGCTCTTCCAGGAGGTCCTTACCCCCGCGCAGATGGTCGCGCTCGGCGAGGAGAAGCTCAAGGAGCACATCAAGACGATCGGGCTGTTCAACACCAAGGCGAAGAACGTCATCGCCTTGTCCGAGCAATTGATCGCCGATCACCAGGGCGAAGTCCCCGCCGATCGCGACGAACTCGAGAAACTGCCCGGGGTCGGGCGCAAGACCGCCAATGTCGTGATGAACGTCGCGTTCGGCGCCGAGACCTTCGCGGTCGACACCCACATCTTCCGCGTCGGCAACCGCACCGGCCTGGCGCGCGGCAAGACCCCGCTGGCGGTCGAACTCAAGCTGGACAAGGCCGTGCCGCAGCCGTTCCGGCTGCATGCTCATCACTGGTTAATCCTGCACGGCCGATATGTCTGCAAGGCGCGCACGCCCGAATGCTGGCGATGCGTCGTTGCCGATCTTTGTGCGTTCAAGCCCAAGACGCCGCCGCCCAAATCGCGCCCGGCCTGATACTGGAGTAGAAGCAAATGCGCCCGCTGCTGTTCGCCCTCGCCGCCGCCGCGATCGTCGCCCCGCTGAGCGCGAAGGACAAGGAAGTCCCGCCCGCGACCCCCGCCGGTCCCGCGGTCGATTGCGTCAATTTGAGCCAGGTGCGCGAGACGCATGTCCGCAGCGACAGCGTGATCGATTTCGAGATGAACAACCGCAAGATCCTGCGCAACACCTTGCCCAATGCCTGCCCAAGCCTCGGCTTCGAGGAGCGGTTCGCCTATTCGGTCTCGACCAACCAATTATGCTCGGTCGACACAATCACCGTGCTGCAATCGGGTGGCGCCGGCCCCGGCCCGCGTTGCGGCCTGGGCAAGTTCCAGCCGGTCACCATCACGAAATAGGCGCGAAATAGAATCGCTGGCGCGGCCGGCGATGCTTTGCTAGGCGCACCCGGCTCGCACCCGTAGCTCAGCTGGATAGAGCGCTGCCCTCCGAAGGCAGAGGCCACAGGTTCGAATCCTGTCGGGTGCGCCAGTTTTCCCATGGCCTGGCGTTAATTGGCAGGTTCGTGCGGAAACGTATTCTGCCCATCACTTCCGTCCTTCCGATGCTGGTCCCCGCGACACGGGTCGCAAATCAACCGCTCATCCGAGATGTTCCGGAGCGCCGCTCGACCCTCTGATCACGAGCGAATGTTCGGCATAAATCGTGGAAATGGCCGGAGCCAGTCTTGCCTGGGAATCGCCGAGCATCGCTATCAGCGATTCGACGGCAATTGCCGTCATGTCCACGATCGGCTGTCGGATGGTTGTCAGGGCCGGCCAGATCTTGCGCGAAATCGGACTGTCGTCGAAGCCCACGATCGAAAGCTGATCAGGCACGCGAATATCGCGACGATGGGCGACAGAAACGACCGCCGCCGCCATGTCGTCGTTGCTCGCGAAAATCGCGGTGGGCGGATCGCGCAAGGACAGCAATTGCTCCGTTGCCGCCAGACCCGAATCGAAGGTGAGATCCCCATCGACGACGAGGTCGGGATCGAGGTCCACGCCATGCTCGGCCAAAGCGAGACGATAGCCCTCGAACCGCGTCCTGCTGATGACGTGGTTTTGCGCGCCGCGCACGAAGCCGATGCGGCGATGGCCGAGGCCGATCAGATAGTTGGTCATGTCGCGCGCCGCGGCAACGTCGTCGACGCGGACCGAGGACATGTCGGGCAGTTCGTCGCCGGAACAGAGCGCGATGACCGGTACCTTCAGTTGCTCGACCAGGCCGGTGCCACTGATCGCCTCGCAATGCGGGGCCGGCAAGATGAGCGCGTTGGCGCCGCCCGCGACCATGTCGAGCAGGATATCGGCGAGCGAACGCGCCTCGTCGAACCGGCGGATCAGCAATTGCGCGCCGAAGCGCGACGCGGCATCGAGCGCCCCCACCAGCAAGGCACTGACGAACGCGCTCTCGGCACTGTGATACAATAAACCGATGCGCGTGATCGTCGCGCTCGCCAGCGCGCGGGCGGCGACATTCGGCGTGTAATCGAGCTCCTCGATCGCCCGCAATACCGCCTCGCGCGTTGCCGGCCGAACGGTGCGTCCGTTGATCACGTTGGAGACGGACATCGGCGATACGCCCGCACGAACGGCGACGGTGTGCATGGTCACCGCGTTGCTCGATTTCCGAGATCTGTCCTTGTCACCCACATCCGCATCCTCTCAGAAACCAACTTGTTGCGCTACACAAAGTTGTTGACTCGCCTCAAACCGCAGATCATGTAGCGCTACATCTGACGTAGATCAGAGCCGAGGGGATAGCGGGCGCCATGCCTCCAGCATCCCGAATTTGGCCGTCACACATGGGCGGCATCGGAAAAGGAGGATGCCGCAACATGGCCGATCTTCGTAGCTTCTATCGCCTCTCCAGCGCGGCGGGCGCGCTCGCCATTTCGCTGGCCATCGGCGCCTTTCCCGCCCATGCGCAGTCCGCACCGGCGCCGACCCCGACCCCGGCGAGCCCCGCGGCGCCAAGCGACGACCAGGCGTCCGCGCAGGATTCGTCGAACGACATCATCGTCACCGCCCAAAAGCGGAGCGAAAGATTGCAGGACGTGCCGCTCGCGGTAACCGCGGTCAGCGGGGAAACGCTCGCCAGCCGTCAGATCAACGACACCACGGCGCTGACGCGGGCAGTCCCCTCTCTCACCTTCCAACAGGGCAACCACCCGGCGAACACCACCTTCCGTATCCGCGGCGTCGGCACCGCCTTGTTCGGTCAGGGGGTCGAATCGTCGGTCGCTGTGGTCGTCGACGGCGTCCCGATGGTGCGCGCCGCCCAGTCTCTGTCGGACATCGCGGACGTCGACCGCATCGAAGTGCTGCGCGGACCGCAAGGTACGCTGTTCGGCAAGAATGCGAGCGCCGGCGTGCTCAGCATCGTGACCGCCCGCCCCACGTCGACTTTCGAAGCGAAGGGCGATGTGACGATCGCCGAGGACAATGAATATCGCGTCAAGGGCACCCTGTCCGGCCCGATCTCGGACACGCTACGCGTGCGCGTCGGCGGCTTTTACAACAATGTGCAGGGGCCGGCGTACAACGTCACGCTGAAACGCCATGTCAACGGTCAGGAGAGTTGGGGCCTACGCGGCAAGATCGAATGGGAGGCGGCGCCCAATCTGACCTTCCTGCTCGGCGCCGATTATCGCGAGACCTATTCGAGCTGTTGCACCTATTCGTCGATCAGCGTGGTCAACCCGGTGATCGCCCGGCTCGAAGCCCCGGTGGTAGCCTCTCCGACCAATCGCCTGGTCTCGGAGGATACCCCCAACAAGGCCAATAGCCGCCAGACGACAATCTCGCTGCAGGGCGACTGGGATCTGGGCGCGGCCACGATCACGTCGATCACCGCCTATCAGAAATATCACCTGCTGGTGAACCAGCCGGTCGATCGCATCGATTCGAACCCGGTGCTCTATGTCGGCCCATCCGCTTACGCGTCGTGGAATTTCAACCAGGGCATCGTCGATCTGAACCAGATCTCGCAGGAGCTTCGCATCGCCTCCAACGGCAATCGCGACTTCACCTATGTGGTCGGCGCCTTTTACAGCCATGGCGAGGTGAAAAGGCCTTACGCACGCCGCCGCGCGGTCTGCGCGAGCGGCACGATCGGCCAGCCTTGCGCCGCGCCGACCTATCAATCCTCGTCGAGCTTCGCCGACCTCAAGACCGATAATATCGCGGCATTCGGCCAGGCGGAATATCGGGTCGTCGGCGGACTCAAGCTGATCGGCGGGCTGCGCGTCCAATATGAAACGGGCACCAATTTCGGCACGCAGCTTGGCGTCACCAACGCCGGTGACACGTTATTGCCGGGCGTGGCCGCCGTCTCGACGGGAACCCTCAGGGACAGCGACACCGCGGTGACCGGCAAGGCCGGCCTGCAATATGAGTTCAGCCGCAACCTGCAGACCTATGCGACCTATACCAGGGGGTACAAAGGCATCGGCTACAATATGGAGGCCGGCACCGACTTCGCCCATCAGACCGACCTCAAGCCCGAGCACGTCAATGCCTATGAGATCGGCCTCAAGGGCCGGACCGGAGACGGGCTGCTCAGTTTCGCGCTCGCCGTCTATCGCGCGGATTATACGAACCTGCAGGTGCAGGCCAACCGCAGCGACCCCATCACCGGCGTCATTTCCTTCATCTCGACCAATGCCGGCAAATCGCGCAGCCAGGGCGTCGAGCTGGAAGCCACGCTGCATCCCCTGGCGAAACTCGATATCCAGGCATCGCTGGCCTATACCGACTCGACGGTGAGCATCGACGGTCTGAATTGCCCGTTACAATTCCAGGCTGCGGCACCGACCCTCACCGGCAACTTCCCTACCAACAGCTGTTATCGCGCCAGCACGACGGTGAACGGCGTGACGACCGTTTCGGGCCCGCGCCAGGATTTGCGCAACGCGCCCTTGCCGGCCTCGCCCAAATGGCGGTTCACGGTGGCGCCGCGTTACGATTTCGATGTCGGCAGCGCCTTTGGCGGCTTCGCGCAGGTGGCGGTGAGCTATCAGAGCAAGCAAGGCTTCGCCATCGAGCAGGATCCGCTGCTCATCCAGAAGGCCTATACGATCGTCGACCTCAGCATCGGCGCCTATACCAGCGACCGCCGCTTCAGCCTGACATTGTTCGCCAAGAACCTGTTCGATCAGAATTACTATTCGACCATCGCGCACAACTCGCTGCTCGCCACGACGACGAATTCGAAAGACATCGTCGCGACCTTCAACAAGGATGCCGACCGCTATGTGGGGGCGACCTTCGCGGTGCATTTCTGAGGATATGACCGGCGGGATTTTGAAGGAACCAAGCGATGGATCGTCGTCAGCTTCTCGGGTCGGCAGCGGCATTGCTGGCCAGCCAAGCCCTGTCCGGCCCGCTGGGCGCGCGCGGTTCCAAACGGCCGCCCAACTTCATCGTCATCCTTTGCGATGACCTTGGTTATGGCGATATCGAGCCGACGGGTGGACGCCGTATCCCGACGCCCAACCTCAATCGGCTGGCCGCGCAAGGCCTCACCTTCACCGATTATTACGCGCCCGCCAATGTATGCACGCCATCACGTGCCGGGTTGCTGACCGGACGCTATCCGGTCCGCGCCGGCCTTGGCTATCAGGTCATCATGCAGAACGACACGCGCGTTTTGCCTCAATCCGAAGTGACGATCGCGCAGGCGCTCAAGCCTGCCGGTTATGTCTCCGGGCTGTTCGGCAAATGGCATCTCGGTCATACCGGCGACCATTGGACCCCGATCGCGCACGGCTTCGATTACTTCTTCGGTATTCCCTACAGCCACGACATGGCGCCGCTGCCGCTCTACACGATCGACGGCGACGGGCCGGTGCGCGAAGAGAAGCCAGACCTGCCCCAATTGCAGCAACGTTTCTATGCCGAAGCCGAGCGCTTCATCGAGCGGAACGTGTCCCGCCCCTTCTTCGTCGAACTGGCGTTGAGCGCCCCCCATTTGCCGGAATATCCCAACAAGGCCTTTCGGGGACGCGCCGCGGTCGGCTCCTATGGCGATGTCGTCGCGGAGATAGACGATATCGTCGGCCGGCTGGTCGCCAAGCTCAAGGCGAGCAAGCTCGATCGCGACACGGTGATCCTGTTCACGTCGGACAACGGTCCCTGGTTCGAGGGTTCGGCAGGAGGTCTGCGCCAGCGCAAGGGCGGCGGCGGCTATGATGGCGGCTATCGCGTTCCGCTGATCGCCTGGGCGCCCGGGCTGATTCCCGCCGGACGCCGCACCGATGCGATCGCCATGGGAATCGATTTCCTGCCGACGTTATGCAGGCTCGCCGGCGCATCGTTGCCGCAGGTCGAGCTCGACGGTCGCGACCTCACGCCGGTTCTCGACGGGTCGGCGGCGCGGACGCCGCACGATGCATTGCTGTTGTTCAACAACGAGGATCTCGTCGGCATCCGTACGCAGCGGTGGAAATATGTGGCGTTCGATTATTATCGCGGTCACCTGATCTCGACCGACGCCAAATATCCCCAACTCTACGATATCGCCGCCGATTCCAGCGAAAGCTACAGCGTCGCCGATCGCTATCCCGAGGTGCTTGCCGACATGCGCGCGCGCTTCGCCGCCGCGCGCGCGCGTTTCGCCGGATTCAAGAAAGGCGTTCCGGCGGTTTTCCGCGACTTCACGCCGCCCGGCCTGGCCCAGCCCGATTGATGGGCGAGGAGTCGACCAGCGTGGACGTCTGGCCACCGCAGCGAACGGCCTGGTTCGTCGCGATCGTGCTGATGCTGGCGAACACGCTGGCGTTCGTCGACCGTCAGGCGCTCGCGCTGCTTGTGCAGCCGATCAAACAGGATCTGCATGCCTCCGATACGGCGATGAGCCTTCTCTATGGATTGAGCTTCACGCTCTTCTATGTCGGCGTCGGCATTCCGGTCGCACGGCTGGCCGATCGCTCCAACCGGCGCAACATCATCGCGGCATCGATCTTCGTGTGGAGCCTGGCGACCGCGGCGTGCGGGCTCGTTCGATCGTTCGGCGCCTTGTTCGTGGCGCGCATCGGCGTCGGCGCGGGCGAGGCGGGATTCAGCCCGTCCGCTTATTCGTTGCTGTCCGACTATTTTCCCCGCGAACGGCTCGCCTCGGCGATGGGCGTCTATCAGATGGGCGTCTATCTCGGCGGTGCGCTGGCATTGCTCATCGGCGGACTGGTCGCCGGCGTGCTTCCGCCGGAAAGCTCGTTCACGCTCCCGGTGATCGGCGCGGTGAAGGGATGGCACGTCGTCTTCCTCGCACTGGGTGTGCCGGGCTTGCTCCTGTCGCTGTTGGTATTGGCGATCCGCGAACCCGCGCGCCGCGGGCTGACGTCGGATTCCGGTTCGGTGCCGCTTGCAACGCTGTTCAGCCATGTCCTGTCGCGCAAGGCGGCCTATTTCGGAATCGGCCTGGGCTTTGCGATGATGATCCTGGTCGGCAACGGCACGGGCGCGTGGATCCCCGCCTTTTTCGGGCGCAAGTTCGGTTGGACGATCGCTGAGATCGGGGCGCGGTACGGATTGATCGTCTTCTTCTGCGGGACGACCGGCGCCTTGGCCGGCGGCTTCTGCGCCAGCTGGCTGCATCGCCTCGGCTTCTCGCGGGGTAATTTGTTGGTGGCGTTGACCGGCTTCGTCGCGCTGGTGCCGCTCACGATCGGGTTTCCGCTGGTCGCGGCGCCGTGGCTGGCCCTGGCGATGATCGGCGCAATGAACTTCTTCGCGGGCTTCAACCTCGGCGGCGGCCTCGCCGCGCTCCAGGACCTTACGCCCAATCGCATGCGAGCGCTCGTCTCCGCCGGCTACATGCTGCTGGTCAACCTCGTCGGCGGCGTTCTCGGGCCGATGGTAGTGGCGCTCATCACCGATTACGGCTTCCACGATCCGCAGCGCCTGCCCGAGGCCATCGCCATCACCTGCGCCGTTTTCTCACCGCTCGCGGTGGCCTTTCTCCTGCTCGGCATGCACGGGCTCAAGGCCACGCAATCGATCGAGGGCACCGAATGACCCCCGAACTCGTGGTCATGCCACCCATGACCGATCAGCCCGGCGCCATGCCGGATCCGCTCGCGCTTCTCCCGGTGGACCGGCAATGGGTGGAACGCACCCGCGACGGCCTGAACACCGAAGCGCGTATCGCACAGCTTTTCGTGCTGTCGAGCCGCGAAGACACCGCCGAGGAGACCGCGGCGCTCTCCGCGCTCGCTCCCGGCGGCATCCACCGCTTTCCGGCCGGCGATCTGGCCGCCGCGTGGCGCGCGACCCGCGACGCGCTGGACGGCGCGGAGGTTCCGTTGATCCTTTCGGGCGATATCGAAGGCGGCACGACCAGCTATCCGTTCGTCACGCCCGTTCCCAACCAGATGGGGATCGCGGCCTGCGACGATCTGACGCTGTCCGAGGAGATCGCCGCGATCGTCGCGAGCGAGAGCCGCGCGCTCGGCTACAATTGGTCGTTCACGCCCGTCGTCGACATCAATCGCGCTTTCCGCAACGCCGTGGTGGGGACGCGGTCCTACGGCGCGAACACGGACACGATCATCGCGCAGGCGCGGGCCTATGTCCGGGTGTTGCAGGCGCATGGCATCGCCGCGACCGCAAAGCACTGGCCGGGCGACGGGATCGACGACCGCGACCAGCATCTTACCACCACCGTCAATCCGCTCGATCTCGCGGAGTGGGAAGACAGTTTTGGGCGCATCTATCGTTCGCTGATCGGCGATGGCGTGATGACGGTGATGTCGGCGCACATCGCGCTGCCCGCCTTCGTGCGGTCGCTGATCCCCGACGCGGGCCGCGAGGCTTTCCGTCCGGCGTCGGTCTCGCGCCTGCTCAACCAGACATTGTTACGCGATGGCCTGGGTTTTCGCGGACTCATCGTGTCGGACGCGACCCCGATGGGTGGGCTCACCAGCTGGATGGACCGCGAAGAGGCGGTTCCGGCGGTCATCGAGAATGGCTGCGATGTGTTCCTGTTCAGCCGCGACCCGCGATCCGACCTGGCGCTGATGCTCAAGGGGTTGCGGGAGGGCCGGTTGAGCGAGGCCCGGCTCGACGAAGCGGTAACCCGGATGCTGACATTGAAGGCGAAGCTCGGCCTGCACCGCGCCACCGTGGAGGAGCGGCTCCCACCACTCGATATGGTCCGCGCGCGGCTGCGACGGCCGGCCGATCTCGCCACCGCGCGGCGGGCGGCTGGCGAGGGGCTGACGCTGGTCAAGGATACGCAAGCGCTGCTGCCGCTCGACCCTGTACGCCATCGGCGCGTGACGATGATCGCCGAGCGAGGCTGGAGCTTTTTCTCAGGCGCGCCCGAGCGCAGCTTCGCGCCGTTCGTCGAAGAGATGGAGCGGCGCGGCTTTGAATTGCGCCTGTACGATCGCGATCACTTTCCGACGCCGGCCGACACCGATTTGCTGGTCTATCTGATCGGCCAGGAAGCGACGCCGAGCCTTGGCCATATCTTCCTCGACATGGCCAAACTGCATGGCGGGTCGCGCAAGGCGATGGCCCAGTTCAACCGCGAGGTTCCGACCCTGCTGGTGTCGTTCGGCCAGCCTTATTATCTCTACGACGCGCCCAATTTCTCGACCTATATCAACGCTTATTGTTCGCTGGCCGACAACCAGCGCGAGTTGGTTCGCCGGCTGGTCGGCGAGGCGGGGTTCACCGGACGCAGCCCGGTCGACGCCCTTTGCGGTCAGGAGCAGTTGCGATGGTGACACCGGCGTCCGTCACGACAGGTGAAAGCATCGCGTCGACCGCCGGCATGCGTCATCTGGACGGCGGCGTCTTCAAGATGGGATCGCAGCGTTTCTACCCGGAAGAGGCGCCGGTGCGCCTGGTGCGCGTCGACCCCTTCTGGATCGATGAAGCGCCAGTCACCAACCGCGAATTCGCCCAATTCGTCGCCGCGACCGGTCATCGCACGCTGGCCGAGATCGCTCCCGATCCGGCGGACTATCCCGGCATGCCCATCGAGATGGCGCAACCCGGGTCGCTGGTGTTCGAGCCGACCACGGGACCGGTCGACCTGCAGGATTTCTCCTTGTGGTGGCGCTTCGCCTTCGGTGCGGACTGGCGCCATCCGCTCGGACCGGACAGCGGGATCGACGATCTGGCCGATCACCCCGTCGTCCATGTCGCTTATAGCGATGCGGAAGCTTATGCCGCCTGGGCCAGCAAAAGCCTCCCGAGCGAGGCGGAATGGGAATATGCCGCGCGCGGCGGCCTGGACGGCACCGAATTCGCCTGGGGTGACGAGCTGGCGCCCGAGGGCCGAATGCTCGCCAATTACTGGCAAGGTGCCTTTCCCTTTGCCAACCAGTTGCTCGACGGATGGGAGCGCACGTCGCCGGTCGGCACCTATCCGCCCAACGGCTACGGACTGTTCGACATGATCGGCAATGTCTGGGAGTGGACCGCGGACTGGTGGGCGCTTCCGACGATCGAGAAAAAGAAGCGTGGCAACGCCTGCTGCGTTCCGGCCAATCCGCGTGGCGGCCGCGAGCGCGACAGCCGCGATCCGGTCACGCCGGACGTGCGGATCGGGCGCAAGGTGCTGAAAGGCGGATCGCATCTTTGCGCCGCCAATTACTGCCAGCGCTATCGCCCGGCGGCTCGGCACGCCCAGGCGATCGACTCCTCCACCAGTCATATCGGCTTTCGATGCGTGCTACGCAGAAAGGACAGACCATGACCGTCCGTCGCCGCTTTCGCCTGAGCATCGTCGCGCTGGGGGCCTGCACCCTGGCGCTCTCTCCGCTGTCCGCCCGAGGACCCGCAACGGTATCTCCGGCGGGAAAACCCAAGCCGGCAAGGCCCGTACCGGCGAAACCCGAAAACATCATCTTCGTGCTGGTCGATGATCTTCGCTTCGATGCGATGGGGTTCCTCACTCCTGGCCTGCGGACTCCCAATATCGATTATCTGGCGAAGAACGGGGTCTATTTCCCCAATGCCGTCGTCACCTCGTCCTTATGCTCGCCAAGCCGCGCGACGATCCTTACCGGGCAAACGGCGCGCAATCACGGCGTGATCGACAACAACAATTCGTCGGAAAAAGGCCTGATCTTCTTTCCCGCCTATCTGCAGCAGGCCGGGTATCAGACCGGCTTCTTCGGCAAGTGGCATATGGGCAACGACACCGACGCGCCGCGTCCGGGATTCGACAAATGGGTCAGCTTCAAGGGCCAGGGAACCTATTTCCCGACCGATCAGCTATCGCCAGCCCAGATCGCGGCGGGCGAGCGCCAGACGCTGAATGTCGACGGAAAGGTCGTCAAGCGAACGGGCTATATCACCGACGAGCTGACCGATTATGCGATGGACTGGCTGGAGAAGGGGCGCGATCCGAGCAAGCCGTTCTTCCTCTATCTGAGCCACAAGGCCGTCCATTCGGACGCGGTGCCGCCGGATCGCTACAAGACGCAATATAGCAATCTCGAGATCAAGCTGCCGGCCAGCATGGCGAACACGCCCGAGAATAATCGCGGCAAGCCGATATGGGTGCGTAACCAGCGCAACAGCTGGCATGGCGCCGGCTTCCCGTATCATACCGATCGCAAGCTGACCGAGCAGGTGCGCGATATCTACCGCACGCTGTCGCCGGTCGATGAGAGCCTGGGTCGAATCATCGCCTATCTCAAGAAGGCAGGCCTCGAACGGAACACGATGATCGTCTTCTATTCGGACAATGGCTTCCTGATCGGCGACCATGGCCTGATCGACAAGCGCAATGCCTATGAGCCATCGGTCCGCGTCCCGATGATCGCTTATGCTCCGGGCATGCTGCCGCGCGGCGCGGTCAACCCTGCCCTGGTGCGCAACCTCGATCTGGCACCAACTTTCCTCGATGTCGCCCATCTTGCCGAGCCGAAGCAGATGGAAGGAAAGAGCTGGCTCGCATTGGCCGAAGGCAAAGTGAAACCGGCCGACTGGAAGCCCGGCGATTTCGTCTATGAATATTATTGGGAATGGACCTTCCCGCAAACGCCGACCACCTTTGCCATCGAGCGCGATCGCCTGAAATACATCCAGTATCAGGGGGTATGGGATATTGAGGAACTGTACGACCTCTCCAAAGATCCCGACGAGATGAACAATCTGGTCGACGATCCCGCCTATTTCGATCGCAAGTTGGTGCTGCGCCACGCGCTGTTCGAGCAACTCTCCAACAGCAGGGGGCAGCATGTCGTGCCCTATACCGAGAAGACCAGTAGCGGGCTGGTCAACCGCGACGTGAACGGCACTCGCGCGGCCGATTTTCCGCCGCAATGGTACGTCCAGCCCAATTTGCCGACCAAGATGAACGACCTGTTCCCCGATACGCCGGCCAAGGCAGCAGCGGACAAGGCCGGGCGGCCTTATGTCCCGGATCGCACGACCAAGCGGTAAGCGGGACGCTCCTCACGTCATCACGCTCTAACGTTGCGCGTCGGCCGCTTTCGTCCCGGCGACCTGCGCCATCGCCATCCCAGGCGGCGCGACGGCCTCCCCGACGATGATCAGCGTCGGGCGATCGTCGGCGATTGCAGCGACCGCGAACGGCAGCAGGTCGAGCCGGGTCTGCAGCCTGGTTTCTCCCGGCAGGCTGATATCGCACGCCACGATCACGGGCGTCGCCGCGGCAAGCCCGGCGGCGATCAGGTTTCGGCTGATGTCGGCCGCGGCGCCGCGCCCCATGTAGAAAGCGATCGTCGCTTGCGGATCGGCCAGCCGGCGCCAATCGAGCTCGAGCGGGCGGCCCGGCGCGGCGTGCGCGGTGACGAATTCGACCCGCCGCGCCTGGCCGCGCAGCGACAACGACAGTCCCGCCGATGCCGCGGCGGCGCTTGCCGCGGTGATGCCGGGGCATATCCGAACAGCGATCCCCTCGCCGGAGAGCGCGGCCATTTCCTCGGCGGACCGCGCGAACAGGGTCGGATCGCCTCCCTTGAGGCGGACGACCCGCTCGCCGTCGCCGGCCGCCTCGATCAGCAGGCGGTTGATCGCCTCCTGGTCGCGCGAATGGCGCCCGGACCTTTTGCCGACCGAGACCAGCCGGACATGGTCGGGAATGAGAGCCAGCACGCCAGGTCCGACCAGGGCGTCGTGGAACACGACCGAGGCGCGGCGCAACAGCGCCTCGGCCTTGCGCGTCAGCAAATCGGGGTCTCCGGGACCCGCGCCGACCAGCCAGACGCTGCCTGGCGGAAAGTCATCGACCGACATTGACACTCTCCCGATTGGCGTGATCGGCGATCAATCCGGCGATCGCCGGGCGGCACGATCCGCAATTGGTTCCCGCGCGCAGCGCCGCGCCGACGGCGGCAACGTCCGCCAGGCCATCCGCGCGGATCGCATCGGTGATCGCGCGCGCGCCGATATCGAAACAGACGCAGACGATCGGGCCGCGATCGACGCTCGGCCCGGGTGCGCGGCCGGCGAGCAGGGTCGGTGCGACCGCGGGCGCCGCCAATTGCGCGATCAGCCAGTCGCGCGATGGCAGCACGCCCTCCGACGTGACGAACAGCAATGCCGCCAGCCGCTCCTCGCGGATGACGGCAATGCGGCGCGATCCCTTGGCTGGATCGAACGCTTCGATGCGGTCGCCTTGCGGCAAGAGGCGCTCGATCGCCGCGGCGTCGCCGTCGCCGGCCAGTTCCCACAATGTCCCTTGCGGCACCGCGACGCGGGTGGCCCACAGGCAGTCCGGCATCGCGGCCGGCTCGCCGCGCATGAGCAGGAAGCCGTGCCACGCGGTAGCCACCGGCGCGATCGCCGCCGGCGTCGTCTTGAAGCCGGGCTGGCCCGAATGCGGATCGACCAGCGGGCGCGGCAGCAGCCCGGTGCGTCCGCCGGTCGACCCGCGATCGGTCCAATGGATCGGGACGAACAATTCGCCGAGCCGCTGCGCGTCCGTCACGGCAACGCGATAGAGGCTCTCGCCGCGCGGCGTCGACACCCGGGCCAGGGCGCCATCGGCAATGTCCAACCGCGCGGCATCGTCGGGATGGATCTCGACCAACGGCTCCTCGCGATGGCGTGCGAGCTTGGGGGCGAGCCCGGTGCGCGTCATCGTATGCCATTGGTCGCGATACCGCCCGGTATTGAGCGTCATCGGCCAGCGGTCGAGCGGCCGCTCGCTGGAACGCTGGGTGACGGTGATCAGCCGCGCCCGTCCGTCCGGCGTCGGATAGACGCCATCGGCAAAGGCGTCGTCGCCCCAGCGGAACGGCTCCATCGTCTCATAATCACTATTGCCCGGCGTCGCGCGGTCGAGGCGGAAGCGGCGCGCACCGTCATTCTGATAGGCGCTCAGCCGGACATGTTCGCGCCACACGTCCACCGGACGGTCGAAAGCGAAGGCCGACCGCCAGCCCATGCGACGGCCGACTTCCTTGACGATCCACCAATCGGGCCGCGCCTCGCCCGGCGGCGCGAAGATCGGACGCTGGCGGCTGATGCAGCGCTCGGAATTGGTCACCGTGCCGTCCTTCTCGCCCCAGGCCGTCGCCGGCAGGCGGACATGCGCGAAGCGGCTGGTATCGGTATCAGCGATGACATCGGACACGACGACGAACGGGCATCCAGCCAGTGCCTCGCGCACCTGGCCGGCATCGGGCATCGAGACGGCGGGGTTGGTCGCCATGATCCACACCGCCTTGATCCGTCCCTCGCCGACGCCGCGGAACAGGTCGACGGCCTTCAATCCGGGCTTGGTCGCCATGTTGGGCGCGGCCCAGAAACGGCCGACGCGCGCGACATTGTCAGGCGCGAAGTCCATATGCGCCGCCAGCGTCGAGGCGAGCCCGCCAACTTCGCGCCCGCCCATCGCATTGGGCTGGCCAGTGATCGAGAACGGCGCCGCGCCGGGCCTGCCGATCCGGCCAGTCGCGAGGTGCAGGTTGGTGATGGCATTGACCTGATCGGTGCCGCTGACCGACTGGTTGATACCCTGGCTGAACATCGTCACCGTGCGCGGATTGGCGGCGAACAGATCGTAGAAACGTCTGAGGTCGGCGGGTTGGACGTCGCACGTCCGCGCCGTCGACCACAGATCGTTCCCCTCTCCAAGCTTGTCCCAGAAATCGCCGGGAACATTGACATGCCCGGCGAGATAGTCGTGATCGATCAGCCCCGCGTCGCGGCACCAGGCGAGCAGCCCGTTCATCAGCGCGACGTCGCTGCCCGGCCGGATCGCCAAATGGAGGTCGGCCTCGGCCGCGGTTTCGGTGCGGCGCGGATCGATCACCACCAGCTTCGTCCCGCGAGCGGCGCGCGCGGCCATGATCCGCTGATAGACGATCGGATGGCACCAGGCGGTGTTCGACCCGACCAGCACGATCAGGTCGGCCATGTCGAGATCGGCATAGCTTGCCGGCACCACATCCTCGCCGAACGCGCGGACATGGCCGGCGACCGCGCTCGACATGCACAACCGCGAATTGGTGTCGATATTCCCCGAGCCGATGAACCCCTTCATCAGCTTGTTGGCGACGTAATAATCCTCGGTCAGCAATTGGCCGGAGACGTAGAAAGCGACGCTGTTCGGCCCATGGCGCGCGATCGTGTCGCGAAAGCGCCGCGCGACCAAGTCAAGCGCGCGATCCCAGCCGACGCGCTTGGCCCCGATCATCGGATGGAGCAGGCGCCCTTCCAGCCCGACGGTCTCGCCGAGATGCGTGCCCTTCGAGCATAGCCGACCGGCATTGGCGGGATGATCGGGGTCGCCGGCAATCTCCACGCTGCGCTCGCCGGTCCGCCGCGCGACGACGCCGCACCCCACTCCGCAATAGGCGCAGGTGGTGCGGACCGCTTCCATGTCAGGCGGCGGCTTTCAGCGTCGAGGTGCGGCACAGCAGCACGCGGCCGGCATCGACCTTGACCGGGATCGTCGGCGCGCAGCCTTTGTCCTCGCCCTGCGCCTCGCCGGTCGCGAGCGCGATCCGCCAATTGTGCAGCGGACAGGCGACGCTGTGGCCGTGGACGATGCCCTGGCTGAGCGGTCCGCCTTTATGCGGACAGCGATTGGCGAGCGCGAAGACGCGATTGTCGGCGGTGCGGAACACCGCGACTTCCTCGCCGCCCGAAACGGTGACGGTGCGGCTGCCGCGAACCGGAATTTGATCGAGCCAGCCAATATCGAGCCAATCGCCGATCATTCCGCGACCTCCAATGCCAAAGGTTGAAAATGCGCCATATGCGCATGTTGTTCGCGCGCCGCGCCCGAGGCGCGTTCGGCCCAGGGATCGTCCTGGCTGAATTTCTGCGAATACCAGAAGCGCTCGGCGAGCGCGTCGCGGCCGGCTTCGTCCTCGACCACGCGATCCTTGATATGTTGCAGCCCGACGCGCTCGATCCACGGCGCGGTGCGCTCGAGATAGCGCGCCTCCTCGCGGTAGAGCTGGACGAAGGCGGCGGCGACGTGGATCGCCTCTTCCTCGCTCGCGACTTTGGTCAACAGATCGGTCGCGCGGACATGGATGCCGCCATTGCCGCCGACATGGAGTTCGTAGCCCGAGTCGACGCAGACCACGCCGAAATCCTTGATCGTCGCCTCGGCGCAGTTCCGCGGACAACCGGAGACCGCCATCTTGAACTTGTGCGGCATCCAGCTGCCCCAGAAACCGCGCTCGAGCTTGACGCCCAGCCCGGTCGAATCCTGGGTGCCGAAGCGGCACCATTCAGAGCCGACACAGGTCTTCACCGTGCGCAGCGCCTTGCCGTAGGCATGGCCCGAGACCATGCCGGCGGCGTTGAGGTCGGCCCAGACCGCAGGCAAATCCTCTTTCTTGATCCCGAAAATGTCGAGCCGCTGGCCGCCGGTCACCTTGACCATCGGCGCGTCGTATTTCTCGACCACGTCGGCGATCGCGCGCAGCTCGCGCGGGCTGGTGATGCCGCCCCACATGCGCGGGACGACCGAATAGGTGCCGTCCTTCTGGATGTTGGCGTGGAGGCGTTCGTTGACGAAGCGGCTCTGCTGGTCGTCCTCATACTCGCCGGGCCAGGCGCAGAGCAGATAGTAATTGAGCGCCGGGCGGCAACTCGAACATCCATCCGGCGTCGACCAGTGGAGCTTGTGCATCACCTCGGGGATCGAGCGCATGCCTTGCGCGACGATCTCGCGCCGGACGTCGTCATGGCCGAAGCTGGTGCATTTGCACATCGTCTTCGGGCCCGCCTCGACATCCTCGCCGAGTGTCAGTGCGAGCAGGGTCTCCACCAGCCCGGTACACGATCCGCAACTCGCGCTTGCCTTGCAGCCCGAGCGTACCGCATCGAGGCTGTGCGCACCTTTGGCGATGCAGGAGACGACCTGACCCTTGTTGACGCCGTTGCAGCCGCAAATCTCCGCTCCGTCGGAGAGTGCCGCAACGGCCGCCTTAGGGTCCGCTTGCCCCCCTCCCGAGGCGAAGGCCTGGCCGAAGATCAACAGGTCGCGCGTGGTGGAGATATCCTCCCCTCGCTTCATCAGGTCGAAATACCAGCCGCCATCGGCGGTATCGCCATAGAGCACCGCGCCGACCACGCGGTCGTCCTTGAGCACGACGCGTTTGTAGACGCCGCGGCTGGCATCGCGCAGCACGATGTCCTCGCATCCTTCACCGCCGGCGAAATCACCCGCCGAGAATACGTCGAGCCCGGCCACCTTGAGCTTGGTCGAGGTGACGCTGGCGCGATAGCCGCTCGGCCGCTCGACCAGTCCGTCAGCCAGCGCCCGGCACATATCCCAGAGCGGCGCCACCAGCCCGTAGACCTGACCGTCATGCTCGACGCATTCGCCGACCGCGAGCACGTCGGGGTCGCTGGTGACCATATGGTCGTCGACCTGGATGCCGCGCCCCACCGCCAGGCCGGCCGCGCGCGCCAAACCGACCGCGGGTCGGATGCCGACCGCCATCACTACCAGGTCGGCAGGGATGTCGCGTCCGTCCTTGAGCCGCACCGCTTCGACCTTGCCGTCGCCCAGGATCTCGGCGGTGTCGGCGCCGGTCAGGACGGTCTGGCCGCGCGCCTCCAGCGCCGATTTGAGCAGCCAGGCTGCCGCTTCGTCGAGCTGGCGCTCCATCAGGGTCGGCATCAAGTGGAGCACGGTGACCTTCATCCCGCGCAGCGACAGGCCGTGCGCCGCCTCCAGCCCCAGCAGCCCGCCGCCGATCACCACCGCGCTGCCGCCGCGATCGGCCGCCGCCAGCATATGATCGACGTCGTCCATGTCGCGGAAGGTGATCACGCCGGGCAGCTCCTTGCCCGGCACCGGAATGATGAACGGGTCGGATCCGGTCGCGATCAGCAATTTGTCGTAGCGCACCGACCGGCCCGATCGCGCGGTTACGGTCTTGTCGGCGCGGTCGATCGCCGCCACCGGATCGCCGGCGACCAGCTCGATTCCGTTATCCGCGTACCAGGCGGCGTCGTTGATCACGATGTCGTCGAACGTCTTCTCGCCCGCCAGCACCGGCGACAGCATGATGCGGTTGTAGTTCACCCGCGGTTCGGCGCCGAAGATCGTCACCCGGTAACGCCCGGCGTCGCGAGCGATCAGTTCCTCGACCGCGCGGCATCCGGCCATGCCGTTGCCGATGACGACCAGATGGGGAAGGCCCGACTCCGAGCCGGACGGCGCGTCCGGCTCGGAGTCAGGGTTGGACGCGGAAACAAGGAAATCCATCACAAGCTCCAATCGAGCTGCAGCCAGAATTTGCGGGTATCGGTGGCGAAGCCGTCCGCCTGGTAATCGGCGTAGCGGGCGGAAAGGCTGGTCTTGCCCAGCTTGGCGCTGGCGAGCAGGTCGATCTCGTCGCCATAGAGGCGGCTATGCCGGTCGCTGGCGAAGCGGTGATAGACCGCCTGCAGCGTCAATGCCTTGAACGGCCCCGCCTGTTTCCAGCCATAGCCGAGATTGCCATAGAGATCGCGGACGCCATCGGGCGGCGTCGTCAGGAACTTGTCGGCCCAGCCCTGGAACTTGAAGCCGGTCGCGATCGGCGTCTGGAAGGACGTGAGCGCGGCACCCTTGTCGGCGCCGAGCACTTCATACCCCGCGCCGAGCTTGACCGCGTGGAGATCGAGTCCGCCGTCGATCAGATAATAATCGGCGCGATAGCGATTGGGGTTGCGGTCATAATCGGACTGGGTCGCGTAGCTCAGCTGGTAAGAGAATTTGACCCCCTTGCCGAGCGGGCGCGCGCCAGCCAGCCGCGCGCCATAGGTCTGGCTCGACAGGCGGAACCCCTGCACCGCGGCTTCGTCCTGGTCGACCAGATAGGCGAAGCAGGTGATCGTGCCGAGCGGGCTGGCATAGGACAAATTGCCCAGCACATTGTCGCCCCCGATCGACCGCGGCCGCGCGCCCACGCCGTCGATTCCCCAGACGGTGTTGACCCGCCAGGCATAGGTCAGGTCGGCTTTCAGCCCTTTCACGCCCGTCCATTCGAAGCGTGCGGCATCGAAGGTCTGGCCGTTCTGGCGAAACGGCACCGCACCGACGAAGCGCTCGTCGTCGAGCGCTATCCGCTGGCGGCCGACGGTCAGGGCGACGGCTTTGGTGCGATATTGGAGCTGCGCGCGGTACAGCGCGATATTCTGCGGGTCGGCGATCAGCGGGCGCGTGGCGGCGCCATGCAGTCCGTCATAATAGTCGCCGACCAGCGCAAGGGTGCCCTGCATTTCGACGATCGCGGAAAGCGGCCCGCTGCTCGCCTGCACCCCGCTGCGGATGCGGATGGTCGCCGCCTCCGCATCTTTCGGCAGCCCCGCCTGATCGACAGTTTCATAGCGCAACCGCGCATCGATCAGTGGCTTCAATTTGATGTCCTGCGCCATGGCGGGACTTGCCGCCAGCACGCTTCCAAGGATCAACCAGGCAGGTTTCATCGCGTGTCTCCCCTGCTCTCGTTCAGATCCGCACGCCTGCCGCCGCGCCCCAGCGCCGGCGCCAGGAATGCTTGACGATCAGCAGACCGAGTCCGGCGACCAGTGCGAGTCCCGCGAAGATCAGGAAGCCGGGTGCGAAGCTGCCAGTCAGCTGCTTGGCGATGCCGAGCGAAGAGGCGAGGTAGAAACCGCCAACGCCGCCCGCCATGCCGACCAGCCCGGTCATCACGCCGATCTCTTCGGCAAACCGCTGCGGCACCAGCTGGAACACCGATCCGTTGCCGACCCCCAGCGCCAGCATGGCCAGCACGAACATCGCCATCGCCATGACCAGGGTCGGCGCCATGCTGACCGCCACCAGCGCGAGCGCGGCGGCGGCGAACACGGCGGTCAGTGCCTTCACACCGCCGATCCGGTCGGCGATCGCGCCGCCGAGCGGCCGAACCAGCGAGCCGGCGAACACGCAGGCGGCAGTGCAATAGCCGGCGGCCACCGGCGTCAGCCCGAAGCGATCGGTGAAATAGATCGGCAGCGAGGCGGCGAGTCCGACGAACCCGCCAAAGGTCACCGAATAGAAGCCCATCAGCCACCAGGCGTCGGCCGATTTGAGCGGGTGGAGATATTCGGCGAGCGACTTGGGCGCGGGGCGGTTGGGCGCATCGCGCGCCATCAACTGATAGGCGATCAGCACGAGCACCAGCGGAATACAGGCCAGGCCGAGCACGGCGTTCCAACCGAACGCCTTGGCCAGCAAGGGCGCGAACAGAGCGGCGAGCACGGTGCCCGAATTGCCCATGCCGGCAATCCCCATCGCCTTGCCCTGATGCTGCGGCGGGTACCAGCGGCTCGCCAGCGGCAGCGCGATCGCGAAGCTCGCCCCGGCAAACCCGAGAATGACGCCGAGCGCCAAGGTGCCGGCAAAGCTGGTTACGCCGGCCAACCAGGCGGTCAGCAGTCCGGCGATGACGATGATCTGGCTGATCGTGCCCGAGCGTTTGGGACCGATACGGTCGACGAGCAGGCCGTTGACCACGCGCAGCACTGCGCCGGCGAGCGTCGGCGTCGCCACCATCAGGCCCTTTTCGGCCGGCGTCAGCGCCAATGTCTTGGCGATTTCCGGGGCGAGCGGCCCCAGCAATACCCAGACCATGAAGGCGAGGTCGAAATAAAGGAACGCGGCGATCAGCGTCGGGACATGCCCGCTCGACCAGAAGCCGTCCTGCTGCCTGCCTTGTTCCCTGTTCCAGAATGCGGTCGCCATGCGGATCCCCTTCGCGTGCGATGGACAAGAAAAAAGCCGCCCCGACGGCAGCCAATATTGGCGCGTCGGGGCGGCTTCGTTGCCTTGGCGGATCGTCGGACCCGCCCCGCAATTACCCCCGTCGGTGGAGGTCGTCGCGGTTATTTCGTGCCGAGCGTCATTGCCCTGCGAAAGGGATGATGCGTGATTCGCTCGCCGGACGCAAGCTTATTTCGCACTTGCAGCAAAAATCAGGGCAGCGACGCCAGATACGCCTGCGCATCGTCGGGATCGAACGCGCGGCCGTCGAAGAAGCGATCGGCGCCAAGCACAAGCCGCCCCTGGACCGATCCGGCACCGAGCGGATCGCCGATCGCACCTTCCAGTTTCGAGCTCGCGCCCGGCAGGATCGCCGACGACCCAGCCAGCGCAGCGCGATACAGGTCCGGCCTGAACACGCCTTCGGCGCGGGCGGCTTCTTCGGCCGAGAAAGGCGTGCCGTCCCACCGCGTCATTTGCGAATAGAGCCACGCCGCCTGGCTGCGCCACGGAAAGTTCGCCGCCTCGCGAAACTGGAACATGAAATCGGGAATGTGGAGCGGGGTCGCGCCTTGCGACAAACGGACGCGATCGGTGATCGCGCGCAGGATCGTCTCCTCCGGCGCCGCCAGATAAGCGGGCTGCGCCAGGATCCGTGCATTCTCTTCGGCTGCGTCCGGCTCGACGAAATGCGCCGCGGCATCGTGCAGCGCACGAATCAGCCGTTCGACCAATTCGGGCGATCCGCGCACCGTCTCGCGCCGCATCGCGAGCACCTTCTCGACCCCGCGCCGCCAGATTTGCGCCGTCACCAGCGCAATCCGTCCGACCCCGCGATCGACCGCCACGCTGTTCCACGGTTCGCCGACGCAGATGCCGTCGACCTCTCCCGCGGCAAGCGCGTCCGCGGCGAAAGGCGGGCTGGTCGTGACGATCTCGACATCCATGTCGGGCCGGATGCCGACCGCCGCCAACCAGTAGCGCAGCATGTAATTGTGGCTCGAATAGCGATGGACGACGCCGAAGCGGAGCGGGCGACCCGCTTGCGCCCGCGCCAATGCGACCTGGCGGAGGCGTTCTCCGACGGTCCGCGGGTCGCCGAGTTGGCCGCTTTCCAGCGTTTCGGCCGCGAGCGGGATCGAGAAGGTGATCGCGTTGCCGTTGAGGCCGAGCGCGAACGGCACGTCGATCTCGACCGCCGGGCGGCCACGGCCGAGCGCGGTGGCGATCGCCAGCGGTGCGATCATGTGCGCGGCATCGGTATGGCCATAGAGCAGGCGGTCGCGCACCGTCGCCCAACTGAGATCGCGAACCAATTCGATCTCGAGTCCGTGCGCTGCGGCGAATCCCCGCTCGCGCGCCAGAATCGGCAAGGCGGCGTCGACCAGCGGCAGAAAGCCGATCCGGATGCGGTCGAGCGTCAAATATCGTCCCCCATCAATGCCGCGCTGGTGATGATCGCTTCCGCCACGTCGGCGATGCGGCGGTTGGATTGCATCGCGTGGCTGCGCAGCAAGGCATAAGCGGCGGGCTCGTCGATCGCGCGGCGGCGCATCAGGATCGCCTTCGCCTTGTCGATCGCGGTGCGGTCGGCCAGCGCGTTGCGCGCCTCGTGGAGTTCGTCCTGGAGCCGCGAAAAGGCGTTGAAGCGTCGCACCGCGAGATCGACGATCGGCATGATCCGCTGTTTCGACAGACCGTCGATGATATAGGCCGAGACGCCGGCATCGATCGCCGCGGCGGTCGTCTCGGGATTGCTCTGATCGACGAACATCGCGATCGGTTTGGCCAGCGCCCGCGACACCGCGAAATATTCCTCCAGCACGTCGCGGCTGGGGTTTTCGAGGTTGATCAGCACGACTTCAGGGTTGGCTGCCTCGATTTGCGCGACCAGCGCGTTCGAATTGTCGATCAGGACGAGATCGTCGAGTCCCGCCTCGCGCAGACCTTCGGATATGATCGCCGCACGAGTCGTGCTGGTGTCGATGATCGCGATCCGCATGGGGTAAGCATATGCTGCGCTGCAGCGGCGCGCCAGAGTTACCTATGGCTGGGGGGTTGGCTGGGGGGTAAACCGGACAATGAAAGGTCCGCGGACGGATTAATCCTTCAATGCCCTGAGCTTGCGATCGAGCACCAGCTCTTCGAACAGCCTGACATAGCGTTCGATCGAATCGCGCCCGCGTTCGGGCACCGGGTCGGGGCGTGGCCGGCCGGGGGCGAGCCAATGGTCGAACGCGGAAACCAAAGCGAGCGGATCGTCGGTCGGCACGACGCTGCCGAGGCGTGGATGCGCGACGATTTCGCGGATCGCGACGCTCGAGTCGGTGGCGACCACCGGCGTGCCGAGCGCCAGCGCTTCCTGCAGCACGCCCGGCACGCCCTCGAAGTCCGAGGTCAGCACCAACGCGCGCGCCTGGGCCAAAGCGGGGCGCGGGTTGGTCGAATAGCCGGGCAGATGGACGCGCGAGCGCAGCCCCAGCGCGTCGATCTGGTTCTCCAGTTCGCCGCGAACCTCTCCCTCGCCGACGATCATCAGCTTGACGTCGCGGCGTTCGACCCGCGCCAGCGCGGAGATCGCGCGGTCCCAGCGCTTTTGCGGCGTCAGCCGGCCGATCCCGATCAGATAGTCGGCGCCCGGCAGCGGCGGAGTCGGCGCCCCGATCGGCTCGGGGCTCGGCGGATTGGCGATCACGCTGACGCGATCGGCACCGATTCCCGTCATCCGCACCGTTTCCTCGGCCATTGCCGGGCTCATCGCGACCAGATGATCGATGAAGCTGGGATAGGAACGCAGGAACGCGCGATAGCCCTGCGCCACCGGAAAATGCTGATCCCCGCGGTCGAGCCGGTTGGACACCTTGCCCACCACCGGCGGGCAATCGCGACCGAGCCGCAGCTTCAGCCAGGCGACCGCGCTGGAATAATGATTGCCCGGACAGAACACGATATCGGGCGCCGCGCTCTTCACTGCCTGGGGAAGCGCGCGGATCATGCCGAAATGAGTCGTGCCCAGCTCGATCAGCTGCACGCCGTCGGGGATTTCGGCCGCGAGCGGACCTCGTGCCGAACTCAGCACCAAGGTGACGTGCTGCCCCAATTCGACCCAGCCGCGGATCATCCGCAACATCGCGCGTTCGACCCCGCCGCCCTGAAGGCTATGAGCGAAAGTCAGGATTCTTACGGGGGCGTAAGGACTGAGCATGGATTGGCGCGCTAACGTCGATTTGTGTCAAAAGTTTCTCGGAGGCGAAATAATTAGGGCAAAACCGACTTATTTGCCGCCGAAACGATGCTGCACCGCAACATAGTGCTTGTCATTAGCCCTTTCCACCCCCAAATCGCGCGGCGCTCTCGGCAACCGGCTTGTCGCGGGCCAATTGTCGTGCTCGTGCGTTGCCGCTAAGCGGCCATTATTTCCGGGCAGGTCCGATTGGAGACTAAACTGCCGCATTTGGATGAACAGATTTTGGAGCGTCGATGAACAGCGGCTTTGTCGGGGCATCCAGCAATCCTGCCGCCGGTCTGGCGCCCAAGATTGTTGATGCGGCCGAGGACCTCGCCGGGCTCGAACCCGTCAGGAGCCTGAAGAGCCGCTGGCCGATGATCATCGCCGGCGTGCTGAGCCTGGCGATGATCGCGGGGCTGGCGAAGCAACTGCTCGGCTCGGGCCTGGCCGGGTTCAGCCACGCTGCGCCCAACAGCTGGCTCTATTACATCGCCTTCGCGTTGCTCTACATTTCGCCGCCGACCGGCGATTACATCATCTTCCGCCGGTTGTGGAAAATCCCCTTCGAGGGATTCGGCGCTCTGATCAAGAAGCGCATCGCGAACGAGGCGGTGGTCGGTTATTCGGGCGATGCCTATTTCTACGCCTGGGCGCGGCAACGCGCGGCGATGGTCGCGGCCCCGTTCGGGGCGGTCAAGGACGTCTCAATCCTGTCGGCGATTTCCGGCAACATGATGACCTTGGTCATGACCGCGCTGGCGCTGCCGTTCGCGCTCGAGGTGCTGCCGCCACGTTATTATACCGGCCTGGCCGTCGGCATCCCCGTCGTGATCGCGATGTGCCTTCCGTTCCTGATCTTCTCGCGCAAAGTGTTCTCGCTCGACCGCAAGACGCTTTGGTGGATTTTCTGGATTCATGCCGCGCGCCTGACGGTCGGCTGCGTGCTGATCGCCTTCGCCTGGCATTTCGGGCTGCCCAATGTCGGCATCGGCGCCTGGCTGATCCTGTCCGCCGTGCGCATGCTGGTGTCGCGCCTGCCGTTCGTGAACAAGGATCTGGTCTTCGCGACGATGACCAGTGCGATTCTCGTTCACAGCAACAGCAACGCGACCAATGTCGATCTCGCCAATTTGATCGCCTTCACCACCGCGCTGACCCTCGTGGTCCATGTCGCCTTCGCCGCGTTCTTCGCGGTCCAGGCGCTGATCAAGCGCCAGATCTAGGCCGCGCGCGATGCTGGTCGTCGACGTCAACGAATTCTACTCGCCGACCGGTGGCGGCGTGCGGACCTATATCGACCGCAAGATGTCGATCATGGCCGATATGGGCCACGAACTGATCTGCATCGCCTGCGGCAAGGAAGACCGGGTCGAGGAACGCGCTGGCGGCGGCAAGATCATCTATATCAAGTCGCCGGGTCTGCCGTTTGACAAGAATTACGGCCTGTTCTCACGCTACGAGCCGATCTGGCGCTGGCTCGACCAATTACAGCCCGACGTCGTCGAAACCTCGTCGCCATGGCGCCCGGCCTGGATCGTCGGCAAATGGCAGGGGAGCGCGCTCAAGTCGTTCTTCATGCACAACGACAATATCGCGGCCTATCCGATGCGCTGGCTCGAGGGGCTGGCTCCGCCCGAGCAGATCGAGGAGGCCTGCGCCCTCTATGCGCGGTACATGAACCGCTTTCTGACGCTTTACGACACCGTCGTCACCAATGGCCCGGCGCTCCAGAAGCGGCTGACTCGGCGCGGCGTCCGGATCGATGCCGCGATGACCCTGGGCATCGAGCGCAGCCATTTCTCACCCGGTCTGCGCGACGAAAGGTTGCGCGCGGCGATGCTGCGGCAGGTCGACTTGCCGCCCGAAGGGCATCTGCTGATCGGGATCGGCCGCCATCATGGCGAGAAGCGCTGGCCGCTGGTGATCGATGCGGTGCGCATGGCGGGCGACAAATTGCCCGTCGGCCTGATGCTGCTCGGCACTGGTCCCGAGAGCAAGCGGCTTGAGGCGCGGATCGACGGCAACCCGCATATCCGGCTGTTCCGCCCGGTTTACGAACGCAACGAACTGGCGCGGATCATGGCGAGCGCCGACGCGCTGATCCATGGCTCCGAGGCCGAGCCGTTCGGGCTGGTCCCGTCCGAGGCGATGGCGTCGGGCCTGCCGCTGATTGTCCCCGATACCGGCGGCTGTGCCGAGGTGGCAGACCCTCTGACCAGCGAAACCTATCGCGCGCGTGACGCCGTGTCGGCCGCTGCCGCGATCCAGCGCTTGTTCGCGCGCGAACCCGCTATCCTGCGCAAGGCGGCAAAAGTCGCGGCCGGCCGCGTCCGCACCGACCGCGAGCATGCCGTCGACCTGATGGCCTATTATCAGTCGCTGATCGACGCGCGTGACGGCGCCGGCGTCAGCGCAGCACGTAGAGCGTAAACTTCCCGTTCAACCGCGCGATGCCGACTGCGTGGGGCGCCGCCCATGCCGCGAGCTTCGCCTCGAGCGCGGCATCGCCACCTTCGGCATCGGCATCGCCACCGACCAGCACCGCATCCGGCAGTGCCGCGCCGTCCAAATTCTTCGCCGACACCAGGTTGAGTGCCCGCTCGCTAGCCGGGTCGAGCAGATCGTGGCTGCGGAAATAGAACGGCCCCGGTGCGAACCGCGGATCGATCGCTCGACCGGTCGCGGCGACATATTGCGGCGACAGCGTCGCGACCATCCCGGTCACGCCTTGCTGATCCATCGCCGCGGTCAGCCGCGCGCCGTCGGTCACCGCATTGGCCATCGGCGCGCCATGCTCGGCGGTCAGCACCACTGCCTCGACCGACGGCGCCAGACCGGCGAAGAAGAACACCGCGAACGCAATCCGCTCCCAGCGCGCAGGCGGCCTGCTTTCCCACAATAATGCCAGCCGCACGAACAACGGCGGCAGAACGGGAAGCAGATATTGCCGCCAGGTCGGCTCGGGCAGCAACGCTGCGACCAGCCCCGCCACGATCAACATGTCGAGCAGCCGCGCCAGGCCCTGCTCGTCGCGCCGCCAGCGCGCCGCGACCGCGACGATCGCCGGCAAGGCCGTGCCGAGCGCGAGGAATTTGAGCGTGTCGATCGCCTTGAACCCGAGCGACAATTTGAACGCGCGCCCGGCATCGCGGTACATCTGGTCGGGAGCGAGCGCCGGAAAGGTCAGCATCTCGAACCGCGCCGCCTCGGGCGCTTGCGCGACCATCCAGCCGATCAGCGCGATTACCGGCAGCGTGCCGAGCGCGATCATCACCGGACGATGGCGCCGATCGAGCAATGCCCAGACGAAATAAGCGACCGCCGGGATCGCGTAGCTGATCTTGGCTCCCGCAGCGAGCGCGAGCAGGAACCCGGTCAGCAGCGCGTGGCGCGTCGAGCCTTGCCCTTGCGCCGCGCGCACGATCAGCACCAGCGCACCCGCCAACGCGGCGGCGGGAAGCGCATCGTTGCGCGCGGTCCCCGCACTGAACAGCAGGACGTCGGTTCCTGCAAACAAGCCGGCGACGATGATCGCCATCCGCGATGTCACGCCCGCCGCCCGCGCCGCACGACCGACCATCAGCACCGCGATTACGCCGAGCACCGCATTGAGTACTCGCAGTCCCGGCCAGGCCAGTGTCCCCAGGCCGACCGCGAAGGGTGCGAACAACACCGGCTGCAACGGCGTCTGGAAATAAGCGAAGTCGCGCCACGGCAATGCATTGCGCGCCAGGATCGCGGCGGCGACATATTGGCTCTCGTCATGATTGACCGGCCGCAGCACCGACAGCACCGCGAACAGGAAGATCAGACCCAGGACCAGCGGCGCGCCCGCTTGCCCCCCACGCATCATCCGTAGCAACATGGCCGCGTCCGTACCGGACCTGTCACGAACGCGCCACATGAAGCGCGCAAGGGAACCGGCGTTTAGATTGGTTTTCGCGGTGCCGGCCCGCTCCCCCACCCGGCCACCCATAAGATACTGCCGTTGGGTGTTCTCGTCACCGGCACGTTGGGACTGGGTGCCTGGAGCGTCCCAGGGTTCGCGCAAACCACCAACGTCACCAACGCGACCGGCTTCACCCATTCGGTCGCGAGCGGCGAACCGGCCAGCGACTCGATGCTGTTATGGACGCGCTACGTCCCGGCCGACGGCAAGCCCGTCCATCTGACGGTCGAACTGTCCGAACAGGCCGATTTCGCCAAAATCGCGGGCAACGGCATGGCGATCACCGGACCGTGGCGTGACTGGACGACCAAGATCACCGTCGATGGCCTCAAGCCGGGCACCAATTATTTCTACCGCTTCGTCGGTCCCGATGGCTCCAAATCGCCAACCGGCCGGACGCGTACGCTGCCGACGGGGCCGCAGGCCAATGCGTTCAGGGCGGCGATCTTCTCCTGCTCGAACATGCCGTTCGGCTATTTCAACGCTTATGGTCACGCCGCGGCGCGCGACGATCTCGACCTCGCCATCCATCTCGGCGACTATTTCTACGAATATAAGACCGGCGGCTATCCCGCCCCCAAGGACACGGTGCGTTCGACCGAACCGGCCAACGAATTGGTCCATCTCGCCGATTACCGCATCCGCTATGCCAGCTATCGCAGCGACCCCGACCTCCAGGCGCTCCACGCCCGCCTGCCGATGATCGTGCAATGGGACGACCACGAATCGGCCAATGATTCGTGGGAAGGCGGCGCGGAGAACCACCAGCCCGACGAAGGCGACTGGACGCTGCGCAAGATGGCCGCGATCCAGGTCTATCGCGAATGGATGCCGGTCAGCGACGAGCCGTGGAAAGCCTATGAAATCGGCGATCTCGCCACGCTGTTCCGCACCGAAACGCGCGTGCTGGCGCGCACCGAGCAGCCCGATATCGCGCCCTTGTTCAAGGCGGCCGACCCGGTCGCGGCGCTCAAGGCGTTCCGCGATGGCCCTTGGATGGATCCCGCCGCGACGATGATGGGGACGCAGCAGGAAGACTGGCTGTTCCACGCCATGCGCCGATCGGTCGCGGCAGGGCAGAAATGGCAGTTGGTCGGGTTCGGCACGATCCTGGGCGAGACGGTGATGCCCGCCGCCGCGCTTGGCTGGGTCGACCCGAACGCCAGCGAGCGGGCGAAGAATTACGTCCTCGCCGGTATCCAGGCGGGCAAGCTCGGCCTGCCGTTCAATTACGACAATTGGGGCGGCTATCCGGCCGCGCGCGCCCGTTTCCTGCGCGCGGCGCAGGGGACCAATGCCAATCTGGTGGTGATTTCAGGCGACAGCCACAATGGCTGGGCGTTCGATCTCAAGCAGGATGGCAAAGCGGCGGGCGTCGAGTTCGCCGGGCACAGCGTGACCTCGCCCGGCTACGAGCACGAAGTGAAGGTCGATCCCAAGACGGTCGCCGCCGGGCTGGTCGCAGGCAATCCCGAACTCAAATGGTGCGACACCTCGCACCGCGGCTACATGGCGCTGACGATCACGCCGGAGAAGGTGTCGAACGACTGGCTGTTCGTCGATACGGTGCGGGCGAAGTCGCGCAATGCGGTGGTCGGGCATAGCACGAGCGTTGCGCGTGGGCGGAATGTGATGGCGTGACCGAATTCCTCTCCCCTTGGGAGAGGAAGGGAGCCGCGCAGCGGCGGAAGGGTGAGGGCAGGTTGGAGCAACGCTCTGCCCTCACCCTTCCGCGCCCTATGGGCGCTCCCTCCCTCTCCCGAAGGGAGAGGGAAATTTACCCCCGAACCGCGGTCAGGAAATAGTCGAGCTTGGTGTCGTCGCTTACCTTGAACCCCTTACCCGGCGAAAAGCTCAGCCCGCTGACGTCGATCACCTTTAGTCCCGCATCCTCGACCAGCTCCGTCAGTTCCTCAGGCGTCAGGAACTTGCTCCAATCGTGCGTGCCCTTGGGGATCATCCCGCTGCCTTCACCTACCGTGATCATCGCGAGACGCGACAGCGCGGTGCGGTTCGGCGTCGACAGGATCATCAACCCGCCTTCGGCCAGTGCGGTAGCCAGCCCCGCGACGAACGCCGCCGGGTCGGTGACATGCTCGATCACTTCCATGCTGGTGACGAGGTCGAACCGCTCTCCGGCCAACAGCTCGACACTGCCCGCGCGATAATCGATCGCCAGCCCCAATTGCGCCGCATGCGTGCGCGCCACGCCGATATTCTCCGCCGCGGCATCGATCCCGGTGACCTCGGCGCCTAGCCGCGCCAGCGGCTCGCACAACAACCCGGCACCGCAGCCGACATCGACCGTGCGCTTCCCCGCCAGCGGCGTGAAGCTCGCCAGATCGCCACCCCAATGCGCATCGATTTGGCGCCTGATATAGCCCAGCCGCGGCGGGTTAAGCCGATGGAGCATCGCCGACGAGCCTTTGGGATCCCACCAGTCGCGCGCCAATTTGCCGAAATGCGCGGCTTCCTCGGGGTCGATAGTGGTTACAGACGTTACGGTTGCGCTTGCCATCGCGGCTTCCTATCAGGCGCGCCTCTCCAATCCAAAGGACTTCCGCTCCTCCGATGGCCGCGACCCCTGCCCGTATTGTCATGAAGTTCGGCGGGACGTCGATGGCCGGGATCGAGCGAATCCGCAATGTCGCCAATCGCGTCAAGCGCGAGGTCGATGCCGGCAACCAGGTCGCCGTGGTCGTATCGGCAATGGCCGGCGAGACCGATCGGCTGGTCAATTTCTGCCGCGAAGCGTCGTCGCTCTACGATCCGCGCGAATATGACGTGGTGGTCTCGGCGGGCGAACAGGTCACCAGCGGATTGCTTGCGATCGCGCTCCAGGCGATCGGCGTGCCGGCGCGGAGCTGGCTCGGTTGGCAGTTGCCGATCCACACCAGCGACGCCCATGCCTCTGCCCGGATCGAGGAGATCGACACTGCCGCGCTCGACCTCGCGCTCTCCTCGGGCCAGGTCGCGGTGATACCCGGATTCCAGGGCGTCGCCGACAGCGCCGACGGCGAACAGGGCCGCGTCACGACGCTTGGCCGCGGCGGATCGGACACGTCGGCGGTGGCGGTGGCGGCGGCGATGAAGGCCGATCGCTGCGACATCTATACCGATGTCGACGGCGTCTACACGACCGACCCGCGTATCGTGCCGAGGGCGCGCAAGCTCAAGAAAGTCACGTACGAGGAAATGCTCGAGCTCGCGAGCGTCGGGGCGAAAGTGCTCCAGACGCGCTCGGTGGGCCTTGCGATGAAGGAAAATGTCCGCGTCCAGGTGCTGTCGTCGTTCACTGGCGACGACGCGCCGATGGCGGATACATTGCCCGGGACGATGATCGTGGGCGAAGAGGAGATCGACGACATGGAACGCCAGCTGATCACCGGCATCGCGCACGACAAGAACGAGGCGAAGATCACGCTGACCAACGTGTCCGACACGCCGGGCTCGGTCGCGGCGATCTTCGCGCCGCTCGCCAAGGCCAATATCAACGTCGACATGATCATCCAGAACATCGCGCACCAGAGCGCTGGGCGTGCGGGGTCGACCGACGTCACCTTCACCGTCCCCGCGGTCGACCTGGCGCGGTCGATCCAGGCGCTGAACGAGGCCAAGGAATCGATCGGGTTCGAGGAACTGGTCCACGACACCCGCGTCGCCAAGATCTCGGTGGTCGGCGTCGGGATGAAGAGCCATGCCGGCGTCGCGTCGAAGATGTTCACCACGCTCGGCGAGCGCGGCATCAACATCCAGGCGATCTCGACCAGCGAGATCAAGGTCAGCGTGCTGATCCACGAGGACGAGACCGAGCTCGCGGTGCGCGTGCTGCATACCGCTTATGGGTTGGATGCCGAGGAAGCGGCGGCCTGAAGCACGCTGAACAGGCTCACGGAGCGGCGCACGCTTGACTGTGTGGCGGCGAACCGTGTTTGTTAGGTCAACTGCAAGATCGCTTAGGGGGAGAGAGGTTCGTGCCTGATTCAAACACCGTGCCGGCGCCGGCCAATCCTGCCGCTCTTGGCCTCGTGGGCTTTGGCTTCACGACGATATTGCTCAGCCTCATCAACGCCGGCCTGCTTCCCGCGGGTGGCGAAGGCGTGGTCGTGCCATTGGCGCTCGCTTTTGGCGGGCTGATCCAGCTCATCGCCGGCTTGCTCGAAGTCCGGCTTGCCAACACCTTCGGAATGACGGCCTTTCTGAGCTATGGCGCCTTTTGGCTGTGGTTCGGCCTGCTGCAGATTTTCGCGCACACCGGCGTGATCGATATTTCGTCGGCGGGTCCGACGGTCGGGGTCGCGCTATTGTTGTGGGGCGTGCTGACGCTCGGTCTCTGGATCAGCACCTTTCGATTGGCGCGCATCGTCTTCCTGATCTTCCTCACGCTCTGGCCCACATTCTTCCTGCTGGGACTGGGCGCGGCGCTGGGGCAGCCCGCTTTGGGCCATCTCGGCGGGTGGCTCGGCCTGCTCTGCGGATCGCTGGCGATGTACGGCAGCTTCGCCTTCGTCACCAATGCGACCTGGGGACGACAAATCGTGCCGGTCGGCGGCCCTGTCGTTTCCTGACATTCGAAGTGCCTGCGCAGGGCCCGAGACTCACTCGCCGATAAGATGAAGCGCGAGGTGCCGCCGATGCGGTGCCCGACGGTGCTCGAACACATCATTGCCTGCCGAATGCCGGGGATCAACCAATCGGCGGGATCGACGGCCCGGCCTGATCAGCCGCATCTCGCCCGTGACTGTCCGCCACGGGCGAGATGCGGCTGGGCCGTTGGAGGCACAAAGCCTAGAGTCGCCGTCCGCAGGCGCGCGACGAGCGTGGTGACGATGGAAGGAGGCTCCCGCCATGACCATAGATGAGCAAATCCATGCCTATATTGCCGGGCAGCCCCAGCCGAAAGGCGATGAGCTGCGGGAGCTGCACGAGCTCATCCTGCGCATCTCGCCGACCTGTAAAACATGGTTCCTGGACGGCAGGAACGAGGAAGGCAAAACAGTTTCCAATCCGAATATTGGATATGGAACCCAGACGATCGAATATGCCGATGGTAAAACCAGGGAATTTTACCAAATCGGCCTGAGCGCGAATACGACCGGAATATCGGTCTATATAATCGGCGTAGAAGACAAGAAATACCTCGCCCAGACTTATGGCCAAAAACTCGGAAAAGCATCTGTGACTGGCTATTGCATCAAATTCAAGAAATTGAAGGACATCAATATAGATGTGCTTGAGGAGATAATTCGATTTGGGTTGGGCGTCCGGAATTAGAAGGGCTGCTCACTCGCCGATGAGGTGAAGCGCGAGGTGCCGCCGATGCGGTGCGCGACGGTGCTCGAACACGTAGATTCCCTGCCACGTCCCGAGTGCTAGTCGGCCGCCGATCATCGGGATCGTCAGGCTGGTCTGGGTCAGCGCGGCGCGCAGATGCGCGGGCATGTCGTCCGGTCCTTCGTCGTCATGTTCGTACTCGCGTGATTCGGGCGCGATGCGAGCGAAATAGCGTTCGAGATCGCGGCGCGTGGCAGGCGCGGCATTCTCCTGGATCAGTAGCGACGCGGAGGTGTGGCGGATGAATAGCGTCAGCAGACCGCTATCGATACCAGTGCCCTCGACCCAGCGCCGCACCGCGTCGGTGCAGCCGTGCAATCCCTGACCGCGCGTCTCGACCGTCAGCTCGGTATTATCCTGCCGCATGACGCGGGCTTGCCCCAAACCCCCGGGCAAGGCTAGGTCCGGCGGCATGACATCCCCTTCATCGATCGGCGCCGAGCGCCTCAAGCGGCGCATGGCGCGCGGCGTGGATTTTCTCGGCTCCGAGGTCGCGATCCTGTGCGGCGCGATGTCGTGGGTGAGCGAACGCCATCTCGTCTCGGCGATGTCCAACGCCGGCGGGTTCGGATTGATCGCATGCGGGGCGATGACTCCCGAATTGCTCGATAACGAGATCGCCGAGACCAAAAAGCTCACCGCCAAGCCGTTCGGCGTCAATCTGATCACGATGCACCCGATGCTGTTCGACCTGATCGAGGTCTGCAGCAAGCATGGGGTCGGCCATGTCGTGCTGGCCGGCGGCCTGCCCCCGACGGGGTCGCTCGACGCGATCAAGGCAAACGGCGCCAAGCTCATCTGCTTCGCTCCCGCGCTCGCACTCGCCAAGAAGCTGATCCGCTCGGGCGTCGACGCCCTGGTCGTCGAGGGCATGGAAGCCGGCGGGCATATCGGCCCGGTATCGACCAGCGTGCTGGCGCAGGAAATCCTGCCCGAAGTCGCCGAGCAGGTGCCGGTGTTCGTCGCCGGCGGGATCGGCCGCGGCGAGGCGATTGCCGGCTATCTCGACATGGGCGCGGCCGGCGTCCAGCTCGGCACGCGCTTCGCCTGCGCGACCGAATCGATCGCCCACCCCAATTTCAAGAAGGCGTTCTTCCGCGCCAATGCCCGCGACGCGATCGCCAGCGTCCAGATCGACCCGCGCCTGCCCGTCATCCCGGTCCGCGCGCTCAAGAATGCCGGCACCGAATTGTTCACCGCCAAGCAACTCGAAGTCGCGCAATCGCTCAACGACGGCACGGTCGAGATGGCCGAGGCGCAGTTGCAGATCGAACATTATTGGGCCGGCGCGCTGCGCCGTGCGGTGATCGACGGCGATATCGAGCATGGCAGCCTGATGGCCGGCCAGTCGGTCGGCATGGTGAAAGAGGAAGAACCAGTCGCCGACATCATCGCGCAATTGATGGCCGAAGCCGCGCACGCGCTGGAGAAGCGCGCGGCGTAGCTCGCGCGCAGCCCGATTATCCCGCCGTCGCCCGCCGGAAGCCCCAGCGGACGATCATCGCGACGATCACGCCGAACACCAGCATCGCCAGGACATTGAGCAACAACCAGACCAGCGAGATATGCGCCGGCTTGGGGCCGAACGCCGATAGCGGCACGACGATCAGGTTCATCACGACGAACACGCCGAGACCGAAGGCCAGACCGGCCAGGACGGGGCGCGTCCGTAGCCAGGCGAGCCGCGTCGCGGCGGCGGCGTAGATGCCGGCGATCGCGATCGACATGGCGAGCTGAAGCGCAAGCCCCAAGGTCACCGTCCCGGTGCCACCGGCATAGGATTTCATTCCGATCAGCCCGCTGGCGATGCCCTGAAGGATCAGCGCCGGGCCGACATGGTTGATGAGCGCCGCCGCGCCGATGTCGATCGTGCCGGCGACGAGGCCGGCAATCACGGCCGCGCGGGTAATTTCGATCGTCTTGTCCATGGTTCGAACTCCCTCACGAAAACAGATGATTGTCCTCTGATCGGACGGGCTCAGCATGGTCGCCGCTATGGATACGATGCGCTTTGGCTTGCACTTCGCGGTCCGGTGCCGACAATGGCGTGTGCCCGACTCAGAAACATACATACAGTTTGTATGAAAATGGAACGCCGTACGCAAGCCGAACGGACGACCGCCACGCGCGGCGCACTGATCGCGGCGGGGCGAGCGCTGTTCACCAAGCGCAGCTATGCCGAGGTCAGCGCCGAGGAGATCGTCGCGGCGGCGGGCGTCACGCGCGGCGCGCTCTACCATCATTTCGAGGACAAGAAGGGCCTGTTCGCCGCGGTGTTCGAGGCGATCGAGGAGGAGACGATCGCCCGGCTCGCCGCCGCCGGCAGAGAGGGTGGCGCACTCGACCGGATACGTGACGGAACCAAAAAGTGGCTCGACCTGTGCCGAGAGCCCGAGGTGCATCGCATCGCGCTGATCGAGGCACCGGCCGTGTTGGGCTGGGAACGCTGGCGCGCGATCGGCGACCGCTACAGCCTGGCGCTGGTCGAACATCTGCTGAGCAGCGCGATCGCAGCGGGGGAAATCCCGCCGCAACCGGTGCCGCCGCTGGCGCACATCCTGCTCGGCATGGTGCGCGAAGGCGCGCTGTTCCTGGCGACCGCCGCCGACCCCGCACAGGCGCAACGCGATGTCGGCCGCGTGGTCGATCACTTGCTGCTGGGGCTGGCTCGGCCGGACTGCGCGGCAGCCTGACGAGCAATAGCAAGCCCGTCAAAATAGCGTTCAGGCGCAGGTCGTGCGCTGGTTGAGGCACAATGTCTTGGTCCAGCCGACCCCCGATTTGATGCGGATCTTCACGAAATCGCCCGCACAGCCGAGCAGATAAGCGGGTTGGTCGCCAATCTCCCCTGCCAGAATCTGCGCAGCGCGTTCGTCGTGGTCGGCACGGATCGGCTCTCCGTTGACGAGCCCATCGGACCCGAGGACGGAGCGGTGCATATAGCCGCTGCCGCGGAAGATCGTCTTGCGCGCGTCGCCGACTAGATCGGCGCGGTCGATCGCGAACCAGTCGCCCGCCTGGCCCACGACATGGACCTCTATCCAGTCGTCGCCCGTGCGCGGTGTGCGCAACGTCGCGGCGACAGCGCCGCCGGGGGTCTTGCGCACATTGGTGCCGGCAGGATCGGGATCGATCACGCTGACCATGACGTTGCACGCGGTGGCGGCCGGCGCGGCCGCTTCGAGCGAGCCGAGCGGCCATAGCAGCAGCGGAGCGGCGCAGAGCAGGAGCTTCATCGGGCATCCTCCGAAATAGCGCGGCCGGCCGGACCGCCATGCCGGGAGCATGGCGGTCGATCACGATATCGGCAACTCGTTCGCGTCGGATACCCGATACGAGCAAGGCTAGGACACGTCGAATTGCTCGGTCTGATTGGCCCCGATTACCTCGATCCCCCTGGTGCCGGTGATACCGGTGAGCGGCAAGGAGACATGATACGGTTTCACCGCGTCGAGGCAGATACCGCCAGCCAAGGTGCCGACCACCTCGATGCCCCAATAATCGGGCTGGCGGATGTAGATCAGCGGAACGAGTTTGACGGTCATGTTGAAACACGGCGCGGTGCCGGTGACGATCAGGAAAAAGGTGCCGTTGACGATCCCTGGTACCACCTCGGCGCTCTCGAACGCGATCACGCGGCTGCTTTCGGCGGCCTTGGTCGATTGCATTAGTTTTTCGGACATCGCTCATCTCCCCACGACTCGCCCGCTGGGCGGGACGATCAAGTTCAGGAGACGATCATTCGCAATACTTTGGAATATCTTATCGTGTCCATTATGGTCGGAGCCGTTATTCAAACATTATTTCAGACATTTGGTTTCGACCACTAGAGCCGGATTAGATCGCCTTCATGCCCACCGTCCCTGGTCGCGCCGTGGCGAGGCGCCACACTTCCTGCAGACCCTGAAGCACCAGGATCGCGCCGACCACGATGATCGCCCAGTGGATGCCGATGTTCACGCCACGATCGATCTGCGCCAGTTTGTCGGCGGGGAGCGTGCCGCTCGCGGTGAGCCAATGGCCCGCCTGATAGATCACATAGGCCAGGCCAAGCCCGCCCGCCGCGGTGGCGACCGCGAGCGCCGCCAGCAGGGCTTTCCAGCGCGGGCGCAGCCATTGGACGAGGTTGAACACCAGGCGCGCGACCAACAGCGCGAGCACCGGCCACCAGATTGCGGTCCAGATCGGATCGGGCGTCAGGGTCAGTCCCTTCACGTTGCTGTAATAAGCCGGGAACGGCACCAGGCCGCACCACCACAGGATGAAATAGACCCCGATCGCGACCTCGAACGCCGATCCCCAGACATTGGGTTGCTTGTCCTTGACCTCGGGCAGGTCCTGCGGCCGCCATTTGGCGAGATGGTCGGCGGGGAAGCCGGTGCGTTCGAGCGCGTAGAACACCGCGGCGACCGTGCCGAAGGCGAGCATCGCCGAACTGAACAGGTTGGACATCGCGCGGCCGAGGGCATGGGCGATATCGGCATGGCCGAACACCACGCTCGACGCCGCGGTGACCGCGAAGGCCAGCGCCAGGACCATCGCGACGATGCGCAAGGTCGCGACGAAGAACGGAAAGGCGTCCGGCCCGATCAGATATTGCTGCGGCCGATAGCGCGAGGCGACGATCAGCGGGTGACCGACCTCCTTGATCAACGCGGCGACCTCTTTCCTGTCGAGCGGGCGGCCGAGCGCGTCCTCGCGCACTTCCTGGCGGGTGAGCAGGTCGTCGCGAATCTCGGCAACGATATCGTCGGCCTTGTCCGCCGGCAGGCGCCGCGCGATCGCGGCGAGATAGCGGTCGATCAGGTCCATCTCATTTGTCCTTTTCGGTAAGGCGCAGGATCGATTCTGAAATCGCATTCCATTCGTGGAGCAGCGCGGCGAGCGTGTCGGTGCCGTCGATCGAGAGGCGGTAGAAGCGCTTGGTGCGCTTGGCCTCCTCGCGCCATTCGCTGATCAGCAGGCCCTGCGATTCGAGCCGGCGCAGCAGTGGATAGAGCGCGCCCTCGTCAATCAGCAGCCCGGCATCCTCGAGCGATTGGCGCAGCGTATAGCCATAGCGCTCCTCGCGCAGCGCCCCGAGCACGGCGAGCACCAGCGATCCCCGCCGGAGTTCGACGCGCAGTTTCTCGAATGTGTCGTCATCGACCGGCATGAGCTGTGCTTCACATAGTGTGTGATATACACTGTATGATGCACAGTAATTGAAGAGTCAAGGCCGGCAATGCCAAGGGGTGTGCGAGAGCGGCGATGGAGAGCGCGATGGATAAGGAACGCGGCGGGTTGCCGGTGCTGGACTTCGTCGATGCCGAAGCGTGGGAGACGTGGCTGGCGACACGCGGCGGAAATGCCGCCGGCCTGTGGCTGAAGATCGCCAAGGCGGGCAACGCTGCGTCGAGCCTGACCAAGGCGCAGGCGATCGACGGCGCGCTATGCCATGGCTGGATCGACGGCCAGATCGACAAATATGACGAGGCTTGGTTCCTGACCCGCTTCACCCCGCGCAAGCGCACCAGCAAATGGTCGGAAAACAACCGCAAGCGCGCCGAGCAGCTGGCGGCGGACGGCCGCGTAGCCCCGGCGGGACTGGCCGAGATCGAGGCGGCCAAGGCCGATGGGCGATGGGACACGGCCTATGCCCCAGCCTCGACCGCGGCGGAGCCGGAGGATTTGACGGCCGCACTGGACGCGGCGCCCGCCGCGCGGGCGTTCTTCGACACGCTGACCGGGGCCAACCGCTACGCGATCTTGTACCGCGTGCAGACCGCGAAGAAGCCGGAAACGCGCGCGGCGCGGATCGCGAAGTTCGTTGGGATGTGTGCGCGCGGCGAAACGATTCATTGAGGCGATCGGAAATGGCCGTGTCCGGACTGACGGCTTTCTCGCGCACGTCTCTGACAAGTTGAGCCCGTGGCGATTGCCATGATATTACGTTTGTCGGAATAGGTAATACCTCATATGGTGAGCCTATGGACCTGCTCGCCTCGTTTCGCACCGCCCGCCGCCTGGCCACCTGCCGTCATTCCATGGCGCTGATCGGTTCGGTATTGCTGCTTGGCTCAGCGCCTTCCGGGCCCAATTTGCCGCAGTTCGCGCACTGGATCGACGGTGCAACGGCGAACGAACCCGAGACACAGGTCCAGATGATCGATGCCAACACATTCGTCATTCGTCAGTCGGTCGAAACCAACTTCGAAGCGCCGTTCCTCTATCTGCTGTTCGGCAAGGATCGTGCGCTGTTGATCGACACCGGCGCAGGAGGACTCAGGATCCGTCCGACCATCGACCGGATAATAAGCGAATGGCGGACAAAACATCGCGATCGTTCGCTCCACCTCATCGTTGCGCACTCGCACGGCCATGGCGATCATCATGCGGGTGACGATGAATTTCGCGATCGTCCCGACACCGACATTGTCGGCCTCGCGCCGGAAGATGTCGCGACCTTCTTTCGTATCAAGAGTTGGCCAAAGGACGTCGCTCGCTTCGATCTCGGCGGGCGCGTTCTCGACATTATCCCGACCCCCGGCCACCAGCCGGCGCACATCATGGTCTATGATGTGCGCACACAATTGCTGTTCTCGGGCGACATGCTCTACCCGGGTAGGCTCTACGTGCCGCGTGGACAGTTCGGCCAGTTCCGCGCGAGCGTCGACCGGCTAGCCGCCTTCGCGGCCAGCCATCCGATTCGCGCGCTGCTCGGGGCGCATATCGAGATGACCAATGCGCCCGGGCAGGACTATCCGATGAAGGCCGCGGCGCACCCGTTGGAACACCCCCTCCCGCTGCCGCCGTCGGCGATCGGAGAACTCCAGCGGGCGGTTGCAAAGATGAGTTCGGCGCCGATGGTCGATCGGCATACCGACTTCATTGTCTATCCGCTTCCGCCACAACCCGCTTCCTGAGTCTCTTCCGGTCCTGGCGACCTCAGATGCGCAGCCCGCAAAGGGCAGCTGTGATCAGAAGCGACACGCCGCCCGCGCATAGAAGACCGGACGCCCATAGACGGTTCGCGGACGACGGCCTGACGCCGTGCGCCAACAAGACCGTGCGCAAGCCGCAAAAGACGTGGGCAATGACGAAGAAGACGCCGAGCGCATAATGCGGCAGCAGCCTGATGTTCCACGCGTCCATTAACAGACCGTCCGGGGCGCCCGTCGCCCAGGCCCAGTCGGTCGGGATGTTGTACACCCATCGCGCCGAGACGAAGGCCGAGTTGAGATGGGTGAGAATGAACCCCGCGAGATACGCGCCCGATCCGACCTGTAGCACCCCCGCGGCATCGAGCGGACGAGCGCTCCATCGCCATGCCAGCTTGACGCCGCTCGCAACCTGGAAAAGCAGGATCGCGACGAGGACCGGTTCGACGAATCGAGAGCGATACACGACCCGCCCTATCGCCATCACCTGCGCGTGCATGACGGGTCCGAACAATCCGAACAGATGGTTGGTCAGATGGAAAGCCACGAAAAGGAGGATGGCCAAAGCGGAGATGCCATGCGCCACGCGCAAGCGGCCCGTCATGACCCCCGGCGGTCGCGGTTGCCCTTTGGAACTCGCGACCGCAGCGCCGATGCCGAGTCCGAGCCACAGGATAGACCAGGTCCATAGGTCGGGGACAGGAGAGTTGACCAAACTCGAAATCACGCCGGTCGACACGAACAAAGGCGGTGCCGCCAAAGCGACGAAAGCGACGCGGCGTACAACCGGTAGCGCATCGCCAGATCGTTCCGCGCAGCGCCAGGCGAAGACCAGGCATGAGAGGGGCAGAGCGAAGGCGAGGATCAGCCAGATTGCCGGAACGACGCTCCGGGGCTGCGCGACGATTGCCTCGTGGAAAAGGCGCAACGTCCAAGGATAGGCGAGCGCCATGCCGATGGGGATCCATGGCAGCAGGCGCTTCGGCCAGCCGCGTTGGCGACCGGCATCCGCGCTTTCGGCCGAAATGCAGGGTTCGGGCAATTGAATCCCCGTTTGTTTGGACGAACCTGATGGTCAGCTCGGCGCGCTCGGGACGCGGCGGCTTGGCTCGAATAGGTCAGCGATGGCCAGAATCAGGCGACCGAGCGCCGCAGGGCATGATCTTCCGGATCGCGCGCCCGGACATTGTCGATTGCCCAGGCGCCAGGGCCGGCCGCTGCGAAATAAAGGAAGATGAAGCAATAGAGGATGGCCGCAGTCCCCATGTTCGCGACCGGCCAGAATCCCATCGGCACGTGGAACCCCCAATAAGCGACCGCCATCATTCCCGACAAAAGGAAGGCAGTCGGACGGGTGAAGAGCCCGACGATGAGCAGCATGCTTCCGACGAACTCGAGCAGACCGGCCGCGAACAGCCAGGGCGCCATTTCGGGCGGTGGCGCGGGCATCGGCAATGCCGGCCATTCAAAGAGGTGGTATACCCCCGCCTCCAGGAACAGGAGTGCGGCGACGATCCGCAAGATCGCCAAAAAATATGCCGAACGGGCTGCGAGAACCTTCATTGTCCATCCTCCTTCGCTGTTTGCGACCAGTTCATTGCGTACTCGGCGGCGGCATATCCCGACCGCCCGAGTCGACACGCGCCCACCGTGGTGCTCCATGACAGCGGCCCGCATCAGCGGCCCCGCGTTGATTTACTACGGTATGACGTATATTACGGTCGACCGTAACACTTTGAGGTCATCATGTCAAAACAGCACGAGGAGACGGACCGTTTGGACAAGGTTCCGGCCGACCTGGCTGCGGCCCTGAATGCGCATAGCGAGGCCGTGGTGCTGTTCCATTCGTCGGTTGCCCAGAGCATGGGCCTCGACCCGTCAGCCTATAAGACGCTGTTTCTGCTAGGCCGCCTGGGCCCGCTCAGCGCAGGGGAGATCGCGAAGGAAACCGGGCTGGCGACCGCGTCGGTAACCGACCTGATCGATCGCCTCGTTGCGAAGGGTTATGTCAGCAGAGGCCCCCACCCCACGGATCGGCGGCGGATCGTCGTGACGCTGAACGAAGCTTCCGTGACGACCTCGCGTCGCGGCTTCGGCGTGCCGAACCCGTCTTTGGCCGAACTATGCGAGCGCTACGATGGCGAGGAGCTGGAGCTTATCGCCGACTTCCTCAAGCGAAACGCGCAAAGGCTGAGGGACGATCTGGCTGACACCCTGGTTTAGCCGAGGCCGTAACGGCGTTTGTCCCCGTCAATCGGGCAGCACAATCCGAATGGCCCGCGTTCCGATCGGCGCGCCGGTCGACCGATCGATGGTGACGGGGTCGATCTCGCTGCCCGCCTCCGCGTCGAAGAAGCGGGTCACGCCGTCGCCATTGCGGTGCTTCCGGCCCCAGGCGCTGATCGCGAACAACACCGGCAGGAAGTCGCGTCCCGCTTCGCTCAGCACGTATTCGTCGCGCGGCGGGCGTTCCGAATAGCGCCGTTTTTCGAGCAGCCCCTCCTTGGTGAGCATCGCGAGGCGACGAGTCAGGATCGTCGGCGCGATGCCCAGGCTTTTGCGGAACTCGTCGAAACGGGTGAGCCCGGCATGGGCATCGCGCAGGATGAGCATGCTCCACGCATCCCCCACCAAAGCGAGGCTGCGGGCGATCAGGCAAGGTTGTTCCGAGAGATTCGACATGTCAGTATCTTTTTAGTAGTGACTTAATATCGAATCGATAGTAACAGGGTTCGCGACGGTGTTCCACGACAAAGTGAAGGCAAGATCGATGAGCAAGACTGAACGCGGCGTCGCGCTGGTCACAGGCGCTTCCTCCGGAATCGGACTGGCGACCGCACGGGCGCTGCACCGGGACGGCTATCGGGTGTTCGGCACCAGCCGCAAAAAGATGGCCGAAACCGATCAGGGCGTGACGATGCTGGTCTGCGACGTCACCGATGACGCGTCCGTGCAGGCGCTGGTCGACGAAGTCGTGGGCCGCGCGGGGCGGATCGACCTGCTGGTCAACAATGCCGGAATCGGGTTGCTTGGCGGTGCCGAGGAATCGTCCCCAGCCCAGGCAAAGGCGCTGTTCGACGTGAACGTCTTCGGCGTGTTGCGGGTGACCAATGCCGTTCTGCCCGTGATGCGGCGCCAGGGAAGCGGCAGGATCGTCAATCTCGGCTCACTGGTCGGCCTCATCCCGGCGCCGTTCAACGCGCTTTATTCGTCGTCCAAGCACGCGATCGAGGGCTATTCGGAATCGCTCGACCACGAAGTGCGAACCCAGAATATCCGCGTCGTATTGGTCGAGCCGGGCGGCATCCGCACCTCGTTCGAAGACAATTTGACGCGCGCGGATCGCCCGCTTCCCGTCTACGATACCGTCCGAACAGCCGCCGAGGTGCTGATGCGCGAGGTTATCGAAAAGGGCGAGGCTCCCGAGATCGTCGCCGACACGGTCGTCAAGGCCGCCAATGCGGTGGTACCCAAGCGACGCTACACGGCCGGAAAAGTGGCGGCCCAGGTGCGCTTCATACGCCGCTTCATGCCCGAGTCGTTCGTCGACCGGAATCTCAGGAAGTTCAACGGGCTCCCCGCCTGAACGTTCGGCGGGGTCGCTGATCCCGCCCCGCATTTGGCAAGGACATCGCGCATGAAGGCCTATATCGTCGATCGCTACCGGAAGAACGAACCCCTGCGCTATGGCGACGTGCCGGAGCCGGTACCGGGGCAAGACGACGTCCTGGTCGAAGTCCACGCCGCTGGGCTCAATCCGCTCGATGGCAAGATTCGCGACGGCGCGTTCAAGGCCATCCTTCCCTATCGGCCGCCTTTCATTCTGGGCCACGACGTGGCGGGTATCGTTATTGGGGTCGGCGCGAACGTCCGGCGCTTCAAGCTTGGCGATGCGGTCTATGCCCGGCCGCGCGACGGCCGGATCGGGGCCTTCGCCGAACGGATCGCCATCGACCAGGCGGATGTCGCGCTGAAGCCCGGAACGATCGGCATGGAGGAAGCGGCCTCGATCCCGCTGACCGGGCTGACCGCCTGGCAGGCGCTGGTCGAACGAGCGGGTCTGGAGCAAGGGCAGAAGGTCCTTATCCATGCGGGTTCCGGCGGGGTCGGCACTGCCGCCATCCAGCTCGCCAAGCATCTCGGCGCGACGGTGGCGACCACCACGAGCACGGCCAATGTGGATCTGGTCAAGCGCCTCGGCGCCGACATCGTCATCGATTACCGCAATCAGGAATTCGACAAGCTGCTGTCCGGCTACGATGTCGTCCTCAACAGCCTCGATAGCACCACGCTTCGCAAGTCGCTGGATGTGCTCAAGCCGGGCGGCAAGCTGATCTCGATCTCCGGTCCGCCCGACCCGGATTTCGCCCGGGAGCAGGGGTTGAGCTGGGCGCTGCGGCAAGTGATGCGGCTGCTGAGCCTCGGCATCCGACGAAAGGCCGCGGCCCGCGGCGTCCATTATTCCTTCCTGTTCATGCGTGCGAACGGCAACCAGCTCGGCCAGATCGCGACGCTGATCGACAAGGGCATCATCCGCCCGGTCGTCGAGCGGATCTTCCCATTCGACGATACCAACGAAGCCCTGGCCTTGGTCGAAACGGGGCGGGCGAAGGGAAAGGTCGTCGTCAAGCTGCGGTGACGCCGGATCGGATCGGCGACGAATCCTGGCCGGTATCCGAAACTACGTGACATGCCCAAAATGCCCGGGAAAGGTATTTTGCCCATATCAACGTGATCCCGACTCAGGAGCACCCGTCATCGCCACCCTAAAGCGAACCTTGACCACCGGCGCGCTGGCAGTGCTGACGCTCGGCGCGTCGCCCGCACGGACGGCTTGGCCGGACGCGCCGATCGCCAGGCTCGAAATACTGGCCGAACTCCAGACGCTGAATGCCGATCTGCTGAGCCATGACAGCGCGACGCTGACGCTCGACCGCTGGTGCGCGCACCACCATCTCGCCGATGGCGCCAAGATCGTGGCGGACCGCGTCCGCGGCCAGGACAAGGCACCGCCCGCCGCGGTCCGTGAACAATTGCATGCCGGGGCCGACCAGCCGATCGCCTATCGCCGGGTGCGATTGCGCTGCGGCGAGCACATCCTGTCCGAAGCCGATAATTGGTACGTGCCGTCGCGCCTCACGCCCGACATGAACCGAACGCTGGAAACCAGCGATACGGCATTCGGTCGCGTCGTACAGCCGCTTCGGTTCCAGCGTCACACCGTCGCGGCCAAGCTCCTCTGGTCGCCATTGCCCGAGGGTTGGGATAGCGGCGGCGCGCCCTTGCCGCGCGCCAATCCAGGCGCTTCCTTGCTGATTCCCGACAAGGTGATCGAGCATCAGGCCCTGCTGACGCGCGCCGATGGCGAGCCGTTCAGTTACGTGGTCGAAACCTATACCGGCGCGGTGCTCGACTTTCCGCCATCGTTCGACCCGTCCTAGTTTGGCGATCCCTCAACGGGCTTGGCCGGACGTCCTTCCATAAAGGGCGAGAAAGGCCTCGACCGAGGCGTCGGCATGCCGCTCCAGCTCGGTCCTCGATCGGGGATGGCGGTTTCCGGTGAACATCGCTTCGTTCATCGGAATCCACAGCAGCATTCCGAAGAAATGGCTGGCGGCGAGATCGGCGTCATCGGCTCGCATGAGGCCTTGAGCCGACAGCTTTCGAAAGCAGGATGCCATGGTGCCGAGCATTCGCTCGAAACCCTTTTCGTACCAATCGCGGCCGAGGCTCGGCATCCGATCGGCATTGGCGATGATCAGGCGCCGGAGTTTCACCAATTCGTCGTCCAACAGCGTCGTCACCACGAGCCGACCGAGCTCGACGAGACCGCCCTGCCGGAATTTGGTGTCGGACAGCAAGGTCGTCACCGACTCGACGATGTCGTTCGCCCCGGCCGCGGTCGAGCGGACGACCTCTCCGAACAACGTCTCCTTGTCGGTGAAGTGCTTGTAGATGGTCTGTTTGGAGACCGCCGCCTTGGTGGCGATCTCCTCCATGCTGGTGCCGTCATAGCCCTGGCTGATGAAGGTGGCCGTCGCCGCCTGGATGATGTCGCGCTCCTTGCGCGCCGATCTCGTCTCGCCGTCAGTTTTCATGCGCCCTCGCCGACGCGGTACTAGACAGTACCGACACCGAATGCTAGCTCGCCACCAGTACTAGCCGGTCTAGTACTAGATTCGAGCTAGCAGTGGAGCAGACCATGCCCAAAATGATTTTCGTGAACCTCCCCGTACGCGATCTGGCGGCCTCGACAGCCTTTTACGTCGCGCTAGGCGGCACGGTTAACCCACAGTTTTCGGGAGAGACTTCGACCTCCCTCATGTTCTCCGACACGATCTTCGTCATGCTTCTCACCCATGCGCATTATGGCGAATTCACCAAGCGTCCGATTGCCGATGCGCATGCGTCCAGCCCCTTGCTGCTCGCGCTGTCGGCCGACAGCCGGGATGAGGTGGATGCGCTCGTCGATCGCGCCGTGGCAGCGGGCGGCACCGCCGATCCCAATCCCGCGCAGGACCTGGGCTTCATGTATAACCGTCATGTCGAGGATCTCGACGGTTACGTCTGGGAGATCATGTGGATGGACCCGTCGGCGACTGGCGGCGCTCGAGAGGCCGAATAAGAGTATCGATTGTCCAGTTGCGGCGCCTGTTTGCCCAGGGGTGGAAATCGCACGGTCGGTGCGCCACCATGCACGCTCGATCCAGTTTGATTGGGTGCATTGGTAAACGCGCGCCGCAGCCGGCGCCTGCGAAGGAGGCCGGGATGGCGTGGACGCATCGGCTGGCCGGCAAGGCCGCGCGCATCGTGTGGCGGATCACCAAGCCACGGACAATCGGGGTTCGTGCAATCCTGCTCGATCGGGGTGGTCGCATCGCGCTGGTCCGCCACACCTATATGGATCAATGGTATCTGCCCGGCGGCGGAGTGAAAAAAGGCGAGAGTATCGACGCCGCTCTATTCCGCGAGCTTGCGGAAGAAGTGGGCGTGACCGACGCCAGGATCGAGCGCATCCTCGGCGTCTATCATAGCCGGCGGGAGGGCAAGGACGACCATATCGTCATTTTCGTCGCGCAGGCCGGTCCCGATGCGAGCGCCGAGTTGCGCCGCGCCGACCTTGCCGAGATAGAAGAGGCTGGCTGGTTCGCGCCGGACGCCCTGCCCGCTCCACTGTCCCTCGCCACCGCGCGCCGGATCGCCGAATATCGGCAAGGGCTCACGGGGCTCGGCGCCTGGTAAGCCGCGGTGTGCGTCAGGGGCACGCCGCGCCAAGCGCCATCGCAATCGGGTGCAGACGATCGCAAACTCTCGAATCCATAACGGCCGCTATCAGGATACAGGCCGAGTGGAGAAAACTGGGTGATAAGGCGAATATCCGCTTTCGGTCGTGGGACCTCCGTGATGGACATTGGATCAGCACGTTTTGTCCCCTATGACCGGGCTAAGCATGGGGGGCTTATGTTCACCAGAGCGATATTACTGACACTGATTTCCCTTGGAGCTGTCGCAGCCCGAGCCGACACGCTCGACAAACCCGTCATCGGCCCAAAACTAATCTGCTTCAAATACAGCACATTCTACCTCGACGAGGGCGAGAGTATCGCAGAGTTGTCTGGCTCGCCGGAAGGAATCTCGGTATCCGTCACCAGCAGGTCCGGTCACTTCTCGATTGGTGAGGGCGAGATATTCGCGCCAGCAAAAGGGCTGAAGCGCTTGGTCTACTCCAACGGAAGCACGTCGGTTTATCGCGTGCGGGGAAGGGGCGGCCGTTACGCCATCTATGGTCCGACCAGCTTCTCGAACGGCAAGCCCCGTCTCATAATATGGCTCACGGGCATAAACCTGAGGGGGCGGAAGAATGATAAAAGCGTATATAGTCGTTTTGAAATTCGGGACCCTTCAGGGCTGAAGTGCGAGCACACATTTACGTATTCCTGGGATTTTTTGCCGGAGCAGTAACGACCGTCTCGGGCGGCTCTGTTCGCCTCCAAGAGTTAACCAATGAGTCGCTTGCCGAAATCCGGCTTTCTATGAATCTACCGCCTGATCGGAAAGCAACGATGGCCCGAGCAGCGTCAGCAGCTTGACGTCGATCGCTACACCCGCAGCGCGGCGCTCGGCGATGAAGTCTGCTATTGTCGCCGCTGGCACGCGGTGGACGATGATATTCTCATCCGGCGTCCCGCCGCCCTCGCTTACCCGCATCAGCCCTTTCGCGCGGACCAAGGTGAAGCATTCGCTGACCATGCCGGGCGAGGCATAGAAGGTCCCCAAGGGGGTGCATTTGGCTGGACGATAGCCGGTTTCTTCCTCGAGCTCGCGCGCGGCCGACATTTCGGCAGTCTCGCCTTCGCTCTCGTCGCCGACCAGGCCGGCGGGCAGTTCGAGGCACGAGCGTCCCAGCGGTACGCGATATTGCTCGACGAGTATCACGTGCCCGTCGTCGATCGCGATGATGACCGCAGCCTGGACGCCACCGACGCGCCCGACATATTCCCAGCGGCCGCGTTTCTTCATTTCGAGGAAACGGCCTTTCCAGACGGTTTCCTCGGGCAGCTCCGCGTCGGTGACGCTCACAATTCGATCAGCCGGTCGGGGAGCTCGTTCACGTCGCTTTCCGTCTTGGGGAAATGTTCGGCGACGATGGTGCCAATCGCTGTCACCGCGGCGGCCATACCGTCGCCCGGATGGCCCGCGCGCACCCGGTCGATCAGCGCGGCCATCGCCGCGCCCCAGCGTTCGGGCGGGACCTTGGCATGGATTGCTTCATCGGCGACGATCTCGGCCAGCCGCTCGTCGAGCGAGAGATAGAGCAGCACCCCGATCCGAGCGGCGGTGCGGCGTTCGGCGCCGACCTTGAAATATTGGATCGCGCGGCGCCGCACCCGACGCGACCGCACCGCCTTGGGCGTCAGCGCCATCCGAAGCGGCGCCCAATAGAGCGCGCCGCGCACCAGCAGGAACACGACCGCCTCCACCACCATCAGCGCGAAGAACGACCGGCCCAGGTTGACCCCGCCCTGCCAGCCATTCTGGAACCAGGCGATCTTGTCTTCGATCGCGGTGGGATTGAGCGCGGCGATCCCCGCCACCAACAGCATCGCGACGATGCCGAGGTTGAGGCCGATATCGTGATAGGGGTCCGATCGCGGCGCCACGATGGTGACGATCTCGGCATCGGTGCCGGCTTCGGCGGCGATGACCGCCTGGGTCACTTGCTCGCGCTCGGCCGGGGTCAGGATCGGTCCGCGCATCACCAGCTCCCCGACGCGCCGCCGCCACCGAACGACCCGCCGCCGCCGGAAAAGCCGCCGCCACCGCCGCCCCAGTCGCTGCCGCCGCTGCTCCAGCTGCTCGACGACGATCCGCCGCCGCTGCCCCAGCCGCCGCCCAGCCCCGGACCCCACAGCACCACCGGCCCACGCCCGCCGCGATATTTCCGGCCGCGCGCACCGCGAAAGACGATCGGCAGCACGAAGAACAGGATGATGACGATCCAGAAGATCGCGATGAAGCCGTCCGATGACGAGCCCGATGACCGCGCCGCCTGCGGTTTAACGGCGGCCGCCTTGACTCTCGCCTCGGCGGCTTCGGGTGGCGCCTTCATCTGCTCGGCAATCGCCTGCGCCCCTGCCATGATGCCTCCCGCCATGTCGCCGGCGCGGAATTTGGGCAGGATCTGGTCATCGATGATCGTCTGCGCCAAAGCGTCGGTCATGATCGGCTCTAGCCCATAGCCGACCTCGATCCGCACTTTCCGCTCATTGGGCGCGACGATCAGGATGATGCCGTTATTGGCGTCCTTTTGCCCGATCTTCCATTCGCGGCCGAGCTTGTAGCCGTAATCCTCGATCGGATAGCCCTGCAGATCAGGAATCGTCGCCACCACGAACTGGCGTTGCGCGACATTGCCGACATCGGTCGACAGCGCCTCGAGCTGCTGCTTCTGCGCGGGGCTGAGCAGGCTCGCGGCATCGACCACGCGTCCCGACAGCGCCGGAAAGGTTTGTGCGGAGGCCAGTTGCGGGACGACCAGCAGCGCGAGCATCAGGATCAGGGCACGAAGCGTCTTCATGCGCCACCTCCCGCCGGCCCGACGTCGCGGATCACGCCATCGACGCCATTATCGATCCCGCGAACGAAATCGCCCGACCTGAATGCCGGGAGGATGTCGGTGTCGATGATCCGCTGCGCCTCGGCATTGGTGAGCGTCGTTTCCAACCCCTTGCCGATTTCGATCCGGACCTTGCGCTCGGTCGGGGCAACCACCAGCAGCACGCCGTCATTGGCGCCCTTGCGGCCGACTCCCCAATTGCTGCCGAGCGCTCGCGAATACTCCTCGATGGCATGGCCGCCCAGGGTCGGGACCGTCACGACAACGAATTGATGGCCAGTAGTGCGCTCGAGGGCATCCGATTTGGCGACGATCCGCGCCTCGTCGGCTGTTGGCAGTATCTCAGCGCGGTCGACTACCCGGCCGGTCAACGCCGGGAAATCATATCCCGGCGTCGCCGTTGCGGTCGGGGCGCTCGTCGCCGGCTGGCCGCACGCGGCCAGCGCCAGCAGAACAGGGGTCAGCACCCGGATCACGCCGGTCAGTTCGTGTTGCCGAAATCGACCGTCGGGTTGGTCTCGGCGCCCGGCTGCGCCTGGAACGGGACCATCGGCTTGGCGCCATAGAAGATCTTGGCGCCGACCGCGTCGGGGAAGGTCCGAATGCGCGTGTTATACGCCTGGACCGCGGTGTTATAATCGCGGATCGCGATCGTGATGCGGTTGTTGCTGCCCTCGATCTCGGTGATCAGCGAGCGGAAATTCTCCTGGCTCTTGAGATCGGGATAGGCCTCGACCGTCGCCAGCAACCGGCCGAGCGACGAGCCCAATTGGTTCTGCGCGGCCTGGAAGCTCGCGACCTTGGCCGGATCGGTCAGGTCGGTGGCGTTGACCTGGACCCGCGTCGCATTGGCGCGCGCGTTGATCACGTCGGTCAGGATCTTGCCTTCGGACGCGGCGCTGCCCTTTACCGACGCGACGACGTTGGGAATGGTATCGGCGCGGCGCTGATAGGCGGCCTGGACGTCGGCCCAGCGTGCCTTGGCATTTTCCTCCGCGGTCGGGACGGAGTTGATCCCGCAAGCCGACAGCATCGCCATGGCGGCCAGCACGATCATCGCACGAAACTTCATCGAGATATCCTCCAGTGCCCCTTGCGTGGCGGCAATGTAGTGACGCCCGGCGCCGTCGTGAAGCGGATTCGGTTGCGCGGGCGCAACGGACCGCCGCTTGCATCCATGCAATCCAGGCTTAGGCTGTGCCGCGCTGAGACAGGGAAAGATCGGATCATGTTCAAGGAATTCAAGGCGTTCATTGCCCGCGGCAACGTGCTCGATCTGGCGGTCGCGGTGATCATCGGTGGGGCATTCGGCAAGATCGTCACCTCGCTGACCGACGACCTCATCATGCCGCTGATCGGCAAAGTCTTCGGCGGACTCGATTTCTCGAGCCATTTCATCGTCCTGTCGCCCGAAAAGGTGCCGCCGGCGCTGGCCGGATCGACCGATTACGCCGCACTCAAAAAGGCTGGCGTCGCGTTGTTCGGCTATGGCGAGTTCATCACCGCCGCGGTCAATTTCCTGATCGTCGCGTTCATCATCTTCCTACTGGTCCGCGCGGTGAACCGCGTCGCGCCCAAGCCCGAGGAAGCCGCGCCGGCGGATCCCGCCGATGTCGTGCTGCTGCGCGAGATCCGCGACGAATTGCGGGCGCGCAAGGGGGTTTAGGCTTCAACCTTCAAGACTCCCCTCCCTAGTCAAGGGAGGGGTTGGGGGTGGGTGGGCGTGTGGAAACTGCTGCGCTCGCTCCTAGGCGCAGCTAGGGTGTGGCGTCCGAAGATCAGCATCATCTCGATGGCGTTACTGAGAGCCACCCACCCCTAACCCCTCCCTTCCAGGGAGGGGAACCGGCTTGCTCAAGCGGCCGCGAGATCCTCGCTGACCGCATCGGCCAGGCTGGTACCGTCGAGGATGCGCGCGGTCTCGTCGCGGACGCGCGCCATGGCGTGACGGATCGCGCAGGCGGCTTCGTCCTTGCAATCGGCGCAGCGGCGATAGGCGGTGCGGCTGACGCAGGGGACCAGCGCCAGGGGCCCCTCGATCACGCGGATGATCTCTCCAAGCGAGATCAAATGGGTCGGGCGCGATAGGCAATAGCCGCCGGTCTTGCCGCGATGGCTATGCAGGAAGCCTGCCTCGCGCAGATCGGCCAGGATCAATTCGAGGAATTTGCGCGGGACATTGGCATGTTCGGCGATCCGGTTCATCGGGATCGGGGGGCCGCCTGCGGGCGCCTCAGCCAGATAAAGCATCGCGCGAAGCGCGTAACGGGAACGCTGCGTCAACATAATAGGTAACCTTATTACCCGATAATGTGGCGACCGAAAGGCGAAGTACAGGCAAAACTCGCGAAAAAGCGTGTTTTCTGGCCGTTTTGATATCGGCGGGAGCGGCCAGTGTCGACCATCCGCCCGAGCCGATTGCGGGCACCACTTTCCTTTAAGCGCGCAGTGCCTATATTGGAGGAGCCGGTTCGCCGGCTATGGCGATAAATGATGGCGTGCAATAGACGCAGCGGACCCGGGGGCAGTACCCGGCGGCTCCACCAGAAATGGTGGTGGATCTGGACACCGTTTCTGACGGGGCCGAACCAGGATCGACGTGTGTTGAAAAGCGCCGACGTTCGCTCAGAACGGGCCACTGTGACGGCTCATTACACAAGTGCCAACGATAACGAAGCACTCGCTATTGCGGCGTAACCCCAAGGCCTAACGGCTTAAGGTTATTCTAAAATGCGCGGTTGGACCGCACCGGGCAACAGAAGCGGATTCCAGCGGTACGGGGAGCACCGGGCAACAGAAGCTCCCCACTGACTTCCCTATTTCCCCGACATCACCCTCTGGAACTGTGCCAGCGTGCACAGCCCGGCGACGCCCCGCGCGCTGCATCCGGCGATCGGCAGTATCTGGCGATAGCCGGGCGCCGCGCCGGCGCGGAGCTGAGCGAGCGTCTGGGCGCGGTAATAAGCACGGACATAGGCATTGCCGCTGCCGTCCTTCAGCCGCTCGAGGATGATCGCACCGCCAGGCGCGGGATCGTCGGCGGCGAAACCCGGCACGCGCCAGTGCAGGCCCAGCATCCCGCCGAGATTGGCGACATTGGTGTCGTGGCCCGAAATCATCACCAGCTTTGGCCCCTCGCCCGCCATCGCGCGGAGGATCGGCGGGGTCAGCCCAGCCATATTGGCGGCGGCAATCGGTTTAGGCCGCGCCAGGATGGCGAATTCGAGCGCGTGGAATTCACTCAAGGCCGTAACGTCCGCCGCCGTCGCGCGGCCCCAGCCGACCTCGCGCATCGGCTTGCCGTCGGCATATTCGAGCAGCAGGATTTGCGCCGCGGTCGACGCGCGATCGAGCGCACCGGTCAGATCGGGGCGCCTGTTCGGAGCTGCGGGCGCGATGGCGGTCTTCTCCGCGCTCACTCCGCAAACCGCTTTCTTCGCGCATAGGATCGCGTCGAGCCGGTTGAGCAACGGCCGCATCCGCGCCTCGACCACGGCGATCCCGCCCGGCCCGATCGCCTTGGCCATCGCGGCATTGGCGGCTGGCGCGTCGACCGTGCCCAGCCCCTGCTCGATCGCCGAAAAGCGCGGATCGTCGGCGCCCTGCGGCTGATGATCGATCGCCATCGTACAGCCCGGCGCCAACGTGCCGGCATAAGCCTGGGCCGTGGCGATCGTCCGCTGGTCGCTATCGGCGATCATCGCGGCATCGGGGCAACCGCGCGCGAACAGACCGGCACGCGCGTAGAAAGCGCGATCGGCGGCACCGATTGCAGCGACGGCCTGCGCGCCATGCTGGGTCAGCCAGCCGGGATTGACCGACCAGCCGGGCCAGGCATCGGCGGCATATTTGGCGGGCATGGCGGGGTTCTTGGTCGGGGGGCGGACGCCATGACGCATCATCACCACGACGCGGTCGACCATCAGCGCATCGGCCGACGTCCGCGCGGGCGCCGACGCGCCGAGGGCGAATCCCAAGCCGAGCAGCGCCGCCGCTCCGACCATCCACCGTCCCGCCATGTCGCTTCTCCCGCTGTCGCCGGCTGCTTGGCCGGCGAATGTTACAGATTCGAGAGAAGTAGCGCATTATTCCGTCGTCGAACCCAGAGCCCACCATACCCATTGTTCGATTGCGCTCGCCGAGCTAGGTTCGGCGCAACGGAATCGGAGAGGCTGACATGGCGACATTGGCAAAGGTCGAGGATACCGGCATGGCCCCGGGCGAATGGGAAGCGCGGGTCGATCTCGCTGCCGCCTACCGGCTGGTTGCGCTCTACGGCTGGGACGACCTCATCTTCACCCACCTCTCGGCACGCGTGCCGGGGCCGGAGCATCATTTCCTGATCAACCCCTATGACATGATGTTCGAGGAGATCACCGCATCGAGCCTGGTCAAGATCGACGTTCAGGGCAATCCGGTCGGCAAGTCGGAGCATCCGGTCAACCCGGCGGGCTTCACCATCCATTCGGCGATCCACATGGCGCGCGACGATGCGGCGGCGGTGATGCACCTCCACACCCCGCACGGCCAGGCGGTGTCGGCGATGGAATTCGGCCTGTTGCCGCATACCCAGACGGCGATGATCGCCAAGCACAATGTCGCGTACCACGACTATGAAGGCATCGCGACCGACCTCGATGAGCGCGAGCGGCTGGTGCAGGATCTCGGCGACAAGCATGCGATGATCCTGCGCAACCACGGCACGCTCGCGGTTGGCAAAACCGTCGGCGACTGTTTCCTGCGGCTCTATTTCCTGGAGCGCGCATGCCAGGCGCAGGTGATGATGCTGTCGGCCGGCTACGACCATCTTTCCAACCCGCCCCAGGGAACCGAGGAAAAGGTCGCCGGCCAGACCCCGCCCGCCGGCATGGCAATGGCGGCCGAACGTCTCGCCTGGCCGGCCCTGCTGAGGAAGCTCGACCGGATCGACCCGGGCTTCCGCGACTGATCGCAACCGCGCTTGCATCGGCGCCGTCAATCGGCGCAGACCGGGCGGCGTGCCGATCCGCTGGACCGACTATCGACTGATCACAGCATTGCTGCTGGCGATGGCGCTCGTCTGCGCGGCGCAGGCCTATGCTTATGCGCCTGGGCTGATGACTTGGGATTCGATCCGCCAATATGGCCAGGCGCTGAGCGGCGAGTTCGACGACTGGCATCCGCCGGCGATGGAATGGCTGTGGCGGCAAACATTGCCGATCGCGCATGGTCCCGCGCCGATGCTGGCGATCCAGCTCGGGCTCTATTGGACAGCGTTCGCCGGCCTGGTCGTCTGGGCGATGCGCGCGGGTCGGCGGCGGCTCGGCATTGCCTTGGCGATCGCCTCGGTTCTGCCGCTCCCGGTCGTGCTGATGGCGGAGATCATCAAGGACAGCTTGATGGCCGCGCTGCTGCTCGCCGCCAGCGCGATCCTGGTCGCGATCCCGACGCGCGGCCGGCCCGTCGCCCGGGTGATCGCCCTGATCCTGATCGTCTGTGCGGCGACGTTGCGCTTCAACGCGCTCCCCGCCTGCCTGCCGCTGGCGATCGCGCTGCTGCCGGCATCGTGGCGCGCGACGCGGGTGCGGTTCGGCGCCGCGCTGCTGATCGGCGCCGCGGTGATCGCCGCCGCGCTGCCGCTCGCCAATCGAGCGGTCGGCGCCAAACCGAGCGGCGTCGGGCTGTCGCTGGTCATCTTCGACCTCGGCGGCATCACCCGGTTCAGCGGGGTCGACGCCTTTCCCGCGGACGACGATGTCGATGATCCGGTCGCGGTCAATCGCCATTGCTACAAGCCCGAGCGCTGGGATTCCTATAGCTGGTGGGTGCCCGATCCCTGCCCGCTCGGGTTCGACGCGATGGACGATCTGTTCAAGCAGAGCGGCGAGAATCCGTACCGCCACTGGCTCGGCGCGGTGCTGACGCACCCGATCGCTTATGCCGAGCATCGCCTGACGCATTTTAACATCAACATCCGCTTCCTCGTCCATGACGAGGTCGAACGCCCGGTCATGGGCCAGATCCCGCCCAATGACTGGGGCTTCCGCCTCACGCCCAATCCGGTGCTGACCTGGCTCGACCGCGGCGCGCGCTGGTCGGCGCATACGCCCTTGGGCTGGCCGGTCTGGTGGATGGCGCTGGCGATCGGATTGCTTGTCATCGCGCCCGGCCTGCCGTCGCGGCGGCTGGTCATCCCGCTGGCTTTATCGGGGCTGCTCTATGGCCTCGGCTATCTGCCGGCGAGCGTGGCGTGCGAGTTGCGCTATCACCTCTGGACTATGCTCGCGGTGCTGATCGCCGCGCTCATCGCCGCCGGCGACATGGCCGGCGGCGACATGCCGGGCCGTCACCGCATGTTCGCGGCCGCGGCGCCGGTGGTGCTCGTCACGATCCTCTGCCTGGTCTGGCGACTGACCTGAGGGGCGTCACTTCGAGGTGTGTGCCGCTTCGCGCAGAGCGATCGCCTCATCGCCCGCCATTGCCAGCAGCAGGTCGATCTTCTCGTGCAGGCTGGCGATCTCCTGTTCCGAGCGCAGGTTGGTTTCGTAATCCAGCCGCATGTCGAGCCGGTCCTTCGCGGCCTGCCGGTTCTGGCTCATCATGATGATCGGCGCCTGCAGCGCGGCAAGCATCGACAGCATCAGGTTGAGGAAGATGAAGGGGAACGGGTCGAAGGCGTGGCGGACAAGAACGACCGTGTTCAGGATGGCCCAGACCACCATGAACAAGGTGAACCCGATGATGAAGTTCCACGATCCCCCGATCGCAGCGACGCGATCGGCGAGCCGGTCGCCAAAGGTCAGGCGCGCCTCGAAAACCTCGTTGACGTCGCGGACGCGCGGGACACGCCGGAAGGGGCCGGCAAAGAAACGGATTGCGTTCATAACTCACCTATTGCTGCGACCGCCCCCTGGGGGCGCCGCCGGTGAGATGAACCTCAGTTCACTCCGCCAGTCGCCTCCAGAGGGACGGTCGATCGACTATGGTCGTTGTCGGACATGGGTCCCTCTGAGAGGAAAAATGGGTTGCGACTCCAAGCGGAGCCGTGGGCGCAAGTGGTTCGGCGAGCGCGATTCGTCAACCCCGTTGCGACCAATTGTGGGGCCTGATCTCGATGCGGCTCACGGAGCGGTCCCCGCCTCGTCCGCCGCGGCGAAATGCGCCATCTGGTCGGCATGCGCCTTGACGAACGCCGGCCGCGCCGTCGCGCGCTCGACATAGCCGCGGCAGGCGGGATAGTCCGCCAGTCCGTCGAACCGATCGACCAGGCGCAGCACATCGGACATCAGGATGTCGGCAACCGAAAAGTTCCCGGCCAGCCATTCCCTGTCGCCCAGCACGATTTCCATATGCTTGAGCCGAGCCTCGAGGAAGCCATCGAAGAACTTCCGCATCGGGTTTTCGCCGGTATCGCCGGAGAACATGAAGAAGGACCAGGGCTGGCTCGCGGCCTCGACCGACGCGAGTGCTGCGAACAGCCATTCCTTGGTGTCGCTTTGCCCTTGGACGTCGGTCGGCATCAGCGTGTCGCTCAAGCCGCCGAGATGAAGCAGGATGGCGCCACTCTCGAAGATCGACAGGTCGCCATCGGTCAGCCAGGGGATCTGACCGAACGGCTGGTGCGCGAAATGCTCGGGACCGCGGTCCTTGAACGGCACGCTCGCGACGCGATAGGGCAATCCGGCTTCTTCGAGCGCCCAGCGCAAGCGTATGTCGCGCACGAAGCCGCGCGGCGGCTCGGGAACCCAATCGTAGGTGAACAGGGTCAGATCGCCCATGTCATCAGACTCCAAGGAATAGGGGTAATTTGTCGAGCAGGCCGCGCCAGCCTTGCTCATGGCTCTCGCGCTCGGCTTCGTTGGGAAGATGCTCGTGGAGCAACGTCAGTTCGGTGCCTCCGTCGATCGGCTTGAGCAGGAAGGTGACCAGTGATTCGCGCTCGCCGGGCAGATCCCAGGTGAAGACCAGCTTTCGCTCAGGAACCACTTCCCGGTAGATCCCGGTGGGATTGTGCTCGTCGCCGTTGAGCAAGCGGAACACCACGCTGAACCGGCCGCCGGGGCGCACATCCACGTCGGCACGCAGCGTCGGCCCGGCATCGGGCCCCCACCATTGGATCATCTGATCGGGCCGCGTGATCGCCGCCCAGACCTTGGCCGGCGAAGCCTTGATGCGGCGGACGATGGTCACGCTCGGCAGAGTGTCGGCCATTATTCGCCATCCTGTTCGACGTAGGCGACGAGCCGATCGATGCTCACTGTCCAGAGACGCTCGTACCGTTGCAGCCACGCCATCGCCTCCTGCATCGGCCCGACCGACAGATTGACCGACACCGTGCGCCCGGTCTTGGCCCGCGTGATCAGCCCGGCATCGGACAGCACGTCGAGATGCTTCATCATGCCGGGAAGCTTGAGCGACAAAGGCCGCGCGAGTTCGCTCACCGACAGGCCGGGCTCGTCCTTCAGCCGCAACAGGATGTGCCGCCGCGTCGGATCGGCGAGCGCGGAAAAGGTGCGGTCGATCGCGGATGGCTGATACTTCACCATGTAGCGAAGTATTGTTCATACCGTAGTTCGCGTCAACCCCAGGCACCGCCACGGATCGAAAACTCGTTATCATACATGCCGATACCGATTGGTATGACGCTGGCAGTTTGGGGGAGGCCGCATTGAACGACGTGAGTGGTTACGGGGCGGTGAGGACCGGCGAAGAAACAATGCGCCGAGCCATGTGCCTTTTCGCGGTCAGTTATGCCGCGATCCACAATGCCGTCGACAAGGGCGTGGATCTGTTGCGTGCATGGGATCTTGAGGGTTCTCTGACGCCAATAGAAAGAGGCTTTCTCACCACCGATCCTATGCCCGCCAAACAGCGCGTTGCCTTGAGCTGGCGGTGCGAGGCGATGGTCCCATTGATGTGGGCCACTGGGTTGTTCGAGATGATGCCGGAGCCGACCGACACCTTCGACTTCGAATATCTGTCCGAGTTCTGGCTCACTGTCCCGGCCGGATATTGGAAAGACGTGGAGATAAGGCCGGAAGCGGAGATCATATCTGCGACCGATCATATCCGCGACCTGCACTGGCGGCTGCGCGACGCGGAACTGCACCATCGTCCTCCGCCTCCCGGCATCGACCAGGGTGTCGTGATTGAACGCCATCATGCTCTGAACTGGCTTTGCCGATATGAGGATGATGATTGGGACGATGTCGCCACCGACACCTGAATTGCGCTGAGACCCAAACGGCAAAGCGGCCCGGGATTGCTCCCGAGCCGCTTCATCCTCCCCGGCTTTCCCGGTGTTATGCCTTTTGTCGTCCTATCGCTTTTGCGGGAAAGCGGTAGCCGCTTTCCCGCGCAAAGCTCAGTCGTCGTTGCGCTCGGTCAGGAACGCCGGCGCGAACTCGGGCTCGGGGCCTTCGTCCTTGCCGCCTTCGCTGCGCTCGCGACGCGGGCCGCGATCGCCACCACGGTCGGGACCACGGTCGCGACGCGGGCCGCGATCGCCGCCGCCGTCACGGCGCGGACCACGGTCACCGCCACGATCACCGCCGCCGCTGCGCGGACCACGATCACGGTTGCCACCTTCGCGCGGCTCGCGCGGGGGACGGGTGTCCTCCAGCTCGGCGCCGGTTTCCTGGTCGACGACGCGCATCGACAGGCGAACCTTGCCGCGCGGATCGATCTCGAGGACCTTGACCTTGACTTCCTGGCCTTCGCTGACGACGTCGCCGGGCTTCTCGACCCGCTCGTTCTTCATTTCGCTGACGTGGACGAGGCCGTCCTTGCCACCCATGAAGTTCACGAACGCGCCGAAGTCGACGATGTTGACGACCTTGCCGTTATAGACCTTGCCGACCTCGGGCTCCTCGACGATGCCCTTGATCCAGTTGATCGCGGCTTCGATCTGGCTGACGTCGGACGACGACACCTTGATGATGCCCTCGTCGTCGATGTCGACCTTGGCGCCGGTGGTGGCGACGATCTCACGGATGACCTTGCCGCCGGTGCCGATGACGTCACGGATCTTGGTCTTGTCGATCGTGAAGGTCTCGATCCGCGGCGCGTGCGCCGACAGTTCCGAGCGGGTGTGGTCGAGCGCCTTGGCCATTTCGCCGAGGATGTGCGCGCGGCCTTCATTGGCCTGCGCCAAAGCGACCTTCATGATCTCCTCGGTGATACCGGCGATCTTGATGTCCATCTGAAGGCTGGTGATGCCTTCCGAGGTGCCCGCAACCTTGAAGTCCATGTCGCCGAGGTGATCCTCGTCGCCCAGGATGTCCGACAGGACCGCAAAGTCCTTGCCTTCGAGGATCAGGCCCATCGCGATGCCCGACACCGGCCGCTTGATCGGCACGCCGGCGTCCATCAGGCTGAGCGAACCGCCGCACACCGTCGCCATCGACGACGAGCCGTTCGACTCGGTGATGTCGCTGGTGACGCGGATCGTGTAGGGGAATTCCTCCTTCGACGGCAGCACCGCGTGCAGCGCGCGCCAGGCAAGCTTGCCATGGCCGATGTCGCGGCGGCTGGGCGCCCCGAAGCGGCCGACTTCACCGACCGAATAAGGCGGGAAGTTATAATGCAGCATGAAGTGCTGGTAGCTCAGGCCACCCAGCCCATCGATCATCTGCTCGGCGTCCTTGGTGCCCAGGGTCGTCGTCGCGATGGTCTGCGTCTCGCCACGCGTGAACAAGGCCGAGCCGTGCGCGCGCGGCAGGAAGTGGACTTCCGCCTCGATCGGACGGACGGTCTTGGTGTCGCGGCCGTCGATGCGGCGGCCGGTCTTCAAGATCGCGCCGCGGACGATTTCCGCTTCGAGCTTCTTGACCAGCTTCATCGCGACCATCTGCTCTTGCGGCGCCTTGTCGGCCATCGCGGCCTTGGCGGCGGCGCGGGCTTCGTTGAGCGCGTTCGAGCGGGCCGACTTGTCGACCAGCTTGTAGGCTGCGTCGATGTCCTTGCCGATCAGCTTCTTCAGCTCGGCCTTGATCGCCGAATTGTCGTCGCTGTTCTTGAGCTCCCAGGGCTCCTTGGCCGATTGCTCGGCCAGCTTGATGATCGCCTTGATGACGTCCTGCGACGCGCGGTGCGCGAACATCACGGCGCCCAGCATGACCTCTTCCGACAGCTCCTTGGCTTCGGATTCGACCATCATCACCGCGTCGTGGGTGGCGGCGACGACCAGGTCGAGCTCGCCTTCGGCGATTTCGGCGTCGGTCGGGTTGAGCTGATATTCGCCGTTCTTGTAGCCGACGCGCGCGGCGCCGATCGGGCCCATGAACGGCACGCCCGAAATGGTCAGCGCGGCCGAGGCGGCGATCATCGCCAGGATGTCGGGCTCATTCTCGCCGTCATACGACATCACCTGAGCGATGACGTTGATCTCGTTGTAGAAGCCTTCGGGGAAGAGCGGACGGATCGGGCGGTCGGTGAGACGGCTGATCAGCGTCTCGCGCTCGGTGGCGCCACGCTCGCGCTTGAAGAAGCCGCCCGGGATACGACCCGAGGACGAGAACTTCTCCTGGTAATGGACGGTGAGCGGGAAGAAATCCTGCCCTTCCTTGACCGACTTGGCGGCCGTGACCGCGCACAACACGACGGTCTCGCCGAGGGTCGCGATCACCGCGCCATCGGCCTGACGGGCAACCTTGCCCGTTTCGAGCGTGAGGGTCTTGCCGCCCCACTCGATGCTTACCTTCTTGGTATCGAACATTCTATTTCCTTCGTCCGGCGGCCCTATGCCTGCCGGTGCCTGTATGAGGACCTGCCTTCAGGTCCTGGTGGCGGAGAGTTCCGCCGCCGGCCCGTACCGAATTGTACGGAGCCGAATAAGCGAAACGGCGCCCTGAGGCGCCGTTCCTGGATTACTTGCGAAGACCGAGCTTCGCGATGAGGGCGAGATAACGGTCGCCATCCGATTTGCGCAGATAATCGAGCAACGAGCGGCGCTTGTTGACCATCATCAAGAGACCGCGACGCGAGTGATTGTCCTTCGCGTGGGTCTTGAAATGCTCGGTGAGCGTCTTGATGCGGTCGGTCAGGATCGCGACCTGGACCTCGGGGCTGCCGGTGTCGCCTTCGACACGGGCATGTTCCTTGATGACCGCTTCCTTGCGCTCGGGGGTAATCGACATTCTGTTTCCTTCGACATCGCGTGACTAACAATTGAACCCGCGGACGATACGGGCTTCCCCGCTTTCGACTTCCACCAACGCCACCGGGGTTTCGCCCAGCATTGCGAAGTGAAGGCCATCGTCTTCGGCAATCCCGACCAGAACGCGCCCCTGTCGGAGCGCCCCTGCCTGGTCGGGGTCGAGGGAGAGAGCCGGGATGTCGTCCAGCCCCGCCCTCAATGGCAGGAGAATCTGTTCAAGGCGCCGCGCATTAGCGGATTCGGTCAATTTGTCCAGCGATATCGCGTGGGAGAAGTCGAACGGGCCTGCCTTGACCCGTCTGAGATAGGTGACGTGGCCGACCGTGCCAAGAGCGTGTGCGATGTCGCGGGCAAGGCTGCGGATATAGGTGCCCTTGGAGACGTGGGCGACAAGCGTGATGGCATCAGCCGTCGCCCCGGCGGAGGCCGGGGCCGCTGGAGTTGATGCGCTGACGTCGCCAGGTGACCGCGCGGCCCCGGCCTCCGCCGGGGCGACGGCTAGAGAAAACACCGTCACCGCCCGCGTCGCGAGCACGACCTCCTCGCCTGCCCGCGCCAAGTCATACGCCCGCTCGCCATCGACCTTCAGCGCCGAATAGGCCGGCGGTACCTGCTCGATCGGTCCGGTGAAGCGCGGCAGCACCGCTTCCACCTCGGCCAGCGTTGGCCGCACATCGCTCTCCGCGATCGCAATACCCTCACCATCGAGCGTGTCGGTCTCGACCCCGAACCCGATCGTGAATTCATAGATCTTGTCGCTGTCGAGCATCCGCCCGGCGAGCTTGGTCGCCTCGCCGATCGCGACCGGCAGAACACCGGAGGCGAGCGGATCGAGCGTCCCGCCATGCCCGACCTTGGCCTTGCCATAGCCGCCCTGGCGCAGCGCGCGCTTGACCGCGCTCACTGCCTGAGTCGAGCCGAGTCCGAGCGGTTTGTCGAGGATGATCCAGCCATGCATCCGCGCGCCCTAGCGTGCGGGGCGGGCGCGGTCAGCCCTTCTTCTTCGCCTTCTTCACCTTGGGCGGCGGGCCGTTGCTCGCGGTCAGGCTGTCGATATGGCAGCGCTGGCGATCGACCAGCAAGGTGCCGGTGCGGTCGAGCTGCGTGCCGCCGAACCGCGTGTCGACGCCGATCCGGTTCGCGAAGGACAGGCCGGTGCACGGTGCCATGACGGTCGCATAATACCAGCGCCGCTGCTGGTCCTGCAGCCAGACGCCGCGATCGCTATCGGCCTCGAAATTATAGAGTCCGATCGTGCCGATGAACGGAATGCTGGTTTCCTTGCCCAATTTGTCGGCTGGCCAGGTGCGATCCTGCTGCTTGGCGGCGGCGGGGGCGGCGCTGCCGGCCAGGCTTGCCGCCGCCAGCATCGCAATTGTGAGAGTGCGGATCATGTGCGTGGCCTTTCGAAGACGAGGACGAAACGAATCGCTGTCACCCTTGATCCTGCCACGCCAAGGCTGAATTCATGCTGAAGCGTTAGACCAGGCCGAACAGCGACAATAGCGCGCCCCTTACGCCGTAGACGATAGGTCCGACGACGCGCGCGACGACATTGGCACCTGGGAGTAGCATGGGCAGGATGACCAGCAGGAACAGCATCACCGGAAAGCCGAAACGGCTCAGCTTGCCATATTGCGCGGCGAGTGGGCGCGGGAGGAGCGCCTCGACCGCGTGCCCGCCGTCGAACGGCGGTACCGGCAGCAGGTTGAAGATCGCCAGGAAGACGTTGATCCGCAGGAAGCTCGCGAGATTATCGACCGCGAACCTGCCGCCGCCGACTTGCGGCAGCCCGCCGCCCCAGAGGTTCCACAGCCCGAGCGCGGCCGCTGCGGCAATCGCCATGACCAGGTTGGTCCCCGGCCCGGCGAGCGCGACCAGCGCCATGTCGCGACGCGGATGGTTGAGCCTTGCGGGCACCACCGGCACCGGCTTCGCCCAGCCAAAGATCGGCGCATTGGCGAGCGCGAGCATCATCGGCACCAGCAAGGTCCCGACCGGATCGACATGGCGGATCGGATTGAGCGTCAGCCGCCCGCGTTCCGCCGCGGTCTGGTCGCCCAGCATGCGCGCGACATAGCCGTGCGCGACCTCGTGGAACACGATCGCGATGATCAACGGGATCAGCCAGATCGCGACCGTATAGAGCGTGGTGTTCATTGCCCCGCCGCCTGCCGTGCAGCGACGAAGTGCTTGCGGCACAAAGCGACGTAGCGGTCGTTGCCGCCGATTTCGGTCTGCGCGCCCTCGACCACCGCCCGGCCCTGCTCATCGACGCGCAGATTCATCGTCGCCTTGCGTCCGCATTCGCACACCGATTTGAGCTCGATCAGCGAATCGGCCAACGCCAGCAGCCGTGCCGAGCCGGGGAACAGCTGCCCCTGGAAATCGGTGCGCAGGCCGTAAGCGAGCACCGGAATCCCGACCACATCGGCGAGATGAGCGAGCTGATCGACCTGCGGCGAGGTCAGGAATTGCGCCTCGTCGACCAGCACGCAGGCGATCTTCTCATGCGCATGACGCTCGGCGACGATCGTCGCGATGTCGGTGGAGCCGTCGAACGGAATCGCGTTCGCTTCGAGCCCGATCCGCGAGGTGATCGCGTCCGCGGCGAAGCGGTCGTCGATCGCCGCGGTGAACAGCATCGTCGTCATGCCGCGCTCGCGATAATTGAAATCGGCCTGGAGCAAGGTGGTCGATTTCCCGGCGTTCATCGACGCATAATAGAAATAGAGTTTCGCCATCAGCCGATCTTCGCGGGTCCCTCGGCCAGGACTGCCCAGCCCTTGCCATTGTTGTAGATCGCGATGGTGCGGCGGCTGGTTCCGTCGTCCCAGCGGACGAACGCCATGTTGGCGACGATCATCGGCGAGGTCAGCGTCAGCGTTCTGCCGCACGGGGCCGGCTTGTCGCGCTGCACGGAGGCGGGGAGAGTCAGCGCGGGATAGTCGCGCGCACGAGCTTGCGCCCAGGCTGCGGCGAGCGTGCTCGCGAGTTGGTCGTCGACCAATTGATACAGGCCTTGCGCGTCGCGCTCGAGATAGGTCCAGGTAATGGCCTTGCCGGCGATGGCGGGCGGGACCGGCTCGGGCCCCTTGCGCGCGACCGTCTGCGGCGCGACGCAGGCATTGCCCGAATAGCGCGCGGCATAGTCACGCACGACCGCGGCTTCGATCGCGATCTGGTCCGCCGTCACTGCCGGCGCGGCGGGTGCGCCGCCGGGCGAATGGCAGGCGGCGAGAAGGAAGGGGGCGAGCGGCAACAGCCGACGGAGCATCATGTCACGAAACTAAGCACGCGGCGCGCCCCGCGTCCACGCATGACCGTACCATTTTGGCGGGGTCGCCAATGCCCGCTCATCTTTCCGGAGACACCGCCGATTGTAGCACTGCGTCGAGCGGCCTGATCAAATTCAGCGCCCGAACCAACGCGAAAACCAGCCGCGCCTCTTGGGAGGGACGGCGGGTACGCCTCCGGGCCGTGCCTCGGGGAAATCTCCGAAGAGGATATCCACGAAAGATCGCGTAGAGAGCGAACCCATGTCGGGCGCCGGAATTGTCGCCGAGCAACTATCCTGACCAACCCCGTCGATCTCGACGTGCATCAGACTGCCCCTCGGACCATAGACGGTCACCAATCTGTCCGAGAACTCGAGGTCAGGCCATTCGGGCACCTGGGACTGCGATACCGTCACATGAAGTGCTAGTTCGGAGCGTGGCGGCAGTTCGAACTCGTCGACCCAAGGTTCCAGCCAGATGGACAATGGCGCTGCCGTCGCGTTGCTGAAACGCACCGATACGGCAGCCGGCCCGGTCATTTTTCAGTCGAGTCCAGATCCTGCGCCACCCTGGGCGCGCGCAGCAGCGAGTCGATATGGCTGCCTTCGTCGAAACTCTCGTCGGCGAGGAATTTGAGCTTGGCGGCATATTTGGTCTGCACGCGGCTAGCGACCTCGCGCTGCAGATAAGCGGTGTTGGTGCGCAGCGCCTTCAGCACCACGTCCTCATCCTTGCCGAGCAGCGGCTTCACGAACACCGTCGCATGTCGGAGGTCGGGCGACATCCGTACTTCGGTGACCGAGACCATGTGGTTGACCAGCGTGTCGTCGTGCACATCGCCGCGCTGCAGGATCTCGCTCAGCACATGGCGTACCTGTTCGCCGACACGGAGCGTGCGGACCGATTTTTCGGGGCTGGAATCTTTGTTTTGCATGACGCGGCCTCCGACACTGCGTCACCCCAGCGAAAGCCGGGGTCTCATGCCGCGGGCGAGACCGATAAGGTACCGCCCGCGGCTCGAGATGCCAGCTTTCGCTGGCATGACGGTTGATCTTACAGCGTCCGTTCGCGCAGTTCGACCTCGAAGGTTTCGAGGAAGTCGCCGGCCTTGATGTCGGTGAAGTTCTGCGTGAACGTCACACCGCATTCCAGCCCCGCGCGAACTTCGGCGACGTCGTCCTTGAAGCGACGCAAGCTCGCGATCTCGCCCTGATAGATGATGACATCCTCGCGGGTGATGCGCGCCTTGAGCGCCTTGCGGATGACGCCGTCGACGACCAGCAGACCGGCCGCCTTGCCGTGCTTGCCGGCCGAGAAGACCTCGCGGATTTCGGCGCGGCCGACCACGGTCTCGAACGCTTCGGGACCGAGCTCGCCCGCCATGCCGGCGCGGATCTCGTCGATCAGGTCGTAGATCACGTCATAATATTTCAACGCGACCTTCTGACGCTCGGCGATCTCGCGCGCCTTGGCATTGGCGCGGACGTTGAAGCCGATGATCGGCGCGCCCGAGGCACCGGCCAGGGTCACGTCGCTTTCGGTGATGCCGCCGACGCCCGAATGGAGCACGCGCGCCTTGATCTCGTCGGTCGAGATCTTGTTGACCGCGCCGACAATCGCCTCGACCGTACCCTGCGTATCCGCCTTAATGACCAGCGGATATTCGATCGCCTGATTGGCCTTGAGCGCGGAGAACATGCTCTCCAGGCTGGCCGGCGCATTGGTCGTGCGCTTGTCCTGGATGACACCGGCACGATAGGCCGCAACTTCGCGGGCACGCGCTTCGTTCTCGACCACCTGGAGCGGATCGCCCGCCGAGGGGACGCCCGAAATACCCAGGATCTCGACCGGCATCGACGGTCCGGCTTCCTTGATCTGCGCGCCCTTGTCGTTGACCAAGGCGCGGACCTTGCCGCTCTCGGCGCCGGCGACGAACACGTCGCCGACCCTCAGCGTGCCGCGCGTGACCAGCACGGTCGCGACCGGACCACGGCCCTTGTCGAGCTTGGCCTCGATCACGGTGCCCTCGGCGTCGCGGTCGGGATTGGCCCTGAGTTCCATCAGCTCGGCCTGGATCTGGATCTTCTCGATCAGCTCGTCGAGCCCGGTCTTCTTGAGCGCCGAGACTTCCACGTCCTGGACGTCGCCGCCCATCTGCTCGACCACGACTTCGTGCTCGAGCAGGCGTTCGCGGATCCGCTGCGGGTTGGCCTCGGGCTTGTCGACCTTGTTGATCGCGACGATCATCGGCACGCCGGCCGCCTTGGTGTGGTTGATTGCCTCGATCGTCTGCGGCATCAGCCCGTCGTCCGCGGCCACCACCAGCACGACGATGTCGGTGACGTTGGCGCCACGCGCGCGCATCTCGCTGAACGCTTCATGGCCCGGCGTGTCGAGGAAGGTGACCTTCGACTTGTCCTTCAGCGTGACCTGATAGGCGCCGATATGCTGGGTGATGCCGCCGGCCTCGCCGCGCACCACGTCGGTGCCGCGCAGCGCATCGAGCAGGCTGGTCTTGCCGTGGTCGACGTGACCCATGATCGTGACGACCGGGGGACGCGGCTTCAGCGTCTCGACCGCATCCTCAATCGCGCCGGTCGACAGATCGACGTCCGAATCGCTGACGCGGGTGATGTTGTGGCCGAATTCGGTGACCAGCAGCTCGGCGGTGTCCTGGTCGATCGTCTGGTTGACGGTGACCGGCATGCCCATCTTGAACAGCGACTTGACCAGGTCAGCGCCCTTTTCCGCCATGCGGTTGGCGAGTTCCTGGACAGTGATCGCGTCCGGCACGACGACGTCGCGGACTTGCTTCTCGCGCGGCGCGGACCCGCCGACGTGACGGCGATGTTCCTTTTCACGCGCCCGCTTGAGCGCGGCGAGCGAGCGGGCGCGGGCGCCTTCCTCACCACCGAGCGCGCGGTTGACGGTCAGCTTGCCGCCACGGCGTTCCTCGCCCTTGCGGTCGCGCTGACCGGGGCGTGCGGGTTGCGACGCCTCGGCGCCGCGACGCGGGGTCGCCTGGCCGGTGCCGGTCGGCGCCGCGCGCTGCGCGGGGGCAGCGGGCGAAGCCGATGACGCGGCCTGGGCCGGTGCCGGCGCGGGCGCCGGGGCTGGCTTGGGAATCTCGGGACGCGCGACCGGGGTGAAGCGGCGCGGCGCCGGCAAGCTCGGATCGAGCTGCACCGCGACCGGCGCTGCGGGCACGGGTGCGGGCGCTGGCGCTGGGGCGGGCTTGGGCGCGGCGGGTGTCGCCGCGACGGCCGGGGCAGCCGGGATCGGTGCGGGGGCCGGAGCAGGAGCCTCGACCGGCGCCGGCGGCGTGTCCGCCGCCTTGCTCTTTTCCTCGACGCGGCGTTTTTCGTCCTCGACCGCGGCCTGACGCTGCGCGTCCTCGCGGCGGCGCGCATCCTCCAGCGCATTCATGCGCTGTTCCTCGGCCTCACGCAGCAATTGCGTCTGGCGCTCCTGCGCCGATAGCTGCGGCGCGGACGGTGCGCGCGCGGCAGGCGCGGCCGGGGCAGGCGCCGGGGCCGGTGCGGGGGCTTCCTCGACGACCGGCGCCTCGGCAGGGCCGCCGGCATTCGGACCGAGCACGCGGCGACGCTTGACCTCGACCACGACGGTGTTCGAGCGCCCGTGGCTGAAGCTTTGCTTCACCTTGCCGGTCTCGACGGTGCGCTTCAGCCCCAATGGCTGGCGCATTCCGAGTTTCGGCTTGTCGTTGTCGGTATCGCTCACTCAATATCCTCGTCGTTGTCGGCCGAGCCGCCAGTGCTTCCGACTGCCGCGGGAAGCGCCGATGCGCCCTGCGAGGCCGTTTCGCAAGGCTCGGTAGTCAAATCAGGGCCGATAAAGTGCCGCCAGCGGTCGAGCGCGTCACGCACGCGGACCGCGGCAGCGGGGTCGGTCACGGCGATATGTACCACATTTTCGCGGCCTAGCGCCAAGGACAATATGGTGCGCGGGAGGGGAAGTGCCAAGCCCTCTTCGCCAGATCCTTCGCGATCGCGCCCGACCCGCCACGCCTGAGCAAGCTTGCGCGCGCCGTCGCTGCCGGCATCGGAGGCATGGAGCAACAGCCGGACCTGGCCCGATCGCGCCGCCTTTTCCACCCGTTCGGTGCCGTTGACGATCTTGCCCGCCTTCGATTCGAGACCGAGCCGATCGAGGAACGCGCGCTGCAACTGGTCGGCGATCAGCGTGCCCAAATCGGCGGGGATCGTCAGGTCGTTGGTCTTGAACGCCCGCGCCAGCGCGCCGCGCAGCTTGCCCTTGGCATTGGCCGCGTCGAGCTCGCTTTGCGTCACCCCGATCCACGCCCCGCGTCCCGGCGCCTTGGCGCGGATGTCGGGCAGCACCTGGCCCTCGGGCCCGAGCGCCAGCCGGATCAACTCGCCGCGCGGCTCGCGGTCGCCCGACAGGATGCAGCGGCGGATCGGGTCGCTGGAGCCCCTCCCCTTCGGAATAGAGGAGTCGTCTGTAACTGCAGCATCGGCCGAGGCATCGAGCGTCGACCGTTGCTGCTCCACCTCTTGCCCCTCTCCCGAAGGGGAGTGGCTGGGGTTACGCCGCTTGCCTACGTTGGCATTATCATTGCGAGGGGACCGCATGCGCGTCTCCCTCGATCTTGGGGGCATCGCGATCGGCGATCAGGATGCCGCCGGCGCCATAATTTTCGGTCGAAACTTCCTCGATCACGATCTGCACCGCAGCCGGGTTCTTCCCCAGCCGCTCGACGAGCGACTGGGTGACGTCCGCCACGATGCCGGACTTCTGGTCCTTCGTGGCGGTGCCCGAGATGCGGATCGAGACGAACGGCATCAGGCTTCTTCACCCTCCGCCGCTTCGCCTTCCGTCGCGGGTTCGTCCTCGAACCAATGCGCGCGGGCGGCCATGATGATCTCGTTACCCTGCTCGTCGGTCAGGCCATATTCGGCCAGCACGCCGCCCTTGTGCTCGGGGCGCTTGGGCGCGTCCTCGGCGCGGCGGCGCGGTTCCTGGCGCTTCTTCTCGACCAGTTCGTCGGTAGCGAGATCGGCGAGGTCGTCGAGCGTCTTGATCCCCGCCTTGCCGAGCGTGACCAGCATCGCTTCGGTCATGTACGGCATGCCGGCAAGCGCATCCTCGACGCCGAGCGCCTTGCGCTCCTCGCGATTGGCCTGTTCGCGGCGATCGAGCGCTTCCTGCGCGCGGCTCTGCAGCTCCTGGCCGAGATCGTCGTCAAAGCCTTCGATCGAGGCGAGCTCGGCGAGGTCGACATAGGCCACTTCCTCGAGCGCACCGAAGCCCTCGGCGACCAGCAGCTGGGCCAAGGTCTCGTCGACGTCGAGTTCGTTCTGGAACATTTCCGACCGTTCGACGAATTCGCGCTGGCGCTTCTCGCTGGCATCGGCCTCGGTCAGGATGTCGATCGCCTTGGCGGTCAGCTGGCTGGCCAGGCGGACATTCTGGCCGCGGCGGCCGATCGCCAGGCTGAGCTGGTCGTCGGGCACCACCACTTCGATCCGGTCCTCTTCCTCGTCGATCACGACGCGGCTGACCGATGCCGGCTGCAGCGCGTTGACGACGAAGGTCGCGGTGTCCTCCGACCAGGGGATGATATCGATCTTCTCGCCCTGCATTTCCTGGACCACCGCCTGGACGCGGCTGCCTTTCATGCCGACGCAGGCGCCGACCGGATCGATCGACGAATCGTGGCTGATCACGCCGATCTTGGCGCGCGAGCCGGGGTCGCGGGCAGCGGCCTTGATCTCGATGATGCCGTCATAGATTTCGGGCACTTCCTGCGCGAACAGCTTCTTCATGAAATCGGGATGCGCGCGGCTCAGGAAAATCTGCGGCCCGCGATTCTCGCGGCGAACGTTGAGGATCAGCGAGCGGATACGGTCGTTGACGCGGACGACCTCGCGCGGGATCTGCTGGTCGCGGCGAATAACACCCTCGGCCCGGCCCAGATCGACGACGACATGGCCGAACTCGACGCGCTTGACCACGCCGGTGATGATCTCGCCCATGCGGTCCTTGAATTCTTCGAACTGGCGCTCGCGCTCGGCGTCGCGGACCTTCTGGAAGATGACCTGCTTGGCGGCTTGCGCTGCGATGCGGCCGAATTCGATCGGGGGCAGCGGATCGACGATGAAGTCGCCGACCTTGGCGTCCTTCTGCAGCTTCTGCGCGCCCTTCAAATCGACCTGCTTGAAATAATCGTCGACCGCCTCGACCACTTCGACGACGCGCCACAAGCGCAGGTCGCCGGTATTCGGGTCGAGCTTGGCACGAATGTCGTTCTCGGCGCCGTAGCGCGCGCGAGCGGCGCGCTGGATGGCGTCTTCCATCGCCTCGATCACAATGCCGCGGTCGATCATCTTCTCGGTCGCGACCGAGTTTGCGATCGCGATCAGCTCGGCGCGGTTGGCGGTAACGGCGGTGGCCATCAGTTACTTTCCTCTGTCTCGAATTCTTCTGCGCCGTCGCTCGACAGCGGCGCGGTTGCGGCAATCAGTTTGTCGGTGATCAGCAATTTCGCGTCGGCGACCTGATCGAAGCCGATCGTCATCGGCTGATGCTTCTTTACATCGATCGTGATGCGGTCGCCGTCCACACCAGCGAGATCACCGGTGAGTTGCTTGCGGCCATCGACCGGCGCGGTCAGGTGGATGCGTGCCTCTTGCCCGATCCAGTTGGCGAAATCCTTGAGCCGCGTCAGCGGCCGGTCGATTCCGGGCGAACTGACTTCCAGCCGGTACGCCTCCTCGATCGGATCGACCTCGTCGAATTTGTCGGAGATGCGGCGCGACAGCTCGGCGCAATCGTCGATCGTCAGCTGACCCGTGTCCGGCCGCTCGGCCATCACTTGCAAGGTCAGGTCGTCCTTGCCCCCGAACATCTTCACGCGCACCAGGTCGAAGCCCAGGGCCTGGGCCTCGGGCTCGATCAATTGCGTCAGTCGGGCGATGTCCGCCATGGGGTGTCCGTGAAACAAGCAGGTTCGGCGCCGGAGAGCGGGAGCCCTCCGACCTCTTCACCTGGCGATGTAGAGATTGGCCAATGATATAGGCCGGTCCGCGCGCTGTGGCAAGCCGGCAACCCTGGCGGCGAATGGGGCGTTGTGTCAGCATCCTTTTTTTTCTTTCAGGGAGCTGCGATCATGATCCGTCGCGCATTGTTGTTGACCGGCCTGATCGTCACGGCGTGCTCGGGCCCGTCGGACGGACCGGCGAACGCCCAGTCCGCGACGAAGACCAGCGTGCCGCGCAATTCCCCGCTCGAACCTGATATCAAGAACGTGCCCGCGACGACCGGACGCGCCAACATGCCGATCGCGCCGGCACCGTTCACCGTGACCGATATCGGCAAGTTCGATGCGCCGTTCGCCATGGCTTTCCTGCCCAACGACCAGGGGCTGCTCGTCACCGAGAAAGCGGGTGTGCTCAAGCTGCGCCAGACCGACGGCAAGGTCCTCGAGATCGCCGGCGTGCCTGCAGTTGCCAAAGGCGGACAGGGCGGATTGCTCGATGTCGCCATCGCGCCGACCTATGTCGACAGCCATATCGTCTATCTGAGCTATGCCGAGCCGGGCGCGGACGGCAGCCAGCTCGCGCTGGCCAAGGCGAAACTCGATCTCAAGGGGCGCAAGCTCGACGACCTCTCGGTGATCTGGCGCTCGGGCTCGGCCGGACCGGGCGGACAATTCGGTTCGATCATCACCTTTTCGCCCGATGGCCAATATCTGTTCCTGACCTCGGGCGAGCGCCAACGCTTCACCCCGGCGCAGGATCCCAAACAGGCGCTCGGCAAGATTCTGCGGCTGACGCTCGACGGAAAGGCTGCGGTGGGCAATCCGATGTACGACAAGGGCGGCGTCGAGGCGATGACCTGGACCAACGGCCACCGCAATCCGTATGGCCTGGTGTTCGCCCCCGACGGTCGGTTGTGGGAAGAGGAGATGGGCCCGCGCGGCGGCGACGAGCTCAACCTGATCCTGCCGGGCAAGAATTACGGCTGGCCGATCGTCTCCAACGGCGACAATTATTCGGGCCAGCCGATCCCCGACCATCCCAGCCGCCCCGACCTCGAAGCGCCCAAATTGTGGTGGAACCCGTCGATCTCCCCCGGCGGCATGATCTATTATTCGGGCATCATGTTCCCGGCATACAAGGGCTCGCTGTTCATCGCCGCGATGTCGACACCCGGCCTGATTCGCGTGACCTTGTCGGGCGATACCGCGACCGCAGCCGATTTTTGGGATTTCGGCACGCGCATCCGCGACGTGGCGCAGGCGCCCGACGGGTCGATCTGGCTGCTCGAGGATGGTGAGGAAGGCTCCGGCGGGCGGTTGATGCGACTGACGCCGAAGGGGTGATTGGAGCTGATCGCTATTGCGAGGGAGCGGGATTTGTCACCTAGGTCGCCTCTCCCGCTTGCGGGAGAGGGAGGGGCCCGCCGCGAAGCGGTGGGAGGGTGAGGGTCTTCTTTCTTGTTTCGTCGCGTTGCCCGCTTGGAAGAAGGAAGAAGACCCTCACCCAACCTGCACCGGGTGAACAGCGCCCCGCGCTGTTCAGGTCATGCCGGGGGCATGACCGACCCGGTGCACCCGCAAGCGGGAGAGGGCAGCATAACGCCCGGTCATCTCACCCTGGCAAAAGCCCGGCGTCACTCCGGCAAAGGCATGGGCCGAAATAGGAGGTGCGCTATCCTTATCCCCGCACGATCAAATAGTTCATCCGCGCCGCGGCGATCGGCTTGGCCGGGTCGTCCTGCCACGCCGTCGCCTCGACATTGGCGACGCGTGTGCCCAGCCGGGTGACGATGCCGCGCGAGCGAGTCGGCTTATCGCGGCCGCCGCGCATGAAATCGACCGTCACGTTGACCGGCTTGACCTCGCCCCCGCCCTCGCCCGCCAAGGCATCGTACAAAGCGACGATCGCCGCCATCTCCATCAGCCCGCTGATCGCGCCGCCATGGAGGAAGCCGGGGCGGCCGAGCACGCCGACGCCGAACGGCATTACCAGCACCGGCGCACCATCGCCGTCGCGCTCGGCGGTCAGCCCGAGCAGTTGCGCGTAAGGGGGCAGCCGGTCGATCATCGCGGATAGCCGTCGGGCGCCATGAACGTGCCCGCGACATGCGCGAGCGGATCGCCCGGGTCGCCGTCATGCGCCTGACCGCGCACGAACGCGATCGACCGCGTCAGCCGGTAACATTCGCCGCGCCCGATCACGGTCTTGCCCGGCGTCGCCGGCCGCAGATAATCGACCCGGAGATCGAGCGTGGCATGCGCGACGAACGCGTCGGCGCGCAGCCAAACGGCTAGGCTCGTCGCCATGTCCATCATCGACAGGATGGGGCCCGAGGCGATCACGCCGGTGTCGACATTGCCGATCAGCCGTTCGTCATAGGGCAGTTCGAGTTCGGCCCAATCGGGGCCGTGCGCGCGATAGCCGATGCCGATCGCGCCGCCATGGCCCAGCCGGCTGTTGAGGAACCGCGCGGGGTCGAACTGAAAGCCCTCACTCATTGCCCATTGCCCTACACGCGCCGCCGCTCGGTGCAACCGGGTACGCGCGCTCTTGCCTTGTCGCGGCGACCGGCTAGCCTTGCTGACAATGATGTAAGGAGAGGCGGATGCATCCCAGCGTCCATGCGCGGACCGACGCGGACAAACCCGCGCTGATCGTCGCCGAAACGGGCGAGACGTGGAGCTATGCCGAGCTCGATCGCCGGTCGAACCGCGTCGCCCAGCTGTTCCGCGCGCGCGGCCTGGCGATCGGCGACACGGTCGCGATCTTCATGGACAACGTGCCGGAATATTTCGCGCTGACCTGGGGCGCGCAACGTGCCGGGCTGTTCTACGTCTGCATCTCGTCGAAGCTGACCGCGCCCGAAGCCGACTATATCGTCCGCGATTCGGGCGCGAAATTGGTCGTCGCCTCGGCCGCGCTCGCCGCGATTGCCGAGCCGCTCGCCACGCTGATCCCCGATCTCGATCGGCTGATGCTGGGGCGCACGACTACCGGCTGGGACAGCCTCGAGGAGGCGCTGGCGACACAACCGGACACGCCGATCGCCGACCAGCGCGCCGGGATCGACATGCTCTATTCGTCGGGCACCACCGGCCGCCCCAAAGGCGTGCGCGTCGCCTTGCCCGAGGATCCCGACATCGCCGCGGTCAACGTCCTGGCGATGCTGGCGCAGGGACTTTACGGCTTCGGTCCCGACACAATCTATCTCAGCCCCGCGCCGATGTATCATGCCGCGCCGCTACGCTGGTGCATGACCGTCCACCGCCTCGGCGGCACGGTGATCATGATGCAGCATTTCGATCCGATCGCCGCGCTCGCGCTGATCGAACGCTATCGCGTCAATGCCAGCCAATGGGTGCCGACGCATTTCGTCCGCATGCTCAAACTGCCCGAGGCCGATCGGCTGGCGCACGACGTGTCGAGCATGAGGGCCGCGATCCACGCCGCGGCGCCCTGCCCGGTCCCGGTCAAGGAAAAGATGATCGCCTGGTGGGGACCAGTGATCTACGAATATTATGCCGGATCGGAAGGCAACGGCTTCACCTCGATCACGTCGGAGCAATGGCTCGCGCACAAGGGCTCGGTCGGCAAGCCGGCTTACGGCATTGCGCATATCTGCGGCGAGGATGGCGAGGAATTGCCGGCGGGAAGCGAAGGCCTGATCTATTTCGAGGGCGGCGGCCAGTTCGCTTATCATAACGACCCGGCCAAGACCGCCGAGGCATCGAACGCCAAGGGCTGGACGACGCTCGGCGACATCGGACGGTTGGATGAGGAGGGCTTCCTGTATCTGACCGACCGCAAGAGCTTCATGATCATCTCGGGCGGGGTGAACATCTATCCGCAGGAGATAGAGAATCGCATCATCACCCATCCCAAGGTCGCCGACGTCGCGGTGATCGGCGGCCCCGATCCCGATATGGGCGAGCGCGTGATCGCGGTGGTCCAGCCCGCCGACATGGCCGATGCCGGCCCTGCTTTGGCCAAGGAACTGACCGCCTGGTGCCGCGCCGAATTGTCGGGCGTGAAGACCCCGCGCCAGATCGACTTCACCGCCGAACTGCCGCGCCACCCCACCGGCAAGCTCTACAAACGCTTGCTCCGCGATCGCTATTGGGGCGAGAGCGGGAGCAGGATCGTCTAAGTGCGCGTCGCCCCGGCGGAGGCCGGGGCCGCTTCGCGATTCGAAGCGCGCGCGTGAACCCAGCGGCCCCGGCCTCCGCCGGGGCGACGGAGCTCTGCCATGAACGACCGCGTCACCATCAGTATCGCCGACCAGATCGCTGATGTCCGCCTTGCCCGTCCCGACAAGATGAACGCGATCGACCCGGCGATGTTCGAAGGCATCGGCGCGGCGATCGACTCGCTCGCGGGCCGGACCGATATTCGCTGCGTCGTCCTCTCCGGCGAAGGTCGCGCTTTCTGCGCCGGGCTCGACATGACCAGCATGCAGGGCGGTGGCTCGGGCCTGTCGTCGCGCGGCCGCAACGACCAGGGGGCGATCCTGCCGCAGCATGTGGCGTGGGGCTGGCGCAACCTGCCGATGCCGGTGATCGCGGCAGTCCATGGCGTCGCGTTCGGCGGGGGTTTTCAGATCATGTCCGGCGCCGATATCCGCATCGCCGCGCCGACCGCGCGCTTCGCTATCCGTGAAACGCATTGGGGCCTGGTTCCCGACATGGCCGGCTTTCCTCTCTGGCGCAGCCTGGTCCGCGACGATGTGCTGCGCGAACTGGTCTATACCGCACGCGAATTCGATGCCCAGGAAGCGCTGGCGCATGGCTTCGTCACCCGCCTCGCCGACGATCCCCTCGGCGCGGCGATGGACCTAGCACGCGAGATAGCCGGCCGCAGCCCGCATGCCATCCGCGGCGACAAGCGCCTGCTCAACATGATGCGCGACGCCGATCCGGTGACGATGCTCGCCGCCGAGACCGAGGAGCAGGTCAAGGTGATCGGCAAGCCCAACATGATGGAAGCGGTAGCCGCCAACATGCAGAAGCGCGCCGCGGTGTTTCAGGACTGAAGCAGGGCGAGAACCTGGCCTGGCGGTGCAGGGGCTGAGAGGAGAAAAAGGATGACGCTGAGGCGAGTGGCGCGTGGGTTGGCGATCACGGCGGTCGTGCTGCTCTGCCTGGCCGGCGCCGCGGTCTATTGGCTCTTCTACGATACTGGTCCGGCACCACGCGCAGGCTATGCGCTCGACTTGCCGGCTATCCGGGTGGCGGCGGCGAGTGTGCCGGGCAATCTTCCCACGCATATCGAGCTGGAAATCCTGTCGCACGACGCGGTGCCGCGCACAGCGATGGTTAGCGGCACCGATTGGAGCAAGATCGATCTGGCGCGGGCAAGCTACCGAATCGTGTCGCCCGATCGCTCGGTGATCGTCGATACCGGCTATGACGAGGCGAGCGCACGGGCCTCGGGCGCCGACTGGTACGACCGCGCCGCCTATCGCCGCATGCTCGCGGGCCTGGACCGGGCCAGCGCGATCATCGTGACGCACGAGCATGGCGATCATCTCGGCGGCGTGCTGACCAGTCCCAATTTGATGCGCAACCTGCCGCGTCTGCTGCTCACCCGCGCGCAAGCCGGCAGCGCCGTGGCCCCGCGCTGGCCCAACGGCGCCAGGGCCGCATTGCGGCCGTTCGATTACGCGTCGATCAAGGCGGTCGCGCCGGGTATAGTGCTGATCAAGGCGCCGGGGCACACGCCGGGATCGCAGATGATCTACGTCCGTCAGGCCGACGGCCGCGAATTCCTGCTCATGGGCGACGTTGCGTCGATGCTCGACAATGTCCGCCTGCTGCACCAGCGATCGCGCTACGTCACCTGGCTGATCAGCGGCGACGATCGCGGCGCGGTCGCCGCCGAATTGCAGACGATCGCCGCGGTCAGCAGGGCGAACCCCGGGCTGATCCTGGTACCTGGGCATGACGGCGCGGCCATCGAGGCGCTCGCTGCGCGCGGGCTGCTCGTCCGCAAATTCCGGTTTTGAGAAGAGTGGAGCCGCCCAATATGATGGAAGGAGTTGCCGCCAACCTTGTCGAGGCGTGCAGCGTTGCTCGAGGTCTAGAGAGATGAAGCTGAATGTCCGGCCAGCGGTACGAGCGGACGCCGCCGCGCTCGCCGACCTGCTCAACGAGATCATCGCCGCGGGCGGCACTACCGCTTATGAGACGCCGTTCACACCCGAGGCCTTTGCCGACGCGCATGTCGATGGGCCGGGCGTGATCACCAGCATGATCGCCGAGAACGAGGATGGCGGCCCGATGGGCTTCCAGATCCTGCTCGCCAGCGACAAGCTCGAACCCGGCTGGGGCGATATCGGCACGTTCGCGCGCCGCGGATCGACCACGCGCGGGATCGGATCGGCGCTGTTCGCCGCCACCAGGGCCGCGGCGGTCGCCGCCGGGCTGAAGACGATCAACGCGACGATCCGAGCCGACAATACCGGCGGTCTCGCCTTCTACGCGCGGATGGGGTTTGTCGATTACGCGGTCGCGCGTGGCGTCCCGCTCGCTGATGGTACACCGGTCGACCGTATCTCGCGCCGGTTCGACCTGGGATAGGCGGACTCCGCACATGCCCGTCGCGCGATCCAGTTCAAGCCCCGCCAACCGGGCCGCCGGCAAGGGGCCCGCATGAGGATCGTGACGTGGAACTGCGCCGGCGCGCTCCGCCGCAAGACCGCGGCGATCGATGCGCTCGGGGCCGATATCCTCGTGGTCCAGGAATGCGAGAATCCCGCGGCATCGGACAGTGCCTATGCCGATTGGGCGGGCAATTACGCCTGGACCGGCGCGATCAAGCACAAGGGGGTCGGCGTCTTCGCGCGCAACGGCATTGCGATCGAAACGCTAGGCTGGGACGGTGACGGACTGGCGCATTTCCTGCCGGTCAGGATCGGCGGCCGGCTCGATCTGCTCGCGGTCTGGACGCAGCCGGTCGTGCCGTCGACCTATTCCTATATCGGCCAGTTCTGGCAGTATCTGCAGCGCCACCGCGCCGCTTTCGGGTCGGACTCGCTGATCTGCGGCGACTTCAACAGCAACGCGATCTGGGACCGCAAGACGCGGCACTGGAACCATTCGGATTGCGTGCGAGAACTCGGCGAGGTCGGCCTGGTCAGCCTATATCACGTCGCATCAGGCGAGCCGCAGGGAGCGGAGAGCCAACCGACCTTCTTCCTTCACCGCAACCCGGCAAAGCCTTTCCACCTCGACTATCTCTTCGCACACGCCAGCCAAGTGCCGCCGGGCTGGTCGGGGCTACGGGTTGGTGATCCCGAGGACTGGCTGACACTGAGCGATCATATGCCGGTGATCGTCGACCTGTGACACGTCAGGCTTCGCGCACCGGCCATTTCTCCAGTTCGGCGCGAAAGGCGGGGTCGGTTTCGCTAACGCCCGTGCTGACGATCGTGACGTCGCACGTCGCCAGCGGCACGCCGTCCTGCAATGCGAGGCTCAGCGTCTGCCACGACCGCGTGCCGAGCCGACCGATCCCGCTGGCGATCGTCACCTCGGCGGGAAAATTGCCCTCACCAAGATAATTGATCTCGACATTGGCGACGAGCCCGCGGTTGCGCCCTGGCCCCAGGCTGTTGAGCCTATGATAGAACCGCACCCGCGCGGTCTCGAACAACGCCGCCCAGGCGACGTTGTTGATATGGCCGAGCACGTCGAGATCCTGAAAGCGGGTCTGGATGATGTCGTGATGCGGATAGGCGGCTGGATCGAGCCGCCAGGGTGCAGGGCGAGGCATGGCTCGTCCTTGCCGACCCCTGGTGGACAAGTCGAGTCCCCTGACCGGTATAACTTAGCGCATAGATGATATGTCGATCAGGTTCGTTATTTCCAATCCGTTGCCGGAGCGGAACGATTCTGGTTGCATCAATTTGCGAATGAGGCCTTCCTCTTATAATTAACATAGGAGAGGTTACCATGAGTCGTGCCATGATTTTGGTGGCAGTAGGCGCCACTTGTCTTGCCGCTACTGTCGCCATCTCAAAGCAATATACTGATTACATTCCACAAAAGGGCGTGTGGGAAATCAACGCCATCGAGGTCGATCCCAATCACGTCGATGACTATCTGACCGGCCTACGCAAGTCGCAGGTCCCCGGGTTCGAGGTGATGAAGGCGCATGGAGTCATCGACTCCTACAAGTTCCTCGTCCGCAACGGCTATAACAAGGGCGCGCCGAGCGTCCTGATCATGACCCATTTCACCAGCGCCGCGATGCTCGAGCCGGATAAGGCGCGCGACCAGATGATCGAAAAGGAAATCTTCGCCAAGTTCAGCGAGGAAGAGGGCAAGATCGCGGTGGCTGGGTACGAGAAGTACCGCACCTTCATCGACGACGGCCTGTGGTCCGAGATGACGATGGCGAAATAACCGGCTTGGCCCCGGATGGCGCGTGCCGTCCGGGGCAGTCGCTACGCGATCCCGCTTGCCGATCCGCCCGCGCCGGGCAAGGGTCGCCGGCATGAACGTCTCCGACGCCATCGCGGCGCGCCGGTCGGTGCGCGGATTCCTCGATACGCCGGTCGACCGGGCGCTGCTCCGCGACATCGCGGTGAAGGCCGCGCGCGCGGCGAGCGGCGGCAATATCCAGCCCTGGCATATCGACCTCGTCACCGGCGACAGCCTGGTCGAGCTCAAGGCGATCATGGCGGCCAAGCTTGAGGCGGGTGAGACCGAAGCCCCCGGCTACGATATCTATCCCAGGGAATTCGTCGCGCCCTATCGCGCGCGCACCTTCGCGGTCGGCGAGGCGATGTACGGCCATGTCGGCATTCCGCGCGAGGGCAAGGCAGCGCGGCGATCGTGGTTCGCGCGCAACTTCCAGTTCTTCGGCGCGCCAGCGGCTCTGTTCTGCACGGTCGACCGCCGGATGGGCCCGCCGCAATGGTCGGATCTCGGCATGTACCTCCAGAACGTGATGCTGCTCGCGGTCGAGGCCGGGCTGGCGACCTGCCCACAGGAATGCTGGGCGATGTATCCCGAGACGATCGAACGCTTCCTCGGCACACCCGCCGACCGCATGCTCTTTTGCGGGATGGCGATCGGGTATGAGGATGAGAGCGAGGCGGCCAACCGCTTGCGCACCGAGCGGGCGCCAGAGGAGGAGTGGCTCACTCTGCGTGACTGACCTAACCCGTCATGCCGGGCCCGTCCCGGCATCCACGGAGCCGCAAATTCCGCGCCCAGAGGCACGGTGGATGAAACTGCCCGACGGTTCATCCGAACTCGCAAGCGCCCTTGCCTCGTTCGGCCGGATGATGGAGCCTCGGTCCATGACCCGGCTCCGACTCCTGCCCGCCGTCCTCGCGACCGCTTTACTACTCCCGACCCCCGCGGCCGCCCGCTCCACCGCCACAGCTACCGGCGAACATCGCTTCGCCGTCGGCAGTGTCCACCTCTGGTACCGCGTCGCCGGCAAGCCCGGCGGCACGCCGGTCGTCTTCCTCCACGGCGGCCCGGGCGAGGGCAGCCAGACCTTCGCACGCTACGCCGGGCCGACGCTCGAAGCCCGATTGCGCATGGTCTATCTCGACCAGCGCGGCAGTGGCCGGTCGGACCGGCCCAAGGCTGCGGATAATTACTCGATCGCACAATTGGTCGACGATATCGAAGCACTCCGCGTCCACCTCGGTGCGCCGCGCATCGACCTGATCGGCCATTCGTTCGGGACGATCCTCGGCCTCGAATATGCCGCGCGTTATCCCGACCGCGTCGCGCATCTCGTGCTCGCCGGGGCGGTGCCGGACCTGCCGCGCGCGATTGATATCCAGTGCGCGCGCCTCCAGTCGAGCGACCCCGCCGCCTTCGCTCGCGCGGCGCAGGGCAAGACTCCGGGTGCCTATCCGCGCTGCGACGTCTTCAGCGCCTATGACGGCGACGCCATGAGCGCAGCGATCCACCGCAACATGTATCCGAACGCCGCCATCGGCCGGAAAGTCGACGCGACGGATTCAGCCAACAGCCTCGGCAATACCGGCGAATTGGGCAATGCGCTCAGCTCCAAGGGGTTATGGAGCTACCACTTCGCCGACGCCGCCAAGGTGAGCGCGCCGACGCTCGTCATCGCCGGCGGCCGTGATTTCCAGGCGGTCGAGGCGCCGCAACGCGACCTGGCGAAGGCCCTGCCCCGCGGCCGCTTCCTGCTCTACCCAAACGACGGCCACTTCATGTTCGTCGAGGAACCGCAGCGTTTTGCGAAGGACGTTGCTGCGTTCCTGCGGCGATAGCGGAACCGTTAAATTGCGCGCCATTCATGCCTCCTTCCAGGGCGGCGCCCGGTCCTCCGCTCAACCGCCCGCGACGATCCGCTGGAGCGCGGCGACATGGTCGTCAAACACCTTGCGGCCGATGCGAGTCAGGCTGACCCAGGTGCGCTGGCGGCCGTCGAGCGCAGCCTTGCGCAAGGAGATGAACCCCGCGTCCGACAGCGCCGCAAGGTGCTTGGACATCACCGAATCGCTGCTCGCCGTGATCTCTTTGAGCCGGGCGAATCCCGCGTCCTGAGCATTGGCCAGCACCGCCATCACCTGGAGCCGCGCCGGCGCCTGGAGCAGCGGCTCGAACCCCGCGATCGGGTTGAGCGGCTCAGGCGCCGAGTTCACGGACGAATACCCGCTGCCAGATCATACTGCCGATATAGCCGATGACGAACGACGCCGCGGCGAGCGCCAGGCTGATCATGGGCTGGCCGCGATCGAGCGCGAAATAGCAGCTCGCGGCATAGAGCAGCAGGATCAGCGCCAGCATCGGCAAGGCGACCAAGCGCGTCTTGCCGCGGCGATAGCCATTGACGAACACGCCCAGCCGGCGCCGGTCGGATTGCACGACTAGGGCGATGGCGACGAATATCAGCGCCAGCAGAACGAAGCGCAGCGTCAGCGGCACGGCGGGGGCGGCGACCAGCGCCGCCATCATCCCGGCGAACACCGCATGGCGCCAGGGCGGGCACGTCGCGAGCCGCGCCAGGTCCTGTTCGGCCGCGCCCTTTGCCATCAAGGCGAGGCGAGCCTGTGCCTCGAAGGTTGTCATCATCGATTCCTCACTTTCCAATATGGAAAGAGATATTTCCAACTTTCCAAGTTGGCAAGTCAAAACTTTCCATATTGGAAAATGACGGCCTAGCTATATTCCCCTCCCCCTTGCCCGGCGAACATCACCCGTCCACAGAGAAACGATGACCAAGCCCGCTCCCGCGCCCAAGGCATCGTCCGGCATCTGATGGCGGGGGCATTGCGCGTCGGGCTGTTGGGTGGATCGTTCAACCCCGCGCATTCGGGGCATCGGGCGATCAGCTTGGCGGCGATCAAGGCGTTAGGGCTCGACGAAGTCTGGTGGATGGTGTCGCCCGGCAACCCCCTGAAGGACAAGGCGACCGACATGGCGCCGTTCGCGGTGCGCTTCGCTTCGGCGCGCGCGATGGCCGGGCACGCGCCGATTCGGGTGACCGCGATCGAGCAGCGGCTGGGTACTCGCTACACGGTCGATACCCTGTCCAAGCTGCAGCACCTCTATTCGCGAATCGACTTCATCTGGTTGATGGGAGAGGACAATCTGGTCAATTTCGACCAGTGGAAGGGTTGGCGCCATATAGCGAAATCGATCCCGATTGCGGTTATCGCGCGGCCGGGCTATGATCATGCTGCCCAGGCGGTGCCCGCTATGGGTTGGTTGCGGCGCTCTTTCCGGCCCGTACACCAGGCGAAGAACTGGACTACGTGGAGATTGCCAGCCCTCGTGCTGCTTCGTTTCCGCCCTGATTCCACCTCAGCCACCCGGCTGCGTTTGGCCGATCCGGCCTGGCAGCGTCGTTTCCTTCGTCGATCGCACGACACCGATCCTCCTTCCTCCGCACCATAGGACCCACATTGGCCACTAACCCGCATGCGTACCGCTCGTCCGACCCCCAGGGGGCCGAGACGTTGCACCAGCTTGTCCTGTCCAGCCTGGATGACGACCAGGCGGTCGACACCATCTCGATCCCGCTCGCCGGCAAATCGTCGATCGCCGATCACATGGTGATCGCGAGCGGCCGGTCGACGCGTCAGGTCGCGTCGATGGCGCAGAAGCTCGCCGAGCGGATCAAGGCCGAAACCGGCCGCGGCCCGCGGATCGAAGGCCTGCCGACCGCTGACTGGGTGCTGATCGACGCCGGCGACGTGATCATCCATCTGTTCCGCCCCGAGGTCCGCACCTTCTACAATCTCGAGCGGATGTGGGCGTTCGGCGACGGGCCATCGGGTTCGTCGCACTAAGACAAGTGTTTGTGGGGTGAGACAGCCTCACCGCTATACGTCACCCCGGACTTGTTCCGGGGTCCAACCCTCCACACCGGAATCGCTCCGTTGTCGCACGTTGGATGCCGGAACTAGTCCGGCATGACGGGAAGGATTTAGTCCAATGCTCCTCCACATCGTCGCGCGAGGCCGGATCGGGCGGAGTCCGGAGGCGGAGCTGGTCGACCGTTATCTCAAGCGCGTCAGCTTCCCGACGCGGGTGACTGAATTGCCCGATACCGGCGGCAAGATGCCGGTGGTCGAACCGCAAACGCGCATCGTCATGCTCGACGAGACCGGCGACACGCCGGGGTCGGTCGCGTTCGCCGAAAAGCTCGGCAAATGGCGCGACGACGGGGTACGCGAAATCCGCTTCCTGATCGGCGCCGCGGACGGATTTTCCGCAGAGGAGCGCAAGGCCGCCGACTGGCTGGTGTCGTTCGGCCGGCTGACCTGGCCGCACATGCTGGCGCGCGCGATGCTGGCCGAGCAATTGTGGCGCGCGAGCTCGATCCTTGCCAACCATCCCTATCATCGCGAAGGGTAGCGCGATGCGCGCCGCCTGGACTCTTGCCTTGCTCCCGATCGCCGCCGCCTTCGCCGCGAGCCAGGGCAATGCCCAACCCGATCCAGCACAGTCCGATCTGGCCGACCAGCAGCGCCGCTTGCTCGCCGCACGGGCGCAATCGGCCGCCGCCGCCGAGCGTGCGGCGAAACTCGACGCCGCGGCTAAAGCCGAACAGAACGAAGCCGCCAGGGCGCGCGCCGAGGAAGAGGCGATGGGCGCACGGATCCAGCAGGCCCAGGCCGATATCGCCGCGGCGAGCGCGCGGGTGACGTTGGTCGATCGGCTGCTCGGCGACCAGCAGGCCCGGCTGGCGGCGCAGCAAGGTCCGATCGCGCGCCTGATCGCCGCGCTCTGTTCGCTGGCGCAGCGGCCGGACGCGGTCAGCGTGATGCAGCCGGGATCGGTCGGCGACCTGGTCCATGTCCGCGCGGTGATCGGCAGCACGCTGCCACTGGTGCGTGCGCGCACGGCAGGGTTGCGTGCCGACCTGAACAATACCCGCCGGCTGCGCGCCGACGCCGCGCTCGCCGCGCGCAGCCTGACCGAAGGGCGCCGCCGGCTGGAGAGCAACCGCATCGCGCTGGCGCGGCTGGAGGCGGAGCATCGCCTGAAGTCGCAGGATCTCAGCCGCTCCGCATTGGCCGAGAGCGACCGCGCGATCGGCCTGGGCGAGCGCGCCCGCGACTTGGTCGACAATATGCAGGAAACGACCAACGCCAGCGCGACCGCGACCGCGCTGGCCGCGCTGTCGGGACCGTTGCCGCGCCCCGGCGAGGCGACCGACCCGCCTTTGTCGTGGACCGGCGGCACGGCGCCTTATCGCGTGCCGGTCACTGGCAAGCTGGTCACCGGGTTCGGCGAGGTGTCGTCCGACGCCGGCGTCACCTCGCGCGGGCTGACCTGGGCAGTGCCGGGCGGCGCCGATATCGCCGCGCCCGCCGCCGGCAAGATCGTGTTCGCCGGCCCGTTCCGTGATTATGGCAAGATCGTCGTGATCGATCATGGCGGCGGCTGGAGCACCGTGCTGATCGGGCTGGGCAGCTTGTCGGTCACCACCGGCCAGCGCGTCGGACAAGGCGCGCTGCTCGGCGCGGCACCGCAAGGCGAAGATCGCCAGGTCACCGCCGAACTGCGCCGCAAGGGCCGTCCCGTCGATCCGGTGGCGCTGACTGGCTAGGCCCGCCGAATACCGCTACATGACACCAGAAGTTGAGCAAGATCGGAACGCAGTAACCCCATGGCCCGTGCTTTTACCTGGCTCCAGGCGACCGCCATCGCCGGCGCCATCGCCCTCGTCCCTACCGCCACCGCGGCGATGGCGGCCTCCGACGGCGACACCTATCGCGAGATCGACCGGTTCATGGAGGTCTTCAACCAGGTCAAGAAGTCCTATGTCGACAAGGTCGACGACAAGACGCTGATCCGCGGCGCGATCGACGGCATGCTCAACAGCCTCGACCCGCATTCGTCCTATATGGATGCGGTCGATTTTCAGAACATGAAGATCCTGACCGAGGGCAATTACGGCGGCCTGGGTCTGTCGGTCACGATGCAGGACGGCGCGGTCAAGGTCATCGCGCCGCAGGAAGACACGCCCGCCTTCCGCGCCGGGATCAAGGCCGGCGATTACATCACCCATATCGACGGGCAGCTGATCTTCGGCGAAACACTGGACCAGGCGATCACCTCGATGCGCGGCAAGCCCGGCACCAAGATCTCGCTGACCCTGGTCCGTCCGGGCCGCGACAAGCCGATCGACGTCAGCCTGGTCCGCGAGATCATCGTCCAGAAACCGGTGAAGTGGGAAGTCCGCGACGGCATCGGCTATATCAACATCAACACTTTCTCCGAAAATACCGGCGCCGACGTCCGCTCGGCGATCTCCAGCGTCGACAAGTCGCTGGGGCACAAGCCGCTCGGCTATGTCGTCGACTTGCGCGACAATGGCGGCGGGTTGCTGAGCCAGGCGATCGAAGTATCCGACGCCTTCCTGTCCTATGGCGAGATCGTCAGCCAGCGCGGCCGCGATGCCGCGGATATCGAGCGTTACTACGCCAAGCCGGGTGATCTCGCGACCGGGCTGCCGGTGATCGTGCTGACCAATGCCGGCACCGCATCGGCGTCCGAGATCGTCGCCGGCGCGCTGCAGGACCATCACCGCGCGCTGATCATGGGCGAGCGCAGTTTCGGCAAGGGATCGGTGCAGACCTTGCTCCAGCTCGACGAGAATAGCGCGCTCCGCCTGACCACCGCGCGTTATTATACGCCGTCGGGACGGTCGGTGCAGGAAGGCGGCATCCGCCCCGACATTGCAGTGCCGCAGATTTCGGACCCCGATTACAAATCGCGCCCGATCTTCCGCGAAGCCGATCTGCGCAAGCATCTGGTCAACGAGGTCAAGGCCGACAACGCGATCCTCGAAGAGGACACCAAGACCGATCCGCGCTTCGCCGCGACGCCCGATGAGCTCAAGAAGAAGGGCGTGACCGACTTCCAGCTGTGGTACGCGCTGCAGACGATCGGGCGACTGTCCAAGGTGCCCGCCGTGACCACCGCGGCGGCGACGCCGAAGAAGCGCTGAGACCGTCATGACCTCGCTGCAAAAGGCCCGCGCGCTCGCCTTGCTGATCCCCGCCGCGCTGCTCGCCGGCGCCTGGGGGTTCCAGCTGATCGGGCACCTCTACCCGTGCGAGATGTGTCATTGGCAGCGCTGGCCGCATTACGCCGCGCTGCCGATCGCGTTGCTGGCGTTCGTGCCGGGCATGCCGCAGCGGCCACTGGTCGCGCTGGCGGCGATCGCGATTGCGATCAGCGGCGCGATCGGCGTGGCGCATGCCGGGGTCGAATATCATTGGTGGCAGGGGTTCACGCCGTGCACCTCCACCTTCAGCAGCGGCGGTGACACGCTGACCGCGATCATGAACGCGCCGGTGGTGCGCTGCGATGCGCCGCAATGGACCTTTGCCGGCATTTCGCTGGCGGGGTTCAACGCGATCGTCTCTCTGAGCGGCGCGCTAGTCATCCTGGTCCTGCTGACTCGCCGGAGCCGCGCGGCATGAAGCGCTGGCGCCCCGGTGATCGCAGACCGCGGACCGACTCGATGATCCGCGTCGACCAGGCCGGCGAGTACGGCGCGACGCGCATCTATGCCGGGCAATTGGCAATCATGGGCGACCGCACCCCCGCTGCGCGCGAGATCGCCGGCATGGCGCGGCAGGAGGAACGCCATCGCGCGTTCTTCGACAAGATGATCGCCGATCGCGGCGTGCGCCCTACCCTGCTCCAGCCATTCTGGAGCGTCGCCGGCTTCGCGCTCGGCGCGGCGACCGCGGCGATCGGCCCCGAAGCCGCGATGGCCTGCACCGCGGCGGTCGAAACCGAGATCGACAAACATTATTCAGAACAGCTTCAGCAACTAGGCGATAGCGATCCCGCATTGTCGGCGGCGATCGCGGAATTTCAGGCCGAGGAGGTCGAGCATCGCGAGACCGCGCTGGCGCACGGCGCGGAATCGGCGCCGGCCTATCCGCTGATGTCGGCGCTGATCCGGCTCGGCTGCAGGGTGGCGATCGAAACCGCCAAGCGCCTCTAGGCGTTGGCGGGAGAAGGAGACGAGGATGCGTAATATTGCCCTGGGCCTGCTGGCCGCGACGATGATCGCGATGCCCGCGACCGCACAAGTGGCGGGTCCCGGCGTGCCGCCGCCGCCCAAGCCGACCGCGCCCGGCCAAGTGTCGCGCAACGCGCCGGTCAACGGGGTTTTGGTGCTCTATGGCAACGAGCAATGCCCGACCGACCGCGACGGCAACGAGATCGTCGTCTGCACGCGCCGCGACGCCGCCGAGCAATTCCGGGTTCCCAAGGAATTGCGCAATTTCAAGGTCACGCCCGAAAATCAGAGCTGGGCGCTGCGCGCGCAAGGCACGCTCGACACCGGCGCGTCGGGAATCGGATCGTGCTCGGCGATCGGCCCGGGCGGCTCGCTGGGCTGCTCGCAACAGCAATTCCGCGAGAACAAGCTGATCAACAAGGACCGCAAGGCCGCCGAGGAAGAGGGGAAGTAGGTTTCCAGCGGCGGTCACGGTCGGTGAAGGGACCACTTTCCGATGATGTATTTTACGGGATCGCAGTCGCGTGGTTCGCCATCATCGCGATCTTCCCCCGCGGCGTCATTCTAGTTTTGACGCTTGGCAAGAACAGGATCAGCGATACTGGCGTGCGCGTCCTAAGGGTGATGGCTGTCGTCTTCGCTGCATGGGCGGCAATCGACCTGGCAATCGCACTTACTCGTTAGCGGGTTTGTAGACCTACCCAATCGGCCCCTCGGGGGAGTTTGCATTCAACGCCCATCTCGGTTGCCGGTATCGAGCACGCTCCTTAGGGTCGGCCCGACCAAAGCGGGGGGACAAGATGGCAACCTTATTCATAAAAACCGATGCGAAGGCCGGCTCGCTCGCACCCAATTGGTACGACAAGGTCCTGTCGGGCGCGGCGATGCTGTTGCTCGCGGTCGTAATCGTCGCGCTGGCGCGGGGCGCGGCGCAATGGCCGCACGTTCCCGGCATCGTCTGGGCGCATCTCGCCACCGTTCTGGTCGCGCTGGTGCTGACGCCGTGGATGCTGCTCAGGCCGCGCGGCACCAAGACCCACCGGCTGCTCGGCAAGATCTGGGTAACGGCGATGGTCGCCACCGCGGCGCTCAGCCTGTTGGTCAAGACGATCAACCCCGGCCATTTCAGCCTGATCCATATCCTGTCGATCTTTGTGTTGGTGATGGCACCGCGCGTCTGGTTGACCGCACGCGCGCATCAGGTCGCGCGGCATCGCGCGACCGTCCGCGGTCTGGTGACTGGCGCGTTGCTGATCGCCGGCTTCTTCACCTTGCCGCCGTTCCGGCTGCTCGGCGGCTGGCTGTTCGGCTAAACTAAGGGTGCGGACGCGATTGCTGCTGTTCGCATTGGTCTGGCTGTCATGCGTATGGTTCGGATCGTGGGCGCTCAATCCCAATAATGCGACGCGGATCTATGCCGGCATGGCGCTGGTCGAGCGCGGCGACGCGCGGATCGATCAATATCAGGCGCTGACGATCGACAAGGCCGAGTTCGGCGGCCATTTCTATATGGACAAGGCACCGGGGATGACCTTGTTGTCGCTGCCCGCGATGGCGATCGCCGACCATGTCGGGCGGCCGCTCGAATATGTGCCGCCGACGCTCTACGACGCGGTTTTCGAGCATTACATGACAGTGCGGCTGCGGCTCGCCGTCGCACTGGGGAGCGCCGTCATCACCGCGCTGGCGGCATTGGCGATGCACGACCTCGGGCTACGGCTGACGGGGAGCGCGGGCGGCGCGCTCGTCGCGAGCCTGGGCTTCGCGCTGGGCACGCCGGTCTGGGGCTGGTCGACCACCCTGTTCGGCCATGCCCCGGTGGCGGGGTTGTTCGTGATCGCTGTGTGGGCCTTGTGGCGCGCGGGCGAGGGACGAGCAATGCGCTTCGCTGCGATCGGCGGCCTGTCGCTGGGGCTGGCGGTGCTGATCGAGTTCGAGGCGACGCTGGCGGGGTCGGTGATCGCGATCTGGGGCGCGCTGCGGCTGTGGCGTGCCGATAGGCGCGCGGTGGCGGTAGCAGCGGTCGCCGGACTTGTGACGCTGCTGGTGCCGTTCATGACCTACAATATGATCGCCTTCGGCACCCCATTTCGGCTCGGCTATCAGGGCGTGGTCGGTTTCGCCGGGATGGACGAAGGCCTGTTCGGCCTGACCAGCCCCAAGCCGATCGTGCTGTTGAAAATCCTAGTCGGCATGCGCCGCGGCCTATTGTGGGTGGCGCCGGTGCTGGCCCCCGCGGGTGTTGGATTATGGCTGCTCGCCCGAAAGCATCGCGGACTGGCGGTGATGCTGGCCATGGCGGCGCTCACCGTGCTGCTGGTCAATTCGGCCTATGTCTATTGGGACGGCGGCCACTCGACCGGCCCGCGCCATTCGGTCCCCGCGATCGGCCTGATCGCCATCGGCCTGGCGCCGTTCTGGGCGAGCCTGCGATTCACGTGGGAGCGCGCGGTCACGATCGCGCTGCTGCTGGTATCGATCGTCATCAACCTGATGATCGCGGCGGCGAATATCACCACGCCCGACACCTACCGTTTCCCGCTGGCCGATCCGATCCTAACAGCGTGGAAGGCAGGTGCGCTCAGGACGTTGCCGAGCGATTTCCTGGGATGGAGCCCGGTGACTGGAGCAGCCGTCTATGTCGCGGTTGCGATTACTTTCACCGCATTACTGAGTCGTCCCGGTCGCCAATCGAACGGCATCGGCCACCACGATAGCGGAAATATGCACTAACATCGCGGCGCAAGTTCAAACGCCATTCGGGACGGGGCAGGAAGGCGATCGGGCGTGAAGTTCCAACGGATCGCCAGATTGCGGTTCACATTCAACGCGACGCGGCGCCTATCCGTCAGGCAATGGAATCCGGGAACGACGCCGTGAATATAGCCGCCGCCGCTTCCGTGGCCAGCCGATCGACTGATCCGAAGACGATCGACGAACTGGCGGCGTTGCGTGCCGGGTTTGACCTGGCGCGGGCAAGCCAGTTGACCATGGTCCGGCTGCAGCTCGCGCTCCACAAGTCGAACCGTCGCTCCGCGATGCAGGCGCTCGACACCCTGCTCGACATCGAGGCGGAAATGGCGGAGCTTGCCGCCATCCTGGACGCTGCCCCCGCGCATCCAGGCAGCGATACGGCGCTGTCTGGCTTCATCGGATGCCAGAAGGCGGCGATCGCGGTCGAAAAACATGTTCTGGCGGGGGGCGACTGGCCCAGCGACGCCCAGCCGGACGCCATCTCCGAACCCGACGAGCCCGCAGTCGCCGCGCCCGACGATGCCGCGGTTCCCGTACATAACGAACCGGCGGTCGCGGTTGCCACGCCCGTTGATCGGCCGGTCGCGATCGACCTGCCGACGCTATATCCGGCCGCGGACGTCGAGGCGGACGAAGTGGAGAGCGACGATCGGTCCGGCGGCGCACGCTGGATGGCGGTTCTTGCCGCGGCGATTGCGCTCATCGTCATTGCTGGCCTGGTCGCATGGCAGTGGCCGGCTTTGTCCGCATTGCGATAAGACTCGGCGTCGGGATTGATCGCCGACCCGTTGGACGCACTGCCTCGCCCCCGCGATTTCGAACCCTTCGCAGAATGGCCAAACCCCGCTTGGCCCGGCGCCGCTCGCGCGATACACTCCGCCCCGCTGCGTGACTGGCGAAACCGTGGGGCACCACAGGGGAGCGCAGCCTGAACCAACGCCGCTCGCCTGGGCATCCCGCGCTCGACAAGGAGTCCGCTCATGGCCAGCATTCCGCCGATTTCCGTCGCTTTCCTGCTGTTCCCCAACGTCACCCAGCTCGACCTGACCGGGCCGGCGCAAGTGCTGTCGCGGCTGGGCAATGTGCATCTCGATCTGGTGTGGAAGGATCGTGCGCCGGTCGCGACCGACGCCGGGTTCGCGATCGTGCCGACAGCGACCTTCGCCGAGGTGTCACGCGCCGACATATTGTGCGTCCCGGGCGGCATGGGCGTGACCGAGGTGATCGCCGACGACGAGGCGATGGCGTGGGTTCGCGCGGTCGGGGCCGAAGCGCGCTGGGTGACGAGCGTGTGCACCGGGTCGCTGATCCTGGGCGCGGCGGGGCTGCTCGAGGGCTATCGCGCGGCGACGCATTGGTCGTGGCGCGATTATCTCGCGATGTTCGGAGCGGAAATGGTGCCCGAGCGCGTGGTGGTCGACCATAACCGCGTGACCGGCGGCGGCGTGACCGCCGGGATCGACTTCGCGCTGACCTTGATGGCCGAGGTGCGCAGTCCGGAGTTCGCCAAGGCGGTACAGCTCAGCCTGGAATATGACCCCGCACCGCCATTCGACGCCGGATCACCCGAGAAAGCCGGACCCGAATTGGTCGCGACCTATCAGCGGCGGGTGGCGCAGCTGGCGCCCGACCGCGAGGAAAAGTTCAGGGCCGCGGCGGCGCGTCTGGGCTTTTCCTGACCCCGCGCAGGCGGTGCCACAGGTAGAAGGCGACCGCCGCGACCAGCAGGCCCGCGATGACCACATCGGCCGAATGGAACGCCGCCTTCAGCCGCGGATCGCTGTCCCATGCCTTGCCGAGCTTCATGCCGATCCAGGCGAGCCCGAAGCACCATGGCCACGAGCCGAGGAACGTATAGATGTGGAACGGCACCAGCCGCATCCGCGCAACGCCGGCCGGAAAGGCAATGAACGAGCGGATGACCGGTAGCAGGCGGCCGATCAGCACCGCGATCGAGCCGTAACGCTCGAAAAAGCGGTCGGCGGCGTCGATCTCGCCCGGGCCGACCAGCACGTACTTGCCCCATTTGAGCGCGAGCGGGCGGCCGCCGCGCTTGCCGATCTCATAGGCGACGATCGAGCCGAGGTTGCAGCCGATCGCCCCGGCCGTCGCGGCTAGATAGAGGTCGAACCGCCCGGTCGAGACGAGATAGCCGGCGAACGGCATGATGATTTCGGACGGCAACGGAATGCACGCGCTCTCGATCGCCATCAGCAACACGATGCCAAGATAGCCGCCCGACGAGATCACGGCGATGATGATGCCGGCCAGCCAGCCCAGGATTTTCTCGATCATGGGACCGACCGATGCGCAGAATGGCCGGTTAGGGTCAATCGGCAATCGGGCGCGACAACTTCAACGGGCGCGCGCAACCAATTGGCTATGGACCGCACGCGCCTCGGCGAGCACGTCGTCGCTCGCGCCCTCGACCCCATGCACCGGCGGCGGTCGGAGGCTGTCACCCGAGCCAAGCACCACGCTCGTCGCGGCGGCAACGCGCGCGACACCAGCGGCTGGCTGCGCGCACAAGGCATCGTAATCGACGAACACTTGCCGCACCCTCACCTCGCCCGGCTGGTCGAGCAACAGACGGTGAACCGCGCTCCAGATCGCCAGCCAGTAATCGATCCGGTCAGTCGGCTCGCTCGCGGCAGGCGCACCAGGGATCAACGGCGGCCGGTGGCTGCGACCGAATTCGTAATGGCCGAGCCAGCGCATATAGCTCGCGCGGAACGGATCGGCCCGGCCGAGCGCGACTGAGCGGCGATGCTGGTTGAGCAGCGACGCCGCCTGTTGCAGCGGATCGCGAAACGGATGGATCAGCACCGCGTCGGGGAACGCCACGACGATGCCGCCGAGGCGCAGGACATTGGCATTGTTCTTCGACAGATAGCGCGGGCGATCGTAGCGGTGGCGCACCAACGCGACGAGATCGCGGAAGGCATCCACGCTGTCGGGCAGCGGGTGGTGCGGATGGAGATGGCTGCGCGTGATGTAGCGCTTGCCCTCGGTGGTGCGCCAGAACACTTCCTCGATCGCCTCCGGACTGTCGAGGTCGTGCGCGATGCCGTCGCCATGGCCGCGTTCCTGCGTGGCCACATCGTGGCGCGACCGCTTGCTCATCCACTGCCAGCTGTTGGGCGCGAGCGGAAACGGCATGTCGCGATACGTGAGCGACGCGAATTGACCGCTGTCATGGAGCAAGCGGAGCAGGATGGTGGTGCCGGCGCGCGCCAGCCCGGTGACGAACACCGGCGCGCCGCCGTCGCGCAGCCGGGCGGCGGCGCCATAACGCGCGCGCTCGAGGTCGAACGACAGGTCGAGCACCGCCGGGTTCATCGCCAGGCGGTGGAGCAGACGGTCAGCGCGGCTGTAGCCGCCGCCGGCCGATCCGCCATCGAGCGAGGACATAGATCAGACTCACGACAAGGATGAGGAGACGCGCTTGCCAATCGAAAAAGGCGGCGCGCACGCCTAGCGGCACCGTCCCGTCAGCCAGCAGCAGCAAGACGACCGGGGCGATCACCAGCGCCAGGATCGCTCCGGCGGTCAGCGACGATGCCATCATGCGGCCCGCCAGGATGCGCGTTGCGCGCTCCTTCAGATGATCGGACACGCCGCGCCGGGCGAGCACGGTGCCCGCGCGACGTCCGAGCGCGGCAAGCGTGGCGAAGCGCGGCACGATGCGCAGCCGGCGCGCGAGTTCGCCCGCTGCGACGATCGCGGCGAGCAAAAGCACGATCGGTGCGATCGCCCCGATCATGCCTTGCTGTCGCGCGGCGGCGGCGCCGGGCGCTGGCGCAAGCTGCGGATCAGGCGCTTGACCGGATACCAGATCAGCGAGACGGTCATCAGGAACACCGACCCGAGGATACCGAGCACGACGCCGATTGCGCCGAGCCCGACGCCCGGGCCGCTATAGGCTTGGGCGATCGCCGGGATCATCGTCAGCAGGATCGCGCCGGTCAGCGCGGGAATGCGATGGGGGGTCATGTGCATTGCTCCCTGGCAGTGGCCGCCTTGACGGCGGAAAGGACCCCCGGATCATTGGGGTCGAGATAGCGGCTCCAGCTCAGCCACAAGCGGCGGCCGGAGGGGTCGGCGGAGACGTAGCGCCAGCGCAGGCTGCCGTCGGGGGCGATGCGCATCAGCTGGCCGCGCTCGGTCTCCTCGACCATCACGTCGCCGTTCGACAGCGGCGTGGCGCGGCCCTGGGTCGCGGTGGTGATGCCGCGTACGGCGAAGGTGGCCGCCAGCGGCGAGCTCACCCTGTCGGTCGCCAGATCATAGATCAGCAAGCGGCTGTTGCCGTCGACGCGCCGCTCCGCCACGCCCCAGCGCACGTGATTGTCGAACACCATGATACGATGATCGTCGAGGATCGAGACGTCATGCTGCGCCGACCACGGTCCCGCGCGCGTCCACAGGATGCGGCCGGTCGAAGGGCGATAGAGCGCGATCAGCGACATGTTGCGGAGCGACAGGATGACGTCGCCCTGTTGCCAATAAGGGCCCGAAGTCAGCACCGGCTCAATATCGTTGAGGTGGAACGGGTCCTCCTCATAGGGGCGGCCACGCCACAAACCGCCGAGATCGTTGCGGTCGAGGATGTCGATCAATCGCTCGACACGGATCAGCCGGCCTTTCTCGTCGACCTGCGCCAGCGCCTCGTCGGCGAATTTAGCGCCGACACCGGGAACGTTGGACCGCGTCAGCCGATAGGGAATCCACAACGTCCCGTCGGCGGCGCGTTCGAGCGAATGGTGGAAGATGCCGTCAATCACCCAACGCGGCCGCCCGCAGCCGTCGATCCGCGACAAGGGCGTGTTGTCGTGGACCAGCAAGTCGCCATTGGCGAGCAGCATCGGATGCATCGGTCGCATCCGGTCCACGCTTTTGTCGCGATAGAGGTCGACGATCGCCGATTGGAAACGCGAGTGCGCATTGATCGCCGCGACGTCGGGCAGCCACTCCTTGAGTATCCGACCATCGGACAGACGGATCAGCTGGACAGTCGCGCGGCCGCGTTTGGTGTCATAAGGGGTGATCAGCGCATAGCCCGGATCGACGAACGACCGCGCGACATTGCGCTGGAAACCGCCGGGGAGCTTTTCGTAAGGCGGCTTGGCGAAGGGCGCGGCGCCTTTCCACCAATCGCCGATCGTGTCGGGTATTTCGGCAATCTGCGCCGCCGCGACGCCCAGCGCGCCATGCTTTTCCGCGCTGCGAGCGAGCGCCGCCACCGCGACGACCAGGATCAGCGACACGTTGCAGACGAGAACGAGCATCCACAGCGGCACCCGGCGCGCGAGCAACGGCATCTCCCGCCGCTCGTCGGCGGCGCGCTCGTCGCGGGCCATCAACACCCCGCTCGCTCTGAATTCCGGCCGCCGCCAGCCGTCATGTCGTCTCCTTCGTCGCGCTGCGGCCGGGCTAAGCGCGATTTGTCGCATAAGTTTGTCACTGGGACAGGGTCATTGCCCCTTGTTTGCGCCCGGGTTGCGATGGGGTTTCGGCATCGGGCGCGGCGGTAACGCGCCGGCAATGTTCGCGGTCAACGACGGAGGCGGCTGGCGACAGCCTTGAGGTCGTGGACGAATTTGGCGAATTCCGCGTGCCGCGCGTCCTCGTCGGGCAGCCGAAGCAGGAAGCTGGGGTGGACGGTGATCCAGGCTTCGCCGATCTCGGGCAGATCATGCGGGCGGCCGCGTTCGCGGCTGATCGTCATCGTCTTGCCGAACAAGGATCGCGCCGCGGTCGCGCCCAGCGCCACCGTCACGCGCGGCTTCACTAGTGCTAGTTCCTGCTCGATCCACCAGCGGCAGGCCGTGATCTCGCCCGCATCGGACTTGGAATGGATGCGGCGTTTGCCGCGCTGCTCGAATTTGAAATGCTTGACCGCGTTGCTGACATAGACGCGGGCGCGGTCGATCCCCGCCTCCGCCAGCGCGCGGTCGAACACCTGTCCGGCCGGGCCGACGAACGGCTTGCCCGCCAGATCCTCCTGGTCGCCCGGCTGCTCGCCGACAAAGACCAGATCGGCATCGGCCGGCCCTTCACCGAACACGGTCTGGGTCGCATGCTTGTAGAGATTGCAGCGGCGGCAATGCATCGCCTCGTCGCGCAGCGCCACCCAGGCCGCCCCGACATTGCCTCCGGTCTTCGCGCGTGCCGTCGCGACCATCGCCTGCTCCCCGCGATCAACTCGGGTACCAACGCGGTTTCGGGCATGTTTTTCCAATATTTGCGCGGCATCTCCTTGAGCATCGCGCCGACCGTCACCCGAGCCGGGTTGAAGATCGACGCATAACAACTATCGGCGGACTGCCAATCAGGATGAGGGGCCGATACTCCTGCAGGCGGCACTGCCGTTTCGGCAGATGTCGTGAAAATCGATCTGCGGCCGCGGCAGGCTGAACCCGATCTCGCGATTGACGAAGTCGAGCTCGACTCGGCCGAACAGCTTGAGCGAGCTCATCCCCAGGATCAGCGCCGGCTGGTCACGCAGACCGAAACGATCGAACGGCGGCACATCGGCGAACACCAGCCCGAAATTGTCGAACCGGATGGTATCGATCTTGACGTTGCTGATCGAGACGAAATTGGCGGTAAAAGTTCGCCCGGTCACCGACGTGATCGCTACCGGCCCGTATGATCGCGGTGCTTTCTTCGCCAGCTTGAGCATGGCGGTGTTACCGACGCTGAGCCAGGATCCGGTATCGATGACCACCGCGATCGGCTGATTGTTGAACCACGCCTTGGTCACGATCAATTGGCCGGTACGCGACTCGGCGCGAATGACGAAATCGCCCGAGGCGTGGCGCCGCGCCGGTCGCAGCAGCATCCGCCGCGTGTTGAAATCGAGTATGACTTTCTGCCCCTGGAGCGCGTCGATACCGAGCATGCCGGGGGCACCGATATCGGCCAGCAGCAGCTGCGGCGCTTCCATCGCCGGCGTGCCGAGCTTGCCCGCGGTCAGCGACGGCACTTTTACTGTCGTAACCTGGGCGGCGCCGGTGAAATCGAACAGCTTCACATCGGTCCCGGGCAGCAACTTGAGGTAGCCGGCGAGTTCACGCGAGACGACCGAGCGTTCGGCCCCGGTATCGATGATGAAGGGGAAGGGCCCATGCGGGCCGATCGACACCGGCACCGTCATGCGGTCGGTGCGCTCACCTATGGTGAGGACGTCCGGTGCGGGTCCCTCGGCGGGAGCGGCGGCGACGGGCTTGATCGAGGGCTGCGCCTGTTGCGCGGCGAGGGGCGGTCCGGCCAGTGCACCGATGCCAAGCGCCAGCAAGGGAATAAACCCGCGCATGCCCGGATCATACGCCCGTTTCGGACGTGTACCAAGCGGATAATACGCTCCCAAACGGGGGTCAGTCGAGCCGCATCGCCTCCTGCGCCAGCACCTCGGCCTCCATCAGCAAGGCGTCGTCGGCGAGCCCCTGCGCCACGGTTTCGCGGCCGATCAAAGTCAGCACCGGCACCGCCAGCGGCGAGATGCGGTCGAGCGTCACGTGCATCATCGTGTCACCGGCACGATCGACCAGATCGGCGAGACGCCCGACATCGGTCATTCGCGCGCGCGCGTCGGCCCAGGCGGCCTCGAGCAGCAAATGGCCGGGCTCGTATTTGCGCAGCACGTCGTAGATCAAGTCGGTCGAGAAGGTGACCTGCTTGCCCGACTTGCGCTTGCCGGGATGTTGGCGCTCGACCAGGCCGCCGATCACCGCCACCTCGCGGAACGCGCGTTTGAGCAGATGCGATTGCTGCACCCAGTCGACGAATTCGTGTTCGAGGATGTCGGGCGAGAACAGCGACGCCGGATCGGTCACCGGATCGAGCGAATAGCAAGCGAGCGCATAATCGTTGGCGACGAAGCCGAGCGGCTTGAGCCCCTGTGTCTCCATCCGCCGGGTCACCAGCATGCCGAGCGACTGGTGCGCGTTCCAGCCCTCGAAACTATAGGCGACCATGTACTGACGGCCTTCACGGGGAAAGGTCTCGACCAGCAATTGCCCGGCTTCGGGCAGCCGCGAGCGATAGGATTGCACTTCCAGCCATTCGCGCACGTCGTCGGGGAAGCGCGCCCATTCCTGCGGTTGCGCGAGGAAGCCGCGGACGCGGTCGGCGAGGTGGGTCGACAGCGGCATGCGCGCGCCGCCATAGGTCGGGATGCGCGCCGGGCGGGTCGAGGCGCGGACCAGCACGTCCTCGGTATCGATGCGCAACACCTCGCAACTCATGCCTGCAAAGAAGAAAGTGTCGCCGTTCGACAGCGAGGCGGCGAACCCCTCCTCGACCTTGCCGAGCAACCGACCGTTCTTGAACCGCACATTGAGCATCGCCGCCTCGACGATGATCCCGGCATTGAGGCGGTGCTGCTGAACAAAACGCGGGTGGCTGACGCGCCACGAGCCGTCGGGCTCCTGCGTCAACCGCTTGAACCGGTCGTAAGCGCGCAAGGCATAACCGCCGTCGCGGATGAAGCTCAGCACGCGCTCGAACGTCTCGCCATCGAGCGCCGAATAGGGCAGCGCGCTTTGCACCTCGGCGAGCATCTCGTCGCTCAGAAACGGCGCGGCGCAGGCGCACGCCATGACATGCTGCGCCAGCACGTCGAGCCCACCCGGGCGGAACGGTTCGTTGTCGAGCTCGTTCGCCTCGACCGCGTCGATCGCGGCGCGCGCCTCGAGATATTCGAAGCGGTTGCCGGGGACGAGGATCGCCTCGCTCGCCTCGTCGAGCCGATGGTTGGCACGGCCGATCCGCTGGAGCAGGCGCGACGATCCCTTGGGCGCGCCCATCTGGATCACGCAATCGACATCGCCCCAATCGACCCCGAGATCGAGGCTGGCGGTGGCGACCAGCGCGCGCAGCTGCCCCGCCGCCATCGCGCCTTCGACCTTGCGCCGCGCTTCCTTCGACAGGCTGCCGTGATGCACGCCGATCGGCAGCGACATCAGATTCACTTTCCACAGATCCTGAAAGATCAGCTCGGCGAGGCTGCGCGTGTTGCAGAACACGATCGTGGTGCGCCGCGTCTCGATTTCCGCCATCACCTGTTCGGCGGCATATCGCCCCGAATGGCCCGCCCATGGCACGCGCCCTTGCGGCAGCAGGATGGAGATGTCGGGATCGGCGCCGGGCTCGCCGAGCACCAGGTCGACCATGTCGATATCGCCGTCGGGCGCGAGCCAGGCGCGATAGGCATCGGGATCGGCGACGGTTGCCGAGAGTGCGACGCGGCGCATATCGGGGGCGATCCGCTGGAGCCGCGCCATGCATAGCGACAACAAGTCGCCGCGCTTGCCGCTGGCAAAGGCATGGACCTCGTCGACGACGATACGCTTGAGCCCGGCGAACATCAGGAAGCTGTCGGGATAGCTGAGCAGCAGCGACAGGCTTTCCGGCGTGGTCAGCAGGATCTGCGGCGGGCGCACGCGCTGCCGCGCCTTGCGGTCGCTCGGCGTGTCGCCGGTGCGCGTCTCGACGCGGATATCGACTCCCATCTCCTCGATCGGGGTGAGCAGATTGCGCTGGACGTCGACCGCGAGCGCCTTGAGTGGCGAGACGTAGAGCGTGTGCAGCCCCTCGGCGGGGGTCTCGATCAGCTCGGCGAGCGTGGGGAGAAAGCCGGCCAGCGTCTTGCCCGCCCCGGTCGCCGCGACGAGCAGCGCGTGATGCCCGGCGCGCGCGGCGTCGAGCATCTCGAGCTGGTGGCGCCGCGGGCGCCAGCCGCGCGCGGCGAACCAGTCGGTCAGAGGGGCGGGAAGTTCCATTAAAGCCCCTCCCCTTCAGGGGAGGGGTTGGGGGTGGGGCAGTGCCTCAAGCAAGTCGCCTGTGGATAGGCCCCACCCCAACCCCTCCCCTGAAGGGGAGGGGCTATGGAAAGACGGAAGCCTGCGCTCATCCTGCAGATATAGGGTGCGGGCCGCCGATCGCGCTATGGCGCCGGCGGCGCGCCCGCCGGCCGGGCGATCAGCTTCGGCGCCGCTTTGCCCTCGACCGCCAGCCTTGCGCGCTCGCCCTCGGCACGGTCCTGGAGCGACAGCCACACGGTGTCGGCTTGCGTCCCCATCCGCAGCCCTTCGGCATATTTGCCCAGCGGGTTCTGGTAGTTGACCACCAGCCCGGCAAACCCGGTCTTATCGTTGGCGGTGAGCAGCACCGCATCGCCACCGGGCCGGTCGAGCGACAGGATCGCGCGGCCATTGTCCAGGAAGCTGAACCCGCCGCGCTCATTGCCTTTGGCATCGTGGATCAACAGGCCATACGCGCTCGCGATCCGCGGATAGGCCTTGCCGTCGACCAGCACCGGCGGCTGCTCGCCCAGTACCAGGCGATCGGCGCCGTCGGGGCCGAGTATGACGATCGACGCGGTCTGCGCATCCTTGCGCTGGCGACCGTCGGTAGGTGGCGGCGCACCGATCAGGATGCGCGGCTTGCCCGTAGCATCGACGATACGGATCGCCTGCGCCTCGATCGTGCCGGGCGCGGCAGGCGCGAGCGCCATCAGCAACGCCGCCGCGCCACCCAATCCGACCATGCCCAATATCAACCGCTGCCGCCTGACCGTGCGTTCGAGCCGATCGAGCCGCCGATCGAGAGCCATTTGCTGCATCCGTTTCCTCCTTATTTCCTGGCAAGATGGAACAGGAACGCGCGCCGCGCCATATTGGTGTGATGACCAAGCTCGGCGACTGGATCACGCCCCATCCACAGGGGATCTTTGTGGCGCCGGCCGATGTCTGGATCGATCCGTCGGTGCCCAGTCCCCGCGCGCTGGTGACGCACGGTCACGCCGATCACGCTCGCGGCGGGCACGAAGCAGTGTGGGCGACGCCGGAAACGCTGGCGATCATGGAAGCGCGCTACGGCCCGCAGGCCGGACACGCCGTCCAATATGGCGAGCCGCGCGACATGGGCGGAGTCGAGGTCGAATTCGTCCCCGCCGGCCATGTGCTGGGATCGGCGCAGATCGTGCTGAGATATCGCGGCGAGACAATCGTCGTGTCGGGCGATTACAAGCGGCGCGCCGACCCGACCTGCGCGCGGTTCAAGCCGGTCAAATGCGATGTCTTCGTGACCGAAGCGACGTTCGGCCTGCCCGTCTTCCGCCACCCCGAGACCCATGACGAGATCGACAAATTGCTCGCCGCATCGCGCGCCAATCCCGATCGCTGCGTGCTGGTCGGCGCCTATGCACTGGGCAAGGCGCAGCGCGTGATCCGCGAATTGCGCGACATGGGCTATGACGATCCGATCTACATCCATGGCGCCTTGCAGCGATTGTGCGACCTCTATGTCGACCTGGGCGTCGATCTCGGCGAGCTTCGCCCCGCAACCGGAGTCGCAAAGGCCGAGTTGCAGGGGCGGATCGTGCTGTGCCCGCCGGGCGCGCTCAACGATCGCTGGTCGCGGCGGCTGCCAGACCCGATCACGGCGATGGCCAGCGGCTGGATGCGCGTCCGTCAGCGCGCGCGGCAGAGATTGGTCGAACTGCCGCTGATCCTGTCCGACCATGCCGATTGGGACGAATTGACCGAAACGCTGATCGAGATCGGGCCCAAGGAAGTGTGGGTTACGCATGGCCGCGAGGACGCGCTGATCCATTGGTGCGAGACGCGGCAAATCAAGGCACGCGCGCTGGCGCTGGTGGGGTACGAAGACGAGGACGATTGACCGCGCTCCGTATTTTCGAAAAGAGGGTACGGAAAAAGGAGAGCGCGATGCGGGCAGTGGTCAAGCGGGGGCAGCGGCTGGAACTCGACGAGATCGTCGAGCCGACCCCCGACAAGGGGCAGGTGCTGGTGCGGACGCTACGTTGCGGCATTTGCGGGTCCGATCTCCACGCGCTCCACCATATGGACAAGATGGTCGCCGAGCGCACCGGCGGCCCGCCGCGCCCCTTGCCCGACATGGTGATGGGCCACGAATTCTGTGCCGAAATCCTCGATTACGGTCCCGACACGCCGCATCGGCTCAAGCCGGGAACGCGCGTGGTCTCGGTACCGGTCACCAATTCTTCCAAAGGCTATCATCCCGTCGGCTATTCGCCTTCGGCGCCGGGTGGGTTCGCCGAACGCATGCTGCTCGACGAGCGGTTGTTGCTCGAAGTACCCAATGGCCTTTCCGACGATCTTGCCGCGCTGACCGAGCCGTTCGCGGTCGGCGCGCATGCCGTCGCGCGCGCCGCGCTCGAGCCCGGATCGGCCTCGTTGGTGATCGGTTGTGGGCCGGTCGGGCTGGCGATCATCGCCGCGCTCAAGATCGCCGGAAAGGGGCCGGTGATCGCCGCCGATTTCTCGCCGCGCCGCCGCGCCGAGGCCGAACGGATGGGTGCCGACGTCATCGTCGATCCCGCGGTCGAAGGCCCGCACGGCAAATGGGCCGATTATGGCGTCCCCGCGACCGAGGCGGAGGCGCACATCGCCAGAATGGCGGGCAAGCTGCACGCCCGCCCAATCGTGTTCGAATGCGTCGGCGTGCCGGGCATGGTGCAACGGATCATCGAGGATTGCCCGCCCGGCGCGCAGATCGTCGTCGCCGGCGTGTGCATGGAACCCGACAGCTTCCGTCCATCGATGGCGATCACCAAGCAACTCAACCTGGAATTCGTCTATGGCTACACCCCCGACGAGTTCGCCGCGACGTTGCGCGAGATCGCCGAGGGGACGGTCGACGTCGGCCGGGTCATCACCGGGACGGTTGGGCTGGACGGCGTGCCGCAGGCGTTCACCGACCTCGGCGATCCCGAAAACCACGTGAAGATCATGGTCGATCCGGCCATCGCCTGATAGGAACCCGACTCCGACTTCGAACGCTTTGATGCGCGAAAAGGAGAGGATCATGGCCGAGGCCGACGTCAAAATGCTCGCTCCCGCCAGCGAGCTCGCCGATAAGGCGCATCATCCCTATCCAGGCGAAAGCGCCGATTACGCCGAGGCTCGCAAGAAGCTTCTCGCCGAGGAAGTTGAATTACGACGACACCTGGAACGCGTCGCCGCGCAACGCCGCGCGCTGCCGCCAGGGCCGGTGGTCACGAAGGACTATCGCTTCCAAAGCAAAGACGGCGAGGTCGGACTCGCCGATATGTTCGAAGGGCATGACGCGCTCGTCACCTATTGCTGGATGTTCGGCCCCGAACGCGCGCGGCCATGCCCGATGTGTACCCAATTTCTCGGCGCGCTGGCAGCCAATGCGCTCGACTTGCGCCAGAAGGTCGCGCTGGCGGTGATCGCGCGGTCGCCCGTCGAACGACTGTACGATTTCGCCAAGGAGCGCGGTTGGCGCGGTCTGCCGCTCTATAGCGACACCAGCGAGGCATTCGGCCGCGATCACAACGCCTGGCACGACGATGGCGACTGGCCGTCCTACGATGTGTTCACCAGGGACAAGGACGGCACGATCCGCCATTTCTGGGGATCGGAATTGGGCGGAACCCAGGATCCCGGTCAGGACCCGCGCGGCGCGCCCGAAATGTCTCCGCTATGGAACGTGCTCGACACGATCCCCGCCGGGCGCGGCACCGACTGGTATCCAAGCATCGACTACTGATCCGGCGCCTTTTGCGCGCTGTAGGTCGTGATCTTCTCGCTCGACGCGGCGTGCTCGCGAATCGCGCCCATCAGCTGGGCGATGCCGGACGTGAGGAAGTGTTCCTGCAGCGCGGGCAGGTCGCGCCATTCCTCGAAAAACACCAGACGGAGCGGGTTTTCGGCATCGATATGAACCGCATGGCTGATGCAGCCGTCCTCGGTCCGCGAGCGGTGGACGTGCGCGAGGCAGGCATCGCGCAACGGCTCGAACTGGCCCTCCTTCGCGGTGATGCTGCCGGTGACGATGATCATGACGCCCTCTCCCTAGGTGGGAGGCTAGAGCATTTTCGCGTTCTGGGGAACTAACGAAAGTATTAGAAAACAAGGAAAATAAAAGAAATATGGCGCATCCGGTCCTTTTCACGTCATGCCGGCCTCGTCCCGGCCTCCACCGGGCCGGCGAGCGAGATGCCTGAGCTCATCGTTCCGCGCTGGCGGCACGGGCACAAGGCCGGGGTGATGCAGGAGAAAGGACGGCCCGTCAGGCCGCCACCATCTCCGAATCGTGCGCGAACAGCCATTGCTCGGCATCGACGCGATTTTCGAAGCATTTCGCGGTGCGGCCGTTGAGCGCGCGCATCAGCTGGCTGCGCGCCAGCGTGCGGTCGACGATGAACGCGAGTTTGCGCGACCGATAGGCCGGATCGGCGAGCAGGTTCTGGAAGGCGGCGACCACGTCCTGCGCCTGCACCTTCATCGCCCTGAGGTCGTTGAGCGTGACATGCTGGTTGGGCCCGCAGGTCAGGCGGGCATGTTCCGCGGCGCGCGCGTCGCAAAATGCCTGGATGTCGTCGGGATTGAAGAAGCCGGACATGGTGATGCGAATCAAATCGCGCGAGGGTTCGGCCCGGACCGTGAAATGTGCAGCCATGCCGTTTGGTTAGAGCGAATGTTTTGCCGAACGGTAAAAAACTACCCGACTCCCTCCAGCGCCTTTTGCCGCCGGCGCTGGACCGAACTACCGATCCCCATCGCTTCGCGATACTTGGCGACGGTGCGCCGCGCGATGTCGAAACCCTTGGCGTTGAGCATGTCGACCAAGGTGTCGTCGGACAGGATCGCCTTCGGACTCTCCGCCGAGATCAGTGTGCGAATCGCCGACTTGACCGCTTGCGCCGACACCGCATCGCCGCCATCGGCCGCCTGGATCGCCGAGGTGAAGAAATATTTGAGCTCGTACAGCCCGCGCGCGCAGCTGAGATATTTGTTCGAGGTCACCCGGCTGACCGTCGATTCGTGCATCTCAATCGCGTCGGCCACTTGCTTCAGGGTCATCGGCTTCAGATGCGCGACGCCATGGAGGAAGAACGCTTCCTGCTGCTTCACGATCTCGCTCGCGACCTTGATGATCGTGCGCTGGCGTTGGTCGAGCGCCTTGACCAGCCAGTTGGCGCTGGCAAGCATCTCGCTCAGCCACGCCTTGGCCGTCTTGTCCTGCGGGCCCGAGGACAGCTCGACATAATAGGAACGGTTGACCAGCACCTTGGGCAACGTCGCCGCGTTGATCTCGATCGCCCAGCCCTGCTTGGCGCGCGCGACATAGAGATCGGGGACAACCGCCTGCATCGGCTCGCCGCCGAATCGACATCCGGGCTTGGGGTCGTAATTGCGCAACTCGCGGATCATGTCGGCGAGGTCTTCGTCGTCGACGTCGCAAATCCGCCGCAGCCGCGACATCTCGCCGCGCGCGACGAGGTCGAGATTATCGATCAATCGCGCCATGCACGGATCGTAGCGGTCGGCCTCCTTCGCCTGGAGCGCGAGGCATTCGGCGAGGTCGCGCGCGCCGACCCCGGTTGGGTCGAACGTCTGGATCACCTTGAGCACGTCCTCGACATGCACCAGCGGCACGCCGAGCCGGTTGGCGATGTCGAGCAACGGCGTGGTCAGATATCCCGCTTCGTCGATCAGGTCGATCAGATGCTGGGCAACGAACATGTCGGCGCCCGACAGCACTTCGCCCGCCTGGGTCAGCAAGTGATCGGCAAGCGTCAGGCTGGTGTCGGCAAAGGCGTCAAGATCGGGACCGTCCTCGCTCGCCCCGCCCGACGTGCCGCCGTTCATGCCGAGCGACCCATCCATCCCGGCCTGATCGGACGGCGAATCGTGGTGGAAGCTTTCCGCCGCGAAGTCGACGTCGAGCGACGCTTCGCCGCCGCTCTCGCCGTTCAACAAGGCATCGGCGCTGGCCGGCTCGTCGCCCATCGCGACCGGCGCCTCGCGTTCGACGATCGGGCCGTCGTCATCGCTGCCCGCGCTCGAACTGTCGAGCAACGGATTGCGCTCGATCTCCTCGGCGATGAAGGTTTCGACTTCAAGGTTCGACAGCGCGAGCAGGCGAATCGCCTGCTGCAACTGCGGCGTCATCACCAGCGATTGCGACTGCCGAAGATCAAGGCGAGGCGCGAGACTCATGGGCTGGTCAGAGCTGGAAGCTCTCTCCCAGATAGAGCCGGCGGACATTCTCGTCGGCGACGAGTTCCTCGGGCGAGCCGGCGAACAGCACGCGTCCATCGTAGATGATGTAGCCGCGATCGACGATGTCGAGCGTCTCGCGGACATTATGGTCGGTGATCAGCACGCCGATGCCGCGCTTCTTCAATTCGACGATCAGGTCGCGAATGTCGGAGATCGACAAGGGATCGATGCCGGCGAACGGCTCGTCGAGCAGCATGATCGAGGGATTGGCGGCGAGCGCCCGCGCGATCTCGGCGCGGCGGCGTTCGCCGCCCGACAGAGCCATGGCGGGCGCGTCACGCAGGCGGGTCAGGCCGAATTCGTCGAGCAACTGGTCGAGCCGGCGTTCGCGCGCCGCTTTGTCGGGCTCCGAGAGTTCCAGCACGGTGAGGATGTTCTTTTCGACCGACAGACCGCGAAAGATCGAGGTTTCCTGGGGCAGATAGCCCAGGCCGAGGATCGCGCGGCGGTACATCGGCAATCCGGTGATGTCGTCGCCATCGAGCATGATGCGGCCCGAATCGGGCTTCACCAACCCCATCACCGAATAGAAGCAGGTGGTCTTGCCGGCGCCGTTGGGACCCAATAGCCCGATCACTTCGCCTGGGCCCACCGACAGCGACACGTCGGTCAGCACGACTCGCTTGTCGTAGGACTTGGCGATCGACACGACCGACAGGCCGCGCATCACCGGGGCTTCCGCGATCGGCGGTATCTCTTCCAGGGTAACGGTATCGTTCATATCGGCTCCCTGAGTGCCCGCCTCTTGGTTACTGAATGGTTATCGGACAGGCAATTGGCAAGCTTTGTGCATGGCGCGCGCGGTGCCATGCACCGGCGTCTCGCCGCGAGCAAGCGTGTGCGCGGCGGATGCGCCAATAAATCGGGCTATCGGTTGCGCTTGGCCTTGCCGCTAAAGTGCATGGTCGCGCGTCCGTTGAGCCGCACCACGCGATTCTCGAGGTCGGCGTTCATCGTATCGGCGTTGAAATTACCTTGCGGCAAGGTGCCGGAGACGCCGCCCGTCCCCTGCATCGTGCGCTTCCTCAAATCGACCGTCGCCGCCTTGCTCTGGAGGCTATAGCCCCTGGGGCCGGTGAAGGTGATCGGCCCCGACACGTCGACCTGCTGGCTCTTCAGATTGTAATTGCCCTTGGGCGCTTGAAGCGTGCCGGGACCGTCCGACAGCAGGATATCGGCGTTCATCCGGTCGATCTCGACGATCGGCTGGGTGGCGTCGCGTTGCACCGCCGATTGCGCGGTCAAGGTGAAGGGTTGGCCCTTGTCATCCTGGCCGCGATAGGTCGCCGACTGGACGCGCAGGCGTTCCTTGGTGATTTCCACCTTGTTGCGATCGAGCACGAAACTGACGTCGCCACCGGCGGTCAGCGGCAGGAATACCATCAGCGCGGCGACGACGCCGACCGCCGACGGCAGGACGACGCGCAGGATCGCGATCAATGTGTCGTGCCCGCTCCCCGGCGCCGCCCAGCGCTGACGCTCGGACCGCATCTGGAGCGCGACGTCAGACATGCGCGAAGATGTCGATTTCAGGCCAGCCGGCGAGATCGAGCTCGGCGCGCCACGGCAGGAAGTCGAAACAGGCCTGCGCCAGCTCGGCGCGGTTTTCGCGAACCAGGCGGCGATCGAGTTCGTCGCGCAGGCGATGCAGATAGCGCACGTCGGACGCGGCATAATCCTTTTGCGCGTCGCTCAGCTCAGGACCGCCCCAATCGGACGATTGCTGCTGTTTCGAAATGTCCTGGCCGAGCAGCTCGCGGACCAATTCCTTCAGGCCATGGCGGTCGGTATAGGTGCGGACCAGCCGCGACGCGGTCTTGGTGCAATAGACCGGGCCGGCGGTGACGCCGAGATAATGCTTGATCGCGGCGAGATCGAAGCGCGCGAAATGATAGAGCTTGTCGCGTGCCGGATCGGCGAGCAGCGCCTTCAGATTGGGCGCGGCATAATCGCTGCCGGGGCCGAAACGGACGAGATGCTCGTCGGGTCCGCCATCGGACAATTGCACCAGGCACAATCGGTCACGCGGCGTGATCAGCCCCATCGTCTCGGTATCGACGGCGATCGCGGCGCCGGGCGCGAACAGCCCGGCGGGAAGGTCTTCCTCATGGAGATATACGGTCATCGCCTAGCGCCTAGCCCTTCCGAGCCGAACGCTCAATGGCTGGGGAAGATGCGGCGTTCAGTGAGCGGCGCTGTTCCCGCCTCGACGCTCGCGCGCCTTGCGGCTCCAGATGTTGAGGATCTCGACCCCGGCGGAGAAGGCCATGGCGGTATAGACATAGCCCTTGGGGACATGGACGCCGAAGCCGTCGGCGATCAGCACGAGGCCGATCATCAACAGGAAGCCGAGCGCGAGCATGACCACGGTCGGGTTCTTGGCGATGAAGTTGGACAAGGGATCGGCGGCGAGCAGCATGACCCCGACCGCGACCACGACCGCGACGATCATGATCGGCAATTCGTCGGTCATGCCGACGGCGGTCAGGATCGAATCGATCGAGAAGACCAGATCGAGCACCAGGATTTGGGCGATCGCGGACGCGAAGCCGAGCGACTTCTGGCTGTTGGTCTTGTCGAGTGGCGAGTCCGATTCGGCCGGATCGACGCTGTGATGGATTTCGGTCGTCGCCTTGTAGAGCAGGAACAGGCCGCCCGCGATCAGGATGAGATCGCGAATCGAAAAGGCGGTCTCGAAGCTGGGAGTGCCATGCGCGTCGGCAGCACCCGTCAGCCCGAGATCGATCACCGGCGCCGTCATGCCGACGATCCAGCTGATCGTCGTGAGCAGCAGCAGACGCATGATCAGCGCGAGCCCGATCCCGATTCGCCGCGTGCGGGCACGGTCCGCCTCGGGCAATTTGTTCGACAGGATCGCGACGAAGACCAGGTTGTCGATGCCGAGCACGACTTCCATCATGATCAGCGTCAACAGCGCCGCCCAAGCGGCCGGACTGGCGAGAAGTTCGATGATCGACATGGGGCAGGGCTGTGCCGTCTTGGCCACGCTCGCGCAAGTATCGCGACGACAAGGGCAGGAATGCCGACGATTTTGTTCGCGGCGTGGCCGATTTTCGGCTAAGACTCGCACTAAGGCGCTATTGGTTTGCGTCCGAAGGCCTGCGTCTGTCGTCCGACGCGTTGGTTCTTGAATGTGATACGGGGCGAACCGGAAAGACGAACAGGGCATGAGTTTCGATAAAGGTGGCCGTGGCAATCGTGGTGGTCGCGGCCGTGACAAGCGCGACAATTTCGGCGGTGACGAATTTGGCGGCGGCGGTGGTGATTTCGGCGGCGGTGGCTTCGGCGGCGGTAGCAGCTATGGTGGCGGCGGCGGTGGATATCGCGGCGGCGGTGGCGGCTTCGGCGGTGGTGGCGGCTTCGGCGGCGGCGGCGGTGGTTTCCGCGGCGGCGGCGGCGGTGGCGGCGGGTTCCGTGGCGGCGGCGGTGGCGGTGGCGGCATGCCCCCCCAGGTCGTCGGTGAAGGCACCGGCGTCGTAAAGTTCTTCAACGGACAAAAGGGCTTCGGCTTCGTCGTTCGCGACGATGGCGGCGAGGACGTGTTCGTGCACATCAGTGCGGTCGAGCAGGCCGGCCTGACCGGCCTGGCCGAGGGTCAGCCGCTGGGCTTCACGCTCGTCGATCGCGGCGGCCGCATTTCGGCGACCGACCTCAAGATCGAGGGCGAGCCCCTGCCCGTCCAGGATCGCGGCCCGCGCCCCGAGCGTGCGGCAGGCGGCCCGGGTGGCGCTGGCGGCGGCGGTGGCCGCGAGCTGACTGGCGAGAAGGCGACCGGCACGGTCAAGTTCTTCAACGCGATGAAGGGCTTCGGCTTCATTCAGCGCGATGACGGCCAGCCCGATGCATTCGTCCACATCTCGGCGGTCGAGCGCGCCGGCATGACCAGCCTGAACGAAGGCGATCGGCTCGAATTCGAGCTCGAGGTCGACAATCGTCGCGGCAAATACGCCGCGGTGAACCTGACGTCGATCTAATCGCCCTCCGGTTCTGCTTTTGAAAAGGCCCGGTCCGCGAATGTGCGGGCCGGGCTTTTTTCTTATTCCTCCCCGGAACGGGGAGGGGGACCGCGCGCGCTAGCGCGTGGTGGAGGGGGCCCGCGACCAACTATCCACAACCGAGGAGGCAAGCGGTCGCAGGCCCCCTCCACCGTCCGCTTCGCGGCCGGTCCCCCTCCCCGTTCCGGGGAGGATTTGAACTACCCCCGCAAGATCAGCCCTGCCCCAGCCAGAATCCCCAGCACGGCCACCCCGCGTCCGACCGTCACCCGCTCCTTCAGAAACACGACAGCGATGATCAGCGCCGTCACCATCCCGGTCTCGCGCAACGCGGCGAGCGGCGCGGTCGGACCGATCGACAGTGCATAGAGCGCGAGGCCGTAGGTCAGGATCGACAGCGCACCGGCAATCGCGCCCGGCCGCCATTGCTGGCGCATCGATGCGAACAAAGTGCCGCGCGTCAGGATCGCGAACAGGCCGACGATGACCAGCCCCATCGTCACGAACATCCAGGCGATATAGCTGAACGGCGTCGGCGCCGCGCGCACGCCGGCGGCATCGATCACGGTATAGGCGGCGATGGTGAAACCGGTCAGCACTGCCCAGCCGAACCCGGCGCGGCTGAGGTGACGGCCGATCGCGAGCACAAACATCGACACGCCGATCAGCGCGATCCCGGCGACCGCCAACGTCGAAACATGATCGCCGAGTAGCCCGAGCGTCACGCCCGCGGTCACCAGCGGCGCGGTGCCGCGCAGCACGGGATAGGCCGAAGAGAAATCGCTGACCTGATACGCCCGGATCAGCGCGTAGAGATAGAGCGCATGGACCAGCGCCGTCGCCGCGAGCCACACCCAGGCGCCCTGCGGCAACGGCACGAGCAGCAAGGCAGGGAGCAGGATGATCGCCGCCGACCCGTCGGTCATCGCGCGCGACGCCATCTTGTCCTTGCCGCCCTTGACGATGGCATTGACCACCGCGTGGACAGATCCCGAAGCGATCATCAGCAGCGGCGCGAGCATGGCGGTCATCCTCGCCCTAATTGCGTGCGCCGCTGCCGACGTCTAGTCATGGGGCGTGCGCCCACCTACCGATCCCGCCGCCGCGCGCGCCCGCCTGACCGAGGCGTTGGTGCGTACCGGGCAGGAGGATCGCGCGGCGCTGCAGGACGTGTACCGGCTGACATCGGCGAAGCTTTTCGGAATTTGCCTGCGTATCTGTGGAGAGCGGAGCGCTGCCGAAGATGTATTGCACGAGGTCTATCTCACGATCTGGAAGCGCGCCGGCGCGTACGAGCCCGGCCGCGCGAGTCCGATTTCGTGGCTGGCGACGATCGCGCGCAACAAGGCGATCGACTGGGTGCGGGCAAGAGGCGCCCGGCCCTCGCATCCGGTCGAGGAGGCCGCGTTGGTAGCCGATCCGTCCCCCGATCAGCGCGAGATCGCCGAGCGCGACCAGGAGTCGCAACGGCTACACGATTGCCTCGACGCGCTCGACGAGCGCGCGCGCGACGCGATCCGCACGGCCTTTTTCGACGGCGTGACCTATGCCGAATTGGCCGAGCGCAAGAACGTGCCATTGGGCACGATGAAGAGCATCATGCGGCGCGGCCTGCTCCAGCTGAGGGGATGTGTCGATGACGCCTGACGCTCCCGATCCCGATATGACCGCCGCCGAACTCGCGCTCGGCCTGCTCGACGGCGAGGAGCGCGCCGCGGCGCTGCGCCGGGTGTTGGCCGATCCCCATTTCGCGCGCGAGGTCGAGCAATGGCGCCAGCGGCTGGCCGGCCTGTTCGACGATTATCCCGAGGTGGCGGCCCCCGACTCGGTTGCCGCACGGCTGACCGCGCCCGAGCCGCTGCCCCAGGCACGGGCGACACCCGGCTTCCGTTGGCCGATAGCAGCGCTGGTCGGCGCGGTCGCAGCGATGTTTGCGCTGTTCGTCGTGCTGCAACCGACGTCGCAAGTGGCCGGCCCGCCGCACCACATGATGGTCGCCTCGTTGATGATGAGCGATAAATCGAGCGCGGTGCCGGCGATGGTCGACATGACCACCGGCGAGATGCGGATCGGCGAGGCCGGGATGGCGCCCCAGGGCAAGACCGCGCAGCTCTGGATGATCGGCGGCGACGGCGTGCCCAAGCCGATGGGAATGCTGGCCTCGACCGGACCGTCGCGCATGATGCTGCCGATGGAGAAGCGTCGCGGCCTGAAAGCCGGGATCATGCTGGCGGTGTCGATCGAACCACTGGGCGGGTCGCCGACTGGCCTGCCGACCGGACCGGTGGTGGCGAGCGGCAAGCTCTCGATCGCCTAGCTGCATCCAAGGGTGATCCCCAGCCGTACCTCTCGATGCACGCGCCAGAAGGCGTGCTTCAGGAGAGAGCGACATGAAGGCATTCCGGAAATTCGCGCTCGCGACCGCATTGGTCGCCGGCGCCACCGCGGGCGTCGCCGCGATGAAGAACCCGATGGTCGGCGGCGCGCCGATGTATTCGACCAAGACGATCGTCCAGAACGCGGTCAATTCGAAGGACCACACCACGCTGGTCGCCGCGGTCAAGGCCGCGGGGCTGGTCGACACCTTGTCGGGCAAGGGCCCGTTCACCGTCTTCGCCCCAACCAATGCCGCGTTCGCCAAGCTGCCCGCAGGCACCGTCGACACTCTGCTCAAGCCCGAGAATAAGGGCCAGCTGGCGTCGGTCCTGACCTATCACGTCGTGCCGGGCCGCGTCACCGCGGCCGACATCGCGGCCAAAGCCAAGAAGAATGGCGGCGTCGCCAGCTATGCGACGGCCCAGGGCGGCATGCTCAAGTTCAAGAAGATGGGCGCCGGTTGGGCCGTGATGGACGACAAGGGCGACATGGGAATGATCACCATCGCCAATGTGATGCAATCGAACGGCGTGATCCACGTCATCGACACCGTCATGCTGCCCTAATTCCTGCCGGGGCAGCGAGGGACCGGCGTCATTCCCCCGGCGCCGGTCTCTCACGTCACCAGCTTCCTGATCCCCGCGATCGTGTCCGCCTCCGCGGCCGGCTTGTCGGTGCGGATGCGGTGGATGCGGGGGAAGCGCATCGCGACGCCGGATTTGTGCCGTTTCGACTCGTGGATCGAATCGAACGCGACTTCGAGCACCAGGGCCTTCTCGACCTCGCGCACCGAGCCGAAACGGTTAACGGTGTGGTTGCGCACAAAGCTGTCGAGCCATTTCAGCTCGTCGTCGGTGATCCCCGAATAGGCTTTGCCGACGGGCAGCAACTCGCCCTCCTCGGTCCAGCAGCCGAACGTATAATCGCTGTAGAAGGACGAGCGCCGGCCATTGCCGCGCTGCGCGTACATCATCACGCAATCGGCGGTCAGCGGGTCGCGTTTCCATTTGTACCACAGGCCCGTGCGGCGGCCGGCGACGTAATCGGAATCGCGCCGCTTGAGCATCACGCCCTCGATCGCGGCATCGCGGGCGCCGGCGCGGATTTCCTCGAGCGCGGCGAAATCCTTCGCTTCGATCAGGACGCTGATGTCGAACCGGCCGGAATCGAGCCGGCCGGCGAAGCTCTCGAGCCGCGCGCGCCGGTCGGTCCAGGCGAGCGCACGCAGATCCTCGCCGCCATCGAACAAGATGTCGTAGAGGCGGACGAAGGCTGGATAATCGTCGAGCATCTTTGCCGACACGGTCTTGCGTCCCAGCCGCTGTTGCAGCGCATTGAAGCTGGCGGCACCCGCGCCGCCCTCGAGCGCGCTGCCCTGCGCTTCGCCCTTCACCATCAATTCGCCGTCGAGCACGCCCGGCGAGCGGAACGCCGCGGCGATGTCGGGAAAGCTGCCCGTGATATCGTCGCCCGCGCGGCTATAGAGCCGAGTCTCGCCGCCGACATGGACGAGCTGGACGCGGATGCCATCCCATTTCCATTCGGCGGCATAATCGGCGAGATCGACCGTTCCGTCCTCGAGCGGATGCGCGAGCATGAAGGGGCGGAACACAGGAATATCCGCGGCGGTCGGCTGCGGGCCGCGGCCTTCGACCCAGTCGAACAATTCGGCATAAGGCGGGCGGATCGCATGCCAGACTTCCTCGACCCCTTCGACCGCGACGCCGAAGGCCTGGGCCAGCGCGGTCTTGGCGAGCCGCGCGGAGACGCCGATCCTGAGCGCACCGGTCGCCATCTTGAGCAAGGCGAACCGCTCCTCGGCGTCCATCCGGTCGAGCATCGCGGCGAGTGCGGCCGGCGCGTCCGAGCGTGACAGTGAATTGAGCGTGTCGACGACCTGCCCGACCGACAGCGGCTCGCCTTTGCCGTCATCGGCACCGGGTCACAGCAAGGCGATCGTCTCCGCGGTATCGCCGACATAATCGCGGCTCATGCGGAACAGCACCGGGTCGACGCGCTCCTCGATCAGCGCGCGGATCACCGCCGGCTTGACCGCGGGGAGGTCGAGATCGCCGGTCAGCGCGGCGATCGCCCAACCGCGGTCGGGATCGGGCGTCGCCTTGAGATAATCGCCGATCAGCTTGAGCTTGGCGTTGCGCGACCGCGTGTAGATCAGCGAATCGAGGAGCTGCGCGAAAGCGTGCATGTCGCGACCAACATGGCGCTCGCGTAACGGTTCCACCAGAGGCGTTGGCGAAGGCGAGCATGATCGTGCATGTCCAAAATTCCTCCCCGGCACGGGGAGGAATTTCCAGACCATTGCTCGCCGCCCGCGCACCCCTTACGCCCTCGACCATGCGCAAGCTGCTGAAGGTTCTGCTGATCCTGCTGCTGATCGTGGCGGGATTCTATCTCTATGCGCGCGCCGAGGCGCGGTTCGACCCCATGGTGCGCACCGCCACGATCAAGCTGCCGCGCTGGCCCAAGGGGGTAAAGTCGGTTCGCGCCGTCCTGATCAGCGACGTGCATATCGGCAGTCACGCGATGGACGAAGCGCGCCTCAGCCGCATCGTCGACCAGATCGACGCGCTCAACCCCGATATCGTGCTGATGGCGGGCGACTTCATCTATGGCCACGATCCACACGGCGGGAGGAAGCTCGGGCCCGGGTTAGTGGCGCCGTTCAAGAAACTGCATCCGCCACTCGGCGTCGTCGCGGTGCTCGGCAATCACGATCATTGGACCGGAGCCGACGACGTCGCCAGCGCGTTGGCCCAGGCGCGGATCACCGTTCTCGTCAACGACGTCACCGCGCGCGGGCCAATTGCGATTGGAGGGATCGACGATGATTTTTCCCACCATGCCAATATCGCCGCGACGATGGCCAAGCTGCGCGCGTTCGAGGGAGCACGCATCATCCTGACGCATTCTCCCGACATCGCGCCGCGATTGCCGGGGGACGTGCATCTGCTGCTCGCGGGACACACGCATTGCGGACAAGGCGTGCTGCCCTTTTACGGCCCGGTTGCAAGCGTATCCCGTCTCGGGGACCGGTATCGCTGCGGGCTGGTGCTCGATCCGGGGCGTGCCGTGATCGTGACCGGAGGATTAGGCACGAGCGGCCCGCCGCTCCGGTTCGGCGCGCCGCCCGATCTGTGGTTGATCACGATCGAGGGCTGACGCTTATCCGTCCGCTAACTCGCGCAAGAACAGGCATCAGCCTCCATATCACGCCTTCCGCCCAGCCTCGAACAGGAACCAGGCGCGGCGTTCGGCCTGGTCCGTCCAGTCGTCGATCATCGCGCTGGTGGCATTGTCCCTGGCGTTGTCGGCGATGTCCTTGGCCTCGCGCAGGCTCTCGACCAGCTTGAGGTTATCGTCGCGCAATTCCTTGAGCATGTCGTCGGGCGCGACGAAATCCTTGTCGTTGTCCTTGAGCGTCTGGTGCCGGGCGATGTCGCCGATCGAGCGCAGGGTGACGTTGCCGGTCTTGCGGACGCGCTCGGCGATATCGTCGGTCGAGGCGAAGATTTCCGCCGCCTGTTCGTCGAGCATCAGATGATAGTCGCGAAAATGCGGGCCCGAGACATGCCAGTGGAAGTTCTTGGTCTTGAGGTAGAGCGCGAACGAATCGGCCAGGATCGTGTTGAGCGCGTCCTTCACGCTTTTCGCGGCGTTGGACGACAGATCGGTCGGCGTCTTGAGATCGGCGTTGGGCATGGTGTCTCCGTTGAACGAAAGAGTCGTTGCGACAACGGATCAATATAGGATTGGCTCCGCCCCTTGCCGCACGAAAATGCCGGGCAGAGTGATCGACGCGCTAGATCAGCCGCAGCGCCGAGAATGCCATCCAGAACCCCGCGACTGCGAGCAATCCGCCCAGGATTATGCCGATCGCGCGGTGCGGCAAGGTGCGCCAGATCAGGTCGCCGCCGATTGCCGCGAACCCGAGCACAACCGCACTGCCGATGAACCCGCCGATCCCGGCAAGCGCGGCGGTGCCGCTCATCGCCAGCGCGAGCGTGACGAATTCGCTGCGCCCGCTCCACCCGCCGACGATCAGCCGCGCGGCGACGGTCCAGAACGGATGGCGCCCCTCGCCCGGCTCGATCGGCTTGCCCGGCCAAATCCCCCCGCTCGCCGCGGCGAGCAGGGCGAAGGCGACGAACAGCCGCTTCGGATTGGGCGTGAGATGCGGCGCGAGGAAGAAGCCCGCCACCGCGGCAATTGCGTGCGTGATCAGGATCGCGACCAGCGCACCGGCCAGCACCGCGCCGGCCTTGCGAGAGCGATCGGCGACACGCGCGACATAGGCCGCGGTTGGATCGGTCGCGCGAATCAGCAAGGCGGCAACCAGCGCCGCCATCAATGAATCCATTAGCCGCCCAGTCGCATCGCACCGGCGGCGAGGAAGACGTGGCCGGTCTGCGCGTCGGTCTGGCCGCAGCCGACCGCTTCGGTCAGCATCGCGATCCAGCCGCGCACGATCATCCCGCTTTCGCCGCGTCCCAGTGCCGATTCGAGCGCGTGCGCCACCGCCACAACGGGCAGCACGCCCGCCGCTTCGGCCACGCAACGGATTGAATCGACTTCGACGACGAGGTCGCGCGGACGCACATGCTGTGCCATCAGGTCGAGCCGCGCGATCCGCGCGGCGAGATCGTCATTACGAGCAGAAACCCCCATTTCCCTAACTCCCGCTTCGCTGGCTCGAGAGTGCTACCGATATGGTAAAGGGGGTGTTAAAGCCCCTTCCGCTTGACAATCCCCCTCGGCTGGGCCAATGGCCCGCCCCTGACAAGCGGCGGCGCGTCCGCCGCTTTTGTATTTCAACCAGCAGGAATTTGGGTCATGGCCAAGCCGACCACCGTCAAGATCAAGCTCGTCAGCTCGGCCGACACCGGCTTCTTCTACGTCACGAAGAAGAATCCGCGCACCCAGACCGAGAAGCTGTCGTTCCGCAAATACGATCCCGTCGTGCGCAAGCATGTCGAGTTCAAGGAAGCGAAGATCAAGTAACTCGCGCTAGCGCGAGTTACGCAGTCCCCGCGTCAGCGGGAACCCAGGCCGCAGGGGAAACCCTCGCGGCCTTTTTGCTTTTCCTTGGCCCGTCATCCCAACCGTCACCCCAGCGAAAGAGCGTCGGGTTGAGCATGCCCCGCATGCTCAAGGATCGTCCGGGGGGACGATCCGACCCGACGCTGGTCTCACGCGGATCGCGCCATCGCGAGAGATCCCAGCTTTCGCTGGGATGACGGATTTGGTGTCGATGACGGACTCGCGTCAAAGCAGCGCGTTCACTTCCTCGACGAATCGCGCGACCGAGATCGGTTTGGACACATAGGCGTCGGCACCGGCGGCGCGGATGCGGTCCTCGTCTTCGCGTCCAGCATAAGCGGTGACCGCCATGATCGGGATCTTGCCCAGATTCTCGTCAGCCTTGATCTGCAGGATGAGGTCATAGCCGCTGACATAGGGCAGCTGGATGTCCATCACGATGAGGTTGGGAACGAAGGCGCGCGCGCGGTCGACCGCCTCGCGCCCGTCGCGCACGGGTTCGGTCTCGAATTCGTGCGCGCGCAGCAAATCGCAGAACAGCTTCAGATTGAGTTCGTTGTCCTCGACAACCAGCACGCGCTTTGCCAACGGGGTCTCCTTGGACCACGACATAGCAATGAACCCCACCGACACCAACGACGCCCCGACCCTGGCATTGCACGCGCTGGCCTGGACGCTGGCCGATCCGGCGCGCGCGCGGCGGTTGCTCGACCTGACCGGACTCGACGCCGATGACCTGCGTGCGTCGGCGGCAAATCGCGGTACCCAGGCGGCAGTGCTGGGATTCCTCGAAGCGCACGAGCCTGACCTGGTCGCCTGCGCGGCCGAGCTCGGCATCAAACCCGAGGCGCTGGTCGCCGCCCGCCGGAGTCTGGAAGCATGACGCGCCCGCTGCTGATCTGCGACTGCGACGAAGTGCTGCTGCACATGGTGCGCCATTTCGGCACCTGGCTGCGCGAGCGCCACGACATCGCCTTCGCGCATGAAACGGGCAGTTTCATCGCCATGACCCATGCCGATGGTAGCCCAGTCGACCATCAGCGAATCTGGGCGATGCTCGACGAATTCTTTCCCGCCGAAATGGAGCGCCAGACCCTGGTCCCCGGCGCCGCCGAAGCGCTGGCGGCGCTGTCCGAGCGCGCCGACATCGTTATCCTGACCAATCTGGGCGACCATTGCCGCGACCATCGCATCGAGCAGCTGGCGCGGCACGGCATCCGCCACCGGGTCGAGACCAATCAGGGCGGCAAGGGTGCACCGGTCGCACGGCTGGTCGCGGAATATGGCAATCCGGTCACGGTTTTCGTCGATGATCTGGCGACGCACCACGAATCGGTTGCCAAGCACGCGCCCACAGTCCACCGGCTGCACCTAGTCGCCGAGCCCGCAATGGCACCGCAAGTGCCGCCCGCGGCGCACGCGCACGCACGAATCGACGACTGGGGGGCAGCGCGCGACTGGATCGCCCAGCGCTTCGCCGCCGACCAGCCGGCCATAACAGAAGGGATTTCCGCATGACCGACCGTATCGACCGCAAGCTGGAGGAAATGGGCCTGAGCCTGCCGTCGCCGGCCGCCCCGGTTGCCTCATACGTGCCGACGGTCGACGCCAACGGTTTGCTGCACATTTCGGGGCAGTTGCCGTTCAAGGACGGCAAGGTCGTCACCGGCCGATTGGGTGACGGGGTCGACAAGGTCGCGGGCCAGGAAGCCGCCGAACTGTGCGGGCTGATGCTGGTCGCGCAGATCAAGGCGGCGTTGGGCGGCGACCTCAGCCGCGTCGAGCGCATCGTCAAGCTGGGCGTGTTCGTCAATTCGGCGCCCGATTTCACCGATCAGCCCGAAGTCGCCAATGGCGCATCGAACCTGATGGAAGCCCTGTTCGGTGAGGCCGGCAAGCACGCCCGCAGCGCGGTCGGCGTCGCGGCGCTGCCGCGCGGCGCGGCGGTCGAGGTCGACGCCGTCGTCAAGCTGGCCGACTGAACCAACTAAACGTCATGCCGGGCTTGTCCCGGCATCCACCCGTCCGCATATTCCCAAGCATGCAGGATGAACGGCGGCGTGAATCCCGGCGCAATGTCGGGGTGACGGGGAAATGCGGCGCGTGAGCCGCCAGCCCGTCACCGCGCGCATCTCGGAAGGCGTGTCGCAAGTGGCGGCCGCCGACTGGGACGCCTGCGCCGGCACCGGCAATCCGTTCGTGCGCCACGATTTCCTCTCGATCCTCGAAGAATCGGGCAGCGTCGGGCGCGGTACCGGTTGGCAAGCGCTGCCGGTAATCGTCGACGGCACCGACGGTCGGCCCGCCGCGATCGCGCCGGCCTATGCCAAGAGCCACAGCCAGGGCGAATATGTCTTCGACCATGGCTGGGCCGATGCCTGGGAGCGCGCCGGCGGTGATTATTATCCCAAGCTTCAAGTGGCGGCGCCGTTCACCCCGGTGCCAGGCCCGCGATTGCTGCTACGCGACGAGACGATGGCTCCCGCGCTGATCGGCGCGATCGAGGCGCTGACCGATCAGAACGGGCTGAGCTCGGCGCATGCGACCTTCATCGCGCCCGACCAGTTGCCAATGTTCGAGGCGGCGGGCTGGCTGATCCGCGAGGGCACCCAATTCCATTGGCAGAATGACGGCTATGCGACATTCGACGATTTCCTGACAGCGCTCGCCAGCCGCAAGCGCAAGGCGATCCGCCAGGAGCGCGCCAAGGCGGTCGAGGGCCTGACCATCCGCCACGTCACCGGCGCCGAGCTGACCGAGGCGCATTGGGACGCGTTCTGGGCATTCTATCAGGACACCGGCAGCCGCAAATGGGGGCATCCCTACCTGACGCGGCCATTCTTCTCGTTGCTCGGCGAGCGGATGGCGGATGAGGTTCTGCTGATCCTGGCCGAACGCAACGGCCGCCCGATCGCCGGCGCGCTCAACCTGATCGGCGGCGATACGCTATACGGCCGCTATTGGGGATGCGTCGAGGACGTCCCCTTCCTCCATTTCGAACTCTGTTATTACCAGGCGATCGACGCCGCGATCGCGCGCGGGCTGTCGACGGTCGAAGCAGGGGCGCAGGGCGAGCACAAATTGGCGCGCGGCTATGTTCCGGTGCCGACCTGGTCGGCGCATTACATTCCCGACCGCAACTTCCGTCGTGCGATCGCCGATTTCCTGGCGCGCGAACGCGCCGGCGTCGAGAGCGACCAGCAATATCTGGCCCAGCTCACGCCATTCAGAAGAGGGGAACCTTGCTCTTAGGCGGGAGCGGGAAGTCGCTCCTCTTGGCTTGCGGCGCCACCTCGACATGGTTGACCTTGAACACCACGCTGTCGCCGCTGCGCCAGATCGGGGTCAGGTCCTGCACGTATTTGGCGTGATAGGGCGGCGGCGTGATCAGCCACACATAATCGAATGCCGGGCGCGGGAAGAGCGCGAGGCTGCGGTCGATCGGTCGCCACCATTCGCGCGCGCATTGCCGTTCGGTGACGATTTCCGAGGGGTCGTGCGAGAAGTGCCCGGCAGCGACATATTTGGTCGTGAGCAATTGCGCGCCCGGCATCGACCATTGGTCGTTGGTATAGGCAGCGTTGCGTTCGAGCGCGAGCGCGGGGAGATGCTCGAGCCGGCTCATCAGCCATTCGTTGTTGCACGTCTTGCCGACGAAGCTGACCAGGCGCGCGCCGACCGGGATGTGATCGAGCGCCTTGAGCTCACGGTCGTAATTCTGGTCGAAGATGTAAAAGCTGACCGTCGTCGCGGTGGTACGGACCAGCACGAAGGCAAGGCCCAGCGCCGCGACCGTCGTCATCGTGCGTGGCGACACCATTTTTTTGGGCCGGATCGCGATCACCGCGATCGCCACCATGAACGGCGCCAGCCGCATATCGGCATAAGCCGAACCGAACACGATGCGCGGCAACAGCACGAAGACCGCGACCAGGAACAAGGTCGAGAGGCCGACGGCGCGCGAATATTCGAAATTGGGGTCGCGCACCGCCTTGTAGATGACGAGCCCGATCACCGCCACCGAGGCAATGTCGAACGCCATCCAGCGATCGCGCAGCATCATCGTCAGCCAGCTGATCTTGGCCTGCCAATTGAACCAGTCGCCGGTCTCCCCGGTCACATGCTGGCCATTGCGCCAGGCGATCATCAGCAGCATCGGCAAGCAGAGCGGCAGGCAGTGCAGTCCGGCACGCACGAATCCCATCGCCCAGCGCTTGGCGCCTTCGCGCGTGATCGGCCCGATCCGCGCCCCGACCTCGTTTTTTATGCGGTCATGCTCGCGCACCATTTCCGCCGAGAAGGCAAGCACGCCGAGCACGCCCCAGCCGAAGGTGTGACAGACCCACAGGATGCATGACAGCGGCACGAAGAGGATCGCGCGCAACCAGAACTTCTTGAGCCGCGCGAGGCGCAGCCACAGCGCAAACATCGGCAGCGCCCAGGCCATGGACAGCATGAAGTTCACGAAGCCGAATTGCAGCGGGTAGCAATAAGCGAGCGGCAACGCGAACAAGGCAGTGGGTGGGATGCGCCCATGGACTTCGCGCGCGATCCACAACAGGCCGATCACGATCAGCGGCGGGATCGACAATACGATCAGCTTGACCGACAGTTCGAGCCCGAAGATCGGGTGCATGATCTCGACCAGCAGATCGACGCCGAGATTGCCGATCAGCGACCATTGAAAATTGTACCAGTCGAGCAGCCAGGGATAATTCTGGAGATCGACCTGGACGCGATACCGGCCCATATGACCGGGCAGGTCGACGAGCGGCGGGATGTCAGGCCACAACAGCGGCACCATCGACAACAATGCCATCACCACCACGAAGGTGCGAGTCTGCCACCATTGAAGTTTGCCGCTGCCGTCCATCTTCGCGGCTTTAGGCATGGGCAGGGCCACGCCGCAAGGTCAACGCACGCGCCAAACCTTTGCGGGCGAGCCGGGGAGCGGCATCGGCGTCAGCCAGGCGGGTATCCGGCCGGCGTCGAGACGTGCCAGGAACCCCGAGGGCGATTCGCTTTCATAGATCATGATCTCGGGCAGGCCGGGGCAGAACGCGACATAGTCGATTCGCCGCTTGAGGATGATAGCATGCGCCTGATCCTCGGTGCCGACAAACGCCGCGATCACGTCATGCATGGCGGTTGCGCCACGATGATGCCCACTCGCGACGGCGTCGTGCGGTGTGAGCAGCAGGATCGCCGGCGAAATATCGAGCGGCGCGAGCACGTTGCCGCGTGGCAAAGCGTGGAGCGCCCGCATGTCGCTGGCGTCGAGGCACCCCATCGCCCGGTGCACCGTTGCGACCCGCGGATCGGGCGCCAACGCGGCCAACGACGTGTCGAAAACCGCGCCCGGCGCCGCCGCGGCAAAGATACCGAACGTCGCTGCGAGCCGCTTGGGCAGGCTGTCGATCGCCCGCGCCCGTAGGAGCAGCGGATGAAGCAGGCGTACCACCCCCGCGATCGCCAGCAGGTTGGCGACGCCGCCCGACCGCTGGACGAAGATCGCCGCCGCCGTCGCCGCCCCCAACAGGAACAACAAGGTGATCCAACGTACACGCTCTTCGCCCGTGCTCGTCCTCACCGCCAGCATGGCCCCGGCCAGCCCGAGCAGCGGAAGGGCAATCGTGTTGACGATCGCGAACGGCGTCTGGTCCCATAACGGCAGGCCTTCGGCCACGTTCATGTACCAATAATGGTGGACCAGCGGATCGAGCTGGCCGAACGGACCCGCCGCGCATTGCGGCGCGAGCAAGGGAAGTGGGACGAGGGCTGCCACGCCGACGCCCGCCAGTCCGGCCAGACGACCGGCGACCGTCCGGATCGGCAGCGCGGTCAGGGCGATTGTGCCCACCGTCGCGACCATGAGCATCGCGAGATAGACTGGCGACACCGCGTCGCACGGCGACACCAGCCAGGCGCTCGCCGGATGCGATGCCAGGAAGATGGAGACGGCGCCGAGACTGGTGGCCGCTACCGTCGCCGTCAGCAGCGGGCGATTGGCCGGCGTCACCGCCCATTTTAGCGAGACCAGCGCCAGGATCGCCGCGATCATCGGCAAGCCTTCGAGCGAGATCGACAGCCACACGGCGATCGCCGCTCCGGCCAGCAATCCCGCCTTGCGGGTCGGGGCGCCGACCAGCGCATAGGCCGCGAGAAGCGCGGTCGCCATTTGCCAGCCGTGATGGTCGATCCGCATCGGCCGCAGCTGGTGGAGGACTTCCACGCCGAGGGGGGTAATACACACCGCCATCAGCGCCGCACCGTCATTGGCGAGCAGCCGCCGGGCGAGCGCCGCGACCAACGCCATCACCACGCCGAGCGTCAGCAGCGGCACGACCACCAAGGCGACATGTTCGGCGGCAAGTTGGCCGAGCAGCGGCCGCAGCGTCACGATCACCGCCGCGATCGGCAAGTCGACCACGCGCGACCAGTGCATCGGCACGCCGGCGGGATCATTGAGACGATGCTGGGTCAGATCGAACCAGCTCTGCCCTGCCAGCCAGTCGCGGACCTGCAACAGCCGCATCGGGTCGTCGGGATCGGGAAAGCGCCAGGCGACGATGGCGCTCCAGGTGATGACGATGAGCAGGGCCGACGTGATCGCCCAGATCGCCGCGACCGACAGCCAAAAGCGCCGCCGAGTCATGCGAATACGATCTTCGCCCGCAATAGATACGTGGCCTGGAAGCTCGCCGCGACCGCGATCAGCTTGGCCAGCCGGGCGTCGAGCCCGAATTGAACCGCCAGGCTGACGATCGCGACGGTGATCAGCAGGCCGGCAAAGGCCGAGAGCAGGAACAGCGCCTGTTGCCGGGCGCGGTCGATGCCGACGTCGCGCAACTCACCGGCGAACACCAGCCGACTCGATATCAGCCAGTGCATCAGGATGCCGGCGCTGTAGCTGAGCGCCGACAACAGCGCGATCGGCATGCCGCTGGCCTGGAGCACCAGGAACAGCGAGACATCGACGCCAAGCGCGACGACGCTGGCGGCGAGATAGCGCAAATAGGTTGCTCGCCACAGCAAGGCCATGACGCGATTCATCATGCCGCCGCCCCCAGGCGGGCAGGCACGAGGCGTTCGGACGCCAGTGCGGCGCGTTCACCCTCATTGCCGCTCTCGTGATATTCGGCGTCCTCGTTGACCGCCCAGATATCGTAGATGCGCTCGCCCGCCTGGATGTTGCGGACAGTGAGCATCGCGGTCATCATCGCGTGATCCTGATTGTTATAGCGATGCATGCCGTTGCGTCCGACCATATGGAGCGTCGGATAGCGCGCTTCGAGCTCGCCGCGCATCTCCTCGACATTGGTCCGGTAAGCGTCGTCATAGACCGGATAGGCCTTTTCCTGCCGCACGACGCGGCCGCCGACGACAGTGGCCGGATCGGCCAGCCCCAAAGTCGCGAGTTCCTTCGTCGCCAAGGAAACGAGATCATCGTCCGAAGCCGACCACAAGCCATCGCCTTCAAAACAGAAATATTCCAAGCCGACACAGGCGAGCGCTTCGTCGGGCACCATTTCGGGCGACCAGCTGCGGAAATTCTGGACGCGGCCGACCTTCACGCGGGGGTCATGGATATAGATCCAATTGTCCGGGAACAGATCGTCCGACCGGATCATCAGCGCCACCGTCAGGAAGTCGCGGTAATTGAGGTCGAGGGCATTGGGCAGGGTCACGGGCAACGGGTGGATCCGTCCTGCCAGTTCGCGCATCGGCGCGGACGAGATGACATGGCCGGCATTGATCGTCAGCATCTCGTCGCCACGCCGCGCCGCGACGCGCCAGCGCCCGGTCGCCTGATCCTGGCTGATCTGATGCAGCGCGGTGCCCATCAGCACGCGATTGCCCCCGGCCAGCACCTTGTCGCGCGCGGCATCCCACATCATGCCCGGCCCCTGGCGCGGATAGCGGAAGGTCTCGAGCAATGTCTTGACGGCCATGCCGTCGTTGCGCCGCTTGTTGAGCCCGAGCGACCGCTTGAGCCCGTCGATCACCGCGCCGCCCAGGCTCAATCCCTTGATGCGCTGCGCGGCCCAGTCCGCCGACATCTCGTCGCACGGCATTCCCCAGACCTTTTCGGTATAGGTCTTGAAGAAGATCGAATAGAGTTTGTGGCCGAACTGGTTGACCACCCATTGCTCGAACGAGCGCGGGTTCTTGGTCGGAAAAGCCTTGGCCTTGGCATAGCTCAGCATGCACATGGCCGAGCGCCAGATGCCGAGATTCATCAGCGCTTCGAACCCGCGCAACGGATAGCTGTAGAATTTGCCCTCATAATAGATGCGGCTCATCCGCGGGCGTTCGATGAAGTCGTCGGGCAGGATCTCGTTCCAGAGATCGACTACCTCTTTCGATTTCGAGAAAAAGCGGTGGCCGCCAATATCGAATCGGAAGCCGTCATGCTCGACCGTGCGGCTGATCCCGCCGACATAGACCGGATCCTTCTCGATCACCGTAACCGAATAGCCGAGCTTGGTGAGCTGGTACGCAGCAGTCAGGCCCGCCGGGCCGGCGCCGATGATCGCGACATCGACTGCCTGATCGTCCCGCATGTCTACTTTCCCCCCGAACCGCGATGGTCGAGAGGAGCCTTGGCGGCAAAATGGTTAACGCTCCCCTAAAACGCGCTTGGGGTTGCGCGGAATCGGACCATTCCTGCTCGGCTGCACGAGCAGGCACCAATAGTCGTCATCCCAGCGCAAGCTGGGATCTCAAGCGAGGGCGCGATGCCGCACGAGACCCCAGCTTGCGCTGGGGTGACGATATGGGGCGATGACGGATGCTGGCTCAGCGATCCCGCCGCCCGAGCAACCGCAACCGCAGCGCGTTCAATTTGATGAACCCTGCCGCATCGCGCTGATCGTACGCGCCCTGATCGTCTTCGAAGGTCACGACCTTCTCGCTGTAGAGCGAATAAGGCGATTTGCGCCCGATCACATAGACCCCGCCCTTGTAGAGCTTGAGCCGCACCGTGCCGGTGACCTTTTCCTGGCTGTGGTCGATCGCCGCCTGGAGCATTTCGCGCTCGGGCGAGAACCAGAAGCCGTTATAGATCAGCTCAGCATAACGCGGCGCAAGCTCGTCCTTGAGGTGGGCAGCGCCGCGGTCGAGCGTCAGCTGCTCGATGCCGCGATGCGCGAGGTGATAGATCGTGCCGCCCGGCGTCTCGTACATGCCGCGCGATTTCATCCCGACGAAGCGGTTCTCGACCAGGTCGAGGCGGCCGATGCCATGGCGCTTGCCCAGCTCGTTGAGCTTGGTGAGGAGCGTCGCGGGGGACATGCCCTCGCCGTTCAACGCGACGCCGTCGCCGCGCTCGAAATCGATCGTGATGATCTCGGGCGTGTCGGGCGCATCCTCCGGATTGTCGGTGCGCGAATAGACGTAATCGGGCACTTCTTCCCACGGATCCTCGAGCACCTTGCCCTCAGACGAGGTGTGGAGGAGGTTGGCGTCGGTCGAGAACGGCGCCTCGCCGCGCTTGTCCTTGGCGACCGGAATCTGATGCTGTTCGGCGAATTCGATCAGCCGGGTGCGGCTGGTCAGGTCCCATTCGCGCCACGGCGCGATCACCTTGATGTCGGGGGCGAGCGCGTAATAGCCGAGCTCGAAGCGGACCTGGTCGTTGCCCTTGCCGGTGGCGCCGTGGCTGACCGCATCGGCATTGACTTGCTTGGCGATCTCGATCTGGCGCTTGGCGATCAGCGGCCGCGCGATCGAGGTGCCGAGCAGATACAGGCCCTCGTAGAGCGCATTGGCGCGCATCACCGGGAAGACGTAATCCTTGACGAATTCCTCGCGCAGATCGTCGATGAAGATATGCTCGGGCTTGACCCCCGCCATCTCGGCCTTCTTGCGCGCGGGCTCGAGTTCCTCGCCCTGGCCGAGATCCGCGGTGAAGGTCACCACCTCGCATTGATAGGTCTGCTGGAGCCATTTGAGGATGACGCTGGTGTCGAGGCCGCCCGAGTAAGCAAGGACGACACGATTGATCTTTTCCGACATGGCGGCTCCGAACGCTGAATTGGGGAATCGCGAGCGCGTCTAAGTCCCGGGGGACGGTTCCGCAAGCGGCGGAGGCGTTCCGACGTCCTTGAGCAGCCCCGGCCACCACAAAGCGAGCGCGCCAGCGCGATAGACATAGCTCATGGTCAGTGCGATCCACACGCCGAGCGCTCCCCAGGGGCGCATCGCGAGATCGGTCGCGATGTACAAGCCCGTCGACAGGATCGCGGCGTTTCTCAACGCCTTGCCTCGCGTCGCGCCGATGAAGATGCCGTCGAGCAGCCAGGCTGGCGCGCCGATCAGCGGCAGCAGCGCGGCGAACGGGGCAAACGCCAGCGCGCGTTCCTGCACGTGCGGGTTGCTGGTCATCAGCTCGACCAGCCAGCGCCCGCCCAGGCCGATCGCCGCGACGAAGACGAAACCGCTGGCGAAGGAGAATTCGCCGGTCAGCCGGATCGCACGGAGGAAATCAATCCGCGACTTTGCCCCTATCGCCTGGCCGACACGCGATTCGGCGGTGAAGGCGAAGCCGTCGAGCACATAGGCCGCCAGGCCGACGAATTGCGACAGGACATGGTTGGCGCCGAGCTGGACCGGTCCCAATCGGGCGCCGGCATTGGCGAACCAGCCGAACAGGATCAGCAGCGCGACGGTGCGGACCATGATGTCGGCATTGACCCCGAACAGCCGCTTGAGCGCCGCCGGATCGAACGCGCGTGCCAATTCGCTGCGGATCGCGGCGCGACCGTCACGCCCAAGCACGAAGGCAGCAATGGCGAGGCCGGTCGCCAGCGCGATCCACTCCGCGCTCGACGTGCCGAACCCGACGCCGCGCGCGCCCCAGCCGAAATGCCAGACGAAGATCAAATCGAGCGCGATGTTGGCGGCGTTCATCACCAATTGGAGCAGCAAGGCCGCGCGCGTCCGCCCCAATCCGAGCAGCCAGCCGTTGATGGCGAAGCCGGCCAGCGCGGCGGGTGCGCCGAACAGGCGAGCGGCAACGAACCCCTCCGCCACGCTGTCGAGCTCGCCCGAGCCCGCGAAGATACGAAAAGCGAGCGGGATGAGCACAATCTGGAGCGCGAGCAGCGCCGCGCCGAGTCCGAGCCCAAGAGCGATGCCGCGGATCAGTAGCGCACGAACCTCGACCGCGTCCTTGGCACCCTCGGCCTGCGCGGTCAGACCGGTCATCCCCATCCGCAGGAAGCCGAAGGTCCAGAACAGGAAAGTGACGACGAAACTGCCGAGCGCGACCGCCGCCAGCGCCACCGCATCGCCGGTCCGGCCGATGATCGCGGTGTCGACCAGCCCGACCAGCGGCACCGTGATCTGCCCGATCATGATCGGCCAGGCCTGCGCTGCGATCGAGCGGCGAGTGATCGCGGAGGCAGTCATCGCAGGCCGCTTAAGCGAAGCACGGTCGGCGTGCTAGGCTGTGCGAACCGACTCGCAAGGGGTGCGATCGATGGCCGAGAACAAGACCAAGGCGACCGCGGTCGATCCGCACGCGTTCCTCGCCGCGGTCGAGCATCCGCAACGGCGTGCCGACGGCCAGACGCTCGCCGCGATCATGACGCGCATCTCGGGCGAGCCGCCGGTGATGTGGGGGCCGTCGATCGTCGGGTTCGGTCTGTATCGCTACAAATATGACAGTGGGCGCGAGGGCGAGATCTGCACGATCGGCTTTTCGCCGCGCAAGGCGGCGCTGGTTCTCTACCTGAGCTGCGATCTCGACTCGAATCAGGCGCTGCTCGACCGGCTGGGCAAGCACGAACGCGGACGCGGCTGCCTCTACGTCAAGAAGCTGGCCGATGTGGATGCGGAAATACTCGAGGAAATGATCGCGGCCGCCTGGGCGGCACGCCCCTAAGGCTTAGCCCCGATCTCGCTCACTGACCCGGCGAATTCCTCGAAATCCTTCGCCTCGGTGAAGTCCTTATAGACGCTGGCGAAGCGGATATAGGCGACCGAATCGAGGCCCTTGAGCCCTTCCATCACCATCTGGCCGATCTGCTGCGCGGGGATTTCGGGGTCGCCCGTCGTCTCGAGCTGGCGCTGGATGCCCGACACCAGTTTCTCGATGCGCACGGGATCGATCGGGCGCTTGCGTGTCGCCACCGAGATCGAGCGCATCAATTTCTCGCGGTCGAACGGTTGGCGGCGATCGTCGCTCTTGAGCACGACCAGGTCGCGCAGCTGGATGCGCTCGAACGTGGTGAAGCGCGCCGCGCAGCCCTCGCATTGCCGCCGGCGGCGGATCGCCGCGCCGTCCTCGGTCGGGCGCGAATCCTTGACCTGGCTGTCTTCGTGGCCGCAAAAGGGGCAACGCAAGGTCGATCAGTCCTTCTTCGTGAGTCTGTCGAGCGCGGCGGCACCGGCGCCGATCACCGCGCCGCCGATCACGCCGATGCCCGCGACTGGCAGCGAGACGATCGCCCCCAGTACCGCACCGCGCTTCATCGCACCACCAACGCCCGGTTCGGGCTCACCGGCGCGCGAGCGGTGAAGGGCGGCGCGGGCCGCCGCGAGCGTTTCGTCCGAAGAACTCATACGTCTCCTTATTTGGCGAATCGATTATACGCCATGATTCCGGCGCCGATCACCGCGCCCGTCACCATCGAGATCGGCAGCACGATCGCCGCCACCGCGCCAACCGCCGCGGCACCCGCGATCTTCTGCGCATCCTCGTTCTTCATCAGCTCGCGCGCGGTCTTTTCGGCCTCGGACGCGCTGTTCATCACGAACGCCTTGGCTTCTTCATAGGTGGTCGAACCGTCGCCGGTCGCGACGCCGCACGCCGGGCAGAATTTGGCGCCGTCGGGCAGTGCCGCGTCGCAATGCGTGCACATCCGCTTCAGATTGTCTTCGGTCATGTCTCAGCCTTCCGGATAAATCGGGAATCGGTGACATAGTGCATTAACACGGTCACGCACAGCCATTTCGACTTGAGCGTCGCCCTGCTCGCCATTTTTGGCCAGGCCATCGAGCACGTCGGCGACCATATTGCCGATCTCGCGGAACTCGGCGGGACCGAATCCGCGGGTGGTGCCGGCGGGCGATCCGACACGGATGCCGCTGGTCTTGACCGGGGGAAGCGGGTCGTTGGGAATGCCGTTCTTGTTGCAAGTGATGCCCGCGCGCTCGAGCGCCTCATCGGCATCCTTGCCGGTCACGCCGAGCGGGGTCAGGTCGATCAGCGCGAGGTGGGTGTCGGTGCCGCCCGAGACGACCGCTGCGCCGCGCTCGGCCAGCGTCGCCGCCAGCACCTTGGCATTCTCGATGATGGCCGCGGCATAGAGCTTGAAGTCGGGGCGCAGCGCTTCGCCGAACGCGACCGCCTTGGCGGCGATGACATGCATCAGCGGGCCGCCCTGCAGTCCGGGGAACACCGCCGAGTTGATCTTCTTGGCGATCGCCTCGTCATTGGTGAAGACGGCACCGCCGCGCGGGCCGCGCAAGGTCTTGTGCGTCGTCGTGGTGACGACATGGGCGTGGCCGAACGGGGTCGGGTGGACGCCGCCCGCGACCAGCCCGGCGAAATGCGCCATGTCGACCATGAAGATCGCGCCCACTTCATCGGCGATCGCGCGGAACCTGGCGAAGTCGATCTGGCGCGGATAGGCCGAGCCGCCGGCGATGATCAGCTTGGGTTTATGCTCCCGCGCCTTGGCCGCGACTTCGTCGAAATCGATCAAATGCGTCGTCGCGTCGACGCCATATTGTACCGCATTGAACCACTTGCCCGACATTGCCGCCTTGGCGCCGTGGGTCAGATGGCCGCCCGAATCGAGGCTGAGCCCCATGATCGTCTCGCCCGGCTTGACGAGAGCGAGCATCACCGCACCGTTCGCCTGCGCGCCCGAATGCGGCTGGACGTTGGCGAACTCGCAGCCGAACACTTCCTTGGCGCGATCGATCGCCAACTGCTCGACTTCGTCCGACGGGTGGCAGCCTTGATAGTAACGCTTGCCCGGATAGCCTTCGGCATATTTGTTGGTGAACACCGATCCCTGCGCCTCGAGCACCGCTTTCGAGACGATATTCTCCGACGCGATCAGCTCGATCTGGTTCTGCTCGCGGGCGAGTTCGTGGCGCACGCCGGCGAACACCGCGGGATCGGCCTCGGCCAGGCCGCGAGTGAAATAGCCGTCGGGCTGGACGTCGTGGAGCGTGCTGGGATTCGTGCTCATCGTTCAGGCTTTCGTTGGTTCTGCTGGCGTGGGATGGCCGAGCTTGTCGACCCGGTGCTGGTGGCGGCCCCCGGCAAAGGGGGTGGATAGAAAGGCTTCGAGGCAAGCGATCGCCATCGCCTCGCCGGTCAGCCGCGCGCCGATCGCGATCGCGTTGGCGTCGTTATGTTCGCGGGCAAGCGCGGCAGACAAAGGTTCGGAGACGAGCGCGCAGCGAACCTTGGGATTGCGATTGACCGCGATCGAAATGCCAATGCCGGATCCGCACAAGGCGACCCCGCGTTCGGCCGCACCACTGGCGACCGCCTCGGCGAGCTTGTAGCCGTAATCGGGATAATCGACGCTCGCGCCGTCGTGCGGACCCAGATCGTCGACTTCATGCCCGGCCGCACGCAACCATTCCGCAAGCGTCGCCTTGAGGGCGATGGCGGCATGATCGGACGCGATGGCGATGCGCATGAACTGGGCGCGGGTCCTTTGAGCTGTCGTGTGAGACGCCCTTACCGATCCGTCGCGGGTTACGCCACCCCGACTTTGGGTTTTATCTTCAGCCAGCCGCGCGCGCGGACCGCGGAAAGGTAGGTGTCGCTGACCGGCAGCCGCGTCCCGTGGACCAGCACCAGCCGCCAGGCGCGCCCGTCGCGCACCGCGCCGTCCATGCCCGCGGCGGCGATCCACGCGCCGCGATGAACCTGCTCGCCGTCGATCCCCGCCAGTTCGGCGCGTAGATCGGCGAACCGCGCCAGCACCAATAGAGTCCGTCCGTCGCCGAGATGGACGCGGCAGTAATGATCCTCGGCACGCAGGCCGTGCACCTCGGCGAGGTCGCGGACGCCCGCGCGAAACAGGATGCCGGTGTCGGCGGGAATGACAGCTTTCGCTGGGCCCGCCCGCCGCGCCAGGAACAAGGCGACGAATAAGGTGACGCTGATCGCCGCCGCCTCGATCCAGGTCCGTGCGGGATCGATTGCGGTACTGACCCCGAACAAACGGAGCGCGAGCGGGATTTCGAGCGGCAGCGGCAGGTTGATGGCCAAAGCCCCGAGCACCGCGGCTCGCCGCCAGTCCCGCGGGCGCCGCACCCGCCAGGCGAACCAGACGATCCATTTGGCGATGTTCCAGCCGATCAGCAGCGACCAGAAACCGAACCGCGCCGGATAGGCCATCGCGATCGTCCCGAACGCCCCGGTGATCGTCGCCAGAACGATCGCCGCGAGCCCGCTCGCCGTCAGCGGCACGAAACCCGGCAAAGCGACCACATGGTTCGCGAAATTGCGTGCGGCATTGGCGAAGCCGCGATTGCGCGGCCGTTGTCGTTTCGGCTGATCAGGGGAAAGCGTCGCCATCGCGGCCGACGCTGCCACGAAGCGACGCGGAGGACCATATGCGGCGGATTATCCTGGGGACGTTGGCTCTAATCATGACGGTACCGGCGAGCGCGCAGCAAGCCGATCCCGCCACGATCGCTGCGCAGAAGGACGCAGCGGGCAAATTCGCCTGGATGGACGGCACCTGGCGCGGCACCGCAACGACGCGCGGGCCGAGCGGCGAGCATAAAGTCACGCATACCGAGCGCATCGGCACCATGCTTGGGGGGAGCTTGAGGGTGATCGAGGGCCGGTCGTTAAATGCCGACGGGTCGATCGGCTTCAATGCCTTCGCAGTGATTTCGTACGAACCGACGAAGAAAGCTTACAATTTCCGCTCTTATGCGCTTGGTCATGCCGGCGACTTCGTCATCACGCCGACCGCCGACGGCTATGTCTGGGAGGTTCCTGCCGGCCCGGCGACGATCCGCTACACCGCGACGTTCAAGGACAAGGTGTGGACCGAGATCGGCGAGCGCGTCGTGACGGGTCAACCACCGGTGCAATTCTTCGAGATGCACCTGACCCGGGTCAGCGACACCAGCTGGCCCGATGGCGGGGCAATGACCCCGTGATCGCCTCGCCCCATCGCGAGTCCGGGGGGCGTCATCGAAACGTCACCGGATTGCCCTAGCGCGAAAAGGTCGCGCGCGGTAAGGCCGCGCACCCTCTGGGACACTTCATATGGCCACTGCCCTTGCTCCGCAAAAGAACCGCGCCGTCCAGGATGCGGTCCACCGCCACGACCATCTGACCAAGCAGGGCATTCTCGAACGCGCCTTCACCTTCGCCTTCCGCGGCCTGGTCTATGCGCAGATCTGGGAAGATCCCTCGGTCGATATGGAAGCGCTGGCGATCCAGCCCGACAATCACGTCGTGACGATCGCCTCGGGCGGGTGCAACGCGCTCAGCTATCTGACCGCCAATCCGCGCCGGATCACCGCGGTCGACCTCAACACCGCGCATATCGCGCTCAACAAATTGAAGCTCGCAGCAGCCCGCCATCTGCCCGATTACGATGCTTTCCACCGCTTCTTCGCCGAAGCCAACACCAAGGCGAACATCGCGGCGTACAAGAGCTATATCCGCCCGCATCTCGATGAGCCGACGCGGCATTATTGGGAAAGCCGCGACCTGATCGGCCGCCGCCGCATCGGCGGGTTCGCCAAGGGGCTGTACAAGCGCGGCCTGCTCGGCGGCTTCATCGGCGCGGCGCATATGCTGGCACGGCTCCACGGGCTCGATCCCAAGGCGATCCTCAAGGCCAATACGATCGAGGAACAGCGCGAGATATTCGACCGCGAATATGCGCCGTTCTTCGACAAGGCGTTCGTGCGCTGGCTGACCGACCAGCCGGCGTCCTTGTTCGGGCTCGGCATCCCGCCCGCTCAGTACGAAGCGCTGGCCGGTGACGCCAAGATGGCGACGGTGTTGCGCGAGCGGCTCGAAAAGCTCGCTTGCGACTTCGACCTCAAGGACAATTATTTCGCCTGGCAAGCGTTCGGCCGCGGTTATGGCGAAGGGCCGGAGGCACCGCTGCCGCCCTATCTCCAGGCCGACAATTACGCCGATGTCGTCGACCGGCTCGACCGGATGGAAATCCTCCATTCAAACTATAGTGAGTTCCTCAAGCGCCAGCCCGATGCCTCGCTCGATCGCTACATCCTGCTCGATGCGCAGGATTGGATGACCGACGAGCAATTGACCGATTTGTGGACCGAGATCACCCGCACCGCGCGGCCGGGATCGCGCGTGCTGTTCCGCACCGCGGGCGAGCCGACCATCCTGCCGGGCCGCGTGCCCGACGCGGTGCTCGGGCGCTGGACCTATCGCGCCGAGGACTCGCTCGATTACACCCGGCGCGATCGTTCCTCGATCTATGGCGGCGTGCATCTCTACGTGCTGGGGGACGCCGCCTGAGCGAGCAGCCGCATGCGGCGCAGATGGACGCGATCTATCGCTCCCAGCGCCACTTTTACGACCTCACCCGCAAATATTACTTGTTGGGACGTGACGCGCTGATCGAGGGCCTCGCGCCTCCGCCGGGCGGCAGCGTGCTCGAGGCGGGGTGCGGCACCGGGCGCAATCTGATCGTTGCCGCGCGGCGCTGGCCCGACGCGCATTATTACGGTGTCGATATCTCGGAGGCGATGCTCGAGACCGCGCGCGCCAATGTCGCCAAGGAGGGACTGAGCGATCGCATCGCTTTCGCGCTGGGCGATGCCACCGCGTTCGATGCGAAGGGCATGTTCGGCCGCGCCGAATTCGATCGCGTGTTCCAATCCTACACCCTGTCGATGATCCCCGACTGGACCGGCGCGATCCGCGAGGCGGCAAGCAAGCTCGCGCCCGGCGGGCGGCTCGACATCGTCGATTTCGGGCAGCAGGAACGCCTGCCGCGCTGGTTTCGCGCGATGCTGTTCGCCTGGCTCGGCAAGTTCGATGTCAGCCCGCGCGCCGAGCTGTTCGAGGTGGTGGACAAGATCGGGCTGAACGCGCAACACCGCACGCTCTATCGTGGCTATGCCTGGAGCGCGCGCCTCACTCGTGACTGAGCTTACCGACCTTCATCAGCCGATTATCGTCCTCGTCCGTCCCCAGCTTGGTGAGAATATCGGCAAAGCGGCGCGCGCCATGCTCAATTTCGGGCTGACCGAGATGCGGCTGGTGGCCCCGCGCGACGGCTGGCCCAACCCGCAGGCGGGACCGGCGGCATCGGGTGCCGACGTGGTGCTCGAACGTGCGCGGGTATTCGACAGTGTCGCCGAGGCGGTCGCCGATTGCCCTCATGTCTATGCGACCACCGTCAGGAAACGCGGCGTCACCAAGCCGGTGATGACTCCCGAGGCCGCGGCGCGCGAGATCCATGAGCAAGCGGGCCGGTCGGCGATCCTGTTCGGGCCCGAGCGCTCGGGGCTGGAAACCGACGATGTCGCGGTCGCGCGGACGATCGTCACCGTGCCGATCAATCCCGCGTTCGGCAGCCTCAATCTCGCCCAGGCGGTGATCCTGGTCGCGTACGAATGGTCGAAAAGCGTGTCGCTCGCGCAGCCGACCGACACCGACCTGCCGCTACCCGCGCCGCAGGAAGAGCTCGACGGCATGATCGGCCAGCTCGACGCGATGCTGGAGGGTGCCGGCTTCTATTTCCCGCCCGATCGCGTGCCGACGACGAAACGGACATTACGCACGCTGTTGACCAAGCCCGGTTGGTCGAGCCAGGAAGTGCGGACATTGCGCGGCGTCTTGTCGGCACTTGCCAATCCGCGTCAGCGAGGCTGACGTTTTTGACTTCCTTCGGCGCTAGGGAACCGATACAGCTTCGCGCCAAGTAAAGCCGCTCTCACTTCGGAGTTATACATGCGTTTCAAGATGATGGCAGCTGCGGGCCTTGCGCTGCTGACCGTTCCCGCTTTCGCCCAAACCGGCGATACGGCGCCGGCGCCCAAGCCGAAAAAGGAAAAGAAAATCTGTCGCCCGCTCGAGCCGTTTCCCGGTTCGAACATGATGCGCAGTTCGTGCCACACCAAGGACGAATGGGCGAAAATCGACGGCACCGGCGTCGATCCCAACGCCGAACGGGCGCCCATGCCCGGCGTGCGCTCGGGCGACGGGCTCACCTCAGGCAGCGGTGCGTCGGACGCACACTGACACTTCATCGAACGCTGCCCGTCGTCGAACGACGGAGGCGCGCTGGGTCCAGGCGCTTCGCCAGGTTGGTGATGAGCGCCCCAGCCGCTTTGGCCTTCGCTCCAGTGACGGACACGATAGTCGGATAAGCAATCCAACCAGGGGAGTTACTAATGCATTTCAAGATGATGGCGGCAGTACCCGCCATGTTGTTCGTTGCTCCGGCGATCGCTCAGTCCGCTACCGACGCAGCCGCGCCGGCACCCGTCAAGGAAAAGAAGACTTGCCGCCGCGACGGTCCAGCCACCGGCTCGATCCTCGGTGGCCATGTGACGTGTCATACCAAGGCCGATTGGAGCCGGATCGATTCTGACAATGCGCGCGTCAGAGACGATGCGATGCAGCGTTCGCAAACGCTCCAGAATAATGGTCAGGTCGTCCGACAATAAGGCCGACCCCACCACTGAGGCTTGACTCTAGCGGACGCCTCTGCGAGAGGCGCGCCCTTCGCAAACGGCCCCGCACTTCCGGTGAAGCGGTGGCCCTGCCGATCTCCTGATCTCAGCAGAGCGATGACCGGAATTAGCGCCGCCTTCGGGCGGCGTCGTTGTTGGCAATTGCAAAGGAATATTTATGTCGAAGCGCTCCAGCGCCAAGCACAAGCTCGACCGCCGGATGGGCGAAAACATCTGGGGTCGTCCCAAGTCCCCGGTGAACAAGCGCGAATACGGCCCCGGCCAGCATGGTCAGCGCCGCAAGGGCAAGATGTCGGACTTCGGCATCCAGCTGCGCGCCAAGCAGAAGCTCAAGGGCTATTACGGCGACGTGACCGAGAAGCAGTTCCGGCATTGCTATCACGAGGCCGCCCGGATGAAGGGCGATACTTCGCAGAACCTGATCGGCCTGCTCGAACAGCGCCTCGACATGATCGTCTATCGCGCCAAGTTCGCCCCAACGATCTTCGCCGCGCGCCAGTTGGTCAGCCACGGCCACATCCGCGTCAACGGCGTGAAGTGCAACATCGCGTCGCGCCGCTGCTTCGTCGGTGACGAAATCACGCTGGGCACCAAGGCCAAGGAAATGGCGCTGGTGATGGAAGCGCAGCAGCTCGCCGAGCGCGACATTCCCGATTACGTCTCGCCCGACGGCAATGCCAAGGTGACCTTCACTCGCGTGCCGACCCTCGACGAGGTGCCGTACCCGGTGAAGATGGAACCGAATCTGGTCGTCGAATTCTACTCGCGCTGATGACACGGATCGGCGTGAGCTGATCTGGACGACATCGTCGATATGCGAAAGGGCGGTCCCTATGGGGCCGCCCTTTTGCGTTGACGGATAAACATTCTAGGACTGTCCGAAGCTCTCTTGTGTGGTTGCGAGCGCCGACCCACAAGTTGGTGTCGCGAAACGGACGAACCGGCCGACGGCATTGGGGAAAAGTGATCGATATTCTGCAACGATACCCGCACGTTGCGGACGAGCCGCTCGCCATGGCGATGCTGTGCCAGGCGCTCAAGACAAAGGGCATCGCCGGCGACGCTTATGCGCTGGGGCTGGCCGCGGTGGCGGCAGCGCCCGACGACACCGACGTGCGCGACCTGGTCCGCGCGGCACTGTCGGCGGGCGTACCGCACTGGCATGCGCCCATGCTGCGCGACGGCCCCCGCAACGCTTGTTACTCCCAAGCGATCGCCCGGCTGGTGTCCCCGGGAATGCGTGTATTGGAGATCGGTACCGGGGCCGGGCTGCTGTCGCTGCTCGCCGCCCGCGCCGGTGCCCAAGTCATCACCTGCGAAGCCAATCCGGTGATCGCGGCGGCGGCGCGCGAGATCGCGCAGCGCAATGGGCTGGCCGATCGCATCACGGTCATCTCCAAATATTCGACCGACCTGGAATTGGGACAGGATCTGGCGGAGCCTGCCGACCTGCTGATGTCCGAATTGTTCGACGACGCGTTGTTTGGCGATGACATCGTTCGGGTCATTACCGACGCCCGCGGGCGGTTGATCCGGCCCGACGCGCCGATCCTGCCGCCGCGCGCCGAATTGCGGTGCGCGCTCGTCGCGCTCGACCACCCGGCCGAATGGCCGCTTGGCATGGTGGAGGGCTTCGACATGTCGCCCTTCAACCTGCTCGCCGCGCCCTCTCCGGCAGTGTTGCGGGCGCGCGCCGATGGAGCCACGCGCCGATCTCGCCCCACCAGCCTGCTCGCCATGGATTTCGAGGCGCCGTCGTTCGGGCCGACCCAAGAGACTGCGACGCTGATCTCCGATGGCGGCGTGATCCACGGGGTAGCGCAATGGCTGCGAGTCGATTTCGGCGCAGACGTGACGTTCGAAAACAGCCCATTCGACGAGTCGCGTTCGCATTGGGGCGCGCCGATCCACCCGCTGTCCGAACCGATCGAGACAGTAGCAGGCGAAGCGATCGAGGTGACCGCGCGGCTGGTGGCGGCGCAATTGCTGATCAGCGCGCGGCGCGCCTGACCAACGCCGCGCTACAACCCCATCGCGTTGCGCAGGAAAGCGTCGGCCTTGCCAAGCATCGTCGTGCGCGCCGTATCGTCATCGAGTTGATGGTCGAGCCCCTTGAACTCGACGAATTCAACCTTGCCACCCGCGCTTTTGATCTTGCCGGCCATCAATCGCGACTCGCCGATCCCGACGTTGGTGTCGCGATCCCCGTGGAACAGCAGCACAGGCGCCTTGATCTTGCCCGCATTGCGCGCCGGCGACCCTTCGGCGATCCACGGACCGTGGCCGATCTGCGCATCGACCTGAGGGAAATTGGTGAAGTCGCGCGACTCGTCTCGTAGCGCGTCCAAGTCGGTGACCGGCGCGATCGCGACGATGGCCTTGAACAGATCGGGGTCGAGCACCGCCGATTGCAACGCGGCATAGCCGCCGTAAGACCAGCCGACGATCGCAAGTTTTCTGGGATCGGCGATGCCGGATTTCACCAGCCAGCGTCCGGCATCGTTCACGTCGCCGATCGAGGTCCGCCACGACTGGAATCCGTTCTTCTGATACCAGGCGTCGCCATAGCCGGTCGATCCACGGAAATTGGGTTGGATAACGACATAGCCACGCGCCACGAAATATTGCGCGAGCCAATCGAAACCCCATTCGTCGCGCGCGCTTGGCCCGCCATGCGGCATCACGATCGCGGGCAGGTTTTTGCCGTCGCTGCCAGCGGGAAGAGTCAGAAAAGCGGGAATGCTGGTGCCGTCCGCGGCTTGGTAGGTAACCGGCTTCACCGTCGCGAGCTTGACGCTGTCCAGGTCGGGCCGCGACGACAGAACTTCCGCCATCGATCTCGTCTTCTTGTCGAACACATAATAGCGTCCGGGATCGAGATCGCTGTAGGCGAACATCAGCAACTTGCTCTCGTCGGCGCTGGCGTCGATGAAGGTGATGATCTTGCCCGGCAACGCCTTGCCCAGCGCAATACGCAGCGCCTTCAGTGGGGGGTCGAAGAACACCGCCTCGCGGCGATCAGTGACATAGGTGGCGCCGACCACGCGATTCTGCCGACCCACTTCGACGAGATCGTCGACATCGACATCCGGCCGCGACAGCACCAGCTTCTTGGTCAGGCTGCCGTCGAGCGCGACGCTGTAGAGCGCGGCGCGCCCATCCTGATTTTCGAATCCATAGGCCACATTGAGCGCCGGATCGACGGCGTAAGGCAGGAAACCCGCCGCCTGACCGGCGACGGACGTTCCCGTCGTGAGCGGCTTCCACGTTCGGCTGTCGGAGGTCCGGTAGGAATAGATGATCTTGTCCGAATCGTACCCCGAACTGGTCTTCGGTCGGATGCCCATCACGCGGACGTTACCCCGACCGTCGCTGATATAGTCGACCGCACCGTCGCGCGCCGGCTCGACCTGCTTGCGCGACAGCGAGGTCGTATCGATCAATTCGACCCCCAATCCCGATTGGCTCTCGGCGATGTGCGTACCGGTCGACGATTCGGGGACGAAAAGCCGCGTCATCAATGCCGACCCATTGCCTCCGGCGCCCCAGTCGATCAGCGAGCCGCCGTTTTGCATCAGCCCCAGCGAGCGGTCGCTGGTCCGCGCGCTCAGCAGCTTGAGATTCTTGCCATCCGAATCGACCGCGATAATCCGGGAGAAACCCAGCCGATCGCCATTGATGTTGGTAGTGATGACAATGCGGCAGATCAGCCGCGTGTCGGTCGACCAGTGGCAATCGCCCAGCTGGTCCGGATTGCCGGTCGAGGTGACGATAGCCTTCAACTCGCCACCCTTGACCAGGTCACCGATCATCAGCGCCGAGCCCCGGCCTTTGGTCGGCTGGATGATCGCCACCTTGGTGCCGTCCGGCGACAGGCTGATCTGCCGCACCGCCTCGCGCGCGCCGAATGCGACAGCCAGGTCATTGGAAGATTTGGCAGGTGCATCCTGTGCCGCGGCTGCCGTGATAGCGATGGGCGTCAGGCCCAATGCCGCCGCCAAGCCCCATATCCGCATAAGTCCCCCAACCCCTTGATCGCACGATGAATAACGATGACGCCGGACTTCGCAAGGAAAGGCGCGCCCGGTGGCAACCCTTTTGCTCCGTTGTGGACCAAACAGTGGACCGACGCGCGCCGACCGGCCGTGAGGCCACGATGGTCGGCGATGATAGTCCGGCTTGCGCCCTTGGCGGGGCGCTGCCAGACAGCGGCCAACCCTAGCGAAAGGTCGCCGATGCGCCGTCTCGTCCTCTCTCTTGCCGTCCTGGCCGCAACGCCCGCGCTTGCCCAGTCGAGCACCCCCGCCATCTCGGTCGACACGCTCAAGGACGTCACCAAAACCTTGTCTTCCGATGCGTTCGAGGGACGCGCGCCGACCACGCCCGCCGAGGACAAGACGGTCGCCTATATGGTCGAGCGGATGAAGGCGGCGGGGCTGAAACCCGGCAATGAAGGCAGCTGGTTCCAGGACGTGCCGATGGTCCAGCTGACCGCCGAGAACATGACGCCGATGACCTTCACCGGCGGCAAGGCACCGGTCAGCCTGACCTATCGCGACGATATGGTGGTCTCGACCTATCGCGTGACGCCGAAGATCGACATCCGCAACTCGGACGTCGTGTTCGTCGGTTATGGCATCAACGCCCCCGAAAAGGGCTGGAACGATTATGCCGGCGTCGATGTGAAGGGCAAGACGGTGGTCGTGCTGGTCAACGACCCCGATTGGCAGGCGCCCAACAATCAAGGCCTCTTCGAAGGCAAGGCGATGACCTATTACGGCCGCTGGACCTACAAGTTCGAGGAAGCCGCGCGCGAAGGCGCCGCCGCCGTCATCATCGTCCACGATACCGATCCCGCCGCGTACGGCTGGGGCGTGGTACGGTCGAGCTGGTCGGGCGCGCAGCTCGAGCTCGATGAAAAAGGCGATCATATGGACCAGAGCCAGGCGATCGGCTGGATGCAGCTCGCCAAGGCCAAACAGGTGTTCGCCAGCGCGGGGAAGGATTTCGATCAGCTTCAGGCGGCGGCCAAGGTCAAGGGGTTCAAGGCCGTCCCGCTGGGGATCAAATTCTCGGTCGGCTTCACCAATACGATCAAACGCCAGGCATCGAAGAACGTCATCGGCATCCTGCCGGGGACCGAAAAGCCCGACGAGACGGTGATCTATTCGGCGCATTGGGACCATCTCGGCCATTGCACCCCGGTCAAGGGCGACGACATCTGCAACGGCGCGCTCGACAATGCCTCGGGCTCGGCCGGGCTGATCGCGCTGGCGGAAGCGCAGGCCAAGGCCGGTCCGGCCAAAAGAACGATGGTTTTCCTGTCGGTCACTGCCGAGGAATCGGGACTGCTCGGGTCGAAATATTATGCCGAGCACCCGATCTTCCCGCTCGCCAAGACGGTCGGCGGGGTCAACATGGACGGATTGAACGTGATCGGGCCGGCGAAGGATTTCGTCGTCACGGGCTGGGGCAAATCGGAGCTTGAGGATCTGATGAAGCCGCTGGTCGAGGCGCAGGGCCGGGTGATGAAGCCCGAACCCAATCCCGAACGCGGCGGCTATTTCCGCTCGGACCATTTCAGCTTCGCCAAATTGGGCGTGCCGATGTTCGACGGCGGGTCGGGCGAGGATCTGGCCGATGGCGGCGTTGCCAAGGGGCACGCCGCAGTGCTCGATTATATCGAGAACCGCTACCACGAGCCGCAGGACGAATATGACCCCAATTGGAACTGGGCGGGCGCGGTGCAGGATCTGACGCTTTATTACCAGCTCGGGCGCCGGCTCGCCGACACGCCGGTCTGGCCGAATTGGTACAAGACAGCCGAATTCCGCGCGATCCGCGACCGGTCCCGCGCCGGGGCGCGCGCTGGCCAATGATCAAGATTGCCCCTCCCCGGCCCGAATGGGCGCCGCACAAGGCGGTGTGGATCGGATTTCCCAGCCACCCCGAATTGTGGGAACTCGATCTCGAACCCGCGCGTGACGAAGTGACCGCCTTCGCGCGCGCCATCCATGCCGATGGCAAAGGCGAACAAGTGCTGCTGGTCGCCGCCGACGAAGAGGCCGCCGCCGCCGCGCGGCGCCGCGCGGGCGACATCGCCAAGGTCGTGATCCAGCCGTTCGGCGACATCTGGTTGCGCGACACCGGGCCGATCATCCGCGGCGACGGGGTGGCAGCCGATTTCCAGTTCAACGGCTGGGGCGGCAAATATGACTTGCCCGGCGACGACGATATCGGCGCGCGGCTGGCCGAGGCGCGCGGCAAGACGGTCGAGACCTTCAACTGGGTGCTCGAGGGCGGCGCGATCGACGGCGATGGCGAGGGGTTGGTGGTAACCACCGAACAATGCCTGCTCAATCGCAACCGCAACGGATCCACGTCGCGCACCGAGATCGAGGAACTGCTCCATCGCGATCTCGGCTATAGCGAAGTGCTGTGGCTCGGCGACGGCTTGCTCAACGACCATACCGACGGGCATGTCGATAATCTCGCGCGCTTCGTCGGCACACGGCGGCTGGCGATTCCCGAAGCGAGCGAGAACGACCCCAATTGGCAAGTCTATCAACGCGCCACCGCGCGCGCGCTCCAGCATGGCGATATCGAGGTGGTGCCGGTGCCGTCCCCTGGCCGCGTGCTGCGCGACGACGAGATCATCCCGGCGAGCTATATGAACTTCTATATCGGCAATGCCAGCGTGGTGGTGCCGCTCTACGGCACCGAAAATGACGACACGGCGGTCGAGGCGATCGGCGCGCTGTTCCCGGGACGCAAGACCGTCGGTCTACGCGCCGACCATATCCTGACCGGCGGCGGCAGCTTCCACTGTATCTCGCAGCAGATACCGATTTGAGATCAGCGCGATGATCCTCCTCGCCGCCACGTTCGTTGCCCTGCCAGCCTCGGTCTCGGCGCACCCTATGCGCCAGCGCACATCGTCGCGGCGCCCGAACGCAAGGGGTGTTACGTCCGCTGTCACCTATCCGCCGATGCGCCGATCGCCAGCGTCGTCGCTTTCTATCGGATCGAAGCGGCGCGGGCCGGCATGGCGCTGTTCAACGACACCCAGGCGAAATTCGCCGATTATCGCAACCTGACATTCATTGCGCAGCCCAAGTTCATGAAGGTCGTGATCGATCGGCAGGAAGGGCGCACGAATGTCTTCGTGAGCTACAAGATCGGCAACGCCTCAACCTGCTCCGCGCGTTAGGCGTTTACATCAGTCGCGCGATGGCTTCCTCACCTCTGCGGAGGCGCAGTGCGGCCAGGCCATTCTATTGCAGCGTGACGCGATCCTCGCCATCGTGGCGGCCGAAGAATTGCATCAATTGCACGGTCAGCTCGGCGCGTGCGGCGAGGTCGGTGGCCTCGAGCAGCGCCTGCTTGGCCGCCGCGTCGAACGGCGCGATCTGGGCGATGCCATTGACCAACGCCTCATCGTCGAGCCGCGCCACCGAATCCCAGTCGACCGCATAGCCCTGCGCATCGGCGAAGCGCCGCGATTCGGTTTCCAGCGCGGCGCGATGCCCCAAGGACAGCGTCTCCGATTCGTGCGGCAGCGGGATCAATTCGGCCTCGACCTGACGGAACGGCGTTGTGACTTCCAACTCGCGCGCGACTCGGAACAGCGACGTCCCTTCGAGCACGATATTGTAACGGCCGTCGTCGAGCGCCTCGACCTCGGCGATGCGGCCGACACAGCCCAGATCGAATAGCGGCGGAGGATCGCCATCGCCGCGCGGCTGGATCATCCCGATGCGGCGGTCGCGCGCCATCGCGTCCGACACCATCGCGCAATAGCGCGGCTCGAAGATATGCAGCGGCAGATGCATCCGCGGAAACAGCAACGCTCCCGCCAGCGGGAAGATCGAGAGCCGCGTCGTCGTCACGTAAACAAGATCGCCGACAGCCGGCGGCGCTGCGCCGACACCCAGGGATCCTCCAGCCCGACCACTTCGAGCAACTTCAGGAATTGCGCGCGCGCCGCGCCGTCATTCCAGGCGCGATCCTTGGCGACGATCGCCAGGAACGAATCGGCGGCGGCATCGCGCTGCCCGGCTGCCATTTGCGCATTGGCCAAATCGAACCGCGCCTGCAGATTGTCCGGATCGGCTTCCGCTGCCGCAATCAATGGCGCCAAATCCTCCGCGGGCGGAGCCGAGCGTGCGAGATCGAGCGCAGCGCGGGCGCGATCGATCTCCGCGCCCTTGGCCGCGTCTTCGGGCAGGGCGGCGAGCACTGCCTCGGCGTCGTCCAGCCGGCCGAGCGAGACCAGCGCGCGGACACGGCCCGACACCACTTCGGGATGATCCGGCGCGATCTCGGCGATCTGCTCGAAATAGGACAAAGCGCGCTCCGCGTCGCCATCGTGCAAAATCTGCTCGGCGGCCGCGACCAATGGTTCGATCTCGGCTTCCTGCTGCGCCTCCGCGCTCTCGACCGGCAATTGGCGAAGCACCTGGTCGAGCATCGCCTTCAATTGCGATTCGGTCCGCGCGCTGGTCAGGTCGGCGATCAACTGCCCCTGGAACATCGCATAGACGGTCGGGATCGACTTGATCTGGAATTGCGCGGCGATGAACTGGTTCTTGTCGGTATCGACCTTGGCCAGCACGACGCCCTTGTCGGCATAATCGGCGGCGACCTTTTCCAGCACCGGGCTCAGCGCTTTGCACGGCCCGCACCATTCCGCCCAGAAGTCGATGATCACCAGCTTGCTCATCGACGGTTCGACCACGTCCCGGCGGAATGCCTCGACGGCTTCCTTTTGCTCCGGGGTCATTCCAAGCGTAGCCAAGTCTCTTCTCCGTCAGCGATAAAGGCCCTTATGTGGGCGCTAGCGCCGCGAAGCCAAGGCTTTTCGATCGGGTTGCAACAGGGGGTTGCGGACCCGCGGGAGCGCTGCTAATGGCCCCGCTCCTTACCCGCCCGTGGCTTCACGGGCCGGCGCCAGAGCGGGCGTAGCTCAGGGGTAGAGCACAACCTTGCCAAGGTTGGGGTCGAGGGTTCGAATCCCTTCGCCCGCTCCAGTTCGCTGCCGCTGATTAGCGGCAGCTAATCAGCGTAATCGCAGCGAACCGGCCGGCATGGCGCAGCCATGACCGACGACGCGGCTTTGCCACGCCGGAACCCCCGAGTCTTTTGTTGGCGCTCCGTCCTTAAGCCGGGCCCCGCAGCCCGATACCCCCGCACACGAAAAAGGCCGCCGGACGTGTCCAGCAGCCCTTTCGCAGCAGAGCGGCGCCGACCTCAGGCGGAGACGAACTCGACCTTGCCGTTGCCACGCAGATGGCGGCCGAAAGCGTCGCGCAGCCCCTTGATATCGGCGACGTGCGCATCGCGTCCCGCGAGCGCAGCGACACCGCGATAGGTCGCGGGCATGTCGGGCACGATCGCCAGCTTGCCAGCACGGGCATGGTAGTGCGCCAGCGCGCGCGCGCCAGCGTCGAAACCGTTCTCGCCATGCAGCACGACAACCACATCGAGGTAGGAGCTATTGCTGGGTGCGACGAAATAGCCGTCGATGATGCGGCCACCGCGTAGTGCGTACCGGCCCTTGAATGTCTTCAGCCCGTCATCCGACCCGGCGGCACGCGCCACCGGAGTCAAGGCCGGTGCCACCATTCCCGCGGCAGCGACGGCAGCCACCCGGCTCATGATGCCGCGGCGGCTGACCGAATTGGAGTGCGAAACGCCCATGTCGAAACCCCCTAAAGCCCTATTTACCGACACGATAATCCGCCGTCGTCGCCAATACAACCAATATGAATGCTTGGGGCATAGTGGCTTTGCTCAGTCGTCGGGCGTTGGACGGCAGTAAGTGCGCCGTCGCAAGACAATCCTGCTATCCGCCTGTCGACTACCAGATCTTCATTATCGGCGACCGGAGCGCTTCCGCTTCACCAACGTATTGATTGTCTTGGAGAAGACCCCGATACGGCGCCTCACAACGACCGGATTGCTGCTGCCATGGCCGCACTAGGCTGTGACCATCATAAACGGATGACCGAAGAGCCAATCATTCCGAAATAGACGGGAAGGTGATTGCCTCAATCTTGTTGCCATCGGGATCGATGATGAATGCGCCGAAATAGGTGGTCAGCGCGGCATCCCTAGGGCCGGGCATTCCGGCATCGGTCGCGCCATTCGCCATAGCCAAGGAATGGAATTCACGTACCGACTGCTCGCTGGCGGCCCGCAAGGCGACATGTGCGCCAGGATTGACATCATGGTGGCGGGTGCTGCGCTTGTTGAGCCAGAATTCAGGGTATCGCTTGCCAAAACCTGCCGTCTCGTCGCGCGTTACGAGACGTGAAAGGCCAAGGGGCGCCAGAACTCGCTCGTAGAATGCGATTGCGGCAACAAGATCGCCGACCGGAACGGACACGTGGTCGATCATGCCGTCACCCTAAAGGCTTGGGTCTTGGACGCAATGTCCTCTGGACGCCCGCGGCCGGGCGGGTCTTTCCCGGCCGAAATAGCTCGAGCGCAAATGGCCAGGCTCGACAATCTCGATGTCGCCGGTGCCCTTTCTACCGCGCCAGCACGACCTCGGCGACATGGCGCCGCCCGCCGGTTCGCGCCAGTTGGACGAAGACGTCGACCGTGCTGCGGACATAATGATGCACGTCCTCGCGCCCCAGCCGGGTGCCGGTCTGCAGCACCAGCAAGGCGATCTGCTCGATCGCACGCTCGGCGCTGTCGGCATGGACCGTGGTCATCGAGCCGGGATGGCCGGTATTGACCGCGCGCAGGAAGGTGTAGGCCTCGGGTCCGCGCAACTCGCCGACGATGATGCGGTCCGGGCGCATGCGTAGCGACGCGGCGAGCAGGCTGTCGGCGGTGACCTGCGCCTCGCCCAGCGCGCTTCGCGCCGCGAGCAGGCCGACAGCATTGGCGTGGCCAAGATGCAGTTCGGGCGTATCCTCGATCAGGATCAGCCGTTCGTGCGACGGAATCTCGCGGATCAGCGCGTTGAGAAAGGTCGTCTTGCCGGTCGAGGTGCCGCCCGACACCAGGATGTTCTTGCGCGCCTTGACCGCGGTCGCGAGCATTCCCGCCACGTCGCCGGCATCGAGCATCCGCGCCAATTCCACGTCGATCGGCGCGCGCCCGCCGACATCGCCGCGCTTGGTTTCGGCGAACGATCCCGCCGAAACATAATCCGACAGGCTGAGGTCGGGCGAGACGTGCTTGCGGATCGCCAGCGCCAGGTCGCCGCGCGTCGCCGGCGGGGCGACGACCTGGACGCGCGCTCCGTCGGGCAAGGTCGCCGATAGAAGGGGGTGCTCGCGACTGATCCCCTGATGCGACAGCGCAGCGATCTGGCGCGACAGCCGATCGAGCGTCGCGCGGTCGAGCGCCGGCGCATCGTGCCGCTCGGTCGCGCCGCCCAATGTCTCGACCCAGATCTCGCCGGGCCGGTTGACATAGATGTCAGTGACGTCGTCGCGCGCCAGCATCCCGCCCAACGGGGCAAGATAGCTCTTGAGATAGATGGGATCGCTGGCGGCTATCGCTTCGTCTCCACCGCGGTGAAATCGAGGTCCTTGGCGACGAACACGCTGACCGACACGCCTTGCTTGACGCGCAAGGTCGGCTTGATGTCCTGGTTGCCGACCAGCGACGATGCTGCCGTCCCGGTCGCGCCGGGCAGAGCGACCACCGCGACATTGTTGTTGCTGCCGAGACCGGCGGCAAGCCCGGTGCCGATACTGAGCGACGTCTGCAGCAGCGCGTTGCCGAACCGCTGCAGGAAATGGCTGTTGACCTTGCCCTTGATGCCGACGCGTCCCAGCGGATCGGCCGAGGGCGAGGCGAGCTCGATCGTCGCACCGTCGGGACGGACCAGCCGCTGCCAGATCACCAAGGCGCGATTCTGTCCGGGCTCCAAGTCGGCCTTATACTCGCCGATCAACCGGCTGCCGCGTGGGATCAGCACCTTGCTGCCGTCGAACCCGCGGACATCGCGCGTCACCAGCGCGCGCGCCGGACCGGGTCGGGTGGAATCGAGCGCGGTTTCCAGCACCGCGGGGATCAGCGTCCCTTGCGGCACCGTGGTCGCGCGGTTGCGCAGCACCGAGGCGCGCGACCGGCCGCCGAGCGTGCTGCCTCCGCTACCCGGATTAGCCGTCGCGACGGCGCCCGCGCTGCCTTCTCCGGCCGGCCCGGTCGGAACGATCGCCTCGCCGGCCGTGGTGTCGAGTACGAGCACCGGATCAGCCGAGGCGCGCGGCGGTGGCGCCGGCGGCGCGACCGGCTGGGGCGGCGGCGGCGCCGGGACATAGACGACGCGCGGTTGCGGCGGTGGCGGCGGAGGTGGCGGCGGAGGTGGTGGCGGGATCACCGTCGGCGCCGGCTCGGGCACCGGTGGGACGTAGAGCGGGGGCGGTTCGGCGCCGTTGCGCAGATCGGCAGTGCGCACGCGGGTCGCCGGCGCCGACAATTGGCGACGGCGCGTCTCGAGGACCAGGAACAGGATCAGGCCCGCGACGACGATGCCGACCGCGATCACCCAATTGGGCAGCCCGCCACTGGGCCGCGCGACGACCGGGCGCGCGCTCGGCTCGACATCGGCCAGCGGCGGCAGCGTGGCGCGCGGATCGCTTCCCGCCACCGCCATCAGCGCGCCACCTGCGGCACGCGCGTCGCGCTAGCCATCTTCTTGTCGAGCCGGAACACGAGTTTGTTGTTGATGCTGTCGAGCACATAGCGCCCATCGCGCATCGCGCCGTCGGCCAGCGTCTCCTTGCCGTCGCGGTCGATCACGAACACCGCCGGCAAGGTCTGTGTGTCACGCCACATGATGAAAGTCTTCGACCCATCGTCGGAAATCGCGTCCGGCCGCACATCATCCGATCCGGCGAGCTTGTAGCGGCCGGCTTCGACCGGCGCGGGTCCGGCATTGGCCGGCGCGGGCGGCGGCGGATAGCGGAAGCGGACGATGAACGGCGCGCTGCCGGCGCTGCCTGGCGACAGCTCGAACACATAGCTACGTGCGTCGGTCACCACGGTCATATTGGTGGTGACGCCTTGCAGTGGCTTGAGGAACAGGCGGTCGCCGCGCTTGTTGGGAGTGACTTGCCACGCTCCGCTATCGCCGACCGCGACATTCTCGATCCGCTCGTCGGGGGCGAATTCGACCGTCAGCTCGTACCCGCCCGGCACCTGCAGCGAGACGACCTGGTCGGCATCGTACATCACCGTCTGGATGCGCGGATCGCCCGAGCCGGGCTGTGGCCGGACTTGTGCCTGCGCCGGGTCGACGGCAAGCGCGATCGTCAGCATCAGAGGGACAAGAAACCTCAAAGCGTGACCTCGACGCCGTTGGGCTGGCGCGATGGTGATGCGCCGGGAGACGGTTGCGCGCCGGGGGCGAGCACTTGCGGTTGGCTCGATCCTGGCAGCGGCGCTACGGAGGTGGCCGGCGCCGGCTGGGGCGCGAGATTTTCCTGGCTGCGATTATAGCCGAACACCTGGAAGCCGAGCGGATTGATGAAGCGGTCCTCGGCGCGCATCGGCCCGGTCGAGAAGCGATATTTGATCACCGCGACCCAGGATTCGGCCGGCTGCGCCTGCCCACCCGGATCGCGACGCACGGTGTCGAACCGCACCAACGCTTCGTTGCCGCCCATCGAGGTGATGCTCTTGACCCGCGTGTCGACGACCGACCTTGGGTAGCGGCTGAGCGGGCTGGCGGGATTGGCCGCCTGCATGCCGTTGACGTAATCGGCCTTGGCGACCTGGGCCGACCAGGTCTGCACCTTGCGATAATTGGCCTGGACCGTGCCGGCATCGTAGCTTTCGCGCGCGATGACATATTGCACCAGGAACGACTGGGTCAGCGCGGTGTCGGGCGCGATCTTCTCGGCGTCGAGTGGCTTCAGTTCCTGGACATAGCCGGTCTGCTTGTCGACCAGCAACGTATAGGGAACGACCGTCTTCAGCGGCATCAGCACGATCAGCGCGATCGCCTCGAACAAGGCGATTGCCACCGCGACACCAGCGACGATCCACGCCGTGCGACGCGACGCGCGCAGCATGTCCTGGCGATCGTCGGCCCAGCTGTCGGCCTCGCGATAATAAGCGTCGAGCGATTCGCGCGCGGCCTGTTTCATCTGTTGCTATCCCGCCGTGTTGCTCCGGCCGACACGCGCCCCCGCGTCCGCCTCCTGAAACTCTGGCCGAGCGGCACGGCAGCCGCAACGGCGATCTCTCGCGTGTTGGTGGGGACTATCCCGGGTCGCCCGAGCGAAGCGGCGGGCGGCTGGCTGGCATGGCTCTCGCGCCGCTGGGTCGCGGTCACCGCATCGGCGATCGCGATGGCGCGCGAGCGTTGGTCGGTGATCGTCCCCTCATTGCCGCGCGCGCCGGCGAGCACCGGCACGCGGTCGGCGAAGCCGGTGGCGACCCGCTCGCCAACCTGTTTCCAGCTCGACGGTATGCGGAATCCCTGCGCTACGCGCGCGACCGCGACCAGCACCGCGATCAAGGTCACCGCAAAGATCAGCGACAAAGCGAGCAATTCGACCGGGACCGCTGGTGTCGCGATCTCCTGATGCCGCAACTCCATCACCGCGGCCATCCAGGGTTCGAGCAAGGCGAGTTCGACCCCCAGCACGATCGCGGTGCCGAGCGCGCCCAGCGCCGCGCCGGCCAGGCCGCGCACCCAGCCCTCGAACAGCCCGCGCGTGCCCTCAAACAGCAGGAAGATCGCGAACAGCGGTCCCAAAGCGAGCAACAGCCCGGCGATCAGCCGGACGCTGGCAAAGGCGGCGATCGTCCCCGCCAGGAACAAGGTCCGCGCACTCCCCAGCAGCGACAGGTCGCGCGCCGGATCCCAACGCGCATGGCTGGCCAGCCCCTGTAACCGGCGGCGCTCCTGCGCCTGTTGCTCAGGCGTCATCGGCTGCGTGGCCGGCCCCGCGACCAGATCTGTATTGGGCGGGCGTCCGGTGCCGATGACGTTGAGCTCGGCGATCTCGTCGTCGACCGCCTGCAATCGCGCGACCAGCCCGCCACCGGCGCCGGGCAGGCCCGACGCGCCGCCAACCGCACCGGCGAGTTCGGCCGGGCCCTTGAGCGCAACGTCATAAGCGAGCGTGCGGAACGCCGGCCAGCTTGTCGCCAGCAGCAACACCACGCCGAGTTTGATCACGGTGAGGATGGCGCTGCGCACATCGGGCGTGTCGCCCAGGATCAGTCGATAACCGAACAGCGCGATGAACACCGTCAGCACGCCGCCCAGGATCATCGACGAAGCCGATCCGCCCGCCGACATCGCCTGATATCCGGCCGCGCCCAGGGTCTGCGCCTGACAATCGATATGGCCGAGCACGCTCGACAGGAATTGCGAATCGCTGATCGCCGGGCACGCCACCTGCATCACGCGCGCTCCAGCAAAAGCGGGATCCAGTCGGCGGGGTCGTCGCCCTTCTCCGCACGGATCTCGTCGAGCAGGCGCACGGTGCGCTCGCGCCCCGACAGAATCGTCAGGATATCGCGCTCGCCGGTCAGATTGAGCCGCACCACGACGCTCTCGTTGCCGTGCTTGATCAGGAAGCAATGCGCGTCGTCGGGCAAGGTCCGGACGATTTCGTATTCGTGCGGGGTGAGCCCGAAGCCGTCGATATAATCGGCGGCGCGCGCCTTGGGATTGGTCATGAATATCTGCGTCGCGGCCTGCTCGATGATCGCCGAGGCAATGCGGCTTTCGAGCGCGTCCTGCGCGCTCTGCGTCGCAAAACCGACGATGCCGTTCCTTTTGCGGATCGTCTTTTCCCAATCCTTGATGCGGCGCACGAACACTTCGTCGTCGAGCGCCTTCCACCCCTCGTCGACGACGATGATCGCCGCCGATCCGTCGAGCCGCTCCTCGACGCGGTGGAACAGATACATCATCGCCGGCGTCCGCACCGCGGGATCGTCGAGGATCTGGGTCATGTCGAACCCGACCGAGGTGGCCGACAGATCGGTCAAATCGCGCTCATTGTCGAACAGCCAGGCGCGCTCGCCGTCGCCCCACCAGGGGCGCAAGCGCGAATAAAGATCGGCGGCGGTCGGCCGCGATCCGCCGCGGAACAATTCGGCCAGGTGACGCAGCCGGCGATGCTCGATCGGCTGGGCGAAATTGGCGTCGATCGCGTCCTTGATCCGCGCGGTCTCGTCGATATCGGCGCCGCCTGCGAGTTGCGCGACCCAGTCGATCAGGAACTGGCGGTTGGCCGGGCTGTCATCGAGCTGGAGCGGGTTGAGCCCCGCCGCCATGTCGGGGCGCAGCACGTCATAGCGCCCGCCGATCGCGCGGATGAACAATTCCGCGCCGCGATCCTTGTCGAAGAAGATGATCCGCGGATGGAATTTGCGCGCTTGCGCGAGCAGGAAGTTGAGCACCACCGTCTTGCCCGATCCCGACGGGCCGATGACGGTGAAATTGCCGAGATCGCCCTGATGGAAATTGAAATAATAGGGGCCGGCGGCGGTGGTCTCGAGCAGGCTGACCGCCTGGCCCCAATGATTGGCCTCGGGCTTGCCCAGAGCAAAATTGTGGCTCGACGCGAAACCGGCGAAATTGCCCGTCGAGATCAGCCCGCGCCGCGCGATATATTTGAAATTGCCGGGGAACTGTGCCCAGAAAGCCGGCTCGAGCGCGATCTCCTCGCGCACCGCGATGATCCCCAGGTCAGACATCGACGCCTGCACCTCGGCGACCCCGGCATTGACCTCCTCGATCGTGTCGCCGTGCACCGCAACCGTCATGTGATGCTCGCCGAACCCGGCGCGCCCGGCGGCGACATCGTCCTTGGCATTGGAGAGTTCGCCGCGCAGGCTGACCGCCTCGTCCTCGGCCGAGCGCATCCGCCGCAGCGCCAGGTTCATCTTCCCGAGCGCGGCCTGGCGATCGACGAACCCGAACGATTGCGACACGGTGATCTCGAACGGCAGCCGCAGCAATTCGTCGAGCATTCCCGGCGCGGTCTGCGCGGGATAATCCTTGATCGACACCATGCCGACGAAGCTGCGCTCGGTATTGCCCGCCGGGCCGAGCTCCACCGTCTCCTCGCCGAAGCTGATCCGGCGATAGGGCAGATAGCCGCCGACATCCTGCATCGGCATCAGCACCGGACGCATCTCGGCATTGTACAGCGCCGACAGGAATTCGAGCGGCTCCGAACAGAAGCCCGCCTTTGTCTCATAGACCGACAGCAAGCGCGGATCATAGCTGCCGAGCTGCGCCAGCAAGGCATCGCGCGCGGTGTCGAGCTGATGTACTTCGTGGCTGCGCGTCACGTCGGGGTCGACCCCGGTGCTGCCGAACCAGCCGCGAATACGGTCGGCGACTCCGACTCGACCCTGCATCGGGCGCCGCACCAGCGTCAGGAAGATGTCGTTGACGTAAAGCCGCCGCGCCGACAGCCGCGCGCGCCACGCGGCATCGAGCCGGGTCGAGAAATCGTCGGGGAATTTGTCCGACATCTCGGCGTCGGCCTCGCGTCGGATGACGTGATGATAGACCGCGAAGCGCGACGATCCGATCGCCTGCAGCATCGCATCGCGCAACGACTTGCGGTAATTGATCTCGTCGGTGTCGGCAGTTTCGAACAACAGCCCGCGTAGCTGGATCACTTGCATCAGCAAGCCATCGCGGGTCTCGATCGTGTGATCGTCGACGTGCCGTGCATAGGGAAGATGCGCCCCGGCCGCTTTCTCGCGCACGACGGCTCGTCGGTCGTTGGTCAGGGGCGGTAGGAGTTGCATCGCCAGATCGAATAATTGCGCACGCGCGGACAGCGGCTGACCTTGGCCAGCCACAAGTCGAAAAAGCGCGGCTCGCGCACGCACAGGATCATGCCGACGACGTGGATCAGGGCGGCGGCGGCCAGCACCCAGATCGAATGGAAGATCAGGAACAATTCGGTCGCGACCACGCCGTTGACGACGAAATAGCTATAGGTCACGCCCGCGAACATCTGCGGTCGCGTCAATGCGACGAACAAGGGATCGCGATCGAGCCCTTCGGCCATGGCTCAATTGCCCAGAGTGGCGGTGGACTGGATACCCGCGACGATCGAGGCGGCACCGAACAGGATGAAGCAGCCGACGATGACGGTCGCGCCGTACCGCCAGTTGATCCGCCCGGTCAGCATCATGAACCCGACCGCGGCGACCGCGATGATCGCAACCACGGTGGCGACGGTGCCGAGCAACGTGCCTTGCAACCAGCGCACCGCGGAGACCAATACGCCCGATCCGGCGGGGTCGCCCACCGTATCCTGTGCATAGGCGACACTGGCGTTGATCGTGGCGCCAAGGGCGACCAGCAATTGTGCAATCCGGGACTTCATCAAACGCAACACGCCTTACCTCTCGCCTGGGCGGGTCGATGGCGCATGCAGCCGCGGATTCGCGGCGACAGGCGCCCCCCGCACCCGAGTCGCGGGTGTGCACCAGCGCGCATCGCGTTTCAAGCGGTGCGCCCTTCGCTACATGAAACGCGTTTCGCCCTAATGCGTTGAAAAGCCATGCCCTCCAGCGTGATACGCTCTTTCGACTATAATGAGGCAGCACATCGGCTCGATATTCGCTTCGTCAACGGGCGGCTTTATTCGTATCTCGACGTGCCCGAATGCGTCGTCGAGGCAATGCGCCGCGCGACGTCCAAGGGCGGATTCTTCAACCGCCGCATCCGCGACCGCTATCGCTTCGTGCAACGTTGAGCGATATCCTCCCCCTCATGGCGACTATACGAATCGGAATCGGCGGCTGGACCTACGAGCCCTGGCGCGGAACCTTTTTTCCCGAAAAATGGCCCCAAAAACGTGAGCTTGAATATGCCTCGCGCCAACTCACCGCGATCGAGATCAATGGCACCTATTATTCGGGGTTCAAGCCGGCGACCTTCGCCGGCTGGGCGGAAGTCGTGCCAGACGACTTCGTTTTCACCGTCAAGGCATCGCGTTTCTGCACCAACCGCAAGGTGCTGGCCGAAGGCGGCGAATCGATCGCGCGGTTCGTCGGCCAGGGGATCGTCGAACTTGGTCCCAAGCTCGGCCCGATCCTGTGGCAGTTCATGGCGACCAAGAAATTCGACTCGGACGATTTCGGCGCGTTCCTGAAACTGCTGCCGGCGAGCCATGACGGCGTCGCGCTACGTCACGCGGTGCAGGTCCGGCACGACAGTTTCCACGTCCCCGAATTCGTCGATCTGTGCCGCGAGGCCGGGGTCGCGATCGTCTATGCCGAATCGGCCGATTATCCGGCGATTGCCGATGTGACCGGCGACTTCGTCTATGCGCGGCTCGAAAATGCGGTGGAGGAAGAGCCGCAAGGTTATTCCTCCGACGCGCTCGACCATTGGGCGGTGGTGGCGAAGGACTGGGCGGCGGGCGGATCGCCCAAGGGGCTGCCTTATGCCGCCGATCCGGCGCCGAAGAAGCCGCGCGATACCTTCATCTTCATGATCAACGGCGCCAAGGTCCGCGCGCCGGCGGCTGCGCAGGCGTTGATCGAGCGGGTCTAATATTCCGCAATATTCCGCTCGTCCCACCACCCGTCATCCCCGCGCAAGCGGGGACCCAGCTCCTGATCGAGCAGCGCAACACAGCGGGTGTGATGGTTGGATGTGTCCGAGATGGGTCCCCGCTTGCGCGGGAATGACGGTAAAAGCGCGGACGCCGAACTCTACCCTCTCACCGGCGGCAGCGCCGCGGCATTCCCCTGCAGCGCCGCGGCTTCGAGCGTGTCGAGCGCTTGGCGCGTTGCGATGTAGCGCTGCGCGCCGTCGAGCCAGGCCTTGGATTGCGCGGCGCCGGGCAGGCGCTTCACTTCCTCGACCGCGGCCTCGACCTGTCCCTGGGCCAGAAAGCGGCGAATCCGCGCCAGCCGTTCGCCCGGGACCGGCGACGGCGCGTTGCGCGGGTGGATCACCACCAGGCTGCCGAGCATGCGGACGAACGACCCGCCCCAGCCGTCGCCGGCCGGGCCTAACGCCAGCTGCGATCCGATCTGGTCGAGCCCGAGCCGCAGATCCTCGACCGTGATCGGGTTGCGCCCGGCATCGATGATCGCGGCGACTTCACTGGGTCGCGTCGTGCCGAACCGATCCCGCAATTGCTGTTCGATATAGCCCAAGGACGATCCGCGATCGATCGCGCGGCGCGCGGCGAAGGCGATCATCATGCCTTCGGCGCGGGTGGCATTGCCATAGGAATTGGCGGCTTCCCCGGTCACCGCGGCGGTGCGCTGTTCGAGCGCGGAGAGCTCAGCGGCGAGCATCTGCTGGCGCGCGGAGATCGAGGCGGGGTCGGTTGCGACAGGCGGGGCGACGATGACCTTGGTGGCCGGCACCGCGGCTTGCGGTTCGGGCACGGGTTGCGCGGGGACCATCCGCCAGACAACCAGCCCGGCGATCAGCAGCCCGACGATGAAAGTGGCGAGCGCGATCCCAATGGTCGCGGTCAGGGTCAGCTGCCGGGCGGGCGCCGGCGGACTTTGCGCGATGTCGCTCATGGCATCCTTATCCGCCGCGGCGCAGGGGCGGTCAATCGGCCAGGGTGCGCGCGAGCTGGATCAATGTGGCATCATCGGGAGAAGCCGCCGCCGCGATACCCTCCCAATTCCCGCCGGCGGCGGCGGCGGCCGCCGCGCTGATCGCCGCCAACCGCACCGTCCGGCGATCGATTCCGGCGCGATCGATCAGGTCGGCGACGCGGCGCGACGCGCGGGCCGAATGGAGCAGCACCACCGATCCCGCGAGCTGGTCGAGCGCCTCGAGCGCCACGGCAACCGGCTCGCTCGCATAGACGGCGATCGCCTCCGCGATGATCGGATGCTCCTCCACCGCGCGATCGCGCCCGCCGAGCAGCAAGGCACGCTGTACGCCGCTCGCCGCGGCAGCCGCGACCAATGCCGCGCCGTCGCGATCGCCGACCGCGACGACCTCCAATCCGGCATCGCGCGCGGCGGCGGCGGTGGCATCGCCGACCGCATGAACCGGCAGTCCCCGCAGAGCGGCCAACCCCGGTCCGGCACGGCGAAGTGCATTGGCGCTGGTCAGCAGCAGCGCATCGAATCGCGTGACGTCAGGCGGCGTCCAGTCGATCGCGTGGACCTCGAACAGGGGCAAGCGGATCGCGGTCAGCCCCAGCGCTTCGATCGCGGCGGCGGTCGCGGCGTTGCCCGGCTCGGGGCGCAGCACCGCGATGGCGCGGCTCATCCCGCGAACCCCGCGCGAATCGCCGGCGTCGTGCGCTCGAACAGCGCACTCGCCAGATCGCGCGCCAATGCTTCGCCATCCGGTCCCGAGGCGTCCCCCGCGACGTGCTCGCCGCCATCCTCGGACAGCAATTCGGCGCGCAAGGTCACGACATCGTCCGCGATCGTCGCCAGCGCGGCGATCGGCGAGTGGCAGGTGGCATCGAGCGCAGCCAGGAACGCGCGCTCCGCGCGAACCGCGCGGCTGGTCGCCTGATGGTCGATCGCCGCGAGCAAGGCCGCCGTCATGGCGTCATCGGCGCGGCATTCGATCCCGACGGCACCCTGGGCCGGGGCAGGCAGCATTTCCTCGACCGCCAAGGCCACGCCGACATCGTCGCGCCCCAGCCGGTCGAGCCCCGCCGCCGCGAGCAAGGTGGCATCGGCTTCGCCCGCCGCCAGTTTGGCCAGCCGCGTATCGACATTGCCGCGGAACAGCACCACCGACACATCGGGGCGCGCGCGCAGCACCTGGGCGCGTCGCCGCGGGCTGCTCGTACCGACCACGCCATGTTCGCGGATCGCCGCCAGGCTGTCGGCACCGACCAGCCGGTCGCGAACATCGGCGCGCTCGAGCATCGCGGCGATGACGATGCTGTCGGGCCGGATCGTCTCGACATCCTTCATCGAATGGACGGCAAGATCGATCTCGCCGTCGAGCAACGCGCGGTCGAGTTCCTTGGTCCACAACGCCTTGCCGCCGATTTCGGCCAGCGCGCGATCCTGGACGCGGTCGCCGGTGGTACGGATAATGTGGATCTCGCAGGCGATATCGTGCGCCGCGGCCAGCGCGTCCTTCACCATATTGGCCTGGACCAATGCGAGCGGCGATCCTCGCGTGCCGAGTTTGAGGACAGTCATCGCCCCCCTCTAGCGAGTCGCTTCCGGCTTGTCGGCTCCGTTTTCGCGACCGCCGGTCGGCAGCATCGGCGCCCCCTGCATGGCCAGGATTTAATCGACCAACTGCGTCTCCACCGTCGGACAGTTTTCCAGCGTCCGGTGCACCGGGCATTTATTGGCGATCACCAGCAGGCGATCGCGCTGTTGCTGGGTGAGGTTGCCCTCCAGCCGGATGTCGCGATGGAGGATCTCCAGCCGCGGCCGCCCGCCTGCCGCCGCAGCGCTGTCGTCGGCGTGGCGGCGTTCGTGGCGGAGCAGCACCTCGACTCCCTCGACCGGGATGCCCTCGGCATGCGCCACGAGTTCGATCGTCATCGCGGTACAGGTGCCGAGTGCCGCGAGCAGCAGGTCGTACGGCGTGGGGCCGAGGTCGCTGCCGCCCGATCGCAGCGGTTCGTCGGCCAGGAATGTGTGTCCCGACGCATCGACCAATTGGACGAACGGCCCCTCGCCCGAGCCGACACGGACGCAGCCTTCGGGCAACATGTCGGGCGATTTGGCGGGCAGCAGAAAGGGCTCGACCCAGGCGGTGATGATCGACGCGGCATAGGATGCGCGCTCGGCATCGGTCAGCAGATGATCGGCGCCGTCGAGCGCGACGAAACTCTTCGGGTGTTTGGCGGCATCGTAGATCGCCTTGGCATTCTCTATCCCGACCACCTCGTCGGTCGGCGCGTGGAGCACGAGCAGCGCTTTTTTGAGGTGCGCCAGCCGCGTTGCCTGATCCTGTCCCTTGGCGGCATCGAGAAAGTCGCGCCCGACGCGGAACGGACGTCCGCCGATCGCAACCGTACCCACGCCTTCGGCCTCGATCCGCGCCGCATCTTCCGCGCTGATATGATGCAGCGCGTGCGCGGGGTCGAACGGCGCGCCGATCGTCACCACGGCGCGCGACGAGGGGATGAGCGCCGCCGCGGCGATCACCGCCGCGCCACCCAGCGAATGGCCGATCAGGATTGAGGGTGCGCCGATCGTCGCCTCGAGATGGGCCGCCGCCGCGACGAGGTCTTCGACATTGGCGCCGAAATGGCTGTCGGCGAACTCGCCTTCGCTCTTGCCGAGCCCGGTGAAGTCGAACCGCAAGGTGGCGATGCCTTGCGCCGCGAGCGCGGTGCTGACTCGCCGCGCGCCATGGCTCGCCTGGGTGCAGGTGAAGCAATGCGCGAACAGGGCGATGGCGCGGACCCGCCCCGGCGGCAGTTCGAGCGATCCCGCGAGCGCCACGCCCGCCGCATTCTCGAACTGAACCTCTCGCGCCATCCTCGCCTCCATTATCGCTGGAGCCCAGGCCTATAGCATGCAGGTTACCGTTCGAAGGCCCGGCATGGCGGAAAAGCAGCGTTTTGGTCAGTGGCGCGTCGGCTGAGCGAGGGACTGCGACGGCCGCCACTCCCAACCGTCACCCCGGCCTTCTGCCGGGGTCCAACGGGCGGCAAGTCTAGGACAAGCGGCTCCAGCTTCGCGTTCGCCTGCACGGTGAATGCCGGGACGAGCCCGGCATGACGGGGGTAGTTCAGACCTCGGCTCCGGCCAGCGCCGCCTTGGCGCGGTCCTCCGATTCCCGGTGCAGCGCCCAGAAATCGGGAACACCGCGCCCTTCGAGCCGCGCCTCGAGCACGGCCAGATGCGAAGCCCAGCCGCCGCCGAAATTGGCCGCCTGATCGCGGTTCTTGATGCCGCTATGCACCAGGGTCAGCAACGTCTTGCCGTCGCCGGCGTCCTTCAGTTCGAACGTCGCGATGCTGTCGGCGTCGCTGCCGAACGTATAGGCAAAAGCGTGCGGCGGCTCATACCGCACCACTTTCTCGCTCCAGCGGCGGCCGACATTGCCGGCGAAGCGCTCGGGCATCGGCACGTCGTCGTCGGACAATTGGTCGTGATCGAACACGAATTCGATCTCGCCGCCGACGCGGCCGTCGAGCGACCCGCCCATGAACCAGCGTTGGCGAAGCTCGGACTCGGTGAGATATTTCCACACGGTCTCGAGCGGCGCCGGCAAGAGGCGCTCGAAGCGCAATTCGGTTGCGGTGAAGCTGTCGGTCATCTTTTGTCTCCAATCGTATCGGACAATGTGTCGAGGATCATCGTCCAGCCGTGGCGCGTCTGGTCTTCATACGCCGCCCAGGCCGGATCCATTTCGTGGGTGAGCGTCAGTCGAGCGCCGGCCGCGGTCGCCGCGATCTCGATCGTCACGCGAGTCCATTGCCCTTCCTCCGCCGGATCGGCGGCGAACAGGAAGACCAGGCGGCGCGGACGGTCGATCTCCTCGAACAACAAGCGATGGTGCGCATTACCGGAGGGCCGCCGCTCGACGATCAAGCCGCGTCCGCCGACCCGCGCATCGATCTCGCAAGTCAGCATCTCGCCATCGGGCGTCGCGAACAGGAAGCGTCGCGCGATCGCGGGGTCGAGCCAGGCATCGAACACGCGCTCGGGCGAGGCAGCGATGTCGCGGTGGACGGTCAGGATGATGGGATCGGTCATGGTAGATTCACTTGCCAGGAGACGCCGAACCGGTCGTTCACCCAGGCGAATTTCCGGCTGAACCCGTAATTGCCCGGCGGCATCAACACGCCGCCGCCCTCGCCCAGTGCAGCGGCGAGGTGCTCGACCTCGTCCTCATCCTCGCAAGTCAGCATGAACGAGATCGACGGCGTGAAGGTGAAGGCGTGGTGGACGAAGCTGTCGCTGGCCAGGATCGGCAGCCCGGCGACCACCGCCCGCGCCAGCCGGACCGATCCTTCCGGACCCGGCTCGCCGGCGCCATAGCGATCGATATGCTCGATCCGGCTGTCCGGAATCGTCGCGACGTAGAAGTCGAGCGCTTCCTCGGCGCGTCCCTCGAACATCAGGAAAGGCGTGGCGTCGGTCATTTCAGCTTCTCCTGATCCTCGACGATGATCGCCTCGAGCCGATCGAGCGTGGACGTCCAGAACCGTTCCCATTGCCGCAGCCAATCGTCGGCCTCGCGCAGTCGCTCGGCCTTCAATCGGCAGAGCTGCTGACGGCCGGCCTTGCGGCGCTCGACCAATCCGGCGCGTTCGAGCACGCCGACATGTTTGGCGGCGCCGGCAAAACTCATCGCATGCGGCGCGGCGAGTTCGCCGACCGATCGTTCGCCCAGCGCCAGGCTGGCAAGCATCGCGCGGCGGGTAGGATCGGCCAGCGCCGCGAAAGTGAGATCGAGTTGTTCAACCATATGGTTTTATATTGCGAAGCCGCCGAGAAAGTCAACCCATCGGTTTAATGTTTCCTCGCTCGGTTATAGCCCTCTCCCGTTTACGGGAGAGGGTTGGGTGAGGGTCTTCCTTCTTCTTCCAAGCGGCATGTGCCAAGACAGAGGAAGTAAGAAGACCCTCACCCTCCCACCGCTTCGCGGCGGGCCCCTCCCTCTCCCGCAAGCGGGAGAGGGGCTCAACGCCACGTCCGGCCAACCCGCCTAGTTAAAAACTTGCCAAGAACACCCTATTTGCCACAAGATGACGAACCGATCTGGTTTGCCGGAGGGGCGATATGATTACCGCGATCCGCGAAGTACGCCGCGCCAAGGGAATGACGCTCGACGATGTCGCGCAACGATGCGTGCCGCCGACTACCGCGCAGACGATCGGCCGGCTGGAGACAGGCATGCGAACGGTGTCGGTCAAGTGGCTCAATCGCATCGCGGCGGCGCTCGGCGTCGAAGCCGCGGATTTGGTGCGATTGCCCGACCAGGCGGATTTGCCCGTCGCCGCCGTGCTGGGCGCGGATGGCGTGTTCGCTCCAGTCCGAGCCAGCTTGATCCCGCCGCCGCGTCCCGAAGCCGGCGCGGTGGCCGTATCGGTCAGCGCGGGGATCGGCGATTACCGCGCGGGCGACACGATCTGGTGCGCGCGGCTGGAGCCCGAAGCCTTCGGCCGCGCGCTTAACCGCGACGTGCTGGTGCCGCGCCCCGGCGGGCGATTCCTGTTCGGCAGGCTGATCGGGCGCGAAGGCGACCGGCTGCAGCTCCTTCCGCTCGGGCCGGGCCAGCGCCAGCAAGTGATCAGCGACCCCGCCTGGATCGCGGAAGCGCGGACACTGGTCCGCGCCTTGTGATTACGTCAGTCCTTTGCCTCTGATCCGCAGCGCCGGCGCAAAGGCGCCATCCTGCGGCGCCGGCAGCGTCAGCCGCAGCGCATCGGCATCGCGGCGAAACCGCAATTCGGGCCCGCCGACAAGGTCGACGCGCTCGATCACGGCATCGCGAAGCGCGGTCTTGCCGAGCGAGGCGATCGCGCTTTCGCGTTCGGGCCAGTCGAGGAAGATGACGTAAAGCGTCTCGCCCTTCTTGGTGAAACGGACGTCCTCGCCGGTGAACGGCTTCTGTTTTTCCTCGCCGAACGCGCCGGGCGGCGGCGGCTTGGTCGGGCCTTCGCCATATTTGCGCCAGGGACGCGTGGCGAAGATCGCCTCGCCGTTGCGCCGCGTCCAGGCGGTGAACTGGTCGAGGATCGCTTCTTCTTTCTCGTCGATCGTGCCGTCGCCGCGGACCGGCACGTTGAACAGCAGGGTGCCGTTCTTCGACACGACGTCCGCCAGAATCTGCACGACCTGTTTCGCGCTTTTGTAGCCGTTATCCTTATAGAGCGGCCGCGAATAATGCCACGATCCGATGCAGGTGCAGGTCTGCCACGGCGTATCGTGGATATCGTCGAGCACGCCGCGCTCGACGTTCCAGGTGATCGCCCGTTGCGCGAACGCATCGAGCACGCCGCCGGTCATGATCACGTCGGGCGATCCGTGCCACTCGACCGCCTTGTTGTAATAATGGGCGACCGCCTCCAGCCCGTATTTGCCGAACGGCACGCCGGCATGGTCCATGAACATGAGGTCGGGTTTGTAATCCTCGACGATCTGCTTCTGACGCTTCAGCCATTTTTCGACGAAGCGGATGTTGCCCGACGGCAGCCCCTCGAGCCACTGGCCGTCGCGCTTGTCGTGCCAGTCCGACATTTCCTTGATGGATTGGATGCCGTCCGGCGCCACATAATAAGGCCCGGTATAGAGTTCCTGGGGGTCGAGGCCGTCCCAATATTTGCCCGCGCCGTGTTGCTTGCGGAGCCAATAGGCATCGTAGCGCCGGCCGCGCATCGGCCCTTCCGCGTCATAGCCATAGGCCGGCTGATACCAATGCCAGGCATGGCCCGAATGGTTGGAGACCCCGAACCTCAAGCCGGCGTCGCGCGCCGCCTTCTCCCAGGTCGCGAGGATGTCCTTTTTCGGCCCGACGCGCACGCTGTTCCATTCGTGGTGCTTGCTCGCGAACAGGTCGAGATTGTCATGGTGGCAGCCCATGCCGACGAAATAGCGCGCGCCCGCGGCGGCATATTTGCGGACGAGGTACTCCGGCTGCCAATTCTCCGCCTTCCAATCGCCGATGATGTCGATGAAGCCGGCCCGGCTCGGATGCCCGTAGCGCCGGACATGGTTTTCATAGGCCGTTTCGCCGCGGTCCCACGGCTGGCGACCCTGCATGTACAGCAGCCGTGCATACCAATCGCCGAATTCGGGCTGGCATTGCGGCCCCCAATGCGCCCAGATGCCGAGCTTGGCATCGCGAAACCATTCGGGGTGGCGGTACCCGGCGGCAAGCGACTGCCAGTCGGCAGTAAACGGCTCGCTTGTGGCTGCCTGGGCGACACCGACTCCGCCGGCCAGGGCCGCCGCTCCGCCGCTCAGCAACACGTCACGTCTCGTCAGCATTGGCCGCTCCCAACGGATGCGTGAACCGCCCTCGGCGTTTTCTCGCATATGAAAACGTGGATTACATATGCGAGAGCGAGAATCCAGATGCGCACTCAATCTTTCGGGCATGCGGCAGGCCTTTTGGCGCAAACGACCGCATTGCCCGCCACGGCCGCCCATCGGCGATTGGAGCCTACTTTGCCATGCTGAACAGGAATGGTGGGCGGTGACGGTCTCGAACCGCCGACCCTCTCGGTGTAAACGAGATGCTCTACCAACTGAGCTAACCGCCCGTACGCCTGTCCTCTGACGCGGCTTGGCCGCCAGCGCAAGGGGTCAGGCGATCGCGAGGCCGTTCTGCGCGAGTGTCGCGAAATAGCGATTCATGCGGTCGAACGCCGCCTCGCTCAGTGCCATGAACGCGCGACGGCGGTCGAACGGGTCGGGCTCGCGCACGAACAATCCGTCCTCGGTCATCTTCGAAATCCAGCGCAATGCAGTGCTCGGCGGCACTGCCGAGGCGATGCACAGGCTCGATACCGACACTTGGGCGCGTTCGAGATGCGCCGCATAGAGATCGAGCAGCATGTCCCAGGCGGGATCCTCGAACAGCACGTCCGGGAATGGCCGGCTGCGCAGCCGCCGCGCGCGGATCGCCTTGCGGACATCGGCCGCGGCGACCTGCACCGGCTCGGCGGCCACGCCATAGTCGCTGCGTTGATCGGCGACCGTGGCGGGAAGCGGGGGGGCTGCGGGCTCGACCGGCGCGACCAGGGCCTGCGCGACCGCCGCCGCGAGATCGGCCGGCTGCGGATCGCACAGCAAGGTGATCCGCCGGGCGAGCAACGATGCCGCGACCGCGTCGATCTGGCTTTCGGCCAGCGTGACGATCAGGCCGAATTCGGTTTCGGGCACATGGCCGAGCCGGTCGACCGCATCGTTCAGCGTATCGGCCGCGAGCTCATCGAGCGCGGCAATGACGAGCTGCGCGCCCGTGGCGCCGGGCAATGCGGCATCCGACCAATCAGCCTCGGCGACGATTACGGCACCCGCGCGGACCGCCGCGGCGGCGAGGTGAACGCGCGCATCGGTCCGGCCCAGCAGGAGCGCTCCGGGGCGCTGGATCGGCGTCGCGCCGTCCATCGCGATCACCCCAGCGCCTTCACGATCTCCTCGACCATCTTCTTGGCGTCGGCGAGGAGCATCATCGTATTGTCCTGATAGAAGACGTCGTTGTCGACCCCGGCATAGCCGACGCCGCCCATCGATCGCTTGATGAACAGCACGGTCTTGGCCTTGTTCACGTCGAACACCGGCATGCCGTAGATCGGCGAGCTCTTGTCGGTCTTGGCGGCAGGATTGACCACGTCGTTGGCGCCGATGATGAACGCGACGTCGGTCTGCGCGAACTCGCTATTGATGTCCTCGAGCTCGAACACCTCGTCATAGGGAACGTTCGCTTCGGCCAGCAGCACGTTCATATGGCCCGGCATACGACCGGCGACCGGGTGGATTGCGTACTTCACCCGAACGCCCTCTTCCTTGAGCTTGTCGGCCATCTCACGCAGCACGTGCTGCGCCTGCGCCACCGCCATGCCATAGCCCGGCACGATGATGACCTGTTCGGCCTGGCTCATCAGGAAGGCCGCGTCCTCGGCCGAGCCGCGCTTCCACGGACGGTCGGTCGCGGCCGCCGCCGCACCGCCACCGCTGTCGCCGCCGAACCCGCCGGCGATCACGCTGATGAAGCTGCGGTTCATCGCGCGGCACATGATGTAGGAAAGGATCGCGCCCGACGAGCCGACCAGCGCACCGGTGATGATCATCGCGGTGTTGTGCAGCGTGAAGCCCATCGCCGCCGCCGCCCAGCCCGAATAGCTGTTGAGCATCGACACCACGACTGGCATGTCGGCGCCGCCGATCGGGATGATCAGCAGGAAGCCGATCGCGAAGCTGAGGCCAGTGATCGTCCAGAACACCCAGGGCGATTGATCCTGGGTGAAGTAAGCGACCAGCCCGAGGATGCCCGCGAGCACCGCCAGGTTGATGACGTGGCGGCCAGGCAACATGATCGGCTTGCCGCCCATATTGCCGTTCAATTTGAGGAAGGCGATTACCGAGCCCGAGAAAGTGATCGCACCGATCGCGACGCCCAGACCCATTTCGATGCGGCTCTGGGTGAAGATGACGCCTGCTTCGGCGATGCCGAACGCCTCGGGGTTGAGGAACGCGGCACCCGCGACAAGCACCGCTGCCATGCCGACCAACGAGTGGAACGCTGCGACGAGCTGCGGCATCGCCGTCATCGCGATGCGCCGGGCAGTAACGATGCCGATTGTGGCACCGATACCGATCGCTACGAGGATTTCGATCAACGTGACCGTATCGAGGCGCGCCACATACGAATCTTCTGCATAGTTCGTGACCAACCAGGGCGCATGCGTCACCAGCGTCGTCAGCACGGCGATGGTCATGCCGATCATGCCGAAGCGGTTGCCGCGTTGGCTCGAGGTCGGGCTCGACAGCCCGCGCAGCGCGAGGATGAAACACACCCCGGCGACAAGATAGGCCAGCGACGCCCAGGGATTCACCGCGATCGCTTCTTCCATTCTGTCCTACCCCGTCATGCCAGCGGACGCTGGCATCTCCCTGTTACCCGCACGGTTCCAAGCCGCACGAGACCCCAGCTTTCGCTGGGGTGACGCATTATTTGTGACCGGCCGCCGGCCGGTCCTTCTTCTTGTACATCGCCAGCATCCGCGCAGTTACCGCGAAGCCGCCAAAGATGTTGACGCTGGCCAGCACCACCGCGAGCAGACCCAACCACTTCGACGTCGCGCCGGTACCGCCGATCCCGATCGCCGCGCTGGCGATCAGCGCGCCGACGATGATCACCGACGAGATCGCATTGGTCACCGCCATCAGCGGCGTGTGCAGCGCCGGGGTCACCGACCAGACGACGTAATAGCCGACGAACACTGCCATGACGAAGATCGAGAGGATCGAGATGAAGTCCATTGCCTTATTCTCCGGGCGCGGGCTGGGCGGCCAGCGCGGAATCGACGAGCCTGCGATACTCGGCGAGATTCGTTTGATAGACCATCATCACCGCGCGGCAGTCGCCGGGCCCCGAGGGACCCGGTCGCGGCGGCGAAAAGGGCTGTTTGCCATAGCGCGCGATCAGGCGCTTGCGGATCGAGTCGAATTCGTCGTCGGCCGCCTTGCGATCGGGACCTTCGCATTTGAGGTCGGCGGCGCGCTGGTGAAACGCGACCATTCGGTAGAAGCCGAACAGCAGAGAGGGAGGCACTTGTGGCGCGGGCGTGGACTGCGCGAGCGCCAGGGCGACGAGCGCGATGCTCAACCCAATAGCCTCTGGTTGACGACCTTGCCGCCCTGCGTCAGCCGCACCGCATCCCCGATCTCTTCATCGAGCACCGGCTTGCCCGCTTCCTTGTCCCAGAAGGTCGAGAGGAAATTGTACAGATTGCGGGCGAACAGTGCCGAGCTGTCAGTGGCGAGCCGCGAGGCGACGTTCTTGTGGCCGACGATCCGCACGCCGTGCTTCTCCACGACTTCACCGGCGACCGAGCCCTCGACATTGCCGCCGCTTTCGACCGCGAGATCGACGATCACGCTGCCCGGGCGCATCGTCGCGATCTGGGCATCGCTGATCAGCCGCGGCGCGGGACGGCCGGGGATCAGCGCGGTGGTGATGACGATGTCCTGCTTGGCGATATGGCCGGACACCAGCTCGGCCTGTGCCTTCTGATATTCCTCGCTCATCTCGGTGGCGTAACCGCCCGAGCCCTCGCCCTCGATTCCGGCGACATTCTCGACGAAGATCGGCTTGGCGCCGAGCGACTGGATCTGTTCCTTGGTCGCCGAACGCACGTCGGTCGCCGAGACTTGCGCACCCAGCCGCCGCGCGGTGGCGATCGCCTGCAGCCCGGCGACGCCGACGCCCATGACAAAGCATTTGGCCGCCGACACGGTGCCCGCCGCGGTCATCATCATCGGAAAGGCGCGACCATATTCGGCGGCGGCGTCGAGCACCGCTTTGTAGCCAGCCAGGTTCGCCTGGCTCGACAGGATATCCATCGACTGCGCGCGGGTGATGCGCGGCATGAATTCCATCGCCAGCGCCTCGATACCGGCGGCGGCATAGCCGTCGACCCGCGCGCGCTCGCCAAACGGATTGAGCCCGGCGACCAGCCAGACGCCCTTGGCGGCGTCCTTCAACTCGGCCGGATCGGGGCCCTGGATGCCGAGCACGATATCGGCGCCCTTGAGCGTCGCCGCCCGCGTCCCGATCGTCGCCCCCGCGCCTTCATAGCCGGCATCGTCATAGCTGGCGGCAGCGCCCGCGCCCTGCTCAACCGCGACCTGGGCACCCAGCGCGACGAACTTCTTGACCGTTTCCGGAGTCGCCGCGACGCGGCGCTCGCCCGAAGCGGTTTCCCGCAGGACGGCGATCTTCACCCGCGGCTTACTTGTGACCGGAGGAAATGAGCCAGATCACGATTCCCGCGATCAGGATGCACCCCACCGCGCCATATTTGAGCAACCCGAGCACCGAGTGATAGGTCGACTCATGTACTTTCATGTCGGTCTGGTCGGCCATGCCGCAACTCTCTCCACCCTGATTGTGCGGCGGTCTTAGCCAGCACCGCCCCGCGCCTCAAGCCCGCAAGCGTTAAGTTAGTGTCCGCATACGCTTAAGCTCACCTTTACCCGCTCGCCTTATGGTTACCACATGACCCAGGAGCAGAAGAGGGCGGGATGACGCGCAACGGACAGCGCCTCCTGATGTTGATCGACGACGAACCCGCGCAGCGCCGCCTCGTTTCGGCGATCGCCGCGCGGCGCGACTGGCGTTCGGTGTTCGCGCCCGATGGCGAGACCGCGATCGCGATGCTCGGCACTCAGGACGGGATGCAGCTCGACGCGATCCTGCTCGACAGTTTCGGTCCCGAAAGCGAAGCCGAGGCGCTGATCAAGGAATTGCGCGCCCGCCGTCCGCAGCTCCCCATCCTGATGCTCACCGCCAATGGCTCGGTCGCCCAAGCGGTCTCTGCGATGCGCGCCGGCGCCACCGATTATCTGGTCAAGCCGTTCGCGCCCGACCGCTTGTTGTCAGCGCTCGAAGTGGTCGTCGCCGGCACCGATGCGGGCGAATTGCGCCCGCTGACGGAGAAGATTCCGGCCCTGCTCGGCTTTGACGAGATCGTCGGCGCCTCCCCCGATTTCCGCGCCGCACTGGCGATCGCGGCCAAGGCGGCGCGCGCGCGCGTCCCCGTGCTGATCGAGGGCGAAAGCGGCGTCGGCAAGGAAGTCGTCGCCGAGGCGATCCATGCCGCAAGCCCACGCGGCAAGAAGCCGATGATCGCGATCAATTGCGGCGCGATCCCCGCCAATCTGGTCGAAAGCGAGCTGTTCGGGCACGAAAAGGGCGCCTTCACCGGCGCGTTCGAGCGCAAGATCGGCAAGTTCGCCGATGCCGATGGCGGCACGCTGTTCCTCGACGAGATCGGCGAGATGCCGCTCGACGCCCAGGTCAAATTGCTCCGCGTGCTGCAATCGGGCGAGGTCCAGCCGATCGGCGCGCGCCACACCCGCGAAGTCGACGTCCGCGTCATCGCCGCGACCAACAAGCGCCTGATCGAGGAAGTCGAGGCCGGCCGGTTCCGGGAAGACCTCTATTATCGCCTCAACGTCGTCCAGGTGACGATCCCGCCCTTGCGCGAACGCATCGCCGACATTCCCGCGCTTGCCCGGCATCTGCTCGCGCGGATCGCCGACCAGCCCGGGCTGCGCCCGCTCGGCATCACCGACGACGCGCTCGCGCTGCTCGGCCGCTACGTCTGGCCGGGCAATGTCCGCCAGCTGCAGAACGCGCTCTTCCGCGCCGCCGTCTTGTGCGAGGGCGACGCGCTGACCCGCGCCGATTTCCCGCAGATCGCCGCGCTCGGCACCGCGCGCGTGCCGACCCCGGGCGGCCAGATGGCGACCTCGGGCGGCGTCACCCTGTTCCGCCCCGACGGCAATATGCGCCCACTCGAAGAGATCGAAGCCGACGTCATCCGCCTCGCCATCGGCCATTATCGCGGCCGCATGACCGAAGTCGCACGGCGGCTCGGGATCGGGCGCTCGACGCTCTATCGCAAGCTCGGCGAACTCGGCATCGACAACGCGGCGTGAGATGTGACCCCTCTCCCGCGTGCGGGAGAGGGCTTAAAGTACCCTCTTCCACCATTGCCGCCCCTTCTGACTCACCTTAGTGCCACCACGCATGCGCATCACCGATACCGACATCGCCCTCGCCATGGCCCTGGCCGACGCCGCCGGCGCGGCGATCCGCCCGCATTTCCGCGCGCCGTTCGACGTTGAGATCAAGGACGACGCCTCCCCCGTCACGATCGCCGACCGCGCCGCCGAACAGGCGATGCGCGCGCTGCTCGCCGCCGAAGCGCCGCGCGACGGGATTTCGGGTGAGGAATTCGGCACGACCGAAGGATCGACCGGGCGGCAATGGGTGCTCGATCCAATCGACGGGACGCGGGCGTTCATCGCCGGGCGGCCGCTGTTCGGCACGCTGATCGCACTGGTGATCGATGGCTGGCCGGCGATCGGGATCATCGACCAGCCGATCCTGAACGAGCGCTGGGTCGGTGCGGTCGGGCGGCCGACCTTGTTCAACGGCAAGCCCGCCGCGACGCGGACCTGCCGCGAATTGAGCCATGCGTTGCTCGCCACCACCTCGCCCGCCTTGTTCGACGATGCGCAACTCCATGCCTTCGAGCATCTCGACGGCGCGGTGCGGTCGGTCGTGCTGGGCGGGGATTGCTACAATTACGCCAGCCTGGCGTCGGGCTGGCTCGACCTGGTGGTCGAGGCGGGGCTCAAACTCCACGACTTCGCCGCGCTCGTTCCGGTGATCGAGGGCGCTGGTGGTCGGATGTGCGACTGGTCGGGCGACCCGCTGATCGCCGCGAGCAAAGGCGAAGTCGTAGCGGCCGGCGATCCGGCGCGCGTCGAGGAAGTGCTGGAAACGCTGGCCTGCCGCGGACATTGATATTTTCACGCGGAGGCGCGGAGAACGCGGAGGATTTTGGCTCGGATGCCCGCGACCCGATAGGCTGCCTTCTTCGCGCCTCCGCGCCTCCGCGTGAATCTGAATCCCTAGCCCGAGGTTGCTTTTCCAGGGACTCGCCGCTATGCGCGCCCACTTCCGAGCGATGCGGATGAAGTTTGCCCGGCCATCAAGGGCTGCCGCGGCATGCTTGCGCATCGCCATAGAGAAAGGACCAAAATGCCCAAGCTCAAGACCAAGAGCGGCGTGAAGAAGCGCTTCAAGCTCACCGCCACCGGTAAGCTGAAGCACGGCGTCGCCGGCAAGCGCCACCGGCTCATCAGCCACAACGGCAAGTACATCCGCCAGAACCGCGGCACCAAGGTGCTGTCGGACTCCGACACCAAGACGGTGAAGGCCTGGGCCCCGTACGGCCTGAACTGAGGAGCTAGATAATATGGCACGCGTCAAACGTGGTGTGACCACCCGCGCCAAGCACAAGAACATTCTTGAGCAGGCCAAGGGCTATTCGGGTCGCCGCAAGAACACCATCCGCATCGCTCGTCAGGCCGTCGAAAAGGCCGGGCAATATGCGTATCGCGACCGCAAGGTCAAAAAGCGGACTTTCCGCGGTCTGTGGATCCAGCGCATCAACGCCGGCGTCCGCGCCGAGGGTCTGACCTATTCGCAATTCATGCACGGCCTGAAGCTCGCCGGCATCGACCTCGACCGCAAGGTCCTGGCCGATATCGCGATGCACGAAGCCGAAGCGTTTACCGCCATCATCGCTCAGGCGAAGGCGGCACTGCCCCAGGCCGCCTAACAGCAGCCTGAGCGTTACGCAGATCAGGGGCGTCGGTGGCAGCACCGGCGCCCTTTTTCGTTCTGGAATACTCCCAAGGAGCCTTTCGTGGTCGAACTGAAAGCGATGCAGGACAGCGATTTCGCGTGGCTGCTGGGCGAGGCTCCGGCAGCGGCGAACCCGCCGGCGATCTGCGATGGCGGCGTCGCGCCGGTCGAGGTGATCGAGTTGATCCGCGGCGTCGCAGCGAAGAACCGCGAGGCCCTGGGCAGCGACGTGGCCTGGTTGGTCGTCGCTGACGGCGAAGCGGTCGGGATGATCAGCTTCACGCGCCCGCACGACGGCAAGCGCCCGGAGATCGGCTACGGCATCGCCGACAGCCGTCAGGGACGCGGCCATGCCACCGGCGCGGTCACCGCCTTGCTGCCGATCCTGCGGGCGCGTGGCTTTGACGGCTTGACCGCGGAGACCGGGGTCGACAATCGGGCGTCGCAAGTAGTGCTGGAGCGCAACGGCTTCACCCGCACCGGCGAGCGCACCGACCCCGAGGACGGCGACCTCTATCTATGGACGATCGGATTGAACGATGAGTGATCTCGACCAGCTCAAGAGCGACCTGCTCGCGGCGATCGGTAGCGCCGATCTGGCCGGGCTGGAGGACATCCGCGTCTCTGCACTCGGCAAGTCGGGCAGCGTGACCGGGTTGCTCAAGACATTGGGCGGCATGTCGCCCGAGGAGCGCCAGACGACCGGCCCGCGCATCCATGCGCTGCGCGAGGCGGTGAGCGAGGCGCTGACGGCGCGCAAGACGGGGCTCGAACGCGAGGCACTCGACGCGCGGCTGGCGGGCGAGACGCTCGACATGACCTTGCCGGCGGACGTCCCGTCGGCCGGGACGGTCCATCCGGTCAGCCAGGTGATGGACGAGTTGGCCGAGATTTTCGCCGATCTCGGCTTCGCGATCGCGACCGGTCCCGAGATCGAGGACGACTGGCACAATTTCACCGCGCTCAACATTCCCGAGTCGCACCCGGCGCGGGCGATGCACGATACTTTCTACTTCCCCGACCCGCCGGACGGGGAACGCAAGATGTTGCTCCGCACCCACACCTCGCCGGTGCAGATCCGCGCGATGATCGAGCAGAAGCCGCCGATCCGCATCATCGCACCCGGCCGCACCTACCGATCCGATTGGGATGCGACACACACGCCGATGTTCCATCAGGTCGAAGGGCTGGTGATCGACAAGGGAATCACGCTCGGCCACCTCAAATGGACGCTCGAGACGTTCCTGAAAGCCTATTTCGAGCGCGACGACATCGTGCTGCGCCTGCGCCCGAGCTATTTCCCCTTCACCGAACCGTCGGCGGAGGTCGATGTCGGCTATACGATCCAGAACGGCAAGCGAGTGATCGGCGGGTCGGACCATTGGATGGAAGTGCTCGGCAGCGGCATGGTCCATCCCAAGGTGATCGCGGCGTGCGGGCTCGATCCCGCCGAGTGGCAGGGATTCGCGTTCGGCTGCGGGATCGACCGGCTGGCGATGCTCAAATACGGTATGGACGACCTGCGCGCGTTGTTCGACGGCGATATCCGCTGGTTGAAGCATTATGGCTTCGCCGCACTGGATGTCCCGACGCTCAGCGGAGGTGTTGGGGCATGACCCATTCCCGTCGCCCCGGCGCAGGGGCACCCCGCAAAGTACTACTTTGCGGGGACCCCGCAGGCCGGGGCCGCTACGTGGCAGCGCGATGCCCTCTCCAACTCTACGGCCCCGGCCTCCGCCGGGGCGACGGGAACTGATATGAAGTTCACCCTGAACTGGCTCAAGGAGCATCTCGATACCCAGGCCTCGCTCGACGACATCGTCGAGGCGCTGACCCGCGTCGGGCTCGAGGTCGAAGGCGTCGACAATCCCGGCGAGAAGCTGGCGGCGTTCAAGGTAGCGCGCGTTCTGACCGCCGAGCGTCACCCCCAGGCCGACAAATTGCAGGTGCTGACTGTCGATACCGGCGACGGCGCGCCGCTTCAGGTGGTGTGCGGCGCGCCCAATGCCCGCGCGGGGCTGGTCGGCGTGCTCGGGCTGCCGGGCGCGATCGTGCCGGCCAATGGCATGGAGCTCAAGGTTTCGGCGATCCGCGGGGTCGAATCGAATGGCATGATGTGCTCGACACGCGAGCTCGAGCTGGGCGACGACCATGACGGGATCATCGAGCTTCCCGCCGATGCGCTGGTCGGCACGACCTTCCCTGAGTATGCCGGGCTCAACGATCCGGTGATCGACGTGTCGATCACGCCCAACCGCCAGGATTGCATGGGCGTGCGCGGCATCGCGCGCGATCTTGCCGCGGCGAGGCTGGGCACGCTCAAGCCGCTCGCCCAGGTCTATCGTGTCGAGGCGATCGCGCCAGTGGCGGGCGAAGGCCCGGGTCCCGACGTAGGCACCGACGACACCGCGGGCTGCCCGGCCTTCTACGGGCAGGAAGTGCGCGGCGTGACCAATGGTGCCGCGCCTGAATGGATGCGGCGCTTCCTCACCGCGATCGGGCAGAAGCCGATCTCGGTGCTGGTCGACATCACCAATTTCGTCTCGGTCGATCTCGGCCGACCGCTGCACGTCTATGACAAGGCCAAATTGTCGGGCGGCCTCGTCGCGCGGCGCGCCAAGGCCGGCGAGCAGGTGCTCGCGCTCAACGGCAAGACCTATACGCTCGACGAGACGATGACGGTGATTGCCGACGATGTCGCAGTCCACGATATCGGCGGCATCATGGGCGGCGAGCATTCGGGCGTGTCGGAGACGACCACCGACGTGGTCATCGAATGCGCCTATTTCGATCCCGACCATATCGCGCGGACTGGGCAGAAGCTCGGCCTGACCAGCGATGCGCGCCAGCGGTTCGAACGCGGCGTCGACCCCGCTTTCCTCGACGACGGGCTGGCGATCGCGACCAAATTGGTGCTCGACCATTGCGGCGGGACGGCGAGCGGGATCACCCGCGCCGGAGAGCCGCCTCTCGCGCCGCGCACGATCAAGTACGATCCGTCGCGGGCGGAGACGCTCGGCGGCCTCGCCGTCGCGCCTGAGCGGCAGAAGGATATCCTCGAACGCCTCGGCTTCGTGGTCGGCAGCGACTGGCAGGTGACGATCCCGAGCTGGCGTCGCGACGTCGACGGATCGGCCGACCTGGTCGAGGAAGTCATCCGCATCGAGGGGATCGACAAGGTCCAGCCCGTCCCGCTCGACCGTGCGCCCGGCGTGGCGCGCCCGACCGCGACCCCCGAGCAGAAGCTCGAACGCAAGCTGCGGCGCGCCGCGGCGGCGCACGGGCTCGACGAGGCGGTGACCTGGAGCTTCCTGAGCCAGGCCGAGGCCGATGCCTTCGGCGGCGGGGCGTGGAGCCTGGCCAATCCGATCAGCGAGGACCTCAAGGTGATGCGGCCGTCGCTGTTGCCCGGTCTGCTGTCGGCAGCTGCGCGCAACCTTAATCGCGGCGTGGGCACCATTCGCCTGTTCGAGCTTGGCCGGCGCTATCTGCCCGAGGCCGAGCGTCCGACCTTGGGCGTAGTGTTGGCCGGCGATCGCCGGCCGCGCGGCTGGCAAACGGGCAAGGCGCAGGGCTTCGACGCGTTCGACGCCAAGGCCGAGGCGCTGGCTTTACTCGCCGCCGCCGGGGCGCCGGTCGACAATTTGCAAGTGATGGGGGACGCCGGCGAGACCTGGCATCCCGGCCAATCGGGCACCTTGCGGCTCGGTCCCAAGACCGTGCTCGCCGCGTTCGGCATGCTTCATCCGTCGACCGCCAAGGCGTTCGACCTCGACGGTCCGGTCGCCGCGGTCGAGCTCTATATCGACGCGATCCCGGGCAAGCGCTCGTCTGGTTTCATGCGTACGGCCTATGCGCCGCCCGCGCTCCAGGCAGTTAAGCGCGACTTCGCCTTCACCGTCCCCGCCGGCCTGACCGCCGACGCGCTGACCCGCGCGGTGCGCGGATCGGACAAGGCAGCGATCACGGCCGCGCGCGTGTTCGACCTGTTCGAACGCGATGGCGTCCGGTCGATGGCGATCGAGGTCACATTGCAGCCCAGCGACAAGAGCTTCACCGATGCCGATCTGAAGGCGGTGGCCGACAAGGTGATCGCGGCGGCGGAGAAGCTTGGGGCGACATTGCGGGGATAATATACCTGCCCTCACCCTTCCCACCGCCTTCAGCGGCGGGCCCCTTCCCTCTCCCGGCGGGAGAGGGAGGGAGGCGCGAAGCGCCGGAAGGGTGAGGGCAGAAATGGGACGAAGGGAAAGTAAGGTGCGGACGGCCCTGATCATCGGCGAAACACCCAATGTTGGCGGGCCGATCGTCGCGAGGGCGATTCAGCCTGGGGGGCGCCCCAGCCATGAAGATCGATAGTTTCCTCGTCGGCTTTACCGCGCTCCACGAGGAGCCGGGCGATATCTACACGCCGATCCTGCTCCCGGGCGATTTCGATCCGTTCGAACGGCAGGCGCGGTTCACGCAATATATCGACGCCGAGTTGCGGATGACCGGGCTGGGTAGCGCCGGCGGCGGCAGCGCGATCCAATTTCTCGATGAAGACGACGAAGACGAGGATCAGCCCGGCGATGGCCAGTGGCGCGTGCTTTATTCGATCATCGACACCGACGTGACCGACCTGGACGCCGGGCGTGCGCTGATCCGCGTACAGCTGGCGGAACTCGGTTGCCCCGCCGGCACCTTGCTGCAATTCGACGATCGCGAAGATCGCTGGGACGGCGAGCGCTGGCATCTGGCCGAAGCGCGGTCGATCGACGAAGAGAATTTGGACCCGAAGGAGTAGACGATGCGCACTGTCCTGATCACCGGCGGAACCTCGGGCATCGGCCAGGCCGCGGCGCGCGCGTTCGTCGCCGCAGGCTGGCGCGTGGTCGCGACCGGGCGGCGCCAGGAGCGGCTCGATGCGCTGGTCGCCGGGCTGGGCGCCGACAAGGTGCACCCCGCGGTGTTCGACGTGCGCGACGAGGCCGCGCGCGACGAGGCGCTCGACGCGCTGCCGGCCGAGTTCGGCGCGATCGACCTGTTGATCAACAATGCCGGGCTCGCGCTCGGCACCGCGCCGGCACAATCGGCCTCGCTCGATCAGTGGAAGACGATGATCGACACCAATGTCACCGCTCTGGTGTCGCTGACGCGCAAGCTGCTGCCCGCCTTGGTCGAGCGCAAGGGCGCGATCATCAACATCTCGTCGGTCGCGGCGACCTATCCCTATACCGGCGGCAATGTGTATGGCGGGACCAAGGCGTTCGTGCACCAGTTCAGCCTGGGATTGCGCTCCGACCTGGCGGGCACCGGCGTCCGTGTCACCTCGATCGAGCCGGGCATGGTCGAAACTGAGTTCACGCTGGTCCGTACCGAGGGGAACCAGGAAGCATCGGATAAGCTCTATGGCGGCGCCAATCCGATGACTGCCGAGGATATCGCCAACACGCTGCTATGGGTCGCCCAGCTGCCACCGCACCTCAACATCAACACGCTCGAGCTGATGCCGGTCAGCCAGTCCTTCGCCGGGTTCCAGGTCGCGCGGGCATAGGTCGTAAAATTCCCCTCCCTGCAAGGGAGGGGCTAGGGGTGGGTGAGCATCGGGCGAGGCTCGATGCCTCGTCCGATGCTGTTTTGACGGCAGCTTTTTAGAGTCTTTAGGCGCGCAGACGCGCGCACCCACCCCCAACCCCTCCCTGCAAGCAGGGAGGGGAGTCCGAAAACCGAACGGCGATATAGCCCAAGCTTCGACAACAGGTTTCGGGTTGCGCCGGGTCGTCCACGCAACGACACCGGCGGGATGACCGACTCCGACTTCACCGCGATGATGCGCGCCGCCCAGGGCGCGATCGACTATCGCCGCCGCATTGCCACGGCGGAGACCACGCCCGCCGCGACGTACGCCGAGGTCTTGCCGGCGTTCGACGCTCCACTGCCCGAGCTGGGCGGGGATGCGGACGCGATCATCGCCGAGCTGATCGAGCGCGCGACGCCGGGGATCCGCGCCTCGACCGGCCCGCGCTTCTACGGCTGGGTGATCGGCAGTTCACACCCGACCGGGGTCGCCGCCGACTGGCTGACCGCCGCCTGGGGGCAGAATGCCGGCAATATCCTGGCCGCGCCGGCAGCGAGCGCGGTCGAGGCGGTGGCGGCACGCTGGCTGCTCGACCTGCTCGGCCTGCCCGGTGAGGCATCGGTCGGCTTCGTCACCGGCGCGACGGTCGCGAACTTCGTCTGCCTCGCGGCGGCGAGGAGCGAGGTGTTGCGCCGGGTCGGCTGGGACGTCGAAGGCGACGGCATGTTCGGCGCACCGCCGATCAATGTGCTGATCGGTGCCGATGCGCACGCGACGGTGTTTTCGGGGCTCAAATATCTCGGCCTCGGCGCGAGGCGGGTGACGTCGGTCGCCACCGACGACGCAGGGCGAATGCTGCCGAGCGCGTTCGAGGCGGCGTTGAAGGCGGCATCGGGGCCGGTCATCGCGATCGCCCAGGCCGGCCAGATCAATAGCGGGGTGAGCGATCTTTTCGCCGACATCGCCCCGATGGCGCACGAGGCGGGCGCCTGGCTCCATGTCGACGGCGCGTTCGGATTGTGGGCTCAAGCCAGCCACCGGTACGCGCACCTTACCCAAGGCGTCGAGTTGGCCGACAGTTGGGCGACCGACGGGCACAAATGGCTGCAGACGCCGTACGATTCGGGGTTCGCGATCGTCCGCGATGCCGAAGCGCACCGCCGCGCGATGGCGATCTCCGCCAGCTATCTGCCGCCCGCCGAGGGCGCCGAGCGCGATCCATCGGCCTATGTCCCCGAGCTCTCGCGCCGCGCCCGCGGGTTCGCTGCCTGGGCGATGATCCGCCAGCTCGGCCGCGCCGGGATTGCCGAGATGGTCGAGCGTTGCTGCCGGGTAGCCGCACGGATCGCCGAGCGCGCCGCCGGCGAACCGGGGATCGCGCTGGTGCTGGTGCCCGAACTCAACCAGCTGATGCTCCGCTTCGGCGATAGCGACGACGCGACGCGTGCCACGGTGCAGCGTGTGCAGGATGACGCGATCGCCTGGATCGGCGGGGCCGCGTGGCACGGACATTGGGTGATGCGCGTGTCGGTCAGTTCGTCGGCGACGACCGAGGCGGACGCGGACCTGACTGTCGACGCGATCGTTTCCGCCTGGCGGGCAGTAAGGGAGAACATCGCGTGACCGAAACCCTGATCGAGATCGGCACCGATCAGCTGTCGGCGGCGATCAATCCGCTCGGCGCCGAGCTCACGCAGTTGCGCGACGCCGAGGGTCGCGAGCTGATGACCGATGCCGATCCCGCTTATTGGACCGGGCACGCGCCGATATTGTTTCCGATCATCGGACGGTTGAATTGCGACACGCTGCGGCTCGATGGCCGCGACTATGCGATGAAACAGCACGGCTTCGCGCGGCACGAAACGTTCGACCTCGCCGCACGCACCGCCACCAGCGCGACGTTCCGACTGACCGCCAATGACGAGACGCGCGCCGACTATCCGTTCGAGTTCGTGCTAGAGGTCGGGTTCTCTATCGATGTGGCGACCTTGGCGATCGACGTGCGTATCTCCAATCCCGGTAGCGCGCCGTTGCCCGCGAGCCTCGGCTTTCACCCCGCCTTCGCCTGGCCATTGCCTTATGGCCGCCCGCGCGACGAGCACCGCATCATCTTCGCCGCCGACGACCCGGGCGACATCGTCGAGCTTGCCGGCGGGTTGTTCGCGTCGACGCGCCCCTCGCCGCTCGATGGCCGCGTCCTTCATCTTGCCGACGATCTGTTCGCCCAAGACGCGCTGATCTGGGATCCGGTGGCGTCGCAAAGCGTGACCTATGGCGCGGCCGATGGTCCGCAGCTCAGGGTCGATTTCCCCGATACGCCCTATCTCGGCATCTGGACCAAGCCCGGCGCCGCGTTCGTCTGTATCGAGCCGTGGCATGGCCATGCCGACCCCGCCGGGTTCGGCGGCGATTTCCGGACCAAGCCGGGCGTGTTCGAGGTCGCGCCGGGCGCGGACTGGACGGGCCGGATGGCGATCACGCTCGAACCCTGACCCTCGACCTAGGCCTACCCTGCGGCTAGGAGCCGCGGACCATGAGTATTTCCGACCGCCGCACCTTCGCGATCATTTCGCATCCCGACGCCGGCAAGACCACCTTGACCGAAAAGCTGCTCTACTTCGGCGGCGCGATCCATTTGGCCGGCGAGGTCAAGGCGCGCGGCCAGACGCGGCGCGCGCGGTCCGACTGGATGAAGATCGAGCAACAACGCGGCATTTCGGTCACCAGCTCGGTGATGACGTTCGAGAAGGACGGCATCACCTTCAACCTGCTCGACACGCCGGGGCACGAGGACTTTTCCGAAGATACCTATCGCACGCTGACCGCGGTCGATTCCGCGGTGATGGTGATCGACGCGGCGCGCGGCATTGAGGCGCAGACGCGCAAATTGTTCGAGGTCTGCCGGCTGCGGTCGGTGCCGATCATCACCTTCGTCAACAAGGTCGACCGCGAAGGCCGCCCGCCGTTCGAACTGCTCGACGAGATCGCCGACATACTCGCGCTCGACGTCGCGCCGATGAGCTGGCCGGTCGGCATGGGCGGGCAATTCCAGGGCGTGCTCGACCTCACCACCAACAAGGTCAGCCGGCCCGAGGGCGACAGCCGCGAATTCCTCGGCAAGGTCGACGACGCGCCCGAACTCCCGATCGACATCGCCGAGGAAGTCGAGCTGGCGCAGGCCGGCTATGCCGCGTTCGACGCCGACGCCTATCGCCATGGCGATTTGACGCCGGTCTATTTCGGCTCGGCGCTCAAGGATTTCGGGGTGGCCGAGCTGATCGCCGCGCTCGCCGATTACGCCCCGCCGCCGCGCCCGCAACCGGCCGAGCCGGCGCCGGTCTCGCCCGATTTCGACGAAGTCACCGGCTTCGTGTTCAAGGTCCAGGCCAATATGGACCCGCGACATCGCGACCGCATCGCGTTCATGCGATTGTGCTCGGGGGTGTTCAAACGTGGCATGAAGCTGACCCCGACCGGCCACGGCAAGCCGATCGCGGTGCATTCGCCGATCCTGTTCTTCGCGCAGAATCGCGAGGTCGCCGACGAGGCCTATCCAGGCGACATTATCGGCATCCCCAATCACGGCACGTTGCGGGTCGGCGATACCTTGTCCGAGCGCGCCGATGTGCGCTTCACCGGCCTGCCCAATTTCGCGCCCGAAATCCTGCGGCGCGTCGTGCTGAAGGATCCGACCAAGACCAAGCAATTGCGCAAGGCGCTCGACGACATGGCCGAGGAAGGCGTGACCCAGGTCTTCTATCCGGAGATCGGATCGAACTGGGTGATCGGCGTGGTCGGCCAGCTCCAGCTCGAAGTGCTGATCAGCCGGCTCGAGGCCGAGTATAAGGTCGCCGCGGGGCTGGAGATGGCGCCGTACGAGACCGCGCGCTGGATTTCGTCGGACGATCCGGCGGCGCTCAAGGAATTCCTCGACCTTAATCGCGGGTCGCTGGCCAAGGATCGCGACGGCAATCCGGTCTATATGGCGAAGTCGGCCTGGGACGTCGGCTATGTCGCCGACCGCTATCCCAAGGTGAAGTTCGCCGCGACGCGCGAGCGGTAACGGCAGCATTCGCGGTTGGGCGCCGACACAGCGAAGCTATAAAGCCGCGAAACTTTTGGTGCGGTTGCGAAGGCCGGGCGCATCGCTATAGCCGCGGGCGACCATCAGGAGCCCATCATGCAGCCTTCCGCCGCGCTCGCCCGCATCAAGCCCTCGCCGACGCTGGCGATCACCAGCCGCGTCCTGGAATTGAAGCGCCAAGGCGTCGACGTGATCGGCCTGGGCGCCGGCGAGCCCGATTTCGACACGCCCGACTTCATCAAGGAAGCCGGGATCAAGGCGATCCGCGACGGCAAGACCAAATATACCAATGTCGACGGCACGCCCGAGCTCAAGGAAGCGGTGCGGCTGAAGTTCAAGCGCGACAATGCGCTCGACTATGACATCAATCAGATCACCATCAACGCCGGCGGCAAGCACACCTTGTTCAACGCGATGGTCGCGACGATCGATCCGGGCGACGAGGTGGTCATCCCCGCGCCTTATTGGGTGAGCTATCCCGACGTCGTGCTGTTCGCCGGCGGCACGCCGGTGTTCGCCGCGGCGGGTGCGGACCAGAATTACAAGCTCAAGCCCGAGCAGCTCGAGGCGGCGATCACTGCCAAGACCAAGTGGGTAATCCTCAACTCGCCGTCCAACCCGACCGGCGCCGCCTATAGCGAAGCCGAATTGAAGGCGCTGGGCGCGGTGCTCGAGCGCCACCCGCATGTCTGGATCTATGCCGACGACATGTACGAACACATCGTGTTCGACGATTTCAAGTTCACGTCGATCGCGCAGGTCTGCCCGTCGCTCTACGACCGCACGCTGACCGCCAATGGCTGCTCTAAGGCCTATGCCATGACCGGTTGGCGGATCGGTTTCGCTGCCGGCGCGCCGTGGCTGATCAAGGCGATGTCGAAGCTGCAATCGCAATCGACCAGCAATCCCTGTTCGATCGCCCAAGCGGCATCGGTGGCGGCGCTGACCGGCGACCAGGCGTTCCTGAAGGACAATGCCAAATTGTTCGAGCATCGCCGCGATCTCGTCGTGTCGATGCTCAACCAGGCGACGGGCATCACCTGCCCGCGGCCCGAGGGCGCCTTCTACGTCTATCCCGAATTCTCCGCGCTGATCGGCAAGACCACGCCGGGCGGCCGGACGATCGCGACCGACGAGGATTTCGTCACCTACCTGCTCGACGATGCCAAGGTCGCGGCGGTGCAGGGCGAGGCGTTCGGCCTCTCGCCGGCGATGCGGATCAGCTACGCCACGTCGGACGAGCTGCTGCGCGAAGCCTGCGAGCGCATCCAGACGGCCTGCGCCGCGCTGCGCTGAGAATGCTCAGTGTTCCTGCGAAAGCAGGAACCCAGGACCACGAGCGACACGGCCTGTAACCCTGGGCTCCTGCTTTCGCAGGAGCACGGCGTTGGGACGCCCCAAACCCAAACCCCGGATGAACGGACCGGCCAGAGAAAGTTCAGGCCCGGAAACCTATCGTTTCGATCATCAGGGTTGAAGCGGAACGCCACATTCCCGATTTCGCACCCGCAACCAAGGGACAAGAGCCATGAAGGCCATTCTCACTTCTTCGTTTTTCTGGCGGTTCGCCGGCGGCTTCGCTTTGGGCGGGTTCGGCGTGATGACGCTACATCCGGCAGGCGCGCAGACCGCGCCGCAGGCGCCGGCGTCCGTCGCTCATCTGGCGGATTGAAACCATGGGGCGCCGTGTTCCGTATCTATATGATCGGAACAACGGAGCCCCGCATATGATCAAATATGTCTTGCCGCTTGCCGCCGCTGGTGCGCTGGTCGCGGCGATCTTCACCAGCCCCCTCGCCCATGCCGAACGCGCGGTGCCGATCCCGGCGCCGGCGCATGATGTCCAGCCGACGGTGAAGCCCAATGTCGCGGTGTTGGCCGGTGGGTGTTTCTGGGGCATGGAAGCGGTGTTCGAGCGCGTCAAAGGCGTGACGAACGTCACTGCGGGCTATGCCGGCGGCACCGCCGCGACCGCGAGCTATGACCAGGTGTCGACCGAGGGAACCGGCCATGCCGAGGCGATCCGCGTCGCCTACGATCCGCGCGTGGTGAGCTATGGCACGTTGCTGCGCATCTATTTCTCGATCGCGCACGACCCGACCACGCTTAATCGCCAGGGTCCCGATCGCGGCCCCAGCTATCGCTCGGCGATCTTTCCGCAAAATGCGGCGCAACGCGCAGTGGCAGCGGCGTACATCGCCCAGCTCGGCCAGGCGAAAGCCTATCCGCGGCCAATCGTGACCAAGATCGAGACCGGCGGCTTCTATCCGGCCGAAACCTATCACCAGCATTTCTTCGACAAGAATCCCAACCACCCGTACATCGTGGCGTGGGACAAGCCGAAGGTCGCGGCGTTCAAGGCGGCGTTTCCGGCGCTGGCAAAGTAACGCTTCCCTCTCCCGCCTGCGGGAGAGGGAGGGACCCGCGAAGCGGGAGGGTGAGGGTCTTCTTCCTTCTTTTTAGACCTCATTGCCCGGAAGAAGAAAGAAGACCCTCACCCAAACCCTCTCCCGTAGACGGGAGAGGGCTTAGATCTCATGCCGCCAACGGAAAACGCAGCAGCCGGTCCGCCACCGGCACCAGCGCTTCGCCGCACCGGCCGACCGCGCGGACGATTTCCGGATGGTGCACGTCGAGCCCACCGGTGAGCGAACCGAACGCGGGCAGCACCAGCTTGGTGCCGGTCGCGACGAAGCACCGCCGCGACACCAATCGCCCGCGCACGCGGACGCGCAATTTGGGGTGGAAATGGCCGGACAATTCCGGCCGCGGGTCGCGCGGATCGGCTTCGTGCCGCAGCACCAGCCCGTCGATCTCGGCCTCGTCGACGATCTCGCCACCGCACGGATCGGCCATCGCATGATCGTGATTGCCGATCACCCAGACGAAGCGATGCGCGGCAGTCAGCGCGCGCAACCGGTCCTGTTCGGCGACGGGCAAGCGCTCGCAGCCGCGCGAATCGTGGAAGCTGTCGCCAAGGCACCAGATCTCGGCCGGAGCGGTCGCCGCGACCGCGTTCTCCAGCGCCGCCAAGGTCGCTGCGCTGTCATAGGGCGGCAGCATCTGGCCGAAGCTAGCGAACCAGCTCGCCTTCTCGAAATGCAGGTCGGCGACGATCAGCGCACGCCGCGCAGGCCAGAACAGCGCGCCGTCAGGCAGCGCGGCAAACTGATGGCCGGCGAACGAAAAGGGAACCATTTCCCATCCATGCCGTAATAGCAAGGCGCGATCAATGGCTTGCGGCAGTGCAACAAATGCCACTTGATCGGCGCGCCAACAGGCGTAAAGCGCGCCGTCCTTCCCGGCAGGCCCATCCGACTCCATGTCAGCAGCCATTTCACCCCAAAAAACGATGTCGAAAAAGGCGCTTGCCGCGCTGACCATCGGCGCGATCGGCGTGGTATTCGGCGATATCGGGACCAGCCCGCTCTACGCCTTTCGCGAAGCACTGGGCCAGGCCGCAGCCGACGGGCTGACCGCCGACGAGATCCTCGGCGTGCTCAGCCTGGCCTTATGGTCGCTGATCCTGGTCGTCTCGATCAAATATGTCACCTTCCTGATGCGCGCCGACAATCAGGGCGAGGGCGGCGTGCTCGCGCTGGCGGCGCTCGCGCGGCGCGCGCTCGGCTGGCGCTCGCGCATCGCGTTGGTCCTCGGCGCGGCAGGCGCATCGCTGTTCTATGGCGACGCGATCATCACCCCATCGCTATCGGTGCTGTCGGCGGTCGAAGGCCTGCGCACGATTCCCGGCGGTGCTGATGCGATCGGCGAGCACACCATCATGGCGGTCACCATCGTGATCCTGATCGGGCTGTTCCTGATCCAGTCGCACGGCACCGCGCGCGTATCGGGATTGTTCGGCCCGGTCTGCGTCCTGTGGTTCCTGGTGATTGGCGGGCTGGGCCTGTACCATATCGCCGACGAGCCCGGCATCCTGTGGGCATTCAACCCTTATTATGCCGCCGGTTTCCTGGCGACACATGGCGTGCTCGGGCTGTTCGTGCTGGGCGCGGTGTTCCTGACGGTGACCGGGGCCGAGGCGCTGACCGCCGACATGGGGCATTTCGGGGCGAAGCCGATCCGGCTCGGCTGGTTCCTGCTCGCCTTTCCGGCCTTGTGCCTCAATTATCTCGGACAGGGCGCCTATACGCTCAACAAGCTCGAAGCAGTGCAGGCGGCCGGCGGCAAGTTCGAGAATGCCGATTGGTTCTTCCTGATGGCGCCCGAGCAGGTTCGCCCATTGCTCGTCATCCTGGCGACCTTGGCGACGATCATCGCCAGCCAGGCAGTGATCACCGGCGCCTATTCGCTGACGCAACAGGCCGTCCAGCTCGGCTTCCTGCCACGGCTCAGGGTGCGCAACACCTCGGCCGATTATGCCGGGCAGATCTATCTGCCGTCGATCAACTGGCTCCTGCTGGTCGGCGTGCTGGTGCTGGTGATCCAGTTCCGCACCTCGTCGGCGATGGCCGCGGCCTACGGCATCGCGGTCACCGGGACGATGGTGATCACTACCCTGCTCGCTTATGTCGTGGTGCGGCACAGCTGGCATTGGCCGCGCCATTGGGCGCTGGCGCTGATCCTGCCGTTCCTGACGCTCGACCTGATCTTTTTCGGCGCCAATATCCTGCGCGTGATCGAAGGCGGCTGGGTGCCGCTGGTGATCGCCGCGTTGATCGGATTGGTCATCTTCACCTGGGTGCGCGGCAAGGCGATCGTGAAGACCTTCGAGCAACGCCAGAGCGTCCCGCTCGCCGACCTTGCTGCTGCGCTCGCGCGCCGCGCGCCCGAGCGCGTCGAAGGCACCGCGATCTTCCTGACCGGCAATCCCGACAGCGCGCCCGGGGCGTTGCTCCACAACCTCAAGCACAACAAGGTGCTGCACGAGGTCAATCTGGTCGCATCGGTGCGCACTACCGACCGGCCGCAAGTGCCGCCCGAGGAAAGGTGCGAGGTCAAACGGATCGACGACAATTTCAGCGTCGTCATCCTGCGCTACGGCTTCATGGAGACGCCCGACGTGCCGCGCGCGCTGGCCGACGCGACCGAGGCGGGGCTGATCGACCTGCACCCGATGAAGGCGAGCTATTTCATCGGCCGCAACACGCTCAAGCCCGATGCCGAGGTCGGCATGCCGTTATGGCAGGACCGCATCTTCATGTTCCTGCAGCGCAATGCCAGCGACCCGACCGACTTCCTCCATATCCCGCCGGGCAAGGTGCTCGAGCTGGGCGAGCAGGTGACGGTTTAGGCGTTCCTGAAGCGGTCGACGACCCGACGAGCGAACTCAAATTGACTCGCGGGACGTCAGCAGCCAAGCGCTCGAGCCGGCGCGCTGGAAGTGCACCAGCAAAAAGGGGAGTACAAATATGAACGGCCCGACGATCGACCGCCGCGCGCTGCTGCTGGGGACCGGCGCGGCCGCCGCGGCACCGGCCATCGCACGAGCCGGCCGCGCCCGCCGGAGCCCCCCGCTCGCGTCCACGCCGCCAATGGGGTGGAATAGCTGGAACAGCTTCGCCACCACGATCAACGAAGCCCAGGCGCTCGAGACCGCGACAATCATGGCGGCCAGACTGAAGCCGGCCGGCTACGACATCTTCACCATCGACATTCAATGGTACGAACCCGGCGCATCGAGCTACACTTATGCCGCCAAGCCAATGCCGACGATGGACGGCAATGGTCGGCTGCTTCCTGCCCCCAATCGATTTCCGTCGAGTGCGAACGGACGCGGCTTCGCGCCGATCGCGACGCACGTCCACCGGCTCGGGCTCAAGTTCGGCATCCACTTGATGCGCGGCATCCCGCGGCTGGCGGTCGAGCGCAATTTGCCGGTGCTCGGCACACGCTACAACGCGCGCGATATCGCCGATACCGCCAGCATTTGCCCGTGGAATCCCGATATGTACGGAGTCGATATGACCCGGCCGGGCGCGCAGGCTTATTACGACAGCGTCTTCCGGCTCTATGCGTCCTGGGGCGTCGATTTCGTCAAGATGGACGATATGAGCCGCCCCTATGACGCCCACGCGCCCGAGATCGAGGCCGCGCATCGCGCCATCCTTGCGACCGGGCGGCCGATCATCCTCAGCCTCTCGCCTGGCGAAACCCCGGTGATCCGCGCCGATCATGTCCGCAAACATGCGCAGATGTGGCGTATCTCGGACGATTTCTGGGACGAATGGCCGCTGCTGGAGGCGCAGTTCACGCGGCTGGAGAATTGGAACCCGCATCGCTCGCCCGGCTGCTGGCCCGACGCCGACATGCTGCCGCTCGGCCGCCTCGCGCTCGGGCAGCGCGACACCAAGTTCACGCCCGACGAGCAACGCACCCTGATGACCTTGTGGTCGATCGCACGCTCGCCGCTGATCATGGGCGGCGACCTGCGCCATCTCGACCAGGCGACGCTCGATCTGCTGACCAATCCCGAAGTGATCGCCGTCAACCAGCAGTCGAGCGACAACCGTCCGCACTTCCTGGCCGACGACACGCGTATATGGTCGGCGCGCCATCCCGACGGCGACACCTATCTCGCGCTGTTCAACACCGCTGCGAAGCCGCGCGAAATATCGATCGCCCTCAGCCAGCTCGGCCTGCGTGGCACGGTGCGCGTGCGCGATTGCTGGGCGCGCGCCGATGCCGGGACGGCGACGGGCCGGATCGTACGGAATGTGCCTTCGCATGGCGCGGCGTTGCTGCGTTTGAGCGGCGATAACCAGCGGTGACTTAGCTACTGGTGAGGCCAATGGCCCCTCCGGGTAGGCACCCACTTTGATCCGTTCACCGGTGAAGAAGGACTGAGTTACCCCGCATACGCCTTCACCAGGTCGTAGAGGTAATCGCGGCCGACATAGAGCGACTCGACGCGGATGCGTTCGTTCAATCCATGGATGCCGCTGAAGTCGGATTCGATGAACACGCCCGGCGCGCCATAGGTCGGGATGCCGATCGCTTCGAAGAAGATGCCGTCGGTGGCGCCGGTCGACATGCTGGGCAGCATCGGCACGCCGGGGAAATATTTGTCGGCCAGCGTCTTCATCGGTCCGACGATCTTGGGATCGAGCGTCGGCGGGATGCCGATCGGGCGGACTGGCTGGTTGGCGGTGACGGTCACCTTGGACCCGGCCAATTCTTTCAATTTGGCGAGCGTTCCGTCGACGCTTTCGCCCGGGAAGATGCGGCAATTGACGTTGGCGGTGGCCTTTTGCGGCAGCGCGTTCTCGGCATGGCCGGCGTTGAGCAAGGTCGCGACGCAGGTCGTCCTCAGGGTCGAATGCATCGCCTTGTCGAGCGAGACGATCTTGTCGGCCTCGGTATCACTGGGATTGGCGAGCAGCCGCTTGACGGCGGCGGCCATCGGCGCCGGTGTCTGCGGCGCGCCGGCGACCGCGGTGAAGAAGGCGCGGGTCGTGTCGGTGAACTTCACCGGGAATTCGTAGCCGCGCACTTTCTCGAGCGCGTCGGCAAGCTCGTAGATCGCGTTGTCGGGCACCGGCTGCGAACTGTGCCCGCCGGGATTGGTGGTGGTGAAGGTGAAGTTCTGCGCCGCTTTCTCGCCGACCTGAATCGCCAGCAACTCGCGCTCGCCCTTGGCATTGTAGCGCCCGCCGCCGCCTTCGTTGAGCGCAAATTCGGCGGCGATCAAATCGGGCTTGTTCGCGGCCAGCCATTGCGCGCCGTTGAACGCGTAAGTGGTCTCTTCGCCGCACGTCAGCGCCATCTTGATCGTGCGTTTGGGCTTGTACCCGCTCTGCTTGAAGCGGATCATCGCATCGGCCCAGATCGCCGCCATCGCCTTGTCGTCGACGGTGCCGCGGCCGTAATAAAAGCCGTTCTCCTCGATCAGCTTGAACGGATCGCGCACCCAATCCTCGCGCTTGGCGGCGACGACGTCGATATGCGCGAGCAGCAGCATCGGCTTGGCCTTGGGATCGCTGCCCTTCAGGGTCGCGACCAGCCCGCCATCCTTGGGGTGATCGGGGACCGAGAAGGGCGTCAGCTCGCTGTCGCTATAGCCCGCCGCCTTCATCCGCGCGGCGATCTGCGCGGTCGCCTGGGTGCAGCTGCCGATGTCGACCACCGTGTTGGTCTCGACCAGTTCCTTGTAGAGGCCGAAAAACGCTTGCTGGTCGGGACGGAGGTCGGCTGCCGCTCCGACCACCGGTTGCGCGACGAGGCCCGCCGCAATGATCCATCCCAAAGCGCGCATGCCGACCCCCGATTGTTGCGATGACCAGGAGACTAGAGCGCGAAATCAGGCGGCTGGCAACCGCCCGGGCTCAGGGACGCATGCGGGCCGAACTCGCCATCACGTTGCGCGGCAAGGTCAGACGGATTTCGCGATTGGCGAAATCGATCTGGACGCGGCGGAACAGCCGCAGCGAATCCATGCCGAGCATCAAGGCCGGCGTATCGCTCAACCCGAACCGCTTGAACGGCACCGCATCGGCGAACGCGATCGGCAATCCGTGGAAACCGACTCCCGCAATGTCGAGCGAGTCGATCACGCGGTAATCTGCCAGGAGATATTGGCCGGTCACCGCTTGCAGCGAGACCGTGCCGAGCGACTTTTCGGTCTTCACGCGCTTGAGCAAGGCGAGGTTGCCTACCGTCACCGGCGACCCGGTGTCGATCACCACCGAGATGCGTCTGCCGCGATAGCGCGCGTCGGTGACGATCAGCTGCCCGTAGAGATTCTTGGCCTTGATGACGATGTCGTCAGGGCTGCCCATCAGGCCGCGCTTCTTGGAAGCGCGAACCTCCATCACATTCTTGTCGAAATCGATCGACACGGCGTGGCCCTTGAGCGCGTCGATACCCAGCATGCCCGGCGCGCCGAGATTGGTCGCCTCGACCGCCGGCGCCTCGATCAAGTCGGGCGCGATCATGTTCACGCGGAGATCGGAGAGCTTGTAGGTGCCGAGCTCGGTCTGCCCCGCCATCGTCGTCACGCGGACGCGGCGTCCGGTGGCGAGCTTGAGGACGTCGGCCAGTTCGCGCGACACCACCGTCCGTTCCGACCCGGTATCGATGATGAAGGAATAGGGACCGCTCGGCCCGATCGACACGGGAACGGTCATGCGCTGATCGGCATCGGCGAAGCCGAGCAGCTCGGATGCGGTCGCCGCGGTGGTCGCGCCGGTCGCCGGAACCACCGGCGGATCCTGGGGAACGCCGCTATCGGCCGACGACGGGGCACCCGTCGCGACAAGGGCCAATATCAGCAAGGGGATAAACCCGCGCATGACCGAATGCTACGCCTGTTCCGGTCTTGTACCAAGCGAATTCGTTGGCCTCAGCCCGGCGCCGAATCCCCCTCCGGCACGGGTGCCAGCGCCCGCGCGACCGGCCGCGCGATCGCCAGCATCAGCACGCCGCCGACCATTCCGATCGCCCCGTCGAGCGTCCAGAAAGCGGCCGGGCTCATCGTGTCGTAGAAGCTGCCAACCCAGCCCATGATCACGCTGCCGAGAAAGAACGACAGGAACACACCGCCCATCAACGTCCCGGTCACTTGCTTGGGCGCCGCCTGGCTGATCAGCGCCAGCAACACCGGCCAATAATAGAGGAACGCGACCCCCATCCCGAAGAAACCGATCAACGCCCACCACACACCGGTCTTGCCGTCGGGACCGGCCAGCAGCGCTCCGGCGACGAGGACGAAAGCGGAGAGGCCGGTGAGCAACGATCCGATCGCGATCTTGACGACGTCCGACGGCTCGCGCCCGCGCTTCGCCTGCCACGCCCACAACGCGACCAAAGGCGGCACCGCGACGACCGAGGCGAAGGGATCGATCGAGTTGAACCACGACGGCGGGACACCACCCCATGGCGTCGACAGGCTGACATGCTGGTCGACCCACAGCACGCCGATGCTCCAGATCATCGGATAAGCGACATTGGGGAACAGGGTCATCGCGGCGACCAGGATCAGCAGCCACATCCGCTTGCGCTCGGCCGCGGTCATCGGCGGCAGCTCGACGCGGTCGGCGCGCGGGCTGCGGCCGGCCAGATGGCGCTGGCCGGCGAGGTAGATGACAAGCGCCAGCAGCATCAGCCCGGCCGCCGCGCCGAAGCCGGCGTGCCAGCCGTAGACGGCGGCGAGCGTCCCGCAAGCCAAGGGTCCCAGGATGGCGCCCACGTTGATGCCCGCCGAAAAGATCGTGTAGCCCTGCGTCCGCCGCGATTCCGCTTCGGCCGGATAGAGCTCGCCGACCTGCGCCGAGATATTGCCTTTCAGGCAACCCGAGCCGAGGATCAGCAACAGCAAGGCGATCAGGAACGAGGCGTCGAACGCCATCGCCAGATGCCCGGCGCACATCAGCAGCGCGCCGATCACCACCGTGGTCTTAGCCCCCAGCCAGCGATCGGCGATCAGCCCGCCGAGGATCGGGGTGAAATAGACCAGGCCGCCGTACCAGCCATAGATCAGCGACGCGAAGGCGACGTTGCTGAGCGCGCCGTGCCATCCGAACACCTGGCGCAACACGGCCAGCCCCAGCACGTGCTCGGCATGGCCCGGCAGGAACAATTGCTGGACCATGTAGAGCGTCAGCAGCGAGGTCATGCCGTAATAGCTGAACCGCTCCCAGCATTCGGTGAAGGCAAGATAGGCGACCCCGCGCGGGTGGCCGAAAAAAACGGTGTCGTTCTTGGAGGGCTCAGCCATAGCGCGGTGGTGCCGTAGAGCTCGGCTTGGGGCAAGCGGTCGTCTGAGATTTCGCGCGGGCGCCCGATGGTCCGTCAGGAGCTATATGTTTTCGCGCAAAGGCGCGAAGGCGCTAAGAAGGTTCGCGCGGAGGCGCAAAGGGCGCGGAGAACAAAGAGTCTCGCAAAGGCCACGCTCTCGGTTATCGCGCGCGCCGTCCGGAAGGAAAACACCTCTGCGTTCTCCGCGCCTCTGCGCGAAAAAGCGCTTCGCGCCTTCGCGTGAACTATATCAGACCGTCGGGGCGAAGATCCCCAGACGCTGCCCATTGCCCCTATCGCACCATCGCCCTAGCCTCACTCTTTCGAGTGGGAGCGGGTGCGTGACGATCGAAGAACCGGATGCCGGGCCCCGACCCGTCGATGCGCCGCATCGCCGCGAGTTCCTGGGACATCCGCTCGGCCTGCCGGTCATCGCCTTCACCGAGGCGTTCGAGCGCTTTTCCTATTACGGCATGCAGACCTTGCTGGTGCTGTACATGGTCAAGGCGCTGCTGCTGGCGCCGCATGTCGAGCATATCGTCGGGTTCGGCTGGTTCAGCAGCGTGCTGGCGGGGATCTACGGCGCGCCGCCCAATACCCAGGCGCTCGCCTCGCACATTTTCGGCACCTACACGATGCTGGTCTATATCACCCCGATCCTGGGCGGGCTGCTCGCCGATCGCTGGCTGGGCAAGACACTGACCGTGACGATCGGCGCCTTGCTGATGGCGGCGGGCCATTTCCTGATGGCGTTCGACGTGTCATTCCTGCTCGCCTTGCTGTTGCTCGTGCTCGGCGTCGGCTGCCTCAAAGGCAATCTGGCGAGCCAGGTCGGCGCGCTCTACGCACCAGGCGATGGTCGTGCGACCGACGCCTTCCAGATCTATTATATCGGCATCAGCTTTGGCGCGTTCTTCGCGCCGTTGGTGTGCGGCGCGCTGGGTGAGGAAGTCGGCTGGCATTGGGGATTCGGCGCGGCCGGCGTCGGCATGGTGATCGGGCTGGTCATCTATCTGGCGGGTCGTCGCCATCTGCCGCCCGATCCGCTGATCGAGCGGCGAGCAGCGCGCGCATCGGCCGCGCCACGCCCGGCGATGACGCGGCGCGATATCGTCGTGCTCGTGCTGCTGCTGTTCATGGTCCCGGTGCTGGCGGTGAGCGCGATCGGCAACCAGCAGATGTTCAACGCCTATCTGGTCTGGGCCGACCGCAGTTATGAGTTCATGCTGTTCGGTCATCGCATGCCGACCTCGTTCCTGGTCTCGTTCGACGCCTTCACCGGGTTCGTGACGCTGGCCGGGGCGGTGGCGTTCTGGCGTTGGTATGCGCGGCATTGGCGCGAGCCCGACGAGATGACCAAATTGATCATCGGCTGCCTGATCTCGTCCTCCGCCTTCCTCCTGGTGATGATCGTCGCCAGCCGTCACGAAGCTACCGGGGTCAAGCCGGCGTTATGGGTCGCGCTCGCCGTCAACACGCTCAATAATCTGGGGTTCGCCAACGTCTTCCCGGTCAGCCTCGCGCTCTATTCGCGCGCCGCGCCGCGGGCGATCTCGGGGACGGTGGTCGGCATCTATTATCTGTTCCTGGCGCTGGCCAATTACCTGGTCGGCGTGGTCGGCGGCTGGCTGGAGATCATGCCGGCTGGGCGCTTCTGGGGAATCCATGTCGCGGCGATCCTGGGCGCGGCGGCGGTGTTCGTGGCGATCAAGCTGGTGTTCGGGAAGTTGTTGGTGCCGGAGCAGGTCGCAGGTTAGGCCCGCCGCGGGCAAAGCCCGCGTCGGACGGCGCTTGAGCGCCGCCGGCCGGGCTCGCCTCGACCTCGATTTCAGCTTCGCTGCAATCTTCGGCGGCGAGCTATTCCGCCGCCAGCAGACTCTCCGCGCCGCCGAGGTCGACCGATACCAATCGGCTGACGCCGCGTTCGACCATCGTCACGCCGAACAGGCGGTGCATGCGGCTCATCGTGACCGCATTGTGCGTGACGATCAGATAACGCGTCGCGGTTTCCTGGGTCATGCGGTCGAGCAGGTCGCAAAAGCGTTCGATATTGGCGTCGTCGAGCGGGGCGTCGACCTCGTCGAGCACGCAGATCGGCGCGGGGTTCGTCAGGAACAGGCCGAAGATCAGCGCGACCGCGGTCAGCGCCTGTTCGCCGCCCGACAGCAAGGTGAGCGATTGCAATTTCTTGCCCGGCGGCTGCGCCATGATCTCGAGCCCGGCCTCGAGCGGATCGTCCGAATCGATCAGTTCGAGCCGCGCCGCGCCGCCGTTGAACAGGGTCGTGAACAGCCGCTGGAAATGACCGTTGACCGCCTCGAACGCGGCGAGCAGGCGCTGTCGCCCTTCGCGGTTGAGCGTGCCGATCGAGCCGCGCAGTTGCGCCACCGCCTGGCCGAGTTCGTCGCGCTCGACCGCCGCGTCGGTGCGCTGCGAATCGAGTTCGGCGAGTTCGGTTTCGGCGACCAGATTGACTGGCCCGAGCCGCTCGCGATCGATCAGCAATTTGTCGTGTTTGACCGATTCGTCCTGCGGATCGCCGACCTCGTCGAGATCGAACCCGACGCGCTCGCCGAGCAAGGGCGGCGGGCAAGCGAAGCGCTCGCCCGACAGTCGCGCCATCTCGATCCGGCGCAGATCCTGGTTTTCCGCGCGCGCCGTGGCTCCAGCGCGGGCCTCGCGCGCCAGCGACAGCGCTTCGGCGGCGATGCGGCCCGCTTCCTCGGTCGTGCGGACGCGCGCTTCGGCCTCGCGCTCGGTGACCGCCGCGGTGTCGGCGGCAGTGCGCAGCTCGGCATGGCCGGCTTCGTGCGCGGCAATCTGCGTGGCGAGTTCGGCCGGGCGCGCTTCCGCCGCTTCGGCCTCGGCCGCCAGTTGCGCCTCGCGTTTGTCCATGTCGGCGATGCGCTTGGCCGCCTCGCCGGCGCGCGCTTTCCAGCCTTTCTGCTCGGCCTCGGCCGCCGCCAGCCGTTCGCGGTCGGCGGCGATCGCGCGATCGAGCTGGGCGCGATCGGTGCGCGCGTTGGAGGCATTGGCGCGGCGCGCCTCGGCCTCGGCCTGGAGCCGCGTCACCGCGGCGCGCGTGTCGGCGCCATCGGGCAGGGCTGCCCGCGCCGCCTCGGCCCGCGCCAGTTCGGTTTCGGCTTCACCGACTTCGGCCGCCACGCGGCGCCCGCGCGTGTCGAGATCGGCACGCTGCGCCTCGATCCGTTCGAGCTGCGCTGTGGCGCGATCCTCGGTGCGCGTCGCCTCGCGCGCGGCATTCTCGGCGCGCTCGAGCGACGCGCGTGCGGCCTGGGCATCGGCGCGCGCGGAAGCGATGCGGCGTTCAGCTTCGTCGAGCTGGCCATTGGCTTTCTCGACCGCGCTCTGCGCTTTGGGGCGTGCCTTATTGAGCGCCGCCAAGCGGTTGATTCGCTCGAGCCGTTCGGCGGCGGCGGCGCCACCCGACTTGGCGACATAGCCGTCCCACCGCCGCAAGGTACCGCCGAGCGTCACCAGCCTCTGCCCGACCGCGAGGACATGGCCGTCGTCGCGTTCGGCGACCAGAATCTGCGCCAATCGCCTCGCCAGCGCCGCGGGCGCTTCGACATGATCGGCGAGCCGCGTCAGCGCGCCTGCCGCCGGATCGCCCGGCTGCGGCTCGGCGCCAGCCCAATAGCGATCGGCCGCGGCGTCGAGCCCGGTTTCGAGATCGTCGCCGAGGGCGGCCGCCAGCGCGCGCTCGTACCCCGGCGCGGCGCGGACATGGTCGAGCAGGCGGTCGCGTCCCGACGGGCGGGTCGTCTTTTCGAGCGCGAGCACTTCGCTTTCGATCGCGGCGAGCTCGGCGCGTGCCGCGGCCCGCGCCTGTTCGGCGGCGTCGCGCGCCTCCTGCGCTGCGCGTTCGTCGGCGTCGGCACGGGCACGGGCGCCGCGCGCGGTTTCGGTCGAATCGAGCGCGTCGGCGCGCGCCTTGATCGCGCGGTCGCGTTCCTCGCGCAGCGGCGCGGCATCGCCCAGCGCCTTCAGTTCGGCGGCCAGGCTCGTCTGATCGCGCAACGCGCGGTCGTGCCGCGCCTTGGCCGCCGCCGCCGCCGCGTCGGCAACACGCGCATCGGCGAGTTCGGCCGCTTGCCGGCTCATCGCTTGGGCAAGCGCGACATCGGCGTCGCGCGCCGCGCGTTCGGCCTCGGCCAAATTGGCGTCGAGCGCGGGGAGCCGCGCGGCGGCCTCGTCGGCGCGTTTCGCCAGCATCTTGGCTTCGGCATCGAGCCGCGCCAGCGCCTCGGCGGCATCGACCGCCAGCGCCCCTTCGCGCTCGCGGTCCTCGCCGATCCGGTTGCGTTGTCCAGCAAGCTCGACGATCCGCCGCTCGGCCGCGCCGTGTTCGGCGCGCAGACCGGCGAGCGCATGCGCCGCCTCGCTCGCCGCTTCACGCGCCGCGGTCGCCACCGCGCGGGCGTCGCCCAGCGCTTCGGTTGCGGCATGCTGGTGCGCGGTCGCCGCGCGCTGCGCCTCGGCGGCGGCCGCCACTTTCTCCTCGCATTGCGCGGCTTCAGCCTTGGCGGCATCGGCCGCCGTCGCGGCGTCGCGCCAGCGCGCGAAGACCATCCGCCCTTCGGCGACGCGGATCTGATCCGAGAGCAGCCGATAGCGCTCGGCCTGGCGCGCCTGACGCCGCAGTGCCGAGGCGCGCGCTTCCTGGTCGGCCATGATCTCGTCGAGCCGCAGCAGATTGGCTTCGGTCGCGCGCAGTTTCTGCTCGGCATCCTTGCGGCGGACATGGAGACCGGCGATCCCGGCGGCCTCCTCGAGCATTGCGCGGCGTTCGGTCGGCCGCGCCGAGATCACCGCGCTGATCCGACCCTGGCTGACCAACGCCGGCGAATGCGCGCCGGTCGCGGCATCGGCGAACAGCAAGGCGACGTCCTTGGCGCGGACGTCGCGCCCGTCTATGCGATAGGCCGATCCCGCGCCGCGCTCGATCCGCCGCACCACTTCGGTCTCGCTGCCGTCGATCTCGGCCAGGATCGACACTTCGGCGAAATCGCGCGCGGTGCGCTTGTCGGTGCCGGCGAAGATGACGTCGTCCATCCCGGCGCCGCGCATCGACTTCGGGCTGTTCTCGCCCATCGTCCAGCGCAGCGCTTCGAGCAGGTTGGACTTGCCGCAGCCATTGGGGCCGACCACGCCGGTCAGCCCCGGTTCGATGCGGAGATCGGCCGCGTCGACGAAGCTTTTGAACCCCGACAGTCTCAGCCGTTTTATCTGCATTCGCTCAATGGCCCCCCGGCGCGGTCAACCGTCAGGCGCCCCGTGCCTTGAGCACGGGTTCGAGCGTCGCCCAGTCGCCGACATCGTTGAGCTTCTCGCCATTGATGATGAAGGTCGGCGTGCCGCTGATCTGGAACTTGTCGTTGGCGAACTTGGTGCGCTCGACCAGCTTGTCGACCGCCGCCTTGTCGTTGAGGCAGGCGCGCGCCTTGTCCTCGGGCAGGCCGCGCTGCTTCATGAAATCGAGATAGCCGAGCCCCTCGGCATACATGGTCGCGACCTGGTTCGGGGTCGCGCCTTGCGCCGCCTGGACCTTGGCCGACACCGCCTGCTCGTTGGTCAGCAAGGTCTGCTGGTTGGCGAACATCTGATCGAGGATCGGGAAGAAGGTCGCGGTGTCGCCCGAACATTGGCCGAGCAGGATCGGGCCGAGGTCGAGCGGACCATGGACCGGATATTCGCGGAATTCGTAGCTGACCTTGCCCGCGGAAATGTACTTCTCCTTGAGCGCCGGGAACCCTTCCTGATCGAACTTGCCGCAATAGGGGCAGGCGCGCGATCCATATTCGACGATCTTGAGCGGCGCATCGGGATTGCCCATCCGCATGCCGCCTTCGGGCGTCTTCACGACCGTGTCGACCCAGGCGGTACCGGCGGGAGCGGGCTTGGCGGCGACCGGCGCGGCAGGAGTCGCGCTGTTGGCGTCGCTGCCCGACCCGCCGCAAGCGGCGAGCGCCAGCAGCGGCAGAGCGGCGAAAAGGGGCAAGATCTTCATGTACTACTCCCTTGGGAAAATTCAGGCGCCGGCGGCGGCGAGCAGCGGTTGCAGATTGGCCCAATCATAGACGTTGTCCGCCTTGGTGCCATTGATGATAAAGGTCGGCGTGCCGCTGACGCCATATTGTTTCTCGGCGGTGTCGGTCATGGCGACGACGCGGTTGAGCGCGACGCGATCGGCCAGGCATGCCTTGGCGCGCGCGGGCGCCATGCCGCGCCGTGTGGCCAACGCGACATAGCCGAGATCATTCGCGACGGTGGTCGCGATCTGGTTGGGGCTCGGGTTGGTCATCGTCTTGAGCTTTGTTTCGGTCGCCTCGGCCTTGGCGAGCAGCGCCTGCTGGCCGGCGAACATCGCGTCGAGCAAGGGGAAGAATTGTCCCGGCGAAACGCACCGGCCGAGCAGAATCGGCCCGAGATCGAGCGCGCCGTGCACCGGAAAGTCGCGGAATTCGTAGCTGAGCTTGCCTGCGGCGATCGGGCCGGTCTTGAGCGCCGGCAAGCCTTCCTTGTCGAACAGCGCGCAATGCGGGCAAGTGCGCGAGCCATATTCGATCAGCTTCACTTTGGCGTTCGGATTGCCCATCCGCATCCCGCCTTCGGGCGTCGCGGCGACGACGTTGATCCAATTGACCTTGGCCGGGGCGCGTTTGGCCGGCACCGCCTTCTTCACCGGTGCCTTGGTCGCGGCGCCGGCGGCCAGCGGGAGCCCGGCGATCAGCGCCAGTACCATCAACGCACGGATCATTTCTCGGTCTTTCCTATAACGGGAACTTTGACGGGCCCGATGACGGGGATACCGCGATTGCCCGCGACGCCGGCGGCGAGCGCGGCCAGCACCGCCTGCAATTCGGGATCGGCGATCGCGCGCAGCCCCGGGCCGAGTTCGGCGGGCGGGATGGCGACCGGGCGCAGGCTGGGGGGCGCGGTCCGCGGCGTGCGCTCGGCGACGCGCCCCTGTTTGAGCGTCAGCCGCGCGACCGCCGCGTAACCGAAGAAGCGATTGACCCGCTCGACGATCTCGGGCGCGATATGCTGCATCATCGACGCGTGCGCGCCCTTGACCGTAACCGTCAGCACGCCATCGGCCTTCTTGCCGGGCGGGAAGCGGATCGATTCGGGCGACGATACGCCAGCATATTTGGGTCCGACGATTTCTGCCCAGCGCGTGACGATTCCGGACTGGATGAAGCCGAACCGCCGGAAAGCGGCGCCGCCGACCTGTGGCAGCAAGTCGCCGACCGCGCGCGCCGGTCCACCCCGCGGGCGCCCAGAATCCTTGGCGAAGCCTTTGGCCGGCGCGGGTTTAGCCGGGCCTTTGGGGGTGGCGCGCTTGCTCATTCGGTCATCCATGCCATAGCCGCGGGGTGGCCGCCAAGCTTCCTTCCGCACCATCCCTGTCCGGTTTTGTCGCGCCGGCGCTGTTGCGCTGGTACGACACCCATCGCCGCACCCTGCCATGGCGCGCCGGGCCGGGCGGGCGTGCGGATCCCTATCGCGTCTGGCTGTCCGAAGTGATGCTGCAACAGACCACCGTCGCGACGGTCGGGCCGCGCTTCGCCGCCTGGGTCGCGCGCTGGCCCGATTTCGCCAGCCTGGCCAGCGCCGACGAAGCTGACGTCATGGCGGCGTGGGCGGGGCTCGGCTATTACGCCCGGGCGCGCAACCTGGTCGCCTGCGCACGCGCAGTCGTCGCCGAACATGAGGGCGTTTTCCCGCGCACCGAGGCCGAGCTGCGCGCGCTGCCCGGGATCGGCGACTATACCGCCGCCGCGATCGCCGCGATCGCGTTCGACGAGCCCGCAACCGTGGTCGACGCCAATGTCGAGCGCGTCGTCGCGCGGCTGTTCCGACTGGAAGACAAGGCGACGATCCGCCCCGCCGCAGCAACGCTGACGCCGGCCGTCCGCACCGGCGATTTCGCCCAGGCGATGATGGATCTGGGCGCCACGATCTGCACGCCGCGCGTGCCCAAATGCCTGTTGTGCCCGCTGCGCGACGGATGCGCGGCCCATGCGGCGGGCGATCAGGAGCTTTATCCGGTCAAGCCGGCCAAGGCCGCCAAGCCGACGCGGCACGGCACGATCTTCTGGGCGCGCAATGGCGGCGACGTGCTGCTGGTGCGCCGGCCGCCAAAGGGATTGCTCGGCGGCATGCGCGCGCTGCCGACCGGACCGTGGAGCGCCGAGCCGCCTGGCCTGGCCGATGCGCCCGCGCCTGCTGATTGGCGCCTGCTCCCCGCGACGGTCGAGCACGTCTTTACCCATTTCAGATTGCAACTCGTGCTTGCGACCGCGCCGATCGATCGGCATGCAGCGCCGGACGGCGCCATATGGTGGCCGATCGAGTCGCTGGGGGAGGCGGGTCTGCCGACCGTCTTCGCCAAGGCGGCGAGCGCGACGGGAGAGCCTTGATGATCCGCCTGACTCCTTTCCTCACCGCCACCGCGACGATCGCGTTGCTGACCGGCGCCGGCATCGCCCAGACCGCCAGCGTACCGCTGCCCGCACCGGCTGCGGCACCCGCGACCGCCAGCCCGCTGCCCGCCACCCAGGCGCTCTATGATTCCTACGTCGCCACCAACAAGATGCCCGGCATCGTCGGCGCGTTCGGCGCGGGCAACGTCCCGACCATGTTCGTCTCGGCGGGCAAGATCGCGACCGACGCCAATGCCGCGCCGGCCGGCCCCGACAGTTTGTGGCGGGTCTATTCGATGACCAAGCCGATCACCGCGATGGCGGCGATGATCCTGATCGAAGACGGCAAGATGAAGCTCGACGAACCGGTCAGCGACTTCCTGCCCGCGTTCAAGACGATGCGCGTCCAGCTCAACGAGAACACGATCGACAGCCGTCCGGCGGTGCGCCCGATCACGATCCGCAACCTGCTGACGCACACTGCCGGCCTGGGCTACAATATCGTCACCAAGGGGCCGTTGCTCCAGCTCTATATGGACAAGGGTCTCACCCCTGGTCAGGTCAATGCGGCGATGGAGGTCGATGCGCGCAAGACGCGCCCCGCATCGCTCCAGGAATTCGCCGACCGGGTCGCGACCGTCCCGCTAATTGCCGATCCCGGCACCAAATGGAGCTATTCGATCGGGCTCGATTTGATGGGCGCGGTGATCGAGAAAGCGAGCGGGATGCGGTTCGACGCGTTCGTCCAGCAACGCATCTTCGACCCGCTCAAGATGAAGTCGAGCTATTGGTCGGTCCCGGCGAGCGAAGTCGGGCGGCTGTCGACCAATTACGCCTTCCTGCCCGGCGACAAACTCTTCGCGCTCGATCCGGCCGCGACCTCGGCCTATCTGTCCCCGCCCAGCTTCCCTTATGGCGGTGCCGGACTGGTGATGTCGGCGCGTGATTACGACACGTTCCTGCACATGCTGCAAAATTATGGCGAGCTCGACGGCGTCCGCATCATGAAGCCCGAGACGGCGAAGCTCGCCATGTCCAACCTGCTCCCTGCGGGAGTCGAGTTCGGCGGCGTGGCGGGCGCCACCGGCGGCACCTCCGGCCCCAAGATGGGCTTCGGCGCGGGCGGATCGGTGGTGCTGGAGGACAAGGCGAATTCGATGGGCGCGGGCACCTATGGCTGGGGCGGCGCTGCCGGCACCGCGGCCTGGGTCAATCCGGCCAAGAAGATCCGCGGCACGATCATGGTCAATTACTTCCCCGCCGACAAATGGCCGATCCGCGACGAGACGGTGAAGGCGCTGATCAGCGACATGCAGCGTTTCAAGACCAAGTGATTCGCCCAGGTTTTACCGGTAGCCCACTAGATCGGGCCGACCCGCTGCGTCACGATGCCGAGAAACTGGCGGCGGCGATGGGCGACTGGCGCGCCAGGCTGCTCAAGCTCGACAATTTCGAGCCCGACGTGGCCGAGGACGGCACGCTCGGCTGGACCAGCCTGGCCGACGCGCCCGACGATGCCGAACTGGTGCTGCTCGGACTGATCGACGGCAAGCCGCATTTCGCCGCTTACGTGCCGGGCATGCGCGCGCCGGCCGGTCGCTCGCCGAGCCTGTTCCGCGCACTCGACCTGATGCGGCCGGAGGAAGCGGAAACCTATGCCGCGGCGCGCAGCGTGCTCGACTGGCATAGCCGGCATCAATTCTGCCCCAATTGCGGGACGCAGACCGCGATGTTCCGCGCCGGCTGGGGGCGGTTGTGCCCCAATTGCGGCGCCGAGCATTTCCCGCGCACCGATCCGGTGGTAATCATGATCGCCGAACATTCGGGCCGCGCTTTGGTCGGCCGCGGGCCGCAATGGCCGGCAGGGCGCTATTCGGCGCTGGCCGGGTTCATGGAGCCGGGCGAATCGATCGAGGAAGCGGTCGCGCGCGAGATTTTCGAGGAAGCCGGCGTGCGCGTCCGCAACGTGCGCTATATCGCCAGCCAGCCCTGGCCATTCCCCTCGTCGCTGATGATGGCGTGCATCGGCGAGGCCGAGGATGACGTCATCACGATCGATCCGCACGAATTGCAGGACGCGATGTGGGTCAGCCGCGAGGATGTGCGCAAGTCGCTGGCCGGCGACCCGTCCGCGCCGTTCCTGTCGCCCCCGCATTACGCGATCGCGCATACCTTGCTGACGGCGTGGGTGGAGGAGGGGTAGTTCGCCGTCGCCGCTTGAGCGGAGGCGATCCTAGAAATCGACCGCGATGCCCTTCAGCGTCCAGTCACCGTACCGCGTCGGATCCTCGCCCAGCGGATCGTCCTTGGACGGCTCGACCTTTTCCGGTTCGGGCACCGGCGGGCTCGGCGTGAGGTAAACGGGCGGCTTGACGTGCGGCGGGCGGGGCATGGCTGGGTCCACGATTGAACGTGATGATCGACGATCCACATTGGTTCGATCGGCGATCGGTGCAATAGGCGATCGCATCGGAGGGTCCTTGGGCGGTTTTATCGCAGAGATTTTCGGCGGAATCATCCTGGACGGGGTCGTCTGGGGGACCGGCGCGCTCATTCTCAAGGTGATCAATCCGTCCGCAAAGGTCGACGACACGGGAGCAGTCGTCGTTGGCCTGCTCGCTTGGCTCCTCATCATCTTCGCGGTGATCGCTATCGGATATTGGCAATTTGGTTGACCATTCGCTTCCCCCCGGCGTCCCCGCCCGCCAGGCCGCGCTTCGCCTGCTCGATGCTGTGCTTCGCCGCGGCGAGACGATCGACCAGGCAGCACCGCGCGTGCTCTCCAGCCTGAAGGCGGAGAACGACCGCGCGCTTGCCCGCGCGATCGCGGCCGAAGTGCTGCGGCACCTGCTGGATCTAGACGCGCTGATCGATTCGGCGACGCAGCGGCCATTGCCGCATGACGCCAAGGCGCGCTTCGCGCTGCGCATCGCACTCGCCCAGTCGCTACGGCTCGGAACGCCGGGGCATGCGGCGATCTCGACCGTGCTGCCGCTGGTCGATGGCGGGCCGCGCAAATTGGTCCATGGCGTGTTCGGCACGCTCGACCGGCGCAAGGCGACCTTGCCCGAGCCCCCGACTCTACCCGACGCCGTCACCGCGCGCTGGCAAGCGGCCTGGGGCGACGACATGGTGCAGGCCGCGCGACGCGCTATCGCCGAGCCGCCACCCGTCGACCTGACCCTGGGCGGAGAGGAGGGGCCTGAGGGACTCGAGTTGATGCCCGGCCAGCGCCGCTTGCCGCGCGGCACCGCGATCCCCGATTTGCCCGGCTTCTCGGACGGCGATTGGTGGGTGCAGGATCTGTCTGCCGCGATCCCCGCGCGCCTGCTCGGCCCGGGGAAGGGGAGCGCGATCGACGCCTGCGCCGCGCCGGGCGGCAAGACGATGCAGCTCGCCGCCGCAGGCTGGGGCGTCACCGCGATCGACGCGTCGGAAAGTCGTCTGGCACGACTTCGCGATAATCTGGCGCGCACGCATCTGACGGCGGAGATAATCGCCGCCGACGTCGCTTTCTGGTCGCCGCCGGCGCCGGTCGACGCCGTGCTGCTCGATGCGCCGTGCAGCGCGACCGGCATTTTCCGCCGCCATCCCGACGTGCTCCACCGCGTCCACCCGGCGATCATCGAGGAAGCGGCGCATTTGCAGCGCCAGTTGCTGGTCCAGGCGGCAGGTTGGGTGAAAAAGGGCGGCACGCTGGTCTATGCGACTTGCTCGCTCGAGCGCGAGGAAGGCGAGGAGCAGGCCGAGACCTTCCTCGCCGCCAATCCCGATTTCACTATCGATCCGGTCCGCGCTGGCGAGCTTCCCGCTGGAATCGCGCCCAATCCGCGCGGCTGGGTACGCATTCTGCCAGGCGCGTTGGAAGAACAGGGCGGTTGTGACGGCTTCTTCATTGCCCGATTCGCGAGGGCTGGTTAGAGCAGGGCATGTCCCATCCCGTCCGCATTGCCCCGTCGATCCTGAGCGCCGATTTCGCCAAACTGGGCGAGGAAGTCCGCGCGATCGATGCCGCCGGCGCCGACTGGATCCATGTCGATGTAATGGACGGACATTTCGTCCCCAACATCACGATCGGCCCGCAAGTGGTGAAGGCGATCCGCCCGCACACCGCCAAGCCGCTCGACGTCCATCTGATGATCGCGCCGGTCGATCCCTATCTCGACCAGTTCGCTGAAGCCGGCGCCGACACCATCTCGATCCATGTCGAAGCGGGGCCGCATACCCACCGCAGCCTTCGCCATATCCGCAGCCTGGGTAAGCGTGCGGGGGTCGTTCTGACGCCGCAAACCCCGGCCAAGGCGCTCGATTATCTGATCGAGGAAGTCGATCTGGTGCTGGTGATGAGCGTCAATCCCGGCTTTGGCGGGCAGAGCTTCATCCATTCGGCGCTGCGCAAGATCGAAGCCGTGCGCAAGATGATCGACAAGCAGGGGCTCGACGTCGACCTGGAAGTCGATGGCGGGATCGATCGCGAGACCGCGCCTCAGGTGATCGCGGCGGGTGCCGATGCGTTGGTCGCGGGCACGGCCACTTTCCGCGGCGGGCCAAGCGCCTATGCCGCCAATATCGCGGCATTGAGGGGCGGGTGACCGACGAGCGCGCGCCAGACGGCATCGACGAAGGCAAGCGGCTGATCCGCATCGGGAGCAGCGCCGGCCTGTCGCTCGCCGACCGGGTCGCCGAACGCTTCCGCAAGCTTGCCTGGCGCACCCCGCTCCACGCCCTTCGGTTACGCGGCCGCCATCCGCTCAAATTGGTCGCGGTGCCCGAGGATCCGTTCGTCGGCGATCCGCGCCGAGGCAATGCGCTGCTCGACGGACGCCTCGCGGTGCGGGGCGACAGCACCGCGATCGCCGATCTCGATTTCGCCAAGCCCGATTGGTCGAAGCCGCTGGCGCAATACCTCCACAGCTTCGCCTGGCTACGCGACCTGTCGACCGTGGCGACACGGCCGGTCGGCGTGCCGATCGCCGAGACGATCATGCGGCTGTGGCTGGAAGTCCATGCCGACAAGGTCAGCGAACCCGCCTGGACGCCCGAATTGTGGGGCCGGCGCATCCTCCACTGGACCGCGCATGCGCCGCTGATCCTGTCGTCGTCCGATCTGGTCTATCGCAGCAAGGTGCTCAACACGCTGGCGCGCGGCGCCCGCCACCTCGACCGCAGTGCCGACAAGGCGCCCGCCGGGGTCGCGCGGATCGCGGCCTGGTGCGGTGTGATCTGCGCGGGACTGCTGATCCCGGGCGGCGATCCGCGCCGCCAGATCGGCGAGGACGGGCTGGAAAAGGCGATCGAGAGCGCGGTGTACGAGGATGGCGGCGTGATCGCGCGCGCGCCGCTGGCGCAGGTCGACATCATCATGCTGCTGACCGCGTTGCGCGAGGCCTATACCGCACGGCGGCTGGCGCCGCCGGCGACCTTGTCCGCCGCGCTCGGCCGGATGGTTCCCGCGCTACAGGGCGTGTGTCACGGCGATCATGGTCTCTCGAGCTGGCAAGGCGGCGGCCCGATCCGCGGCGAGCGGATCGACGAGATCGTCGCGGCGACGGGGGTGCGCGCGCGGCCGCTGCGCCAGGCGCGCGACTGGGGCTATCAGCGGCTGGCGCAAGCCGAGGCGGTGGTGATCGTCGATGCCGCCCCGCCGCCGGTGTCGCGGCTGGCCGAAGGCGGCTGCGCCTCAACCCTGGCGCTGGAGATGTCCGATGGCGCCGAGCGGCTGATCGTCAATTGCGGCGGCGCGCGCGCGGCGATCGCACAGATTCCGGCGACGCTGTCCGAAGGGTTGCGCACCACCGCGGCGCATTCGACCCTGGTGGTCGGCGACAGCAATTCGACCGCGATCCATGCCGACGGCACCTTGGGCAAGGGCGTCGCCGAGGTCGAACTGGCACGGCAGGAAAGTAACGGCGCCAGCCGGCTGGAAGCGAGCCATGACGGTTATGCCCGGCGGTTCGGCTTCCTCCATCGCCGCCAATTGCTGCTGGCGGGCGACGGCCGCGAGCTGCGCGGCGACGACATGCTGTTGCCGGCCGGACGCAAGCGCAAGGTCGGCACCATCCCGTTCGCGATCCGCTTCCATCTGGGGGCAGGGGTCGAAGCGGCACCGACCGCTGACGGCATGGCGGCATTATTGCGCTTGCCGTCGGGAAGATTGTGGCAATTCCGCTGCCGCGGCGGGTCGCTGACGATCGAGGAGAGTCTGTGGATCGACCCCGACGGGCGACCGGTTTCCACCCAGCAATTGGTGGTCAGCGGCGAAGCGGCGGCGGGCGGCGAGAATATCAGCTGGGCCTTGAAGCGCGCGACCTGATCGGCAATGGGGGCGGCGACTTCTTCCCAGCCCAGTACAGGAATTCGCCATGGCCACCGACATCGTCCCCATCCGGCGGGCGCTGCTGTCCGTTTCGGACAAGACCGGAATCGTCGACCTGGCGACGGGACTCGCGGCCAAGGGCGTCGAACTCGTCTCGACCGGCGGCACCGCCAAGGCGCTGCGCGACGCCGGGCTGGACGTTCGCGACGTATCCGACCTGACCGGTTTTCCCGAGATGATGGACGGGCGAGTCAAGACGCTTCACCCGATGGTCCATGGGGGTTTGCTCGCGGTGCGCGACGATCCCGAGCATGCCAAGGCGATGGACGAGCATGCTATCGGCGCGATCGATCTGGTGGTGGTCAACCTCTATCCGTTCGCGCAGACCGTCGCCAAAGGCGCGAAGCGCGACGAGATCATCGAGAATATCGATATCGGCGGCCCGTCGATGGTGCGGTCGGCAGCGAAGAACCACGCCTTCGTCGCGATCGTCACCGACCCCGCCGATTATGCCTTGCTGGAAAAAGGCGAAACGACCCTGGAGGAGCGCAAGAAGCTCGCCGCCAAGGCGTTCGCCGCCACCGCGACCTATGATTCGATGATCGCGAGCTGGTTTGGATTCGCCGACCAGGGCCAGATGTTCCCCGAGACGCTGCCGCTCGTCCTCAACCAGCCGACCGTGTTGCGCTATGGCGAGAACCCGCACCAGCAGGCCGCCTTTTATCGCCATGCCGGGCCGTCGGCGCGCGGCATCGGCCAGGCGCGTCAGGTGCAGGGCAAGGAACTGAGCTACAACAATCTCAACGACGCCGACGCCGCGCTGCAGTTGGTCGCCGAATTCCGCGACGCCGAGCCGACCTGCGTGATCGTCAAGCACGCCAATCCCTGCGGCGTCGCGACCGCGGCGAGCCTCGAGACTGCTTATGCCGAGGCGTTCGCCTGCGACACGGTGTCGGCGTTCGGCGGGATCATCGCGGTCAACCGGCCGCTCGACGCGGCAACCGCGCGCCAGATCACCGGGATCTTCACCGAAGTGGTGGTCGCGCCCGATGCCGACGAAGAAGCGCTGGCGCTATTCGCGGCGAAGAAGAATCTGCGGCTGCTGCTGACCGGCGAACTGCCCGATCCGGCGCGCGCCGGGCTCGACGCCAAGTCGATCACCGGCGGCTGGCTGATCCAGAGCCGCGACAATGGCCGCGTCACTGCTGCCGATTTGAAGACCGTGACCAAGCGCCAGCCGAGCCCGCAGGAACTCGCCGACTGCCTGTTCGCCTGGACCGTCGCCAAGCACGTCAAGTCGAACGCGATCGTCTACGCCAAGGACGGCGCCACCGCCGGTGTCGGCGCGGGGCAGATGAACCGGCTGGAGTCGGCGCGCATCGCCGCCTGGAAAGCCAAGGACGCCGCCGACAAGGCCGGCTGGGCAACGCCGCGCACGATCGGATCGGCGGTCGCATCGGACGCCTTCTTCCCGTTCGCCGATGGCTTGCTGGCGGCGGTCGAGGCGGGCGCCACCGCGGTGATCCAGCCGGGCGGCTCCATCCGAGACGATGAAGTCATCGCTGCCGCCGACGAGGCCGGACTGGCGATGGTGTTCACGGGCATGCGCCACTTCCGGCACTGATCTTTTTGTTCACGCGGAGGCGCGGAGGCGCGAAGAGTTTTTCGCGCAGAGGCGCAGAGAACGCAGAGATTAAAGTGAGCCTCGCTACGCGAGGCTCTTTATCGGTTCGCAATTAAGCCAATCGGTGCCCCTGAGGGCCAAAACGCCTCTGCGCCCTCTGCGCGAAATCAACCTTGTCTTCTTCGCCCCTCTGCGCCGCCGCGTGAATCAAATCACTCCGGCATTATGTAGGAAATGCACCACGAGATAGATGGAATTCTGGGTTGGATCTTGATCCAAACAGCGCGCGAATCGATTCGCGCACGGACTCGATTCGCGATTTGAGTCAATATAGAAAACGCGTGACACGACTCGGAAAACGGTGTTAGCGTAGCGTCCGCTAACGGAGGGCGGACGTGGCACACGCAATAGAAGTAGAAATCGACCGCAATTTCGCGGCGTTTCAAGGCATGTTGGCCAACCTGCTGCATACCAAAGCCGGGCAATATGCCCTTCTTCGGAATCAGCAATTGGAGGGCGTTTTCCCTTCGGCGGCAGATGCAGAGCGCGCAGGAATGAGCCGGTTCGATGACGAGCTGTATTCGATCCAGCGCGTTACCGATGAGGTTATTGACCTCGGCTTCTATTCGCATGGCTATACTAACCGGTAAGCTTGAGGACGGACGAATCCGGATCAAGGTCGGGATACGTCCGTTTCAGGATTACGGTCCTGTCGATGGTGTATCGTCGGCTCAAATCCTAAATTACCGCGAGTGTAACGCGCTCGTGGACACTGGAGCCCGCCGCACATGCGTCACCGAAAATACTGTGCAGTCGCTCGGACTGAGGCGCAAAGGTCGCGCTGAAGTCTGGAATATCAAGCGACCGGAGATGCATTTCACGTACCTGTTCCACGTGGCAATCTGGCCTGACACGCAGCAGAGCTACCACGCCCCGGTCGCCCCATACGGCATTGGGAGTGAGATCGAAGGTATAGACGTGGGCGACAATCGCTTCTTCGACATCCTGCTGGGCATGGACATCATTTCACAAGGCTCGTTTCACCTCGAAAGGTCGGGCGAGTTTCGTTTCGAGTTTTAGGCCGCCCGCTGCCGCTGCCGGTGCCCAGCCCACTTGCGCGACGCCATCGCAGCTTCACCAACGATTAATGCCTGCGTCCCGTTCGACACGCGATGGTTATCCTCGCGCCACACCATCTCACCAGCGTAGGCGTAAAGACACGGGCGGGAGATATGGCGGAGCGTGCCGACTTCGGCGCGGCGCGGGCGCGAGAAGAAGCTTTCCGCCATGTTGGTGCAGTAGCCGTTGAGCGAATAGGCCTCGCTGTGATTGACCCGGTATATTTCGAACCGACCGTGCAGCGCATCCCAATGGCTGGCTTTATCAGCGTGAACCACGGCGTCAGCCCCGACTGCAGCCTCGACGATAGCAACACCTTCTGCTTCGCTCTTGCCAACGAACGTCAGCATGTCGCCGCTACGCTCCCGGACGACAACGACTGACTGGCGCCTGCCCGACTGGCTGATTTTCAAGCGGCGATCGACGCGATCGGTCTTGGTCAAGCGGCTGCCGAAAGTCGAGTTGGCCCTAAAGGGTATGACCTATGCCGATCCAGTCGGGAGGCCAGCGGATATCGGCGTCGTAGACTCGGAGCCGAATATCAGGAACAAGATTAGCCGGGGCAAATTCACAGCGGTGTTTTCGATTCAATGCCTAGAAGCTATTGGGGCATCATCCTTGCGATTGTCGTCGGACTAGGCCTCTTAGCTTCCGCTGGCGGTTACTATGTTATCGAGCAGTCCGCTCATCCCAAATACGCCGAAGATAGCTATCAGCCCGCCCGCGACGCGAGCCTCCCAAAACCTGCGATAGCGGGTCAGCTTAAAGCCCAAGAATACGACCCACATTGCAAGCGACCGAACACCGCCACCGATGGCGATCTGTGTGCCCAATGGAGCGCGGTTAAAGCGGTCGATGAGAGTAATCGGCTAACGCGCCTCAATATCCTTATCGCCTACGTTCTCGGCGCGCTCGGTGTCGTTGCTACTGGTATAGGCGCCATTCTCGTTTTCCGTAGTTTGCAGCAGACCGATGCCGCGCTTAGCCTCGCCCGCGACAGCTCGAAACAAGAGCTGAGGGCCTACGTCGATTTCGACGACACCTATTTTATCTTTGATGGACATGATGAGCGAAAGCCAATCAACATTCCGCTGGGCATCGCTATCACGCTGAAGAACTTCGGCAACACGCCCGCCAACAAGGTGGTCTTTAAGATCGATGTCACATTCGAACTTGGTGGACACCCGCTGCCCACCGAACATTTCGAACAAGATTGGTCTTTCCTATCCCCGAACGCGCCTATGACCGCCCGCGCATCGTTCAAAATGGACGCCACGGTTTGGGATATGTTCGGGTCTAAACAGGGCAGCATTACCTGCCCGGTCGCTGTTTCTTATGAGGATGCGTTTGAGGGGAAGCACGAACTGACCGTAACCCTCCAGTCTGACGGACGTGCGCTGCGGTTCCTTCCGGGCACTCGCGCCACGACATGACGCCCGCGCGTTCGCTGCACTGCTAACGATGACAAGCATCAGCGCCAAGCATAGCAGATGCCTACGCGTTGGTGCATTTGCTACATAACGCAGAATCACTCGGCCTGCAGCAGGAACCCCAGTTCAGGATCCGCCAACCCGCTAGCCCGCCGCGCTGCCCGGCGCGCAAAGGCGAGGGTGCACTTCTTGCGCCCAGGCGCCGTCAACGGATGGGTGGCCGCTTCGCGCAGGATCGCGGCGTCGTAGCGGTCGGCGATGATCACGCCCGAGCGTTCGGGGAGGAAAGCATCGCCGTGGAGCGGGCCATGGTCGAAGCCATCGGGCACTGCCCAGAAGAAGCGGTCGCAATGGTCGAGATAGTCGAACCATTTGCCGTCGCCGAGCAGATCGGCACGCGACACCTTGATCTCGACGATGACGATTTGCCCACGCGAATCGATCGCCATGATGTCGGCACGGCGTCCGCCATCGAGCGGGACTTCGGTCATCGCCGCGAGATCGTGGCGCGCGAGCATGCGAATGACGCCGCGCGCGACATCAGCCGCGCACAGCGCCTCGGTTCCATTGGGCGGACAACGGGGAGACGCGTCAAGCATCTCCCCGCTTTAGAACATCACCGGAACATCGGGAAGACCCGATGACGATTTTTACCGGAAGAAGACGTGGTTGCCGATGGTGGCGACGCGGGGTCGGCCCCAGCCGGGGGAAACACGACGCGCGTGGAAATAGAGCGCGCCCGGCGTCGGATTATCCCATTCCTTGTCCATCGCGACCTGCGCGATGGCCATCGCGGTGCGATATTGCGCGGCCGAGCGAATCGCCGGGATCGTGCCGCCACGGATGAACGAGAATTGCCCCGGCTGCTTGACCACACCGCAGATCGTGCGCGGGAATCGGCCCGAATTGGTGCGGTTGATGATGACGTTGGCGACCGCGAGCTGGCCCGACAGCGGCTCGCCCTTGGATTCGAAATAAACCGCGCCGGCAAGGCACGACAGCTCAGAATCGGCGTCGTCAGAGAAATCCTGGCCAGCGACCGCAGCGGCCAGGCTGGCGAATTGCAGCCCCGGCGCGGGCGCCGGCGCCGCCGAACGGACCTCGTCGGAGGAGGTCGGCGCACTGTCACCCGGATCGATCGATGGAACCGGCTTGGGGACTGATGGGTTGATGGCGGTAGTGGTAGCCGTGGTGGCCATTGCCGGGATCAGCGTAGCGTCGCGATCCGCTCCCAGGGCCTTGCTCGAGACGGTGAGGCCGCCGAGCGTGGTTAGTGCAAGGAACGTCGCCGCGAGGTTCGCGGCGCGAGAGGAAAACAGCATTTAGACTTGCTAAAGTGCGGTTGGGGCGCGGACTCGATCGCAAGGAAAAGGATCGCCCGGACCACCACCCGACTGCGTAACCGTTAGGGATCGCACCCCGTCGCGGCACAACGCGGATAATTGGTGAATAATCCCTTGAATTGTGCAGCGCAGCAAGTCAATCGCCGACCAGGGTTTCAGCGGCGAACCGTTCCGCCTGCGGGATATCCAGTTCCACTACCCAGAGATCGGGATCGTTTCGGCGCCGTTTCGCCCAATAGTCGGTCAGCGCCTGCGCATCGCCCTCGGGGCCGACCGCGATCAACTCGACATCGCCGCTCGGACCGATCCCACGTTCCCACAGCCGGGCATTCTGGCCGCGATCCTGCGCCACCACGAGTACGGCACCGGCGGTCGCGTCGCCCTTGGCCAGGACGGTGGCGAAACCGCCCGCCTGGTTCGCGCGGCGGACCAGCGCATTGACCAGCGCGCCGGTCGCCAGCCGTGCGCTCACGCCGAACGGTAACCGGGCAAGCCGGCCAGCGCGATCGACGAGCGCATGAACGTGCCGGTGCCGCGCGCGACTTCTTCGCCCTGCTCGTCGATCAGCCGCGCTTCGCCGACGAAAACGCGGCGCTGGCCGCTGACCCATTTGCCCTCGGCGATCACCGGTCCGGCCTTTAACGGCCGGGTGAACAGCAGGTTGAACGCGGTGGTCAGCAGGAAACGATCGGAGACCAGGCTGTTGCAGGCATAGAAAGCGGCGTCGTCGAGCATCTTGAAATAGCTCGTGCCGTGCACCGCGCCGCCGGCATGATAATAGCGCTCGTCGATCTCGAAATGGATCCGCGCAATGCCGCTTTCGGGGATTTCCAGCCGCGATTTGAACAATTGGTTGATCGGCGCCGCTGCGTAGAGCGATTCGAGCGCGCGGAAATGCGCTTGGGCACCCGAATCCGCGCCGCCCGATTCAGGCGGCATCCCTGGCCTCGTCCTGGGTCAGCAGGAAATAGAGCGCGTCCTTCGACCCGGCGCCGCGCAATTTGGCGACGAACGCGGCGTCGCGCAGCAACCGCGATACCCGCGCCAGCGCCTTGAGGTGCGCGGCGCCGGCATCGGGCGGCGAAAACAACGCGAACACCAGATCGACCGGCAGATCGTCGACCGCGGCGAAATCGATCGGCCGCGCGAGCTCGACGAACACGCCATGGATCGCCTCGATCCCCTCGATCCGCGCGTGCGGGATGGCGATGCCGCCGCCGAATCCGGTCGAACCGAGTTTCTCGCGCTGGGCGAGTCCCTCGGCCGCGGCCTTGGCGTCGATGCCATAGGCCGTCGCGGCGAGCGCGCCGAGCTGTTGGAACAGCGTCTTCTTGCTCGCCGCCGCCAGCCCCTCGGCAACCGCTTCGGGCCGGACCAGGTCCGACAGGTCGATCATATCGCGCTCTCTTCCGGCTTCTGGCGTTAGCTGGCGCGCTGCGGCTCTACCCAGCCGATCGTGCCGTCGCCGCGGCGATAGACCATGTTGTACGACCCCGTCCCGCTATTCTTGAACATCAGCGCCTGGGTGTTGCGCAGATCGAGCATCATCACCGCGTCGGATACCGATGCCTCGGGCACGTCGACCCGGGTTTCGGCGATGATCAGCGGCGAATCACCGGCTTCGTCCTCGTCGGTCGAATCCTGGAACAGGGTATAGCCGGCATTGGCGGCGGGTTCGGCCTCGCCGTTGACGATCGTCCCGGCCGCCTTGCGATCCTTCAGCCGGCGCATGTAGCGGCGCAGTTGCTTCTCGATCTTGTCGGCCGATCCATCGAACGCGCCGTGCGCATCGTTGCCGTCATTGCTGGCCTTGAGCACCAGGCCATGCATGACGTGCGCGACGACATCGCATTTGAATCGATTGTCGTGCGGGCCTTTCCCGAAAGTCACCTGAGCAGAGATGGCGCGCGAGAAATATTTGTCCGCAATACCCTGGAGGCGATCCTGGACATGGCCCTTCAGCGCTTCGCCCGTTTCAACCTGATGTCCCGAGACACGGATATCCATTTTCTCTTCTCCATTCTTGGCGACGGTGGCGCATTCGCCTTGTCCCTCGCAACGCGCGTCAACCGGACGCCTCGGCCCCCCATAAAGGGTTTTTGAGCGTCGCCACGAACCCGGCGTGGCGCGCCAGTTCCTCCGCGCTCGGCTCGAATACGCGCATCGGCCGTGGTTGGGCGGTACGCGGATCGATGTCGATCACGGAGATTTCGATTGTTTCCTCGACTTCGCTGACCAGGGTCAGGCCGATCTGGCGGCCGCCGGTCAGCTCGATATAGACTTGCGACAGCAATTGCGCATCGAGCAATGCGCCGTGGAGCACGCGGTGGCTGCGGTCGATGCCGTAGCGCGTGCAAAGCGCGTCGAGCGAATGTTTGGCGCCGGGGTGGCGCTGGCGCGCCATCGCCACGGTGTCGATCATGCGGTCGAGCGAGATGATCTCGCGGCCGATCTTGCCGAGCTCGCCGTTCAAGAAGCCGAAATCGAAGCTGGCATTGTGCGCGACCAGCCGCGAATCGCCGAGGAACTCGAGCAGCTCGTCGACCTTTTCGTGGAAGCGCGGCTTGTCGGACAGGAAGACGTCGGACAGCCCGTGGACGCGGAACGCCTCGACCGGCATCGGGCGTTCGGGATTGAAATACAGGTGGAAACTGCGTCCGGTCTCGACACGATTGATCATCTCGATACAGCCGATCTCGACCATACGGTCGCCCCCGCTGAAGGAGAGGCCGGTGGTTTCGGTGTCGAAGACGATTTCGCGCATTTGTCCTTTTATCGGTCTTGGCTGGCACGGACGCAAGCTATCACCCTACGCACGGCGGTACGGGTTTGATCCATCGGGCAATCGGTCGCGATAACATGGTCCGCGCGCGCTCTTTTTTCGGCATCGGGGGTCTGGCGAGCGAGAATTTCGGCGAGTCGTTCGCGAGTCATGCCGGGTCGCGCCAGGACGCGCGCCTGTTGGGTTGCGGCGTCGGCGGACACCACGACGACGACATCGACATTGCGGTCGCCGCCGGTCTCGAACAGCAAGGGAATGTCGAACACGACCATGTCGTCGTCGCCATGCTGTGCCAGAAACGCGGCGCGCTCCTCACCGACCGCGGGATGGACGATCGCCTCGAGCCGCTCGATTGCCGCATCGTCGCCGAACACGCGGGCGCCGAGTTCGGCGCGATCGACGCCATCGGGACCGGTCGTACCGGGGAAAGCCGCCTCGATCGCCGGCAGCAGCCGGCCGCCCGGTCCCTGAAGCCGGCGCACCGTCGCATCGGCATCGAAGACCGCAATCCCTTCATCGGCGAACATCTGCGCCACCGCCGATTTGCCCATCCCGATCGAGCCGGTAAGGCCGATTGTCTTCATGACGTCAGCAACGCCCTCAGCTCGTCGTCGCGATCGCGCGGGGGTTCGGCGCCGAACAGCAGTTCGAAGGCCAAAGCGGCCTGGCCGATCAGCATGTCGAGCCCGTCGACCGTATCGAGGTCGCGCGCCCGCGCCGCCTTGAGCAGCCCGGTTTCGAGCGGCGCATAAACCACGTCATAGACCACCGCATCGTCGGGCAATGGCGCCAGATCGAGGTCGAGCGGCGGTTGCCCCGCCATGCCGAGCGAGGTCGCATTGACCAGCAAGGCGGCCGGCGGCAGCGGCGCGTCGAGCTTGAGCGCATCGCCCTTGAGCCCGAAGCTGGCGAGCAACGCGGCGCCTTTGAGCGGATTGCGGTTGAGCAACGTGACTCGCCCCACCCCCACGCGAGACAGCGCGAACAGGATCGCACGCGCCGCGCCCCCGGCGCCGACAACCACGATCGGCTGGCCAGCGAGGTCTAGGCCAGAGATCGGCGCGTAGAATCCGGCGGCGTCGGTATTGGTCCCGACCAAAGCGCCCTCCGAGCGGAACGCCAGATTGATCGCGCCGATCGACTCCTTCACCCCGCCGCGATCCTCGACAAAGGCGAGCGCGCTCTCCTTGTGCGGGATGGTGATGTTGCAGCCGAGCCAGTCGGGGTCGGTGGTGCGCGCGGCGAAATAGTCGGCCAGCCCCTCGGGCGTGACGCGGGTGGCGCGATAGTCGCCGTCGAGACCGAGCGCCTTCAACCAGAAGCCGTGGATCAGCGGCGATTTGGAATGGCTGATCGGGTCGCCGATCACTTCGGCGTATTTCATGACGTCATTTCCCCCCGCGTGCGCAGATAATCGAGCACCGGAAGCAACGGCATGCCGAGCACGGTGAAATGGCTGCCCTCGATCCGGCCGAACAATTGCACGCCAGGACCTTCGATGCGGAAACAGCCGACACAGCCGGCGATCGCCGGCCATTCGAGATCGAGATAGGCCCGGATGAACGCTTCCGACAACGGACGCACGAACAGCCGCGCGCGGTCGACGTGACGCCAGACCGGCCGGCCCTGTTCGGCGATCACCGCCGCGCTCCACAAGGCATGCTCGCCATTGGACATGGCGCGGAGGTGATCGCCGGCCTGGTCGCGCGTCAGCGGCTTGTCGAGCAATCGACCGTCGGCGAGGGCGACGATCGAGTCGCTGCCGAGGACCAGCGCCGTTGGATACGCCTGCGACACCTTCAACGCCTTCAGCTCGGCGAGCGCGTCGGCGATGTCGCGCGCCGGCTGTCCCGCCATTGCCGCCTTGACGCCATCTTCGTCGACCCGCGCGGGTTCGGCGATGTACGTCACGCCGGCGGCATCGAGCATCGCCCGCCGGGAAGCGCTTTGTGAAGCGAGGATCAGCGTCATTCGTCACCAGCCTGGTCGTTGATCAACGCGACAATTGCCGCCGCGGTCTCCTCGATCGAGCGCCGCGTGACGTCGATCACCGGCCAGCCATTATCGGCGAACATCCTCCGGGCGAAGGCGACTTCTCGGGTCACGGCTTCCTGATCGACATAAGCGGTTTCCGGGGATTGGTTGAGCGATAGCAGGCGGTTGCGCCGCACCTGGATCAGGCGGTCGGCGCTGGTGGTCAGGCCGACGACGATCGGATTTTTGAGCTCGAACAGTTTGGCCGGCGGCGGGCTTTCCGGGACGATCGGGATATTGGCCGTCTTGTAGCCGCGATTGGCGAGGTAGATCGAGGTTGGGGTCTTCGACGTGCGCGACACGCCGGCAAGGACGATATCGGCCTCTTCCCAATTCTCCCAGCCGATGCCGTCATCATGCGCGATGGTGAACTGGATCGCATCGACCCGCGCGAAATAAGCGGCGTCAAGCACGTGCTGGCGGCCGGGACGCGCCTTGGCCTGCTGGCCGAGCAAATTGGACAAAGCATCATTCACCGGATCGAGCGGCGCCACCGCGGGCAGGCCCAATGCGCGGCATCGCGTCTCCAGCGCACGGCGCATCTCGCCCGACACCAAGGTGAACAGCACCAGCCCGGGATTGTGCGCGATCTCCTGCAGGATGCGCTCGAGATGCGCCTCACTTCGGACCATCGGCCAGAAATGCCGGATCGTCTCGACATCGTCATATTGCGCCAGCGCCGCCTTGGCGATGTTCTCCAGCGTCTCGCCGGTGGAATCGGACAGGAGGTGCAAATGGAGCCGCATTTTTCAGCGCGCCGGAAAGCCTGTGGGCAACATCGGGAAAACCGCTAGCGCAAGTCATCCCCTCGGCCAAGCGATGCTCGGCGGTGGATAAAGCCATCGGTCATCCACAACGTCATCGACAGGGGACGTTTCCCCACACAGGCTGTGGATTGCGGGGACGAAAGAATGGAATCGGCGCGGTTGCGTGAGTCCGCTGCCGTCAAGCTGTTGGCATTTGCGGGACGAACGCATAAGCCCCGGCATCCACGCGCCAACAACTACAACAACCTTCTATCAATATATCTATATGACTCTTGGGACCGCCCCGATTCCGGAAAAACTCCTACTCGCGACGTTGCTCGGCGAGCGCCGCGACGTGCCTCCGGTCTGGCTGATGCGCCAGGCGGGGCGCTATCTTCCCGAGTATCGCGACCTGCGCGCGCAAAAGGGCGGCTTCCTCGAGCTTGCCACCGACAGCGAGACGGCATGCGAGATCACCCTGCAGCCGGTCCGCCGCTTCGGGATGGACGGCGCGATCCTGTTCTCCGACATATTGATCGTGCCCTGGGCGCTGGGACAGCGTCTGTGGTTCGAAACCGGCGAAGGCCCACGCCTGGCCCCCAAGCTGGTCGACACTGCGCTTAGCGAGCTTGTGGCAGTACCCGAGCGGCTCGAGCCGGTGTACGAGACGGTGCGACGCGTGGTCGCCTTATTGTCGGCCGAAACTACCATGCTGGGTTTTGCCGGCAGCCCATGGACGGTCGCGACTTATATGGTTGAGGGCCAGGGCAGCCGCGATCAGGGCTCAACCCGGCGCCTCGCCTATCGCGATCCCCAGGCATTCCAGGCGATCATCAGCGCGATCGAGGCGATGACGATCGACTATCTGTCGAAACAGATCGAGGCGGGCGCCGAGGCGGTGCAATTGTTCGACAGCTGGTCGGGCAGCCTGGCGCCGAGCGAATTCGAACGCTGGGTGATCGCGCCGACTGCGCGCATCACCGCGGCGCTGGCCGGGCGCCATCCGACGACGCCGGTGATCGGCTTTCCCAAGGGCGCGGGCGCGAAGCTTGCCGCTTATGCGCGCGAAACTAAAGTCGGCGCTGTCGGGCTGGACGAGACAGTCGATCCGGTCTGGGCGAACGAGGTGCTGCCTAAGGGATTGCCGGTGCAAGGCAATCTCGATCCGCTCGCACTGATCACCGGCGGCGACGTCATGACGTCGGCCGCGCGGCGCATCCTTGCGGCGTTCGCCGATCGCCCGCATATCTTCAACCTGGGCCATGGCATCCTGCCCGATGCGCCGATCGCGCATGTCGAGCAGCTCCTAAATTTCGTAAGGAATGGATGATGGACTTCCTCGCCTCGATCTATCTGTGGCTCAAGGCGGCGCACGTCATTTTCGTGATCTTCTGGATGGCCGGGCTGTTCATGCTGCCGCGCTATCTAGTCCATCACCAGGATGCGCTCGGCACGCCCGAGGCGGCGAAATGGGTCGAGCGCGAAACCAAATTGCGCAAGATCATCATGACCCCGTCGATGATCCTGGTCTGGGTGTTCGGTCTGACCATCGCCACGGTCGGCCAGCATTGGAATGAGGGCTGGCTCCACGCCAAGCTGTTGCTGGTGATCGTGATGAGCGGTTATCACGGCTGGATGACGGCCTATGCGAAGAAGCTCGCCGGCGGCAAAGCGACGCTGACGTCGAAACAACTCCGCCTGGTCAACGAGCTTCCTGCCCTGTTTGTCGCGCTCATCGTGATCCTGGTGGTGGTGAAACCGTTCTGATCGCCTTGACTTGAGGGAATCGCGCCCATAGATCGTGGAGACGAGCGGTGCCCTTCGGGACGCTCGCTCTCCTCCTTCCTCCAGCATCGTCGCGGTCCTCGCCGACAGAAGCTCGAAAAATCTCCCCCAAGTCACTCGGAATACACCCGAAATGCATCTTAAAGACCTCAAGAAGAAACCCCCCGCCGAGCTCGTCGCGATGGCCGAAGAGCTGGGGGTCGAGAGCGCGTCGACTCTGCGCAAGCAGGATCTGCTGTTCGCGATCCTCAAAGAACAGGCCGAAAATGGCGAGCTGATCATGGGCTTGGGCACGATCGAAGTGCTGCCCGACGGTTTCGGCTTCCTGCGCAGCCCCGAGGCCAATTACCTCGCCGGCCCTGACGACATCTACATCTCGCCCAACCAGGTCCGTAAGTTCGGCCTGCGTACTGGCGACACGGTCGAAGGCGAGATCCGCGCGCCCAAGGATGGCGAGCGCTATTTCGCCCTGACGCGCCTCACCAGCGTCAATTTCGACGATCCCGATGCGGTCCGCCATCGCGTCAATTTCGACAACCTCACACCGCTCTATCCCGAACAGAAGCTGACGCTCGATCAGCTCGATCCGACGATCAAGGACAAGTCGGCGCGGGTCATCGACATCGTCAGCCCGCAGGGCAAGGGCCAGCGTACGCTGATCGTCGCCCCGCCGCGCGTCGGCAAGACGGTGATGCTGCAGAACATCGCCAAGGCGATCACCGACAACCATCCCGAAGTCTTCCTGATCGTTCTCCTCATCGACGAGCGCCCTGAGGAAGTCACCGACATGCAGCGCAGCGTGAAGGGCGAGGTCGTGTCGTCGACCTTCGACGAACCCGCGCAGCGCCACGTCCAGGTCGCCGAAATGGTGATCGAAAAGGCCAAGCGCCTGGTCGAGCACAAGAAGGACGTCGTGATCCTGCTCGACTCGATCACCCGCCTCGGCCGCGCCTACAACACTGTCGTCCCATCGTCGGGCAAGGTGCTGACCGGCGGTGTCGACGCCAACGCGCTACAGCGCCCGAAGCGCTTCTTCGGTGCTGCGCGCAATATCGAGGAAGGCGGCTCGCTGTCGATCATCGCCACCGCGCTGATCGATACCGGCAGCCGCATGGACGAAGTCATCTTCGAAGAATTCAAGGGCACCGGTAACTCGGAAATCGTCCTCGACCGCAAGGTCGCCGACAAGCGCATCTTCCCGGCGATGGATGTCGGCAAGTCCGGTACCCGCAAGGAAGAGCTGCTGGTCGAGAAGAGCAAGCTGTCGAAGATGTGGGTGCTGCGCCGCATCCTCATGCAGATGGGCACCACCGACGCGATGGAATTCCTGCTCGACAAGATGAAGGATTCGAAGACCAACGAAGACTTCTTCGACAGTATGAACCAGTGAGCGGCCGGGATTAGCGCCCGCTAATCCCCGGACTCGCTCCTGGTCGGCCGGCGGGGCAAAGCCCCGACCGACGCGCGAATTCACTTCGCGCCGCTGTCCCGAACCAGAAAACGGCGCGGCTTACCCGCGCCGTTTTCATTTGCACCCCTCCCCCTCGCTGCTAACGCCTCCCCATGCCGGTCATCGATATCTCCGACGTCTTCACCGCCGCGGGCCTCGCCGCATTGGGCCAGGTCATCATGATCGACCTGATGCTGGCCGGCGACAACGTCGTCGTCCTGGGCACACTCGCCGCAGGCCTGCCCGAAAAGGACCGCAAGCGTGTCCTGTCGATCGGCGTCGGCGTCGCATTGCTCTGCCTGGTGGCATTCGCATTCGTCGCGACGCAATTGCTCCACGTCGTCGGCCTGCTGTTCGCCGGCGGCGTGTTGCTGTTGTGGGTGGCGTGGAAGCTGTTCCGCGAGCTGCAGCACGCACGGCGCCACGACAAGGCGGTTGCCGCCGATGCCGCTACGCCGGCCCGCGCACCCAAGAGCTTCGCCAAGGCGGCGTTCCAGGTCGCGCTCGCCGATCTGTCGATGAGCCTCGATAACGTGCTCGCCGTGGCCGGCGCGGCGCGCGATCATCCCACCGTATTGCTGTTCGGGCTGGCGCTGTCGGTCACGCTGATGGCGATCGCGGCCAATTACATCGCGCGGCTGATCGAGCGCTATCACTGGATCGCGTATCTGGGGTTGGTCGTGATCCTCTACGTCGCGGGATCGATGATCCACGAAGGGATCGTCGATCCGTCGATCGGGCTTGGACGGTTGTTCGGCTGGATTTGATTAGCCCGGGAACATCCGTCACGTTAGCGGGCTTGTAGAGACCGCCGATGACCATCGCCGACTTCTTCTCCGCCGAATCGCTTGCCGTGCTGGGCGAGGTCGTGGTGATCGATCTGGCGCTGGCGGGGGACAATGCCGTTGTGGTCGGTGCGCTTGCCGCTGGCTTGCCCCACGACAAGCAACGCAAGGTCATCCTGTTCGGGACGCTGGCGGCGTTGGTGCTGCGTATCCTGTTCGCGCTAGTCGCGACCTATCTTCTTAATTTCGTTGGTATTTTGACCGCTGGCGGGTTGCTGCTGCTGTGGGTGGCGTGGAAGATGTGGCGAGAGTTGCGCCATCATGCCGGCCACGACGAAATACATGCAGGGCGCACCAAGACCTTTGGCGGCGCGGTCATCGCCGTTGCGCTCGCCGATGTCAGCATGAGTCTGGACAATGTCCTCGGCGTCGCCGGCGCGGCACGCGACCACCCGGCGATCCTGATCTTCGGCCTGGTCTTCTCGGTCGCTCTGATGGGACTAGCCGCCAATTATATCGCGCGCGTGATCGACCGCTATCGCTGGGTCGCCTATGTCGGGCTGGCAGTGATATTGTGGGTGGCGTGCTCGATGATCTACGACGGCCTGACCGACCGGCGGATCGGCGTGCTGCCGGCGCTGGGCGTCGACATCAGGTTACCGTAACATGCTGTTATATAAGATAAATCAGTCCAAATTATCGGCGAAGAACGCCATCGTGCGGTCGTCCGCCTGATTGGCAGCCTCTTCTCTCCGGCGGTTGCCGAACTCGGTCGCGAAGCCGTGGTCGACTCCGGGATAGTCGTGCAGCGTGACTTTGGGGTGGTCGTCCAGCCCCTCGTGCATCGCCTTCTGCACCTCGGGGCTGACGAAGCCGTCGGCGCCGGCGATATGGAGCATCAGCGGCCGCGCGATGGCGTGCTTCTCGCGCAACAGGCCGTCCACGCCGACCGCGTAATAGCCGACGGTCGCGTCGATATCGGTGCGCGCGGCGGTCATATAGGCGAGCCGCCCGCCCAGGCAGTAACCGACCGCGCCGACCTTGCCGCCGCCAACGCGGTCGCGCGCGGCATGGATCGCCGCCTCGATGTCGCGGATACCCTGATCCTGATTGAACTTGCCCATATGCTCGAGCGCGGCCTTGAACTGATCGGGGATGTCGGGATCGAGCTCGATACCTGGCTCGAGCCGCCAGAACAGATCGGGCGCGATCGCAAGATAGCCTGCCTCGGCGAGCTGGTCGCATTTGCGGCGGATGCCGGCATTCACCCCGAAAATCTCCTGGATGACGATGATCGCCGCGCTCGCGCTGCCCCCGGCAGGCTCAGCAACATAAGCATCGAAGCTGGCATCTTTTTCGAGCGTCTCGATCTTGATCGTCGCGGTCATGGCTCTCTCCGAATGGGGCGTTGCGATTGATGGTCCGTCGCGCGCATACAGGTCGTTCAAACAGGTAGCAGCGCGGCCGGCGCGCTCAAGCGGAGTTTCGGCGATGAAGATCAATGTCGAGGTGGATTGCACCCCCGAAGAGGCGCGCCGCGCGATCGGCCTGCCCGATCTGACGCCGATCCATGACAAATATGTCCAGGCGCTGATGGGCGCGATGGACGGTAATATGGTCAAGCCCGAACTGCTCGAGACGATGATGAAGAGCTGGATGCCGATGGGCGATGCCGGGATGCAATTCTGGCGCAAGATGTTCGAGGGCGGCAAGAGCGAGTAATCGCCGTTTGGCGTGACATTGCCATGAGCACGATCTTTGCCCCTTCGTCCGGTCTGCCGCCGGCGGCGATCGCGGTCATCCGTATCAGCGGCCCACAGGCTCTTGCGGCGTCGCGGGCGCTAGCTGGCGATTTGCCTGTTCCACGTGAAGCACGGCTGCGGACCTTGCGCGACCCGGCGAGCGGCGATCATCTCGACAGCGCGCTGGTGCTGGTCTTCCCCTCCCCCAACACCGCGACGGGCGAGGATCTGGTCGAACTGCACGTCCATGGCGGTCGCGCGGTAGTTGCCGCGGTCGAGGCGGCTCTGGCCCGACAGCCGGGATTGCGGCGGGCCGAGCCAGGCGAGTTCACCCGGCGGGCGCTGACCAATGGCCGCATCGATCTTGCCGAAGCGGAAGGCCTTGGCGATCTGTTATCGGCGGAGACCGAATTGCAGCGGCGCGCGGCGCTGGCGATGGCTGACGGCACGCTGTCGCGGCAGATCGCCCATTGGCGCGCCGCGCTGCTTGGACTGGCGGCACGGCTCGAAGCGTCGCTCGATTTTTCGGACGAGGCCGACGTCGACCCGGTGTTGCTCGATAGCATTCGAAGCGGCGCCCGGACGGTGGCGTCCGCGATCGAAGCGGCGCTTAGCGCTCCTGCGGTGGATCGCCTGCGCGACGGCATCCGGGTCGTACTGGCGGGCCCGCCCAATAGCGGCAAGTCGACCTTGCTCAATGCATTGGCCAGGCGCGAGGCGGCGATCGTCTCGCCGATCGCGGGGACGACGCGCGACCGGATCGAGGTGCCGGTCTCGCGAGCCGGCATCCCCTTCGTCTTGACCGATACAGCCGGGCTGCGGGATTCGACGGGCGACGTGATCGAGGCGATCGGAATCGATCGTGCTGGGCAGGCGATCGCCGGGGCCGATCTGGTGCTGTGGTTGGGTGACGAGAACCCGCCCGAGGACCGGATGCTATGGCTCCATGCCCGCGCCGATATGGCCGGCCGTGAGGAAGCGCCGGACGGTGCGGCGCTCGCGGTGTCGGCGGAAACAGGTTCCGGAGTCGAGCAATTGTGGGAGTTGCTGGTCATCCGCTCATCGGCGCTGATCCCCGGCGCGGGCGATATGGCGCTCAATCAACGTCAGCGGGCTCATTGCCAGGAGGCGCTTGAGGCACTTGGTGACATCGGTGCATCGGACGAGCTCGTCGTTGCCGACGCATTGCGGCGGGCCAACGTGGCGCTGGCGCGAATCACCGGCGATGTCGGCATCGAAGCGATGTTGGATGCCTTGTTCTCTAGGTTCTGCATCGGAAAGTGAGTGTTCCACGTGGAACATCCCTGCTAATCGCGCCGCCATGAACAGCTTCGATGTCATCGTGATCGGCGGCGGCCATGCCGGTGTCGAGGCCGCCGCGGCGGCCGCGCGACGCGGCGCGTCGGTCGCGTTGGTCACATTCGACGCGCGCAATATCGGGACGATGTCGTGCAACCCCAGCATCGGTGGACTCGGTAAGGGGCATCTGGTTCGCGAGGTCGATGCCTGCGACGGGATCATCGCGCGCGCCGCCGATGCCGGCGCGATCCACTATCGCCTGCTCAATCGTTCCAAGGGCGCTGCGGTACGTGGCCCACGCATCCAGGCCGATCGCGCCCGGTTCGGCGCCGCGGTGCGCCAGCTACTCGCGCAGCACGATGGCGTGCGGATCGTCGCTAACGAAGCGACGGCGTTGGCGATCGACGGCGGTCGGGTTGCCGGCGTCGAGATGGCGGATGGCATGCGCCTCGCCGCGCCAGCGGTGGTGCTGGCCACCGGGACATTCCTTGGCGCCCGCATGTTTCGGGGTGACGAGCGCGACGCGGGTGGCCGGCTCGGCGAGCGCGCGGCAACGGTGATGGCCGTGCAGTTGCGCGATCTCGGCCTGCCGATGATGCGGCTCAAGACCGGCACGCCGCCGCGCCTGGACGGGCGGACGATCGACTGGGCGCGGACCGAAACGCAGCCGTCCGAAGCGGATAGCTGGACGATGTCGGCGCTGTCGACGGGGCGTCCCCTTCCCCAATTGTGGTGCGCGATCACCCGGACGACCGAGGCGACGCACGCGATTATTCGTGGAGGCCTCGATCGCTCCCCGCTCCTTTCCGGAGATATCGAAGGTGTCGGCCCGCGTTATTGCCCATCGATCGAAGACAAAGTGCATCGCTTCGGCGATCGTGATGGGCACCAGATTTTCCTCGAACCCGAGGCACTGGACGACGCCACGGTCTATCCCAACGGCATTTCCACCTCCCTGCCTACCGATGTGCAACAGGCGCTGGTTGCCTCGATTCCGGGGCTCGAGCGAGCCCGGATCACCGCGTTCGGCTATGCGGTCGAATATGATCATATCGATCCGCGAGCGCTCGATCACCGATTGGCGGTCGCAGCATTACCCGGCCTGTTCTGCGCCGGGCAGATCAACGGGACGACGGGCTATGAGGAAGCCGCGGCTCAGGGCCTGGTCGCCGGCGCCAACGCAGCGGCGGTCGCGCTTGGCGTCGCTGACTTCCTCCCCGACCGCGCGCAATCCTATCTCGGCGTGATGATCGACGATCTGGTCCTCCAAGGCGTTACCGAGCCCTATCGCATGCTCACCGCGCGCGCCGAGTTCCGGCTGCGGCTGCGCGCCGACAATGCCGAGACGCGGCTGAGCGCGGTTGCCGAGGCGGCCGGCCTGCTCGGCGACGAGCGGTTACGGCACGTCCGCGGGCGCGAGGCGGAACGCGCCGCGGTCGACGCGCACCTGGCTGAGCCGCTCACCGCGAGCGCGCTGGCAGCGCGTGGAGCGCAGGTCGCGCAGGACGGTGCGCGACGTTCCGCCGGTGAGTGGCTGCGTTTTCCCGGTGTCGAGCTGGCGCACGTCTCCCCCGCCCTTGCCGCATCGCCTACCCCCGTCGTCGATGAGGCGATCGAGGACGCGCGCTACGCTCCCTATGTCGAGCGGCAAGAGGCCGAAGTATCCGAGCTGCGTGCAAGCGAGCGCATCGCGCTGCGATCGGATCTCGACTTCGAGGCGATTCCCGGCCTGTCTAACGAAATGGTCGAGCGGCTGACCGCTGCCCGACCCGCGACCCTGGCAGCCGCAGGACGTGTCCGAGGGATCACGCCGGCCGCCCTTACCGCGATCCTGCTTCACGCGACACGGGCCGCGGCATGACCGAGGATGAAGCGCAAGACTGGGCAGCGGCGCGATTCGACGCCGAGGCAATTGCCCGGCTCGAGCATCTAGCGGCGATCGTCACGGTCGAAAGCGATCAGCAGAATCTGATCGCGCGCTCGACGCTGGCGACGATCTGGTCGCGGCATATCGTGGATTCGCTGCAGCTCGCGCCGCTGGCGCCCGACAAGGGGGATTGGCTCGATATCGGAACGGGCGCGGGATTTCCCGGGCTCGCGCTGGCGGCTGTGCAGCCCGAACGCCGGTTCATCCTGGTCGAGCCGCGCCGGTTGCGTGCCGATTTCCTGCGCGAAACTGCTGCGACGCTTGCCCTTCCCCAGGTCGAGGTGATCACCGGCAAGGTCGAGAATGTTCGCCAACCCGTCGCGGTCATCTCTGCGCGGGCAGTCGCGCAGGTGGCACAAGTGATCGCGTCGGCGGCACAATGCGCCAGCAATGAGACACTTTGGCTGCTACCAAAGGGCCGAGCGGCGCGCGAAGAGGTGGCGCGCGCCAAGCAAAGATGGCATGGAATGTTCCACGTGGAACAGAGCATCACCGATCCTGTATCAAGCATCGTGATCGCGCGCGGAGTACGGGCGCGATGACCGTCATTGCCGTGGCCAACCAGAAGGGCGGCGTGGGCAAGACCACGACGGCGATCAATCTGGGCACCGCGCTGGCGGCAACCGACAAGCGCGTGCTGATCATCGACCTCGACCCGCAAGGCAATGCCTCGACGGGGCTCGGTATCCACCGCGCTGATCGCAAGAAATCGAGCTACGACATATTGATCGGCGACTGCTCAGTAGTCGACGCGGTGGTGGGGACGGTGGTGCCCGGGCTCGACATCGTCCCCGCGACGGTCGACCTGTCGGGCGCCGAAATCGAGCTGGTCGATTATGAGGAGCGCACGCACCGGCTCGACCATGCGCTTGAAGTCGCGAGCGACCGCTGGGATGTCGTGCTGATCGACTGCCCCCCCTCGCTCGGCTTGCTGACGATCAACGCGATGGTCGCGGCCGATTCTTTGCTCGTGCCGCTGCAATGCGAATTCTTCGCGCTGGAAGGCCTGAGCCAGTTGCTGTCGACGGTCGAGCGCATCCGCTCGCGATTCAATCCCGGCCTCGCGATCCTGGGGGTCGCGCTCACCATGTACGATCGCCGCAACCGGCTGACCGACCAGGTGTCGGCGGATGTCCGCGCGGTGCTGGGCAAGGTGGTGTTCGACACGGTGATCCCGCGCAACGTGCGGCTATCCGAAGCGCCTAGCCATGGGCTACCAGCCTTGATCTACGATTATCGCTGTTCGGGGTCCGAAGCCTATATGGCGCTGGCGCGTGAGTTGATTGGGCGCCTGCCCCCCGCTGCCCCGGCGATCGCCGCATGACCACAGAAGCTCCCCGCAAGCCGCGCCCCAGCCTTGGCCGCGGCCTCAACGCTCTGCTCGGCGACATCGCGCCCGAAGCGGTGCCGACGGTGGGTGGCGGCGAAACACCCGCGGGTATTCGCATGCTGCCGGTTGGCGCGCTGACGCCACAGCCGGGCCAGCCGCGCCGCGTGTTCGACGAAGCCTCACTCGAGGAGCTGGCGCAATCGATCGCCGCGCGCGGCGTGCTCCAGCCGATCCTGGTCCGTCCGCATGGCCGCAACTACCAGATCGTCGCCGGCGAGCGGCGCTGGCGTGCGGCGCAACGGGCAAGGCTGCACGAAGTCCCCGTGATCGTCCGCGAACTCGACGATGCCGATACATTCGAAATCGCGCTGCTCGAGAATATCCAGCGCCGCGATCTCAACGCAGTCGAAGAGGCCGATGCGTATAAGCGGCTGATCAACGAGTTCGGCCATACACAGGAAGCGCTGGCCAAGCTGGTCCACAAGTCGCGCAGTCATATATCTAACCTATTGAGATTGCTTGACCTTCCAGAATCTGTCCTGTCGCTGTTGACCGACGGCAAGATCGACATGGGGCATGCGCGCGCCTTGATCGGCGCCCCGGATGTGGAAAGCCTCGCAGCCGAGGTAGTGGCTCGCGGCCTGTCGGTGCGCGAGACCGAGCGGCTGGCCAAGGCAGCGAAGGATGACGGGACATCGGGCGGCCATGGCGGTGGCAGTGGTGGTGGCCATGGCGGACGCAATGCCGATATCGCCGCGCTCGAACGCCAATTGACCGACGTGATCGGGCTGGGCGTGAAGATCACCTATGGGGCGAAGGGCGGGACGCTGACCGTGTCCTATTCGACGCTCGACCAGCTCGACATGGTGTGCCAGCGGCTAACCGGCGAACCGCTTTAATTGTTCACGCGAAGGCGCAGAGAAAGCGGAGATTTTGGAGAGCCTCGCTGCGCGAGCGAGGCTCAGCGTTTGATCGCCGCATTTGAGTTTCGCGCGCAGCCCACAGCGAAACACCTCCGCGCTCTCCGCGCCTCCGCGCGAACATCAATCTATTCTTCTTCGCGCCTTCGCGCCTTCGCGCTTTTGCGTGAACCAAATCTACCGCATCCGCGCCGCGGCGCGTGTCGTCTCCGTAATCGCGACGTCGGACAACAATTCCCCTGCCCCGCCCGGCGCCATCAACTGACGTTCGGCCCGCCGTAACCGGTCGATCGCCGCGGCGATGTCGGGCGATTTCCATTTCTGGACCTGGCGGATCATCCCCGGTTCCTCGCGGAAATGGACTCGCCGTGCCTTGACCACCGCCGATGGCTGTTTGCCGGCATCGACCTCGGCGCGCATCGCCGCCAGCGTCATCAGCTTGCGGACGATCTGGCGCAGCAATGGGATCGCAGCACCGCCCGAATCGGCGAATCGGGCCAGTTCGCGCGCGATGTCGTGCACCCGCCCCTCCAGCGCGGCATCGACCACGTCGGACATTTGCGATTCGCCGAGATCGGCCCCCAGCGCGTCGAGCGCCTCGTCGTCGAGCTCGCGCGGCCGGTCGGTCGCCGCGTCGAGATAGAGCGCGAGTTTCTCCACTTCACGCGCGATCACGCTGCGATCGCCGCCCGATGCCGCCATCAACCGCCGAATCGCCGTCGGCGTCGGGCGCAGGCCGTATTCGCGCGCGATCCCGACCACCATGCGGTCGGCATTGGCGCCATCGGGAATGTAGCAGGCGAAGCTCATCGCCGCCGGCTGCGCGATCGCGAACTGGACCAGCTTCGAGGTGGTGCGCAGCCCCGGCCCGATCATCACCACCGGATGCTCGACTTGCGGCTCGGCGAGCAGCATTTGCGCGGCCTCGAGCGATTCGTCGCCGGCATTGGCGACCAGGATCCAGCGCCGCCCACCGAACAAGGCGAGCGACCGCGCTTCGTCGACCAGCTTTCCGGGATCGCCGCGCAGCGCGGGCCCTTCCATCGCGACCTTTTCGGCATCGGCGCCAAGCGCCCGTCCCAGCCGCGTGGCATAGTCCATCGCGCCCGCTTCGTCGGGACCGTGGAGCAGATAGAGCCGAACCGCGGAAGCCGCCGAATCCAGCGAGTTAACTAGCTGATTTTCGGACGCTTTCACTTCGCCGAGGCGGCGGCGCGGCGCTGATAGACGGCGATCCGCGTGACGATCTGATCGGCGACGATCTGCGACAGGTTTTCGAGCGCGGTGTTCTCGGCCGCGATCGTGGCATATTCCGAATTGACCACGTCGATGCCGGCATCCGACCCCGCGGTCGCGTCGACCAGCACTTCGCCGCTCGACGCATTGACCAGCTGGTACCGCGCGCGCAGCGACCGGCGCTCGCGCGTGATGGTGTCGTCGCGCTTCACGCCCAGGCCGGTGATCGAATCGTCGAGCTTGACCTCGAGCCGGTACAGCGCCGGCTCGCCGCTGCGCGAGGGCAGGCGATCGCGCAGCGCGGTCGACATCAGATAGCCGTTCTTGCCGGCAATCGGCGCGACCTCAATTCGCGACAGGCTGGAAGCGACCGGACCCGAAGCCCCGCCTTCATAGAGCGGGTGGAGGCCACAGCCGGCGGTCGCCAGCGCGAGGAGGAGCGCGAGTCGCTTCATGCGACCAGATTGACCAGACGATCGGGCACGACAATCACCTTCTTCGGTTCGGCGCCGTCCAGGATGCGGAGCACGTTGGGATTGGCGCGCGCCGCGGCTTCGACCACCGCTCTGTCGCTGCCCTTGGGCATGACCAACGTATCGCGCAACTTGCCGTTGACCTGCACCGCGATCGTCACCTCATCCTCGACCAGCAACGCCGGATCATAAGACGGCCAGTCGGCATTGGCGACCAGTCCCGATCCGCCCATCGCCGCCCAGGCTTCTTCGGCGAGATGCGGGGTCATCGGCGAGACCAGGCGGACGAGCGTACGGATCGCGTTGCTGCGCGACGCGGACGGCTTGGCCTTCTCGATCGCGTTGACCAGTTCGTAGAGCTTGGCGACCGCCTTGTTGAACTGCAGCGCCTCGATATCGACGGCGACGCCGGCGATCGTCTGCGCCAGCTTGCGGTCGAGCACGACGTCATTGCCTTCGCCCTGCTCGATCCCGTCGACCAGGCGCCACAGCCGCTGCACGAAGCGCCACGAGCCCTCGATCCCCGCCTCGGACCAGGCGAGGTCGCGCTCGGGCGGCGAATCGGACAGCATGAACCAGCGCGTCGCGTCGGCACCATATTGGTCGACGATCGGCTCGGGATCGATCGTGTTCTTCTTCGACTTGGACATCTTCTCGGTGCGGCCGACCGTGATCGGTTGCCCGGTGGCGATCTCCTTGCCGTCACGCACGTCATCTGGGCTCAGCCATTTGCCCTCGACCGACTTGTAGGTTTCGTGCGTGACCATCCCCTGGGTGAACAACCCGGCGAACGGCTCGGCGATGTCGAGCATGCCGATATGCTTCAACGCGCGCGTCCAGAAGCGGGCATAGAGCAGGTGCAGGATCGCATGCTCGACCCCGCCGATATATTGCCCGACCGGCAGCCATTGCTCGGCCATGGCGCGGTCGAACGGTCTGTCCTTGGGCTGGCTGGCGAAGCGGATGAAATACCAGGACGAATCGGCGAAAGTATCGAGCGTATCGGTCTCGCGCACGGCCTTGCCGCCACACGACGGGCAATCGACATGCTTCCAGGTCGGATGGCGGTCGAGCGGATTGCCGGGGATGTCGAAGGCAACATCCTCGGGCAACACCACCGGCAGCTGATCGCGCGGCACCGGCACCGCGCCGCATTGGTCGCAGTGGATGATTGGGATCGGCGTACCCCAGTAACGCTGACGGCTGACTCCCCAGTCGCGCAAGCGATAGACGGTGGTGCCCTTGCCCCAGCCGCCCGCCTCGGCGCGGATGATCACCTCGCGCTTGGCATCCTCGACATCCATGCCGTCGAGGAAGTGCGAGTTCACGATCGTGCCCGGGCCTGAATAGGCTTCGGCGCCGTCGAACTTAACGTCGGTCTTGTCGCCGTCCGATACGACGCGGCGGATCGGCAGCTGATATTTGGTCGCGAATTCGAAGTCGCGCTGGTCGTGCGCGGGCACGCCGAACACCGCGCCGGTGCCATAGTCCATCAGCACGAAGTTCGCGATATAGACCGGGATTTGCCACGCCGGATCAAAGGGATGTGTCGCGGTGATGCCGGTGTCGTAGCCCAGTTTCTCCTGCGTCTCGAGCTCGGCGGCGGTGGTCCCGCCCTGCTTGCACAGCTCGATGAACGCGGCCGCCTTCGCATCGCGCGCGGCGATGCCCTGGGCGATCGGATGATCGGCGGCGACCGCGATGAAACTCGCGCCGAAGATCGTGTCGGGGCGCGTCGAGAACACCTCGACCGATCCGCCGTCGGACAGCGACCAGGCGAATTGCAATCCCTGGCTCTTGCCGATCCAATTCTCCTGCATCACCCGGACTTTGTCGGGCCAGTGATCGAGCCCCTTCAGTCCCTCGAGCAACTCATCGGCGAATTGGGTGATCTTGAGGAACCATTGGTTGAGCTTGCGCTTCTCGACCAGCGCCCCCGACCGCCAGCCGCGGCCGTCGATCACTTGCTCGTTGGCCAGCACGGTCATGTCGACCGGGTCCCAATTGACCGCCGATTCGCGGCGATAGACCAGGCCGGCGGCGAGCATGTCGAGGAACAGCGCCTGTTCCTGGCCGTAATAATCGGGCTCGCACGTCGCGATCTCGCGCGACCAGTCGAGCGCGAAGCCCAGTCGCTTCAGCTGCGCCTTCATCGTCGCGATATTCTGGCGGGTCCAGCCGCCGGGATGGACGTGTTTTTCCATCGCCGCGTTCTCAGCCGGCATGCCGAACGCGTCCCACCCCATCGGGTGGAGCACTTCCATCCCCTTCATCCGCCGATAGCGTGCGAGCACGTCGCCCATCGTGTAGTTGCGGACATGGCCCATATGGATCCGCCCCGACGGGTAGGGAAACATCTCGAGCACATAGCTTTTGGGCTTGGGCGAATCGTCTCGCGCGGCAAAGGTCTGGGAATCATCCCAGATCTTTTGCCAATGGGCATCCGCTTTCAGCGGGTTGAAGCGCGACATTAGGGTCTATCCTGCTGGGCGGGCATTACCCGCCCGCCGGGTTCTTGCTTATTTGGGAGCGATCGCCTGGCGACGAAGGTCGCGGGCACGCGTAAGGATCACGTCCTCGAGCTTCTGCACCGTCGCTGCCTGGACCGGTGCGGCAACCCACTGACCGTTGGTGCTGACTTCGCGCAGCGCCGCGACGCGGATCGCGTCGGCGCGCAAATCCTGGTCGAGAATCGACACCGTGACTTTCATCCGCTCGCCGGGCGAGCGCGGATTGACGTACCAGTCGGTGACGATGACGCCGCCGTTGGAATCGGTCTGGAGCAGCGGCATGAAGCTCAGCGTGTCGAGGGTCGCTCGCCACAGATAGGCGTTGACGCCGATCGTCGTCACTTTCGACGCGGCGATATCGGCCTTGGCGGGCCCTCCCCGGTGGTGCGCGCACGCCATCAGTGAGAGCGGAAGGGCCAGATACGCGGCACGGCGCAGAAGGGTCATCGGTCGTTCCCTGATACGAAAGGGGGAGATTATCGCGCATCTATAGACACAGGGCCGTCCGCCGCAAGCGCCGACAGACCAGAACGAGTCTGTGGACGCAATGCAACACTCGGCGGAAAAACGCGATCACCTGTGGCGAGTCGGGATCGAACCGTGTTAGGGCTTGTATGACTATTGGAGTCGCAGGGAACCAATCGTGGTTGGGAAGCGGGCAATTTTCGGAACTGTGGTGGGGACGCTAGCCGTCACCGCCGCGTTTGCCGTGCCCGCGATCGGCGCACCCGATGCCGCCAAGCGGTTGATTTCGCGCCCTGTCGCGTCTTTCTTCACCCCGGCCTCGGCCGATCCCAAGCTTGCCGCGCTGATCGCGCGCAACGGGCTCGACACGACTCCGTTCCGGTTCACGCCGGCCGAATCGCGTGGCACGCAACGCCGCGTGACGCCGCCGCCAGCGGTCAAGACCGGTGTCGTGACGCTGCGCGGCGCGCCGACGGTCGATACCGATTCGGTCGGCCTGGCGCCGATCGCCTATGATCTCGGCCGCAACGCTCCGGTCAAGCACGTCGTGACGCCGAGCGATCTCAAGATCGATCTGGCCGCGAGCCCGGTCGGCACCAAGCCGATCGATCTCGGCACCAGCTTCTCGGTCCGCCGCGCCAACAGGCTGAAGGCGACCAGTGAACGTACCACGGTCGGCGATACGCGCCTGGTGGGATCTCTGCCCAAGGATTCGATCGATGTCGGCGGGTCCTATTCGCTCAGCCGCAATCTCGATGTGACCGCGGGCGTCCGCTACAAGTCGCAGGATCGCGATCGCCTCGCCCCGCTGCCCGATGCGCAGCGTGACAGCCAGGCGGTGTACGTCGGAACCGCGTTCAGGTTCTAAGCCCGTTTCAGGGATTTAACGCAGTTAAATCGCGCTCGGAAACGGGCTCGGCCGGCCTCGCGTAGCGAGGACCGACGGCGCGAATTCACTTCGCGCCGCCACCGCCCGCGCCCCACGCGTCGATCGCCGCCCAGCCATCGAACCCGGCCATTCCCCGGAATCTCCGCGCGTCCATTCCGCCAAGCGCGATCACGATAACCGGCAGACCTTGAGCAATCCGCCGCGCCTTCCGCTCGCCCAACCCATCAACCCCCGGATGCGACCGAGTCCCAAACACCGGCGACACGAACAGCACGTCCACCCCGCGCCGCACTGCGGCGACCGCCTCGGCCCGATCATGCGCCGCCGCCGTCCGCAGCCCGCTCCCGCGCACTCCGCCATGCACTCCATCCTCGCCGAACCCGGCCCGCTCCCCGGCCCGAACCACCACTAGCCCGCGCGCGCGCGCAACGCGCACCACGCGCCGAAACAGCGCCCGCCGCTCCCGCGCCGGCGTCGCATAATGCCGGAACACCACGCTGCTCCCGCGCGGCAAGCGCCGCAACGCCGCCCACAACCCCTCGCCGAGCCGCTCGTCGGTCATCAGCCACAAAACTGGGATCGGGGACTGGCGATGCGGCACGACCCTGCCTATAGCGCGCGGCATGACGACCGACGACCCCGCCGCGCGGCTCGCCGGCGTCCGCGATGCGATTGCCCGGGCGGCGAAGCTCGCCGGGCGCAGCGACCCGATCGAGCTGATCGCCATCTCCAAGACGCACCCCGCCGAGGCGGTCGAGCCGCTGATCGCCGCGGGACAGCGCGTGTTCGGCGAGAATCGCGTGCAGGAAGCGCAAGGAAAATGGCCGGCGCTGCGCGAGCGCCACGCCGATCTCCGCCTCGCTCTGGTCGGCCAGCTGCAATCGAACAAGGCGGCCGACGCGGTGGCTCTGTTCGACGAAATCCATTCGGTCGATCGCGCGTCGCTGATTGCCGCTCTGGCCAAGGCGATGGAAAGCGGCCGCCGCCCCGGTTGCTTCGTCCAGGTCAATATCGGCGACGAGCCGCAAAAGGGTGGCTGCGCGATCGCCGATCTGCCCGCTCTGCTCGCCGAAGCGCGCGCCGCCGATCTGCCGATCGTCGGGCTGATGGCGGTGCCCCCGCTCGAGGTCGAACCGGCACCCTATTTCGCATTGCTCGCCAAGCTGGCGCGCGACAACGGCCTGACCGGCCTCAGCATGGGGATGTCGAGCGATTATCCGACCGCGGTGACGCTTGGCGCTACCCATGTCCGCGTCGGATCGGCACTGTTCGGAGCGCGGACATGAGCGGCGGTGTGATCCCGATCAGGTTCGCGGCGTTGCTGTTCGATTTCGACGGTGTGCTGATCGAGAGCGAATATATCGGCAACAAGCATATCGCCGATTTCCTGACGTCGATCGGCCACCCGACCACGCCCGAAGAGTCGATGGCCAATTTCATGGGCTATGCGGGCAAGGATTTCCTCGATCGGGTGGAGGCGTGGATCGGCCGCGCATTGCCCGAGGACTTCTTCGCCGCGCGCGAGGCCGAGGATGCGCGCGTGATGGCGGAAGGGATCGGCGAGGTCGCCGGCGCGATCGCCTTCGTCCGTTCGCTGCCCACGGACCTGCCCAAGGCGGTGGTATCGTCAAGCTCGACGCGCTGGATCAGCCGCCATCTCGAGCATATCGGCCTGTCCGACATTTTCGGTGATCATCTCTATTCGGGCCGCGAGCATGTCGAGCGTGGCAAGCCGGCGCCCGATCTCTACCTTTATGCTGCCGACAAGCTCGGCGTGACGATCGGCGACTGTGCGATCATCGAGGACTCGCCGGTCGGCGCAACCGGCGCGGTCGCCTCGGGCGGGCACGTCATCGGCCTGTGCGCGGGCAGCCATTGCGCGCCCGATCATGCCGACCGCCTGCGCGCGATCGGGGTGGCGGCGGTGGCATCGAACTTTGACGACGTGGCAAGCCTGCTCGCCTGACGCCCAACCGTCACCTTGGGCTAACACTCCAATCGTGGCTTAAAGCTGGTGCCCCGTCCGATCGCGCTTGGTCGCGAGGTACTTCGCATTGAACGGATTGGGCGGCAGCGCGATCGGCACGCGTTCGGCGACCGTGATTCCCGTCGCCTCGAGCACGCGGACTTTCTCCGGATTGTTGGTCAGCAGGCGGATCGTTGTCTGACCGAGCAGATCGAGCATCCGCGCCGCGACGCGGAAATCGCGCGCGTCGACCGCGAACCCCAATCGCGTATTGGCGTCGACCGTGTCGAACCCCTGATCCTGCAGCGCATAAGCGCGCAATTTGTTGACCAGCCCGATCCCGCGCCCTTCCTGGCGGAGATAGAGCAGGATCCCCCAGCCGGTATCCTCCATCGCGTGGATCGCGGCATGGAGCTGCGGCCCGCAATCGCATTTCAGGCTGCCGAGCACGTCGCCGGTCAGGCACTCGCTGTGCAGGCGGACCAGCGGCGGGCGGCCATCGGGCTGGCCGATGATCAGGGCAACATGCTCGCCCGGCGAATCGGGCGAGCGGAACGCCACGATCTCCGAATTCTCCGAGCCGGCGACCGGCAATTTGGCGCGCGCGGCGATCGCCAGGCTGATCGGGTCCTCGAATGCCTCGATATCGGCGATGGTGATGACCTCGTCCGGCGCCTGGCCGACGAAGAAGGCGGGAAGCACACCGGCGGTGCGTGCGAGCGACAGGGCCGCCGCCATGACGTCACGATCCTCGACATGGATCGCGCGGAACGGGCCTTTCATCGGCGTCGCCATGTCGAGCTGCGGATCGGCAAGCGCGACCGCGCAGTCGAAATCGATCCAGAAAGTGCGCTCGACCAGCACCGGCGAATCGGGAATCGCCGCCTCGAGCTGATTGGCGAGCTTGAGCGTCGCGGCGCGCCCGGCGGACAACAGGATCGGCGAATCGCCCTCGGGGTCGAACGCCTTCATCCGCCCGGCATCGGCGGTTTCGATCGCCAGCAGCCCGACTGGATCACCGGCGCCGCGAATCGCGATCGGCCAGCCGCGGCGCAGTGCGTCGATCGCGCGGGCAACATCACGCGCGCTCATCGGCGCGCCTTCACAGGTCGAACTCGGTCATGATCGGGACATGGTCCGACGGCTTGAGCCAGTTGCGGCAGTCCTCGAACACCTGATGCGACCGCGCCGTCGAGGCGACGTCGGCGGTTGCCCACATATGGTCGAGCCGCCGGCCGCGATCATTGACCGTCCAATCGGGCGATCGGTAACTCCACCAGGTGTGGAGCCGCGCCGGTGCGGGGTAGAAATGGCGCCCGAGGTCGACCCAGGAATTCGAATCCTTGAGCCGGTTGAGCGCGTCGACCTCGATCGGCGTATGGCTGACGACCTTGATCAGTTGCTTGTGGCTCCAAACGTCCGATTCGAGCGGCGCGATGTTGAAGTCGCCGGTCAAGATGGTCGGGCAATCGAGCGTCGCCGACCAGGCGGTCATCCGCTCCACAAAATCGAGCTTCTGGCCGAACTTCGGGTTCACCTCGCGGTCGGGGATGTCGCCGCCCGCGGGCACGTAGACATTCTCCAGCCGCACGCCGTTCGGCAACCGCACGCCGACATGCCGCGCCTCGCGATTGGCTTGCCAGTCGAATCGGTCGTCCTCGACCAGCGGCACTCGGCTGATGATCGCGACGCCGTGGTGCATGCGCTGGCCGTGGAGGAAGATCGTGTCGTAGCCGAGCGCACGGAACGCGCCTGCGGGGAAGTCGGCGTCGATCACCTTGGTTTCCTGCAGGCACAAGATGTCGGGCGCGACCTCGCGCAGGAATTTTTCGACGATCTCGATGCGGAACCGCACCGAGTTGATGTTCCAGGAGACGATCTTCACGGAAGCGCACTTAGGGAGTTCATAGCCGTTCGTCACCTCTGCGCCGCGGCAAAGCCGCGTCGTTGACGTCGAACGCCGCGTTGCGGCGCCGGCCGTGCTGGCGCGAGATCGGCGGCGGGGCGCCGCCGTCCGCGCTGCGCATGGAAAGGCCCCTGTTCCGGGGGCATGGAACAGGGGCCGACCTAGCGTTCGTCACGCAGGCGGGAAGTGGTCCGTTTCAGGCAACAGGGGGAAAATCCTGAACCGCCCCACATCCGCGAGAACTGTATTAAGCGGGCGAAGCTGTCGCCCAGATGAACGGTCGGTTATTTTCTTGGGCCGCCGCGCACTGGATCGTTGAAGCGGAACGTTCCGTCGGAAATCGGCACGTTGAACTTTGGGTCCGACAGTCGAATCGTCGTGCGATTGTTCTGCGCGTCGAGCGCCACCCAGCCGCGCAGGATGAGGCCGGCCGGCCCCGCCGCGTTGCGCTCGAACACCAACGTGATGCGGCCATATTCGGGATGTTTGGGATCGCTGGCGTCGACCGAAATGACCGAAGGATCGGCAGTCGGCATCACCTTGGCGAAGCGGCTGATGTCCTTGCCGGGATCGAGCAGGACGCCCAACGGCGACCCGCCGATCGGCCAACGCTGTTTCTGTCCGACCTGATAGTCGAGGAACCATAGAGACTTGCCGTCGGCCACGATCAGGATCGGCACGCCCTTCTGGTACTGGAAGCGTAGCTTGCCCGGTTGTTTCAACGACAGGGTGCCGGTCAGCGTCTTGCCGTTGCGATCATATTGGCTGAACGCCGCGGTCATCGACTGGGCGGCGCGCAGATGCTCCTGGACCTTGGCAAGGTCGGGCGAGGTCGCCGCCGGCGCGGCGATCGCAGCGGTGGCGGCGAAAGCGGGCACGAACAACAGCGCTAGGGCGCGAGACGTCACGAATATTCTCCTGAAACAGGCGACCAGGGTGGCGCCAAAGGCTTGAACCCGCTCTGAACGCCCGAAGCTACAGCGGGTTGCCCTCGCGGTCGCGCAGCACTTCGCGCCGGCCGACATGGTCGGGACGCCCGACGATGCCGTCCTTTTCCATCCGCTCGATCAACCGCGCCGCCGAATTATAGCCGATCCGCATCTGGCGCTGCAGCCACGATGTCGATGCCTTCTGGCTCTCGACCACCAATTGGATAGCGCCGCGATATTGCTGGTCCTCGGCCGAATCCTCGCCCAGCGGCGCGCCGTCGAGCGCGAAGCCGTCCTCATTCTCCTCGGTGACCGACTGGATGTAATCGGGCTGGCCCTGTGCACGCCAGTGATCGGCGACCGCGCGGACCTCGTCGTCGCTGACGAACGGGCCGTGGACGCGGCTGATCTGCTTGCCATAGGCCATGTACAGCATGTCGCCCTTGCCCAGCAGCTGTTCGGCGCCCTGTTCGCCCAGGATGGTGCGCGAGTCGATCTTGCTGGTGACGTTGAACGAGATGCGCGTCGGCAAATTCGCCTTGATCACGCCGGTGATGACGTCGACCGACGGGCGCTGCGTCGCCATGATCAGGTGGATGCCGGCGGCGCGCGCCTTTTGTGCCAGCCGCTGGATCAGGAATTCGACTTCCTTGCCCGCGGTCATCATCAAATCGGCGAGCTCGTCGACGATGACCACGATCTGCGGCAGCGGCTCGAATTCGAGCTGCTCTTCCTCATAGACCGGCTTGCCGTCCTCGTAGCCGATCTGGACCTTGCGGCCGAGCGGCTGGCCCTTGACCTTGGCAGCGCGCACCTTGTCGTTGAAGCTGGCGAGCCCGCGCACGTTGACCGAAGCCATCATGCGGTAACGGTCCTCCATCTGCTCGACCGCCCATTTGAGAGCGCGGACCGCCTTGGACGGGTCGGTGACCACGGGCGAGAGCAGATGCGGGATGTCGTCATACATGCTCAGTTCGAGCATCTTCGGATCGATCATGATCATCCGGCACTGTTTGGGATCGAGCTTGTAGAGCAGCGACAGGATCATGCAGTTGAGGCCCACCGACTTGCCCGATCCGGTGGTGCCGGCGACGAGCAGATGCGGCATCGGCGCCAGGTCGACGATGACCGGATCGCCGGCGGTGTTCTTGCCCAGCACGATCGGCAGCGACGCCGACTGATCCTCGAACGCATCCGAGGCCATCAACTCGTGCAGATTGACCGTCTCGCGCCGCGCATTGGGCAATTCGATGCCGATCACGGTGCGGCCGGGGATCGGCGCGATGCGCGCGGATACCGCCGACATGTTGCGCGCGATATCGTCGGCGAGCTGGACGACGCGGCTCGCCTTGGTTCCCGCGGCGGGCTCGAGCTCGTAGATCGTCACCACCGGGCCGGGATGGACCGCGGTGATCTGACCCTTGACGTGGAAATCGTCGAGCACGGTTTCGAGCAGCCGCGCGTTGCGTTCGAGCGCGGCCTTGTCGATCGGCCCGCCGGTCGACGGCGGCGGCGGCTTGAGTAGGTCGAGCGGCGGCAAGGGATAATTGTCGCGCAGGTCGAAACTGCCCTGCTTGGGCTTGGCCGGCTTGGCGGGGGGCGGCGCGGCATTGCGCTCGGCGATGACCGGCGCCGGGCGGTTGTCGGGCAGCGCCACCGCGCGCGGCTGGCGAATCGACTGTTCGGATTCCATGTCGATCACGCGATCGCCGGGACGCTGGTCAGTCAGGCGCTGTACTTCGGCCGAGCGGCCGATCCGCGGCATTGACGGCACGCGCGGCAATCCGACCTCGAGGCTCATGAACCAGATCACCGCGCCCGACAGCCCGGCCAGCGCGCCGACGACGCGGTCCGTCCACAGAATGGCAACAGGATTGCCGATCAGCGCGATCAGCCATTTGAGCCCGTCGGCGATCAGCATGCCGATCAGCCCGCTCTTGCCCGCCGGCCAGTCGAGGCTAGCGCCGCTCGACAAGAACCCTTGCGCGGTCGCGACCAGCGCGAGCCCGAACGCCGCGGTCAGCACCATCCGCACCCAGCCGCCGACCTCCTCGTCGCGCCACAGCCGCCAGGCGATCACCGGGCCGATCGCCAGCATTCCCCAGGCGGGCCAGCCGAGTACGGTATAGGCGAGGTCGGCGATCACCGCGCCGGGATAGCCGAGCAGATTCTGCGCCGGGCCGCCCGCCGCGGTGCTGAGCGACGGGTCGCCCGAATGATAGCTGGCGAGCGACAGGACGAGCAGCAACGACACCGCGGCGACCGCCACCGCGACGATCATCGCGCCCGATCGGGCAGCGCCCGCCTTCACCGTTTCCCGCCAGAGCGGCGTCTGCGCGCGGCTGGCCATGGTCGAATCCCCCGAAATGTACGCTGTGCGTTCACGATGGATTCTCGCTCTACGCGAGTCCGACGTCAAGGCGGTGTGGTTGGAGAGTGCGCTGGCCGAGCTAAATCCTCCCCATTTATGGGGAGGGGGACCAAGACGCGCAGCGGCTTGGTGGTGGGGGCTAGCCTCCCCGGACTCGCTGGCGGCCCGCCCCCTCCACCATTGGCTGTGCCAATGTGTTCGGACGAGATCGTGTCCCCCGGACACGATCTTGGCATGCCGGGGGCATGCCAAAGTCCGAACACCCTCCCCGTGAACGGGGAGGATTTGCGTTCCTCGCCCCCCATTGCCGCTCCGAACGTCAAGTCGTAGGGCATTCCGCATGTCTCAGGCTGATCTCCTCATCCTTGGCGGCGGGCTGGTCGGCAGTGCGCTTGCGGTCGCGGCCGACGCGCATGGCATCACCAGCATCGTGGTCGATCCGGCCGATCCGGCGGTGGTCACCGCGGCGGGATTCGACGGCCGCGCCTCGGCGATCGCCAGCGCACCGATGAACATGCTGCGCGCGATCGGGGTCGCCGACCGGCTAGCCGGCAAAGGCTGTCCGATCGAAGGCATCCGCGTGTCGGACGGGCTCGCACCCGGGGCGCTCGATTTCGTGCCGCAGGAGGGCGAGAGCGCGCTCGGCACGATGTTCGAGAATCGCGATCTGCGCGCCGCCTTGCTCGATGCCGCCGGCGCCGCGCCGGGCGTCGACCTTCACATGCAGACGCGCGCCGTCGCGATCGAGCGCGACGAAGCTGGCGTTCGCGCCACGTTAAGCGACGGCAGCCAGGTGCGGGCGTCGTTGCTGATCGGCGCGGAGGGCCGCAATTCGCCGACGCGCGAGGCGGCGGGGCTCAACGTCGCGCGCTGGACCTACGACCATGTCGCCTTGGTCACCTCGATCGGCCACGAGCACAGCCACGAGAACGTCGCCTACGAGATCTTCTATCCCGAGGGACCGTTCGCGATCCTGCCCTTGAACGACGATGATCGCGGGCACCGCTCGGCGATCGTCTGGTCGGTGCGCGGGAACCAGGGCCCCGGCATGCAGAAGCTCGGCGACCGCGGCTATATGGCCGAGCTCGAGCGCAAGATGGGCGGGTTCCTCGGCAAGATCACCTGGCTCGGTCCACGCTTCGCGCATCCGCTGGGATTCCATCATGCCGCGACGATCACCGCCGAGCGGCTGGCATTGGTCGGCGACGCGGCGCACGGCATCCATCCGATCGCGGGACAAGGGGTCAATGTCGGCTTCCGCGACGTCGCTGCCCTGGTCGAAGTGCTGGTCGACGGCAAGCGGATCGGGCTCGACGTCGGCGATCGCGCGCTGCTGACGCGCTACGAACGCTGGCGCAGCCTCGACACCTTCATGGTCGCGGCGGCGACCGACGGCCTGACCCGATTGTTCGGCATTCCCGGCAAGACTGCCAGCGCGGTGCGGCGATTCGGACTATCGGCGGTGCAGCACGCGCCGATGCTCAAGGACCGCTTCATTGCCGAAGCACGCGGCGAATCGGGCGCGTTGCCAAAATTGCTGGCGGGGTTGGCGGTTTGATCCATTCAACTCCTCTCCCGGAAGGGGAGAGGAAAAGCAGGGCTCACAACCGATTGATCAGCCGCTGGACCGAAGCGTGGTCGGTGCCGGCGCCGACCTCGCTGCATTCCTTTTCCAGCTTCGCCTTGATCTGCTCGAGTTCATCCTGCGTCAGATGCTCGATCCCAACGAACTCGTCGCGCGGCCCTTGCAGCGAGCGGATCAGCTCGTCGAGCTTGGCCTGGATCGCCGATCCGTCGCGATTCTGCGCATTCTGGATCAGGAACACCATCAGGAAAGTGACGATGGTGGTGCCGGTGTTGATGATCAGCTGCCACGTGTCGGAATAATGAAAGATCGGCCCTGTCACGCCCCAGACGATGATCACCGATAGCGCCAGGACGAACGCCGGCGGACGCCCGGTCCAACTCGCGACCTTGCCCGCGATCGTCTCGAAAATACGCTCCATTCGCCGCTCCTCTTGAACCTGCGGCAGGGACTGCCACTTTCCACCCTTCCCCGCTATGGCAGAGGTCATGACCCAGATCAGCGTCGCCGCGCTCCAGCTCGCCTTTTCCGATGATATCGAGGCGAATATCGCCAACGTCTCGCGCCTGGTCCGCGAGGCGGCGGGCAAGGGCGCGCAAGTCATCCTGCCGCCCGAATTGTTCGAGGGCGAATATTTCTGCCGCGTCGAGGACGAAGGCCTGTTCGCCAATGCCCGGCCGACCGCCGAGCATCGGGCGGTGTTGGCGATGCAGGACCTCGCCGCGGAATTGAAAGTGTGGATTCCGACCAGCTTCTTCGAAGCCGACGGCCCGCATCATTATAACAGCCTGGCGATGGTCAATCCCGACGGCAAGGTCGCCGGCGTCTATCGCAAGAGCCACATTCCCGACGGCCCGGGCTATGAAGAGAAATTCTATTTCCGCCCCGGCAATACCGGCTTCAAGGTGTGGGACGGCCCCTCGGCCAAGCTCGGCGTCGGGGTGTGCTGGGACCAATGGTATCCCGAAACCGCGCGGGCGATGATGCTGATGGGCGCGGAGATATTGTTCTATCCCACCGCGATCGGCAGCGAGCCGCATGACGAAGGCCTCGACACCGCGCGATTGTGGCGCCGCGCGATGGTCGGGCATGCCGTATCGAACGTCGTGCCGGTGGTCGCCGCCAACCGCGTCGGCACCGAGCATGGCCAGACCTTCTACGGCACCAGCTTCATCACCGACGAGCGTGGCGACATCCTGGCTGAACTGGGCCGCGAGGAAGAGGGTGTGATCACCGCGACGCTCGACCTCGACCGCGTCAAGCGCCACCGCGCCGCATTCGGCTTCTTCCGCGATCGCCGGCCGGAACTGTACGGCCGGCTGGTGCAGGACATCTGATCGCGAAACCGGGCGCCGCTCGATGGCGACGCCCGGCTGATGTCACGCGGCGACGGCCATCCGCGGCTGGCCCAATGCCTTTTGCCATGCCGGCAACAGCGCGATCGTGTCGTAGAAGCGCTGCACATGGGGATAGTCATCGAAGTCGACCGGCATCGCGTCGCGATACGGCTCGGCCGAGGCGATCGCGAAGTCGACGAAGCTCAGCCGGTCGCCCAGCATGAACTCGTGCGTCGCGAGATGGGCGTCGAGTACCGGCAGCAGGCGCGCCGCCTGCACCAGCGCATCGTCGACCAATGGCTGGTTGGTCTCGCCCCAGCCCAATTGCGGGCGCACGACCGATTCGAAGAAGATCGTGCCGAGCGCCTTGTTGTAATGCACGCCTTCCCACAGCAGCCAGCGCAGCATGTCGAGCCGCTGGCGGCGGTCGGCCGGGATCATCGCGCTGCCCTCGGCGAGATAGAGACCGATCGCGTTCGATTCCCACAGCACGAAATCGCCGTCGACCAGGGTTGGTGCCAGGCGGTTGGGATTGATCTCGCCATAAGCGTCGGACTGGACCTGCTCGACGGTCATGGCGTCAATCTCCACTGGCAGGTCGAGATGGTGGATCAGCGCCAAAACCTTGCGGGAATTCAGCGATTTGGTCAGCGCATAGAGCTTCATGTCTGTCTCCGTCGAACCGGGCAGCCCAGCGCCGCCCGCTATCGCCAAGGACGGAGGCTCGGCGAAAAAGGATTCGCGCGACCGAATCTTTTTCCGCGCCGCCACCGTCTCTCCCGGTAGAAGAATGGCGGATGGCGAGGGACATGACGGACGAGACGGATCGGACACGGATCGAGGCATTGCTGGTCGAGCTACGGCCGGCGCTGCATCGCTATGCCGCGCGGATGGTGGGATCGGTGCTCGATGGCGAGGATGTCGTCCAGGACGCGATCGCGCGCGCCATGGCGGCACTCGACCGCACCCCGCCGGAGGGGGATGGCACCGCTTGGGCGTTCCGCATCGCGCACAATACCGCGATCGACCATTTGCGCGCGCGTGCCCGCCGCGCCGGCGAGCAGGAGATCCAGGAGGAGGATATGGTGTCGGATGGTGACGAGGCCGCGCGCCGCTTTGCCGCCGGTGCCGCGCTGGCGGTGTTCATGCACCTGCCGCCGCTGCAGCGCGGGACGGTCATCCTGAAAGACGTGCTGGGCTATTCGAACGAGGAAGCGGCGGGGATTCTCGACACGACTCTGGCCGCGACCAAGGCGGCGTTGCACCGCGGCCGCGCGCGCCTCCGTACGCTCGCCGACGCGCCGTCATCCTCGCCGCCCGCCGATCATGACGACCTGATCCGGCTGCAGACCTATGTCGACCGCTTCAATGCGCGCGATTTCGACGCGATTCGCGCGATGCTCGCCGACGATGTGCGGTTCGAGCTGGTGGCGCGGATGACGCGCGACCGCGCGGCATTCGAAACCTATTTCACGCGTTATACCGAAATGACGTCATGGCGCTTGTCGGTCGGCATGATCGAAGGTCGCGCCGTGGCGATTGTCCACGATCCCGCCGATCCGGCCGGACCACCGACCGGGATGATCGTGATCGATTGGGCGGACGGCCGCATCGTCCGGCTGCGCGATTTCTATCACGCGCGTTACGTGCTGCGCGACGCGGTGATCTCGCCGCTGGCTTAGGGCTAAGCACCGGTCAACGTTTCCGCCTGGCCTTTGGCGCAGCCTTGGGCCGCGACTTGCCGCGGTGGAGCAGGAATGCGGTCAGCCCACCGATCGCGGCAACGCCCGCGGCGACGGCTCCGCCCACCAGCAACATGCGCGCCCGACCGGATTGTTCCTCCTCGGGTTCGGGAGCGGGCGGCGGCGCGTGGTGCTCGTGCGGCGGCTCGGCGATCGGATAAGGCGACTGGTTGTCGGGCGGGACGGGCGGTTCGTGGGTCATGCCCGAAACAACCGACGACCGTGGACGAAGTTCAACCGCGCAATTCGATCGCGCGCGCGAACACCGCCTCGAACATCTCTGCGGTCAGGCGGCCGGTATTCTGATTGTAGCGCGAGCAATGATAGCTATCGATCAGCATCCGCCCGTCGGGCACGCGATGTTCGGCGAGATGCGCAAAGCGGCATTTGGGCAGCTTGCCGCCGAGCACCTTGACCGCCGATTGGTGCGCGATCTGGCCGAGCGCGACGAACACCCGGGCATTGGGCAGCATTTCGACCTGACCGGCCAGGAATGGGCGGCAGCTATGGATTTCCTCGGGCGTCGGCTTGTTCTCGGGCGGCAGGCATTTGACCGAATTGCAGATGATCACGCCGTCGAGCGCCAGTCCGTCATCGGGCCGCGACTGATAGGTGCCGCGCGTGAAGCCGAATTTGGCGAGTGTCGCGAACAACAAATCGCCGGCATAATCGCCGGTGAACGGCCGCCCGGTGCGATTGGCGCCGTTCTTTCCCGGCGCCAGGCCGACGATACACAGCCAGCCATTGGGATCGCCGAACGCGGGCACCGGGGCGTTCCACCAATCGGGATGCTCGACCCGCAATTGCTCGCGGAACGCGACCAGCCGCGGACAGCGCGGGCAATCGTGCGGCGGTTCGGTGTCGGGGATCGGGCCGGGTGCAAAGTCCATGCGCTTGCGGTAGGCCCCGTGACGTCATGCCGTCCAGTTATGTCATCGCCTTGGGTTCCAACCGCCGCGGCCGTCACGGCGCACCCGCCGACGAGGTGCGCGCGGCGCTGGCGGCGATCGGCGGTGTCGTCATGACGTCGCCGTTGGTCGCGACCGCTCCGCTCGGGCCGGCGCGGCGGCGCTTCGTCAACGCCGCGGCGCTGATCGAGAGCGAGGACAGCCCGCCCGAGTTGCTGGCTCGGCTGAAGGCGATCGAGGCTGCGTTCGGGCGGCGGCGCGGGCAGCGCTGGACTGACCGCGTGATCGACCTCGACATCATCCTGTGGTCGGACGGCGCCTGGGCGGGCGACGGGCTGATCGTGCCGCATCCCGAATTCCGCCGCCGCGACTTCGTGCTCCGGCCGCTTGCCGCGATCGTGCCGGACTGGCGCGATCCGGTCACGGGGCGGACGATACGCCAGCTCGCGGCGCGTATCCGCTAGAAGGTGCGCGGGCTTCCGACCGAGGCGAGCGCCGCGCCGAACAGCACCAGCCACAACAGGCAGACGATCAAAGCGAGCCCGCCCGTCACCAGCCCGCCAACGGCAAGCCCCTTGCTGGTCGGGCTCTTCAGCCCGATCCCGCCGGTGATGAGCGCGGCGGGAGCGAGCAGCCACGAGATCAGCCCGATGATCGGAATGATCGAACAGATCAGCCCCAGGATGCCCAGAACCAGCGACGCGGTCGCCGCGCCTGACCCTTCCGAGTATGTGGGTTCGGGATAATAAGGAACCGGGCGCACCGACGGGCGCATAGGATCGGGATCGCTGGCCATGATGCCCCTTATCGCTGCAATTCGACATGGCTAGCGGCGACGGCGCCCGATGCCAAGCGGCGCAATGGTTGACCCGGCGTGCCTCGCCCCCTAAGCGCCGCCACCTTGGGGCTCGTAGCTCAGTCGGTAGAGCAACGGACTTTTAATCTGTAGGTCCCGGGTTCGAATCCCGGCGAGCCCACCAATTCCTTCCCCGGGTCGCTTACCCCTGCCGTTCGGCGAGCACCCGCTCCCACGCCAGCGCGTCGCGGACGATGCGGTCGAGATCGTCGTACTGCGGGCGCCACGGCAGAGTCGCCAGGATGCGGCGGTTATCCGATACCAATTCCGCCGGATCGCCGGCGCGGCGGCCCTGGAACACGCGCTTGACCTCGTGATTGGTCACGCGATCGACCGCGTCGAGCACCTGCAGCACCGAATAGCCATGGCCGTAACCGGCGTTCATCGTCAGGTTCTCGCCCGGCTCGGCGATCAACCGATCGAGCGCGTGGACGTGCGCGGCGGCGAGGTCGCTGACATGGATGTAATCGCGCACGCCCGTCCCGTCGGCAGTGGCGAAATCGGTGCCGAACACGCCGACATGATCGCGCTTGCCCGTCGCCGCCTCGACCGCGACCTTGATCAGATGCGTCGCGCCCGCGGTCGACTGGCCCGACCGGCCCTGGGGGTCGGCGCCTGCGACGTTGAAATAGCGCAGCGCGCAATAATTGATCGGATGCGCCGCGGCGACGTCCTTCAGCATCGCCTCGGTCATCAGCTTCGACATGCCATAGGGATTGATCGGCAGCTTGGGATCGTCCTCCGCGACCGGCACGCGCTCGGGCGTGCCATAGGTCGCCGCGGTCGAGCTGAAGATGAAATGCTTGACCCCCGACACCACCGCGCTTTCGATCAGCGCGCGGCTCGCGACGGTGTTGTTGCGATAATATTTGAGCGGGTTCTCGACCGATTCGGGCACCACCACCGATCCGGCGAAGTGCATCACCGCGAGGACGTCGTGCTCGCGCATCGCGGCGCGGACCTTCTCGTCATCCTCGATGTTCGCGACGACCAACGTAGCGCGTGGATCGACCGCCCAGTCGAACCCGGTGACGAGATTGTCGACCACCAATACGTCCCAGCCCGCGTCGAGCAAGGCCAGTACCGCATGGCTGCCGATATAGCCCGCGCCGCCCGTGACCAGCACCTTGCCCTTGCTCATCGATATGTCCTTTTCGCCCGGCCCTTTGCCGCCGCGCGCGCCGTACCTATGTTTAGGCCAAGTTGAAAAGGGAGTGAGACGAATGTCCCTCGAATTTGCGACGCTTGCCGGCGGCTGCTTCTGGTGCACCGAGGCGGTGTATAACGATGTGATCGGCGTCGAGAGCGTCGAAAGCGGTTATATCGGCGGCCATGTCGCCAACCCGACCTACAAACAGGTGTGCGGCGGCGATACCGGCCATGCCGAGGCGATCCGGGTCGGTTTCGATCCCGAGCGGATCTCCTATGCCGACCTGCTCGACATCTTCTTCGCGACGCACGACCCGACCACACTCAACCGCCAGGGCAATGACGTCGGCACGCAATATCGCTCGGCGATCTTCCCGCACGATGCCGCGCAAGAGGAAGAAGCCAAGGCGGCGATCGTCCGCAATGCGGGCGAGTGGCCCAATCCGATCGTGACGACGATCGAACCTTTGGGTGAGTGGTATCCCGCCGAGGATTACCACCAGGAATATTGGGACGGCGAAGGCCAGCGGAATCCGTACTGCCTCGCGGTGATCCCGCCCAAGCTCAAGAAGCTGCGCAAGAGCTTCGCCGCGCGGTCGAAAGCCGAGACGGCGGCGGCCTGAACTCGTCAGCTCCCCTCCCTGCTTGCAGGGAGGGGTTGGGGGTGGGTGCGCGCGTCTGCGCGCCCACAAAGACCCATCGACCGATCACCAAACAGCGCCGGACGAGGCATCGAGCCTCGCCCAGCGCTACACCCACCCCTTGATCCCCTCCCTTGCAGGGAGGGGAGGGTCAGATACCTAGAGCGCCTCGCCCTCGACCGGCGGCCTGGCCTTGGCGTCGGCGCCCAGCGCCTTGTAAACCACACCGCCCAAAATCCCGCCGATCAACGGTGCGACCCAGAACACCCAGAGTTGCTCGATCGCCCAGCCGCCGACGACCAGCGCCTGGCCGGTCGAGCGCGCCGGATTGACCGAGGTGTTGGTCACCGGAATCGACACGAGGTGAATGAGCGTCAGCGCAAGCCCGATCGCGATCGGCGCGAAGCCGGCGGGTGCGCGCGTATCGGTCGCGCCCATGATCACGACCAGGAACATGAAGGTCATGACGATTTCGATCGTCACGGCGGCGACCAGCGAATATTTTCCTGGCGAATGCTCGCCGAATCCATTGGCGGCAAAGACGCCTGGCTCCCAGCCAGCCTGCCCCGAGGCGATGAAATAGAGCAGATAGGCGGCGATCACCGCGCCGAGCACCTGGGCGACGACATAGAGCGGGATGTCCTTGCCGGCGAAGCGCCCGCCCGCCCATAGCCCCAGCGTGACCGCGGGGTTGAGGTGACAGCCCGATATATGTCCGATCGTATAGGCCATGGTCAGCACGGTCAGGCCGAACGCCAGGGCGACTCCGGCAAAACCGATGCCGGCAGCGGGAAAATTACAGGCCAGGACCGCGGCACCGCAGCCGCCGAAAACGAGCCAGAACGTGCCGATAAGCTCGGCGAGCCCGCGTTGGATGTTCGTCATACGCCCCTCTCCTTGGTCGTGCCGCCTTACGGAACGAGTGCCGGAACGGCCCGATGGCGAGAGACTAAGCCTCGTTTCGGCTGTGTAAAGACGTAACGGCTTGTTTTGCAGTCATTCCCGATGCGATGCGCGGCGCAGGCGATCGTTGATCGCGACGCCGATCCCTTCATTGGGGACGGGCGCGATCGCGATTTTCGGCTGCGACGAGGCGTCGCCGCGGTGCAGCGCGTCGAACAGATTGGCCGCTGCCTCGGCCAGATCGCCGCTCGGCGAGAGATTGTCGTTGCCCCCGGTTGCGGCGAATCCGATCATCCATTCGTCTTCGGCGCCGCGCGGCGCGTCGATCCGCAAGGGTTTGCGCGGCGCATAATGCGCGAGCAGCTGGCCTGGCGATTCGATCTGCTCGGGCTGGCCGTCATCTTCGCCGGTATCGAAGCGATCGAGCTTCACGCCGGGCCGGGTAATCGCCGCGCGCACCTCGTCGATCGTCACCGGCCCATGGCGCAGGATGCGCGTCATCCCGAACACTTCGCGGACGATGGTCGATTCGATCCCCTGGCTGGTCGGCCCGTCATCGAGGATCAGCGGGATCCGCCCGTCGAGGCTGGCGGCGACATGCTCGGCGCGGGTCGGGCTGATCGACCCCGAGGCATTGGCCGAGGGCGCGGCGAGCGGCCGCCCGCTCGCTTCGAGCAAGGCGCGCATCGCGCGGTGGCGCGGCACGCGGATCGCGATCGTCTCGAGTCCCGCGGTCACCAAAGAGGCGATCTGCGCCGACGGCTTGAGCGGCAGGACCAGGGTCAGCGGCCCCGGCCAGAACGCCTCGGCCAGCGCATCAGCGCGCCGGTCGAACGCGGCGATCCGCTTCGCCTCGGCGAGATCGGGGACATGGACGATCAGCGGATTGAAACTCGGCCGTCCCTTGGCCGCATAGACCGCGGTCACCGCGGCGGCGTTGGTCGCGTCGGCGGCCAGGCCATAGACCGTTTCGGTCGGCACCGCGACGCAGGCGCCTTGCCGGATCAGCGCCGCCGCTTCGGCGACAGAATCGGCTCCGTAAGGTAAAGTGCGGGTGAGTTGCGCGTCCATCGCCGGGGGCTATAGCGCGTCGGATCAGGAGAGGAAGCCGAATGCCCTTCAATCCAGCCGTTCGTGAGCAGCGTTTCGTGCTCGACCATGTAGCGCAGCTGGCCGATCTCGCCGCGACCGAGCGCTTCGCCGATGCCACGCCCGATCTGGTCGACGCGGTGCTCGAGGGCGCCGGTGCCTTCGCCGCGGGCGAATGGGCGCCGCTGGCGAGGGCAGGCGATACCGACGGGCCGAAATGGACTCCCGAGGGCGTCAAGATGCCGGCCGGCTATCCCGAGGCCTATCGCGCTTATGTCGAGGGCGGCTGGGGCACGATCGGCGCGCCCGGCGATTTCGGCGGACAGGGTCTGCCGTTCGTGCTGGCCAGCGCGGTGCTCGAAACCCTGGGCGCCGCGAACATGGGCTTCGCGCTCGCCCCGACCCTGACCGTCGGCGCGATCGAGGCATTGCTCCACCACGGCACGCCCGAGCAGCAGGCGGCCTATCTGCCGCACCTCGCGACCGGTGCCTGGACCGGGACGATGAACCTGACCGAGCCCCAGGCCGGCTCCGATGTCGGTGCGCTGCGCTGCCGCGCCGAGCCGGCGGGCGACGGCAAATGGAAGATTTCGGGCACCAAGATCTTCATCTCGTTCGGCGACCACGACATGGCCGACAATATCGTCCACCTCGTCCTTGCGCGGACCCCCGGCGCGCCCGCGGGGACGCGTGGCATCTCGCTTTTTCTAGTTCCGAAATATCGTCTCGACGCCGACGGCAAGCCCGGCGCGTTCAACGATGTCCGCGTCGTCTCGATCGAACACAAGATGGGGCTGCACGCCTCACCGACTTGTGTGCTCTCGTTCGGCGACAACAATGACTGCATCGGCGAGCTGATCGGTGCGGAGAATGCCGGCATGCGCGCGATGTTCACGATGATGAACAATGCGCGGCTCAATGTCGGCTTGCAAGGCGTGCAGGTGGCGGAAGCCGCCACGCAGAAAGCGGTCGATTATGCCCGCGAGCGCATCCAGTCGGCGCGCGCCGGCTCGGCCGACAAGACTCCCGTCGCGATCATCGAGCATCCCGACGTTCGCCGCATGCTGATGCGGATGAAGGCGCAGACCCAGGCGGCACGCGCCTTGGTCTATCTCGCCTCGGCACAAGTCGATCGCGCCGGGCTGGGCGACGAGGCGGCTAGGGATCGGCTCGAAATCCTGACTCCGCTGGCCAAGGCGCATGGCACCGATCTCGGCAACGAAGTCGCCTCGCTCGGCATCCAGGTCCATGGCGGCATGGGCTATATCGAGGAGACCGGCGCGGCGCAGTTCTTCCGCGATGCTCGCATCACCCCGATCTACGAAGGCACCAACGGCATCCAGGCGGCCGATCTGGTTGGGCGCAAGCTCAGCCTGTCGAACGGCGCGGCGTTCGCGACGCTGATCGCCGACATGCGCGCCGAGGCCGAGGAGTCGGCGCTGCGCATGCTGATCGACGCCTGTGACGAGGTCGGGCGGCGGCTGGCGACGGCGGACGCCGACGATCGGCTGGCGGCAAGCTATCCGTTCCTCACCATGGTGTCGGTCGCGGTGTGCGGCTGGCTGATGGAGCGGCAGGGGCGCGCGGCGGCCGATGGCAATGACGATTTCCTGCGCATGAAGCGCGCGGTCTGCGCTTTCTATGTCGAGCAGATCGTGCCCGAAGCGTTGGGGTTGCACGCGGCGGCGACGGCGCCCGCGGCCGGGCTGTACCAATTACCTGCGGAGCTGTTCGCGGCATGAGCTTCGATCTCGACGCCTATTTCGACCGAATCCGTCTCGCCGAACGCCCGGCCCGCGATCTCGAAGGTCTGGCCATGCTCCAGCGCGCGCACCGGCTGGCGATCCCGTTCGAGAATCTCGACATCAGGCTCGGCCGCGGCATCGCGATCGACAGCGAGTCGGTGTTCGCCAAGCTCGTGACGCGGCGGCGCGGCGGCTATTGTTTCGAACAGAACCGATTGTTCTGTGACGCGCTGACCGAATTGGGGTTCACCGTACGGCCACTGCTCGCGCGCGTCTGGTTCGGCGCCACCGCGACGCCCGGACGCACGCACATGGTGCTGCTGGTGACGATCGACGGGCAGGACTGGCTCGCCGACGCCGGCTTCGGCGGCAGCTATTCGCCGATCATGCCGCTGATCGATGGGGCGGAAGCGACCGCGCCCGACGGCGCCTTGTTCCGCCTGACGTACGACAAGCGCGGCTGGATGCTGTCGCGCGACGGCAACCCCGCAACCACCGACGGGCGCGATACGGGCGAGGGCTGGGTCGAGCAATTCAGTTTCACCCTCGACGAGGTGCCGCAGATCGACCTCGCCATGTCCAACCACTGGACCGCAACCGCGCCGAACACGCGCTTCACCGACCTCGTCGTGGTCAGCATCGTCCTGCCCCACGGCTTCGCCGCGCTGACCGATCGCAACTATCGCCGCCACTCGGCGGGCGAGGACACGACCGGCGTCATCGACGACCCGCGCGTCTACCGCCTGCGGCTGAGCATGTTGTTCGGGATCGACCTGAGCGAAGAGGAAGTCGCGCGGCTGGGGCTGTTCTAGCGCGCCGCGCTTAATTGCCGTCGTCACGTGGCAGATGCAAAACCCGTCCGCCAATCCGTTCGCGGCGAGGATAAGCAAGGTGGATTGCCTCGACGACTTTCGGATTGAACCGTTGATCGAACACCACGTCACCACGATCGCCATCGGTCACGAAAAACGCGAACCTGCGCTGTTCGATCAGCGTCACGAACTTGGCTTCGTCATAGCGCCCGGCGCTGCCTAGCTCCGCGACGATCGACGGCTCCCAGCGCATCGATTGCCCCGCTCTGATCAGCAGCGTGGCATCGTCGGAAATCACCGGCCGTTTGGCCTGGCGGATGCGAGCGGCAATCGCATCGAGCGCTTGCTGCTGAATCTTGACGGCGCCGCGATCGGGCAAAAGCCCGGCTCCGGCGGTTTGCAGCGGCAGGATAATGCCGACCAGCCCCAACAGGATCACGTTCGGCTTCGCCGGCAAGCGCAATGTCGAGCGCAACACCGGCACCATCGCGATGCCGAACAATATGGCGAGTTCGGAAAACCAATCGATCAGGTAATTGTCGCTCGCGCCCGATTTCAGGATCGCCGGCAGCATCACCGTCTTGCAGGCCAGTGTCGCGACGACGACCGAAATCGCCACGTTCTTCAGATCGGTGGCGAGCCACGCCCTGAGATCGCGCCAATGCCGTAGGCCCGAGCCGCGAACACTGTCGAGCAGGCCGAATGCCGCTATCCCGATCACCGCAATATTGGCCAGCAGCACGGTGCCGAACGCCAGGGCGTGATCCCAGATGATGCGGTTGATATTGTACGAAACGATATTGAGCAGAAAGCCGCCTTGGGTAGCGGATTCGAGCGCAGCAAGGGCAGCCAGCCCGCTACCGATGGAAACGGCAGCCATCAGCCAGGCCCGTGAAGGGCGCACCGCGAGAAGGACCAGGAACGCGCCGGCAGGCGCCGGCAGGCTGGTCTGGCGCGTGTACAATGCGATGGTGAACATGAGGCCGGCAGCGACACAGGCGCCAATCGACCGAGGGGCGTGGATCGCGAGCAGCATGCCCGCGAGCGACAAGGCGCAGGCCAACAGATCGATCCGCATCAACAGCGCCCATTCGTCGACCACCGGCAGCGTGAGGAACGCTAATCCCGCAATCGTCGCGGCGCCGAAGACCACCTTCCGGTTTTCGCCGGCCAGGGCATAAGCGGTAAGCCGGGCGATGAGCATGGCGCATGCGACCGCCGACGCCAGCGAGACGAGCCGCCCGGCGTAGAGCTCGTCGATCCCGGTGATCCGCGCGACGCCGGCCGCGCAAAGATGGAATAGGGGCGGGTATTCATAGGCGATCGCGGGATAGATGCCGATCGGCTGGTAGCCCTGGCCCTGCGCGATGTTGCGCATCTGCTGCCAGACCACGCCTTCGCCGTAATCAAAGGCATAGGGAAAACTGAATGCGATGGACGCCTGCGCGGTAAATCGGACGAGCGCGACGAGGAACACTGCCACCAGGATGCCGATCGTCGCGCGACTGACCAGGGTCATGTCGGGCTTGAGCGCTGCGGCTGACCCGCTCCCCGTTTCCTGCCCCGCCATGGTCAGCTAATTACCGGCAGCGTTCGCCACGTCAAAGCGGATCGCGGAACGTCCGCATTTGGGCGGATCGTCTTGAAGAGCTGGGATGGAAGGCCGCGCCGCGGACAAGCGCCCTAAAGCGCTGCATTGGGCGATGATAATGACCGCAAATCCGGCCGGAAGTTCAGGCGCGTTCGCGCTCGGGCAGGTCCCCAAGCGGTCGCGCTCGGCGATGCGGAGCTTTTCCGCCGGACCTATGTCCACTGATGGGTCGTTAGCAGTCATTAGCGCGAATGCGTTCACGACCGGAGGTTCGCGCGTGGTGGCAGGCGGAAATTAAGAATTGTCTGCTCCAACTCTGCCGATGCGAACGCATCTTGAGTTCCGCTCGATTGAATTCCCCGCCTATCCGGACGAGGAAGAAGTGATCAATCCGGGGCGCTTCGGAAAGCGCCTAGCTGAGTTCCTAATGGCGGAGTTGCCGAGGAGCGGGTTCGAAATCGCCAGTGTCAACGCCGAGGACTGGGGCTGGCGCATCGACCTGAAGCATGACGCCTTCCCACTGTGGATTGGGTGCGGAAATTACGAAGAGTATGGAGACGGCTTCCTGTGCTTTATCGAGCCTTCAAAGCCATATGTGCGCCGGTTGTTCAGGCGCATTTCAACCGCCAGTAGCGTCGATCGCCTGGCGGTCTCTCTCGACACCATTGTTCGCAGTAGCGGTAAAGCGCGCCAGTTGAGATGGTGGAGCGAAGCGGAAGTCGGCGGAGGAACGTGACCATTAAAGCAAGCCTGAAACCCACGCTGGTTGGCAATCCGTCAGCGTAAATCACCATCACCATCGTTTCGGCCGCCCTTATGACTTGAAGCGAACGTTCCCCAGCTTCACGAATGCTACCATCCTGGTCGCCCTAATCTGCTGACAATGCGCCCACTGGAACTCGATGAGGTGGAGATGCTCCTTCAACGCCGGCAACAACGTCGTGGACGGCCCGCTGAGCGAAATTCGACTCAGCAATGCGAATCGATCCTGTTGGAAGCGCTGGCTGTTGAAGTCTTTATCCTGCGTGACGAGGATACGGCCGGCTCTGAGCGCTGTCATAGCGACCACCGGATCGGGCGAGTCCGCTGGAATGGAGAAGCGCTGGCGCTGTACACTATGCCCGCGACGCTGCAGGAAGCCGCCGATCGAATCCGGCACGTTATTGTCGAGGAAAAAACTAAGTTTGATCGTCGTCTTCGCCATTAAGCGGCGACCGGCTCCGAGATGTAAGTGAGTGCAGCGGCGACGTCCGCCTCGGTCAGCACTGGATATTCCTTGATGATCCGAGCGACCGAGTAACCGTCTTCGGCGAACTCGCGAATGGCGGTTACCGAGACCCGCGTCCCTGCAATCACGGGCTCGTTCTGAGCGATGAATCGCGCCCTAACAACTTGGCCAATCCGATCACTGCGGTCATTGAGTTCCTGCACTGCCCGACGCGTGCTGGAGATCACCACGCGAAGCGGGATGTCGAAAACCCGCTGGCCGCTCACTACTTCCTGACGAAGGTTGGTGCGCGGATCGTCGAAAACGACGCGTCGGCCGAGGACATAGAGAGTCGTCGCTGTCCATTTTTCATCGCCAAGGTGCGACAATTCTCGCGAAACTTCGCGGAGGTGGGAGAGCGAAATTTTCTTCTTGTTCCGTAGATCGTTCAGCACGCGAAGGGAGACGATGTCCCGAAACGAGTAGATGCGCCCGAAGGGAACACCCTTCGCATCGCTGAAACTTGGACAAAAGAATTCATCCGCGTCCCACCGGCGCAGCTGGTTCAACGAGACACCAGACAAGCGGGCAGCCTGCTCCTCGCTAAAGGCGCCGACAATGTTGTCCGCTTCGCTCATTACCTAAATCACCGCCTCGATCGCTAGAGCTATACCAGCCTGTGCTGAATGGGAAGTTGCCGCCTGATCCCTTCAAAGGGCGGCTTTTGGGATTGGCAGAGATATCGCTGAGCGACGGGTGTTCTGGCGCTTAGCAGTCAGTCCCCTTCGTCGTTCATGACCTAGCATGGCAAAGCGGGGGGCGCCCTGCTTTCGCGGGAGCACGATCAACTTCGTCCCGGACAGCGTCGCTCAATGCTCCGACTGGATACAGCCTTCATCCCCCGCCGCCGGACGGTCCACCGACTTGCCGCCGACGAACCATTGCGGCTTCGGCCCCAGCTTCATGTCGTAATAACAGATTTCCGCACCGGTGCCGTCGGGCGCGATCGCGATCGTCCAATTATGGTCGCTGCAATTGTGCTCCTGGCACTCGTTCATCAGCAGCTTGCCGTTCTGCAGCACGATCGGGCTCGCCGGCCCGGTAGTGTCAGCCAGCCATTTGCGCGCCTCGGCGTTCGCGCCCGACCCGGCGATTGCCGCCTTGACCGCGTCGGTTTCGGTGAAGGTCTTGCCGGCAATCTTGTCGTACGGCGATTTGCCGGCATAGACGGCCAGCGACGGGGCTTCGGCCGCCGGCACGACCGAATTGCCGGGAGTCGCGATCGCGTTGTCGGTGGCCGAGGCGACGATGTCGGTGTTGGTGGTCGTCGTTTCCACCGTGACGTTATTGGTCACGGTCGTGGTCTGCGGTGCGCAGCCGGCGAGCAGGACGAGCGACAGGGTAGCGAAAGCGAGCGTCGATCTGGCCATGACCATCTCCTCGATAGAGGAGCAGCATGTGCGCCGCGGCGATCGATGGCACCGGAAATTCAGGCGCCTTCGCGCTCGAGCAGATCGGCCGCGTCGAGCCCGAGCAGCTCGATATAATCGGCGATGCGTGGCCATTGCTGGGTCACGAAGCGATCGCGCTCGGCGATGCGGAGCTTTTCCGCCGCGCCGGGCAGGACGAACATGCCGACGCCGCGCCGCACCTCGACATACCCGTCGTCCTGGAAACTTTGATAGGCCTTGGCCACCGTCAACGGGTTGGCGCCATGTTCCGCCGCGAGCGCGCGGACCGACGGCAATTGGTCGCCCGCACGATATTCGCCCCGCAGAATCGCCGCCGAGATCGTGCCCCTCAACCGGATGTAAACCGGGCTGTCATCATTGCTAAGTGCCATGGTGCATTAATACAGCAACGGTGAAAAGAGTCCAGTCAATTACCCTTGCCACGTTGAAATAATCTTTTGCAGATCGGGGCGTGGCCTTTCTTCTAGTTGCTTTCCCGGCGTTCCCAGGAAGATATACCCGGCGATCCGTTCGGGTTCCGCGCCGAACGCATCGCGCACCGCGTCGGAATAGGCCGCCCAACCGGTCAGCCAGCCCCCGGCAAACCCCAAAGCGTGCGCGGCATGAAGCAGGTTCATGCCCGCGGCGCCCGCCGATAATTGCTGTTCCCAAAGCGGGATATGGCTGTCGACCTTGGGCGACGACAGCACCACCACCAAAGTCGGCGCCTGGGTCGCGAATTGCTCGAGTGCCTCGATCTCCAGCCGCGCCGCTTGCGGCCGCTCGGCGCGATAGGCATTGGTGATCGTCTCGGCCAGCGCGGCGCGCTTGTCGGCGGGGACGATCACGAACCGCCATGGCGCGAGCTTGCCATGGTCGGGGGTACGCGCGGCGATCTCCAGGATCTGCTGCAGCTGCGCATCGTCGGGGCCCGGCGCGACAAGGTCGCGCGGCTTGCCCGAGCGGCGAGTAGACAGCAGCGAAAGCGGCGTGGAGCGGTCGTTGAACATCGTCGCCATCTAGGAATGCACACGACCACCGGCAACGGAGTCTGTGCCCCGCTGTCGGTATATTTACTCGCCTCGCTTTGCCGCTAGTCTCGCTTCATCCACTCGCCGCGTTTTGAGACGGCGGGAGCAAGAATTCAGGGAGCGAATGCATGGTGGACACCCCGACCGCGGACAATCCGCGCGAGCCGGACATCACCCACACCAATCCAGCGGCGGAGGGAACCTGGTTAGGCCATCCCAAGCCGCTCTATTGGCTGTTCGGCACGGAGATGTGGGAGCGGTTCGGCTTTTACGGCATGCGGGCGCTGCTCACGCTCTATCTCACCAAGCATTTCATCCTCGGCGACCGCGCCTCGACCGGCCTCTATGGCGGCTATACCGCGTTGGTCTATCTGACCCCGCTGGTCGGCGGATTGCTTGCCGACCAATATCTCGGCTCGAAGCGCGCGGTTCGTTTCGGCGCGCTGATGATGGCGGTCGGCTATTTCACGCTCGCCTTCGGCGGTCAGCCGGCCAAGCCCTATCAGGTGATTGACGGCAAGAAGTACGAAGTGGTCGTCGATCATTTCCGCGACACGCCGACCAGCGACCCGCAAGAGGCGCGCTATCTGATTGACGGCAGCCAGAAGCTGGCGATGCGGGGTAACGACGATGGCAGCCTGTCGCTGCTCGGCGCAGACGGGCACGAGGTCCGCAAGATCGCCAAAGGCAGCTATGCCGAGGAAGCCGAGCGCAGCCCGCTCCTGACGATGATCCTGTTGATGGCGCTATCGTTGGTCTCGGTCGGCAACGGTTTCTTCAAGCCCAATATCTCGACGATGGTCGGCGAGCTCTACGAACAGGGCGACCGCCGCCGCGATGCGGGATTCACGATCTTCTACATGGGGATCAACACCGGCTCGATCCTCGGCCAGTTCCTCTGCGCGATCTTCGCCGACAGTTTCGGATGGCCGTTCGGGCTCGGCCTCGCCGGCGTGGCGATGGTGATTTCGTTCTTCATGATCAGTTATCATGGCGGCCGGCTCGACGCATACGGCAACCCACCTCCTCGCGAAGGTCCCGACCGGGCGATGCTGATCTACGTGCTCGCGATCGTCGCCGTGCCGGTGGTCTATTTCCTGTTCGTCAATTTGATGCAGGCCGAGGAACCCGCCGCGGGCTCGGGCTTCATCGGCTATCTCGCGTCGCTCCCGCTGACGGGTAAATTGCTGTTCGGCACGTTCATCGTCTCGGTCCCCGGCATCCTCATCTGGTCGTTCGTGAAGGGTAGCCGCAAGGAAGGCGAGATGATGGTCGCGGCGATGGTGCTGATCGTCTTCAACGTCGTGTTCTGGACCTTGTTCGAACAGGCCGGGTCGAGCCTGACCCTGTTCGCCGACCGCAATACCGACCGCACCATCATCGGCGACTGGGTGATGTCGGCGCCGCAGACGCAGAATTTCAACCCGATCTCGATCGTGCTGCTGGCGCCAGTGATGAGCGCCTTTTGGGGTTGGCTCGCGCGGCGCGGCTGGGAGCCCTCGATCCCGATCAAGTTCGCCGGCGCGTTGATGGGCGTGGGCGCTGGCTTCCTGTTCCTGGTCTGGGGATCGACCTTCGCCGACAGCAATTTCAAGGTCGGGTTGTGGTGGCTTGCCGGGCTCTACGTGATCCATTCGATCGCCGAGCTCTGCATCTCGCCGGTCGGGCTGTCGATGATCACCAAGCTGTCGATCGCGCGGGTCGTCGGGTTGATGATGGGGGTGTGGTTCCTGTCGATCTCCGTCGCGCAATATGTCGCGGGTCTGGTCGCGCAATTTGCCAGCGTCGAGACGGTTGGCGGGCAAGCGACCAATTTGAAGGTCAGCCTGGATACCTATACGCACACCTTCACGACGATCGCCCTGGTGGCGATCGGACTCGGCCTGCTACTGCTCCTGCTGGCCTGGCCGCTCAAGAAGTGGATGCACGGGGTCCAGTGATGGCCTAGGCTCTCTTCCGGAACGGTTCGGGGGAGAGGGTCCATGAGTCCGTTATGCTGGGAAATCGCCGCCGCGGTCGCGTTCGTCGGATCGCATTTCCTGCTGTCGCATCCGTTGCGTGGCACCATCGTGCGCGCGATCGGCGAGCTGCCGTTCCAGGGCGTCTATTCGCTGGTCGCGCTGGCGACGTTCGGCTGGCTCGCGCTCGCGTTCCGCGCGGTGCCGCCCGAGGCGTCGTTCTGGGCGGTCGGCGACGGGCTGTGGATCCTGAGCACGGTGATCATGTTCTTCGCGAGCATCATGTTCGTGGGGTCGCTGCTCGGCAATCCGGCGCTGCCCGGACCGCCGCGTGCGGCGAGCGCGCTGCCCGAACCGCGCGGCGTGTTCAGCGTGACGCGGCATCCGATGATGTGGAGCTTCACGCTGTGGGGCGTGGCGCATATCCTGGTCGCGCCGACGCCGGCGAATATCGTGCTGGCGAAGACGATCATCTTCCTCGCTTTGGTCGGCGCCGCGCTCCAGGACAGGAAGAAGGAAAAGCTCCAGCCCGAAACGTGGCGGGCATGGGAAGCGCATACCAGCTATTGGCCGCTCGGGGCGATCCTCAGCGGGCGCGTCAAGTTCACGCCGGCCGGGATCGTGCCGGCCGTGGGCGGGATCGCCTTGTGGCTCGCCGCGACCTGGGCGCATTTGCCGCTGGCGGGCATGCCGGCGGGGATTTGGCGCTGGATCGGGGGGTAGGGGTCCGAGTTTCCCTCTCCCCTTGTGGGAGAGGGAAGGGGCCCGCTCGGCGTAGCCGAGTGGGAAGGGTGAGGGGGACTCCAAGGGTTCGCCGACTCCCCCTCATCCTTCCGGCGCTTCGCGCCTCTCTCCTTCTCCCACAAGGGGAGAAGGAGTGTAGCCAAGATCACCCAGGCAGCTGCTCAACCATCCGATCGGTCTCGCCCTCACCTTCCGTCGTAATCCCACTCCGCACCGCGATCGTGCCGGTGACCGCTACATCCATCGTCACGTTCCCCAGCGTCCGGAACAAGTCAGGCACCGTCTCGACCGCGACCAGCAGCCCCAGCGCCTCGAGCGGCACGCCCATCGCCACCGCTACCGGCGCGACCGAGGCGAAGAAGCTGATCGTGCCCGGCAGCGATACTGACCCCATCGTCGTGATCGCCGCGGTGACGACGCCGGCGGCGAGCTGGCCGGGGCCGATTGGCGTGCCGGTCAGATGCGCGACATAGAGCGCGACCGCCAGGTTCATCGCCGGGCTGGTCGCGCGGAACACCGCGACCGCGATCGGCAGGACGATGCCCGACACCCGCGCCGGGGCGCCGATCGCCTCGCTCGAGCGGAGCATGGTCGGGAGCGAGGCGAGCGAGGACGAGGTGCTGATCGCGACGATCTGGCTCGGCAGGACGGCGCGGGCGAAGCGCCCGATGCTTATGCGCGCACCGATCGCCGCGATCGGATAGGCCGACAGCAGCACCAGGATACCGAGCGTCGAGACGATCGCGACATAATGCGCCAGCGCGCCGAACGCGGCTGCGCCGGTTTCCATGCCCACTCCGAACGCCAGGCAGAACACGCCGAGCGGGGCGAGCACCAGCACCCAGCCGATCACCACGATCATCGCGTCGGCGATCGCCTGGAACAGATCGACCATCAGCTTGCGGCGATCGGGCTGCAACCGGGTGATGGCGAAGGCGAACACCATCGCGAACACGGTCAGCGGCAGGAAAGCGTCGGTCGCGGCGGCGTCGATGATGTTGGTCGGCACGATCTTGTCGAAGAAATCGCCCAGCGTCGGCACCTGGCCGGCGGTCTTGGCGCTCGACAGCGAGGCCCTGAGCGCCATTGCCCAATCGGGGCGGAGCGGGAACAGCTTAAGCAGCAATGGCGTGAGCAGCGCCGACATGATCGTGTTGAACCACAGGATGACGACGAAGAAGATCAGCGCGCGCCCGGCGATCTTGCCGGCGCGCGCCGCTTCGGCCGAGGCGGCGATGCCGATCACCAGCAGCGCCACGACCAGCGGCACGATCACCATCTGCAGCCCGTGCAGCCAGGCGCCGCCGATCCGCTTGGTGAAGACCAGGACCCAGCCGCCGGCGTCGGGCGCCCAATTGGCGAGCGCGATACCCAGCGCCAAGCCCGCCACCAGCGAGATCAGGATCCTCAATGCTTGGCTCATGCTCGCCCTTCTTCGTTTGCCGCGCTAAGAGGCGGCCTTGGCGCGGGATAGCGGACGGAAACGGGCAGAATGGCAAGAAAATATTTCGGTACGGACGGTATTCGCGGCCTGACCAACATGCAGCCGATGACCGCGGAGATGGCGATGAAGGTCGGCATGGCGGCTGGCGCGCATTTCGTTCGCGGCGACCACAAGCACCGCGTGGTGATCGGCAAGGACACGCGGCTGTCGGGCTATATGCTCGAAAACGCGCTGGTCGCCGGGTTTACCAGCGTCGGCATGGACGTGACTTTGTTCGGGCCGCTGCCGACCCCGGCGATCGGCATGCTGACCAAGTCGATGCGCGCCGATCTGGGCGTGATGATCTCGGCCAGCCACAACCCTTACGCCGATAACGGCATCAAATTGTTCGGTCCGGACGGCTATAAATTGAGCGATGCCGACGAGACGGCGATCGAGGCGCTGATCGACGGCGACGTCGCATTGGCCGATGCGCCCGATATCGGCCGCGCGCGCCGGGTCGAGGATGCGCGCGGGCGCTATATCCATTTCGCCAAGGCGACTTTCCCCGACGATCTGACGCTCGACGGACTCAAGATCGTGGTCGATTGCGCCAATGGCGCCGCCTATCAGGTCGCGCCTTCGGCCTTGTGGGAATTGGGCGCCGAGGTCATCGCGATTGGCGTCACGCCCAACGGCAAGAATATCAACGATCAGGTCGGATCGACCGCGCCGGAGACCTTGTGCGAGACGGTGGTCGCCAGCGGCGCGCATATCGGCATCGCGCTCGACGGCGACGCCGACCGTCTGATCGTCGTCGACGAGAATGGCCGCGTGATCGACGGCGACCAGCTGATGGCGGTGATCGCGACCGGCTGGGCGCGGGCGGGCAATCTCCGCAATGGCGGGCTGGTCGCGACGGTGATGTCCAACCTGGGGCTCGAACGCCATCTCAGCGCGCAGGGGATCAAGCTGATCCGCACCGCGGTCGGCGACCGCTACGTGCTCGAGGCGATGCGTGGCCAGGGATACAATGTCGGCGGCGAGCAATCGGGGCACATCATCCTGTCGGATTACGCCACCACCGGCGATGGGTTGGTCGCGGCGCTGCAGATCCTCGCCGAACTGGTCCGCTCGGGGATTCCGGCGAGCGAATTGCTCCATCGCTTCGATCCGCTGCCGCAATTGCTCAAGAACGTGCGCTTCAAGGGCGGCAAGCCGCTCGACGATGCCGGGGTCAAGGCAGTGATTGCCGATGCCGAGGGCGAACTCGAGGGCAAGGGCCGGCTGGTGATTCGCCCGTCGGGCACCGAGCCGGTGATCCGGGTGATGGCCGAGGGCGAGGATGCCGCTCAGGTCGAGGCGGTGGTCGACCGGATTTGCGAGGCGGTTAAGACCGCGGCAGGGTAATCTCTACAGCAACAGGCCCTGCAGATTGGCGCGCCCGACCGCGCCGCCGCCGCGCCGCCGCGCGAGTTCGGTCTCGGCGGTGAAGCGCACATCGGGGTCGCGGTCGGTCAGGAAGCCGGCCAGGCTGTCCTCGGCGATCTCGCTCCATTCCTTGCCGCGATCCGGGCCATAGCGCACGCGCGGTAGCAGGCCGGGCTGGTTCGACCATTCGATCAATTGCGCGACCGACGCCTCGTTGAGCATGTCGCGCAGATGGTGCGCGGTGACATAGGCGTCGGGAAAGGCGCGGTGCGCGGGCAGGCCGCGCTCATGCTCGAGCCCCTCGGGCTTGCGCCAATAGCGTAGCACCTGGTTGGAGAAGCTCGGGCTATCGGGCCACAGCCTGAGCGCGCATTTCCAGGTGCAGATCCAGTCGGCGCCGTGAGTCAGCGTCGGGGTGCAGAATTGCTCCTCGAAATCGGCGCGATGCGCGGCGAGCGCGATGCGGCGCGGATAGGGATCGAGCACCGGACGCGCGACATCGATCCAATAAGGCGCGTCGGCCACCTGTTCGTCGAGGATATGGTGGATCGCCTGGGTGATCGGCGGGATCGGGCGGCCGGGATTGACCATCCGGCTGCCGCCTTCGCCGTATATTTCCCAGCGCCCGTCCGCGCCGAGCGCGACGTCCTGCCAACCCACTTCCAGCACGCCATGCTGCGGCGGCGCGTCGCCGGTGGTTTCGAGGTCGATGACACGGATGATCGAGGGGGGCGCCATTCGGGCTAGATGGGGGCTTTGGCCGGGAAAAGCCACCTAGGGCCACTTTCCAACCGTCATCCCCGCGTGCGCGGGGATGACGATGTGAAGTCTGCCGGGAGACTCAATGCCCCGCTTGCGGCCCGCGCTCGAGCCCGCTTGCCGCCAGCTGCGCGTCGATCTGCGCGAGCAGGCGGTCGAGCGCGGGCTGATCCTTCGCCTCGGCGCGCGCGACCAGCACGTCCTGGGTGTTCGACGCGCGGAGCAGCCACCAGCCGTCGGGCGTGTTGACCCGCGCGCCGTCGGTGCGGTTGACGTCGGCGCCGTCGGTTTCGAGCCGGTCGAGCACTTCGTCGATCACCGCGAACTTGCGGCTTTCGTCGACCTGAAAGCGCATTTCGGGCGTGTTGACCATCACCGGCATGGCGTCCTTGATCTCGTTCATCGACTTGCCGATCATGTGGACCGCGCGGATCAGCCGGACCGCGGCATATTGCGCATCGTCGAAACCGTAGAATTCGTGCGCGAAGAAGATGTGGCCCGACATCTCGCCGGCGAGCGGCGCGTGCGTCTCCTTCATCTTGGTCTTGATCAGGCTGTGCCCGGTCTTCCACATCAACGGCTGCCCGCCCAGCTCGGCGATGCGGTCGTACAGCGCCTGGCTCGCCTTGACGTCGGCGATGATCGTCGCGCCAGGCAATTCCCGCAGCACCGGCTCGGCCAGGATCGACAATATCTGGTCGCCCCAGATCACCCGGCCCTTCCCGTCGATCGCGCCGATCCGGTCGCCGTCGCCGTCGAACGCCACGCCGAAATCGAGTCCCTTCTCCGCCACCAGCGCCTTGAGCTGGGCCAGGTTCTTTTCCTCGGTCGGATCGGGATGATGATTGGGGAAATTGCCGTCGACCTCGGTGAACAGCAAATGATGCTCGCCCGGCAGCAATTTGGTCAGCTTCTCGATCACCGGACCCGCGGCGCCATTGCCGGCGTCCCAGCCGATCCGATAGGCGCCGCCCGAATAGCCGGCCATCAGCCGGCCGACATAATCGTCGACGATATCGACGTCGGAAACTTCGCCCTCGCCTTCCTCCCAATCACCCTCGGCCGCCATCCGGCCGAGTTTCTGGATGTCCTCGCCGAAGAACGGACGATGCTGCAGCACCATCTTGAAGCCGTTATACTCGGCCGGGTTGTGGCTGCCGGTGATCTGGATGCCGCCATCGACTTCCAGCTCGGCCTCGGCCCAGTAAAGCTGCGGGGTCGGTCCCATGCCGGTGCGGATCACGCTCACCCCCGACGCGAGCAACCCTTCGACCAATGTCGCCTCCATCGCCGGCGATGAAATACGGCCGTCGCGTCCCACCGCGACGCGGGTGCCGCCGGCGCGGCGCACGATCGTGCCGAAGGTGCGACCGATCGCGCGAGCATCGTCGGTCGACAGGGTTTTGCCGACGACTCCGCGGATATCGTATTCGCGCAGGGATGTAGGATCGAAACGGTGGGTCATGGGGGCTCCCGTCAGGTTGATGCGCGCCCAATCCGCCGAGCAGGGAAAAAGTTCAATCCCTCGGCTCAATCCTCGGCTTCAACAAGATGTCGCGCGCCTCATTTACGCGACGAGCGAGCTCATCGGTGCCGCCATGATCGGGATGGACGTTGCGCAACAGGCGGCGGTGCGCGACGCGGATCTCGTCGCGGCTGGCGCCGGGATCGAGCCCCAGCACGGCCAGCGCGCTGATCTCATCCTCGCTGCGTTGCGGTTTGCGGCGGCCGTCGGTCCAGACCTTCTTGGGTCCTTGCCACAGCCACCAGCCGAACCAGGCAACCGCCAGTGCGAGGAGGAGCTTGGCCATCGTCAGGCGAAGAGCGGCAGGACCGGCTCGGGCAGCGCCAGTGCCGCCATCATCTCGCGCAGCTCCTGCCGCGCGGCGACATGCGCCATGCCCATTTCGCCGAAATCGCGGCTGTCGATCATCGTCAGCCCCTTGGGAAACAATTCGCGATAGATGACGCGTTCGCCGAGGCCCGGGATGATCCGGAATCCGACGCGCTTGGCGAGCTGGTCGAGCGCGTCGGACACGCGGCGCATGTTGCGAGCCTCGATATGCTGGAGGCGGTTGCGCAACACGACCCAGTCGATCGCCACGCCATCGGCCTTGGCCCGGGCCTTGCGCGCGTCCCAGATCAGTTCGGCGTAGAAGCTCGGGCGGGTGACCTTGTAGGTGTCGGGATCGACCTGCCCGATCAGATCGAAATCGACGAAGCTGTCGTTCATCGGCGTGACCAACGTATCGGCACGGCTCGCCGCCAGCCGCCCGAACCGGTCGTCGCGGCCGGGCGTGTCGATCACGATGAAATCGGCGTCGCTGCACAGCCGGTCGAGCGTATCGTCGAAATATTCCAGGCTCTCGCCGTCATGCGCGGCGAAGGCGGGCGTCGGCAGCTCGCGGCTGGTGCGCTTGGCGGTGGCGACGCGATTCTCGAAATAGCGCGCCATGGTGCGCTGGCGATGGTCGAGGTCGAACGCCGCGACGCGCGCGCCGCGCGCCTGCAGCGCGATCGCGACATGGACCGCGGTGGTCGACTTGCCGGTCCCGCCCTTTTCGTTGGCGAAGACGATCATATGTGGTTTGCTGGCGTCCGCCACGTAAAGACCCTGGTTGCCTGAGATGCCCCGCGCCTTTTACAGGCGAACCCTCGTCTATCGAAGCGACAAGTCCCATGCAAATTGTCCATCATCTGCCCGATTTGAGACGCGCGACCGCCGAGCTGCGCAGCGATGGCGCACGCGTCGCGCTCGTGCCGACAATGGGAGCGCTCCATCCCGGGCATATGGCGCTGGTCGACGCCGCGCGGGCGACGGGCGCGAAAGTCGTCGCGTCGATCTTCGTCAATCCCAAGCAATTCGGTCCGAACGAGGATCTGTCGCGCTATCCGCGCCCGGCGGAAGCCGACAAGGCGTTGCTGGTTGCCCATGGCTGCGACATGTTGTGGATGCCGGGGGTAGACGACATGTACCCGGTGGGGTTCGCCACCAACGTGTCGGTGTCGGGCGTGAGCGACGGGCTCGACGGCGCCGCGCGGCCCGGCCATTTCGACGGCGTCGCCACGGTAGTCGCCAAATTGTTCAACCAGGTGAGTCCCGATACCGCGTTTTTCGGCGAGAAGGATTTTCAGCAACTCGCGGTGATCCGCCGCATGGTCGCCGATCTCGATATGGAGCTGGAGATCGTCGGCGTGCCGACGGTGCGCGAGGCGGACGGGCTCGCTTTGTCGTCGCGCAACATCTACCTCTCGCCCGACGAGCGCGCGCGAGCCGTGGCGCTGCCCAAGGCGCTGGCCGAGGCGAAGCGCGCGATCGAGGCGGGGGAGCCGGGCGCGATCGATGCCGCGATGGCGTCATTGGCCGATGCCGGATTCGTGACGGACTATGTTTCGCTGGTCGATGCGGCGACCCTGGGGGAGCCGCAACCGGGAAAATCTCGCCGTCTACTCGCCGCCGCGCGACTCGGCACGACCCGGCTGATCGACAATCTCGGTGTATCTGCTTCTTTGTGATCGGCACCGCCCTCCGCAGCCATTCCAACGATGCTGCGCATCGCTGGAACCTTGGGCTGCTCCGCCCGCTCACCGCCCGACCGCCCAGCAGCGTATTCTATGGGCGGTCGGGTGGGCGCATAGGGACGGTCATGCCCCCGGCATGACCTGGACAGCGCGGGGCGCTGTCCACCTGATGCGGGGCCGGTGCCGTACGTTCGGCATAGCCGAACCAAACAGCGCCCTGAATTTCGTGGTTAAATCGCGTTAACCATTTGTTGACCGCTCGCCCCCCAAGGTAGCCCGGCCAAAGGGATAAAGGGGTGGCGACGATGGGCAGCAGCCTGAAGAATGCGCAGTTCCTGATCGAAAGCCGGCTGAGCGATGCCGCGCGGGGCGATTGGAATGCGTGCTACGATCTCGGGGTCGATTATTCGACCGGCGCGAACGGCGTCGATCTCGATCTGGTCGAGGCGCACAAATGGTTCAACCTCGCTGCGTCGCGCGGCGGCCATGAAGGCGCGCGCTATTGCCGCGCCGAAGTGGCCGATGAAATGACCGCACGCGAAATCGCGGAAGCGCAGACGCGCGCCAGGTCGTGGTTGAACGAAACGAGCAGCCGCGCGGCCTGACACGCCGTCATCCCAGCGAAAGCTGGAATCTCTGGCAGTATTTCCTTCATTGAGACCCCAGCTTTCGCTGGGGTGACGGTCACTTCGCCGCAGCCTTCTTCTTGGCCGGCGCTTTCTTCGCAGCAGCCTTCTTGGCCGGAGCCTTTTTCGCCCCGCGCTTCCCCTTGCCGCCGGCCGGTGCCGCCGCCGCGCGCGTGTCGATCAATTGCGCCGCTTCCTCCAACGTCAGCTGATCCTTGTCGATCGTCTTGGGCAAGGTCGCGTTGGTCGTGCCGTCGGTGACATAGGCGCCGTAGCGCCCTTCCATCAGCTTGATCTCGAGCTCGGTGCGCGGATGCGCGCCGAGCACCTTCAACGGCTCGCGCGACCCGCGCGCCGGCCGGCCGCCATTCGCCGCCGCTTCGGCCAGTTTGACCACCGCCGCGTTCATCCCGGTCTCGAACACTTCGGCGGTCGACTGCAGCCGGGCATATTTGCCGTCATGCGCCAGATAGGGGCCGTAGCGGCCGATCGACGCGGTGATCATGTTGCCCGTTTCCGGATGAGCGCCGATCTCGCGCGGCAGGCTCAGCAGCTTCAAGGCCCAATCGAGGTCGAGCTCGATATCCTTGGGGATCGACGCGCGCTTGGCGTCCTTGCCTTCGCCAAGCTGGATATACGGCCCGAACCGGCCCGCCTTGCGCTCGACTTCCAGCCCCGTCTCGGGATCCTTGCCGAGCGATTCGGGACCGCTGTCCTCGCCATCCGTCGCGCCCGCCTGGGCGAAGCGGCGGGTATATTTGCATTCGGGATAGTTGGAGCAGGCGATGAACGCGCCGAACCGGCCGCCGCGCAACGACAATTGGCCCAGCCCGCAATTGGGGCATAGTCGCGGATCGCCGCCATCGGCCTTGTCGGGGAACAGATAGGGCGCGAGGAACTGGTCGAGCTGCTGCGTCACTTCGGACGGCTTGAACTCCATCACCTCGGCGGTGCGCGGCTTGAAGTCGCGCCAGAACGCCTCGAGCACTTTCTGCCATTGCGCACGCCCGCCCGAAATCTCGTCGAGCTCGTCCTCGAGCCCCGCGGTGAAGTCGAAGCTGACATATTTCTCGAAGAAGCGTTCGAGGAACGCGGTCACCAGCCGGCCCGATTCCTCGGCGAAGAAGCGGTTCTTCTCGACCCGCACATAATCGCGGTCCTTGAGCGTCTGGATGATCGAGGCATAGGTCGAGGGGCGCCCGATGCCGAGCTCCTCGAGCCGCTTGACCAGGCTCGCTTCGGAGAAGCGCGGCGGCGGCTGGGTGAAATGCTGTTCGGCGGTGACGTCGCGCTTGGCCGGCACGTCGCCATCGCGCAACCGCGGCAGGCGACGCGATTCCTCATCGCCCTCGTCGTCGCGGCCTTCTTCGTAGAGCGCGAGATAGCCGGGGAAGAGCACCACCTGGCCGGTCGCGCGCAAGCCGTGGCGCCCGGTGCCGTCGGCGAGGTCGATCGTCGTGCGCTCCATCTGCGCCGAGGCCATCTGGCTCGCCATCGCGCGCTTCCAGACCAGCTCGTACAGTCGGGCATGGTCGCCCGATCCGGCATGGTCGCGGCGGAAATCGGTCGGGCGGATCGCCTCGTGCGCTTCCTGCGCGTTCTTGGCCTTGGTCTGGTATTGGCGCGGCTTGTCGGGGACGTAATTGGCGGCATAGCGTTCGGTGATCGCCTTGCGGGCGTCGGAAATCGCGCTGCCGTCCATCTGGACGCCGTCGGTCCGCATATAAGTGATCGCGCCATCCTCGTAGAGCGCCTGGGCGATCCGCATCGTATGGCTGGCCGAGAAGCCGAGCTTGCGCGCCGCTTCCTGTTGCAGGGTCGAGGTGGTGAAGGGCGGCGGCGGATTGCGCGTCGCGGGCTTGGTCTCGACCGACTGGACGGTGAAGCGGCCATTCTCGACGTCCGCTTTCGCCTTGAGCGCGTCGCCTTCCTTGCCGATCGACAGGCGGTCGAGCTTCTCGCCGTTCCACTTGATCAGCCGCGCGGTGAACGGCGTGCCGTCCTGCTCCAGGGTGGCGGCGACCGACCAATATTCCTGGCTGACGAACGCTTCGATCTCGCGCTCGCGGTCGACGATCAGGCGCAATGCGACCGACTGGACGCGGCCCGCCGACTTGGCGCCGGGCAGCTTGCGCCACAGCACGGGGGAGAGCGTGAAGCCGACCAGATAATCGAGCGCGCGGCGGGCGCGGTACGCATCGATCAGGTCCTCGTCGAGCTGACGCGGATGCTTCATCGCCTCGGTGACGGTCGCCTTGGTGATCGCGTTGAAGGTGACGCGCTCGACCTGCTTGGGCAGCGCCTTGCGGTTGCGCAGCACTTCCTGGACGTGCCACGAAATCGCCTCGCCCTCGCGATCGGGGTCGGTCGCCAGGATCAGGCGGTCGGCCTTCTTGGCCTCGTCGGTGATCGCCTTGAGCTGCTTCGCCTTGTCGGCGTAATTTTCCCAATCCATCGCGAAGCCGGAATCGGGATCGACCGATCCGTCCTTGGGCGGCAAGTCGCGGACATGGCCGTAGCTCGCGAGAACGCGATAGTCGCTGCCCAGATATTTCTCGATGGTTTTCGCCTTGGCGGGCGATTCGACGATGACAAGCTGCATGGCGATGAAAAGCGATCCTTACGTGTACGCGCGAGGATGGGGAGCCCCGATGATGCCCGTCAAGCCGGGGCCTTGAGGCTCCGCCAGGCGAGGAAGAAGGCAATTCCCAGGATGAGGTCGCCGTTCGTCACGGCAAAGGTGGAGGTCGGCGCGCGTCCGTTCAACCATAGAATGAGGCTGGGGATCCAGAATCCGAATTTGGCCACTGCGGCGAGCGGCATGAAGGCGCGGTAGCCGACCGGGTCGCCGCCGATCGTCCAATAGACCAATTGCCACGCCGCGGCGGCGCCGACAAAGCCGTAATAATAGATCGGATGGTCGAGCCGAGCCGCCGGTGCCGCGACCTGCCGCTCGAGGAAATAGAGCGGCAACAGGATGATCAGACCATAGATCGCGGCACCACGGAACAGCCAGCGGGCGGCTTTTGGAGTCATGCGGGAACCTCGTCGAACGAAAGCATGCGGTCCATCCTCAATCCCTTACCGCCCGGCCTCCAATTCTGCCCAGCCGCTTATGGCGGAACAAGCGCTATCGCCCGGGGCGATAGTCAAACCGTGCTGACCCTTGCGCCGGCATGGCGCTCGATCCGGCCGGCCAGTTCGAGTTCGAGCAGGACCAACGCAACCGTTGCCGGCGGCAATCCCGATTGGCGAATCAGCTCGTCGATCGCCACCGGCACCGGGCCAAGCAGGCCGGTCAGCGCGCGGCGGTCGGCATCGTCCGGCTCGCCGCCGGGACGTCCGTCGAACGGGCTCGCCGGCGCGCGGACCATGCGCGGGTCGATCGGGCGGATCGTCTCCAGGATGTCGGCGGCCGACTGGACCAGGGTCGCGCCTTCGCGGATCAGCAAATTGCACCCTTGGGCGCGCGGCTCGAGCGGGCTGCCGGGGACCGCCATGACGTCACGTCCCGCTTCCGCCGCCAGCCGCGCGGTGATCAACGATCCCGATCGCGGCGCCGCCTCGACCACCACGGTGCCGGTCGCCAGCCCGGCGATGACTCGGTTGCGGTGGGGGAAATTGCGCGCCAGCGGCTCGCTGCCCGGCGGCTGCTCGGCGATCAGCAGGCCCTGCTCGGCGACCTGCTCCTGCAACGCGCGATTCTCGGGCGGGAAGGCGATATCGATGCCGCTCGCGATCACCCCAATCGTGCCGGTCGCCAGCGATCCCTGATGCGCCGCGGTGTCGAGCCCGCGCGCCAGCCCGGAGACGATCACCACGCCCTCGCGCCCCAATTCGACCGCCAGCCCGCGCGCGAAGCGGCACGCCGCGGCCGAGGCGTTGCGCGCGCCGACCATCGCCACGCTGGTGTGCGCGAACAGAGCACTATCGCCCCGGATCGTCATCACCGCCGGCGCATTGTCGAGCTCGGCGAGCAGCGGCGGATAATCGGCGTCGTCGATGAACAGATAGCGCGCGCCGAGTTTCTCGACCCGGGCGATCTCGCGCTCGACGGTCGCGGCGTCGGCGATCCGGGGCGGCTTGCCGCCGCCGCGCGCGGCGAGGTCGGGCAAGGCCTCGATCGCGCGCTCGGCGCTGCCGAACCGGGCGAGCAACTGGCGATAGGTGACGGGGCCGATCGTCGGCGTACGGATCAGCCGCAGCCGCGCAAGCCGCGGGTCAGCCATCCTTCTTGGCGCCGATCCTCGGCTCGTTGCCCTGGATCAGCCGTTCGACATTGGCGCGATGCTTCCACAACACGATCAGCGCCAGCGCGACGAGCAGGAACACCGCATCGAAATCGCCCAGCACCGCTGCCGTGATCGGCGCGGAGATCGCGGCGGCCATGCCCGCGACCGACGAGATGCGAAGCACCGCGAGCAGCCCCAGCCAGACCAGGGCATAGACCAGCCCGATAGGCCAGTGCAGCGCGAGCACGATCCCCATCAGGGTCGCGACTCCCTTGCCGCCCTTGAACTTCAACCAGACCGGATAGCAATGGCCGAGCAAGGCGGCCGCGGCGGCGGGAATCTGATGGCCGTGGAACAGCCAGCCGGCGATCAGCACCGCGGCGGCGCCCTTGGCGAGATCGAGCAGCAAGGTCGCGGCGGCGAGGCCCTTTCGCCCCGTCCGCAACACGTTGGTCGCGCCGATATTGCCCGATCCGATCTGACGAAGGTCGCCGGCGCCGAACGCGCGGGTCAGGATGACGCCGAACGGGATCGATCCGAGAAGGTAACCGAGCAGCATGGCGCCGGCCGGCGCTGCCCACAGATATTCCGTCGCCACCTGAACGCTCCCCCAATCGGCTGGGTACATAATCGAGCGCGTTGGCGGATGCCACTTATCTTGATCAGAATGGATGCATCCCCCTAGAGGCCGTACATGGACGATCGCCCTTTATTGTTGTTCGATTCGGGTGTCGGCGGGCTGTCGGTGCTCGCCGCCACCCAGGCGCTGCTGCCCCGGGCGCCCCTGGTCTATGTCGCCGATTCGGCGGGATTTCCCTATGGCACCAAGAGCGAACTGGAGATCGCCGCGCGGGTACCGGCGCTGCTCGGGCGGCTGGCCGAACGCTACGACCCGCGACTGATCGTGATCGCGTGCAACACCGCCTCGACCATCGCGCTCGGCACGGTGCGCGCCGCGCTTGATGTGCCGATCGTCGGTACCGTGCCGGCGATCAAGCCCGCCGCGGCGATCAGCGAGACGCGCGTGATCGGCGTGCTCGGCACCGATGCGACCGTACGCCAGCCTTATGTCGACGATCTCGCCGCGCGCTTCGCCGGCGATTGCACCGTCCTGCGCCACGGCTCGGCCGCATTGGTCGAACTGGCCGAAGCCAAGCTCCACGGCGAATCGCGTCCGATCGCCGAGTATCGCGCGGCGATCGCCGGATTGTTCGACCAGCCGGGAGGCGACCGCATCGATGTCGTCGTCAACGCCTGCACCCACTTCCCGTTGGTCGGCGACGAACTCGCCGAAGCCGCGCCGCATCCGGTGCGCTTCGTCGACGGCGCGCCGGGAATCGCGCGGCGAGTCGTATATTTGACGGAGGGGCAGGACTGGCCCGAAACGCCGCTCCATCGCGCCGTCTTCACCCGGTTCGGCGATGCCGAACGCCACCTCGCCCCGGCGCTGGCGCGCTATGGCATCAACCGCGCCGAATCGCTTTAGCGGCCAGGGTCTGTACCCACTAGCGGCGGGGTCGAGACGGAGCGGATTTTGTCGCGTGGGTAGGAGCGAGGAGGGAGCGATGCATTATGCATCGTGACCGACGAGCGACGCCCTCCACGCGTCAAAATCCGCCCGCCGCTACGCGGTTGCGTTGTGGAGCCCGCCGGACGTCGTCGCTTGCTTGCGCGTAGCTCAAGCTACGCGACTGCGCTGCGCTCCTCGCCGACGGGCTCCACAACGCAATCTCGATCCCCGCCGCTAGTGGGTACAGACCCTAGGCGGCGGGTCGGGGCGCCATGCGCAATCGCTGGGCGTATTGTTCGGCCAGCAATTGATGCGCGTGGCGCGCCGAGGGGTCGGCGGACTGCTCGGCGGCACTCCGTTCCTGCGCCTCGCGCCGGGCAAGATAATCTGAATCCTGGCCTTCGAGGCCAATCTGGTTGGACATCACAAAGCTCCGACAATTCAAGCGGGAGCGTTCCTGCTCTCGATCGCCCGGCCTGTTCGGACCCGTGAACGCCGGCGACGACTCGCTCTATACCACGCCAATGCGACACTTGCGCTGACACAAAGCAGTTTCGCGATTGCGGCGTTTGCACCTCTTACCCATGGAAAATCGGTAAAACCCACGTTATTGGCGCAGCTCATGAGCGATTCCACCGCGCGGCCCGTCGATTATTCGCGGGTATTCACCCAGGCGATCGACCGGCTGCATGCCGAAGGGCGGTATCGCGTGTTCATCGATATTTTGCGCAACAAGGGGGCGTTTCCCAATGCGCGGTGTTTTGCCGGGCATAACGGGCCGATGCCGATCACGGTGTGGTGCTCGAACGATTATCTGGCGATGGGCCAGCACCCCAAGGTGATCGCGGCGATGGAAGAAGCGCTGCACGATGTCGGCGCGGGCTCGGGCGGCACGCGCAATATCGGCGGCAACACGCATTATCATGTCGATCTCGAGGGCGAGCTGGCCGACTTGCATGGCAAGGAAGGCGCCTTGCTGTTCACCTCGGGCTATGTCTCGAACGAAGCGACCTTGGCGACCCTGGGCAAGATCCTGCCCGGCTGCATCATCTTCTCGGACGAGCTCAACCACGCCTCGATGATCGCGGGSATCCGCAATTCGGGCTGCGACAAGCGSGTGTTCCGCCACAAYGAYCTYGCGCATCTCGAGGAACTGCTCGCCGCCGAAGACCCCAACGCGCCCAAGCTGATCGCGTTCGAGAGCGTCTATTCGATGGAAGGCGATATCGCSCCGCTGGCGGCGATCTGCGACCTGGCYGACAARTACAATGCGCTGACCTATCTCGACGAGGTCCATGCCGTCGGCATGTACGGACCGCGCGGCGGCGGCATTTCCGAGCGCGACSRSGTYGCCGACCGSATCACGATCATCGAGGGCACGCTGGGCAAGGCGTTCGGGGTGATGGGCGGCTATATCGCGGCCGACCAGACGATCATCGATGTCATCCGCTCCTATGCGCCGGGGTTCATCTTCACGACCTCGCTGTCGCCGGTGCTGGTCGCCGGTGTGCTGGCGAGCGTGCGCCACCTCAAGGCCTCGACCGCCGAGCGCGACGGCCAACAGGCATCGGCCAGGATGCTCAAGGCGATGCTGGCCGAAGCGGGGCTGCCGGTGCTGCCAGGCGACACGCATATCGTGCCGCTGATGGTCGGCGACCCGGTCAAGGCGAAGCGGATCAGCGACATCCTGCTCGCCGAATACGGCGTCTATGTGCAGCCGATCAACTACCCGACCGTGCCGCGCGGCACCGAACGCCTGCGCTTCACGCCAGGCCCCGCGCATGACGAAGCGATGATGCGCGATCTCACCAAGGCGCTGGTCGACATCTGGAACCGGCTCGAGCTGGAACTGCGCAAGGCGGCGTAGGTCCCTAGGCTCGGGCGCGTCGGCCTTAGACGAGTGCGATCAAGTTTGAATCGTCACCCCGGGCTTGTCCCGGGGTCCACTCTTCCACAACCGAGATGAGGCGTTGTTGCACGGTAGATGCCGGCACAAGGCCGGCATGACGGCCAAGCCTGATCGCGACGACCCGGCTTATACTTTCGCCGCGATCCGCCGTTCTTCTTCGCCCATATAATCCCGCGTGATCGGCAGGGCATCGCGGTTGCGCGCGAACTGAAGCTGGTAATTGACCATCCCGCCATAGAGGAAGCTGACGCACGAGCCGGAGAGGTAGAAGATCCACATATTGTAGAAAACCTCGTCGTACATCGCGACGATCTTGTCGCGATTGGCGACGGCGCGGGCGTACCAATGTTCGAGCGTGTAGCCATAATGGAGGCGCAGCACCTCGACGTCGGTCATGTAATAGCGCAGGCCTTCATAGCCCTTGGTGATTTCCGACAGCGCCGGGATATAGCCGCCGGGGAAGATGTACTTGGCGGTGAATTCGTCGGTCACGCCGGCCCCGCCCGCGCGACCGATCGTGTGGAGTAGCATCACGCCGTCGTCGTTGAGCAAGTCGCGGCATTTGCGGAAGAAAGTGCGGTATTGCGGCGGGCCGACATGCTCGAACATGCCGACCGAGACGATGCGGTCGAACGTGCCGGTCATGTGGCGATAGTCGATCAGCTGGAACGTGACGTGGTCCGACACGCCGGCGTCCGCCGCGCGCTGCTTGGCGGTGGCGATCTGCTCGTCGCTGAGCGTGATGCCGACGACGTCGACGCCATAGGTCTTGTGCAGATAGAGCGCCATGCCACCCCAGCCGCAGCCGATATCGAGCACGCGCATGCCGGGCTTGAGCGCGAGCTTGGCGGCGATATGCGCCTTCTTGTCGAGCTGCGCCTGTTCGAGGCTTTCGTCGCGGTCGACGAAATAGGCGCAGCTATATTGGCGGTCGGTGTCGAGGAAGAGATCGTAGAGCGCGTTGCCGATGTCGTAATGATGCTTGACGTTGGCCCGCGCCGCCCGCGCGCGGTTGAACTGGTCGAGCTTGCGCTTGACCCCGACCACGGCCTTGGCGGCGAGGCCGGGATCGAGCGCGCCGGTCGCGTCTTCCCAGCGATTGTTCTTACTCGCCAGCGACAGCAGCTGCATGATGTCGCCGCGCTCGATCACCATGCGGCCGTGCATGAACGCCTCGGCCACACCCAAAGCGGGGTCGCGCAGGATCTGCCCTGGCACACTCTTGGTGGTGAAGCGGATCGCGACATCGGGATAATCGGGGTCCGCCGTGCCGAACGACTTGGTCGTGCCGTCGGCATAAGTGACGGACAGCGTGCCGCGCTTGAACGCGCGCTCGAAGAACAGATCGATCAAAGCCATAGCGGACCGCTGCTATCGGCTGATTGCGGCGACGGGAAGACCTGACGACACCCCAAGCCGGATCAAATGCCAGCATACCAGTCGTAATTGACGTGATCTTCCCAATAACCGCCCTTGCCCAGGCCGATCCCCGCGAGGCTCGCCACCGCGTCGATCCGCATGACATATTTGGCGTTCTTGTAGCCAAGATGCCGCTCGACCCTGAGCCGGATCGGCGCGCCATGGCCGACCGAGACGCGCTTGTCGTTCATCGCCCAGGCCAGGATCGTCTGGGGGTGGAAGGCGTCGACCATGTCGATCGATTCGTAATAGGGGGCGCCGCTCCACAGATCGGCGCAGGTGAACACGATGTAGCGCGCCGAATTGCGCACCCCCGCCGCCTTCAGCACATTGCCCAGCATCGGCCCCTGCCACTTGCCGATCGCGCTCCACCCCTCGACGCAATCGTGACGAGTGATCTGCGCGCGTTGCGGAAAGGCGCCGATATCGCTCAGGCTGAGGCGTAGTGGCCGGTCGACCAATCCGCCGACCTCGAGCCGCCAATTGGCGAAATTCTCTGCGACGTGGCGGTTGTAATCGGCGGTGTTCGGGTTGGAATTGCCGTTAGTGCGGAACACCGGCGACATCTGCTCGGCACTGAATTCGGGGGCGAGCGCGTTACGGTCCATCAGCGCGCGCTGCAGGCCCATGTTGATCTTTTCGCCCGAGAACAGGATGCGGCGAAAGCCGGGTTGCTGGGCGAGCTTGTCGCAGCCCGACAGCAGCAGCCCGGCGCCCAGCGCGCCGCCGGTGACGAGCGTGCGTCGCGTGATGAGAGTCATTCGGCGGCCTCCGGTTCGGGCGTCGGCTCGGGGTTGGGCGCAGCGGGGAGTTTCCAGCGGCCGGTGATCATCGACCAGACTTCATTGATCGGTCCGGCGAGGATGACGAGCGTCAGATGGACGATGACGAACAGCACGATTCCCGACGCCGCGATGAAATGGATCGAGCGCGCCGATTGCCGCCCGCCGAATAGCTCGATCAGCCACGGCCAGGCCGCGTCCATCCCTGGCGACATGGCCAGCCCGGTGAAGATCATCAGCGGGATGAGGACGAAGATCGCGGCGACATAGGCGAGCTTCTGGAGCGTATTGTATGCCGCCGGATCGTCGGGATTGTGGAAGTCGAAACGCAGATGCGCGAGCAGGTCGGCCCAGAGATGGCGCGGCGCGATTTCCCTGGCGCGGACGCGCAGGTCGCGCTGGAAATGGCGGTTGATCAGGCTGGCGATCATGAACGCGAGCAGCCCGAAGGCGAGCACCAGCGCGAACAGCAGATGCCAGCGCCGCGAGATGGCGAGATTGTATCCGGCCGGGATCGTCAGCCAGCCCGAGCGCAGGATGTTGCCGTATGGCCTCAGATCGAGCCAGGCATGATCGAAATTGGCGCCGTACTGGCCCCAATAGAGCCGCGGATGCGCGTTCAATATGCCGATGCCGCTGCCGATCATGATGAAGATCGCGATCGCGTTGATCCAGTGCCAGATCCGCGTCGCCAGCCGGTGGCGATAAACGACATTGGTCGCGAGCGGCCGAGCGACCGGGGATTCAGCGGGGGCGTCCGGTTCGTCCATCATGCTTCCTTCGAACGATACGCCCGACCGGTTACACGCGATCGACGCTTCGTTTAGCCATAAGCGCGCGCGAAGAACACGATCGTCGTCACGCCCGTCACCAGCAACGTCCACACGCGCACCGCGGATGCAGGCAATTTCTTGCCGATATGCGCGCCGGCCCAGCCGCCGAAGACCGATCCCGCCAGCATCGGCAGGCACGCGATCCAGCGCACCATACCGGCGGCGATGAACACGAATGCCGCGGCGAGATTGGCGATCGCCAGCATCAGCGTGCGCGGCGCGAACAATTCGCGCGGCGTGTGCCCGGCGAGCAGGCCATAGGTCGCCGTCGTCATCAGCCCGACCCCACCACCGAAATAGCCGCCATAGATGCCGAGCAGCATCTGCACGACCATCAGGCTGCCGCGCCCGATCGTCACGCGCTCGCGCAGCCAGGCCGCGGCGTGCTTGCCGAACGCCAGTACGACAAAGGCGTACAGCACCAGCCAGGGGATGATCACGTCGAACGCATGGCTGGGGGTCAGTACCAGCAGCACGCTCCCGGCCAGCCCACCGACGAAGGTGATCGCCGACAATATCCGGACCCCGACCCCGCCGACCGGCCCGAGCTCGTCGCGAAACGCCCAGGCGCTCATCCCCGCGCCTGGCAGCAAGGCGACGTTCGAGGTCGCGTTGGCGGCGTTGGCGGGAATTCCCAGCGCGAGCAGCGACGGCAAGGTCGCGAACGTCCCGCCCCCCGCCAGCGCATTCATCGCGCCGCCGACAGCGCCCGCGCCGAACGCGAAGAGGAGGGAAAGGGTCGGACTCATCGCCCGCTCCCTTGAAGCGTTGGCGGCAAAAGTCGAGATCGCAATCGCGTCAGGCCAAGGCGCGAACGCATCCCTGGCGAGGAAGGATCAACGCACTAACCCGGATCACGCCGCGGGCGGAGCGACCTGCATCGACCGCACCGGCGGCGTCCATTCGGCCTGATAGCTGATCGCCAGCGCCCATATCGCCAGGACCAGAATCACCAGCCAGGTGCCGAGCGCGCCGATCGTGCGCAACACGCTGGGCGCCGGGCGGACGATGCCGAAGGCGTGCGCCAGCCGCACCACGATGAACGTGGCGCCAACGATCCACAGCCACAGGCTCGGCCCGCTCGCCAGTTCGATCAACGCCATCAGGATCAGCACGGTCGGCGCATATTCGGTCAGATTGCCGTGCGCGCGGATCTTGGCGGTCATCGCCGCCTCGCCGCCATCGCCGAGCATGACCTTGCTGCTCACCCGATCGCGCCCGACGCCGAACGCCAGCCAGACGTTGATCAGCCCGGTCGCTGCCGCGATCACGAGCGTTACCGGTAATATCATGGCAATCCTCCCCTTGGTTTCCGTGGATGCGGCGTTTCGTTATTGCTCAGCCTTCATCCCGCCGCGCCGCCTTGGCCGCGCTCTCGACCTTGAGCGGGCGCGACACCGGGCAGACTTCCTGCAGATAGCCGTTCAGCGTGTTGGCCAGATTGTCCTCGACCAGCCGGTAATGGACATACTGACCGCGCTTCTCGCTCGTCACCAGCCCTGCATTCTCGAGCACGCTCAGATGCTGCGACACCGCGGGTTTGGAAATCTCGAAGCGCGCGGCGATCTCGCCCGCGGTCATTTCCGCCTTGGACAGATAGGCCAGGATCTTGCGGCGGGTGGTGGACGCCAGGGCTTCGAAGACGCGTTGCATGAATGCCTTATTAGGCGCTTGCTTAAATACTTTCCAGATGGCAATTAGGTAATTAAGGTACGGCTTAAATAATAGGGGTGTCGCCATGAGTCAGCGAGAGCATTGGGCCGATCACGATCGATGCGCGGTCAACTGGCTGGTCGAAACGCCGGGCGCCGACCCGTCGACCGGCCGCGTGCGCTGGGATCCGCTCCATTCGCTGTGGAATGGCGGCATGGCAGGCGTGGCGCTGATCGCCGGACCGCTGGTCGCGACGCCCGGCGCGCTGCTGCTGTTCGTCCTCACCACCGGCGGCGGCCTGTTGCTCGGCCATTCGGTCGGCTTTCACCGCCTGATGATCCATCGCAGCTTCCGGACCCCGCGCGCGATCGAATATTTCCTGGTCTGGTGCGGCACCGCGGTCGGGATGAGCGGCCCGTTCTGGATGATTCGCACCCACGATCTGCGCGACTGGGCGCAGCGCCAGGCGGATTGTCACGATTATCTCGCGCATCGCCGGCCGCCGCTGATCGATGCCTGGTGGCAATTGCATTGCCGGCTCGATCTCGCTCACCCGCCGGCTTATGACCTCGGCGCGCTCGAGCGGCAGGGTTTCTATCGGTTGCTCGATCGCTGGTGGATGGCGCAGCAGGTGCCGATCGCGCTCGCCTGCTGGGCAATTGCCGGCTGGTCCTGGGTGGTGTGGGGCGTCTGCGCGCGCGTCGCGATCTCGGTCCATGGTCATTGGCTGGTCGGCCATCTCGCGCATCGCCACGGCCCGCAATCCTGGCTGGTCGACGCGGCCGGCGTGCAGGCGCACGACGTGCCCTGGGCGGCGATCCCGACCATGGGCGAGGCATGGCACAACAATCACCACGCCTTTCCCGGCTCGGCGCGGATCGGGCTTTATCCGGGGCAGAGCGATTGGGGGTTCGTGCTGATCCGCCTGCTGCAACGGCTAGGACTCGCCTGGGACGTCTGCACACCCGACGCGCTGCCGTCGCGCGAGCGGCGGCTGACCGCGACGCCGCGCGGGTTGCAACGGCGCGCCAAATCGCTATAGGCGCACGCTTCGCGATGCATCCCGAGCCTTTGTACCGCGTGGCCGACCCGTCGGTTGCGCCGATAAACGTCCGGGCCTAGTCGTCTTGATCAATTCGATAGTTGAAGGTTGTCGCCGCAATGGCCGTTCCCAAGAAGAAAACCTCGCCCTCTCGCCGTGGCATGCGCCGCGCGCATGATGCGCTCTCGGTCGAGTCGTTCCAGGAGTGCCCGAATTGCGGCGAGCTCAAGCGTCCGCACAACCTCTGCCCGTCGTGCGGCCATTATAATGGCCGTGAGGTCGTCTCGGTCGAAGGCTGATCGGGGCCCAATTAGGGGGACTGTCGCGTGACCACCAACTCCTGGATCGCCATCGACGCGATGGGCGGTGACGAGGGGTTGGCGGTAATGTTGGCAGGCGTCGCGGAAGCGCGACGCCGGTTCGACGGCACGCATTTCTTCCTGGTCGGCGACGAGGCGAAGATCGCCGAGGGGTTGAAGAATCACCCCAATCTGACGGCGAATTCCGAAATCGTCCACGCGCCCGAGGTGATCAAGGGCGACGAAAAGCCCAGCGCCGCGCTGCGCCGCGCCAAGATCACATCGATGGGCGTCGCGATCGACCTGGTCAAACAGGGCCGCGCCGCCGCCGCCGTGTCGTCGGGAAATACCGGCGCACTGATGGCGATGGCCAAGGTCTCGCTGCGCACGATGAAGGGGATCGACCGCCCCGCGCTCGCCGGGCTGATGCCCAGCCTGGGCGCGAACGACACGGTTGTGCTCGATCTCGGCGCCAATACCGAGTGCGACGCGCGCAATTTGATGCAGTTCGCGGTGATGGGCGCGGCCTATGCCCGCACCCAGCTCGACCTCGCCAGCCCTCGCGTCGCGTTGCTCAACATCGGTACCGAGGACCAGAAGGGCACCGGTGAGATTCGCAACGCCGCCCAGGCACTGCGCGACGCGACCCACTTGCCGCTGACCTTTGCCGGCTTCATCGAGGGCGACAAATTGTCGCGCGGCGATGTCGACGTGATCGTGTGCGACGGCTTTTCCGGCAATATCGCGCTGAAGACCGCCGAGGGTACCGCCCGATTCGTCGCCGATTTGTTGCGCCGCGCATTCAGCAGTTCGGTGCGGTCGAAAATCGGCTTCCTGATCTCGCGCCCGGCGACCGAATTGTTGCGCCACCACCTCGATCCCAACAATCACAATGGCGCGGTCTTTCTCGGCCTCAACGGTCTCGTCGTGAAGAGCCATGGCGGCGCCAACGAAACCGGGGTCGCCAACGCGATCGCGGTGGCGGCGAAGAGCGTGCGCGACGACCTGGCGCGCAAGATCGCCGAGGATCTCAAATATTTCGAAGCGCATGAACCCGAAGGAGCAGTTGCGTGAGGCGTGCGGTCATCACCGGAACCGGGTCGGCGCTGCCGATGCGGCGCGTGTCGAACGCGGAACTCGCCGAGACCGTCGACACCAGCGACGAGTGGATCGTCGAGCGCACCGGTATCCGCTTCCGCTACATTGCCGGCCCTGACGAAACAACCGGCACGCTGGCCGCCGACGCGGCGCGCGCGGCGCTGACCGCAGCAGGCAAGGCGGCGGACGAGGTCGACCTGATCGTGCTCGCCACCGCGACTCCCGACCAGACCTTTCCGGCCACCGCGACCAAGGTCCAGGCGATGCTGGGGATCGACGATTGCGTCGCGTTCGACGTCGGCGCGGTGTGCTCGGGCTTCCTCTACGCGATCCAGGTCGCCGACAGCCTGATCAAGACCGGCAGCGCCAATTGCGCCCTGGTGATCGGCGCCGAGACGTTCAGCCGGATCCTCGATTGGGAAGACCGCACCACTTGCGTGCTGTTCGGCGACGGCGCCGGCGCGGTGGTGCTGGAGGCGCGGGACGTCGCCGAGGACGGCCCCGGTATCCTCGCCAGCCGGCTCCATGCCGATGGCCGCCACAATGAACTGCTCTATGTCGATGGCGGGCCGTCGACCACCGGCACGGTCGGCAAGGTGCGGATGAAGGGACGCGAAGTGTTCCGCCACGCGGTCAACAACCTCGCCAGCGTGATGGACGAATCGCTCGCCGCGGCGGGTCTGGTCCCCGGTGATGTCGACTGGGTCGTGCCGCACCAGGCCAATGCCCGCATCCTCGACGCGACCGCGCGCAAGCTCGGGCTGGCGGCCGGAAAGGTCGTCGTCACGGTCGACCAGCATGCCAATACCTCGGCCGCGTCGGTCCCGCTCGCGCTCGACACCGCGGTGCGTGACGGGCGGATCAAGCCGGGACAAATCGTCGTGCTCGAAGCGATGGGCGGGGGCTTCACCTGGGGCGCTGCGGTCGTCCGCATCTGAGGTCGGCCGGTCTGGCCATAGCCTTATTACGTCCGGTAACCGGTTCCGCGGTGCGAGCCCTGCCCCATAAAGGGTCACTAAGCCCATTTCATGCGTTCCTCCATTGTGTTACGGCAAGTTTCTGCCACGCAAGGGAGGGTGTGAATGGCAATTGTGGGTACGTTGACGCGGGCTGATCTGTCCGACGCGTTACAGCGTGAAGTGGGGTTATCCAGGGCCGATTCGGCCAAGTTGGTCGAGGAAATCCTGGATCACATGTGCGACGCGCTGGCGCGTGGCGAAAACGTCAAGATTTCGGGCTTCGGTACCTTCGTCCTGCGCGACAAGGGTCAGCGAATCGGCCGCAATCCCAAGACCGGTGTGGAAGTGCCGATCGCGCCGCGGCGCGTGCTGACCTTCCGCGCCAGTCAGATGATGCGCGACCGCATCGTCGACGCGGGCTGACGGAGCAGCGCATGGCCGCGCTCGGTAAGGCGGCTGGCGCATTCCGTACGATTGGCGAGGTGTCGCAAGACACTGGATTGCCCCAGCATATCCTGCGCTATTGGGAAACGCGCTTCGCACAATTGCGTCCGCTGCAGCGCGCCGGCAAGCGCCGTTATTACCGGCCAGAGGATGTCGCGCTGATCCGGCGGATCGACGACCTGCTCAACCAGCAGGGCTATACGATCCGCGGCGTGCAAAAACTGCTGGCGAGCGAGGGGCGCGGGGGAGCGGCGGCTACGGTCGAGGCGACACCTGCGGCTCCTGTTGCGCCTGTTCCAGTGTTGGGGTCACCCGTGGATTTGAGCGCGCTCCGAGCGATTCGCAACCTATTGGCGGGTGCGCTCGAGGGGTAGGCTCGCCGCCTCCAATTTCCGCCATCCCCGCTTTCGCGGGGATGGCGGCCTATGGAAGCGCCGCGGTCGGTAGCCTTACCGCGCCCGCAACCCATCGCGCAGCATTTCAGCGACGATGTCCGCCACCGCTTCCGGCGTGCGATCCTCATCCCACACCCCATAACGCAGCCCGAGAAACACGTTCATCCCCATTACTGCCCAAGCGTGGATATCGGAGACGTCGTCGCGGATCTCCCCGCGCTCGGCGCCCGCCTTCAGCCGCTGCTCGATACGCTCAGCGGTGGTCGCGTAATGCGCGCGGAAGCTGGCCGGGTCGACGAACTCGGCCTCGTCGATGATGCGGTAGATCTCCTTGTGGCCACGCACGAACTCGAGGAAGCTCAATAGGCCGGCGCGCTCGGCGGCGATCTGGTCGGGCGCGGCGCGAATCGCCGGGGCGACGGTGTCGCGGACCTGATCGGACATGTCGCGGACCAGCGCGCGGAAGATCGCATCCTTCGAATCGAAGTACGTGTAGAAACTGCCCAACGCGACACCGGCGCGGCGCGTGATCCCGCTGATCGACCCGTCGTGAAATCCCTTTTCGCCGAATTCGACCGCCGCGGCATCGAGCAGCGCGCGCAGCGTTCGCCGCCCGCGCTCGGTGCGCGGCGCCTTTCCCGCGCTGGCAACGGCATCGAGCCCACGGGCACCGGCACCGCCGGTCCCGACGACAGGCGTTGCAGTTGAGCCACGCTGGACCATTCTTTTCGCCTCCCCATCAACCGGCAAGTTGAAACCCGGTTCAGGTTTCAGTATAGGCCGGATCAACAAGCGTTCAACCGGGTCGTTTCCCGTACGGACGATAGACCATTGGGAGGGTTTGAAGGGATGATCCGTCACCGTCACGCACGCGCACTCTATATCGGGGTCGCCGCCGCCGCCTTGTTCGCCAGCCCGGCCTTCGCGCAGGACACGCCGGCGGCGCAGCCGGTCGCGGACGATGTCCAGGCGAACGCCGACGCACCGGCCGATATCGTCGTCACCGCGCGCCGCCGCTCGGAAACCCTGCTCAACGTGCCGATCGCGGTGACCGCGTTCACCGCCGACAAGCTCGACAAGATGGGCGCGGTCGACCTGACCGACATCCAGAACACCACGCCGAACACGACGATCAAGGATGCGCGCGGCACCAATTCGACGCTCGCCGCCTTCATCCGCGGCGTCGGTCAGCAGGATCCGGTTCCGGGCTTCGAGGCGGGTGTCGGCATCTATCTCGACGACGTCTATCTCAATCGTCCGCAAGCCGCGGTGCTCGACATCTATGACGTCGAGCGGATCGAGGTGCTGCGTGGGCCGCAGGGCACGCTTTATGGTCGCAACACGATCGGCGGCGCGATCAAATATGTCACGCGCCGGCTGCCCGATCATTTCGAAGTCGCCGCGCGCGGTACCTATGGCTCGTACAACCAGGCCGACGGGATCGTCAGCCTGTCGGCGCCGATCGGGTCGATGCTCCGGGTCGGCGTGTCGGGCGCGCGGCTGACTCGCGACGGGTTCGGCCGCAACCGCAATCTCGGCATCGACAATTACAACAAGAACATCTGGGCGGGCCGCGGCACGATCGAGTTCGAAACGCCCGACAGCCGCCTGCTCGTCCGCATCACCGGCGATTACACTCACGACAAATCGGCGCCGCGCAACGGCCATCGCCTGTTCGCCGGCAAGCTGACCGGGTCGCCGGTGCTCGACAATGTCTATGACACCAATGCCGGGCTCAATTTCCCCAAACAGGATATCCAGGCCGGCGGCCTGTCGATGACCGCGACCGCCAAGCTGACCGACAATCTGACCTTCAAGTCGATCAGCGCCTGGCGCAAGGACCGCAGCTTCACCCCGATCGACTTCGATTCGACGCCGTCGGTCGATGTCGACGTGCCCGCGGTCTATCGCAACGAACAGACCAGCCAGGAATTCCAGTTCCAATGGTCGAGCAGCAAGGTCAACGGCATCGTCGGCTTCTATTATCTCGGCGCCAAGGCCTCGACCGCGTTCGACGTGCTGCTCAACACCACGCTGGCCAATCTCGATGCCTATACCGCCGGCGACGTGCGGACCGAGACCTCGTCCATCTATGGCGACTTCACCTTTGACTTCACCCCGCAGCTGAGCCTGTCGCTCGGTGGGCGCTATACCTGGGATCAACGCCAGTCGTTCGTCTACAAGGCGAACTTCCTCGGCGGGCCGCTTTATGGCGCGACCAGCGAGTTCGGTGGCAATCCGACGCTCAACCTCGGTGCGTCGACCAACTTCCGCGGAGAGGCGAACTTCAAGCGCTTCACGCCGCGTGCCAGCCTCTCGTTCAAGCCCAGCGCCGATCACATGTTCTACGTGTCCTATTCGGAAGGCTTCAAGGGCGGCGGGTTCGATCCGCGCGGCTCGGGCACCTCGGCGCCGATCAGCAATCCGGCGGCCGGCCGGACCTATCAGGACATCTATAACTACCTCTCGTTCGATCCCGAATCGGTCAAGAGCTACGAAATCGGCTGGAAGGGGTCGGCGTTCGACAAGCGGCTGACCTGGGCACTCGACGGCTTCTATTCCGACTATACCAACGTCCAGATCCCGGGTTCGGTGGCCTGCACGATCGGCGGTGTGGCTAGCTTCTGCGGCATCACGACCAACGCGGCGAAGGCCAAGATCAAGGGCGTCGAACTCGAGACCAATGCCATTCTGGCGCGCGATTTCGCTGGCCCGCGGTCGAACATCACGCTCAGCGGCACGCTTGGCTATATCGACCCGCAGTACAAACATTATATCGGCCCGACCGGTGCCGAGGTGTCGCAATATCGCCAGTTCCAGAACACGCCCAAATGGACGGTGTCGGGAACGCTCAGCGGGACGGTGCCGGTGGCCAGCGGCGATCTCAACGCCTCGACCACGGTGTCGTATCGCAGCCTGACGCATCAGTTCGAGGTGGCGAGCCCGTTCCTCGACCAGCCCGGCTACACGTTGTGGGACGCCAACCTGACCTACAGCTTCGGGTCGAAGCGGCAATATTCGTTCGGCGTGCACGCCAAGAACATCACCGATGTCCGCTACAAGACCAGCGGCTATCAGTATCTGGCGGCGAATGCGGCAACCGGGCAGATTCTCTACACCCCGACCGGTGGCGTCACCCCGACGCTCGGCAAGGAAGGCATCGCCACCGCTTTCTACGGCAATCCGCGCCAGGTGTTCGGAACCTTCTCGCTCAAATTCTGATGGCAGGGTAAAAGGGGGATGAGCCGGGTGCGCCAGCGTGCCCGGCTCGTTTCATAATAGGAGGGGCGCGATGACGAACAGGGCCGAGCGGCCGGGCTATCCGGCGTTGGTGCTGACGATGCTGCTGGTCGTCTATACGTTCAACTTCCTCGACCGGCAGATCCTCGGCATCCTGGCCAAGCCGATCCAGGCCAGCCTCCAGTTGAGCGATGCCCAGTTCGGCGCGATCGGCGGGACCGCTTTCGCGATCCTCTATTCCGTCCTTGGTGTGCCGCTCGCCTTGCTCGCCGATCGCGTCGGCAAGACCCGGGTGATCGCCGGATCTTTGGTGGTGTGGAGCGGGTTCACCGCCTTGTGCGGCACCGCGACCGGTTTCTGGTCGCTCTTCCTCTCCCGCCTTGGCGTCGGGGTCGGCGAAGCGGGCGGGGTCGCGCCATCCTATGCGCTGATCGCCGATTACTTCCCGGTCGAGCGCCGCGCCCGCGCGCTCGCTATCTATTCGATGGGCATTCCGATCGGGCTCGGTTCTGGGGTGCTGCTCGGCGCCTATATCGCCGCGTTGGTCGACTGGCAGACCGCGTTCATTACCGTCGGCGTCGCCGGTATCCTGGTCGCGCCGGTCTTCCTGTGGCTTGTCCGCGATCGCCCGCGGCCGGCCCCAGTCGCCGAAGCCGATGCGGTGCCGGTATTGGCGGTGATCCCGATCCTTGCCCGCAAGCCGGCTTATTGGCTGTTGTCGATCGGTGCCGGGTGCAGCTCGATGGCGGGCTATGGCCTGGCTTTGTGGGTGCCCAAGATCATCGCGGTCCATTACGGCTGGACCTCCAATCACGACCTGATCAAGGTCGGCCAGTTCATGGGCTCGCTGCTGCTGATCGGCGGGACCACCGGCATTTTTCTCGGTGGCGTGTTCGCCGACCGGCTCGGCACGGTCGACCGCGCCTGGTATGCGCGCTTGCCCGCCATCGCCTGGCTGATCACCGCGCCGACTTTCATGCTCGGGCTGTTCACGCCCTATCCGATGTTCGCCTGGTTCCTGCTCTTGATCCCCAACGCGCTCAACACGCTGTGGCTCGGTCCGATCGTCACCGCTGCCCAGCATCTGGCGCCGTCGCGAATGCGCGCGAGCGCGTCGGGCAGCTTCCTGCTGGTCAACAATCTGCTCGGCCTTGGTCTCGGGCCGCTATTGATGGGCACGCTGTCGGATGCGCTGAAGGCGAGCTACGGTGTCGATTCGCTACGCTACGCCGCGATCATCGGGGTCAGCTTGTACCTCGTCGCCGCCTTGCTCGCGTTCCTCGCGATCAAGCCGCTCAAGCGCGGCTGGGTCGAGGCGACGGACTGATCTTTACATCACGCTCTGGCCCAACGTCGCCGGGATCAGCCCGCGCAGGGCGTTGCCGACGAAGAAACCGTGAGTGAGATCGGCACGCGTCAGCGTCGCTTCGACGGCGCGGCCGCTCTCGATCAGCTCGGCGCGCAATATGCCGGGAAGCAGTCCGGCACTGAGCGGCGGGGTCAGCAGCACGCCGTCGCGCTCGACGAACAGATTGGTGAAGCTGCCTTCGGTCAGCTGGCCGTCGACCTCGAACACCGTCTCGAACCCCTGACGCGCGTCGTCATAAAAGGCGCGGTCGCTGGTCTTGTGGCGCAGGCGGAAATCGTCGGGCGCGACCGGCAGCGGCGCGATCGTCACCGCGACTGGCGTCTCGGGCATCGCCGGGATCGGCGCGACCTCGATCGCGACTGCGCCCGACGGCGCCAATAGCAAGCGGATGCGGGACGCCCCGCGCAGCCGGAAAGTCGCCGCCTGGAGTTCGTTGCGCGCGGCATGACGATCGAACGCGTAACCGAAGGCGGTCGCGCTCGCCTTCATCCGTGCGAGATGGCGTTCGAGCAAGGCGATCCCCTCGATCGGATCGAACGCCATCGTCTCGATCAGGTCGAAGCGGCGGGCGCCGGCGCCGACGAACGCGGTCTTGGCCTGCGCCTCGTCCCATTCCTCGCCCATCCGCGAATCGGCGACGATGCCGCCGCCCGCGCCCAGCAGCGCATGGTCCGCCCCATTCTCGATTACCAAGGTCCGTATCGCCACATTGAACATCGCCCCGCCGGCCGCATCGAACCGACCGATCGCGCCGGTATAGGGCCCTCGCGGCGCGCTGCCCATCTCGATCCCGGCCAGCGCCTCGATCGCGCGGATCTTGGGCGCGCCGGTGATCGATCCGCACGGGAACAACGCCGCCAGCACATCGATCGCATCCTGGTCGGGCGCCAGCGTCGCGGTGACGGTCGAGGTCATCGTGTGGATGGTCGGATAGGTTTCGACCGCGAACAATTCGGGCACCGCGACGCTGGCCGGTTCGGCGACGCGCGACAGATCGTTCCGCAGCAGGTCGACGATCATCAGATTCTCGGCGCGCTGCTTGGCATCGCCGCGCAGTTCCGCCGCGAACGCGCGGTCCTCCTCGGGCGTTTCGCCGCGCCGCGCGGTGCCCTTCATCGGCCGCGTGGTCAGCCGGCCGCCGTCGAGCGCGAAGAACAATTCGGGCGACAGCGACAGCAGCCAATCGTGCCCGGTCCACACCACCGCGCCATAGCCGGCGCGCGCGCTGCCCCGCAGCCGCGCATAAGCGGCGAGCGGATCGCCGGCGATCGGCACGCGCGCGCGAAAGCTCAGATTGGCCTGATAGAGATCGCCCGCCTCGATCAGCGCATGCACCTCGGCGAAGCGATCGGCATAAGTATCGCGGTCGATATCGGGCACCGGCGTGCCGAGCCAGGCGGCGGCGGGGTCGGGCAGCCAGGATGCGACGTCGCCGGTCGCGATCTCGTCGAACCGCTCGAACAGGCCGAACCATAATAAGGGCGTCCCGGCCTGCGGCAGCGCGCCGACCACCGGTTCGAACGCGCTTGCCGCTTCATAGGCCAGGAACCCGGCGGCATGGAGCCCGCGATGCCGCGCCGCACGCAGCCGCTCGAGCGCCGGCTTGACCGCGGCGATGTCGCGCGCCTCGACAATCTCGACCGGCGCGCGATAGAGCCGCGCGGGAGCGGCACCGCTCGCGCGGGCGTCATCGAGCAGAACGAAAGGGCGGTCGCGGCGGATCACTATGCCGCTGATGCAACCGGGCAAGGGGCTTCGGCAACCCCAAGCTTTGCCGCGACGGCGTCACGCGCCGTCGCGATCCGCTTGCGACAGGGCATTGCCCGTCGCGAATACAGACCTTAGGTCACCGCAATGGCCAGCACCGCGCAGCCGCTTCGCGCGGCGATCATCCCCGTCACGCCGCTCCAGCAGAATTGCACCTTGTTATGGTGCACCAGGACGATGCGCGGCGCATTCGTCGATCCCGGCGGTGACTTGCCCTTGCTCAAGTCGCAGATGGAAAAGCACGACGTCACGATCGAGAAGATCCTGGTGACGCATGGCCATTTCGATCATTGCGGTGGCGCGGCGCAGCTCGCCGAGGATCTCGGCGTCCAGATCGAGGGCCCGCATCCCGAGGACATGTTCCTGCTCGAAAAGCTCGACGAGGATGGGTTGCGCTACGGCGTGCCCGGCCGCTCGTTCGTGCCGTCGCGCTGGCTCGACCAGGGCGACACGGTCACCGTTGGCGAGGTCGAGTTCGCGGTCCACCACACGCCCGGGCACACGCCCGGCCATGTCGTGTTCCACAATGCCGAATCGAAACTGGCGATCGTCGGCGACGTGCTGTTCCGCGGATCGATCGGCCGCACCGATTTTCCGCGCGGCAATCACCAGGAATTGATCAACTCGATCGTCACGCGGCTGTGGCCAATGGGCGACGACACCTTCTTCCTGCCCGGCCATGGCGACCCAAGCACGTTCGGCCAGGAACGCCAGTCGAACCCGTTCGTCGCTGATTCGGTGATCGCCTGACGTTCTTCCCCGAGGGTCAGAGACCGTTTGAAAACTCGCGGTAGAGCGAGTTTTAAGCCGGTGCCGCGAAATGCGCCCGCGGCGCATTTCCAAACAGACTCTCAGCCCAGCGCGGCGAGCTTTTCCTCGGCGAGGCGGTCTAGTTCCGCCCGGCTCTTCTTCTCCGACGCGGTCTTGAGCTGGCCGCAGGCCGCATCGATGTCGCGGCCGCGCGGCGTGCGGACCGGCGCCGAGATACCGGCCTCGAAGATGATGTCGCTGAACCGGCGCACGCGCTCGGGCGTCGACGTGTCGTAGGGCGCGCCGGGCCAGGGATTGAACGGGATCAGATTGACCTTGGCCGGCAATTTGTACTTGCGGATCAGCCGGACCAGCTCGTGCGCTTCCTCGTCGCTGTCGTTCTTGTCCTTGAGCATCACATATTCGAACGTGATGCGTCGCGCATTGTTGGCGCCGGGATAATCGGCGCACGCCTGGAGCAACTCCTCGATCCCGTATTTGCGGTTGATCGGGACGATCTCGTCGCGGATTTCCTTGGTGACAGCGTGGAGCGAGACGGCAAGGTTGACCCCGATCTCGGCACCCGCACGCGCCATCATCGGCACCACGCCAGAGGTCGACAGCGTGATGCGGCGCTTGCTGAGCGCGAGCCCATCGCCGTCCATCACGACATGCAACGCGTCGCGGACATTGTCGAAATTGTAGAGCGGCTCGCCCATCCCCATCATCACGATGTTGGTGAGCATGCGTCCCTCGGGCTGCGACGGCCATTCGCCGAGCGCGTCGCGCGCCAGCATGACCTGGCCGACGATTTCCTGCGCCGTCAGGTTGCGCACCAGCCGCATCGTGCCGGTGTGGCAGAAGCGGCAATTGAGCGTGCAGCCGACCTGGCTCGACACGCACAGGGTCCCGCGATCGGCGTCGGGGATGAACACCATCTCGTAATCCTGGCCGTCGGGCCCGCGCAGCAGCCATTTGCGCGTGCCGTCGGTCGACACCTGCGCCTCGATCACTTCGGGCCGGCCGACGACGAAGCGCTCGACCAGCCAGGGATGCTGCGCCTTGGCGATGTCGGTCATCGCGGCGAAGTCGGTCGCGCCGCGATTGTAGATCCAGTGCCAGATCTGCTTGGCGCGCAATTTCGCCTGCTTGGCGTCCATGCCCGCGGCGAGCAACGCCTCGCGCAACTCGGCCTTGGACAGGCCGACCAGGTCGACACGCCCATCCTCGCGCGCCACCGTCTGGCGAGGCACGGGCACGGGATCGATGTGCCCCGGAATGGGCATGAGGGCGGCCGACTCTGTCTGCATGGCGCCGCACATAGGGGAAAAGGGCGCGATTTGCTAGGTGGGCAACTACACCGTGCCGACATGTGGACTAATCCTCCCCGTAAACGGGGAGGATTGGTGCTGGCCGCTACGCTCACGCCTGAATGTCGGTGCCTCCTAGGGCGTTATGCGGCGTCGACAGGTGAAGTCGTAAGCAGGGCTCCACGTCTCGTCACCGCCATCAAGTCAGTTGCAGCCGAGCGCCTTGAGGCTGGTCGCCATCGCGACGTCGAGCGGGGTGTGCTGCTCCGGCCCGATCGCGGCGACCAGGTCGTCATTGTCGAGCCGCACCGGATGTTCCCAGAACGGGCGCATCTCGACCATTTCCTTCATCGTCGGATTGAACAGCCCGATCAGCGGGAGCAATGCCCAAGGCATCCGCCAGGTCTTGACCGGCCGGCCCACCGCCTGCGCGATCGCGCCGGTGATGCGCGTGCCGTCGTCATCCCAGACGCCGGCGAAGTGATAGCGGGCGAACCGCGGCAACGCGTCGCTCTTGTCGAGCAGCCGCGCGAACGTCTCGCCGACATCGGGCAGATAGGCCCAGGCGTGCCCGATCCCCGCCTTGCCCGGCACCATCACCCGGCCGACCGGCTTGCCCGGCGTGACCAGGCCTTGGCTCAGCCAGCTATTGCCCGGGCGCGGCCCGAAAAAGTCGCCGGCGCGCAGGATCACCGCTTTCACACCCGATTGCTGAATCGCGCGCTCCATTTGGACGCGGATCGCGCCCTTTCTGGTGTTCGGATGCTGCGGACTGTCGGGCGCGATCACCGGCGAGGTGCGCGGATCGTAATTGTAGATCGTGCCGGGGAGCGCGAGCCGGGCATCGTTCGCCCGCGCCGCCGCGATGCTGTTGTCGAGCATCGGCATGGCGAGCTTTTCCCAATCGCGATAGCCCGGCGGGTTGACGGCATGGACGATCGCATCCACGCCTTCCGCCGCCGCCAGCACCGCCGCGCGATCCATCGCATCGCCGATCCGCCAGTCGATGCCGTCGCCCTCGCGCGGCGAGCGCGCCAGTCCGCGTACCGCCCAGCCATGCGCGATCAGCGCCCGCGCCGTCTCTCCGCCAACCCCGCCGGTCGCGCCCAATACCAGAACCGTCTTCGCCATTTTCCGTCTCCGCGATTTGATGACGGGGATATCGGCCAGTCGGCACTTGAATAAAATTGTCGCGATGTGACGACCGGCCTATACAAATTTGATGAGCGACGATTGGGAACGTCACCGCGCCTTCCTGGCGGTGCTGCGCGAAGGCAGTCTGTCTGGCGCGGCACGATGGCTGGCGCTGGCGCAGCCGACGGTGAGGCGCCGGATCGCGGACCTAGAGGCGGGGCTCGGCGTCGCCTTGTTCACCCGCGCGCCTGACGGGCTGGTGCCGACCGAGGCCGCGCTTGGCCTGCGCCAGCATGCCGAGGCGATGGAAATCGCCGCCGCCGCCTTTGCCCGCGGCGCGACGCAGGGGAGCGAGGTCGCCGGATTGGTCCGCGTGTCGGCGAGCGAAGTGATCTCGGTCGAGATATTGCCGCCGATCCTCGCCGATCTGCGCCGGCGCCATCCGCGGCTGGTGGTCGCGCTCAGCCCGAACAATCGCAACGAGGATTTGTTGCGGCGCGAGGCCGATGTCGCGGTCAGGATGGTACGGCCGGCGCAAGGCGCGCTGGTCGCGCGCCGGATCGGCGATATCCATGTCGGGCTGCACGTCCGCGCCGACCTGATCGCCGGGCGGCCGGCGCCCGCGACTTTCGAGGAGGTTATCGCGTTCGGGCTGATCGGAGTCGAGAACGACAACGCCGTGACCCGCGCGATGCGCGCTGGTGGCATCCCGATCCGGGTCGAGGATTTCGCGTTTCGGACCGACAGCGACCTCGCGCAAATGGCGGCGTTACGCGCGGGGCTGGGGATCGGCGTGTGCCAGGTGCCGCTGGCGGCGCGCGATCCGGCCTTGGTCCGCATCCTGCCCGACGCGTTCAGCCATCCGCTCGACACCTGGGTAGTGATGCATGAGGATTTGCGTACGTCCGCCCCGGTGCGCGCGGTGTTCGACGCGCTGGTGGCGGGGTTGCAGGATTATCTCGGCTCGGGAAAGGCCTGAGGCGAGGGGATGCAGTGCGATCGGCGCAATCTCCTCTCCCATTGGGAGAGGAAGGGGCCCGCTCGGCATAGCCGAGTGGGAAGGTGAGGGCAGGTGCGGAGGGATAGCGCTGCCCTCACCCTTCCGCCGCCTATGGCGGCTCCCTCCCTCTCCCAACGGGAGAGGGACCATGCCTACCCCCGACACGCCAGCGCCGCCGCATCGATCGCCGTAGCGGCGCCCGACAACGCATAGACATCGGCAAACGCCGACCCATCGCGCCCCAGCCCCTCCACACTCATCGACCGCCCGCTGCGCATCGCGGCGACGATCGCGGCGTCGGTGCGCGAATCGGGCGCCCAGGCGTCGTCGGTGCCGGCGACCAGATCGAACCGGCGCTCGCCGATCGACAGCGTCACGCGAGCATTGCCGGCGCGGCCGCGGCTGAGGCGGATATGGAGCTGGCTGCGGATATGCTGGCCGGGCCAGTTGGCGATGCTGGCGAAGCCGGCGCGATGGTCGGGATCGACCGGCTGCGCGATCGCGAAGCAGCGTCGCGGGCTCGGGTCGCTGAACGCGGCCCAGCGATTCCACACGCCGATCGTGTCGCGCGCTGTTGCCGGGGCGGCCGCGACCGTTGTTGCGATCAGCGCGATGGCAAGAACCGGCCGCCTCACACCGTTTCCCCGCCGCCGCCGAGATGGACGATCGTCTCGACGCCGCCTTCGATCATCACCAGCGATCCTTGCGGCAAATGGCCGGCGGCAGGCGCGCCGAAGCGGTCGACCCATGGCTGCCCGGTCATCACCCCGCGCATCACCCGGCTCGATATGCCGTGCATGATGACCAGCCGGTCGCCCGGATCGTCGTCGGTCTCCGCCAGCCAGGCCGACACGCGCTCGGCGATCTGCGGATAGAGTTCGCCATCGGGCGCGCTGATCAACAGGCCGCTCGGGCGGTCTACCACGTCGCCAACCTCGGCGATGACGTCCTGATAATAACGCCCGCCCCAGCTGCCCATGCCGATCTCGGTCAGCCGCGGATCGGTTCGCGCGTGATGCCAGTCGAGCCCGACATGCTCGGCGATCACCGCCAGCGTCTGCAGCGCGCGACCGGTCGGCGATGCCCATAGCGTCAGCGCGGGTTTGTCGCCCAAAAAATGGCGGAGCGCTTCGCCCATTTCGTCGGCCTGGCAGAATCCGGCGCGGGTCAGCGGGGTGTGCGGATGGTCGCCCTGCAACCGCCCGGCCGCGTTGAACACCGTCTCGCCGTGCCGCGCGATGAAGTCGCGTCCCCGCCTTGTAATCATCCCCCGCGCTTTCAACCCCCTGTGGCGCGAAAGCAACGGAATTCCTTGTTTATCTGAGGTTCATGCAACCTCTGGCGTCGCCACCTATTTGCCCCTTCCCGCGCCACCGACCCCCCGGTGCTCCGCGGGAATGTGAGTGAATGGAGTTATTTATGCGTAAGCTGATCCTTGCCACCGCCAGCCTCGCGGCGCTTGCCGTCGCCGTTCCCGCCTTCGCGCAGGATGGCCCTCCCAACCCGGATAGCGACACGACGTTCAGCGGTCCGCGCGCCGGCATCATCCTGGGCTATGACCGGATGCAGCCGGGCCAGGTGCCCAATTCGTCGATCGACGACAGCAACTCGGCGGACGGCCTGACCTATGGCGGCGATGTCGGTTACGACATCCGTTCCGGGAATCTGGTGTTCGGCGCCGAGGGCGAAGTGACCGGGTCGACCAGCAAGGTGACCAACAATCCGTCCGCAGCGGGGGCGCTGGGCTATGGACGGGTCAAGGCCGGTCGCGATCTCTATGCCGGCGCGCGCGTCGGCTATGTCGTCGCGCCGCGCACGATGATTTATGCCAAGGGCGGTTATACCAACCAGCGGCTCGATCTCGTCGCGTCGGACGGCACCACCGAAACCGGCCAGCATTTCAACCTGGACGGCTGGCGCGCGGGCGCCGGTGTCGAGCAATCGCTCGGCAGCAAGGCCTACGCCAAGGTCGAATATCGCTATTCCAACTATGGCAATGCCCGGCTGGAATATCCCAATGGCGGCAACACCAACAATTTCTCGGTCGATACCGACCGGCATCAGGTCGTCGCCGGGGTGGGTGTTCGCTTCTAAAGCGATTCATCCACAACAACAGGGGAAAACAGGGTGTGAAAGGAGGGTCGGGGCGCTTGCTCCGGCCCTTTTTCACGTTAAGGAAGACGGTAGGCGAATTGCCCCCGGATTCTCTCACGTCTGGCGGGTCGGAAAATCAGGGCACCGGCCCGGGGGTTAGGACATGAAGGCGACGATCGAACGCGCAACGCTCCTCAAGGGGCTGAGCCATGTGCAGTCGGTGGTCGAGCGCCGCAACACCATCCCGATTCTGTCGAACGTGCTGATCGAGGCGACGGCCGAGGGATCGCTCAAGCTGATGGCGACCGACCTCGACCTGCAGATCAACGAAAGCGTGCCCGCGGCGGTCGACACGCCGGGCGCGACCACCGTGTCGGCGCACACCTTGTTCGACATTGCGCGCAAATTGCCCGAGGGCAGCCAGGTCCAGCTCGCCGCGGCCGACGGCAAGATGACGATCGTCGCCGGGCGCGCGCGGTTCCAGCTCGGCACCTTGCCGCGCGACGACTTCCCGGTGATCGCCGAAGGCGAACTGCCGGTGCAGTTCGAGCTGCCGGCCGAGACGCTCAAGCAGATCATCGACAAGACGCGCTTCGCCATCTCGACCGAAGAGACGCGTTATTACCTCAACGGTATTTTCTGGCATGTCGCCGATGACGGCCAGCCGGTGCTCAAGGCGGCGGCCACCGACGGCCACCGCCTCGCCCGCGTCACCCTGCCGCGCCCCGACGGCGCCGAGGGCATGCCCGACATCATCATCCCGCGCAAATGCGTGGCGGAGCTGCGCAAGCTGCTCGACGAGATCGACGGCTCGGTCGGCGTGTCCTTGTCGTCGTCCAAGATTCGCTTCGACATGGGCCAGGCCCTGCTGACCTCGAAGCTGATCGACGGCACCTTCCCCGATTATTCGCGCGTCATCCCGACCGGCAACGACAAGATCCTCAGGATCGATCCGCGCAGCTTCGAGGAAGGCGTCGATCGCGTCTCGACCATCGCCACCGAAAAAACGCGCGCGGTCAAAATGACGCTCGACCGCGACAAGATCACCTTGTCGGTGACCAGCCCGGAAAACGGCACGGCGGCCGAGGAAGTCCCCGGCGATTACGCGGCGCAGGGCTTCGATATCGGCTTCAACAGCCGCTATCTGCTCGACATCCTCGGCCAGATCGAGGGCGACATGGTCGAAGTGCATCTGGCCGACGCCAGCGCGCCGACCCTGATCCGCGAGAACGACAAGTCGCCGGCGCTGTACGTGCTCATGCCGATGCGGGTGTGAGGCGGGAGCGGTAGAAGCGCGTTCTAATACCCCTCTCCCGCCTGCGGGAGAGGGAGGGGCCCGCCGCCGAAGGCGGTGGGAGGGTGAGGGTCTTCTTCCTTCTTTCTTCTTCTAGCGACGGGCTAACAGAAGACCCTCACCGCTGCGACTAATTCGCTTCGCTCATAAGTCTCGCTCCTCTCCCGCAAGCGGGAGAGGCTGGCCCGGTTGCGCCCTTTCGGGCATCAACGATATTGTCATCGACGCGGCGCATAAGGGGATCGGCACCGGCTTGACTCCGCGTGCCGCTTCACTTACTTACATGAGTGTCAGTAAGGAATCACCCGATGCCCGCAAAGCTCCCTCCCTTTCCCGGCACTACCGGCAAGCGTGACTGGAAGACCGCGTTCAGCTCGATCAGGAAGCTGCTCGCCAATGGCGATGACACGACGCAGGTGTTCAAGATCATGCGCGCCTTGAACGTCGGCAATGCGCCGATGAACTATGCGCGCTTCATCGCCACCGAAGAGGGCGGGCGGATGGCCTATGAGCGGATCGAGCTCGCGCAGCTGCTCTCTCAGCCCGGCTATGCCAAGCAATTCGCGCCGGGCACGGTCGGCGCGGCGTACAACCATTTCCTCGAATCGACCGGCTATTCGGCCGACGGTCTGGCCGAGGTCAGCAAGGTCAACCGCGAGGAAGACATGCCGCATCCTTATGCCTGGTTCGGGCGGCGGGTACGCGACACGCACGATATCTGGCACGTGCTGACCGGCTACAAGGCCGACGAAAGCATGGGCGAAGCGGCATTGGTCGCGTTCAGCTATGCGCAGGTCGGCGGGCTCGGCTGGGCGTTCATCGGCGGCGCGGCGGCGCTCAAGAGCCTCAAGGTCACCGGCAATTCGCTGTTCGCGAAGGCAGTGTGGGAAGGCTATAAGCGCGGCAAGAAGGCCAAGTGGATCTCCGGCGAGGATTATCTGCAGCTGCTGCACGAGCCGCTCGACGCGGCGCGCAAGCGGCTCGGGCTCGACGAGCCGGTCGCCTATCTGAAGGCACAGCGCGAATTGGGCGAAGAGATGGCCTCCTATCTCAGCGCGAAGAACCAGCAATCGGGCGCGGCGGAACCCGCCAAGCTGGCGGCCTAACCCAAAACTCCGCTGCTCCGCGGACGCATCGCTCTCGCGGAAAACCGGTACCCACTTTTCCGCGCGATGCTTTAGGGACAGGCGCGATGCTGTCGCGCCTGATCCTCACCGATTTCAGGAATCATGCCGAAGCCGTGCTCCACCCGGGGCGCGGCTTCGTCGTGCTGACCGGCGAGAATGGCGCGGGCAAGACCAACGTGCTGGAGGCGGTGTCGCTGCTCGCGCCGGGACGCGGACTGCGGCGGGCTGCGTTGAGTGATATGGCGCGTCAGGGAGGAAGAGGCGGATTTGGGGTGGCGACGACATTAAAGCCCCTCCCCTTCAGGAGAGGGGTTGGGGTGGGGGACGCGGGCGTCGACCTCTGCGAGGCATCCCCCACCCCCAACCCCTCCCCTGAAGGGGAGGGGCTAATAGAGATCGGCACCGGCACCCTGCCCTCGGCCCCCGAACGCCGCATCGTGCGCATCAACGGCGCCACCACGGCGGCCACGGCGCTGGCGGAATGGCTGACCGTACTGTGGCTCACGCCGGCGATGGACCGGTTGTTCGTCGAGCCCGCCGGCGAGCGGCGGCGCTTCCTCGATCGGCTGACCCTGGCGATGCGTCCCGACCATGCCCAGCACGCCAATCGCTACGAAGCGGCGATGCGCGCGCGCAACCGCGTGCTCGCCGACGCCAAGGACCATGGGCATCCCGATCCGCACTGGCTGACCGCGCTCGAGGCGCAAATGGCCGAGCATGGCGGGGCGATCGATGCCGGGCGGCGCGAGACGGTCGCGGCGTTGGCGGAGCGCTTGGCCTATCAACCCCAGGGGCCTTTCGCGCGTGCCGGCCTGACGCTCGAAGGATGGAGCGGCGCCGACACGCTCGCCGCCGACCTGGCGCAAGGCCGCCGGCGCGATGCCGCGGCGGGCCGCACGCTCGTCGGGCCGCATCGCAGCGACTTGATGGTGACGCATCTCGACAAGGATCAGCCCGCCTCGCTCTGTTCGACCGGCGAGCAGAAGGCGTTGCTGCTCGGGCTGGTGCTCGCGCATGCCGAACTCGTCGCCGACCGCGTCGGCCGCGCGCCAATCCTGCTGCTCGACGAGGTCGCCGCGCATCTCGATCCGGTCCGCCGGGCCGCCTTGTTCGATCGGCTCGCGGCAACCGGCAGCCAGGTCTGGATCACCGGCACCGAACGCGCGCCGTTCGACGACATCGGCGCGGCATCCTGGTTCATCGTCGCCGATGGAACGGTTTCGACCGCCTGAACGTCCCCTGTCCGTGCGCCTAAGGCCGGGTTCAGTCCCGCGCCGCTAGCCCATGTCGATGACACAGGGAGAATAGTCATGAAGATGTTGTTTGCCGCTGCGACCGCTTTGGTTGCGATTGCCACCCCCGCTATCGCGCAGGACCGCTGGGATTGGTCGGGCGGGCGTCCCGACGGCCCCGATTTCCGCATCGCCGGCCCCGGCGTGCGCATCCTCTATCCGGAACTGCGCGAATCGCGCCGCGGACGTGCCTTCGTGATGCGCAATTTCGACCGCAATCACGACCGTTTCCTGACCATCTTCGAGGCGCGTGAGGCCAACCGCGCGTTCGCGCGGATCGCCGGCCCGCGCCGCGGCGGGTTCGACTGGGAGTCGCGCGATCGTGGCTATGTCGTGGAAGAGCGCGGCGGCCGCGGCGGTGGCTGGGATCGCGGCGCGATGCACGGTTACGGCTTCCGCCAGACCGCGCGGGGCGCGACGATGCGGCTCGACGAGGACGTGCTGTTCGCCACCGACAGCGACGTGTTGCGCCCCGGCGCGATCGACAAATTGCGTCCGCTGGCAAGCTATCTGCGCGACAATCCCGGGGTCCGCGTGGCGATCGACGGCTACACCGATTCGCGCGGCAGCGATGCGCACAACCAGGACCTGTCCGAACGGCGCGCGGCGAGCGTCCGCGGCGCGTTCGATGCGATGGGCGTGACTCGCGCGCGCTTCTCGGTCACGGGACATGGCGAGCGCGATCCCATCGCGACCAACGCCACGGTGGCGGGAATGCGGCTCAATCGCCGGGTCGAAGTGACCCTGTTGGGCCGACGCGCCAGCGAATTCTGATGCGAAAGGCCGGCACGCGACCCGCGTGCCGGCCCTCGCCAGAACGGGTGCTCCTGCCCGAGCGGGAGCCCGGATCGCACGGACAGCAATTGTGATCCTGGGCTCCTTCTCTTGCAGGAGCACCAATTTTCAGCTTGCCGCCGCTACCCGATTGGCGTGGGCATAGATCACTTGCCATTTGCCGCCGCGCTTCGCCCAGATGTCGGAAAAGCGGATGCGGACCGAATAGGGCTTGCCCTCGGACGTGCCCTTCATCGTCACCGCGCCGCCCAGCACCGCGCCATCGGCCCAGACCTTGATCACCTGATCGTCGATCGCGAATGGCTCCATCGTGAAGCCCTTGGCGGTATAGTCGGCAATAAACTGCGCCTTGTCCTCGCGCTTGTCCTGGCTGTTGACCAACAGATAATCGTCGGCGAGCAGGCGCTTGAGCGCCTCGCCATCGCTCTTGACCTGGGCGAGGTCGAACTCCGCCGCCGCCTTGGCAAGATCGGCCGGAACACCCGGATAGGTCGGCATCGGCTGCGCGGCCGGTGCGTCCGCCGTGGCAGGTGCCGACACCATGAGCGCGGCGGCGATTGCGATCCACTTCATTGCTCTCCCTCCCTATTTCTTGGCGACTATAGCGATCGCAACAAGGGCCACATACCCTCTCCCGCACGCGGGAGAGGGCTTATGCTCGACACGCGCCGCTGGCGCCTATTACCACTCAACCCAGCGTATCGTAGAGCCGCAAGATCCAGCTGAGATCGTAAGCCAGGTAGAGCGCCGCGAACAGCAAGTGGAAGCGGCGGTTGCCGGTCCAGGCGGCGATTGCGCACAAGACGATGCCGGCCGCGATCCGCGCCGGATATTCGGGGCCGAGCGCGCGGAAATGATCCGCGCCCTTGATCGCGGTGTCGATCAGGTCGGCGGCGAAGGTCGCGGCGAACAGCCCGAAGAACCAGCGCCGCCGCGACAGGAAATAGGCTTCGTAGGTGTCGTGCTCGGCAAGATCGCCCGGAAACAACAGGCAGGCGAGCACGAACCAGAGAAAGGCGTAGAGCAGCAGGAACACGAACAGCTCGAACCGCCACGCGCCGAGCGAGATCAGCGCGAACTCCCACCACCAGAAATGGACGATCGAGAGCAGGATCACCGCGACCCACAACAAGTGCGTCGCCGACACCGGATTGCGCCCGGGATGCTCGACCATCCGCGCCAGTCCCGACAGGATTCGGGTGAGCCCGAGCCCCAGCACGACGCCCACCAGCACGCGGACGTGAAGGTAGAGTTCATGCGGATCGGGCGGCTGGGCCATGCCGGATGGGATCATTCCCGGCGGCCATTTGCAAGGGGCGCGATTGGACCTTCGCGTGTCGCCATTTTGCTTCCGTTTTCGGGGGCGAATCCCTATATGCTCGCTATGGCAACACCCCCTCAGACTTCAGATTACGGCGCCGATTCGATCAAGGTCCTCAAAGGCCTCGACGCCGTCCGCAAACGCCCCGGCATGTATATCGGCGACACCGACGATGGGTCGGGTCTCCACCACATGGTGTTCGAGGTTTCCGACAACGCGATCGACGAGGCGTTGGCCGGTCATTGCGACCGGGTCGACATCTCGCTCAACCCCGACGGATCGGTCAGCGTCACCGATAATGGCCGCGGCATCCCGACCGGCATCCATGCCGAGGAAGGCGTGTCGGCGGCCGAGGTCATCATGACCCAGCTCCATGCCGGCGGTAAGTTCGAGAACACGTCGGACGACAATGCCTACAAGGTCTCCGGCGGGCTGCACGGCGTCGGCGTGTCGGTGGTCAACGCGCTCAGCGAATGGCTCGATCTGACGATCTGGCGCGACGGCGAGGAGCATTACATGCGCTTCGCCCATGGCGACGCGGTCGCCCCGCTCAAGGTCGTCGGCAAGGCGGCGGAAGGCCAGAAGGGCACGCGCGTCACGTTCCTGCCCTCGCCGTCCACTTTCAAGATCACCGAATTCGATTTCGAGAAGCTCGAACATCGCTATCGCGAGCTGGCCTTCCTCAATTCGGGCGTGCGGCTGTTCCTGACCGATGCGCGGCACGAAGAGCCCAAGACGATCGAGCTCTATTACGAAGGCGGCATCGCCGCGTTCGTGAAGTATCTCGATCGCACCAAGGCGCCGCTCTTCCCGGAACCGATCGCGATCTCCGGCCAGCGCGACGATATCGGCATCGACGTCGCGCTCGAATGGAATGATTCCTATTACGAGAACGTCCTGTGCTTCACCAACAACATCCCGCAGCGTGACGGCGGCACCCATCTGGCCGCGTTCCGCTCGGCGCTGACGCGCACGCTCAATGCCTATGCCGAGAAATCGGGGCAGATGAAGAAGGAAAAGGTCAGCCTGACCGGCGACGATATGCGCGAAGGCCTGACCGCGATCGTCTCGGTGAAACTGCCCGATCCCAAGTTCAGCTCGCAGACCAAGGACAAGCTCGTCTCGTCTGAAGTGCGCCAGCCGCTCGAAAGCCTGCTCGCCGACAAGATGGCCGAATGGCTCGAGGAAAATCCGGCCAATGCGCGCCAGATCATCCAGAAGGTGATCGACGCCGCCGCCGCGCGCGAAGCCGCACGCAAGGCGCGTGAGGCGAGCCGCAAGTCGGTACTCGGCATCTCCAGCCTGCCCGGCAAGCTCGCCGACTGCCAGGAAAAGGACCCGGCCAAGTCCGAACTGTTCCTGGTCGAGGGCGATTCGGCCGGCGGATCGGCCAAGCAGGGCCGCGACCGCCATTTCCAGGCGATCCTCCCCTTGCGCGGCAAGATCCTCAACGTCGAACGCGCGCGGTTCGACCGCATGCTGTCGTCGCGCGAGATCGGGACATTGATCCAGGCGATGGGCACCGGCATCGGGCGCGACGACTTCAACCTGGAGAAATTGCGCTATCACAAGGTCGTGATCATGACCGACGCCGATGTCGACGGCGCGCATATCCGTACCCTGCTGCTGACCTTCTTCTATCGCCAGATGCCCGAGATCATCACCGGCGGGCACCTCTTCATCGCCCAGCCGCCGCTCTACAAAGCGACGCGCGGGCGGTCCGAAGTGTATCTGAAGGATGAGGCCGCGCTGGAGGAATATCTGGTCGCCGCGGGCGTCGCCTCGAGCTCGCTCGACGGTGTCGGCACCGGCACTGCGCTGCGCGCTTTGGTCGATCATTCGCGCCGCATGCGATCGCTGATGCGCTTCGTGCCGCGGCGCTACGATCCCAGCATCATCGAGGCGCTGGCGATGGACGGCGTGTTCGATCCCGAAGCCAGCACCGCGCAGCGCGCGGAGCGGCTGCAGGCGACCACCATCAAGCTCGACGGCGGCGATCCCGAAGCGACCTGGACGGCGCAATTGACCGACGAAGGCTCGCTCCATTTCCAGCGACTGTGGCGCGGCGTCACCGATCATCATGTGATCGAGGCGGCGTTCCTGGTCTCGGCCGAAGCGCGCAAGCTGCACGGCCTGGCGGCCGAGCAGGTCGACAGCTACGGCAGCGCGGTCAAGCTGGTGCCGAGCAAGGCGCAGGCCGCGGCGACAGCTGCCGAGGAAGCCGCCGCCGAGGTCGACGAGGATGAGGATCTGCCGGTCGTTGTGGGCAAGGGCGAGTCGCTGATCGCGCGGCCGTCACAATTGCTCGAGGCGATCCTGGCGGCGGGACGCAAGGGTCTGTCGATCCAGCGCTACAAGGGGCTGGGCGAGATGAACCCCGAGCAATTGTGGGAAACCACGCTCGACCCGACCAACCGCTCGATGCTGCGCGTCGCGGTCGACCAGGCCGATGTCGCCGATGAGATCTTCACCCGCTTGATGGGCGACGTGGTCGAGCCGCGCCGCGAATTCATCCAGGAGAATGCGTTGAGCGTCGCCAATCTCGACGTGTGACGCGCGACGGTGTTGGGCGACCAAAAACATTGCGAATTGGGCCCAATAGATTGCGAGTTTGGGCCCAAATAGCCGCGCATTCCCTGGTTCCCGCCAGCAGCCTTGATGCGCTTGCCGCATTTGGAGCTGACTAGAGTCTTTTTCAGCTTTGCTGAATCGGTGCCGGCCCACAACACGCGCCGTTCGTGCGCCAGGCGGTGCATCCAGTAGGCAGCAAGGTCGTTGGCCAGGAACAGAAAGAACAACGACAACCACGTGTACGGCATGTCGAAGATCCGATCCCGATATACCGCTGCCATAACCGCGCCGTTGAGCGGCCCGACAGTTGATCGGGGCCTTGCTATCGGATGGTCGTCACGATCGTTGTCACCGATTCCGGCGCGGCGGTAAGGCGGGCGCCGGGTTTCGACGCGACCCGCACGGCCTTGTGTGCGGCATCGGTCACGATGATCTCTCGCACCGTCGCGTGGGGCAGCGCAATCGTCAGCGCGCGTTCATATGGGCCCGGATTCACGTGAACCAGCACCATCGTTCGGCCGTCCGGCGTCAGCGCACCGATCGTGTCGGCGTCGTCCACCGGGATAAGGCGGTAGCCGGGCCGGATGTGCCGGCTGAACATCGCCATCGCCCAATATTTGGCGGTGATATGGATCGGGTGCGGCGCCTGCGGTGCGGCACGCAAGTCCATCTTGATCAGGCCCCAGTTGGAGCCGGGCGCACCGTTGCGGGCACTGAGGGTCTCCACCGCCTGCCAGAAGACCCAGGCGGAGGGCTCCAACCGTTTTAGATCGTGGATCACATGTTCGGCAAAGGCCAGCGCCGAAGGCATGCCGTCGAAATCCTCGGGCTCCTTTTCCAGAGGAGTGTCGTTCTCGCTCATCCACAGGCGAATGCCGGAGACGCGCGCGATATCGCGCACCGCGGTCTGGTGGACGGTGCCATAGCTGTGGACATTGAGCTGGCCGATGCGCGCGCGTGTAGCCGGCGGATACCCTGCCCAATCGCGAACGAAGAGGTGCGAGTTGGTTTCGTCGGGGGCAGCGATCGTCGTCTTCAGCCCCTGATCCGCCAACGCCACCGCCGTGGCGTCGATCATCGCCGCCTGGCGCCCGGGGCTCCAATGCGCCCCTTCCTGTGTGTTCGCGGCGAACCAGTAATCGGTATTCGGCTCGTTGACCGGCGACAGCGTGCGGAACGTGATGTGGTGGCGCCGCTGCAACTCGCTTACGACGCGGGCAAGATATGTGGCGAACGGCCCCTCCTGTCCGGGACGCAGGTTCTCGTTGGTTCCTTTTTCCGCGCCGGATACCCGCCCGCTGACCGTCATGAACCAGGGCGGCGAATTGGAGAAGGCTTCGAAGATGGGCGCCCGGACGCGCGAGCGGATCGCATCGAGCCACCAGCGCTGGTTGGCGTCGGCCGACCAGTCCCACATCGCGGGATCGTCTGGCTGCCACCACGCATTCCCAATCGTGCCTGCCGGCTGTCGCCAAAAGCCCGGCACCGCGGCGCCTGGGCGAAGATAGGGCGCCGTCGCCGCCGCGTTGCCGCCGCCGATATTGTAGCGTGCGATAGTCCAGTCGAGGCCCTCAGGCCCATAGAATAAATCGGCCAGCCGCTCGCGCGTCGCGTCGGGGTAGCCGCCGGTAACCTCGGCGAACCACGCAAGCGCTGTGCCCCAGCCTTCGAAGACCGGTCCGGGACGCTCAATCGCGGGCCGGATAGTGATCGCGACCTCCGGGGACGCCGCCTGGGCCGACGTTGCCAGAGCCGCGATCGCGGCGAGGGTCGCGCGGATCAGGCGGGACCGGCCTACCAGGGGCCGGCATCTGGTGTGGGCAGGCGGTGCGTCAGTCCGCTGCATCGACCCTAACCGGAAAGCACCATGCCAACGCGTACCCATCGGTATCTCCTCAGCCTCGGCGCGATTGTCATCCGATCCGGGCAGTGTCTGTGCCTGATGCCGATCGTCGCGTTTTCTGCCCGGCCCGCCGCTCATTTGTAGGACTATAAAGATTCAGTCGTGCCGCATCAATGCGGCAGGGCGACCGTTTGGCACGATTATCTGCGCAATGAGAACTCGGTATCCTCCTGCGCTTGATCGATCAGGGCGATCGTCGCATCGCGCGCGCCGGGCGCATCCCCCTCCGCAATCGCGTCGAACAGGCGGCGATGTTGCGGCATCGAATCGCTTGGCTGACGGGTTTGCCGATGCTTGTAGATCGTCGTCCAGCGCACTGCAGCGCCGATCGTGCCGGCGAGACTGATGAGCAGTTCGTTGCCTGTCGCCTCCAGGATGATGTTGTGGAAACTCTGGTCGGCGGCCTGGCCGACCACGCTGGCCAGCCCGTGTTCCTGCATCTGTTCAAGAGCATGGCCCATCCGCGAAAGGTGTCGGGGCGTGCGCAGGGTGGCGGCCAGTTCGGCTGCGGCTGGCTCGATAATCATACGTAAATAGAATAGGTTGTGGACAAACCCAGCCGGAGGCTCGCCTTCGAACATCCAGGCCAGGAGATCGGGATCGAGCAGATTCCAGGACGATCTGTCTCGGATGCGTGTGCCAGCCTTGGGCTTGCTTTCGAGCAGCCCCTTGGCGGAGAGCATGCGGAGCGCCTCCCGCACCAGACCGCGCGAAACGCCCCGGTGTTCGGCGATCTCATGCTCGGCGGGCAGGAACGATCCTGGGGCATGTTGCCCTGTCACGATTGCAATGCCCAGTTCGCGTGCCAATTGGGCATGCGTCGGTCCCCGCCGGTGTTCGTCAGTCAATCGCCATCCCTTCGCGACGCACCCCCAGGCTCTTTTTGGAACCGCGCCGGCAATGCGCACGATAGCAAAATATTGCCTCTTGTCCTACAATAGCTCGGCGATTATTAAGTCGGACAATTGATCGGGACGGATGGGGAATGGTCTCCTGCGATGCCGACAATGTGGGGAAGGATGTATGATTCCGCTTCGCAATCGCCTGCTGGTCGGCGCGTCGCTCGCCGCAATCGGCATGGTCGCTGTGGCACAGTCCGCAATCGCACAAACCAGCACGGCGCCGGCCGTTGCCGCACCGGAGAAGGATGCGGCGGCGGGGAGCGAGATCGTCGTCACGGGCGTGCGCGCAAGTCTACGCTCGGCCCAGGCGACCAAGCGCAATTCGGATCAGATCGTCGATTCGGTCAACGCGCAGGATATCGGCAAGCTGCCCGACGCCAACACCGTCGAGGCGCTGCAGCGGATCACCGGCGTCCAGATCCAGCGCCGCTATGGCGAGGGCGCGACCGATTTCGACCATCGTACCCAACCCGCCATTACCGTTCGTGGCCTGACGCAAGTCAGCAACTTCATCGACGGACGCGCCGCGATCTCGGCATCTGGCGGCCGAACGCTCGATCTCGAGGCGACCCCACCCGAGCTGCTCGCAGGCATCGACGTCTTCAAGAATCCGCCCGCCAGCACAATCGAGGGCGATATCGCGGGCGTCGTAAACATCCGCACGCGACTGCCGTTCGACGCTCCCGGGCAGCTCGTCAGCGCGACCCTGAAAGGCAATTATTACGATCGCGCCGACAAGTTCGGCGGGTCGGGCTCATTGCTGTACAGCAATCGCTTCGAGACGGGCCTTGGCGAAATGGGCATCCTGCTCAATGCCACCTATGCGCGTAGCTCCTATCGCCAGGACGCGATCCTGATCGGCGCGTTTGGCCCGATCCCAACCGGAATCACGATTCCCGGCGCGCCCGCCAATGCGCAGGTCCCGTTCGGCGAACAGATCTATGACGATGGTGGCGATCGCAAGCGCTTCGGCATCGCCGGCGCCTTCCAATGGCAGGCGAGCAGCAATCTGCTCATCACGGCGCAGGCCCTCTTCTCGCGATATAAGTTTTTCCGCCAGGGCAAATATTTCTACTATAATAACAATGGTAATCCCACCACGACACCACTCAACGGGGCGGCGTTCACCTTCGATTCTGCGGGCTATGCCACCTCGGGCTCGCTCGCCAACCAGGTCTTCGAGTCGGCGCGATTCGATCAGGATCTGACCAACGACACGGGCAATTACACGCTCAATGCGAAATGGGATGTCACCGATCGGCTCCATGCTCGATTCGACGCGCAATATCTGAAGTCGTCCTACGATGCCGATCGCAACGGCTTCGTGATTTCGCTGTACGACCAGACCGGGCAAACACCCTATACGGCGAACAATCAAAGCATCGTCGATTTCGATTTGCGTGGTTCGCGACCGGTGTGGAACGTACGCAATCCGGGCTTACTGTCGAACCCTGCGAACTACGCCTTCACCTACATGGCGGATTCATTGCAACGGAACGACGCGAAGCAAGTGGCGCTGCAATCCGACCTCGAATATGACGTTGAGGGCGGCCTGCTGCAGAAATTGCGGGTCGGCGCGCGCTATGCGGAAAGCTCGATCGATCTTCGTGGCACCTGGAATGCCTTCTGCCTCCTGCCGTCAGGGCCGAACCCCAGTTGCTCCGCGCCTGCGGGCACGGCATTCGTCCCGGTGTCGGCGCATCCCGAGTTGGCGCTCGCGGGTCCAACGCCGAACTTCTTCGATGGGAGGACGCTGACGGGCGGAATTCTATATCCCGGCTTCTCGACCGGCAGCGGACTGTTCGACAGTCTCACCAAGACCGAAGCATTGTTCGGCGCCACGCCCAAGACTGCGTTCACCGCAGGCGACCTCAACCACCAGACCGAAAACACGCTCGCCGGCTATGTCATGGCGGATTACGCGACCGCACTCGGCGGGCTGAAAATCGATGGCACCGTGGGCGTGCGCGTGGTGCGCACCTCTACCGGCTCGCGTGGTACGGTGTTCAACAGCGACGGGACGCTGGTCCCACTCGAAGTCAGTCGCGATTATGTGAAGGCACTGCCCAGCTTCAACCTGCGGGCGCACCTGACCGACAAGCTTCAGATGCGTCTGGCCTTCAGCAAATCATTCGCCCGGCCGAATTTTGATCAGATGTCGACGAACGTTACGCTCAACCCCGCCACCCAGGTCAGTCCAATCACCGGACGACCGAGTGGCGGATCGGGCAATCCGTTCCTGAACCCGATCACCTCGACCAACTATGACGCGACGATCGAATGGTATTTCGCGCCCACGGGCTCGGTAACGCTCGGTGCGTTTTACAAGACTGTGGATGGGTTCCTCGCCGGTGGCACCGTCGTGCGTCGCTTCAACGGTATCGACTATGACATTGGAACCACGGTCAACACGGGCAGTGGCAAAATCAAGGGCTTCGAGGCAGCCTACCAGCAATTCTTCGACTTCCTGCCGGGCCTGCTGAGCGGGTTCGGTATCCAGGCGAACTACACATATGTCGACAGCAACGTCACCAACCCGTTCGCGACCGCGGGTAGCAATATCCCGACCCAGGTGCCGCTCGAGAAACTGTCGAAGCACAGCTACAACCTTGTCGGGCTTTACGAGAAGGGGCCCATTACAGCCCGTCTCGCCTGGAGCTGGCGCGGAAAATATCTCGATACAACCTACGGCAGCGGCGCGAACGGTATCCCGCAGTTCCAGAAGCCCTATGCCTCGCTCGACAGTTCGATCAGCTTCAACCTGAACAAGCATCTCGCAATATCGGTCGATGCCGTGAACATCACCAACCGGATGAACGTGACCTATATCGGCACGCCGAGCCAGCCATTGCAGTACACGCTGAATGACCGTCGGTTCGGTTTCTCGATCCGCGCGACCTATTGATCCCCGACCGCCGGCGTGGTGTTTCCTCCGACCACGCCGGCGATCCTTTAGGGGACGAGTGACATGACGATGCAAAGGGGCGGCGAGTGCCGGCAGTTGGCAGCATGAATCGGCCGCTGCGCAGCATCGCGATCGTCGGTGGCGGCACTGCCGGCTGGATGGCGGCGGCCGCGCTCGCGCGGGTGCTCGGCACCAGCGACGTCGCGATCACCTTGGTTGAATCCGAGGAGATCGGGACGGTTGGTGTCGGCGAGGCCACGATCCCGCCGATCCAAGCGTTTAATGCGCTGCTCGGCATTGATGAAGACGTGTTCGTCAAGGCAACCATGGGCAGCTTCAAACTCGGCATCGAATTCGTCGACTGGCTGCGGCCGGGCTCGCGCTATTTCCATCCGTTCGGCTTCTACGGCACCGATCTCGGCGCGGTGCCGTTCGAGGGGCTTTGGCAGCGATTGCGGTCGAACGGCGCGGCTGAGGCGCTCGACGCCTACTCGATCTGCGCCGCGGCGGCGCGGCAGGGGCGGTTCATGCGCCCGCTCTCCGATGGCGGCAACACCCCCCTTCACCGCATCGGCTATGCCTTTCACTTCGACGCATCGCTCTACGCCCGCTTTCTGCGCACCCATGCCGAGGCAGCCGGCGTGGTCCGGCACGAAGGACGGGTCGTCGACGTCGCGCTGCGCGGGAACGACGGCTTCATCGAGGCGGTCACCCTGTCGTCGGGCGAACGCATCGCGGCGGAATTGTTCATCGACTGCTCGGGTTTCCGGGCGCTCCTGCTCGGCGACGCGTTGCAGACCGGCTTCGAGGATTGGTCACACTGGCTGCCCAACGACCGGGCCGTCGCAGTGCCGAGCACGAATGTGGGTGCACCAACGCCCAATACGCGCGCGACCGCGCGGCCGGCCGGCTGGCAATGGCGCATTCCGCTCCAGCATCGCACCGGTAACGGTTACGTCTTCGCGAGCGGGCATGTGTCCGAGGACGAGGCGACCGCGACGTTGCTTGCCAATCTGGAGGGCGAGGCACTGGGCGACCCGCGGGTGCTGAGCTTCCGCGCGGGGCGGCGGGACGCCTTCTGGGTAAAGAACTGTGTCGCCCTGGGTCTCGCCAGTGGCTTTCTCGAACCGCTCGAATCCACCAGCATCCATCTGATCCAGGCCGGGATCGCCCGTTTGCTGGAGATGATGCCGACCCGGGCATTCGAGCCCGCCGATACTCGCCGCTACAACCGGCTGATGATCGCGGAATATGAAAGCATTCGCGATTTCATCATTCTCCATTTTCACGCCACCGAACGCGCCGACACACCCTATTGGGATCATGTCCGCAGCATGCCGGTGCCGGAAACGCTCGCCGAACGGATCCGGATCTACCGCGCCACGGGACGGGTCTTCCGCGAGGCCGACGAGCTCTTCTCCAAAACTAGCTGGCTGGCGGTGATGGATGGGCAGGGCCTTCGCGCGAAGGGCTTCGATCCGCTGGCCGGCGCGCTGCCGGAGGAAGAAGCGCGCGTGCGGATGGCGCGCATTGCCGCGGTGACTGCGGCTGCCGCGCGGCGGATGCCGCGGCACGAGGATTTCATCGCGCAGCATTGCAATGCGATGGCTGCGTAGCAGCGTCGGGACGGCATCGTTTGAAGCAAGGGGCGGCGCCGCCGCGGACAGGGAGATGGCTGTGAAGGTTTCGAGGATTCTGATCGGCGCTATCGCACTTGGCCTGGCAACCGGCGCACTGGCTGGAGACGAGCCGCGGGTGCAGCCGGTCCAAGTCGATCCGGCGCGCCCCGACTGGGAGAATCCGGCGGTCTTCGCGCGGAATAAACTGCCGGCTCATGCGACGGGTTTCCCCTTCGAGAGCCGCACCGCGGCGCTATCCGGCGACCGGACCCGATCGACGCGCTTCCTGAGCCTCGACGGCCAGTGGAAATTCGCGCTGTCGCCCTCGTCGGACTCGGTCCCCGCCGGATTCGAGCAGCCGGGTTTCGATGTCTCCTCCTGGGCCAACATCAAGGTGCCCGCCGACTGGCAGGCGGAGGGATATGATCAGCCGCGCTATAACAACATCACCTATCCGTTCCCGGCGAACCGTCCGCTGATCCCGCATGCGACCAATCCTGTCGGCTCCTATCGCCGCGACGTCACCCTGCCGGCAGGGTGGGCGGGGCAGGATGTAATCCTGCACATCGGCGCGGCCGGGTCCGCTTATGAAGTCTGGGTCAACGGTGCGAAAATCGGTTATTCCGAGGATTCGAAGCTGCCGAGCGAGTTTGACGTCACGCGCTTCGTCAAACCGGGCCGGAATGTCGTCGCCATCCAGATCCACCGCTGGTCGGACGGCTCCTATCTCGAGGACCAGGACTTCTGGCGCGTTTCTGGCATCGAGCGCGAGGTGTTCCTGATGGCGGTGCCTCGGGCGCGGGTGCGCGACATCTTCGTGCATGCCGGGCTCGATGCGGCCTATCGCGACGGCACGCTGTCGACCGAGGTCACCGTCACTCCCGCGACCGCGGCGATGACCGCACGGATCACGCTGCTCGACGGCGACCGCACGCTCCTCGTGCGCGCGATGCGCGTTGCTCCGAGCAGTGCCGAACGCACCGTCACGCTCGCGGCAACCGTACCCGGGGTGAAGCCGTGGTCGGCTGAATCGCCCAATCTCTACACGCTGCTGGTCGAACTGGTCGGGGCTGACGGCAACGTCGTCCAGGCAACGCCGCAGCGGATCGGCTTCCGCACGGTCGAAATGAAAAACGGCCTAGTCACCATCAACGGCAAGCCCATCGTGATCCGCGGCGTCAACCGCCATGAGCATGATCCCGAGACCTTCCACGTTGTTTCCGAAGCTTCGATGCGCCGCGATATCGAACTGATGAAGCGCAACAATATCAATGCGGTGCGGACGTCGCATTATCCCAATGACCCGCGCTGGTACGCGCTGGCGGACGAATATGGCCTCTATGTGATGGACGAGGCCAATATCGAGAGCCACGGTTATATGGATTATGCGAACAAGCATCCAGACCGGCGCGCCGAACTCCAGATCGGGTTCGATCCCGCATGGAAGGACGCACATGTCAGCCGCGTCACCAACATGGTCGAACGCGACAAGAACCATCCCTCGATCATCTTCTGGTCGATGGGCAACGAGGCGGGGATCGGGCCAAATTTCGCCGCCGCGGCCGCGGCCGCGAAAGCGCGCGATCCGGGCCGCCTCGTCAGCTATCTCGGTTGGGGCACCTGGGACGGCATCCACGATCATCGACCCAACTGGTATGCCGATATCTACGCGCCGATGTACGACAGCGCGGAGAAGATGGCCGACTATGCGACCAACTGGAACTTCAAGCAGCCGCTGATCCAGTGCGAATATTCCCACATGATGGGGAATTCCGGCGGTAATCTGAAAGACTATTGGGATGTGATCTACGCGCATCCCGACAAATTGCAGGGGGGCTTCATCTGGGACTGGGTCGACCAGTCGATGTATCGCTATACCAAGGACGGTCGGCGCTATTGGGGCGATGGCAGCGAATACGGGCCGAACCCGGGTGGGGAGATCGAGTTCGGCGATGGCCTCAACCAGTCCGACCGAACGCCCAATCCGGCACTCTACGAGGTGCGCAAGGTTTATGCGCCGATTCAGTTCGAGGCGTTCGACGCCGCAACCGGGCGCGTGATGGTGCGCAACCGCCACGATTTCCGCGACCTTTCGGGGTTCGCGTTCGAATGGGAGGTCATCGAGGACGGCGTGGCCGTCGCGCACGGCGCATTGCCGCCGATGACCACAGCGGCCCATGCCACCCAGGCTGTGACGCTGCCGATCGGTCCGATCGTGCGCAAGCCGGGCGCCGAATATTTCGTGACGATCCGCGCCCGCGCCCGCGACGGGGCAATCCCGCTGGTTCCGGCTGGGCATATCGTCGGCTGGGAGCAGTTCGCGCTGAACGCCACCGCCTCCGTTCCGCCCGCGACGCCCGCCGGGCGGGCTGCCGTGGCGGTAAAGGAGGCGGATGGCGCGATCACGCTTTCGGCCGGTACCGCAACCCTCGTGATCGATCGCAACAGCGGACTGGTTCGGCGCTATGCGCGGGACGGTGTCCTGCTCGCCAGCGGCGGCGCGCCGCATTTCTGGCGCGCGGTGACCGACAACGATATCGGCATCGGCACCGAGGTTCAGCTCAAGCCATGGAAGGCGATGAGCGAGACGCGCACCGTGCGCGGGGTTTCGACAGAGCGTTTCAAAGACGGCGGCGTCGCGGTACGGCTCGACTATGGCCTGGGCGATGGCGCTGCGCGCTTCGTCACCACCTATACGATGGCGGACGACGGCAGTGTTGCAGTGGTAGGCAAACTGACTCCGCTGCGTCAGGATATTCCGCCGCCGTTCCGGGTGGGGTTGGCCTTCGCGATGCCAACCGACATCGATACGCTCGAATGGTATGGGCGCGGCCCGCACGAAAGCTATGTCGATCGCAAGACCTCGGCGCCGATCGGTCTATGGCGTGGGGCGATCGCCGCGCAGAACCATGATTATATCCGCCCGCAGGAGACCGGCAACAAGGTCGATGTGCGCTGGATGGAGCTAAGCGGCGCCGGGCGCGGGCTGCGTGTCAGCGGCGATGCGCCGCTGATGATCAACGCGCTGGCGTTTCCGTATGCCGATCTCGACCGGCATGTGCCTGGTACGTGGAAGAGCACCGACGTCATACCGCACGGTCAGGTGACGCTGTTGATCGACGGCGCGCAATGGGGCGTCGGCGGGGACACTCAGTGGAGCGAGGTCGGCAAGCCGCTTGCCAAATACCGCGTCCCCCTGGCGCCGATCCGGTTCGCCTTCCGCCTCACGCCCTTTGCGGGCGCGGGGACGACCCCCGAGAAGGCATTGCCGGCCAGCGCGACCGGCGAGGAATGAGGGCTTACTCCGGCGCGCGCGGTAGCGCGCCGGGTTTCGCGCGACGCAGTTCAGGCCGTCCCGGGCAAACCTTGACGGCGGCGTTCGTCGCGGCGACGGCCTACCATATCCCATGCCCCGAAAGCATGGCGCCGGGGGCAGGTTGAGATGGATGACGCGCGACATTTCCGAAAATTCAGAACGCGGTGCCAAGCCGTATCTGCTACGAAAATCCGCTTTCCGACTGGAGATACAGCCTATATTACCGCTGCCTCGGAACGCTTTGTATCGGCGAGAGGATCTTGAAGCCGCACTGGAACACGTCGGAAATATGGTCTTCAAGAATAGGCGGCCTTTTGGGTAGGTGGCCAACGGAATGAGGGTTCTATTGCGGCTAACAATGGCAGCCTTTGGGGACCACGGTTCGACGCGCAGGGAGTGGCCGGTTACGAAATCTTTTGGGTCACCCGACGCGCGACGGTCATTGAACCGTCGCCGGACAGGTCTAGATCATGGGCGTAACGATAATCGTTGAAGGAGAGGATCGATGCGCTTTGGGGTGATGTTGGCGGCGGCAGCCGCAATCGCTGTGCCGATTGGTGTGGTGGCGAAATCGGACGTGTCGCCCGTGATCGCCAAGGCGCTGGCCGATCCGGCGCGCGCCGACCAGGCAGGCGACGATGCGCGCCGGCATGCCGCGGAGGTTGTCGCCTTTTCAGGCGTGAAACCGGGCTGGCAAGTGGTCGATTTTCTGCCGGGCCAGGGCTATTGGACACGCATCTTCACCGGCGCGGTCGGGCCGAGCGGCCATGTCTATGCTTTGTGGCCGAGCGCGGCCGGGGATCGCGCCAAGGCGACGGTCGATGCGCTCAACGGCCGCAAGCTGAGCAATGTCACCGCCGCGGTCGACGCCGGGCTGATCACGGTCGACAAGCCGGTCGACCTCGTCTGGACCGTGCAGAATTATCACGATCTGCCCAATGACGGGCGCGGCGAGCCCGCGCTCAACGCATTCAACGCCGCCGTGTTCAAGGCGCTCAAGCCCGGCGGTACCTATGTCGTGATCGACCATGTCGCGCCGGCGGGCAGCGGCCTGACCGATACCGGAACGCTCCACCGCATCGATCCCGCGATCGTCAAGAAGCAGGTGCTTGCCGCCGGCTTTACCTTTGCCGGCGAATCGAAGGCGCTGGCCAATCCCAAGGACGATCACAGTCTCAAGGTGTTCGATCCCAAGATCCGCGGCGTCACCGACCAGTTCGTCTACAAATTCCGGAAGCCGCTCAAGTGATCCGGGCCGGGTTGGCGGTGCTGCTGGGCGCCGCCGCGCTCGGTGGCTGCACCCAGAAATGGGACACCGGCAATACCGCCACCGCGGACACGCGGCTGGCGCGTGACGTCGCGCTCGATGCGCGGCGCCACGGCCCGGAGATCGCTACCTTTGCCGGGGTGAAATCCGGCGACAAGGTGATCGATCTGATCCCGGGCGGCGGCTATTGGACGCGCACCTTTGCCCGCATCGTCGGGCCATCGGGGCATGTCTACGGCATCTGGCCGCAGCCTTATGCGGCGGAAGCCGGCAGCGACGTCAAACGCTATGCGGCGGCCGCCGGCACGCCCGCTTTCGCCAATGTCTCGGCGAGCACCCAGCCGGCGACCAGCCTGACCGCGCCCGAAAAGGTCGACCTGGTCTTCACCTCGCAAAATTATCACGATTATCCCGACAAGTTCATGGGCTCGATCGACCCTGCCGTCCTCAACAAGGCAGTGTTCGACGCGCTCAAGCCGGGCGGCATCTATCTGATCATCGATCATGCCGCCGCACCGGGATCGGGCATGCGTGACACCGATACGCTGCACCGAATCGACCCGGCGATCGTCAAGAAACAGGTGACCGCGGCAGGATTCGTGTTCGACGGCGAGTCGAAGCTGCTGGCCAATGCCGGCGACGATCACACCAAGCCGGTGTTCGACCAGTCAATCCGCAGGCATACGGACCAGTTCATCTACAAGTTTCACAGGCCCTAGCCCCCACCGTCACCCCGGGCTTGTCCCGGGGTCCAACGAGAGGCGAGCGTGAGAACCCCTCCCGCTTGCGGGAGGGGCTAGGGGAGGGCGTGTCGGTAACGACCCCGACGGAAATCGGACAAGCCCTCCCCCGACCCCTCCCGCAAGCGGGAGGGGAGAAGAAGGCGATCGGCTCGAATTCGAGCTCGACGTCACCATCCGGTGGGGTTCCGGGTTTACTCGCGCTCGCCCCGCAACGGCCGGCTGAGCAGCGCGCCGATCACATCGCCGACCGGCGCGCCGTCGAGCAAAGCACACACCGCTTCGGTCACCGGCATGTCGACCCCGGCCTCGGCCGCCGCTTCGCGCAGCACCGGGGCGGTGAAGGCGCCCTCGGCCACCGTCCGCCGGTCGCTCAGCAATTCCCTCGCCGACCGCCCTTCGCCAAGGCCGACGCCGAGCGAGAAATTGCGGCTGCTGGTCGACGAGCACGTCAGCACCAAATCGCCCAGCCCCGACAGGCCGGCCATCGTCTCCGCCCGAGCGCCGCGCGCCATCCCGAACCGCGTCATCTCGGCAAAACCACGCGCGATCAGCGCGGCGCGGGCATTCTGCCCCAGCCCCGCGCCCTCGACTACGCCGCAGCCAATCGCCAGCACATTCTTGACCGCCCCGCCAATCTCCGCGCCGATGACGTCGTCCGACGCGTAGGTCCGGAAGGTGGGAAGCCCGATCAACTCGGCGAGACTCGCGGCCAGATCGAGGTCTTCAGCCGCCAACGTAACCGCCGTGGGAAGGCCGGCGGCGACTTCATGCGCGAACGTGGGGCCAGACAGGACCGCGATCGGCGATCCATCGATCACTTCCGCGGCGACCTCATGGAGCAGCTTGAAGGTGCCGGCCTCAATGCCCTTGGAGCAAAGGATCAATGCCTGCGCGTTGCGCGGCATGTCGTCGAGTACTGACCGCATATGCTGGGCGGGGGTGACCACGAACACCACTTCCGCTTCCGCTACCCAGGTGATGTCGGCGTTGGCGCAAATGCTGGGTGAAAGAGGGACGTTCGGCAGGAACGCCGGGTTGAAGTGCGTGCTGTTGATCGCCTCGATCACCTCGGGTTCGCGTGCCCAGAGACGTACTTCGCGGTCACTCGACGCTGCGACCTGTGCGAGCGCCGTACCCCACGCACCGCCGCCGAGAACGCCAATCACTCTTCCGCTCACGCTTTCACTCCTGCCCCACGCACCTTTTCCGCGTCCGGGTCGAGCGGCCAGCGCGGGCGCGCGGCGATGTCGAGCGGGTCGGTCAGGCCCGCCGCGAAGCGCTCGGCCCCGGCCCAGGCGATCATCGCGGCATTGTCGGTACACAGCCATTGCGGCGGCACGCTGAACGGCAGCGCATAATCGCCCGCCAGCGATTCGAGCGCGGCGCGCACCGCAGTGTTAGCCGCAACCCCGCCGGCAACGACCAACGCGGTCGCGTCGGTATCGCCCAATTGCCGCCGGGTGCGGTCGACCAGGCAATCGACCGCGGCTTGCTGGAAGCTCGCGGCGATGTCCTCGACGCGCCACTGCCCGGTGTCGTGCGCGCGCAGCACCGCGCTCTTCAGCCCGGCGAACGAGAAATGCGGCTCGGCCGATCCGAGCAGCGGGCGCGGCAAGGGCACGATGTCCTGGCCGATCGCGGCGGCACGCTCGACCGCGGGGCCGCCGGGAAAGCCGAGGCCGAGGATCTTGGCGGTCTTGTCGAACGCCTCGCCCGCGGCATCGTCGATCGTGGTGGCGAGGCGGCGATAACGCCCGACGCCTTCGACCAGCAGCAATTGGCAATGCCCGCCCGAGACGAGCAGCAGCAGATAAGGGAAATCGAGATCGTGATCGGCGAGCCGCGGGCTCAGCGCATGGCCTTCGAGATGGTTGACCGCGACCAGCGGCTTGCCCGCGGCGTGCGCCAGCGCCTTGCCGGTGACCAGCCCGACCATCACTCCGCCGATCAGCCCGGGGCCTGCGGTCGCGGCGACTGCATCGACTTGCGACAGCGTCACGCCGGCTTCCGCCAGCGCGGCTTCGATCAGGGGTTCGAGCGCCTCGACATGCGCACGCGCGGCGATTTCCGGCACCACGCCGCCATAAGGGCGGTGCGCGGCTTCCTGTCCGGCCAATTTGTGCGCCAGGATGCGGCGGTCGCTGGTCACCAACGCCGCCGCGGTCTCGTCGCACGAGGATTCGAGGCCAAGGATGAGAGTCATCATATGTCTCTAACGGTTCGGCCTTGGCTTGTCGAAGCGCCGGAGTCTGCGCTGCCACCCGCCTTGGACTGCTATATCCGCGTCACCGCGTTGACCGCATCCGCCGCGCGCAGCGCCGCCATCAATTTCTCCAGATGCGCGGCGTCGCGCACTTCCAGGTCGATCTGGTTGGTGTGAAAGCCGGTGTCGCTGGTGTCGAACCGGATGTTGATGATGTTGGCGCGGTGCTGGCCGATAATCGTCGACACGGTGCCCAGCGCGCCGGGCTCGTTCTTCAACGTCACCTCGATCCGCGCCAGTCCGCCTTCGGACTTGTCGCCCCAGGCCAGGTCGACCCAATCGACATCGTCCGAATTGGCCAGCACCGGACAATCGATGCGGTGGACCTCGATCTCCTGGTCGGGCCGCCTCAGGCCGACGATGCGGTCGCCCGGTACCGGATGGCAGGTCGTATCGAGCTTGTAGGCGACGCCGGGGGTCAGGCCGGTGATCGAGATCGCCGACGATTGCTGCGGCAGCGCGCGGCCCGCGTCGGTGCTGGCCGATCCCGGCATCAGCGCTTCCATCAACTCGGCATCGGTGATCCGCCGCCGCGCCACCGCCTCGATCAGTGCATCCTCGTCGGTCAGTTGCAGCTTCTTGAGCGCGGTCTTGACCGCATCGACCGACAGCGGCGCCGGCAGGCGATCGACGATCTCGTCGTACAGCTTGCGGCCAAGGGTCAGCGTTTCCTTGCGCTCGATCGCGCGCAGATGCCGCCGGATCGCCGCGCGCGCCTTGCCGGTGATCGCGAAGTTGAGCCAATTGGGCTGTGGCGATTGCGCCTTGGAGCGCAGGATCTGCACCTGGTCGCCATTCTCGATCACCGTGCGCAGCGGGACGTGGCGGCCATTGATCTTGGCGCCGACCGCCTGGTCGCCGAGATCGGTATGGACGGCATAAGCGAAATCGATCGGCGTCGCGCCCTTGGGCAATTGATGCAGCTCGCCCTTCGGCGTGAAGGCGAAGATGCGATCCTGGTACATCGCCATCCGCGTATGCTCGAGCAATTCCTCGGGCGTCTCGGCGGTTTCCAGGATCTCGACCAGGTCGGTGATCCAGCTATGCTGGCCGTCGGCGCGGACCTTGCCGGTCTTGTACGCCCAATGCGCCGCCAGCCCATATTCGGCCTCGGCATGCATTTCGCCGGTGCGGATCTGGATTTCGACCCGCGTATCGCCGGCATGCATGATCGAGGTGTGGAGCGAGCGATAGCCGTTGCGCTTGGGCGTCGAGATATAATCCTTGAACCGCCCCGGCACGAACGGCCAGCGGCGATGGATGACCCCCATCGCGCGGTAGCAATCCTCCTCGGTCGGCACGATCGCCCGGAACGCCATCACGTCGGACAATTGCTCGAAGCTGATGTGCCGCTCCTGCATCTTCTTCCAGATGCTGTAGGGGTGCTTCTCGCGGCCCGATATGTCGGCATCGACACCGTGGCGAGACAGCAGCAATTTCACACCCGATCCGATCTTGGCGATGCGGTCGCCGCCTTCCTGCAATTGGTCGAGGCGCTTCTGGATCGATTCATACGCTTCGGGTTCGAGCTGCGCGAAGGCGAGCGTCTGCATCTCCTTCATGAACTCGTACATGCCGATCCGCTCGGCGAGCGGGGCGTAGATATCCATCGTCTCGCGCGCGATGCGCTTGCGCTTGTCCGGATTGGGGATGTGGTGGAGCGTGCGCATATTGTGCAGCCGGTCGGCCAATTTGACCAGCAGCACGCGGATGTCGTCCGACATCGCCAACAGGAACTTGCGCAGATTCTCGGCGGCGCGCTCGCTTTCGGTCTGCGCCTCGATCTTGGAGAGCTTGGTGACGCCGTCGACCATCCGCGCGACATTGTCGCCGAACAATTTCTGGATCTGCTCGGGGGTGGCGACCGTATCCTCGATCGTGTCGTGGAGGATCGCGGTGGCGATCGTCTCGTCGTCGAGATGCAGGTCGGTCAGGATGCCCGCGACTTCGATCGGATGGCTGAAATAGGGGTCGCCCGATGCGCGCTTCTGCGAGCCATGCGCCTGGAGCGAAAAGACGTACGCGCGGTTGAGCAAGGCCTCATCAGCCTCGGGGTCGTAAGAGAGGACCCGATCAACCAGTTCGTACTGACGCAGCATACCGCTAAGATGGGGCGGGTTGGCGCTGCTTTGCAACAAAATGTTGGCCGCGAGCAATTAAAGGCGCGCGGCCAACGAGGGGATGTATGATCGTGACAGGCTTACTGGGCCTTGGCGTTGCACTTTGACAGCGTGTCGGCGTCGAGCGCCTGGCCGCCGACGGTGAACGAGGTCAGCTTGCCGACGCGCTGCGCGACGAGCTGGCACAGCACGATATCGCGCTCCGGCGCCTTGGCGGCGGCGAACGCGCCGTCATGGAACTTCCACACGGTGTCGCGCGTGATCAGGCTGGTCTTGGTCGGCGCCTCGACAGGGGTGGCGGTGTAGTAACCGGGACCCTGGGGCTGCGCGACGGCGACGGTGGTGCTGACCATGGCGACGGCGATGGCGGCGAGAATCCTGGGGGCAATGCGGGACATGTTTTCCTCCTACGTCCGTTGCAACGCACAATAGGTTGCGAATCACCACCTAGTGTATTAGGTTTTCAGTTGCAACTAAAAATCTACATGGCATTTTCATGACGCAGGAAATGGGATACGCTTCGATGCATAGAGAGGAATTCTGATGGGCGGACACCTGAGGGAGCCGCTGCGCGAGCTCGCCGAATGCGGCCTTTCGGCGGCACTCGTGGCGATGGGCGAGCGCTGGAGCTTCATGATCCTGCGCGCTGCGTTCAACGGCCTGCACCATTTCGAGGAGTTCCAGTCGGAGCTCGGCATCGCGCGCAACATCCTGGCCAACCGCCTCGCGCGGCTGGTCGAGCATGAGATCCTGACCCGCGAGGCGATGCCCGAGGATCGCCGCAAGATCCAGTACCGGCTGACCGACAAGGGCATGGCATTGCTGCCGACGATGGTCGCGCTCCGGCAATGGGGCGAGCGCTGGGAAACCGGCGTGCCGGCGGAGCCGGTGCTGGTCGATGCGCGCGACATGCGGCGCATCCGGCCGGTCGAGGTCCTGTCGCACGACGGACGCGTGCTCAACAAGGGCGACATGCACTGGGCGCTGCTCGAAGACGTGGTCGGTGACGACGAGYCGCTGCAGCAGGCAGCGGAATAGCGATAAAAAGCCCCTCCCCTTCAGGGGWGGGGTTGGGGTGGGGCAGTGCGCCAAGCGCTGCACTCTACGAGGCCTCCCCCACCCCCTACCCCTCCCCTGAAGGGGAGGGGCTGAACTCACCCCAATTTCCCGATGAACTCCCGGATCGCCTCCGGAATCGGCACCGGCTGACCGGTCGGCAAATGGACGTTGACCGTGACCAGCTGCACGATCGAATGGAGTTCGCCGGTCGCGGCATGGCAGAGTTCGAACACTTGCGTCATGCTGGTCGACCCGAGCCGCTCGACCTTGGCATAAGCAAGGATCACGTCGCCGTAAGAGAAGGGCTTGAGGAACTCGACCTCGGCATGGCGGACGTGGAATTCGGTCTCGGTCCAGACCGGCCCCAGCGCATCGGCGATCCCGGTCCATTCCCAGAATTCGGTCCCGGCGACATCGGCATATTCGAGATAGCGCGAGTTGAAGACGACCTTTTGCCCGTCAATCTCGGCATAGCGGACCTTGATCGGGGTGGAGAAGGCAAAGCCGGGGCGAGTCATGCCTGGCGCATATCGTGTGCGTTACCAGACCGCCAGTTCGATCGATCGCGTCCGTTCGCCTCACCGTCTTGACTCCTAAATCTACATATGTTGTATTCTCTGCATGGCTACCAATCGTCGCCCTTCGAAACAGATGGTCCGGCTCCTCGACGCGCTGTCGGCGAGCCCTCGTGAGTGGCGCCACGGCTATGACATCATGAAGGAAACCGGCCTGCTGTCCGGCACGCTCTACCCGCTGCTGATGCGCATGACCGATCAGGGTCTGGTCGAGGCGGAATGGCGCGAGCCGGCGCAGCCCGGCAGGCCGCCGCGGCACGCTTATCGGCTGACGGCGCAGGGTCTCGCACTCGCGCGGGAAACGGCCGGGGAGCGGAGCGTGTCGGGATTCAAGGAGGTGCAAGTATGACGGCGAAACTTGCTTGTGCCGTGATGACGTTGGCGCAGGCCTGTCTTGGCGATCGTCGCCGCGACTGGGCGCTGGCGATGCATGCCGAATTCGAGGTCGCGATCGACGATGGCAGGCCGCTCAGCTTTGCGGTCGGTTGCCTGACGGGTGCCTTGCGCGACATGCCGAACCATGCGGCAGGGCGATTTACGCTGACCAGCCATGCCGTCGCGCTGGGACTCCTCCCGATCGTCGCGCTGCTGGTCATGGGCACGGGCGCCGGCTTCCCCTTTCTGCCGTCGGGGCATGCCGGGATATCCGGATGGCTCGCTGGAAGCGGCGAGCATTCGCCGTTGCTGACACCCTGGAACCGCGGCTTTGCCCCGCCTTTGGCGATCCTGATCTGGGGACTCATCGCCGGGCATTTGCTGATGCCCTGGTTCATCCTCGAGCGTGATTGGGCGCGCGTCGGCACCCTGGCGCGCATCAACAGCGCGGCCACGGTCACGCTCCTCCTGTTCACCACCGTCCTGTTTCTCGACATGGCCTTCCTGCTGCTTCCGATGGCGGCGCTCGCGATCGAACTCGCAGCGAGCTGGTGTCTCTTCCGATGGCAGGCGGACCTGTTCGCCGGAGCGCCGCCCGGCACATCGGCCGCGTAACTTTTCGGGAATTCGTTTTGCGACGTCGAGATTGAACCGGGCGGCGGGCCGCCCGCCGGGGAGACGTGCGTCTTTCTTTCAACGCAGTGTAGAAGGAGACCAGAGATGAAAATGCCTCTCGCGATGATCGCAGTCGCGGTCGCGTCGGTCCCGGCCATGGCGGCCCCGGCGCAGCAACCCGCTTCGTCGCCCTTTCTCGGTAAGTGGAAGCTCGATACCGGATCGCTGCCGGCGTCGGGTAGTGCGGGTCCCGCCAGCGTGACGGCGGAATTTGCCGATGGCGGCGCCGGCATCTGGAACACCATTTATGTGATCACCGCGAAGGACGGCAGCGCACGACGCATGACGTCGCGCGAACGGCTCGACGGAAAGGCCGTCCCGATCAGCGGTGATCAGACGGTCGCCGACAGCGTCGCGATGACAAATCCGTCACCGGGCATATTGGTCATGGGATTGACCAAGGGCGGCACTCTCGCGTCGGTGCGGGTCTATTCAGTGTCGGCGGATGGCAGCGAAATGATCGAGAATGCGACCTTCGTCGGCGACGACGGCGAGCCCATGGTCAGCCGCTTCCGCTGGGTACGATAGCGTCGGGAAGCGGGCGGTCCGGATTGTCCCCGCCGCCTGCTGCTCCGGTCGACACCCATTTCCGAGCGCGTGACGTTCGTCAGTGCCCCGAGATGACAATCAGGCAAGGCGGCTGACCGCCACCTGACCAATTTCCACTCGCCCGCCGGCAGCGTGTTTCACGCCACGCGACCGGCTTGCCCATCGCAGGAGATCGACATGCAACGGATGGCAATGCTCGCGGCTCTGTCGCTCGGGGCATGTGCAACGCTGCCGCCGCCGGCACCTGAACCGCATGTGACGGTCGAAATAACCGATCTCACCCTGACCACGGTAGGCGGAAGGGCCGCGCTCCGGCAGCGCGTCGCCGCGGCGGCGCATCAATTCTGCCGGCTTCACGGCGCGGAGATCACGCCGATCGAATCGCGCGAAGACCCCTGGTATTGCCCCGACATGATGCGCTCGGAAATCATGTACCGCATGACGCCGTCGACTCGCCGGGCCTATGCGATCGCCCGGCGCGAGGCGGGCCTCCGTGGCCGCGACCTCTGAACGCCACGTATCACCCCACCTCCGAGATGGCCGGCTTCGGCGGACCAGGATTCCGCGCGCACAGCCCGTCGAGGTAGAAATCGAGGTGCCGATGCGCGAGCGATCGCTCTTCGTCCGGCGGCAATCCCACCGCCAACGGCCGGGCGAAGCGCGTCAAGCCGAACACGATGTCCCGCTCGGACAGATCATCGCGGAGAGAACCTTCCCGCATGGCGCGGCCAACCAGGGATTTCATGAGCCTGGCCGCACGAACACGGAGGTCGGGCCAGTCCGGTTTCTCCAGAAGCGGATGGAGAATGTTCACCGCGCCGATGCCGTTATCCAGGGCCATGTGCATATATTGGCGAAGCGCGTCGACACCGTCGGGAGCGGTTTCGATCAGGGCCTCTCCGGCACTGATGCTCTTTTCCAGCACGTGACGCGTGGCGGCATGGAGTAGCGACTGCTGGTCGGGGAAGTGCCGGTAGAGCGTTCCGATGCCAACCCCGGCGCGTTCGGCGATCGCGTCTCGCGCCGGCGCGCCGCCAACTTCCAGAACCAATTCGACAGCGACGTCGATCAGCCGTTGCCGGTTCTTTCGCGCATCAGCCCGCACCGTGCACCCGCGGCTGGTTTCCCGCCGACCTCCTTGACGCTTTCATAATCGGAGGATATTCCTCCGTTTGCTTGGGGTGTCAAGGCGAGCCTTGACCGCAATGGTAGCCGTCCGCGCGGCTCAAGGACTCGATCGAACGACGTACATCACCCCATCTGATCGGCCGCGAAGGGAGAGCGCGATGGATCGCAGGCAGTTTGTTCAAGCGTCTTTCGTCGCCGCGGGAATCCTTGCGTTCCCCGCGGGCGCATCGGGCCGCGACAAGAAAAGCGTGCCGACCAGATTGGATGCGGCGGCGTATCACGCGTCGCGGCGATATGTTTCCACACCGTTCGGGCGCATCGCCTTTGTCGAACGCGGACGCGGTCCCGCCGCCCTCTTCATCCACGGCTTCCCGCTCAGCGGCTTTCAGTGGCGCGGCGCTTTGCAACGCCTGGCCAACCGGCGGCGATGTCTCGCGCCAGACCTGATGGGGCTGGGCTATTCGGAGGTGGCTGAGGAGCAGGATCTCTCCCCTCATGCCCAGGCCGACATGCTCGTGGCGTTTCTCGACCGGCTTTCCATCCCGGCCGTCGACCTGATCGCCAACGATAGTGGCGGCACCATTGCGCAGCTTCTCATGGCGCAGCATCCCCGCAGAATTCGCACCGTCATTCTGACCAATTGCGACGTTCACGAGAACAGCCCGCCGCCGCAAATGCGCAATTCGATCCAGCAGGCTCGCGACGGCGTGTACGACAAGAAGATCGAGCGACACCTGGCGGATCGATCCTATGCCAGGTCTCCGCAAGGGATCGGAGGCGGTGCCTATGTCGATCCCGCGAATTTCAGCGATGAGGCGATCGAATACAGCCTCCGCCCGCTTATCGCCTCGCCGCCAAGAAGAGCCCAGCTCAACCGCTATCTGGCCGCGTTCGACCCCAATCCGCTTGTCGCGATCAAGCCATTGCTCGAACGCTGTGAGGCGCCAACGCGGATGGTTTGGGGAACGGCCGACCCATTGTTCCCGATCAAATGGGCGGAGTGGCTCGATCGCACTTTGCCCAAGTCGCGCGGAATACGCCTTGTCGACGGCGGCCGCTTGTTCTGGCCGGAGGAGCATCCGGATCTTCTCGCCGAGGAAGCGCGAACCTTGTGGTCGATCTAGCAACGCCGCCCGGTCGAGCAGATCGTTGCTGCCGCCGACCCAGCCTGAGGAGGCGCTAATGTATGCCAAGGACGTTCCCCCTGGGACTCTCTTCTATCACGGTACCAAGGCCGAACTCGAGATCGGAAGCCTCCTGCGACCGGGCTTCGGAAGCAATTTCGTCGAGCGCGGGCTGAAACACATCTATTTTACCGCGACGCTCGAAGCGGCGACCTGGGGCGCGGAGCTTGCCAAAGGCGAAGGCCGGGGCCGCATCTTCATTGTCGAGCCGACCGGTCCATTCGAGGACGATCCGAATCTCACCGACAAGAGGCTTCCCGGCAACATGACCGCATCCTACCGCTCGGCCGATCCGCTACGGATCACCGGCGAGGTCGAGGACTGGGTCGGCCATTCCCCCGAGCGACTCCAGGAGATGAAGGACAATCTCGCCCGGATGACGCAGGAAGGCAGCGACACGATCATCGAGGACTAGGATCGTCGCCGTAATGTCGGGCCACTCGTCTGGCGAGCCCGTGGAAAGCTACTCGGCGGCGCAAGGCGCGCGCTGGTCAGCCAACATGGCGCACGTGCGCTCAGCAGTCTGCCGAACCCGTTCCAGCTGTTCTGCCGCATAATGCGCGCTGATGTTCGGAACGACATTGTCGATCATGATATGTTCGCTCTGCTTCATGGCAAATCCGCGCCAGAGGTAGACGTCGAATATTTCGCGGAGTGACACCTCCTGCCCTTGCGTGTCGAGCCAGGGATGCGATGTGCCGGACGTGCTGAACGAGAGCAGCGGTTTTCCTTTCAACGCATGCTGACCGACCTGGCCGACCATGTCGCGAAACGAATAGCCCGCGCCGAGTACGCGATCGACATATCCCTTCAGCATCGCCGGCGGCAAACCAAACCAGATCGGGTAGATGAGCACCAGAATGTCGCATGACATTAGCAACGCAAGCTCGGCCGCGACATCCGGCGAGGAGGTCCACGCATCGTGAAGCGGGCGTTCTTCCGCTCTCAGCACCGGGTCGAAATTCATTGCGTAAAGATCGCGCACCACGACGTCCTGCCCGCGGACCTCCGCTTCCTTGCTATAGGTCTCGACCATGGCGCGATTGAAGCTGTCGGAAGACGGATTCACGTACACCAGCAGATGACGAAGCGGCAGCTGTGCCGGTGCTAAGGCGGGGGCGGTACTCATCGATCGGCTCCAAATTTCTCACGGTTGCGGCCGTAACCGTCTCGTTTGACGGGTTTAGCCAAAGTTACACGCGCTGATGCATCGGCCTTCATCAGGCCTGCGAACGGTCAGGGAGGCCTGCAGTCTCTTGATGAACTGCGGCTGCGGTGGCGCCCTCCTCAGCTAAGGCGCGCTTGTCCGATATATCGAATTGGTCACAGGGAACTCCCGTTAAGCGGGAGCATCGTGGTCTCTCAGTCGCTGGATGCCTCGAAAAATGCGTCAGCGATGGAGCTTCATAGGCGCTGCGCATCTAAAGACCTAATCGCGCCCGGTGGGCCTGCCGATTGAGCCGCAAAAAGGAGTAAGTTTTTGCGAGTCATCCGTGACGGGCCTCGGCATTTTTATTTGAGTTTCAACCCAGTCTAGTATGGTATTTTCAATAAATGTTTCGTGGGTAAGTTAGATTTTAAATTGTCATGAGCGGAGGTCGATTTTAATTTAGGGCAGAATTACTACAGGTCGCGGCAGGAAATGTGGTAACGATGGACAACCGATCTGCGTCGGGGCCGATCAATATCCCGCGCGAATCTCCGCTGCGCACGCTGTCCAACGACGATCGCCCCAACCAACCGTCCCGCGTGCGCCTACCAAGGTAACCGACGTGAATAATCCAGGCCTCGATACGTTCATCACGACTCGCACCGGCGCGCGGTTTCACGTTCGACCCGTGAGTGTCGATGACGATTACACGATCAAGGACTTCTTCAGTCACGTAAGTCGGCCGGATCTCCGGTTTCGTTTTCTCACCGGCATCAACGAGGTTTCGCCCAGTCAGATCGCGATGCTTACCCATCCCGACCATCTGTTCAGTGAGAACTTTCTGGTCTTCACGGCCGATGGGTCGATGATGGTCGCCTCCGGCATGCTCGCCTGCGACAAGAGCTTCGATCACGGAGAGGTGGCGATCGCGGTCCGCGAAGATCACAAGCATCATGGCATCGGCTGGGAGCTGCTCGCCCATGTCGCCCGTTATGCGGACACCAAGGGACTGCGCTCGCTGGAATCGATCGAAAGCCGCGACAACCACGAGGCAATAGAACTCGAGCGCGATATGGGGTTCGTGATCAGCGATTTTCCGGGCGATCCCACGCTGGTGCTGGTCAGCCGCTCGCACGCTCGCACGCTCGCGCCTAACGGGTCCTCAGAACAGCAACCGCACCCCGACCAGCGCGAGCACCACCGCCAGGATCGGGCCGAGCACGCGGTCCGACACGCGGCTGGCGATCAGGCTGCCGACGATGATCCCGGGGATCGATCCGATCAGCAGCGACACCAATAGCGCGCCATCGACCGATCCCAGTATCCAATGGCCGATGCCGCCGAGCAACGTCAGCGGCACGGCATGCGCGATGTCGGAGCCGACCAGCCGGTTGACTGGCAATGCCGGGTAGAGGATCAGCAACGCGGTCATCCCCAGCGCGCCGGCGCCTACCGAGGTGAGCGAGACCAGCAGCCCCAGCACTGCGCCCAGCAGGATGGTCGATCCCGCCAGTTTGCGCGGGCTCATCGTGCCGAAGCGCGGCGTCAAATAGGCGACGATGCGTCCGCGCAACAGGGTCGCCGCCGCCGACAGCAGCAAGGTCACGCCCAGGATCATCGACATGACGTGCCCGGTCGTCGCGGAAGCCGGGCCCGCCTGGCTGAGGACAAGCAGGGTCACGATCGTCGCCGGCACGCTGCCGATCGCCAGCCGCGCGACGACGCGCCAGTCGACCGTGCCGCGCCAGCCATGGACCGTGGTCCCGACCGTCTTGGTCGCCGAGGCGTAGAGCAAGTCGGTGCCGACCGCGGTGGTCGGGTGGAAACCGAACACCAGCACCAGCAACGGCGTCATCAGCGATCCGCCGCCGACGCCGGTCAGCCCGACGACCAGCCCGACCAGCACGCCGGCGAGCGAATAGAGCAGGTTGATCGTCATTGCCCGCTACGCGGCGTCACGAGGTTTGGCCGCGTGCGCCGCCGCGGCTAGCGGACGAACCGGGGAAGGAAGAACGGGTTGCGCCCGTTCAGCCACTATTGCTCGCCGGGGTGTTGACCCCCATCGACTGCAGGTAGCGCCGCACGTTGCGTGCCGCCTGCCGGAGCCTCTGCTCGTTCTCGACCATCGCAATGCGCACGTACCCTTCCCCATTCTCGCCATATCCCACCCCTGGCGCGACCGCGACCTTGGCGTGAGTCAGCAATTGTTTGGAGAACTCAAGGCTGCCTAAGTGCGTGAGCGCGGGCGGCAGTGGTGCCCAGGCGAACATGCTCGCCGGCGGGCTGGGAATATCCCAGCCGGCGCGGCCGAAGCTTTCGACCAATACGTCGCGGCGCTTGTGGTAGAGCAAGCGGTTCTTCTCGACGATATCCTGCGGTCCGTTGAGCGCGGCGCAGGCGGCGGCCTGGATCGGGGTGAAGGCGCCGTAATCGAGATAGGATTTTACCCGCGTCATCGCCGCGATCAGCTTGCGATTGCCGACCGCGAAGCCCATCCGCCAGCCGGCCATCGAATAGGTCTTGCTCAGGCTGGTGAACTCGATCGCGATGTCCTTGGCGCCCTTGACCTGGAGGATGGACACGGTCGGCTTGCCGTCGAAATAGAGCTCCGAATAGGCCAGGTCGGACAGGATCCAGACCTGGTTCTCCTTCGCCCAGGCGACGAGGCGCTCGTAGAATGCCAGGTCGACCGTCTCGGCGGTCGGGTTGGACGGGTAATTGACCACCAGGATCGACGGGCGCGGCACGGTGAACGCGATCGCGCGCTCCAGGCTCTCGAAATAATGCTCGTCGGGCGTGGTCGGCACCGCGCGGATCGTGGCGCCGGCGATGATGAAGCCGAACGTGTGGATCGGGTAGCTCGGATTGGGCGCGAGCACGACGTCGCCCGGCGCGGTGATCGCGGTCGCCAGGCTGGCCAGCCCTTCTTTCGAGCCCATGGTCACCACGACTTCGGTCTCGGGATCGAGATCGACCCCGAAGCGGCGGCCATAATAATTGGCCTGGGCGCGGCGCAGCCCGGGAATGCCCTTGGACTGCGAATAGCCATGCGCGTCGGGCTTTTGCGCGACCTCGCAGAGCTTGTCGATGACATGCTGCGGCGGCGGCAAATCGGGATTGCCCATGCCCAGGTCGATAATGTCCTCGCCTGCCGCGCGCGCTGCTGCCCGCATGCCGTTGACCTCGGCAATGACGTAAGGCGGCAGACGCTTGATGCGGTAGAAATCGTCGGACATTCAAAACTCCTTTCGCCTTCTCCTTAGGGCATAAGCGGGGGGCCGCGAAACCGCGTTGTTCCGGATGCGGCGATCCGTGCCGTAAAGCGGAGACAAAAGCGGGGTTGCCGCGTTCGCCATCGAGTAACCGGTGGAGAAACAAGATGATTGCCCTGATGCTCGTCGCAGCGGCCACCGTCGCCAGCGAAGCGCCGCCCACCAATGCTCCTCGCTGTCATGGAGTCGCGCTGGACGCGGCGGTCGGTCATTATGCCGATGTCGCGCGGGCGATGGACCCGCGCCGCACCGCTTCACTCTATGCCGCCGACGGGGTGCTGGTCGGGCCGAAAGGCGAGCCGGTCACCGGCCCCAGGGAGATCGAGGCGTTCCTGGCCGGGTTCGGCGGCTACAAGCTCGGCGAGCAGGTGATGACGGTCGATAGCATTGAGCGGACCGCCAGTGGCTGGCGCTCGATCGGCGAGTTCCGTCAGCGCGGCAACGACCCAAAGAACGAGGCCTTCGCGACCGGTGGGCGCTATCGCGCGGAGTGGCGGTGCCTTAAGGGAGGATGGCGCGTTCAGCGCATGCAGACCTTCGCCGGGGGACAATGATGGCCGACCAGACCGACGCACCCAGCCTCGAGGATATGCAGCACTGGACCTGGGTGATGGGCCGGGCGCAGCAGATGATGCTCGAAGCCGGGCTCGGCGCGGGTGTGCCGGTGATCCCCGGGTTCAACGATCCGGCGACCTTGGCCCGCGTCGGCGATTTCTGGTCGGACAGCCTCAAATTATGGCAGCGCTTCCTCGATCCCCAGGCCGCCGCCGATGGCGCGCAGGCCGCGATCAAGGATAGGCGCTTCAAGTCCGAAGCCTGGCAGAATCCGGTGTTCGACTGGATCCGCCAATCCTATCTGATGATCGCCGACCAGATGCTCAAACAGGTCGATGCGATCGAAGGGCTCGATCCCAAACAGCGCGAGCAATTCCGCTTTGCGACCCAAGGCGTGATCGACGCGATGAGCCCATCCAACTTCGCCTTCACCAATCCCGACGTGATCCAGAAGACGATCGAGACGCGCGGCGAGAATTTGCTCAAGGGCCTGTCCAACATGCTCAACGATCTGAGCAAGGGGCAGCTCACCCATACCGATGCCGAGGCGTTCGAGGTCGGGCGCAATCTCGCGACAACGCCGGGCAAGGTGATCTATCGCAGCCCGTTGTTCGAACTGATCCACTATACGCCGACCACCGAGTCCGTGCTGGCGACGCCGCTGGTGATCTTCCCGCCCTGGATCAACCGCTTCTACATCCTCGATCTGACGCCCGAAAAGAGCTTCATCCGCTGGGCGGTCGATCAGGGGCTGTCGGTGTTCATGGTGTCGTGGAAATCGGCCGATGCCAGCCTGATCGACACCAGCTGGGACGATTACGTGCTCGCCCAGATCGAGGCGATCGACGTGATCCGCGACCAGCTCGATGTCGAGGCGGTACACGCGATCGGCTATTGCGTCGCGGGCACGACACTCGCCGCGACGCTCGCTTATCTGACCGCCAAGAGCGAAGCGGACAAGGTCAGGACCGCGACCTTCTTCACCGCGCAAGTCGACTTCGCCGATGCCGGCGACCTGCTCAATTTCGTCGACGACGCCCAGCTCGACATGATCAGGCAATTGTCGCCCGAGGGGTATCTCGACGGGCGCTACATGGCGCTGACCTTCAACCTGCTGCGCGGCCGCGACCTGATCTGGAATTATGTCGCCAACAATTACCTGATGGGCCAGGATTATGCGCCGTTCGACCTGCTCCACTGGAACGGCGACACCACCAACCTGCCGGCGAAATGGCATTTGTCGTATTTGACCGATCTCTATCGCGACAATCTGCTGGTGCGGCCGGGGGCATTGGCGATCGCCGGCACGCCGATCGACCTGACCAGGGTCGCGACGCCGAGCTACATCCAGGCGGGGCGCGAGGACCATATCGCCCCGGCCGAGAGCGTGTGGAAGATCACGCATCTGTTCGCCGGACCGCTCAAGTTCGTGCTGGCGGGCTCGGGCCATATCGCCGGGGTGGTCAACCCGCCCGCCGCGGGCAAATATCAATATTGGACCAACGACACGCCCGCCGCGACCCTGGCCGAGTTCGTCGCCGGGGCAACCGAGACCAAGGGCAGCTGGTGGCCCGACTGGATCGGCTGGCTGCGCGTGCAAGACGCGACCGAGGTCAAGGTCAAGGGCGCGCGCGAGCCCGGCAAGGGCAAGAAGCGCCCGGCGATCGCCGATGCTCCGGGAGACTATGTCCGCGCGCGATAGGATCGGGCGCGGAACGAGTCGGCTGATCGGCCTGCCTTACCCGGCGGTTGACGGGCAGGTCGCGCGAGCAGCGCGACTTGCGCCGGTAAATCGCTCAAACACCTGTGTATTTCCCGAGGCGGAGGATGCGATGTGTTAACCAACTCCGCCTAAACTGGGGGCGTGAGACGTTCCGACCAACGCTTGTCGCGGGATCGGCGGCGGAGCATCAGGCTCCTTCTTCAGGAAGTCCCGCTTCCCGCACCGGTCCGTCGCGAATTCATCGACACGCTGTTCGACATGCGGCTGCCGATTCTCGGCATGGGCATCGTGACGGCGGCGATTGCGGGTCTCGTCGCGCGCGAATGGCAGGATCCGGTCATCGCCTTCCTGGCGCTGGCCGCGGCGCTGCTCACGGTCGTCCGGCTGCTGGTCCTGCGCGCCTATGACCGCGCGCGTCCCGTCGCCGACGCCGAGCTCGGCCGCTGGGAATTGCGGTACGCGATCGGCGCCTATGCGTTCGGGGCCCTGCTTGGTCTGCTCAATGTCTACGTCCTGAACTACCATTTCCCGCTCCTGCACCTGATCACGGTGAGCCTGGTGTTCGGCTTCGGCGCGGGCATCGTTTCCCGGATTTCGATCCGCCCGGTGATCTGCGTGATCAGCCTGTTGCTTGCGACCGTGCCGACCGTCGCCGCGCTCGCCGTTCACGCCGTCGAGCCGAACCCGATCGAACTTCACGCTCCGCTGTTCGCCACCGAAGCTTTCCTTGTTGCGATGATCACCATGCTCAGCCTGCAATCGGTCAGGCATCTCTATCGGTCGGCGGTACGGCATCTGACGGCCGAGCATGACATGGCGTTGCTGGCGAAATTCGACGCGCTGACCGGTCTGGCCAATCGCCTGCTGCTGCGCGAGCGCTTTCAGGACAGCAGCCTGATCGCCGCGGCACAGGGCGAGCAACTGGCGCTGCATTTCATCGACCTCGACGGGTTCAAGGCGGTCAATGACGGCCTGGGCCATCTCGCCGGGGATTCGGTGCTGCAACAGGTGTCGCGTCGGCTCGAAGGACTCGTCAGGGCCGAAGATACCGTGGCGCGGCTCGGTGGGGACGAATTCATCGTCTTGCAGACGCATGTCCGCGACCGGAGCGAAGCCGAAATGCTGGCGCGACGGATGATCAGGCAATTGAGCGCGCCGTACGAAGCGGACGGCGATTGGGTACGCATCTCGGCCAGCGTCGGGATCGCCATGATGCCCGAATTCGGCCGCGAACTGGAAACCTTGCTCTCCTGCGCCGACGCGGCGCTTTACCGCTGCAAGGGCGGCGGGAAAGGCAAGCTCCATTTCTGCACGTCCGACGACCGGATGAGCGACAAGCGGGCAGTCGCCTAACCGGCGATTGGATGACGGGGCTGGGCGCAACCGCTCTGCCAGAACAGTGCCTCAAGCCTTGCCAGGCGACGGTTTCGTGACCGTTGTGACGCTTATGTTGCACTGCACAAAAATCGCTTGACCTTTGCCTCCCAAGCCCTATTTTGTGCAATGCAGCAATGATGCCGCGGAGGATGTGATGGTGAGCAAGACCCCCGTAACCAAGGCGGCGAAACCCGCAGCCAAGGCGCCGGTGAAGCGCACGCCTGTCAAATCCACCAAGCCGGCTTCGGTTCCCGTCGAAACGAAGCCCGTGCCGACTCCCGCTCCGATCGTTGCCGAAACCCCTGCCGTAGAGCAGCCGATGGCGCCCGTCCTAGAAACCGCGCCTGTCGAGACCCCCGCAGTCGAGACCCCGATAGTCGAAAAAATTGCCGAAACAGTGACCGAAACCGTCGCCGCAGCCGCCCAAGAGGCGCCGGCCACCATCGAAAAGGAAGTTATCAAGATGAACGACACCATCAAGGAAGCCGCCGACAAGGGCCAGGCCTATTTCGCGGAATTCAGCGCCAAGGCGAAGGCCGCGGCCGAAAAGGGCGCCAAGGCGTTCGAAGACATCAACGAGTTCGGCAAGGGTAACGTCGAAGCGCTCGTCGAGTCGGGCAAGATTGCGGCCAAGGGCTTCGAGACGCTCGGCCAGGATTATGCCGATTATGCGCGCAAGCAGTTCGAAGGCACCACCGCCGCGCTGAAGGGCTTCGCCGCCGTCAAGTCGCCGACCGAGTTCTTCAAGCTGCAGGCGGACTTCGTCCGTGGCCAGTTCGACTCGTTCGTCGCCGAGAGCTCGAAGAACACCGAAGCGATGCTGAAGCTGGCCGGCGATGTCGCCAAGCCGATTTCGAACCGCGTCGCGATCGCCGCCGAGAAGATCAAGGTCGCCGCGTAAGCGTCACCTTCACCTTCGGTGAGACATCGAAAGGGCGGTCGCCATCCGGCGGCCGCCCTTTTTGTTTGGCCTTTTCGTTTGGCCTTTTCGTTTGGGATGATGGCGTCGCTGGCTGACATTGTCAGCGGGCCGGGCTAGGCAAAATATCCCGCCGGGCCTCCAGGATCAGTGCATGCCATCTATCGATTTCGCCGCCTTCTCGTCGCGCGTCCTGGTCGATGCCGCCATCCCTGAACTACCCAACCATTATCGCGGCAAGGTCCGCGACAATTACGATTTGGCCGACGGGCGCCGGATCATCATTGCCAGCGACAGGCTGAGCGCGTTCGATCGCATCCTCTGCGCCATTCCGTTCAAGGGCGAAGTGCTGACCCAGACGGCGCGGTTCTGTTTCGAGCAGACGGCCGATATCTGCGCCAATCATGTGCTCGATTATCCCGATCCCAACGTCCTGATCGCCCGTCGACTGGAGATTCTGCCGGTCGAAATCGTGGTGCGCGGCTATCTGGCGGGAACCACCGGCACCTCGATCCTGACCCTCTACAAAAAGGGGCAACGCGCCATGTACGGCATGACGCTGCCCGATGGACTGCGCGACAATGCCAAGCTCGCCGAGCCCATCATCACGCCGACCAGCAAGGAGTTCGACGGCGGGCACGACGAGCCGCTGACGCCGACGGAAATCCTCGCGCGCAAGCTGCTGACCGCGGCGCAATGGGACGAACTCAGCGCCACCGCGCTGGCGCTATTCGCGCGTGGGCAGAAGAATGCCGAGGAACGCGGACTGATCCTGGCCGATACGAAGTACGAATTTGGCGTCGCGCCCGATGGTGCGATTGTTCTGGCGGATGAGATACACACGCCGGACAGCAGTCGTTATTGGCGAGCGTCCAGCTATCAGTCGCGTTTCGAAGCGGGGGAGCGGCCTGACAGTTTCGACAAGGACTTCGTGCGGTCATGGGTGACCACGCAATGCGACCCCTACAAGGACCCGATCCCCGAAATCCCGCAACAGCTGATCGCCGGCACCGCCGCCGTCTATGCCGAAGCCTTCGAGACGATCACCGGCCGTTCGTTCGCGCCCGATCTGGGGGGCGGCACGGTGTTGGAGCGTATCCGCACGAATCTGGCGCCATATTTCGACATGCATTGAACGCGCCGAGTCGGCCGCTTAGCCTCCATCGTCCGCATCGCGAAAGCCGCCGCCTGGTCATGCCAGCCGGATATTGCTCAAGCGAACATAGCCCCACGTAAGTTGCGCTCAGATACGTTCAGGGGCGCGCATTCACACCTCCAACGACGAAAAGCACTTAACGTGCGCCGCACCCTCTTGCCCCGGCGTGCCGCAATGCCATATTTTGCGATCTGATATGCGAAACCCCGATTTCATGATGGCCAACGATCCCGATGGGGTCGGCAGCGGCAACGACGGTGACAACGACACCGGCGTCGGGCTCGCCACGCGTACCCGCACGAAGACCAAGCAGCCCACGCCCTATCGCGTGCTGATGCTCAACGACGATTATACGCCGATGGAATTCGTCGTGCTCTGCCTGCAGCGCTTCTTCCGCATGACCACCGAGGAAGCGACTCGGGTGATGTTCCACGTCCACCAAAAGGGCGTCGGCGTGTGCGGCGTGTTCAGCTACGAAGTCGCCGAGACCAAGGTCAGCCAGGTGATGGACTTCGCGCGGCAGAACCAGCACCCGCTGCAATGCACGCTTGAGAAGGCGTGAGTTCGAAGCTCTGATCCTCGGTTCATGTGCTCCTGCGAAAGCAGGAGCCCAGGGCAGCGAAGTACCTCATCACCCTGGGTTCCTGCTTTCGCAGGAACACGAGGAAAGTGATTTATCCGGAACTTCACGCCGCTGGCAAAGCCGTCGGCTGGATCGAGGCTTAGCCTCGTCCGCCGGCCGTGCGGGGCGGTGCGCGGGCGCACCGGCGCGGGCGTGGCCGCGCCTCCGCCCCGCAAAATTACATTAACCATCAATCGTTTCGCCGCGGGACACGGCGGATTCCGGGGGCGCTTCGGTAAGCTTTTCGCGGTAAGGCGCTTCGCGCCCGGGACGACGTGCCGGGCAGAGACGAAGGACATTGCTCGCACGTGATCGATTGGCGCAACTGGACGGTCCGGCAGACTCGCGTGGCATTGCTCGCGGGACTGGTCGGCGTGCCCATGCTCGCCGTGTCGGCCAAGGCCGCGGTGATCGCTTATTATGCTGCCCAGGCCAAGGCCGAGGCACCGCCGCTGCCGCCGATCGGCTATGAGAGCGAGGATCATTTCCCCGGCGCGGCCCTGTTCTTCGTCGCCGAGGAGCAGGCGGCGCCGACCGCTGGCACCACCGGCACCACCGCGTTGCCCGATCTGCCGGTTCCGGCCAATGCCGATCTGACGCCCGACACCGACGGCACCGTGCGCCCGGCCCAGCCCTTCTCGATGGCCGGCGCCAGCGCGCTCGACAAGGCACGCGCGCTCGATTGCCTGGCGACCGCGATCTATTACGAGGCGGCGTCGGAAAGCGAAGAAGGCCAGCGCGCGGTCGCCCAGGTAATCCTCAACCGCGTCCGCCACCCGGCCTTTCCCTCGACCGTCTGCGGGGTGGTCTATCAGGGATCGGAAAAGAGCACCGGCTGCCAGTTCAGCTATGCCTGTGACGGGTCGATGGCGCGCGTGCCGATGCGCTCGGCGATCGACCGCGCGCGCCGCTACGCGCTCGAGGCGCTCAGCGGTTATGTCGTGCGCGGAGTCGGGCTCGCGACCCATTATCATACCTATGCGGTGACGCCGTCCTGGAACCGCAGCCTGGTGATGACCGACGCGATCGGCATGCACTTCTTCCATCGCTGGAAAGGCTATTGGGGCACGCCCGCGGCGTTCAGCAATGCGCGCTATCGCGGTGGCGAGCCGGTGCCGGGGCCGCACGCCAAGATCGCCCCGCCGCTGACGCCGCTGCCATCGACCCAGTTCGCGGCGTACACGCCGGGGATGCCGGCGCCGGGCGTCCCGGGACTGGCGGTGCCGCCCGCGCCGAGCACCAATATCGCGCTGATCCAGCCCAAATATCAGGACACCAGCGTCGCCCGCGCAACGCCGCCGCCGGCCGAGGACAATCTGCCCGGCGCGTCGCAAATCCTCGACCGCTGGAAGGATTCGGGCAAGCCGCTGAAATAACGGCGGGCCCGCTCCTCAACCGTCATCCCAAACTCCCGTCATCCCAGCGAAAGCTGGGATCTTTGGCGATGGCGCGACGCAAGAGCCGCACGAGATCCCAGCTTTCGCTGGGATGACGAGTAACCGGTCTACTTCCCCAGATATTGATCGAACCACGCCACCGTCCGCCGCTGGACGTCGGCCGCGTGGTCGGTGCCGCGGATGCCATGGCCCTCGTCGGGATAGATCACCAGGCTGGTCGGCACGCCGAGTTCCTTCAGCGCATGCCAATATTCGATCGACTGGGTCGGCGGCACCTCGATGTCGCGCTCGCCGACATAGATGAAGGTCGGGGTGCGCGCCTTCTTGATATAGGTGATCGCCGACGCCTTCACATAAGGCTCGGGATCGTCATAGGCCGACTTGCCGAAGAACGGGATCATCCACTGGTCGATGCCGTTGGTGCCGTAATAGCTGATCCAGTTCGACAGGCCCGCGCCGGCGACGATCGCCTTGAAGCGGTTGGTCTGGGTATTCGCCCACATCGCCATGAACCCGCCATAGCTGCCGCCGGTCAGGCCGAGCCGGTTGTCGTCGACCGGCGCGACCTTCTCGACCGCGTCGATCCCGGCCAGGATGTCGCGCAGGTCGCCGCCGCCGAAATCGCGGCGATTGGCCATGGTGAACGCCTCACCCTGGCCATAGCTGCCGCGCGGATTGGGCAGGAACACGTAATAGCCGGCGCGGACCAGGCTCGGCAGGCCGCCCATCGACGAAAATTTGGGGACATTGGCGGAGGCCGGTCCGCCATGGACGATGGTGATCATCGGCGCCTTCACGGCAGGATCGGCATTGACCGGTGTCAGCAGCCAGCCCTGCACGTCGTAACCGTCATTCTTCCAGCTGATGCTGCGCGCCTTCACTAGCGCGACCTGGCCGTCATTGTCGGTGGTGATCTTGCGGGGACTGCGCGCCGGCCCGGCATAGATAGCGGGGGCGTGTTCAAAGTCCGACACGATTGTCGCGACCGTCGCACCGTCGCTACTATAGGCTGCGCGTCCGTCTTCCGCGGCGAAGCTCGACGGTTGTGCCCACAATATCGTCGTACCCTTGGCGCCCGGTGCCGCGATCTGCATGTCGGGGCCGGCCAGCCGCGTCGCGCGCAGGCCGCCTTTGGTCCAGCTGAGCGAGGTGACGCTCGCCTTCTCGCCTTTGGTCATATCGACCGGTTCGCCCCCGGCGAACGGCACCGTCCAGATGTCGCCGCCGACCGAGCCGAAATCGCTCATCAGCCCGCCGATATAGGCGATTGTCTTGCCGTCGGGCGAGACGCGCGGCGCGTTGATCTGGGTCTTGGGCCGCGCGATCGGGCGCACCGCGCCGGTCGTGGCGTCGATCGCATCGAGCGTCGCCACCCACCAATTATCGTCGCCATTGCCGAGTGCCGTCGTCGCGACGAAGCCGGTGCCGTCCGGAGTCCAGCTATATTCGTAGACATAGCGGTCGGCGGGGGAGACCGGTTTGACGTCGGTCACCGGAGCGCCCGCCAGGTTGAACACCGCCAGCCGCTGTTCGTCGCTCTTCTCGCCGATCTCGCCAATTTGTCGGACGCCGGGCTGGGTCGCACCCGATTCCTTGGCGGCGTTGAGCGTCACCAGCAACGCGATCTTCTTGCCGTCGGGGGAGAAGCGCGGAGCCTGGGCGATGCCCTTCACGCTGGCGATGGTGCGCGTGGTCTTGCCGTCGGCCAGCGCCAGCGCGACCACGCCGCTCGCGCGATCGCGCTGCAGATAGGCAAGCGCCCCACCCGGCCCGAAAGTCAGCCCCGAATAGCTGCATTGCGTGCAGGGATCGAGCGTCGCCAGGATCTTGCCGTCCTTGGCCGACCGCACGACGATCCGGCCATGCGCGGGCTTGGCGGTGGCGCCTTCCTCTTCCTCGACGCTGGCGACGCGATCGCCCGCGGCGGACAGCGCCAGCCCCGAATAGGAATGAAGCGGCGCCGCGAGCGCGGGCGCGGAGGTGGCGGCGAGCAAGGCGGCGGCAAGAGCAAGACGCATCGGCGACTCCATGGGGAGGGAAGGATGCGATCGATACGCCGTCGTTGCCGATAGGCAAGCCCGAGAATATCGATCGCACGCCGCGCTGCCTTAAGCCCTCTCCCGCTTGCGGGAGAGGGTTGGGTGAGGGTCTTCTTTCTTCTTCCAAGCGGTTGGAATTCAAGAAGAAGTAAGAAGACCCTCACCTTCCCACCGCTTCGCGGCGGGCCCCTCCCTCTCCCGCACGCGGGAGAGGGCTTTATTATCCTCACCAAAAAAAGGGGCCGGTTTCCCGGCCCCTCTCATTGCGCCCTCCTGCGCAAACCCGACTACCAGCGGCGCTGGCCGTCATGCTTGTCGAACCGCACCTTGGCGCTCAGCGCGTCGTAGCGGCGCTCAAGATCGGCGCGCTCGCGCATGTCGATCCGTCCGCCCGAGATGCGGTAACGATATTCGAGCTTCTGGATGCCGCGCAGCTGGCCTTGCAGCTGGAAAGCCTCACGGCGATTCAAATTGCCCGAGCGGATGCCCTGGTCGATCCGCGACTGGATCATCTGCGCGCGCTGGTTGAGCGGCGCGAACGGCGCGGCGACCGAAACGGCGGGGAAAGCGGCGGTGGCAAAGCCCAGCCCCATCAACACAACAGTCAGCTTTTTCATGTCTCTCACTCCTTACGCGACCGATCGAGCGGTCGAGAGACGATTTCGGCCCTAAGTGTCGCCGATCTGTGCCGGGAAATGTACCAATGTGTCGCGGATGATCGCGAGCGCGTCGGGTTCGTTCAGGTAGATGAACGGCGGCTGTCGGGAGTTCCACTTTCCCCTCCCTGCAAGGGAGGGGTTAGGGGTGGGTGAGCGCGGACGAGGCTCGATGCCTCGTCCGTCGCTGTTTTGACGAGCGCTCTTTAGTCTTTTTTTGGGCGCGCAGACGCGCGCACCCACCCCCTGCCCCCTCCCTGCAAGCAGGGAGGGGAGACTATTACCCGAACGAATAGGGCACCGGCCCGCGCGCGTCGGGATCGATATGGATCTCGCTCGCCGCCGGCGGAAAGGCGCGCTGGTCGCAATCGCTGCGCGGGCAGATGCGACACGACACGCCGATCGGCGTCGCCACGTCATCGGCGCGGAGGCCGTCGGCATAGACGAAATCGGCGGCATGCGCTTCCTCGCAGCCGAGCGTCACCGCATAGCGGCGCGGGCTGCGGGTGAAGCTGCCCGACGGCTTGACCAGCCCCTTGGCGATCGAGACGTAGCGCGTGCCGTCGGGCGTTTCGGCGAGCTGGACGGCGATGCGGTCGGGAATCGCGACCGCCTCGTGTACGCCCCAGAGCGGACACGCGCCGCCGAACCGCGCGAACTGGAAGCGCGTCGCCGAATGCCGCTTGGTGATGTTGCCCGCCATGTCGACGCGGCAGAAGAAGAACGGGATGCCCGCCGCGCCGGGGCGCTGCAATGTCGACAGGCGATGGCAGGTCTGTTCGAAACTGACCCCGAAGCGCAGGCTCAATCGGTCGATATCGTGGCGCAGCTCGCGCGCGGTGGCGCGGAAGCGGGCATAAGGCATGACCAGCGCGCCCGCGGCGTAATTGGTCAGCCCGGCGGCGAGCAGCGCGCGGCCGGCATCGGAGGCGATCCCCTCGCTGGCGATGTCGCGGATCAGTTCGGCGAATTCGAGCCGCGCCAATTGGTGGGCGAGCGCGAAGCGCTGGCTCGCCTCGGGCAAGGCCGGGTCGAGCCGCAACAGGCGCGCCTCGGGATCGTACGCGCGCACCGGCCCGCCGAGCTCGCGATCGGCGACGACATTGATCCCGAAGCGCCGGCCGAGCCGATCCTCGAGCGCGAGGCGATCGATCGCATCCGCGCCCATCTCCTCCGCGATCGCCTCGGCCGCGCGGTCGAGCGCGTCGACATAATTGCGCTCGGCGTGAAACCAGTCGCGCACTTCCTCCCAGGGAAAGCGCGCCGCTTCGGCCGCGCCCGCCTCGAACCGGTCGTCGAAGGCGCGCAATTGCTCCTGCGAGCGGCGAAACGCGGCGTGGAGCGCGACCAAGCGCCGTGCGAGCTGCGGCTGTTGCCGCGCCCCGCGGCGCAACGTCGCTTCATCGAGCCGCGCATCGGGCACGCTGGGATCGCTCGATGCCTCGATCGCGTCGACCAGCAGCATCCCTTCGTCGGCGGCAGCGATCGTCTCCCAATCGGCGGGGAAAGCGCGGGCCAGCGCCACCATCACCAGCGGCGTGATCGGACGGTCGCCATTCTCGATCTGCGACAAATAGCTGACCGATACCGACAACTGGGTCGCCAGCGCGCGCTGGCTCAGGCCGAGCCGCTGGCGCAGCGCGCGGATCCGGTGTCCGGCGAAGATACGGCGGATGCCTTCGGCCATGCGTTCGGGAATAGTTTGCAAACCTACCCTCGGCAAGTTTGCAACATTACAGTTGCGAAGGCGGGCTGCTAGGGGAAAGAGGTCGGGTCCTGAAGGAGTCTCCATGTCGTCGACCATCGCCGAACTCGAGAAGAAGCGCGCCGCGGCCCGATTGGGCGGCGGAGAGAAGCGCATCGCCGCGCAGCACGCCAAGGGCAAGCTGACCGCGCGCGAGCGGCTCGACGTGCTGCTCGACGAAGGATCGTTCGAAGAGCTCGATATGTATGTCGAGCATAATTGCGTCGATTTCGGCATGCAGGACCAGATCATCCCGGGCGACGGCGTGGTCACCGGATCGGGCACGATCAACGGCCGGCTGGTGTTCGTGTTCAGCCAGGATTTCACCGTGTTCGGCGGCTCGCTGTCCGAGCGGCACGCGCAAAAGATCTGCAAGATCATGGACATGGCGATGAAGGTCGGCGCGCCGGTGATCGGCCTCAACGATTCGGGCGGCGCGCGCATCCAGGAAGGCGTGGCGTCGCTCGGCGGCTATGCCGAGGTGTTCCAGCGCAACGTGCTCGCCTCGGGCGTGGTGCCGCAGCTGTCGCTGATCATGGGCCCGTGCGCGGGCGGCGCGGTCTATTCGCCGGCGATGACCGACTTCATCTTCATGGTGAAGGACTCGAGCTACATGTTCGTCACCGGCCCCGATGTGGTCAAGACGGTGACCAACGAAGTGGTGACGCAGGAGGCTTTGGGCGGCGCGGTCACCCACACCACCAAGACCTCGGTCGCCGACAATGCGTTCGAGGATGATATCGAGGCGCTGCTCGCCGCGCGGGATTTCATCGATTTCCTGCCAGCATCCAACCGCGAGCCCGTACCCGAACGTCCGTCATCGGATCCCTGGGATCGGATCGAGGACAGCCTCGACACCCTGATCCCGGCCTCGGCCAACCAGCCTTATGACATGCACGAACTGATCCGGAAGACGGTCGACGAAGGCGATTTCTTCGAAATCCAGCCCAAGCACGCCGGCAACGTGATCTGCGGCTTCGGCCGGATCGAGGGGCGGACGATCGGCGTGGTCGCCAACCAGCCGATGGTGCTGGCCGGTGTGCTCGACATCAATTCGTCCAAGAAGGCCGCGCGCTTCGTGCGCTTCTGCGACGCGTTCGACATCCCGATCGTCACCTTCGTCGACGTCCCCGGCTTCCTGCCCGGCACCGCCCAGGAGCATAACGGCATCATCAAGCACGGCGCCAAATTGCTGTTCGCATACGCCGAGGCGACCGTGCCCAAGATCACCGTCATCACCCGCAAGGCCTATGGCGGCGCCTATGACGTCATGGCGTCGAAGCATCTGCGCGGCGACCTCAATTACGCCTGGCCGACCGCCGAGATCGCGGTGATGGGCGCCAAGGGCGCGGTCGAGATCATCTTCCGCGGCAAAACACCGGATGAGATCGCCGAACGCACCGCCGAATATGAGGCGCGCTTCGCCAATCCGTTCGTCGCCGCGGCCAAGGGTTTCATCGACGAAGTGATCCAGCCGCATTCGACGCGTCGGCGCATCGCTTTGGGCTTGCGCAAATTGCGCAACAAGAGCCTCGAGAATCCGTGGAAGAAGCACGACAACATTCCGCTTTGAAGAAAGGCTGCCCCCAATGATTTCACTCGTTGCCCTGTTGCTCCAGGCCGCGCCGGCTCCGGCGGCGGTCGCGCCGTGGACGGTGACGCCGCGCCCCAGCAGCGACCCGACGATCACCACGACGGTGACCAGCGCGCCGTCGGCCGACGGCAATGCCAAGCTCGTCGTGCGCTGCGACGCGGGCAAGGCGAAGGTGGTGTCGGTCCAGCTGTTCAGCCGCACGTCGCTCGGCGGCCCGCCGGCGCGTCCGGTGTCGCTGACCTTCGACGCCAACACGCCGATGATCGACAATTGGGAATTCGTGCCGCAGGGCGCGTTTCAGCGCGACGACGTCGCGGTGACCACGCTGACCACCGCTTTGGCTGCGGCCAAGACGATCAAGGTCCATACCACGACCACCACCGGCGAGCCGGTCGATGCCACCTTCGCCGGCCCGGCGAGCGCGCAGCCGATCACCACGGTGCTGGCGGCGTGCGGCTACACGCTCGGCCAGCCGCCGGTCCGCGCGCCCGAACCCAAGGACGGCAAAAAGGCGGATAAGTGAAACTCGGCCGCCTCAATCATGTCGGGGTGGCGACGCCGTCGATCGCCGACGCCATCCCTTATTGGCGCGACGTGATGGGCGCGACCGTGATCCACGATCCGTTCGATCTGCCGGCGCAGGGGGTGAAAGTGTGCTTCGTCGACACCCCCAACACGCAGATCGAACTGATCGAGCCGCTGGGTGAGGGGTCGCCGATCCGCGCCTTTCTCGACAAGAACCCGGCGGGGGGCCAGCATCACCTTTGTTACGAGGTCGCGGACATCATGGCAGCCAAAGCGTGGTTCGAGGGCAAGGGCGCGAAAGTGCTCGGCGAGCCGCGCATCGGCGCACACGGCACGCCGATCTTCTTCGTCCATCCCAAGGACATGGGCGGTGTGCTGACCGAGATCATGGAAACGCCCAAGGAGGGGCATTGATGACACTCCCTCTCCCCTGCTCGCAGGGGAGAGGGTTGCGCAGACTTGGGCCCGCAGGGCCTTAGTCGGAGCTGGGAGAGGGGTCAGGCCGAGCGCAGCTCGGCGCGAGCCGGCGGCTCGCACGACCCCTCTCCCAACCTTCGCTAGGCAGCGAGCTGCCAAGCTTCGGTATCCCTCTCCCCTTCCAGGGGCGAGGGAGGAAAAGAGGGGAACCGAATGGCCTACGAACACATCCTGTCCGAGCGGAAGGGCGACGTGCTGGTCGTGACGCTCAACCGTCCCGATCGCCTCAACGCCGCACCGCCGGCGATGTTCGTCGAGATGCGCGAGGCCCTGGCCGATCTTGGCGGCGCGCGCGCGGTGCTGATCACCGGGGCGGGCCGCGCTTTCTGCTCGGGGGCCGATGTCGGTGGCGGTGCCCTGATGGCGAGCGAGCGCGGGCTCGATCCGGGCCAGGCGACCTATGACGCGCTGACCAGCAGCTACAATCCCACGCTCGCCGCGATCGCCGAGCTGTCGGTGCCGGTGGTGACCGCGGTGCGCGGGCCGGCCGCCGGGATCGGCTGCAGCCTGGCGCTGTCGGCCGATTTCTGCGTCGCGTCGGACACTGCCTATTTCCTCCAGGCCTTCGTCAATATCGGGCTGGTCCCCGATGGCGGCGCAAGCTGGATGCTGACCCGACTGATCGGGCGCGCGCGGGCCTCGGAAATGATGATGCTGGGCGAACGCGTGCCCGCGGCCAAGGCGGTCGATTGGGGCATGATCCACAAACAGGTCGCCGACGATGCGCTCGACGCCGAGGCACTGGCACTGGCCGAGCGGCTCGCCGCCGGCCCGACCGTCGCGCTCGGCATGATGCGCCGCCAGCTGCACGAAGCGCTGGAGAGCGATTACGCCGCGGCGATGCAGCGCGAGGCCGACAATCAGCGCGCCGCGCGTGCGACGCAGGATTCGATGGAAGGCGGCATGGCCTTCCTCCAGAAGCGCAAGGCCGAGTTCAAGGGCGCCTGAGGCAAGAGAAGGAGCGCCCTTTCGGGGGCCGGACACGATCATGACGACCAACCCGACTCCCGACGACTGGAAGGCGCTCGCCGCCAAGGAAGTGAAGGGCAAGGACCTCATCTGGCACACGCCGGAGGGGATAGAGGTCAAGCCGCTCTACACGGCCGAGGATGTCGCCGGCATCGATCCCGGCCTGCCCGGCTTTGCCCCCTTCACGCGCGGCGTGCGCGCATCGATGTATGCCGGGCGGCCCTGGACGATCCGCCAATATGCCGGCTTCTCGACCGCCGAGGAATCGAACGCTTTCTATCGCCGCAACCTCGCCGCGGGGCAGAAGGGACTGTCGGTCGCGTTCGATCTTGCCACCCATCGCGGCTATGACAGCGACCATCCGCGCGTGACCGGCGATGTCGGCAAGGCGGGCGTCGCGATCGACACGATCGACGACATGAAGATCCTGTTCGACAGCATCCCGCTCGATCAGATGTCGGTCAGCATGACGATGAACGGCGCGGTGATCCCGATCCTGGCGTTCTTCATCGTCGCGGGCGAGGAACAGGGCGTGCCCCAGGCGCAGCTCGACGGCACCATCCAGAACGACATCCTCAAGGAGTTCATGGTCCGCAACACCTACATCTATCCGCCGGCGCCGAGCATGCGGATCATCGCGGACATCATCGCCTATACCTCGGCGCATATGCCGAAATTCAACTCGATCTCGATCTCCGGCTATCACATGCAGGAAGCCGGCGCGACGCAGGTCCAGGAACTCGCTTTCACCATCGCCGACGGACGCGAATATGCGAAGGCGGCGATGGCGGCGGGGCTCGATATCGACAAGTTCGCTGGGCGGCTGTCGTTCTTCTTCGCGATCGGGATGAACTTCTTCATGGAAGTCGCCAAGCTGCGCGCCGCGCGCAAGCTGTGGCACCGCGTGATGAGCGACCTCGGCGCCAAGGACGAGCGCTCGAAGATGCTGCGCACGCATTGCCAGACCAGTGGCGTGTCGCTGCAGGAGCAGGACCCCTATAACAACGTCATCCGCACCACGGTCGAGGCGATGGCCGCGGCGTTGGGGGGGACGCAGAGCCTCCATACCAACGCGCTCGACGAAGCGATCGCGCTGCCGACCGACTTCTCCGCGCGCATCGCCCGCAACACCCAGATCGTGCTGCAGGAAGAGACCGGGATCACCCATGTCGTCGATCCGCTCGGCGGCTCTTATTATGTCGAGGCGCTGACCCAGGAATTGTACGACCGCGCCTGGGAAATCATCGAACGCGTCGACGGAGAGGGCGGCATGGCCAATGCCGTTGCGCAAGGCTGGCCCAAGGCGATGATCGAGCAAGCCTCGGCAGGGCGCCAGGCGCGGGTCGACCGCGGCGAGGACGTGATCGTCGGGGTCAACAAATACCGGCTCGCCGACGAAGACGATATCGACATCCTCGACGTCGACAACCATGCGGTACGCGAGTCGCAGATCGCGCGGATCAAGCGGGTCAAGGCAGGGCGTGACGAGGCGAAGTGCCAGGCCGCGCTCGATGCGCTGCGCGAAGGGGCGAAAGGCAGCGCCAATCTGCTCGCCCTCGCCGTCGACTGCGCTCGCCAGCGCGCGACCCTGGGCGAGATATCGTCGGCGATGGAGGACGTCTTCGGGCGCTACGGCACCAAGCCGACCCCGGTCTCGGGCGTCTATGGCGGTGCCTATGGCCAGGATTCGCGCTGGGAGAATCTATTGTCGGGCGTCGCCGCGACCGAGCGCCGTCTTGGCCGCAAGCCGCGCATGCTGGTCGCCAAGATGGGACAGGACGGGCATGATCGCGGCGCCAATCTGGTCAGCTCGATGTTCGGCGATCTCGGCTTCGAGGTGGTGCCGGGCCCGCTGTTCCAGACCCCCAAGGAAGCCGCGATGCTCGCGCTCGACAGCGATGTCGACGTGGTCGGCGCGTCGAGCCTGGCGGCGGGGCACAAGACCTTGATCCCCGAACTGATCGGCCATCTCCGCGATGCCGGCCGCGCCGACATCAAGGTGATCGCCGGCGGCGTGATCCCGGCGCAGGACTATGATTTCCTGCGCGAGGCCGGGGTCCAGGCGATCTTCGGCCCCGGCACCAATCTGATCAAGGCGGCGGAGGATGTCCTCCGCCTGCTCGGTCACAATATGCCCCCTGAAGAAGAGGCTGCGCAATGACCGAGATCGAGGAGGAATTGGTCGAAACCGGGCAGAGCGACGAAACATTGCTCTACGACTATTTCAAGCACCTGACGTCGCTCTGCATCGTCTCGCTGGGCGGTGTGTTGGCGCTCGTGCCCAATGCAAAGGACCTGTCGCGTGGCATGATCATCGCCGTGCTCATTGTCCTTGGCGGTGCCGCGCTCATTTCCTTCACTGGCGCGGGGGAAATCGTCCGTGCGCGATACCGCCGCGAGCCGCTCGGCAAGAGCGTCAATCTCTACCGCATCGCCGCTCCCGTCCTGCTCTCGGTCGGCGTCGGCATGTTCATCTACCTCTTTACCCGGACCCTAAAGGCATGACCCGTTCCGACTGGACCCGCGACGAAATCGCCGCCCTTTTCGACCGCCCCTTTACCGAGCTCGTGTTCCACGCGGCCGAGGTGCATCGCGCGCATCACGCCGCGAACGAGGTGCAGCTGTCGACCCTGCTGTCGATCAAGACCGGCGGCTGCCCGGAGGATTGCGGCTATTGCTCGCAATCGTCGAGCCACGAGACCGGGCTCAAAGCGACCAAGCTGATGGATGTCCGCGCGGTGCTCCAGGCGGCGGCTCAGGCCAAGGACAATGGCTCGTCGCGCTTCTGCATGGGCGCTGCCTGGCGCAATCCCAAGGACAAGGACATCCCCGCGCTCGTCCAGATGGTGAAGGGCGTGCGCGAGATGGGGATGGAGACCTGCATGACGCTCGGCATGCTGACGCCGGATCAGGCGAAGGCGCTGGGCGAGGCGGGCCTCGATTACTACAACCACAATATCGACACCTCGCCGGAGAATTACGCCAACGTCATCTCGACGCGCAGCTTCGAGGACCGGATCGAGACGCTCGACAATGTCCGCGGCGCCGGGATCAATGTGTGCTGTGGCGGCATCGTCGGCATGGGCGAAACGCGCGCCGACCGCGTCGGCTTCATCCATGCGCTCGCCAGTCTGCCGGTCCATCCCGAAAGCGTGCCGATCAACGCCTTGGTCCCGGTCAAGGGGACGGTGCTCGGCGACATGCTGGCCGACACGCCGCTCGCCAAGATCGACGATATCGAGTTTGTCCGCACCGTCGCGGTCGCGCGGATCACCATGCCGGGCAGCATGGTGCGCCTGTCGGCCGGGCGCGAGAGCATGTCGGAAGCGGCGCAGGCCTTGTGCTTCCTCGCCGGCGCCAACTCGATCTTCACCGGCGAGAAGCTGCTGACCACCGGCAATGCCGGCGAGGACAAGGACGCGGCGCTGTTCGCAAAGCTTGGCCTGAGCTCGATGGCGGCCGAACAGCGCGACGTGATGGAGGCGGCGGAATGAGCGCGCCAGCCGATTTTGTCATCGTCGATGTGCCGAGCATGTTGGCGCAGAAGGTCACGATATCTGACGAATCCGGCGAGCGCGCGGATCCGAATTGGAATCGTGAAGCAGCCGAAAGCCAATATGTCTTTGCCGAGTTCCTCGCAGCAAAGGGATTGCTCGTCGACGGCGTGGCTGTCGAGCGGCGGCCCGATCTTACTATTCGCTGGTCTCAGCTCAGCGAACTGGGTCAAAAATTCGCTCGGAGCGACTTTCACAAGTGGCTCACATCCGTCGACAAAACGGGAATTCCGGAAGCCAAGAAGCTTGAAAAACTCGAACGTCGGAGGGTGAAATTCGCGGCGTTGCAATGATCGGAAGACTTTGATGTTCAAGAAAATCCTGGTCGCCAATCGCGGCGAGATCGCTTGCCGCGTGTTCCGCACCGCGAAGAAAATTAGGTTGGCGCCGATGGCGGCGGAGCAGCGTGCGGTGATGGAGGCCGCGGAATGAATTTGCGGCCGAGAACCGCGATTGCGCTTAGCTGCTTATATTGGGCAGGGGCGCTGACGCTCGGGTTTCTGGCCTTGGGAGCTCCCTGCGGGTTGGCACCGGGGATCGAGTGCGACACGCAAGGGCAGGCATTGCTCTGGCGAATCCTCGGGGTTGTTGGTCCGCTGGGCGTGCTTCTGCCTGCCATCGCGATCTATTTCGCCGCCGTTCGGTTCAACGGCCGGGGCAAAAAAGGCTCGCTGATGTTCAAGAAAATCCTGGTCGCCGACTGCGGCGAGATTGCCTGCCACGTGTTCCGCACAGCGAAGAAATTGGGGACCGCGACGGTAGAGGTTCAGCGCGATGTGAGGGAAGCGGCGGAGTGAGGATTGCCCTAATCGCATTTTTGCTCGGCTGCACGGCGGCCATCGGCGGATGTACAGCCCGATCGCAAGTTACTGCGGTCGGCCTCCTGTCCACGAGCGATCGTGCAGGAAATGGCCCTAAGATCGCCCAACTGGCGGCCCAACAATGTTTCGACCATTCGAACAATCTTGGGGAGTTCCAGGATGCACTGAAAGCGACTGGCTGGCGCTTCACGCGCAAGCAGCGGGCAGAACCATCCAATCCGCTTGCGCTTGATGCATGGGCAGTACCGAACGTGACTGTATTGCTGGGTCAGCCGCTTTCCAACGGTGCCCGGATATGTTCGCTGTTGGTTGAAGCGCCGGCCGCGCCTTCACTGCGATCGATGAAATCGGCGCTTTCCCGGTTGACTGGGCATGAACCCGGCGCCGACGGTGAGTGGTGGTGGAATCGCACTGCGACGCGCAAGCTCCACATGACCGCCGATGGCGATGGCGATCGCGGCCAAAATCTCTTCATCAATGTCGAAATTTATCCCTTGTCCTGGTGGCAGGGTCTTCTGGGGTAGCCAATGTTCAAGAAAATCCTGGTCGCCAATCGTGGCGAGATCGCCTGCCGCGTGTTCCGCACGGCGAAGAAGATGGGGATCGCGACGGTCGCGGTGTATTCCGACGCCGATGCGCGCAGCCCGCATGTGCTGATGGCCGATGAAGCGGTGCGGCTCGGGCCGGCGCCGGCGGCGGAATCGTACCTTAAGGCCGAGCTAATCCTCGATGCCGCCAGGATCACCGGCGCCGACTGCATCCATCCCGGCTACGGTTTCCTGTCCGAGCGCGAGAGCTTCGCCAAGGCCTGCGCCGAAGCCGGGATCGCCTTCGTCGGCCCGCCGCCCAACGCGATCGCGGCGATGGGCGACAAGATCGAATCGAAGAAGCTCGCCAAGGCGGCGGGGGTCAACGTCGTCCCCGGTTTCCTCGGCGAGATCGCCGACACCGACGAGGCGGTGAAGATCGCCTCGGACATCGGCTATCCGGTGATGATGAAGGCCTCGGCCGGGGGCGGCGGCAAGGGCATGCGGCTTGCCTGGAGCGAGCAGGACGTGCGCGAAGGGTTCGAGGCGACCAAGCGCGAAGGCCTTGCCTCGTTCGGCGACGACCGCGTGTTCATCGAGAAGTTCATCGAGAGCCCGCGCCATATCGAGATCCAGGTGCTGGGCGACCAGCACGGCAATATCGTCTATCTGAACGAGCGCGAATGCTCGGTGCAGCGCCGCCACCAGAAAGTGGTCGAGGAAGCGCCGTCGCCGTTCGTCTCGCCGGAGATGCGCCGCAAGATGGGCGAGCAGGCGGTCGCACTGTCGCGCGCGGTCGGCTATTATTCGGCCGGTACGGTCGAGCTGATCGTATCGGGCGCCGACACCAGC